>NZ_JAKWBF010000042.1 GCF_022513585.1 Gordonia gummivorans
CGCAGGTAGTCGATGAACAGGGAGAGTGCGGGCGAGTAGGTCCGCAGTTGTCGTTCCTCGGCGTATCGCAGCACGCTGGCGCGGATCTCATCTATCGGGCTCATGCGGCACTCTTTCGGGGTCGGCCGGGGTTGCCGGGAAGCGCGGGTCGGCGGCCACCGATGACGGCGTGGACGTCGGGCTGTGTTGCCGCCCACTGCGCGCAGGCGACGACCGCTGGACAGGTGCGGCACAGCTCGACCGCGGCCTGGTGGCGGTAGTCGGCGGCGGTGAACTCCTCGTTGTGGGCCTTGGGATCGAACAGCGCTTCGGAACCGACGCAGTTGGCGCCGGACAGGTCGGCGGTCCCGCGCAGTATTTCGGCGGTGAGGTCAACCCAGCCGCCCTCGCGGCGTGCGGGGCCGCGGTACTGGGCGACCATCACCGCACCGCCGAGAGTCGTGGTGCGGGTGGTAGTTCCTCGACCCGCACCGCGCACGGCTTGTCATCGACCCACACCCGGTAGCCACCGCGGTCGGGGACTCCGGGGTCGACGGGTAGTCGGCCCTCGAGGACGAGACGCCAGTCGCCATCGAACACCGCTCCCTCACGCGCAGCGTGCTCGATACGAGACCACTCGGGATCGGCGGGCCAGACCACTATGAACGTGACGCCGTAGACGATTGGGACCGATGAGCGGATCGGCCGGCCGTCGCTGTACCGAGTGAACTCGCGCAGCGCGGCTCCGAGCGGTGTGGAAGCGTCAGCGATCCTGCACAGCTCGATGCTCTCGTCGGTGTCGATCTCGTCGCCCATCGCGAGACTGTCGAGCGCCCAGTCGATGCTGTCGTGGACATTCCAGGCTGCCTCGATGAGACGGTCGGTCGAGCGGTTCGGTGAGTGGTTCATGGTGTTGTTCCTGTCGTGGAATGGAGGATTTCGAGGACTCGTGCTGTCACGCCGGGTGTCGTGGGCGTGATGCCTCCGGGTGGTGTTTTCCCAGGTGGGTTCCCGCGCGGGGTGTCCACGTGGACAGGTGTGTCCACCTGCTCTGACCTGCTGTTATCAGGGTGGACACCGCTGTCCACCTGTCCACCGGTGAGCGTGTAACCGTGAGGCGTCTCGGCCACCAGCCCATCGCCGATCAGACGATCGATGGCCGGCTGGAATTCGGGCCGAAGATCGGACCGTAGAGCCTTCCGAAGATCGCTCTTGGAGAGCACCTGCCGGCTACGTTCCAGGCGTGCAACGATGCCGTTGGCTGCGCGCTGTACTTTCTTCTCGGCCACCACGTCATCGCGCTCGGCGACCGCATGCGCCTTGGCCCGGTTCACCCGTCGAGCCGAGTCGGCGAGCACCGCAGCAACTCGGTCGCGGGTCCGGTCCGACTCACGCATGAGAACGCCGGCCAGCTCCCAGTCCTCGATCGTGACTTCGCGCATCCGGCCGTCGAGCACCATGAGACCCGCAGCGATCTTCGCCCGCGTCATGAGCGCGTGCCCGTCCAGCGGATTGATGTCGGGGTCACCGTGGAGCTTGCCGAGCTGGGTCCGATCCATCGCCTCAACGGCCTCGTCTGGCAACCGCAGCACGGTCCGCCGATCACCGGGCACGAGGGTCCGCGGTACGGTCCACCGATCCGGTTCGGATGGCCGGCGTTCTGGCGCGTCCGGGTCGCTGGTCGGCACCCACAGAATCCGCTGTGCCGTGCCCGCGGTATCGCCGATGAGCGGCTGCGCCCGCTCGGGTTGCACACCGATGGTGAACACCGCACGGTACGAGTGCGCCGGGACGATCACCCGTGTGTGTTTCTGGGCGTTCGCCGATCCGATGGACTCGCCGCTGATCGCCTGCCGGAACACTGACATGACGGTCGCGCCGGTTCTCGCGCCGAGAGCTGCCAGCCCGTCGACCTCGGATGCGGTGAAGATCGCCGAACGAATCTCTTGCTGGCCCTCGTCGTTCGCCGCGAAAGTGCGGGCCATACCCTCACCGGTGCCGAGTGGCAGTTCAGGCAGCGCGGGTAGATTCGTGGCATCGCGGGCCGCGGCCTCAGTGGCACCCTTGCCAAAGCCAGACGGGCCGACGTAGGCAACCGCGCAGTTCAGTGACGAGTACCCGCCAATCACAGGTGGCCCAACGATATTCGGATCGAGTGAGCCGATCGCGCGTACCGTCAGACTCGCGAGCATCGCCAGCGGTGGCACCCGCCGAGCGCGTGCGAAGTCACGGACATGCTCCAGGACCGGGCGCGCGGTCCAGAAGTCGGCGGCCGTCACCTGGTCACCTCGCGGACCGCCCACGGATGTGCGCGCCGGAACTCGTCGCGATCGCGGATACGCTTCGCCACCGCAGCCCAGTCCTTCGCCTGGGAGATCGCCACGGACGCCTCACGAATGGCCAAGCGCCGGTCGTCGATCGCCTCGTGGCACTGGTTGAGCACGTGCGCGCTTCCGGCGTGCAGGACGGCCAGCAGCTTCGCCGGGTCTGCGTCTCCCAACGCGCACCATGCGGGCGATCCGGCGGCAGGTGCCGGCCCACCGTGGATGCCGACGAGACGTTGAACGAACGAGCGGGTTTCGATGTAAGGGTCAGTCATCGCGGCCACCCTTCACCGCGCACTTCGGACCGATGTGCGTTCCAACGGATTTCGGGTTAGTGAGTGGATGCCCGCACACCTCGCACGGCACGCTGACCGTGTATCCGAGCGCGGTCGCGGCGTCGATCACGGCGTGTTCGTAGATCTCGTCAGAGGTTGGCGAGGTAATACGCGCATCTGCGTTAAACTTGTCGTGATCCCGCACCCACGTGGATTTTCGAGCCCCGGTCCGCCCGCCAGCGCCGGGGTTTCGTTTTGCTCGGGTCATTCCACGTCACCGCCGATCTGGTCGGCCTGGTGGTCGGTGATGCCGAGATCGTCGAGCCAATCGAGGTGTTCGTAGTCGGGGCCGCTCATGCTGCCCCACCGAACGGGGTCATCGAGGCGTCAACCTCGTTCAGGTCGACGCGGATTACTTTGTGGCCGTTTCGGTATCCGCGCAGACGCCCGTCGGCGATCATCGACCTGACAGTGCGGGAAGTGACGCCGAGATGGTCGGCGGTCTGTTGGATGGACGCCCAACGACGGGGCGAGGGGAGTGTGGACTTGGCCACGATGTTTCCTCCAGATACGAAAAAGGAGAACACCAAGCTTCACTGCAGGATTTCCTGCGGTTCTGCTCGACGTTCTCCTTCGCCTAGGGGAAGTATCGGCTGACCAACCAGGGTCTTTCAAGGAGGGGCCTTGCGGCCTCCAACGCCGTTCGATTCGGTCGATGCTGAGCTACATGAACAGCTCAAACTGCCATCTCACAGGCTGGTGTAATGGGAAGGGGCCGTAAACGGCGGCTTGCCTTGTCCTACTCAGCGCCTCGCGAATCTAGCGGGTTAGTGTTCAGTTTTGGTGGCGGAAGACAACAAAAAACATAATTCTTCCGCTGGCTTCCACTGTACTGGTACAGCTTGCGGTTGCAAGTCACTCTTGCGGTGTGTCGGGTTTGACGAGTAGGGACAGCGCTTCGGCGATCTTTCTGTCTCGGCCCTGTGCCGCGTGTTGATACCGCATCGCGGCCGATACGGTCGAATGCCCTAGCCGCTGTTGAAGTTCCGCGAGGGTGGCTCCGGTCGCGGCCGCGAGTACCGCACCAGTATGCCGGAGGTCGTGGAACCGGAGGTCGGGGCGCTTCGCTGCGTCGCGTGCCGGATGGAAGTGGTTGTAAAGCGTTGTCGGCGTTAGGTATCCACCCTCGGGCGCGGGGAACAGCAGGGCATCACGATTGGGTCCAGTGTGCTCCTGTAGGTGATGCTCCACCGCGTCCAGGACGTGCGGGGGAATGTGGACGGTGCGAGACCCCGCGTCGGACTTCGCCGAGTCCTGGGCAATGTAGGCATTCTTCTCCGCGTCGCGGACCGCGCCACGACTGACGGCGACGTATCCGGCCACCAACTGCCGTTCGCCGTCGTCGCCGGTCTCGTACTCAAGCATCACGTCTCGGCGTCGTATCTCGATCAACTCACCGAACCGCAGCGCACACCAGGCGGCGAGTGAGACCATGAGCCGGTACCGGGGTGTCATGTTCTCGACGATGACCGCGAGTTCGTCGACACTCGCCGGCACTGTGCGGGAGCGGCGTCGAGCTGACCCGGCGCCTTCAACTCGGCACGGGTTCGCGACGATCAGTTCGGAGTTGTACGCGGTCATCATGATCGTGCGCAGCAACGAGTAGGCGTGCGCGCGCATCGTCGGGGCGTCGGGGAGCAGGTTGTCATGCCACTTACGGACGTCGGCGGGGGTGATCTGGTCCAATCGCTTCGCGCGGAACGCCGGGAGTATGTGGAGATCCAGCAGCTGCCGGTAGTGGTCGCGAGTTCGGATCTTCAGCGGTCGGCCGCGCACGAGCCGGGTCTGTAGCCATTCGTCGGCGTAGGGCTCGAACATGGGTGACTCGGCCCTGTCGGCATCAATCGGGTTCCACAGCTTCTTGTCGATTTCACGCCGACGGTCGGTTAGCCACGCCTCGGCGTCGACCTTCGCGGCGAACGTCTTGGGTGCGTAGTGCTTGGCGGCGTCCGGTCCGATGTAGTGAGCCTGGAATCGGCCGGAGGGGAGTTTGCGAATCGCGCCGAACTCCCGTCTTTGGCGCTTCGGCTTCGTCATTGGTCCTCCCCGGATACCGTGCAACTATCGTGCAATAGGACGTTACATCATGTTCCCGTTGCTTCCGCACCGTTCACTGTGTACTGTCACCTATGACCGCAGGTTATCGACAGATTTCCCAGGCCATCCCTACAATTTCATCACACCGGGCAAACTGGTTCGAGTCCAGTTGGGGGAGCAGAGTAGCAGCAGGTCAGGCCCGGTTTTCACCGGGCCTTTCTTGTTGGTGCCGGACTGGCTCTCCGAGAAGACTCGGGTGCCGCCAAATGTGTGAGGATCGATCACATGACGGAGATTCTTGAAGTCGTTCCCGGGAGGCGGATCGGCCCGGTAGTCCTGGGGCAGTCGCACAGAGGTTGAAGCTGTCATCGGCGCGCCTTCAGCCGAGGCGCGTGGCAATCTCCTCTATCGCGAGAATGCGATCGAGGTCGAGTTCGACAGCGCAGGTCGCGTGCCTTTCGCCCAGTTGTCGTACTCACGGCCAGGCGAACCAGTGCTGGTCGTCCAGGGAATCCGGCTTAGTTGCCGGGCGTACGACGATGTCATCGCTGAGCTCGCTGCTATCGGTCTCTGTGGTGAGGAGACCGCCATCGGGCACGACTTCCCGGGCTGGGGACTGTTCACCATGCACTCACTCACGGTGTGCGACGTGGACCCTGAAAACCCAGACGATGAACGGTCTCTACTCGACGGAGTATGGGTCCGCCCAAAGTGACCGGCCTGACCGCTTCGTCGACGACAACTCCTGGGCGACGCCGTCATTCGGAGGGGCCGCAGTGGTCGGACGATCTGTCGATTTGTCGAAAATGCTGTGGTTCAACATGATTCGACAAGTCTCCTGATGTTGTGTAGGTGTCGTCGAAAATACTTGCGAACCCGGCGCTAGGCATGTACTCTCGAATGTGAGTTCGAGTGATCCGGATTCGGGGGTGAGCATGGATCAGCAGATCGGCCAAGCGGCGGAGTCGTCGTTGTCGGAGGTTCCTGGTCTGCTCACCGAGATCGACGGGTTGCTGGATCGGTTGGCGGCCGCGGATCTGACGCGCTGTTCTGATGCCGAGTTGGTGGCTGTTGCGCAGGTTCACGAGCGTGCCATCAATCGGATGACGTTTCAAGGCAATCGACAAGTGCTGGAGCTGTCGGATCGGAATGTGCCCCGCGCGATGGGGTTTCGTAGTCTCACCAACTTCCTGAACGTCGAGCTGCGGGTGTCGGACCCGGCGCGACGCAAAGACCAGATGGCGGCCACCGGCCGCTTCCGGGAACTCGATGGGCAGCTGAGGGAGCCGAGGTATCCGACGCTGGCGACCGCGTTCGCCGACGGACTCGTGGGGCCCGGCCATGTACGCAAGGCCGCGGAGATGTTGGATGCCATCCCGCACAAGGTGTCCCACGACAAGCAGGTCGCCGCCGAAGCGACACTGTCGGGGTTGGCTGCCGAACACACACCGGACGAGATCAACACGTTGGGGCAACGCATCCTGGCGCATCTGGATCCGGATGGGGAACTGTCCGACGACGCCGACCGTAAACGGCAACGCAATCTGTGGCTGAATCGGCAGAACGCGCAACAGATGTCGAAGCTGACCGCTCACCTCGACCCGGAAACCCGGGCGCTGGTGGACATGCTGTTGGCGGTCTGGGCCAAACCCGGTCTCAACAACCCCAACGATCCTGACTCGCCGAGTGGTGCCGAAGACGACGCCGACCCCGACCAGTTGAAAGCGGCCGCCGCCCGTGATGGGCGGTCACAAGCCCAACGCAATCATGATGCGCTCTCGGCGTTGCTGAAAGCAGTGTTCACAGATGGTTTGCTGGGCAAAACCCATCGTGGGTTGCCGGTGCAGTTGATCATCAAGGTCGAACTCGAGGACCTGATCGCCAAGGCCGGGTTCGGTACGACGGCGACTGGGTCGCTGCTGCCGATGGCCGATGTGGTGCGTCTGGCGGCCGAGGCCGAACAGTATTTGGCGGTGTTCGCCGACAACATTCCACTAGCCCTGTACGAGGGCCGGTCCAAGCGGTGCGCCACCATGGCGCAGCGGTTGATGTCGTTTGCCCGTGAGGACGGGGAGGTGTGTTCGGCACCGGGCTGTGATCAGCCGGCCACGCACGTGGAAATGCATCACGCGCACCGTGATTGGGCCGACGGTGGGCGCACCGACATCGTCGACCTTGCGCCGGCGTGTCCGAAGCACAATCGGATGGTCAGTGGTCGGCTCGGTGATTACACCACCGGGGTGTATCGCAGTGGTGATCTGGCCGGACGCACCTGGTGGCGGCGTAACCACCGACCCGGTGCGCCACCCAATCCGGCGCGCGTGAACCGGCGCCCCGACATCCGGGCACTGTTCGACCAACAACTCGAAAAGGCCCGCGGCAGAATCCACCACACCGAACCCGACCCGCCACCGTCGGCCACATACCAACTCACCGAGACCATCCCACCACCGGTCTCGGCGGTAGAAGCACGCCTGGCCATGGCGCTGGTCGAGAAGTACCTGTAAGACGGCTCGCGGTGCCGACGCGCACAGGTGTGTCGGTGCTCGGATCTACGGTGGAGGCATGGCACTCACCGTCACCGAACGAGAACAGTTCCTGTCCGAACCGCACATCGCTGCACTGTCGGTGGAAGCAGAACCAGGACGGGCACCGCTGACCGTTCCGATCTGGTACCAGTACACGCCGGGGGAGAGGCCATGGCTGCTCACCGGCACCGAATCACGAAAGCTCGGATTGATCAGGGCCGCAGGTCGATTCACTCTGATGGTGGAACGCGTCGAACCGACTATCCGGTACGCGTCGGTGTCGGGCGACGTCGTCGGATATGACGATGCGACGCGAGATGACCTGTGGGAGATGGCCGCGCGCTACCTGCCCGAGGAAAAGGTCGGGCCGTACGTCGACTTCGCATGGGACAACCACGGTCCGCAGACCAGAGTGACGCTCGAGCCGCGACAGTGGGTGTCGCTGGATCTCGGCAGTGTCTGAGTTGGCATATCAAGGTCGCCCGGGCCTTCGAGGCTCCTCGCGCATGGCGCTCGTCGCACCTCAGGCGGCGGTGGGGTGCATGGCGCTTGTCCCCAAATACCCTGTCTCACCAGGCCCTTCGAGGCTCGTCGCTCGCGCTCCTCGCACCTCAGGGAGCGGATGAGTCTTCGAATCGCGCTCCTCGCACCTCAGCTCAGGGAGCGGATGAGTCTTCGAATCGCGCTCCTCGCACCTCAAGGAGCGGAAGCAAGGCTGGCGCACGGTGAACCCCGGTCAGGACCAGATGCCTGAGTTCTCCAGGTGCCTCGTGAGACGCGTTGAACCGTCGACGAACTGGCGACGCGTCTGCTCGACCACGGCGTCGCGATCCTCCGACCGGTAGGCGTCGATGAGTCGGGCGTGACTGTCGACCGCAACGTCGCCCCACTCGGGGTCGGCCGCGTAGAGGTGCGCGGGCGTGTAGCGGGTGGCGGCAAGGAGGAACCAGGCCAGCTTCCGGCCGTCGGCGATGTGGTTGTGGACGCGGTGGAAGTCGAACTCGGCGTCTTGCACGGCGTCCACGTCACCCGCGTCGAGGGCCGCTCGCAACTGCCGGTTGCACCATTCGAGCTCGGCCAACTGCTCCTCGGTGATGACGTCGGCGGTGCGCAGCGCCAATTTCACGGCGATCGCGCCCTGGAGCCAGAACAGATCCTCGACGTCGGTGCGGCTCAGCTCGGCGACCACGTAGCCGCGTCGCGGGACGAGGTTCACCATGCCCTCGCCCCGCAACGTCAGCAGCGCCTCCCGGACGGGGGTGACACTGACACCGAGCGCCTCGGCGGTCTCGTCCATCCGGATGTAGTCGCCCGGTTGGACGGCAGCCGTCATGATCTGACCACGCAGGTGCGTGGCCACCTCCTCGGACAACTGCGGCCGCCGCCGAAGCGGCTTGGCCGCAGCGCGAGACGGCGCGTCGACGTCGGCCGGCTCAGAGGCCAAACGTCTTGCCGATGATGTCTCGCTGGATTTCATTGGTGCCACCATAGACAGTCGAGATGATGGCGCCGCGCATCTGCCGCTCCGCGTCGAACTCGGTGGCGTATCCGTAGCCGCCCATCATCTGCATGGCGTCGATCGTCATCGCCTTGGAAACCTCGGTGGCCTTCAGCTTGGCCATCGACGCCTCGCGCGGGAACAGCTTCTTCGGGTACGTGTCGGCGAGCTCCGCTACCCGGTAGACCAGCAGCTTGGTGCATTCGATCTCGGTCGCGTGGTCGGCAAGACGATGTCGCAGCGCCTGGAACGTACCCACCGGCCGGCCGAACTGCTTGCGCTCGGTGACGAAAGTGAGCGTGTCGGCGAAGGAACGCTCGGCCACACCGAGTTGCATCGCCGCCAGGATGAGCCGCTCGGTGTTGAGGCCGGCCATCAGCTGATTCCAGCCGTTGTTGACGTGACCGACGACCGCCGAATCCGGGACCCTGACGTTGGTGAAGTAGAGGTCGTTGACCTCGCGGCCGCCCAGCGTGTCGATGCCCTTGATCTCCAGCCCGGGGGTGTCGGCGGGAATGTGGAACTGGGTGAGGCCTTCATGCTTCTTGTCGCTGCGCTCGGTGCGCGCGATCAGCAAGATCGACTTCGCGAAATGCGCGTTGGAACACCAGGTCTTCTGGCCGTTGATGATCCAGCCGCCGTCGACCTTCTCGGCCCGACACTTGAGGTTGGCGACGTCGGAGCCGGCCTCGGGTTCGGACATCGAGATCGAGAGCGAGTCGCCCTCCGCGACACCGGTGAGAACCTCCTTCTTGAGCTGCTCATCGGCGAACTTCTGGTAGGCGGCGGCGGTGATCAGGGTGGGACCGATGCCGCCGATCGGAGCCATCGCACGCATCGACTCGTGCAGCAGGATCGACATCTCGACGTTGCCTGCGCCGGCGCCGCCGTACTCCTCGGGCACGAGGATGCCGGCCCAGCCGAGTTCTGCCATCTTCTTGTAGAGCTCCGGCGAATGCAGTTCGGCGCCGTTGTCGGTGAGACGATCGCGCTGCTCCCGCGTGCCCGCCTCACGCTGGCAGAAGTCGGCAACGGCCTTCGCGAACGCGGTCTGTTCCTCGGTGAAATTCACCATCGTTGTGCCTGTCCTCTCGATTGACGCCCAAATCGGTGGCCAAGCTATCACATCAAATATATTTGATACGACTGGGCGTGAGCTGGGACACAAATCACTGTCGCTACATTGGTGGGATGCCGAAGTCTCGACACGTACCGAGCGCCGGGGATTCCACCGACGTCATCGACACCGACGTCGTCGACACCAAGGTCGTCGACACCGACGTCGACGGTGACGCCGCCGACGGCCCTGACGTGACCGACGACCCGGCCGAGGTGTCCCTCGTCAAGGACCCGACGCCGCTCGACGGGCAGGCATTCTTGGCTGCCAACCGCACAAATCGAGAAAAGTATCGAGTCGAGGCGGAGCGCAAGGCGGCGCGCGAAGCGGCGAAGGCCGACCGGAAGGCCGGTCGTCGGGGAGCGTCGGACGACGCCGACGATGCCTCGGACAAAGTCGATGCCGTTGGCGCGGCAGACGAGGCAGACCCCGCCGAGATGGCCGTGGATCGGATACCTCGCAAACTCGAGGCAGGCGATCGTGCCGCGACAACGGGGAGTCGCTTCCGGGTGGGCGGTAGTCGGAAGACCTTCTTGGTGATCGCAGCGTTGGCGGCGCTCGTGGTCGCATTGGCGGTCTCCACCGCGTGGCTGGCCGTGGCGTATCGAGATGCCAAGTCGGACAACGTCGCGGCGTCGTCAGGCTTTGACCCGACGACACAGTCGGCCGTCGATGCCGCGCGTAAGTACGCCGTCGAACTCACCAGCTACGACTCGGCGAACTTCGCCGACCTCGATCGTCGGATCGAGGCGGTCTCGACACCCAAGTTCGCGCAGTCGTACATCGCGTCGTCGCAAGATGCGCGTCGGGGCAGTGCGCAGGTCAAAGCGGTGTCGTCGGCCAAGGCCGACAACGCCGCGATCATGTCGGTCGACGAGGGCAAATACGTCGTGCTGCTCACGCTGGACCAGACAGTGACGTCGCCGGAGATCCGGAAGGCCAAGCCGGACGGAATTCTCTACCAATCCCGCGTGAAGATGACGCTGGTCCAGTCCGACGACGGGCGCTGGCTCATCGACGATTTCGACGTCGTCTGAGTCTCGGAAATCTCATTCGCCCAGCAGAATTCGTGAGCTCAGCGCGGTGATCCGCGCCTCGGAGGGTTGCTGGGGGAGTCGCGCCAAGTCGGTGATCACGTTGAGTGCCGCGTGCACGAGGAAGCGGGCCTGAGTTGCGCTCAGATCGGGTCGCCACCGGGTCACCCAAGTCGCCCATTCCTCGACGGTGAGTCGTTGCTGGTTGCGCAGCGCCGTGCGCTGCGTCGGCCCGACATGCCCGATCTCGGTGACATACACGGTGATCAACTCGGTACTGCCGCAGGTCAATCCGACATAGCGGGTGACGAGTGCGACGATCGCCTCGCGAGGGGTGCTCGACGCGGCGAGTGCGTCGGTGATCGACGCGGTCACTCGCTCGGCGGCACGCCAGAACGCGGCCTCGAGGATCGCCGACTTGCTCGGGTAGTGCCGGTAGACACCTGATGCGGGTATCCCGGCGGCGCGCGCGATGTCGTCGATGGTGACGTCCCGGAATCCGCGCGCGGCAAACAGGTGGATCGACTCGGCCAGGACCACCTCC
The DNA here is from genome assembly GCF_022513585.1 of Gordonia gummivorans. Lineage (GTDB taxonomy): Bacteria > Actinomycetota > Actinomycetes > Mycobacteriales > Mycobacteriaceae > Gordonia. The sequence continues at coordinate 11,397 of NZ_JAKWBF010000042.1, forward strand.
CGCTTGGCCGCGGGGAGCAGTCCGGTGCCGGGTGTGGCTGTGGTGGGGTCGGTCGGCGGGGGTAGATCGACCTGGACGAGATCGGTTGCCGCGTCACGGATCAGGGTATGTGCCTCGCGGGCCGGGAGCGCCGCTCGGTGCGTGGCCGGGCTGGCCACCACGCTCGTCATTGCCGCGGTGATCAGATCGGCGTCGGCGTCGCTCAGGCCGGGTCGGCGTCGTTGTAGCGCGGCCCGGATGCGCCGGTGCTGGTTGATGACCACCTCTCGCACGAGGTCGGCGTCGGCACCTTCGAGGTAGCGGGCCTCCCAGCGATAGAGGCCACCGGTGCGGCGGTTCTCGATCGACGTGGTTGTGATGGCGCTGAGCAGGTCGTCGAGTTCGGTGGGTGAACCCGGTTCGACCCCGTCGACGGCGCCGCTCAGCCCGTGCGCCAACTGTGCGGTCGTCTCCGCGAACAGTGCGTATTTCGTCGGAAAGTGGCGATAGAGCGCGGGCGCGGAGATGCCGACCGCGTCGGCGATGTCCTCGAGCCGCACAGTGTGGAAACCCCCGGCGCTGAACGCCTTGGCGGCCGCGTCGAGGATGAACTGTCGCCGCGCAGCAGGGCGTCGCCGACGAGGTGCGCCGGCGTCTGCGGCAGGCACGTCGGATGGCGTGGTCCCTGGTTGTGCGGTCATGACGGTTCAGCCTAGCCGGATGCAGTCTTCGCGTGACCGATTTATGTCGCAAGGACAAAAAGACCAGGAAGACCGCGTGTGTGGCCGTGATAAGTTAACCGGTATTCTCGTGATGTGGGTCGCACTATGGTAGTAAGGTCAGGACCCGATGGGACGGATATGTCCGGTTGTGTCTATCGATGCCGTGGCGTGGAATGTCATGGCGGACGAGGAGTGCTGTGAGCGACGGTGCGGTGACGGAGAAGGTGACGGATAAGCCGACGACGGGGATCGGGGCCAGCGGAATCGGGACCAACGTCGATGAGCGCGGCGTCGCGCGTCTGACGATCTCGCGGCCCGAACGCATGAATGCGCTCGATGGTGCGGCGTCGGCCGCGATCATCGAGGCCCTCGACGCGTGGGCGTCCGACGACGACGTCCGTGCGGTGGTCATCGACGGTGCCGGCGGCAGCTTCAGCACCGGCGCAGACGTCATCGCGATCGCCGAGAATGCCGCCAAGAACGCTGCGTCGGGGTCGGCCGGCCTCACGCCTGAGCAGGCGCGCCAGACGATCTCGGGTGGCTCCGAGCTGGCGCGTGCCGTGCGCCGGGTGCCGGTGCCGGTGATCGCCTCGGTGGACGGCGCGGCCGTGGGTATCGGTGCTTCGCTGGCCATTGCGGCCGACCTCGTCTACGCGACGTCGCGGTCGTACTTCCTGCTCGCGTTCATCAACATCGGGCTGATGCCCGACGGCGCGGCCTCGATGCTGCCGGCCGTGTCGGTGGGTCGTGCGCGTGCCAACGCGATGGCTTTGCTGGGCGAGAAGCTGCGGGCGTCCGCCGCTTACGACGCCGGACTGGTGACGGCTGTCCTCGACGACCGTGCCGCCCTCGACGCCGCGGTCGACAAGGCTGCGAACAAGGTCGCGTCCTCGAGCCCGGCCGCGATGCGGCTCACCAAGGCCGCGCTCGACGCGCACACCATGGCCGGGTTCGAAGCCGCCCTCGAACGCGAACTCGCCGGTCAGACGTCGCTGTTGCAGTCACCCGAGTTCCAGGCCGCACTCGCGGCCTTCACCGGCAGGTAGCCTGCCGACCAAAAGTGTTGTGGCCGAGCTGATCTCGCTCGCCACCGATACCACTCGACAATCAATTCGCACGTCCGAAGAAGAAGGAGACACCGATGACCGCCACCCTCGATTCGAGCAGCGATCTCGTCACCGAGCCATTGCGCTCCCGCCGCAATCACTGGAACAACCAGATTCGCCGCCATGCGTTCATGACACCGGACAAGCCTGCGCTGAAGTTCATGGGGCAGGTCACCACGTGGAAGCAGCTCGACGAACGGTCGCGCGCATTCGCCGCCGCCCTCAGCCGTCGAGGCGTGCAGTTCGGTGACCGAATCCTGCTGATCCTGCTGAATCGTTCGGAGTATGTCGAGGCGACGCTGGGCGCCAACCTCATCGGCGCAATTCCGGTGCCGGTCAACATCCGGATGAGTCCCGCCGAGATCGCGTTCCTCGTCACCGACAGCGGCGCGAAGGTCATCGTCACCGAGTCGTTGCTCGCACCGCTGGCCGACGCGGTCAGCGCCGCGACCGGCGCGATCGACGCCACCGTCGTGGTGGGCGACACCCAGAACGAGGCGCACCTGAAGTTCGAGGACCTGGTGGCCGAGGACTCCTCGGACCTGCCGGAGATCGACGTCCCGGAAGAGACCGTCGCCCTCATCATGTACACCTCCGGCACCACCGGAAAGCCCAAGGGCGCCATGCTGACCCACCAGAACCTGCAGGCGCAGGCGGTGACCTGTCTGCAGGCGTTGAACACCCGGTCCGACGATGTGGGCTCGTGTGTTGCGCCGATGTTCCACATTGCCGGCCTCGGCGCGATGGCGCCGCTGTTCTACATGGGTGCGCTCTCGGTGATCCACCCGTTGGGGGCGTTCGACCCCAACGACATGCTCGACACCCTCGAGAAGGAGGGCACCACCTCCATCTTCCTGGTGCCCGCTCAGTGGCAGGCCGTGTGTGCCGTGCAGCAGGCCAAGCCGCGTGACCTCAAGCTGCGTGTCATCAGCTGGGGTGCCGCGCCCGCCTCGGACAGCGTGCTCAACGCCATGAACGAGACGTTCCCGGATGCCATGAACGTGGCGGTCTTCGGTCAGACCGAGATGTCGCCGATCACTTGCGTGCTCGAGGGCCGCGATGCCCTGCGCAAGATCGGTTCCATCGGCAAGGTCGTGCCTGCGGTCACCGCGCGCATCGTCGACCCGGAGATGAACGACGTCGAACCGGGCGTCGTGGGCGAGATCGTCTACCGCGGACCCAACATGATGAAGGGCTACTGGCAGAACCCGCAGGGCACCGCCGACGCATTCCACGGCGGCTGGTTCCACAGTGGCGACCTGGTCCGCCAGGACGAAGAGGGCTTCATCTACGTCGTCGACCGCGCCAAGGACATGATCATCTCCGGCGGCGAGAACATCTACTGCGCCGAGGTGGAGAACGTGCTCTTCGGCCACGAGAAGATCGTGGAGGCCGCGATCATCGGCCGCGCACACGAGAAGTGGGGCGAGGTGCCGGTGGCGGTCGTCGTGCTCGCCGAGGGCGTCGACGACCTCACCCTCGAGGACCTCGAGCCGTACCTCAACGAGAACCTCGCGCGATTCAAGCACCCCAAGGACATCGTGATCGTCGACGAGCTGCCCCGTAACGCGGGCGGCAAGGTCGTCAAGCCGACGCTGCGCAGCAGCTACGGCAGCAAGGACGCCGGACTGGCGAACTGACGCCGCACCGCATCACCGGACACCGACCCGGACGCCTGTTACGGCGTCCGGGTCGTTCGCGTCGAAGTGGTCGATAACTGCGTGTGACCTGCGAATATGCGAATCTCAAGAAACGCACATTAGAACACGTTTCATTTTTCGGATTCAGTGACTACCCTCACAGGAGAAATCACCATTGCGGGTGGAATTCCCGGCGGATCGATGTCGTCGGGGCGAATGGAGGATGTGACGTGAAGACAAAGGGTGCACTGCTTCGGGAACTCAACAAGCCGTGGCAGATCGAGGAGATCGAGATCGGCGACCCCAAGGCCAGTGAGATCAAGATCCGCATGGAAGCGGCCGGCATGTGCCACTCGGATCATCATCTGATGACCGGCGGCATCCCGATGGCGGGCTTCCCGATCCTCGGTGGCCACGAAGGGGCGGGCGTCGTCGAACAGGTCGGTGAGGGTGTAACCGACTTCGAGGTCGGCGACCACGTGGTGCTGTCGTTCATCCCGTCGTGTGGCAAGTGCCCGTCGTGCAAGGCCGGTCTGGCCAACCTCTGTGACTTCGGTGCGATGCTCCTGCAGGGCGAGGCGGTGTCGGACAACACCTTCCGCATCCACACCGCGGCGGGGGAGAACGTCTACCCGATGACGCTGCTCGGCACCTTCTCGCCGTACATGGTGGTGCACGAGGCGTCGGCGGTGAAGATCGACAAGGACATCCCGTTCGAGGTCGCCGCCCTGTGCGGCTGCGGTATCCCCACCGGCTACGGCTCGTCGACCCGCAGCGGTGACGTGCGGCCGGGCGAAGATGTCGCGATCGTCGGCGTCGGCGGTGTCGGCACCGCCGCGCTGCAGGGTGCGGTGATCGCGGGCGCCCGCAACATCTTTGCGATCGACCCGGTCGAGTGGAAGCGCGAGCAGGCCCTGAAGTTCGGCGCCACCCATGCTTTTGCGTCGGTCGAGGAAGCGGCGATGTCGATCGCGGAGATCACCCACGGGCACATGTGCCACAAGGTGATCGTCACGGTCGGCGAGGTACACGGCAAGGACGTCGACACCTGGATGGGCATCACCGCCAAGGCCGGCACCTGCGTGCTCACCGGCATGGGCAACATGATGGAAAGCGATGTGACCCTCAACCTCGCGATGCTGACCCTGCTGCAGAAGAACCTGCAGGGCTCCATCTTCGGTGGTGCCAATCCCAAGCTGGACATCCCGAACCTGCTGTCGATGTACAAGCTCGGCAAACTGAACATCGCCGACATGATCACCCGGCAGTACCGTCTCGACCAGATCAACGAGGGCTACCAGGACATGCTCGACGGCAAGAACATTCGTGGCGTCATCCGCTACACCGACGAAGATCACTAGCCGTTCGTAAGTTGCGATGGCGGTCGGGTCTCGTACTCGGCCGCCATCGGTGTGTCTGGGCCGGAGCGCGGCGGTAACGTGGCCTGCTGTGGCGGCACTCGAAGCGTTGGCGGACTGGCCGGTTGACCGTGTGTCAGGGGCGCTCATCATGCCCGACGGCGTGGTCGAGGAGTTCGGCGACACCGGTGCGGTCTTCGAACTCGCCTCGGTCACCAAGCTTCTCGTGGCCGAGGCGGTACTCGTCGCCGTCGAGGAGGGGGCGGTCGAGCTCGACGATGCCGCCGGGCCTCCCGGCGCGACGGTCGCGCATCTGCTCGCACACGCGTCGGGCCTGGCGTTCGGCACACGCGACGTCGAGGCGCCGGTAGGGGAACGGCGCATCTACTCCAGCGCGGGTTTCGAGGTGCTGGCCGAGGTCGTCGAATCGGCCACGCAGATCGCCTTCCCGGAGTATCTCGCCGGTGCGGTATTCGAGCCGCTGGGTATGGCGTCCTCGGAGTTGGCCGGTCCCGCCGGACATGGTGCGCGGTCGAGTGTCGCCGACCTCACGGCGTTCGCGTCCGAACTCTTGGCGCCACAGCTCTTGTCCCGGGAGACCTCAGATCTGGCGACGTCCGTGCAGTTCCCGGGGCTCGACGGCTTTGTGCCCGGCTACGGCAAGCACCGCCCGAACGACTGGGGTCTGGGGTTCGAGATTCGCTCGAACAAGTCGCCGCACTGGACTGGATCGTCGAATTCGCCACGGACGTTCGGGCATTTCGGCCAGTCCGGCACATTCCTGTGGGTCGACCCCGAACTCGGCGCCGCATGTGTCGTGTTGACCGACCGCGACTTCGGAGCCTGGGCCAAGCCGCGGTGGAGTGAGTTCAACGACGCCGTGGTCGCGGCGATCCGGTCGTCGGACTGATCCGGCCGGTGACCGGGGCCGTTGAGCTACGGGAATCTGTACGTGCGAGGCCGCCCAAGTGCACAGTGCAGTCGGTCGGGCCAGGGCGTACCGCTTTCCGACGGCAGTTTCGTCACGTAAGTGATAGATAATCGCACGAGAAACTGGCGCAACACGTGCACCATGGGGCACAATAAACCACAACGATGTGATATCCGGTATCGCGAGGTGTGTTGGGGAAGACGTTCCTCGTCGACAACCGGAGGTGAAGACGGTGCGCAATCTGAACCAGTTTGCGGACATGACGACTGGAGTGGTGTACATCCACTCGGCGCCGGTGGCGCTGTGCCCGCATGTGGAGTGGGCTCTGTCGTCGACCCTGAATGCGCGGGCCAACCTCAAGTGGTCCGCGCAAGAGGCCGACCGCGGATTGCAGCGCGCGACGGTGGACTGGGCAGGCCCGGTGGGTACCGCGGCCCGCTTGGTCACTGCGCTGCGCGAGTGGTCGGCGCTGCGTTTCGAGGTCACCGAGAACGCCAGCGACGGCGTCGACGGCGAACGCTTCAGCTACGTACCGGGTCTTGGTCTGTGGCGCGGTTCGACGAGCGCGAACGGCGACGTGGTGATCGGGGAGATGCAGCTGCGGACGATGATCGAGGCGCAGCCCGACAGCGCCGGCCTCGCCGGTGAAGTGGAAGCCGCTCTCGGAACCGCGTGGGACGAGGCGCTGGAGCCGTATCGCATGGGCGGTGCGGGCGCCGAGGTCACCTGGCTACAGCAACGGGTCGGCTGAATTTCGTCAGCGGGCGGGCGCTGCCCTTCGAGGCTCGCAAGCTCGCACCTCAGGGAGCGGTGGAGGCTCGCAAGCTCGCACCTCAGGGAGCGGTGGAGGCTCGCAAGCTCGCACCTCAGGGAGCGGTGGTTCACACCTCAGGCAGTGGTGGCAGGCAGCCTACAGCGGAATGTTCTTGTGCCGCCCGCGTCGTGCCGGTGCGGCCGCGAGGGCCTCGGCGATGATGCTGCGGGTCTTGGCCGGGTCGATGATCTCGTCGACCACGCCGATCGACTGAGCGCGTCCCACGCCGCCCGCGATGGCCTCATGCTCGGCGGCGAGGCGTTCGTGCAGGGCCTCTCGCTCGTCGTCGGGTGCGGCGGCGAGGGCTTTCTTGTGCAGGATGCCGACGGCTGCCTTGGCGCCCATGACGGCGACCTCGGAGCCGGGCCAGGCGTAGACGGCGGTGGCGCCGAGGGCACGCGAGTTCATCGCGATGTAGGCGCCGCCGTAGATCTTGCGGGTGACCAGGGTGACCCGCGGAACGGTGCATTCGGCGAAGGCGTGCAACAGTTTTGCACCGCGTCGAACGACGCCGTTCCATTCCTGGCCGACACCGGGCAGGTAACCGGGGACGTCGGTGATGACCACGAGGGGAACACCGAACGCGTCGCAGAGGCGGACGAATCGGGACGCCTTCTCGGCGCTCTCGGAGTTGAGGCAGCCGCCCATGCGGAGCGGGTTGTTGGCGATCACGCCGACGCTGCGGCCGGCGAGCCGGCCGAATCCGGTAACGATGTTCGGGGCCCAACGGGCTTGCAGCTCTTCGAAACTGGAGATCTCGGTTTCGCCGTCGGCGGCGAGCTGGGTGTCGAGCAGCTGCTCGACGATGGGGTGCACATCGTAAGCGCGTCGATTGGACTCGGGGAGAAGGGCTTTGAGGTCGGTGTCACCGGCCTGCGCCTGCTCGCGGTTGAAGTGGCCCTGTCGGCTGAAGGTCGACACGAGACGCCGTGCGCGCCAGAACGCGTCGGGCTCGGAGTCGGCGACGATGTGGCACACGCCGGACTTCTTGCCGTGGGTGAGGGGCCCGCCGAGCGATTCCATGTCGACGTCTTCGCCGGTGACGCTGCGGACGACGTCGGGGCCGGTCACGAACACCCGGCCGGCCGGAGCCATGATCACCACGTCGGTGAGTGCCGGACCGTAGGCGGCGCCGCCTGCGGCGAAACCGACGACGACGGAGATCTGCGGGATGTAGCCCGACGCGCGGACCATCGCCTCGAAGACCTGGCCGACCGCGTGGAGAGCTTCGACGCCCTCGGCCAGTCGAGCACCGCCCGAATGCCAGATGCCGATGACCGGCGCCTGTTCGGTGATGGCGGTGTCGATGGCGTTGACGATGTGGGCACACCCCACGACACCCATGGCACCGCCCATGACGGTGCCATCGGTGCAGTAGGAGACGGTACGAACGCCGTTGACGAGGCCGATCGCCGCCTGAACGCCCGATTTGTCGCGCGAGTGCAGCAACGACATCGAGCCTTCGTCGAAGAAGTTGGTCAACCGCAGCAACGGGTCGCGGGGGTCGGCAGCTTCTTCATGGCCGCTGATCGGAGCCAAGGTCGTCATTCGCGGTCTCCTGCAGGGTGTCGGGGGTGTGTTGGCGGATTCAGTAACGACCGAAGGCGATCGCCACGTTGTGCCCACCGAATCCGAAGGAGTTGTTGATCGCGTAGTCGATCTGTCCATAGCGGGGCTCGCCGTGGACGACATCGATGTCGCACTCCGGATCCTGGTTCTCCAAGTTGAGCGTGGGAGGGATGACCCCTTCTTCGACGCTCTTGATGGTCAGCACCGACTCCAGCGCCCCGACTGCGCCGATGGAGTGTCCGAGTGCCGACTTGGGTGCATAGACCGCAGCGTGCTGGCCGACCGCCGACACGATGCCGACGGCCTCGGCGGTGTCACCGATGGGTGTCGCCGTGGCGTGGGCATTGATATGGGTGATGTCGGTCTTGCTCAGACCTGCGGTCTGGATGGCGCGGGCCATGGCCCGCGCGTTGCCCTGACCGCTGGGGTCGGGGGCAACCAGGTGGAAACCGTCGGACGTGATGCCCGCACCGAGAACGCGGGCGTGGATGTGAGCGCCGCGCGCCTTGGCGTGCTCTTCACGCTCGAGGATCAGCATCGCGGCGGCCTCGCCGAACACGAATCCGTCACGGTCCTTGTCGAACGGCCGGGAGGCGCCCGCAGGATCGTCGTTGCGTGTGCTCATCGCCCGCATCATCGAGAAGGCCGCGATCGGAATCGCATCGATATGACCTTCGACGCCACCGGCGACGACCATGTCGGCGTCACCCATGACGATGTGACGCCACGCGTGTGCGATCGCCTCGGCGCCCGAAGAGCATGCCGAGACAGGGGTGATCACTCCGGCGCGCGCGCCGACATTGAGGCCGGCAACCGCGGCCGGACCGTTGGGCATCGCCATCGAGACGGCCAGCGGGGAGACCTTGCGGTAGTTGCCGGACTGCTCGATCGCCTTGACGTTGTCGACCATCGCGTCACCGCCGCCCTGACCGGTACCGATCACGACAGCGAGACGCTCGGGATCGACCTCGGGCTCACCGGCGTGCGCCCAGAGACGCTTGCTCATGACGTGCGACACGCGCTCGACATAGGCCATACGACGCGCCTCGATGCGGGTGACCTCCTCGGCGGGGTCCTTGAGCATCCGCCCGCCGATACGGCACGGCAGTTCGCCGTACTGGGTGACGAAGTCGTCGGTCAGCAGCCGGATGCCGGACTCGCCGGCGAGAAGACCCTTCCACGTGGAGTCGAGGTCTTCGCCCAGCGAGGTGGTGGCCACCATGGAGGTGACCACCACGCTCGGGAAGTTCCCGCCCAGCGTCGAATATTCGCGGAGGGAGGGGGAGCTCACGAGTTCTTGTCTGCCTCGACCTGGGCGGCGATGGCAGCTGCGGCCTCGGGGTTCTCGGCTTCGAGCTTCTGGATGTAGGCAACCGCGTCACCGACGGTGCGCAGGCCGGCGAGATCCTCGTCGGGGATCTTCACGCCGTACTTGTCCTCGGTCTGCACGGCGATCTCGACCATCGACAGCGAGTCGATGTCGAGGTCGTCGACGAACGACTTCTCCAAGGTCACCTCGGACGGCTCGATGCCGGTGACTTCCTCGATGATTTCGGCGATGCCGGCAATGAGTTGTTCCTGGGTGGCAGCCACTGTGTGGTTCCCTTCTTGATTCTCTTGGGTGATTACTCGCTCCGGAGCGCGACGAGGGCAGCATTCGCCCACGGGCGCTTGGACAACCGGCACACTGCCGATCTTCCGGGGGTCAGGCAACTAAGCCGTGACCGCTATCCAAGTTCGGTGATCTTCGCGATGTCGGCGGGCGCCTTGAGGGCGACCGCGGGGGTGCCCTTGAGCTCGCGCTTCGCGATGCCGACCAGCGTGCCGGCCGGCGGGAGTTCGACGATTGCGTTCGCGGCGTTGTCGCGGAGGTAGGCCGAGCACAGGTCCCAGCGGACCGGGCTGGTCACCTGGGCGACGAGCTTCGTCAGTGCGTCCGCGCCGTTCGCGACCGGCTGACCGTCGGAATTCGACAGCAGGGTGCGGTTGGGGTCGGCCGGGGTGATCCGCGCAGCCGCCTCGGCGACAGCCTCCTGGGCCGGCGCCATGTAGCGGGTGTGGAATGCACCGGCGACGGCGAGCTTACGGATGCGCGCCTTTTCCGGCGGAGCGGCGATGAGTTCGTCGATCGCCGATTCGGCGCCGGCGGCGACGATCTGCCCGGCGGCATTGCGGTTGGCCGGTACGAGGTCGAGTTCGGCGAGACGTGCCAGCACCTGCGCTTCGTCACCACCGAGAACGGCGGCCATCGTGGTCGGTTCCAGTGCGCAGGCCCGGGCCATCTCGGCGCCGCGGACGGCGGCGAGGGTCACAGCCTCGTCGGAGCTGATGACTCCGGTGATGGCGGCCGCGGCGAGTTCGCCGACCGAATGGCCGGCCACGACCGCGTCGTCGGGGAGTTCGCCACCCTTGCGCACCTCGTCGAAGGCCAGGAGCGCCGAGGCGACGACGAGCGGCTGGGTGACTGCGGTGTCGGTGATTTCCTCCGCGGTCGCGGAGGTGCCGAGGCGTTCCAGATCGAGGCGGGTCAGCTTCGACCAGGTCGCCAGTTGATCACGCGCGCCAGGAAGATCCAGCCACGGCGTGAGCATGCCGGGCGTCTGGGAACCCTGTCCGGGGGCAAGCATCGTTAGCACGTGACCAGAGAACACCGTTTGAACGACATATGTGGGTGTAGAGAAGCATGAACCTTGTCGAGCACTTTTGTGGGGTTCCTACAAACTTCACCTTGGCGTCACCTGGTTCGTCATCACACTGAGATTCGTTACCCAACCGTGTCTTCGGGCGCTCTAACTGCGGAAACGTCGAAATGGCCGTGTTACGGATGTTTCCTATGTTGCTTGTGTAGGCGATTCGTGTCGGAAGTGTGTCAGTCGACCCACAGTCGCTGCGATCCTCAGTACGTACGCGTCGCGCGGGTTAGTTGGATCACGTCCTGTGATTTCTGAAATTTTCTTCAGTCTGTAACGAACCGTATTTGGATGGATATACAGAACACGGGCGCACGACTCGACCGAACCGCCCGAGTCGAGGTATGCCTCCAAAGTGGAGTTCAGCGTGGCCCCACCCTTCTCCAGCGGTCGGACGAGGGATTCGCTCAATGCGGCCATCGCGGAGTCATCCCCGTTCAGAGCGCGTTCGGGGAGAAGTTCGAGGCTGTGCACCGGTCGTGGTGCGTTCGGCCACCCGACCACGGCGGTGATTCCGGACATGGCCTCGGTGGCGCTCGCGTGCGCACTTCCCAGGTTCGGCATGGTGGGACCGATCACCACCGGACCGTCGGCGAAATGGCCGAGCAGGGCGGTCGTGAACTTCTCGGTCGGTTTGATCGGGCCGCTGACGATGGCCACCAGCAGCGAGCCTTGCACCACCGACAGCGCCGACCGGTCGTGTGCACGTGCGGTGTTGTGGATCGCGAGGGGGACCGACACGTTCTGCTCGGGCGGTGGCGCGCCGACGATGACCGTAGCGGGGGCGTCGGAATCCCAGTTCAAGGCTGCGGCTCGGGAGAGCAGCTGCGGCCCCGTGTCGCCGCGGACCACGGCGTCGACGACGAGTGCCTCCAGGCGCGAGTCCCACGCGCCACGTGATTCCGCCGCCGACGCATAGATCGAGGCCGCGGCGAAACCGATCTCGCGGCCGTAGCGCAGGACCGACTCGGTGAGCGCTCGGAGCTGCGCGTCGTTGCGGGCGAGAAGCGGCAACCACTTCTCGAAGAACTCCATCGCGACCCGCACCATCTCGACCGTCTGCAGCAGCGTGATGCGTCGGGCCAGATCCTGCGGCACCACCTGGAATGCCTGGACGGTGAACTTGACGTTGCCCTCGGGGTCCTGAATCCACTCGACGAAGTTGACGACCGCGGTCTGCACCACCAGTTGCACACTGGCCCGCTGCGCGGCGTCGAGGTCGCCGAAGTACGGCAGCTGATCCTGCATCGAGTGAACCGCCTCGGTGGCGAGACGGCCGCTGTACTGCTTCACCCGGCGCAGCAGTGTGTCCGGCAGGGCGTCGTGCACAGTGGCCGGCGCAGGCACGTGTGCACCACGCTCCCCGAACACGTCGATGCTCGGGGGCTGCTGGTTGATCCGTGCGTCCGACACCACTCCAATGTAGTGGTCGGTGGAGGTGGTCGAGACCGTGCTCGACGGTCCGGTCTGCTCAGGCGCTCCCGGTATCCGCGAACGAGACCTCGGCCGCCGAGACGTCGGTGATCTTGTACTTGTCCGCCGCCTCGCGTGCGACGGTCATCGGAATGTGCCCGTCGCGGGCGAGTGCGACCAGAACGCCGACGACGATCGACTGCGCGTCGACGTTGAAGAATCGCCGCGCGGCCGGTCGGGTGTCGGAGAAGCCGAACCCGTCGGTGCCCAGGGTGAGGTAGGTGCCCGGCACGTAGGCGCGGATCTGTTCCTGCACGCCGCGCATGTAATCGCTGACCGCGACGAACGGACCGGGAACCTCGCCGAGAACCTCGGTCAGGTACGCGCGGCCGCCGTCGGTCGACGGTTCGCGCACCGCGGCCCGATCGGCCCGGATGCCGTCGCGGGCGAGTTCGCTCCACGACGTCACCGAGTAGACGTTGGCGCCGACATTCCACTCCTCGGCGAGGATCTCCTGGGCGCGCAGGGCATCGGGCATGGTGATCCCGGACACCAGGATGCTGGCCGGGTGTTCCTTGCCCTCCGGCGCGTCGGCGAAGCGGTAGATGCCCTTGAGGACGCCGGCCACGTCCAGATTCTCCGGCTGCGGGGGCTGGCTGAACGGCTCGTTGTAGACGGTCAGGTAGTAGTAGATGTTCTCCGGATTCTCGCCGTACATGCGCTTGAGACCGTCGGCGATGATGTGGCCGAGTTCGAAGGCGAACGCGGGGTCGTAGGCCACCACCGCCGGGTTGGTCGCCGCGAGAAGCGGTGAGTGCCCGTCGGCGTGCTGCAGTCCCTCACCGGTGAGCGTCGTGCGTCCGGCTGTCGCGCCGATGACGAAACCGCGGGCCATCTGGTCGGCGGCGGCCCAGAAGCTGTCGCCGGTCCGCTGGAAACCGAACATCGAATAGAAGATGTAGAGCGGGATCATCGGTTCGCCGTGCGTGGAGTACGACGTGCCGACGGCGGTGAACGACGCCGCCGATCCGGCCTCGTTGATGCCCTCGTGCAGGATCTGCCCTTCCGAGCTCTCCTTGTAGGCGAGCATCAGCTCGGCGTCGACGGCCGTGTACAGCTGCCCGTTGCGGTTGTAGATCTTGAGGCTCGGGAACCATGAGTCCATGCCGAAGGTGCGGGCCTCGTCCGGGATGATCGGGACGATGCGCTTGCCGATCTCCTTGTCGCGCAACAGGTCCTTGAAGATGCGGACCAGCGCCATGGTGGTGGCCACCTGCTGCTTGCCGGATCCCTTGCCGCTCGTCTTGAGCGCCTGGCTGACGTCGGGCTTCAGTGCCTTCGCCTTGGTCCGCCGTTCCGGCAGCGATCCGCCGAGCGCCTTGCGGCGGTCGAGCATGTACTGGATCTCCGCCGACTCGGGCCCGGGGTTGTAATACGGCGGAAGGTAGGGGTCCTTTTCGAGCTGCTCGTCGGTGATCGGGATCCGGTTGTTGTCGCGGAAGGCCTTGAGATCGTCGAGGGTCAGCTTCTTCATCTGGTGGGTCGCGTTGCGTCCCTCGAAGTGACTGCCGAGCAGATAGCCCTTGATGGTGTGCGCGAGGATGACGGTCGGCTGCCCCTTGTGGGCCATCGCTGCCGCGTAGGCGGCGTAGACCTTGCGGTAGTCGTGTCCGCCGCGCTTCATCTCCCAGATGTCGGCGTCGGACATGTTCTTCACGAGTTCCTTGGTCCGCGGGTCGCGGGCGAAGAAGTGGTCGCGGATGAAACCGCCGTCGTTGGCGCGGTAGGTCTGGAAATCGCCGTCGGGCGTGGTGTTCATCAGGTTGACCAGCGCGCCCTCGTGGTCGGCGTAGAACAGCTTGTCCCACTCGCGGCCCCAGATGACCTTGATGACGTTCCAGCCGGCGCCGCGGAAGAACGATTCGAGCTCCTGGATGATCTTGCCGTTGCCACGGACCGGGCCGTCGAGTCGCTGCAGGTTGCAGTTGACGACGAAGGTGAGGTTGTCGAGACCCTCGGTGGCGGCGAAGCTCGCGAATCCGCGCGACTCCGTTTCGTCCATCTCGCCGTCGCCGAGGAACGCCCACACGTGCTGGTCGGAGGTGTCCTTGATGCCCCGATCGTGCAGGTAGTGGTTGAACCGGGCCTGGTAGATGGCGTTCATCGGTCCCAGACCCATCGAGACTGTCGGGAACTGCCAGAACTCGGGCATCAGTCGGGGGTGCGGATACGACGGCAGGCCGCCACCCTCGCCGGCGTGGCTGTGTTCCTGGCGGAAGCCGTCCATGCGGGCCTCGTCGATGCGGCCCTCGAGGAAGGCACGTGCGTAGATTCCCGGCGCGGCATGGCCCTGGATGAAGATCTGGTCGCCGCCGCCGGAGTGGTCGAGGCCGCGGAAGAAGTGGTTGAAGCCGACCTCGTAGAGGGTGGCCGAGGACGCGTAGGTCGAGATGTGGCCGCCGACGCCGACGCCGGGTCGTTGCGCACGGTGCACCATGATCGCGGCGTTCCAGCGCAGGATGCGGCGGAACCGGCGTTCGACCGCCTCGTCGCCCGGGAACCAGGGCTCGCGTTCGGTGGTGATCGTGTTGACGTAGTCGGTCGAGGTCAGCGACGGGATGGAGACCTGCTTCTCACCGGCCCGTTCCAGCAGCCGCAGCATGAGATAGCGCGCTCGGGATGGTCCGGCGTGATCGATCAGCTGATCGAAGGATTCCAGCCACTCGCCGGTCTCCTCTGGATCGATGTCGGGCAGGTACGACGCGACTCCTTCACGGATGACGCGGACGCGATTGGAGTGACCATTCCGCGAGGGATCGACGGTGCCGTCGCTCCCTGTCGATGTGTCGCTTCCGCTCGCGCTTGCCTGTTCGGTCGGTGCCTCATGGGTCACTGTGTTGCCTACTCCCTCGACTCGGCCGGGCCAACGGGTGGAGGTCCGGCGTCCGATGACATGGGCGCCGCTTCCTCGGAGATGGTGAGAACTGCGGTGTCCCTCTCACATCGTGCCCCATGTGAGGTCGCTTGGCACCGGGTGCGGCGGTGTTGGCCATCTCGCGCGTCATGGGTGCGGTAGCGTTTGGTCCTTATTACTGACGCGTAAGGAGTTGAGCATGTGGGGCGGACCGGCGCGGAGACGTTTCGCCGCGGCGTCGGCGACTCGTCTGGTGGCGCTGTTCGTGGGTCTCGCCGCAGGTGCTCTCGTGCTGTCGTCGTGCGCGACGACGCTGCCCGGACACGGCGTGGCGGCGCCGGGCGAGGTTGCCGCCTACCGGTCCGAGGTGACCGCGGCGCGTCAGTCGAAGGCGAAGACGGCCGGTGTCGAGCTGTGTCGTGAGGCGATGGCCGCGATGGTGGTGATGGTGCGGGGTTACAACACCTTCGTCGGTCGGTTGAACCAGGCGCACAACTACCCGGCGGTGGGCGATCTGGACAACAAGGCCCGTGCAAGCCTCATCGCCGGTGCCGATCAGATTCGTCCGCACATCACCGGCGTGACCCCAGCAGACGTCGCTGCTCCGGCCCGGGCGTTCCTGGCGTCGAGTGGGCGGTTGGAGGACGGCATCCGTCGCGAATTGTTGGTCGCACTCAACCCGATCGCGAGCGGCTGGACCGGCGACAAGCAGCGCCTCCTCGATGCCTGTGCACCGTACGTACCCATGCCCGCGGCCACGTCCGCGACACCGCGTCCGTCGGCGACGCCCGGGTGAGCGCCCACTCGACGCAGTGGCCGGGGGAGTGCAACAAAACGAATCCGTTCATGCCTCCCAGTGGAACTGAAAGACATGCCCTAGGCTGTTCTCTAAGTTCGTCCAGCACCACATTGGCACTTGTAGGAGGTTTCGCGCGGTGGTAGCCGCCACAGACGGTAGCTCGGGGGGTAGTAGGGCCGACAAACTCGGTCTGGAATCCGGCATGGTTGTGCAGGAGCTGGGTTGGGACGAGGACACCGACGACGACCTGCGTGCAGACATCGAAGACGCCATCGGAGCCGAAATGCTCGACGATGACGCCGACGACGTCATCGACATGGTCCTCCTCTGGTGGCGCGACGATGACGGCGATCTTGTCGACGAGTTGATGGATGTGATCTCGCCGCTGGCCGACGACGGGTTCGTGTGGGTGGTCTCGCCGAAGACCGGGAACACGGGCTATGTCGATCCGAGCGAGATCGCCGAGGCCGCGACGACTGCCGGATTGACGCAGACGTCGGTGGTGAACCTGGGTGAGTGGTCGGGGTCCCGGCTCGTTCAGCCCAAGGCCCGCCCCGGAAAGCGCGCATGAACGACGCGTCACCGACAGGGCCGTTGCCCGTCGGTACCCGCGCGCCCGATTTCGAATTGCGCGACCAGAACCATCAGGTCGTGTCGCTGGAACGACTCCGCGCAGACGGCTCGGTGCTGGTCGTGTTCTTCCCGCTGGCGTTCACCGGAACCTGTCAGGGCGAACTCGGCCACATCCGCGACAACCTGCCGCAGTTCGACAACGACGCGCTCACAACGGTCGCGGTATCGGTCGGGGCATCACCCACGCACAAGGTCTGGTCGTCGGCGCAGGGATTTCTGTTCCCGATCCTGTCGGACTTCTGGCCGCACGGTGCGGTCGCACAGGCCTACGGGGTGTTCGACGCCGAGCGGGGGATCGCCAACCGCGGCACCTTCCTCGTCGGACCGGACGGTGACATCGTGTTCTCCGACGTGGTCGGCCCCGGTGAGGTGCGCGAACAAGCGTTGTGGGACAAGGCATTCACCGCGCTGGGCTGAGACACGCCCCAGTGGTTCAGTTCCGAGTGCGATCGGACCGGGCGAGGATGTCGAGTTCGGCGATGATGCGGTCGGTGTCGGGTCCGTAGCGACGTGTTTGGGCGCGGGTTGCCCAGTCGACGAGATATCCCAGTGGGATCGGCCTCGGGTCGTCGACCCGGCGGTGCGTGCGGTACACGATTACGGCGATCGGTAGCACGATGGCGATGGCGAGAACGATGGTGAGTGCGGTCATGGAAGAAATCATGCGCGCATAAAGTTCCTGCCAACAGAGGCGGGAAAGACATTGTTCGCAAAGAATCTGCCACACTGGGTGTGTGTTGCGATCCATCGGAGTACTCCTGTTCGGAGACGTCGCGCTCTTTGAGTTCGGCGTGCTCAGTGAGGTCTTCGGCCTCGACCGCACCGACGACGGTGTGCCTGCGTTCGACTTCCGCGTCGCGTCGCCCGAACCCGGCGCAGCGCTGAATGTGGGAAACGGGGTGACGATCGCGGCACCGCACTCGCTCGAGGACTGCCGCGACGTCGACCTGGTGGCGATTCCCGGTGGCAGTACCTCAGGCGATTACCCGAGCGAGATCCTCGAGACGTTGCGCACGGTGGTCGACAACGGAGGACGTGTGCTCACCGTGTGTTCGGGCGCCTTCGTCGCCGGCGCGGCCGGCCTGCTCGACGGTCGGCGGTGTACGACGCATTGGCGCTACGGCGCGAAGCTGGGACGCATGTACCCACAGGCGCGGGTGGACACCGATGTCCTGTTCGTCGACGACGGTCCGATCACCACCAGCGCGGGCACGGCCGCCGGGATCGATGCCGCACTCCATCTCGTGCGCGAGTCGTGGGGTCCGGCGGTGGTCAACCGAATCGCTCGGCGCATGGTGGTGCCACCGCACCGCGACGGCGGCCAGCGACAGTTCGTCGACATGCCGATGCCGACCTGCGCCGACGCCGGGTTCGGGGAATTGCTGGAGTGGATGGTCGAACACCTCGACCGCGATCTCACCGTCGACGATCTGGCGGCCCGGATGCACATGTCGGGGCGGACCTTTGCTCGGCGATTCGTCGACGAGGTGGGCGTCGCACCGCGCCGGTGGCTCACCGAACAACGCGTGCTGGCTTCCAAGGGGCTGCTCGAACAGACCGACCTGCCCATCGAGGAGGTGGCGAGGCTCGTCGGGTTCGCGTCGGCAACGCTTCTTCGGCATCACTTCGCCTCGGCAGTCGGCGTCGCGCCGCTGGCCTATCGGCGTCGGTTCGCGTGTGCGAGCGACGTCCCCGTGTCGCAATGATGGGATTCACGCCGACGCAGATTCAAGGCAACGCCGGTTGCCGACTCGCGTCAGGGCGTCGGAGTTCCGATGGCGAGCCGGTTCGGCGGGGCCGGGGCCGGCGGCGGGACAGGCTTGGGGGCCGCAACCACGTCCGACGACCGCAGCAGGCACGTCGCCGGCGGGAAGTCGGTGGCGGGGAAGACGGTCGCGAGCGCGATCGAGAACCGGTAGGCGCGTTCGACGTATCCCGGTGCGGTGTAGTGGATGCCGTCGATGAACCACGACGGTTTGGTCTCGGCGGCCCAGTCGTAGATGCGCAGGTTGGGGTACCGCTCGCAGGCCTTCACCAGTGCGCGGTTGAATCGGCGCATCGCTGCGTTGTTGTAGGCCGGATTCTCGTTGAGGCTGCCGGTGATCACCGTCGGCCACATGACGGGCTGATCCTTCAGTGGCCCGAGGAGTCGGTCGATGCGCATGCTGAGCGGACCCGGGCCGCCGACCTCGATGTTGGCGGTGTCGTTGATGCCCATCGCCATCACCCAGCATCCGCGTTCCCCACGAGCAAGATGCCCGGCAATCGCGGTGGCCGCGTTGGGTTCGCCGTTGACCGTCTCCAGGCTCGACCGTGCGCCGACGATGTCGGTGATGACCGTCCGCGCCCCGACCTGCTGGTAGCGGCCGGTGATCCGCTCGGACGCCCGCGGGAGGGTGTCGATGCTGTTCATGCCGATCGAGGTGGAGTCGCCGATGTGGATGACCGTTCGGCACCTGGTGCGCCGGTCGACAACGGGGATCGTCGGGCCGTATCGGACGGCGGGTGACGTTGGAGCGAGCTCGGCGGCCAGTGCCGGGTCCGCGCCCCCGTCGTCGGGCGCAGACGCCTTGATCGCGCTGATGGCAACCAGCGTCCCGACCGCCAGCGCTGTCACCACAACCAGCGAGACCGCCAATCGCGGCACCCGGTCAAACAGTCGTTGCGACTCGGGCGGACCTGCGGGGACCGTCTCCAGTTCGCGTTCGTCGGTGAGGGCCCTGACGGTCTCAGGTGCGGGGTCGGTCTCCGGAGCGGGGTCGGTGTCAGGTGCGGGGTCGGCGGACGCCGCGATCTCGCCGTCCGGTTCGGCACTGTCGGTACCGGTATCGGTATCGGCGTCGACCGCTGCCGTCTCGATGACGCGGACCTCGGAGTCGGATTCGTCGACGGTGTCGTCGGCAGTCTCGTTGAGGACAACCGCGTCAGCAGGCTCGCTGACCGGTGCGTCCTCGGCAAGTTCACCGTCGGAGCCTTCGGCGTCCTCACACTCAGCCGGCTCGGGCGTGTCGTACTTGGGTCCGTCGTCGGGCGCATGTGCGACGGTCTCGTCGAGGGCGATCTCCACCTCGATCGGCTCGTCTGTCCGGTCAGCGTCGGGGGCGTCGGTGTCGGGCGAGTCAGCGTCGGGGGCATGCGCGTCGGAGTCGAGTACTGGCACCGAGGATTCGACGGCGTCAGGCCTCGGGCTCTTCTCGCCGCGCGCTTCCAGCCGGGCGGCCAGCCCCGTCAGCACACCGAGCAGGCGGGTGAGCAGGTCGATAAGCTTCTGTACCAGCTGCTGGCCCATGGGCTTCCTCGCAATCGGTTGGGTACTGAAGGCGGCGCGCAGGCCGTGACGGCGGATGGGATCTTCGACGTAGCGCCACGAGGCCCAGGACAGCAACAGAGTGGCCAGAATGACGAGGGTGCCCGCGGCGACCGGATGCCCGACTCGGACGTTGGCCGGCAGGAAGGCGATCACAGGCATGTGCCACAGGTAGATGCCGTAGGACCGTTCGCCGATCCATCGCAGCGGGGCGATTCCCAGCGCGCTGGCGACGAGGGTCTCGGGGACGACGGTGGCGACCAGGACCGCGCAGGTCGCGATCGTGAGAACGGCGATGCCACTGCTGTAGAGCGACATCGCGCCGTCTGGGGTGGCGCGGACCAGGTGCACGATTGTCGCCAGTCCGATCAGGGCGATCACGTCGATCACGCAGCGCTGGTTGTGTGTCACCGTCCGTGGGCGGGCCGGCCACCAAAACGCAAGCGCCGCACCGAGAAGAAGGCCGCCGGCGCGGGTGTCGGTGCCTTCGTAGGCGCGCGTGTTGTCGATTCCTGCGTGCGCGACGGCGTCGAGCAGAAGGAACGAAATCAGTGCGAGTCCGATGATCGCCACCGTCACGAAGACCCGGCGCCGCAAGAGCAGTATCAGTCCCAGAAGGAGCAGCGGCCACACGATGTAGAACTGTTCCTCGATCGACAGCGACCACAGATGATCGAACGGCCCCGGGCCGAGAAAGCGGTTGAAGTAGTCGTCGGAGACGGCGATGTTGTGCCAGTTGTTGACATAGAACGACGCGCTCAATGCTTGCTGTGAGTACTCGCCGAGCTTTGCCGGTCGAGCGATGGCCGCTGCGGCGAGCGACGTCACGAGCACCAGGATCAGTGCCGGCAACAGACGGCGCGCGCGGGAGAGCCAGAACTTGTTCAGCTCGAACCCGCCGGTGCGTTCGCGCGAACGCAGCAGCAGCGACGTGATCAGGTAGCCGCTGAGCGTGAAGAAGACACCGACGCCGAGAAGCCCACCGGTGAACCCGGGCACATGAAGGTGATAGAGGACGACGAAGGCAACTGCCAGCGCACGGAGTCCGTCCAGCGCTGGCAGGTAGGTCGTCCCCGCGTGGGCGGGACGTGGCATTGGTTGTGGCTCAACCTCGGTGGGGGATGGGAAACAAGCCTGGAATCGTCGACGGCAGCGTCGAACGAACCAGTGGAGTCAGCTTGCGAGTGTATACGGGCCGACTTCAGTTCCGCGTCCCCCGGTCGGTCGAATAGTTGGGGGCAGGAGCGAGCGGTCAGGCGATCCAGTTCATCCGCGGCGTCGTCGGAGACGGGTTGGGATATGCGGTGGCAAGCGCGTCGGCGAATCGAGCGTTGCGTTGGGCGGTCCCGGCCGCGGTGTAGTGGATGCCGTCGGAGAAGAGGTTGGCGTTGGCGTGTGCTGCCCAGTCGTAGACGGCGAGGTTGGGGTACCTCGAGGTCGCTCGTCGCAGCGCGTCGTTGAAGCCGCGCATGGCGGCGGCGTTGTACGCCTTGTTGCTTGCCGCCGGCGTGGTGGAGACCGTCGGCCACAGGACAGGTTGTCCGCGAAGTTGAGTCATGATCCGGTCGATGCGTTGATCGGCGTTGACCCGGCTGCCCACTGCGATGTTCGCCGCGTCGTTGACCCCCATCGCGATGACCCAGCAGCCGCGTTCGCCTTTGGCGAGGTGCGCCGCAGTGGCGTCGGCAGCATTCGGTTCGCCGTTCACGCGTTCCACGATGGAGCGCCCGCCGAGTGCGTCGAGCGTCACCGTGCGTGCGCCCACTCGCTGGTACTGCGCGGTGAGGCGATCGCCGGGAGTCGGCACGCGTGCGGCGTCATCGACGCCGACCGAGGTCGAATCGCCGATCTGGATCACTCGATCGCATCCGGTGCGGCCGTTGCCGGTACCCGGCTTCGGTAGGAGGTCGCGGATGATCGGGAGTTGCGTGAGCTGGCCGAGCAGGTCGACGGAGCTGTTGGCGTCTGGGGTTTTGATGTCGGGGTTCGGGGCGGCGTGGGCACCGGCCGTGCCGAAAGCGGTCAGCGCTGCAGCGACCGCAGCGACGAGGCCCGCACGTCTAACCAGCGTGCGGGCGGGGCGTGGGCGTCTGTTAGTCACAATGACCCCACTAAACAACACCTGTAACAGTGCTGGCAATCCGAAGAGCACAACGATTGGGTCAAGCGGACGTCGCGGAAGTGCAACCTCGACGCCCCTCGATGGGTGATAGAATTCACTCATTGCGTCTATCAAGCGTCAATCGAGCGAGGCAAGGGGCGGCTTTCGTGGCGACAAACGTCGGGGTGGCACCGGTAGCGAGTTCGGACAGCGCAGAGGTGCGCGCCGACGTCATGAAAGAGTTCCGGAGCACACCGGGAGTGCGCTTGGGGGACTCTTCGGTGGCGTGGCCTTCGATCAGGTTGCCTTGCCCGAGGTTGCTGCGGCGGTCGACCGCTCGGGCAGGTTTGCCGAGAACTTCAGTGATCGTGGCTTTCGTGGGGGTCTGTCGGCGATGCTCGCAACATGGGGCGACCCGGCCGACCGCGCTGCCGAGGCTCGGTGGCTCAAGGAGCAACACAAGGCAGTTCGTGGCCGTGGTCGGGGCGCATATCGCGATGTCCGGTACAGCGCCCTGAAACCGGAGAACTGGAAGTGGATCGCGGTCAGCGGGATGATGCTGTCGCTCAACACTTTCGAGTTCTGCACCGGCATCCGGATGAATGCCGCCGAGCGCGAAGTCGGCTATCAGATGCTGCGCGAGGTGTTCATGGACCTGGAGTTGCCGAGCGCTGCGGGAAAGTTGCCGCCGACGCTCGCCGACGCCGATTCGTACCACGACGAGATGGTCGAGACCAAGCTGGCATCGACACCTTTCCTGGTGGAGCAGTTTGCCGGGCTCACCCGACTGCCGATGCCCACCTTGGGCATGAAGCCCCTGGAACGGGTGGTGATGCGGCCCCTCTGGTATGCATTGCGCCCGGTGGTTGGCCGCGCCATTGTTGTCTCCTGTCCAAGGCAATGCATCCGGGCGTGCAGAAGCTCACCGGGTTCCGCCTGCGACCGCACCACGACGTCGAGTTCGCCATCATTTGTGCGTTCCTGCAGTTGTCCTGGAAGGTACTTCCGGACCGTGTCCTGCTACTGCCACTCGCTCGCAACCGGCTCGAGTACGAGAAGCTGGTGAGGGCGCACCGCAAGTACGGCTTGGAATCCTTCGCCGTCCCAGAGGGGCGATCGGGCTGTCCCGTGTAGACGGTGCGCCCGCGTATATCTCTTTTCACACGTCAGTGGGAGCACTCCGGCCGGAGGTCGGCAAGGGTGTAACGGTGCGCGCAAAGGGATTCGAACCCCTGACCGCTGGTGTGTAAGACCAGAGCTCTACCGCTGAGCTATACGCGCTCGGGCGCCTGCTGGGCGCGCCAACAAACGAATGTAGCGGCTCACCTGCCGGGACGGCAAAACCGTTAGTAGGCGTCAGCCGACGGCTCGCCGGTACCGTTGCGCCGCGCGTTCGTGGTAGGCGGCGACCTCGGCGCATTCGGCGCGTAGCTCGTCGGGCTCGATGATGGTGAAATCCGCGTCGAACGCGCGCAGCCAGCGCGCGATCGAGGTGAGCGACGTGCTGAACACGATCAGCTCGCAACTGTGGTCGTCCCCGGCTTCGATGACGCCCCAGGAGTCGTCGACCATCGCGGTGACCGTCTCCATGGGCGCGTGGATCCGAACGCGTGCGGTGGCCTGGCGATACACGGCACCGAGATTGCGGGCCAGGTAGGCGGCGGCGCTGTCGTCGGGCAACTCTCGCGGCGTGAATCGCGGACCGGTCGGTGTCTTGAGCGTCATCCGGTCGACCCGGAACGAACGCCAATCCTCCCGGGTCAGATCCCACGCCACCAGATACCAGCGGTATCCGTTGCGCACCAGACGATAGGGCTCCACCTCGCGGCGGCTTTCCTCGCCGTTGCGGCGTCGGTAGTCGAAGCGCAGACGCTCGAGGCGATGGCACGTCGTCGCTATTTCGGTCAGCGTGTCCGCGGAGACGGCGCTGTGCGGCTGCTCGCGGGGCACGGCCTCGACCCGCAGCGCGTCGAGACGGTGGCGTAGTCGCGACGGCATCACCTGCCGCAGTTTGGTGAGCGCCCCGGCGGACGCCTCGGCCATGTCGGCGACCGGCCCGGTGGTCACCGCGTCGAGCCCGAGCGCGACCGCGAGCACTTCCTGGTCATCGAGCAGCAGGGGCGGCATCTCGGCACCGGCGCCCAGGCGATAACCACCCCCGACGCCGACCGTCGCATCGACCGGATACCCCAGTTCACGCAGCTTGTCGACGTCGCGGCGGACGGTCCGGGTGGTGATGTTCAGACGGTCGGCGAGCTCGTTGCCCGACCACTCACGCCGCATCTGCAGCAGTGACAGCAGGGCGAGAAGACGAGCCGACGTTTCCAGCATGGTTCACATGCTGCCGCATGTTGCGGACAACTTCTGACCGCATTGACAAGAGCGGATCAGCAGGTGATGTACGACGTCGGGTTGGAGGTGGTGTCCAGCCACTTGCCGTAGGCGTCGCCGCCGATCTGGCTGCGCAGGGCGCAGATCTCGCTCAGCGTTGTACCCGCGACTTTGTACACGGCGTAGATTGGATTGCCGTTGAGATTCTGCCGCAGTGACGGACAGGACTGGTCGGTGCGCAGGTAGCTGAAGCCCGGATACGAATTCAGGTAGCCCTGGACCTCGGACGCGTACTGCCCCGGTGTGACGGCGTTCGCGACGACAACGATCCCGGTGCCGTCGCAGGCCGGGCGGGAGATCGGGGTGGCCAGGCCGAGATCGCCGGTACCCCGCTGCGGGGTGGTCGGTTGGGTCGTCGTCGGCACGAACGGCGGGGTCTGTCCGGCCGTCGTCTCGACCGTCGTTTCGGCTGTTGTCTCGGTCACCTGCGGTGTCGCGCGTTCGACGGTCACGGTCTGCGGCTCCCGCGATACGTCGGCCGCGTTCTTCGAGTCGTCGGAACCCGACGTGAAAAGCACCCACCCGACGGCGCCGATCGCGATCACCAGCACGACGATCGCGGTGAGCGCCGCCGGGACCGCGATCGACCGTGACTTCTCTGGAGCCGGGTAGCTCGGATACGGCGGATTCGGATACTGCGGATTCGGATACTGCGGATTCGGATACTGCGGGTTGGGATGCGGTCCGGAGAAGCGATCCGCGGACGCCCGCAACGTCGGTTGACCCCCGGTGGGCGGGGGAGGCGACACCGGGCGCGCGGCCGTCGAGAGGTAGGCGGGCGGCATCGTCGGAGGCGCTGAAGGGGTGACCGTCGGGGGAGCGACGCGCGGCGTCAAGGTCTTGATGCCGGTGGCAGTCTGTAAGGCCCGGGCGTCGTCGATCATGTCCCCGGCGCTCAGGTATCGCTGCGCCGGATCCTTGGCCATGGCGCGGGCGATCACCGAGTCCAGCGGCGACGACAAGCTGGGCGGCTGCTTGGCGAGGTGGGCGGCGATGAGTTGCTCGACGGTCGTCGCGCTCGCGAACGGGTGCGCTCCGGCGAGACATTCGTAGAGCACACATCCGAGTGCGTAGATGTCCGCCGGCGCACCCAGTGGGGAGTCGCCGAACCGCTCGGGTGCCATGTAGCCGAACGATCCGATGGCGGTCCCGGCGCTCGTCATCCGGGTGTCCGTGTCTGCCTGCGCCAGACCGAAATCCACCAGGTAAGCGAAATCGCGACGGTCGATGAGGATGTTGTCGGGTTTGACATCACGGTGAATCAACCCGCCCCGATGCGCGGTGTCGAGGGCGTCGGCGATCTGGCTCAGGATCGATAGCGCACGACTGGGCGCGAGGGGACCTGTTGCGTCGAGCAACGCCCGCAGATCGTGGCCGTCGACCAGTCGCATGTCGATGTAGAGCAGACCCTCGATCTCGCCCCAGTCATGAATCGGGATCACGTGCGGGTCGTTCAGCGAGGCGGCAACCCGGGATTCACGGAGGAAGCGATCCCGGAATGCGGGGTCGTCGGCGACGGATTCGCGCAGCAGTTTGAGCGCGACCACCCTGCCCTTGCGGGTGTCGGTGGCGCGGTAGACCTCGCCCATACCGCCGCGTCCGAGCAGGGCGTCGATCTTGTAATGCCCCAACACAGAACCGGATCGATCCTCCTGCACGTGATCAGCGTAGTGGCTCGACGCCGACGGTCGCGACCGTTGCAGCCGATCGCACCGATGCGTCCATGTCCGCCCGATACGGTGAAAGCACAGCCCACATGTGAGGAGTTCGGATGGCGACGACGATCCTGCCCATCGGCCCGGTGACCGAAGGCCTCGTGGCCGCCTGGGCGGGTATCCGCGGCCTCGCCGAGACCATGGACGCCGATCAGTGGGGCGTGCCATCTGTGCTCCCGGGCTGGACCAACGCCGACATCGTGGCCCACATCATCGGGACCGAGAGCCTGCTCGCCGGGCGTGATGTCGCGGCAGTGGACGTGAGTGCGCTTGCGCACGTGCGCAATCCGATCGGTGAACTGAATGAGAAGTGGGTCGAGCATTTTCGTGGGCAGCCACGCGCAGATGTGCTCGCAGCGTTCGACGAGATCGTCGCCCTGCGCACCGAGGCCCTTGCGGCGATGGGCCAGAACGACTTCGATGCCGCGTCGATGACCCCTGCCGGTCCCGACACCTACGGCCGGTTCATGCGGATTCGCATCTTCGACTGCTGGATGCACGAGATCGACCTGAGCGACGGCATCGGCGTCGCGTCACCGGCCGATACCGGCGCTGCGCAGTGGGCGATCGCCGAGATCGCGGCCTCGCTGCCGTTCGTGGTCGGCAAACGCGCAGGTGCGCCCGCGGGCACCTCGGTCCTGTTTCGGATCACCGGCGCCGCGCCGACCGACGTTCGGATCGTGGTCGCCGAGCGCGCCGTCGCGGTTGATGAATTCGAGGCCGGCGCCGGGAACGCAGCGAGCGGGCCGAATCTGCCCGGCGACGACGCCGCCACTGTCCGGCTCACGCTCGACGCGATCGATCTGGCTCGACTCGCCGGCGGACGACGCGACGCCGACCCCGCAGCAGTGACGGTCGAGGGTGACCGGGAGATCGCCGACCGGATTCTGACGAACCTGAACTACGTGATCTGATTCGAAGAAGACTGTTTCGGTCGTCGAACTGTGAGAACTCGAGTTGAGTTGGAGAACGCGAGTGCTGCAGCACTCGCGTTCTCCAACTCGGCTCTGGTTGTCGCGGTGCACGGCTGCGCTGGTTTCGTGGGCGGCAGGTCGCGCCTCCTGTGCTAGACGACGATGCTCCCGAGTCCGAGGCGCGTCGTCGGCGAGAGAAAGAATCAGCCGGATGTCACCGTGGCGGTTTGGATGATGGCGCTGATGTTCGGCTTGCCGTAGGTCGCGTTCGGCTTGGCGGGAATGAACCCACCCTTGACGATGCCGTCGAGAACCGGCATCGACGCGTCGTCGACCTTCCCGAGGATCGTGAAGCGCAACGGCAGTCGGGCGTTGTCGGTGAGGAACACCAGCATCGTCGATCCGCCATTGGGTTTGATGTCCTCGGACGGGTAGATGAGCATCGTTCCCCGCGGATACACGAAGACGTTCTCGCCGCTGTCGTTGGTGCCGTCGGGGGTCAATCCGACTGGCTGTTCGTCTGGGCTCGTCCAGCCGGGGTTGGTGTTGTCCTCGCCGTTCGGGGAACCGCACAGCAGATAGATCTTGCCGGACTCGTGGCAGGTGTTGTGGTCGTAGACCCCGTTCTGGATCATCGTCGTGACGGCCCCGACGTTGCAGGGTGCCTTCGTCCGATCCATGGTGACCTTGATGTCGCCCTGCGCGGCTATTGCGAAGGTGGCGTTCACCGTGCCGGACTTGGGTTGTTGGGCCGCGGGCGGGTCGAGTGGGACGCCGCCGACCGGCGTGTGGGTCGTGTACGTGCACGCGACGGTCTCGACATTCGGCGTCGGTGGCGTCGACGACGCTGTCTTCGTATCGTCACTACCTCCAGCTGCGCGGACGGCAAAGAAGACGCCGGCCCCGATGAGGGCGAGGACCGCCACGACGGCGACCACCAGGAGCGCCACCGGACGCTTCTTGGCTTGCGGCCCCGAAGGTGGCGTTCCGCCACCGCCGGAGTAGAGATACGACGGATTCGGCCCACTGGGTGGCGGCGGTGTGTACGAGCCGCCGGGAGCCGAGTGTGGGCCGGAGCCGATCGTTGTGGGCCCGGATGGCGGCGCGCCACCGAATCCGCTCGGTCCCGACGGGGTGGGGCGAATCTGAGTGGGCCCCGAGTATGCCCCGCCTGGCTGCGCTCCCCATGCCGCTGCGCCCGCGGCCGCAGGCCCCGACACCCCAGGCCCCGAGACCCCAGGCCCGGAGGGACGCGACCCCTGCCCGCCCGGCGGATACGTTGGGCCCGACGGCATCCGAGACGGTCCGGACGGAGCGGGACCGGGCCCGGGTCCTGGTTGGTGGACGGGCCGGGTGGGGGTGGTGGCGATCGCGACGGATGCCGCCCGCATCAACTCCTTCGCCGTCGGAAAGCGCTGGGCCGGGTCCTTGGCCAGACCGCGGGCGATCACCGGGTCGAGCGGACTTCCGGTCTGCGGCGGCGGCTGGGTGAGGTGGGCGGTCATGATGCCGGCGTCGGTCTTCGATGGATACGGCGCGCTTCCGGTGACACTCTCGAAGAGCACGCAGGTCAGCGCGTAGATGTCCGAACTCGGTCCCGCCGGAACATCGTTGAGACGTTCGGGAGCCATGTACGCGAGCGTGCCGAGTGCCGTGCCGACCTGCGTCAGGTGCCTGTCGGTCTCACCGTGCGCGATGCCGAAGTCGACGAGATAAGCGAAGTCGTCGTTGTTGACAAGGATGTTGTCCGGCTTGATGTCCCGATGGACCAGCCCGCTGCGATGCGCCGCGTCGAGCGCACCTGCGATCTGGGAGAGGATCGAGACAGCGCGGCCAGGTGCGATGGGGCCGTCCTTCAGAATGCCCCGCAGGTCCTTGCCGTCGACCATGCGCATGTCGATGAACAGCACGCCGTCGTGCTCACCCCAGTCGTGGATCGGGATGACATGCGGGTCGGACAGTTTGGAGGCGGTCTTCGATTCGCGTTCGAATCGCTCGCGGAAATCGCTGTCGTTCGCGAAGTGCAGCGGGAGCAACTTCAGGGCGATGGTGCGTTCCTTGACCGTGTCCAGGGCCTCGTATACCTCGCCCATGCCACCACGACCCAGGAGCCGGCCGATGCGGTACGGGCCCAGCATGGTGCCGGTCCTCGATTTTGGCTCGGTCACGTCACCCCTTCGATTCTCGATCCGAAACTCTCGCCGTCGATCGGGTCCGATCGCCGACAGATCCATTCTCAGCCTATCGAGTGAACTACACCTTCGTATGTCGAGCAGTGGGACGACACAAGGCGAGGCTCCTCCGAACGTATGTGCGGCCCGAATTCACTCGGCTGGATGTCGGTATTCACTGATTAGAACCTCGTGTCGTCCGATTGGACGATCGACCGACTATCGAGTTACCGGGCGGAGTCCTCGTCGACGCGGACCTGGCTGCCGAAGACGCGTGCCGCGTCGCCGTCGATGGCGCGAGCGGGGAGGGGATCGCTGAGCAACCGGCGCGTGAGCGCGGCATATGCCTTCAGGGGGGCGTCGCTGGCCGCCAGTACGACATTGCCGGTGCGTCGACCCTTGAACATGGCCGGATCGGCGATCAGCATCACGTTGGCAAAGACCGATGCGATGGTGGCGGCCTCGGCCCGAACACCGTCGAGCGCTCGCCCATCGCCACAGTTCGCCAGGTACAACCCGCCAGGTGTGAGCAGTTCGTGGACCGACGACGTGAACTCGCGTGTCGTGAGGTGCACCGGGGTTCGGTTCCCGACGAACGCGTCGCGGACCACGACGTCGCGGCTGCCCGGGTGGAGGCTTTCGGTGACCGCCCGGGCATCACCCACCCGGATGCGAAGCAGCGGGGATCGTGGGAGGTCGAACCATTCGCGGACCAGACGCGCGAGTTCGGCGTCGATCTCGACCGCCACCTGCCGCGCGTCGGGGTATCGGACGGCGAGGTAACGAGCGAGCGCGCAGGCCGCACCGCCGAGGTGGACGACGCGCAGGCGAGTCTGTGATGGGTACCGGTCTTCGATGACCGCTGCCATCTGGCGGAGGTATTCGAAGTCGAGGAGCGTCGGGTCCGGGTGGATGTGCGAACTGTGGGTGCCGTTGATCGTCAGCAGCCATCCGCCGGCGACCGGGTCCGGTGCCAGTTCGGCGATGCCGCCGTCGATGTCGTAGCGACCGGCAATGGGTTGTGGTCGTGTCCTGGCCACTACTCGGTCCTGTCCAGCATCACCGGGCAAGTCTGTCACGCAGCGTGGGTTGGCTACGATCGGCCGATGGAACGAGCGCTCGCGACCGCGGGGGGATTGGTGTGCGGGTACCTGCTCGATCGCCTGCTCGGCGATCCGCGGCGCGGACATCCGGTGGCCGGATTCGGTCGGATGGTGTCGGCCGTCGAACGTCACATCTACCGTGATTCCCGATGGTCCGGAACCGTTTTCGCCTGCGCGACGGCCGGTTCGGCGACCGCGTTGGCGCTCGGCGCGCAGCGTCTGTGTGACGGGCCGGCCAGTCGATTCGCGTTCACCGGACTGACCACCTGGATGGTGTTGGGCGGTGCGTCGTTGACGCGGGTGGGCGAACAGGTCGCCGACGCCTTGAGTGCGGCCGACACCGCAGGCGCGCGGTCCCTGGTGCCCAGTCTGTGTGGACGCGACCCGGACTCCCTCGACGACGCGGGCATCTGCCGGGCCGCGGTCGAATCCCTCGCCGAGAACACCTCGGATGCCGCTGTCGCCCCACTGATCTGGGGTGCCGTGGCGGGAGTGCCGGGTCTGGTCGGCTACCGGGCCGTCAACACCCTGGACGCGATGGTGGGGTACCGAAGCCCGCGCTACCGCCGTTTCGGCTGGGCGTCGGCACGGGCCGACGACATCGCGAACCTCGTCCCGGCCCGGATCGCCGGTGCACTCACGGTGCTCGTCGGCGGCGCGCCTCGACGAACGGTGCGCACGTGGCGGCGGGATGCCCGCGCGCACCCGAGTCCCAATGCGGGCGTGGTGGAGTCCGCGTTTGCAGGGGCGCTCGGCGTGCGGCTCGGCGGGCGCACGGTGTACCCGCACGCCGTCGAGGACCGGCCGACTCTGGGTGACGGCGATCCGCCGACGACGACGGACCTGCGTGCGACCGTCACGCTGTCGCGTCGGGTGCAGGCAGCCTCGCTCGCGCTGGCGGTCGGAGTTCTGCTCAGCCGCCGTATCGGCGACTGAGTTTGTCGCGCACCCCGTCTGATGTCGCGGTCGCATCGGGTCCGGTGCCGACTTGGCCGACCTGACGTGACCCGGACACGACGCCGGCCGCTCGCAGGTCGCTGCGGACACGTCGTTTTCGTTCCGCGCGGGTGTCGGGGGTCGCTGTGGGCTCGGCGGCGTCGGCCCCGGGTGCGGCATCGCCCCCGGGCGCAGTGCCCCTGAGCAGGGTGTCACCGTCGGGTTCGGTGGTCACGGAACCGGCGCCCGCCCGCCTGCGGTGACGGATCTCGGAGAACAGGAAGTAGGCGGCACCGAGCGGCGCCATGATGCCGAACGCCAGCCACTGCAATCCGTACGAGAGATACGGTCCGGAATCCAACTGCGGCAGCGGGATCTCGCCGAGTGACCCCGGTTGCGCGGGAGACAGCTGAATGTAGAACCGATCCATCGGAGTCGCCGTCGCCCGGCCGATCTCGGCGGGGTCGATCGAGTACACCGCCAGCATCCCCTCCTCGGCGTGGGCACCGCGACCGGCGCTGGTGCCCTCGGGGGCACGGATCCTCCCGGTGATCGTCACATCGCCGGGTGGTACAGCCGGAATCGGCGGTGCCGCGCCCTCCCGCGGACGGACGTATCCGCGATTCACCGCGATCACCCGGTCGGTACCCGCCACGGCGAATGGCGTCACGACCTCGATCGCCGGCTGCTCGTCGACGTTGCGCAGTCGGACGAGCGCTTGATCCTGCGGCAGATAGCGTCCGCGCAGCGTCACCTCCCGCCATTCCTTCGACGGATCGAAGGCCGCGGTCGGCGCCAGTTGGGCCAGCGGGACCGGGTCGGTCTCGGCTGCGCTGCGGATGAGTTCGTTGCGCTGGTGGGTCGAGGAGTTCTTGCCCAACTGCCAGGGCGCGAGCAGCGTGAAGCACGCAACGGCGAACGCGATCACGACGACGCCCAGGGCGATCCACCCTGGACGCAATACGGATCGGAGCACGCGCACGCCTCAACGGTACCGAGACCGGGTAGCGTGGAACCAATGCGCGACTTCTTATGCCGCAAATGCGGTCAGCGATTGTCCTTCGAAAACAGCCTGTGTCTGCATTGCCAGAGTCCGCTGGGTTTCTGGCTGCCGACCCGATCGATCTACGTGCTCGACGAGTCCGGACGTACCGAGGTGGACGGTGTCCTCCTCGAACGGTGCGCAAATACCCAAGTAGCCCAATGTAATTGGCTTGTGAAGTGGACCGGTAAGCCGACGCGGTGCGTGTCGTGCAAACTCACTCGGACCCGCCCCGGTGACGACGACCTCGACGCTCTGCCGATCTTCGGCCAGGCCGAGACCGCCAAACGACGTGTGATCCTCGAACTGGACGAACTCGGCCTCCCGATCACCGGCCGAGACAATGACCCAAACACCGGACTGGCTTTCGATCTCCTCTCCAGCGCACACGAATCCGTGATCACCGGACACGACAACGGTGTGATCACCCTCGACCTCGCCGAGGGCGACGACGTGCACCGCGAGCAGATGCGCGTCGAACTGGCCGAGCCGTACCGAACCGTGCTGGGTCATTTCCGGCACGAGATCGGGCACTACTACCAACTGGTGCTCATCGATGACGCCGCACGACCCGGATTCGAAGAGCTCTTCGGCAACCCGGACGACGACTATCAGGCCGCGCTCGACCGCCACTATTCGCAGGGCGCGCCGGAAGGATGGCCCGAGCAGTACGTGTCGTCGTACGCGACGATGCATCCGGCCGAGGATTTCGCCGAGACCTTCGCGCACTATCTGCACATTCGCGACAGTCTCGACACCGCGGCGGCATTCGCGATGGCGCCGGCCGGTTCGACACTCGACGGTGTGCTGCCGGGCGACGTCGGGTTCGATCGCATCATCGAATGGTGGCTGCCGCTGTCGTGGTCGCTCAACCAGATCAACCGGTCGATGGGACACCCGGATCTCTATCCGTTCGTGCTGCCCGAGGCAGTGCTGAACAAGATCCGGTTTGTGCACAACCTGGTGAGTCCCGCAGACGAGTGAGGCGGGGGGGGGGGGGGGGGGGGGGGCCCCCCCCCCCCCCCCCCCCCCCCC
>NZ_JAKWBF010000043.1 GCF_022513585.1 Gordonia gummivorans
GGACGCGTACTACTCCTCAGCGACTGCGTGCACAACGCAGGCCCAGACCCGCGCACCGTCGCCACGACCCTGCCGAGACTCGATGTTCTCCTGGATGTTTCCGGCGAGCATGACCTCGACCTGGGCAGTGACCTCGCGTCGGCGGGGCACGGACGATGCCTACCGGTGCGGAATCACCACGACGTCGCGCCGGCGTTGCGCCGGATCTTCGCTGGTTGACCCGAGCCTGAAACCTCCCACCGATTTCCGCCCTCACCGACGCTGTCTTTGCCTATATGGCAACGACGCACCTGGCCCGTGCGGAAATCCGGGGTGGATTTGCGAAGAGGTTCGACTCTCAGCGCAGGTCGGCAGCGATCATCGGCCAGGTGGTGTGCAGATCGTGCTCCCAGTACGCCCACGAGTGAGTTCCGTTGGGACGCAGCAGCACCTTGTTCGGGATGCGCAGCTTCTTCAGACGCGCGGCCATCTGGCGGGTGCAGTCGTTGACGGCAGCCTCGATGATTCCGCCGAGGATCATCTGGTTGGCGAGCGTGATGACGTCGCCGTTCACCAGCGGCGCGTCGGTGCGGTCGTACTGTCCGGGAAGTCCACTGCCGCTGGTCATGTAGACCTTTGTTCCGCGTAGCTTGGCGGCGTTGATGTAGGGGTCGTTGTCGCGCCAGCCGCGCGAGGCCGGGGTGCCCCACATGTTGTTGAGGTTGCCTTGGCCGCGGTCGGCCACAACCATGCGAATGTAGGCCTGCCCCAACGGATCACTGGTCCGGGCGCACCCACTGTAGGCGGCGACGGAACGGTACAGCTTCGGTGCGGCGATCGCGAGGTTGAGCACCGAGGTACCCGCCATCGAGATACCGGCGATCGAGTTGACCTTGGTGGTCTTGAGTTCCTTGTCGATCAGCGGCGGCAATTCCTTGGTCAGGAAAGTCGTCCATTTGTTGCGGCCGAGAACCGGGTCGTCGCGCTGCCAGTCTGTGTAGTACGAGAAGGCACCGCCGATCGGGGTCACCACATTCACGTTCTTGTCGGCGAAGAACTGCACATAACTGGTCTTGGCCGCCCAGGTCGCCGAGTCCTCACCTCCGCCCGCGCCGTTGAGCAGATACAGCGTCGGACTCGGCTTCTTCTGATTCTTCGGCCGCAGCACGTTGACCGGAATCAGCTTGCGCATGGCCGCCGAGTACACGATGACCGTGGCCTGCTGGGGGCCGTCATGGATGACGGTGTCGATGCGCGGGACCCTGGGATCGGGGTCCGGCGCTGCTCCGGCGATACCGACACACACGCCGGCCGCAGCACCAGCCACTGCCACCACGGCTATCGCTCGCGTCATCCATCGATTGCGCACCAGAAACCCCTTTAGTCCCATTAGTCACATCCGTAACAGACTATCCAGAGCGTATCGGGTTTCCAACTCGGAGAAACCGACGTTAGACAGTTGTGACCGGGCCGTGGTGTCGCTGCAGGGTCAGACGCGATGGATCGCGGTGCATCAGGCATCCAATCGCTCTGCAGACGAGCACCCACAAAGGTTGCAGTTTGACGCGGCATCCGCGTCAAACTGCAACTTCTTGGTGAGCGCGTCCATCCGGTCGCCGGATGCGAGGTGCCGGCCGCGCATTTCCCCAGTTCACAGCACCGGTTACCGCTTTGGATCAGCGACCCACCCGCCGACCTCGTCGGCGATCATGGAAGCGGGAAGAGGGCCGTGAAGCGCGGCGCGGCGACGATGATCCACGAAAAGTAGGGGAAGAAACTCGTCCCCTATCCCTGGAGTCTTCCCCGCGAATTTTCTCGCGGACGACTCAACAAGCAGGGGCAGAAAGTAGGGGAAGAACCTTCCCCTACTTTCAGTGGTCCGGCGCCTCGCCGACGTGGCCCGTTCACCTGCCCTTCGAGGCATCCCTCGGCTGGCGCCTCGGGCACCTCAGAGAGCGGTGGGGTGGTGGACGCTTATGTGCAGTTCAGAGCGCGAATCACCGAACTCTTCGGAGTCAGCGACCACTCCGAGTGTCGTCTATGCGGCCTCTGCCGACCAGGACTCGACGACCTACTCGATGTCCATGCTCGGCTGTCCTGCCATCAAGACAAAGATGAAAACGCCATAGGCGACAACACATGCAACACCGGCGGTGAACAACGCGCCTACCAGGCTTCGCGTACGCCGATACACGGTGACGGCGGCGATCACGGCCGCAACAGCCAGAATCGGAACGGACACAACGGCAGCGAGCGGCATGAAACGACACTACTCAGTCACAGATACATCGTGGCCAATGCGCGAACGCGTTCCACGACCGCCGCGCGCACGCTTTCTGGCGCACACACCTCGACATCGGCGGCGAAGGTCCACAGGGCGCTGACCGCGTGCCGTTCTCCGACGAAACCCAAGGTCAGCTCGATACGACCATCCTCAACCGTGACCGGCGTTCCCTGTTCGTCGGCGATCCCGCGCAGCACCTTCGCCGTCTGCTCCGAGCACCGCACCGTCACTCCGATGACGGTGAACCCGGCGCGAAACTCATCGCGCCGGCGTTGCCAGATCTCTTCGAGGTCGACGTCGTCGGACCGTCTGGCAGGCTCGTCGAGGATCTCGACGTCGGACATGCGCGACATCCGATACATGCGTTCGCTGCCCTCGACCTCGGCAACGAGATACCAGGTGTCGCCGGCGACGATCAGTCCCACCGGATCGAGGACGCGTTCGGCGGCGTGGTCGGCGCCGCGCCGGCGATACCGCACGCGGATGCGCCGACCGTCGAAGACCGCCTGCTGGACGGGCCCGAGTGCGTCGAGCTGTTGTGGTGGACGCACAAAACCCTCCGGCCGCACCAGGATTCGCTGTGCAGCGCGCACCGCCGACGCCCGGAACTGTTCCGGCAGCGACGCCGCGACCTTGCGCATCGCCGACGCGAAGGCGGGCGAATCAATACGCCCACTGCCGGCGACCAGCGAACGCGCCTCGTCGAGCGTCAGTCCGGACAGGTCGGTGCGGTAACCCGGCAACAGCGCGAACCCGCCGTGCCGTCCACGTTCGGCATAGACCGGCACACCCGACAACGACAGTGCATCGATGTCGCGCATCACCGTGCGCTCGGACACCTCCAACTCGGCGGCGATCTGCGCGGCTGTCATCTGCGAGTGCGTTTTCAGCAGCATCAGGACCGCGAGTAGACGTTCGGCGCGCATGATTCACATTCTCCTCGAAATCATGACAGAAGGTGTCATGTATTGGCCGTTGACTGGTTCATGAGACAGCCACCAACCGAAGGAGAACGTCATGAACCGCCCCGCCGATCCCCGCCCCGTCTACGCCGCAGCCACCGCCTGGACCACCGGCATCATGCGCACGGTCACCGACGAACAACTGGGCAACCCGACGCCATGCACCGAGTTCGACGTCCGCGCACTGTGCGCACATCTGATCGGAACCGCGCGTCGCGCCGAAGGCCTCGCCGCCGGCGCCGACATCTTCGCGATCAACCCTTACCCCGACATCTACGACGTGCAGACCTACGCCGACACCGTCGCCCACGCCATCGAGCTGTGGTCCGACGACGCCAGACTGTCCGCGATGGTCACCGTCCCGTGGGGCACCGTGCCGGGCGCGGGCGCGCTCTGGGGCTATGTGAACGAGACCCTGGTGCACGGGTGGGATCTGGCCGTCGCGATCGGGGCCGACGCCGAGGCCGGTCCCGCGATCGTCGCACCCGCACTAGCCGTCGCTCAGCAGTTCATCTCCGCCGACATTCGCGACGACGACGATGTGCCGTTCGGGCCGGTTGTCGAATCCCGACCGGATGCCGGGCTGACCGAGCAGCTCGCCAACTGGTCGGGGCGGGAATCGCGCAGCTGGGTCGGGGTGCGGGCGTGAGCTGAAGGTGTACCGCGAACAGCAGCACCGAGTAACTACCGCTCCCTGAGGTGCTCGAGGCGCTAGCCGAGAGCCTCGAAGGACCTGGTGAGACGCGTCGCCAGGGCCTTCGAGGCTCGTCGGTTTCGAGACGCGTCGGGTCGCTTCGCTCCCTCGTCGCTCCTCAACCCGGCGGCTTGCGCTCCTCGCACCTCAGGCAGCGGGAGGGTCGCGTTCGCTCGTCAGGCAGCGGGAGGGCCTCAGGCAGCGGTGGACGGTTCGGAGTGCGAACTACCATCGAAATAATGACCACGCCCGAACTCCCGCGCAGTGCGGTGTTCGCGTCGTTGGCCAGTCACAACTACCGCCTCTACTTCGGCGGTCAGGCGCTGTCGCTGATCGGGACGTGGATGCAGGCCACCGCGCAGGCGTGGCTCGTGCTGACGCTCAGCGGTTCGGCGTCGATCCTCGGGATCATCGTCGCGTTGCAAGCACTGCCGGTGCTGCTCCTCGGGCCGTACGCGGGGGTGGTCGCCGACCGCGTCGATCGACGCAAGCTGATGATCGCGCTGCAGTCGGTCATGGGGATCCTCGCCGCCATCCTCGCGACGCTCGCGCTCGGCGGCTGGGTGCAGGTCTGGCAGATCGCGATCCTTGCGGTGTTGCTCGGACTCAACAACGCCTTCGAGAATCCGGCACGCCAGGCATTCATCCACCAGATCGTCGGCCACGACCTCATCCGCAACGCGGTCACGCTGAACTCGGTGCTGGTGAACGCGGCGCGAGCCGTCGGGCCGGCCACCGCGGGCGTCATCCTCGCGGCGGTCGGCGCCGGCTGGTGCTTCGCCATCAACGCGGCCAGCTTTGTCGCGGTCGTGGTGTCGCTGCTGGTCATGCGCACTTCCGAGATCACCTACGAACAGCCGGTGGCGCGCGCCAAAGGCCAGCTCCGCGAAGGGCTCCGGTATGTCGGCGGACGCCCGACACTGTGGGTGCCGCTGGTGATGATGGCGATCGTCGGAACGCTGGCCTACGAGTTCCCGGTGTCGTTGCCCGTCGCGGCGAGCGAGGTGTTCGACGGAGGGCCGCAGGCGTTCGGGTTCATGACGTCGTCGATGGGGATCGGCGCGGTGATCGGCGGGCTGGTCGTCGCGGCGCGGGGCACCACGGGCCTGCGGACCTTGACCTTCGCCGCCTTCGGATTCGGCGTCACCATCGCACTCACCGCGCTGGCACCGACCCTGTGGCTGGCGATCATCGCCCTCTTCTTCGTCGGTTGGCTCAGCGTGTCGTTCATGTCGACGGGCAACGCCACCCTGCAGCTCGAATCCGAGCCCCAGATGCGCGGACGGGTGATGGCGTTGTGGTCGGTCGCCTTCATGGGGTCGACGCCGATCGGCGGACCAATCATCGGTGCGGTCAGCGAGTATGCCGGTGCGCGCGTCGCACTCGGCGTCGGCGCGGCCGCCTGCTTCGCTGCCGCCGCGATGGCGCTCCTGATGTATCGGACACGGACCCGGAAACCGGCTCGCCTGCAGCACATGTGAAGCTGTAGGCCCGCCGTACATCGAACAGAGGATTCGCAGCATGCGCTATCGCGATGCACCGACCGTCGAGGTGTCCGAACTGATCGAGGGATGCACCGTCGAACGCGTGTGGGACATCGTCGCCGACATCGCGCTTCCGACGCAGGCCGACGGTGAACTGGTGTCGGCGGAGTGGGTCGGCGAGCCCGCCGAGATCGTGGTCGGGGCGCGCTTTCGCGGCACCAACTCCGCAGAAGGACTCGGCACGTGGACTGCCGAATGCGAGATCGTCGAGGTCGAGCCGGGACGACGCTGGGTCTGGACCGCGGGTGGGCCCCAAGGTGAGCCGTGGTCCACCTGGGCGTTCGAGGTCGACGCGTCGTCGAAGGGTGCGATCGTGCGGCAGTGGGCCCGCCTTGGTCCGGGACCGTCACGGTTGTCGCAGGCCATCGAGGCGAACCCGCATCTGGAAGGACGCATCATCGCCCGGCGCATGGATGACTGGCGTCGTGGCATGCAGGCGAATCTGGACTGGGTGCGCGGCCAGTTGGTCAACTGACCATCCAATTCTCCCAATTGCGTCCGGTCGACCCGACCGCTCAGTAAGGTGACTTGGATCACGGCGGGCGAGTACCGGGGGATTCGATGGGGAATCGCACAAACACATCCTTGTTGCGTAGGCGCGGACCGCGCGTGCTGCGTTCAGTGGCGATACTGATAGTCGGTGCCGCGCTGGTGGCGACCGCGCTGACGGCGACACCCGCCCACGCAAGTACCCACTACTTCCCCGACATCTCCGAGGTCTCCGTCCCCAAGGCCGAGTGCGGCCCGGGCTCGCTGCCCGAACCCGGACTACAGGGCGACGTGAGTGCGGAGGACCGAAACTCCGGCCGCAGCCGACGCGGCTATCGCTGCAACATGACCAAGGTCGGCAACGTGCGCGGTGCGGGTGGTGGCATCGTGTCGGCCACCTTCGAGCATTGCAGCTACACGGGAAGTCTGTTCCCCGGCAACAACTTTGTCCGACAGCCGGGTGTGCAGGTGGTCGACGCGTCGAACCCCGCCCGGCCGCGCGTCGTCGGGTCGCTCACCGATCCCGCGATGCGCGGCGGCACGTGGGAGACGTTGAAGGTCAACAAGAAACGCAAGCTGCTGGCGGCGACCTCGGTTCCTCTGCTGTGGGGTGGCGGCTTCTTCGCCGTCTACGACATCTCCGACTGCGAACATCCGCGTCTGCTCAACCGCGGGCCGGGCGTGTCGACCCCGCTACCCTTCACCTCCCATGAGGGTGGGTTCTCGCCCGACGGTCGTACGTACTGGGCGTCGGGGATCTGGCCCGGCCACCTGTCGGCCATCGACATCTCCAATCCCGCTGTCCCTCGGGTCATCTGGCAGGGCCTGCACGGATTCCTGGGCCACGGCTTCGGCATGACGCCGGACGGGAACCGGATGTACATCTCCAACGGACTCGGGATCAACATCCTCGACACCCGCGCGATCCAGCGTCGGGCACCCTATCCGCAGGTACCGAGCATCGCGACGTACCTGTGGCCCGACGGACAGGTGAACCAACACACCATCCCGGTCACCTATCGCGGTGTGCCCTATATCGTCACGGTCGACGAACTCGGTTCCGGGGGAGTCAAGTTCTTCAACGTCACCCG
Source organism: Gordonia gummivorans (assembly GCF_022513585.1). Taxonomy (GTDB): domain Bacteria; phylum Actinomycetota; class Actinomycetes; order Mycobacteriales; family Mycobacteriaceae; genus Gordonia. The sequence goes on from NZ_JAKWBF010000043.1 coordinate 7,044, forward strand.
GCCCAACCGGCCCGACTACGCCGCGCAGATCAAACTCGAGATCAATCTCCCGAAGAACCTCGACACCAACTTCCGGTCGGGCATGGGCGGCAGCGTCTTCAACAGCAATCCGCACTACTGCACCGTCGACCGTCCGGCCGACCCGACCGCACTCGCCTGCTCGTGGGAGTCATCGGGCATCCGCGTCTTCGACATCCGAAACATCAAGAGCATCAGGGAGATTGGCTACTACAATCCGCCGGCGCAGAAGAATGCCACGATTGCCGACCTCCCCAACTCGCCGCACGTCCTCGGCTCGATCTCGGGCGTGCCGGCCGTCGAATTCCTGAGTCTGGGGATGGCCATCCTGCACGGCAAGGTGTCGTTGCCGGAGATGATCGGTCCGCGCACCGGAATGGTCGTCGGCGGCGACATGGCAACCGACTGGTGCTTCTCGCCGCCTGAATGGCGCGGCAACCAGATCTGGACCACCTGCGCCGACGGTGGCTTCTACACCCTGCAGCTGAGCCCGCGCGTGTATACGCCACCGCCAAACCAGGATTCGACGATCGGATGAGCGCATCACGATGGTCGGGCGCGCTTCGGATTGCCGCGGCCGCCTCGGTCGCTGTGCTGATCCTGGCGATCGGCGCGGTGGCAGGCGCGGCCTGGCAGCAGTCCCGGCACAGCGATTCCGATGCGCCCAGCACCGTCGACGTCGGATTCGCCCAGGACATGTCGACCCACCACGACCAGGCAATTCTTATGTCACGCACCGCGTCCGGGCTGCCCGGCGTCGGCGCCGAGATCCGCGTACTCGCCGACCGCATGGTGCTCACGCAGAGCACGGAAACGGCAACCCTGCGTGGCTGGCTGCAATGGTGGGGCGAGCCACTCACGTCGGACACGCCGATGTCGTGGATGGGCCACACCGACCATGGGTCGCACGGACATGCTGCGTCGCAGGAACATTCGGGACCCGCGACCGACCAACCACCCATGCCCGGCCTGGCCAGCGTCGACGAACTCGGTCGGCTGTCGACACTGACCGGCCGGGCAGCGGAGATCTACTTCCTGCAGTTGATGATCCGACACCACCGCGGCGGCCAGGAGATGGCGCGGGACGCCTTCAACGACGACCGCGCGAGCACGGCCACCCAACAGTGGGCGCTCACCATGATCGGCGATCAGGGCAACGAGATCGGACAGATGACCCTGATGCTCAAGGCGCGCAACGCCGAACCGTTGCCGACGTGAGAGTCAGTCGGTCTTCCACCGCAGGGTGAACAGCTCCCAGACCTCTTTCTGGTCCGCCGCCCACGGGTCGTAGACGAACGGCGCATGGCGTAGTGCCATGCCCGCCTCGCGCGGGGTCCGGTCGGCCTTGAAACCGTTGCACGACCGGCATGCGGCAACCAGGTTGCCGAACGTGCTTCTCCCACCGCGCGACACCGGCACGATGTGGTCGACGGTGTCGGCCGGACCTTCGCAGTACGCGCAGATCCACTGGTCACGCCGCAGGATCGTCGGCGACGACGCGTAGGAGTCCATCGACTTCCCGGCGAACGGGCGGTAGGCGTTGCGCTTGATCGCGACAACCTTGTGGATCGGGAGCGTGAGCGTCGGCGAATGCACCACCCGGATCACCGGGGTTCCCTCGACGTTTCGGGCCACCTCGGTGGTCAGCAGCACCGCCGCGCGGCGCCAGGTGACGCGCGCCAGGATCTGTAATCCGGCGTTGGTGACGAAGATGGTCATGGCTTCTCCTCGAGACGATGGCGAACTGGTCGGTGCGCCAACGATTCGGGATCAGCCTGGAATGACGATCCCGAGATCCTTGGCGCTCGGGACGGGGCGCAATGCGGTACACGTGAGTCCGTGACCGGGTTCGCGGTCCCGATAGCTCCGGGTTCCGACGATGGTCATGTGCGCCACCTCCTCTCGCTGGGGTCGGGTTTCATGTCTTACCGACGACGATAGTCGCCGCAACGGGTGACGGTAGTGCGACGTGCGGGTCAGAGCCAAGTGAATTTCTCCGGTCGGATGCCCGCGCGACCTATCGTCGAGGCATGACCGACGAGCGCCCGCGGCGCGTTGTGGACCTGACCGCGTCGATCGTGATCTGGTTCTGCCACGTGCTGCTGGCCGTCGGCGTCTTTGGCCTGTCCGTTCTCACGACTTTCGGGACCGACGCGTGCGCCTACGAGGCGTGCGGGAGTCCCCGGTGGATCGATGCGGCGATCTGGACGGCCGCGGTCGGCAGCCTCGTGCTGCTGTTGGCGTCGGCCTTGGTCATCAACGCGCGAGGACGCGCGCGACGCCTGGCCTTTCCGTTCGCCCTGATCGGATGTGTTCTCGAGGTCGCACTGGTGCCCGTGGTGTTCGCGATCGCGAGCAACGCCGGGCCTGTGTAGCAACGAGTCGACGTGTCGCACGTCACTCAACGTGATCCTCACAGGTAGTGGGAGTACCCTCTGCGCGGGACCCGGACCGAGAACCGGCCGGGATCGGCACGGAGTGGAGGCGATCATCGTTACCGAGCGACCCGCAACGGTCACCGAGGATTACCTCGACCCCGACGAGCGAGACGACCCCAAACCGGCGGCCAAAACACACAAGCCCGACAAGCACCTCTATCAGATCGACTTCGTCCGTCTGGTGACCTTTGCGTCGGTCATCCTCGACCACGTCATCCTCAACATCCCGCACATCGTGAACATGTCGACCGGTGCGGTCGGCCTGATGATGCGCTACACCCGGTACTCGTTCTTCGCGCTCACCGGTTTCGTCCTGACGTATCAGTACCGCGACCGCGAGCTGAAGCCGCTGACGTTCTGGCGTCGCCGCTACAAGCTGATCGGACTCCCGTTCGTCACCTGGAGCCTCTTCTACTGGGTCTATGGCCGCTACCTGGTCGGCGGCTGGTCGAACGTGGCGTCGAACTTCGAATCCGCCGAGTCCATCACGTTGGCGGTCAAATCGATCTGCTACGACCTGATCACCGGAAACGCCTGGTACCACCTGTACTTCCTGTCGGTGAGCATGCAGATCTACCTGGTGTTCCCGGGCATTCTGTGGGTGCTCCGCCGCACGTGGGGCTATCACCGCTACCTGCTCGCCGCGAGCTTCGCTTTCCATCTCTGGCTGATCTATGCGATGACCAGCCCACCCATGCAGTTCATCCCGGCCGGGGTGCACACGGCGCTGTCGAAGCATCTCGTCGCGACGATCATCCCGTACCAGTTCTTCATTCTCGCCGGCTGCGTCGCGGCGATGCACTACCCCGCGTTCCAGGCCTTCATGGTCAAGTGGCGCAAGGTGATCATTCCCGCGGGTATCGCGGTGATCGCGGCGACCATCGTGTACTTCGTCAATCAGGTCGACCTGGGTATCAGCATCGAACGCGCGTCCAACGTGTTCCTCGTGCACAACGTCTTCGCCTATATCGCGGTGATCTTGATCCTCTACTGCCTGGGAACGCTCTGGCAGGATCGTCGACGCCCCGGATCGGTGGCCGACGGGTTCATGCGCACCGCCGCCGACCGGTCCTTCGGCATCTACCTCGCCCATGCCCTCGCGCTGAGCGCGCTGATGCCGATCATCCGGGAACACGCCGGTTCCGCGCCCTGGCCGCTGCTGCTGCTGTCGTTCCTCGGCACAGTCGTCCTGACGGTGTTCATCGTCGAGGTGCTGCGTCGGAGCCCGATCAGCCTCATCACCACCGGCCGCAACCGGCTCGACTGGCGTCAGCAGAACGCGGGACGGTCGCTGATCGTGGGCATCGTCGCGATCGGCATCGGCGTCGCCGTTCGCCTGGTGATCGAGCCGCTCACCGGGAACCTGATCATCGCCACCGCCGCACTGCTCGTCGTTTCCGCGGTTGCGGTCTTCTGGCGGCGTTACCGCGACGGTAAGGGCGACCGGGACGGCACCGGTGCAGATACCACGACACCGCGCGCCAAGAAGTCGGTCACCGTCGAGGGCTGACTCAGCGTCGCCAACACGAGGTCGGCCACCGCCGCCTTGCCTCGGGCGTTCGGGTGATAGGACACGCCACCCTGGCCGAAGCCGTTCACCCAGGGAGTCTTCGAACAGACACCGTGATCGACGCCCGCTTTGGACGCGCGGACCAGGATGGTGCCCGACGCCGCAGCTGCGCGGGCGGTCGCGGCGGTCATGGCGTCGTACACCTGGCGTGTCGAGGCCACCTGCGCGGGAGTCAGCGGCAACCCGGGGCAGGTCCGGTCGTCACGCCCGAGCACCGGCACATAGTCGACGAGTACGACGACGGCACGCGGGGCACGCGCCCGGACAGCCGCCACGGTCTCGACGATGGCCCGCTCGACGGCGACATAGGCCTGCGGCGTCGGATCGGAACGAACCGAGTGAGGCCGGGTGCAGCTCTTCGCAGTCAACGGATGAATGCGCGCAATGTCGACGTTCGCGCAGCTAAGGGCGAGCAGCCTGGACATGTAGTCGAGGTCGTTGCCGCCGGTGGTGATCGTGACCAGGCGGGTGTCGGGCGTGACCGCGGCGATCTGCGGCTCGCGCAGCGAACGCTGCGGCACCCGCAGGATGTTGGACGTCCGCGAACCACTGCAGGAGACATCCGTCAAACGCATGTCGGTGGCGTCTGCGACCTGATGCGGGTAGTTGTCGGCCGATCGTTGGCACACGGTCCGCAGGCCGCGCACCTCCGGGCCTGCCGCGTAGGAACTGCCCAGCGCCACATACTTGCTCAGCGCGAAGACAGACAGGACCGGTGTGTCCGAACCCGACGCGGTGGACCGCACCGGGTAACTCGGCTCGGGCATCACCGCTGAACCGGGAATCATCACCGCCGCCGCCGCAATCACGGATGCCACGATGACCGCAGCGTGCGACCACCGGTGACGACTCATCCAGCCAGTGTCACATATCGCCGACGCCCTATCCCGACAACTCCCCCGAACCGCACGGGGTGGCGTTACTCACGACCAGATGTCCGGCAGGTCCTTGGCGACCGACATCGGGAAGTTCGGGGGGCGCTTCTCCAAGAACGCCGTCACCCCCTCGTAGACATCCGCCGACTGGCCGCGGTAGTAGATCGCCTTCGAGTCGGCGACGTGCGCATCCATCGGCGACGGCGCACCGGCCATGCGCCACAACAACTGTCGCGTCAGCGCGACGGAGACGGGAGCACTGTTGGCGGTCATCTCACGGGCCACCGCGATGGCCGTCGCGAGCACCTCGTCCTTCGGTACGACCTGCTGAATCAGTCCATGTTCGAGCGCCTCGTCGACCGACACCATCGTGGCGCCCATCGTCCACCGGAGAGCGGTCGGCAATCCGACCAACCGGGGCAGAAACCAGCTCGACGCCGCCTCGGGCACCAATCCTCTTGCGGCGAAGACGAATCCGAACTTCGCGTCGTCGGATGCGATGCGCGCGTCGGCCGGCAGGGTCATGGTCACGCCGACCCCGGCCGACGGACCGTTGACCGCCACCACGACCGGCTTGAGCGCCCGGAAAATCCGCAGCGACAGTCGGCCACCCTCGTCGGGCGGAACCTCGTCGGTGATCGACGACGCGTCGAAGGTGTCGGCGCCACCGCCGAGATCGGCTCCGGCACAATAGGCCCGGCCGTTCCCGGTCAGCACGACCGCCCGCACCGAGTCGTCGGCGTCGGTCTCGTCGAAGGCGTCGATCAGCGCCTGCCCCATCTGCATGGTGAACGCGTTGAGACGATCAGGGCGATTGAGGCGGAAGATCGCGATCTCGCCGTCGCGTTCGACGATGATGGGTGGGATGTCGGAATTCTCGGTACGTGATGGCACCCACACAACCTACTCGATGACCGAACGAGCGTTCCGTCGATCGTGAATCCCGGCGTTGGCGAGCCCATCCGCTCCCTGAGCGTGGATCCGTGGAGGGTTTGCATCTGGGCCTCAGATTCCGCTGCCTGAGGTGCGACGAGCGCTAGCCGCCGGGCTGAGGAGCCCCGTGCGAGGTACGAGCATGGAGCGTCTCGAAGTCGAGGAGCCTCGAAGGCCTGGTGACGGCTGCTACCTGGTCAACCAATTACCCTGTCTCACTAGCCCTTCGAGGCTCTCGGCTAGCGCCTCGAGCACCTCAGGGAGCGGTAGAGACTCCTGAGGGAGCGATGGGTGCACTCGACGCCCGGTCAACGGTTTGGGACGCCCGGTCAACGACGACGGCGGCGCCACCCATCAGGTGACGCCGCCGTCGTTGGTTGAACTCGTAGGTCAGCTCGCGTCGGACCCGCCGTCGGCGGCCTTGGTCAGCTCGACCGGGGCGTCGGGCACCGCGCGCGGCTTCTCCGAACCGGTGAAGGTGAACTTGGCATCTTCACCGTCGTCCTCGCCGTCCCAGCCTTCGACGTCGACCAGCACGATCTGGCCGGCGGTGATCTCGTTGAAGAGGATCTTCTCCGAGAGCTGGTCCTCGATCTCACGCTGGATGGTGCGACGCAACGGCCGGGCACCGAGCACCGGGTCGAACCCGCGCTTGGCGAGCAGTCCCTTGGCCTTGTCGGTGAGCTCGAGAGCCATGTCCTTGTTCTTCAGCTGCGTCTCGACGCGGGCGATCATCAGGTCGACCATCTGGATGATCTCGTCCCGAGTCAGCTGATGGAAGACGATGACGTCGTCGATACGGTTGAGGAACTCGGGCCGGAAGTGCTTCTTGAGCTCGTCGTTGACCTTGAGCTTCATCCGCTCGTAGTTCGACTGCGAGTCGGCACCCTTGGTGAAGCCGAGGCCCACCGCCTTGGAGATGTCGCTGGTACCGAGGTTCGAGGTGAAGATCAGCACGGTGTTCTTGAAGTCGACCGTGCGGCCCTGACCGTCGGTGAGACGACCATCCTCGAGCACCTGCAGCAGCGTGTTGTAGATCTCCGAGTGCGCCTTCTCGATCTCGTCGAACAGCACCACCGAGAACGGCTTGCGGCGCACCTTCTCGGTGAGCTGCCCGCCCTCTTCGTAGCCGACGTACCCGGGAGGGGCACCGAACAGACGCGACGCGGTGAAGCGGTCGTGGAACTCGCCCATGTCGATCTGGATGAGCGCGTCGTCCTCGCCGAACAGGAAGTTCGCCAGCGCCTTGGAGAGCTCGGTCTTACCGACACCCGACGGTCCGGCGAAGATGAACGAACCCGACGGACGCTTGGGGTCCTTCAGGCCGGCACGCGTACGGCGGATCGCCTTGGAGACGGCCTTGACCGCGTCCTCCTGGCCGATGATCCGCTTGTGCAGCTCGTCCTCCATGCGGAGCAGACGGGTGGTCTCCTCCTCGGTGAGCTTGAACACCGGAATACCGGTCCAGTTGCCCAGAACCTCGGCGATCTGCTCGTCGTCGACCTCGGCCACGACGTCCATGTCGCCACTGCGCCACTGCTTTTCGCGCTCGGCACGCTCGGCGACGAGGGTCTTCTCCTTGTCGCGCAGGCTCGCGGCCTTCTCGAAGTCCTGCGCGTCGATCGCGCTTTCCTTCTCCTTGCGGGCGTCGGCGATGCGCTCGTCGAACTCCCGCAGGTCTGGCGGTGCGGTCATCCGGCGGATGCGCATGCGCGCGCCCGCCTCGTCGATGAGGTCGATCGCCTTGTCCGGCAGGAACCTGTCGTTGATGTAGCGGTCGGCCAGCGTCGCCGCGGCCACGAGCGCACCGTCGGTGATGGACACCCGGTGGTGGCTCTCGTAACGGTCGCGCAGACCCTTGAGGATCTCGATGGTGTGCTCCACCGACGGCTCGCCGACCTGGACCGGCTGGAACCGGCGCTCGAGAGCGGCGTCCTTCTCGATGTACTTGCGGTACTCGTCGAGAGTGGTCGCACCGATGGTCTGCAGTTCGCCACGGGCCAGCTTCGGCTTCAGGATCGACGCGGCGTCGATCGCGCCCTCGGCAGCACCCGCGCCGACGAGCGTGTGCAGCTCGTCGATGAACAGGATGATGTCGCCGCGGGTGTTGATCTCCTTGAGCACCTTCTTGAGGCGTTCCTCGAAGTCACCGCGGTAGCGGCTGCCGGCCACCAGCGACCCGAGGTCGAGGGTGTAGAGCTGCTTGTCCTTGAGCGTCTCCGGCACCTGGCCGTTGACGATGGCCTGCGCGAGACCCTCGACGACGGCGGTCTTGCCGACGCCGGGTTCGCCGATGAGGACCGGGTTGTTCTTGGTGCGGCGGCTCAGCACCTGCATGACCCGCTCGATTTCCTTCTCGCGGCCGATGACCGGGTCGAGCTTGCCCTCACCGGCGGCGGCGGTCAGGTTGCGACCGAACTGGTCGAGCACGAGCGAGGTCGACGGGGTGCCGGACTCGCTGCTCCGACCGCCCGTGCCCGCCTCCTGCGGCTCCTTGCCCTGGTAGCCACTGAGCAGCTGGATGACCTGCTGGCGGACCCGGTTGAGGTCGGCGCCGAGCTTGACCAGCACCTGTGCGGCAACGCCCTCGCCCTCGCGGATGAGACCGAGCAGGATGTGCTCGGTCCCGATGTAGTTGTGGCCGAGTTGCAGCGCCTCACGCAGCGACAGCTCGAGCACCTTCTTGGCACGCGGAGTGAACGGGATGTGCCCCGACGGCGCCTGCTGTCCCTGGCCGATGATCTCCTCGACCTGACTGCGGACACCTTCCAGGGAGATCCCGAGCGACTCGAGGGCCTTGGCGGCCACGCCCTCGCCCTCGTGGATGAGACCGAGCAGGATGTGCTCGGTTCCGATGTAGTTGTGGTTGAGCATCCGCGCCTCTTCTTGGGCCAGAACCACAACCCGTCGCGCGCGGTCGGTGAACCGTTCGAACATTGTTCTCCCTCACATTGCTAGCGCCCCGGCCGCCGTGGGTGTGACATGGTGCACTGACACGTCGACCAGCCTGGTTCCACTCTAGTGGTCGTCGGGTGTACACCTACAGTCAACGTCTGTCCAGATGACGTCGAACACCGGGTGCGGCGGGGATCTGGCTCATACAACCGCCCAGGCCAGCGCGGTGTTCCCCATCTGATACGCCCAGAGCGAACGGATCGGTTCTCCGCCCCGAGATCCGCAGCGTCAGCCGTGCAGTACCGCGATGACGTTGCCCGACGGGTCGGTGAACCACGCGATGTCGGGTCCGCCGTGTTCGCCCGACCGGACGATCCCGCGCTCGTCGTGGTCGAAGCCGTCGTAGCGCAGGAACTCGACGCCCTGGGCGGCGAGTTCGTCGACCGCCTTGTCGAGGTCGTCGACCGGGAGGTTGAGGACCGTGTAGCCGGCCGGCGTGTGGTCGGGCTTGGGGTAGGCCATGACCGTCGTCTGCCGGTTGATACGAATGCCGAGCACGCCCATCGGGAAGCGCAGCACCCGCATGCCGAGCACGTCCCGATAGAACGTTTCCGCGGCCTCGAGGTCGCCCACGGCGAAACCACTGAATGCCAGGTTCGGCTCGCTCATCTGGGCTTCGCTCTCGTCGGAGAGACGCAGGATCTGCAGCCAGTTGCCGTCGGGATCTTCGACGGTGCCGAAGAGATTGCCGTCGCGGTCCTCGAGCGGACTCACCCACGCGGCCCCGAGTTCGTCGAGCCGTTTCGCGGTTGCGCTCGGATCGTCGACCTCGACGTTGAGGATGGCTCGCGCGCCGCCGGGGTTGGGCCCGGACACGTCGTCGCGCTTGTCGAACATCAGGTAGAAGCCGTCGAGCGCGACCACCTGATAGCCGTCGTCGCCGGGGGTGGACTCCACTTTCGCCTCGAAGGCGGTGGCGTACCACTGCGCGAGGCGGGTGGGGTCGTCGCTGGACAGGAGCATGGAGTTGATCGTTGCGGTAGCCATGTCAGTGCTGACCGTTCCGGACCGGAGAACTCATCGGAATGCGACGATCGAATTCAAGCAACCAGGAGGTGCTCTTCCACGATGACATCCAAGACGAACTCCGCGTGGCCCGAGATCCCCGTCGCCGAGTGGGCCGACACTCGCGACACTTTTCAGCTGATGACGCAGATCGTCGGCAAGGTGCGCATGGTCAACACTCCGCGCATGAGTCACTGGTGGAATGTGACGCTGTATGTGACGGCGCGCGGCCTCACCACCGCACTGATCCCGCACGGCAGCACGTCTTTCCAGATGGACTTCGATCTGATCGACCACCAATTGGTGGTGTCGACGACGTCGGGTGAGAAGCGATCGCTGAAGCTGGAGTCGCGACCGGTGGCCGACTTCTACCGAGATGTCATGGCGATGCTCGACGATCTCGGGTTATCAACGGAGATATGGGAAATGCCGGTCGAGATCCCGGGCGCGATCGCCTTCGACGAGGACCGGGAGCATGTGGCCTACGACCCAGACGCCGTCCATCGCTTCTGGCTTGCGCTGGTTCAGATCGACCGGGTCTTCGAGATCTTTCGCGCGCGCTTCATCGGCAAGGTCAGTCCGTCCCACTTCTTCTGGGGCGCAGCCGATCTCGCGGTGACACGATTCTCCGGCCGAGAAGCCCCCAAACACCCTGGCGGAGCACCGAATTGCGGCCCAGAGGTGATGTGGGAGGCCTACTCGCACGAGGTGTCGAGCGCGGGCTACTGGCCCGGCCCCGACGGCGAGGGTTACTTCTACTCCTACGCCTATCCGGAACCCGAGGGCTTCACGGCCGCTCCGGTGGCGCCGTCGTCGGCCTATTTCGACGCCGGCCTCGGCGAATTCCTGTTGCCCTACACCGCGGTTCGAGAAGCCGACGATCCCGACGCAGTGCTGCTCGACTTCCTGCAGAGCACCTACGAGATCGCCGCGGATCTGGGCGGGTGGGACCGAAAGAGCTTGGAACGCTGAGCAATCAGACCACGAACGCGTCGATGATGCGATCCATCACGACGAGCATCTCCTCGGTGGCCTGCTCCCGATCGTCGGCGGCGGCGACGTAGAGCGCCGACTCGTCGAGCGCGCCGATGGCCACATGCGCGATGGGGCGGGTGGGCTGTTCGGCCACCTGCCCGAGCTCGATGGCGGTCCGGATCAGTCCTTCTAGGAGCGCGAAACCGAACTGCTCCCCCCGCGCTCGCCACTCCTGCCAGCCCAGGACCGCGGGCGCGTCGACGAGCCCGATGCGGTGTCGGACGGGTTCGGCGAACACCTCGAGAAACGCCCGAACGCCGACCTTGAGAGCCGCGATCGGATCGGTCGGCGCGAGTTCTGCCATGGACTCGGCGCACAGCGCGACAACTTCCTGCTCGAGCTCGTCGAATACCGCGGTGAACAGGCCCTTCTTGTCGTCGAACTGGTGGTAGAGCGCACCACGTGTGACGCCTGCGCGCTCGACGATCGCCTGAGTTCCGACGTCGGCGTAACCGTGTTCGCCGAAGAGTTCGCGGCCGGCCTCGACGAGGGCGGCACGGGTCGCGGCGGTGCGCTCTGCCTGCGTCCGACGGTTGACTTTCATACAGCTTGTACGTAACTTTCATACCGAGTGTTTGTAAATGAACTCATCAAGCCTACGACGGAGGCCACCATGCCGACCATCGAACTCGCCACGGCAACCATCGAATACGAAACCTTCGGACCAGAGGACTCGCCGCATCCACCGGTGGTGTTCGTGCACGGCGTGGTGGTCGACGGTCGTATGTGGACCGATGCCGCCCAGAGCTTGGCCGACGCCGGATTCCGTTGTTATGCACCAACTTTCACTCTCGGCGCGCATCACATCCCCTGGGGGCCCGACGCCGATCGCACTCCGTCGGGGGCGGCCCGGTTGATCCGTGAGTTCGTCGACGCTCAGGGCCTCACGAGCCCGACACTTGTCGGCTGCGACACCGGCGGCGCGCTCTGCCAGTTCGCACTGGATCAGGACCCGGATTTCGCCGGCCGCGTAGTGTTCACCAATTGCGATGCGTTCGAACAGTTTCCGCCGCAGCCGTATCCTGTCGTCTTCGCCCTGCTGACCCGGCCCGGCCTCACCAAACGGCTCGTCGGGCTCCTGCACCGTTCGACGGCGCTTCGCCATTCGATCGCCGGCTTCGGACTGCTCGTCACCGACCCCGATCCCGAGCTGTCCGCGTCGATCCTCGATCCGTTGCGCAGCGACGAACGAATCCGCGACGACCTCGCCGCCTTCCTGCGCGCCATCGACTCGTCCGAACTGGCCGCGATCACGCCTCGATTGTCGAAGGTCGCGGTACCCGTGTCCGTCGTCTGGGGCACCGCCGATCGCGCGTTCCGGCCGAAACTCGGCCGCCGTCTGGCGTCGGTCTTCGCCGACGCCACCTTCACCGAGGTACCCCGATCGCGCACCTTTGTCGCGATGGACCGTCCGCAGGCCGTGGTCGACGCCGTGGTCGAGATCAGCGCACGGCAGGTGCCGCGTCGGCCCTGACTAAGAAAACTTGCGCGAAGGGTGTCGGGTTTTGGGCCCCACGAACGACGATAAGGGTGTGAGCGGTCAATCCGGCGGTGCTGATGCGCTGCTATCGGTCTACGACGAGGCACTGCCCTCGGTGTATGGCTACGTCGTGCGGCGCTGCGCCGACCGCGCGGTCGCCGAGGACGTGACCTCCGAGACGTTCCTCGCCGCGATGGACACCGTGCGCAGAGATACGTCGGCGGTGCCGTCGACGCCCTGGTTGATCGGAATCGCGCGGCACAAGTTGGCCGACCACTGGCGGCGGATGCAACGCACACCGGAGCCGGTGGACGAGCTACCCGAGACGACGGATGACGATTGGGATGCCCATCTGGATCGGATGGTTGCCCATCACACGTTGGCGACCCTCGGACCGGCCCACCGCGCGGTGCTGACGTTGCGCTACGTCGACGATCTCCCGGTCGCCGATTGCGCGCAGATCCTCGACCGCACCGTCGGCGCCACCGAGGCACTGCTCACCCGGGCAAAGCGCGCGTTCCGCGCGGCCTACCCGGAGAACGAATTCCAATCGAGCCGGAGAGGAGGTCACGTATGAACAACACCGAGTTCCCCGACACCAGCGGCGATCCGCTGCGCATCCTGCGCGGTGTCGACAGCGGATTCGACGACCCGGTCGCGCCGGACGCCGCATTCGCTGACGCGTTGCGTGATCGCCTCCGTCGCGGCGCGACCCTACCCGAAGGAGTCATCATGAGCACGACCGTCGAAACAGTTTCAGCACCAACTCAATCCGAGCCGGTCGTCGAACGGCCGGGAGCACTGCCCTACCTGACCGTCGCCGACGCCCGTGCGGCGATCGACTGGTATGTCGCCAATCTCGACGCCCGACTCCGTGGTGAGCCGATCGTCATGGAGGACGGCACCATCGGGCATGCCGAGCTCGAGATGGGCGGCGGCGTGGTCTATCTCGCGGGCGAGTTCGCCGACATGGGTTTGCGTGCACCGACTCCCGGGCATGTCTCGGTGAGTCTGATGCTGGCCGTTGACGATACCGACGCAGCGGTCGCGCGGGCCGGACGTGGCGGTGCGTCGGTGACGCGGGAACCCTACGAGGGCTACGGAAATCGGACCGGCACCATCATCGATCCGTTCGGACATCGGTGGATGCTGACGGGACCGTCGAAGAGCGCTGTCGCAGCGTCGGACCGTATTGCGCAGGGCGACCTCGTCTACATGTCCTTGCAGACGCCGGACGCCGCGCGGGCCGCGCGCTTCTATCGCGCAGTCCTCGGCTGGGAGTACGACCCGGCGAGCCGCCAGGTCACCAACCTTGGTCACCGCCTGGGCATTTCCGAGGCCGGCGACTACGGGAACAACACCTTGTACTGCGTGTACGCCGTCGACGACTTCGGGTCGGCGCGTGAGGCGATCATCGCCGCCGGCGGTGCGGTCGGCAGCATCGACGAGGTGTCGAGTGATGGCGCTCGGGTACTCGACGCCGTCGACGATCAAGGAGTCCGATTCTCGGTGCACGTGCCGGACCCGGCGGCGCCGCGATCGCCGCAACACCCGCGAGGCATCGGCGAGATGTCGTACCTGACCGTGCTCACTCCCGACAGCGCCCGTCTGCGGGCGTTCTACGGCAGCGTGCTCGGATGGGAGTTCCATCCCGGGCGCATCGACGACGGCTGGGAGGTCGACGACGTCCGCCCGCAGATCGGCATCGGCGGCGGTGCCGACACGTCGGTCGCGGTGCCGATGTGGATCGCCGACGACGTGGAAGCGGCGGTCGAGCGTGTACGAGATGCGGGTGGTCGGGTCATCGACGAACCCCAGCGCGCACCCTACGGCGTCACCGCCCGCTGCGCCGACGACCAGGGCGCCGAGTTCTACCTCGGCCAGCTCTTCTGACCCACCCCACCCCCGTTGACGATTCAGTGGGTGTCGTCGTAAGTGCCTTGCGCGTCCCGGACATCGGCGACGTGGGCTTCGACGAACTCGATAAGCCCGAGCAGTCGGTCGGCCACCTCGCGACCGGTCGGCGTCAACGAATACTTCACCTTGGGCGGGATCGTCTGCAGCACATCACGATTCACGAAACCGTCGCGCTCCAATGACTGCAGGGTCACCGACAGCATCCGTTCGCTGACGCCGTCCACTCGACGCCGCAGCGCATTGAACCGCAGATCACCGTCGGCGAGGGCCGCCAGCGCGAGGAGACCCCACCGACTTGTGACGTTGTGGAGGATGGCGCGCGACGCACAGTCACGGGCGAAGACGTCGGCAAGCAAGGCGGGATCGGGAATCCCGTCGTCGTACGCCGCGTCTGTCATGACCTGCATTCTATGCCAGCCACACCCTAAGCGCTAACTCCTGCACTTGCACTGTACTAATAGTAAGTGCATGCTGCTAGAGAACCACTAATGGCCGGCGCCTCGACGCGTTCGGCGATACGGAAGGAAACGCATGACCACATACGCAGTGACCGGAGCAAACGGCGGACTTGGACGCGCGACGATCGAGGCACTGATCGAACGAGGCGTCGCGGCGTCCGACATCGTCGCGATCGTCCGCGACGCAGGTCGTGCGCAGCACTTGTCCGACGCGGGCGTGACAGTGCGGGTCGCCGACTACGACGACGCGGCAGCGCTGTCGGCCGCACTCTCCGGCGTCGACCGACTGCTGTTGGTGTCGGGCTCGGAATTCGGTAGTCGAGTTCGCCAGCACGGCAACGTGATCGAAGCCGCGAAGGCCAACGGCGTCGACCTGCTCGCCTACACCAGCATCCTGTACGCCGACACCTCGCCGCTCAAGCTTGCCGAGGAGCATCTCGCGACCGAGCACATCCTGGCCGACAGCGGGGTACCCCACACCTTGCTGCGCAACGGCTGGTACTGGGAGAACTACGTCGGATCAGCTCCGGCGGCGATCGAGTCGGGCACGCTGTACGGCAGCGCTGGTACCGGACGCGTCGCGGGTGCCGCCCGACGCGACTACGCCGACGCGGCCGCAGCCGTCCTCATCGCGGGGACCGTGGGAGCGGTGTACGAACTCGCCGGCTCCGAACCACTCGACCATCCCGCCATCGCGGCGGCCATCGCCGAGGTGAGCGGAAAGCCGGTGCGGTACCAGGACATCCCCGAATCCGCGTACGCCGAGGCGCTGGTCGGGGCAGGGCTACCGGCCCCCGTTGCAGCCATTCTCGCGGACTCCGATGCCGGAGTGAGCCGTGGCGCCCTCGACTCCACGTCGACCGACCTCGCCGACCTCCGCGGGCGCCCGAGCGCGTCACTCAAGCAGGTGCTCGCCGAGTCCCTCGTCAGCGCACGCTGAACCGTTTGGGACGCACGGTCAACGGGCGGCGATGAGCCCGGCCACCAGCGTCGCGAACGCGGCGTTGGTGGCGACCGCGCGGATGACGTTCCATCGCACCCATTGCGTCGTGAAATCAGCCCATACGGCGGCGACCTCACCGCCCGACACATCACCGGCAGCAGCGAGCCGGTCGTTGGCCGGCACGTTGACGATCGCGGTGATGAGCAGGCCCACCACGATAAGCACCACCGCTGCGACGATCCACCACCGTAGGTCGCTTCGCCAGAACGCCCAGATGCTCAGCGCCCCGAATACCAGTGGGCCGAGGAAGATCACGGCGAACACCGGATTGAGGATGGCGACGTTGATCCGCTGCATCGCCGGCACGGCCGACACCGGACCGGCACGATCCAGACCCGGCATCACCGCGTAGGCGAAGGCCGCCAGCAAACCGGCGCTGAGCCCGGTGGTGACCACCGTGATACCGAGGAGTGCATCCCTGACTGAGTTCATGGGTTCATCCCACACCCGCAACGTGAGACGATCCATGGTCGTGGAGCGCAGAAACATAAGCCAGAGTCTCGGCGAGTCTCCGACACCTCCCCGACAGGGTCGTGACCACACAATGATGATTGACTGATCGGCATGCCCAACCGATCGTGGATCGCCACTGTCCGTCGGCGTCTACCGTTTGGGATCGGGACTGTCGTTGGCGTGTTGTGCGTGGTGATGGTGGTGGCCGCCGGCGTCGTGCTGGCCGGCGCTCCGGAAGATGACGACACCGAGTACGGGTACGGGCTCTTGCGCGACTATCGGAACAATCCCGACGTCTCGTGGACGCTCACCGACGCCGACCTGCCCGGGCATTCGGGCGTTGGCACCATCGACGTAGCCGACACCTTCGGCGACACTTGGCTCCTCGCCTACCCGAACGGTCTCGGCCGGGCCTTCATGGCCATCGACCGCCGCAGCGGAAAGCCGTTGTGGAAGCAACCGGTTCGAGCCGGACTGGGCGACTGCGCATTCACCGACACCGGACAGATCGGATGTGCAATCGACCTGGGCGACCCACCCGAGCCCGGCTTCCACCTCATCGGTGACGACGGCACCCCATCGTCGACGACGGATCTCGACGACACCGCAGTGGTGTTCGGTGT
Organism: Gordonia gummivorans; assembly: GCF_022513585.1. Classification (GTDB taxonomy): domain Bacteria; phylum Actinomycetota; class Actinomycetes; order Mycobacteriales; family Mycobacteriaceae; genus Gordonia. The sequence continues at coordinate 23,807 of NZ_JAKWBF010000043.1, forward strand.
CGGCCCGAACTTTCTGCGTATCAACAAGTTCAAGTACGAGGTCAGCCTGATGACGCCGACCGGTGCGTCGCTGTGGACCAAACGATTCGCCAACGCCGTCCTCACCGACGAGGTACAGATCAGCGGCAGCGTGGTGATCGTCCCCACCACCGACGGCAGCCAGTACGCACTTCGACGCACCGACGGGCAGGAGCACCTCACCTGCGGCCAGTGCCAGATGACGCTGTACCCGGCCGGACTCGTCGTCGAGTACAGCGAGGCCGCCAACGAGCGGGTGTCGACGTTCGCGATGCCCGACGGCCGACTCGACCCCGATCCCGTCAACACGATCCCGGGCGTCCGCGTGATCACGGGGCCGTCGACCAAGCCGGTTCTCGAGAGCAGTTCGACGGTTTTCGACACCCACGGCACCTACTCGGTACGCGATCCGGCGAGCGACGACGTCTGGCAGGTCAATGCTCCCGAGGCATCCAAATCGGGGGCCCGCCCGTGTGGTCCGCTGGTCTCGCTGGCGCGCAAGGACGGCTCCCGCGTCACTTTCGCGCTCACCGACGGAACCATCCTCGGCGAGATGCCGCCACCCGACTTCCGCGACCCCGACAGCAACATCGGCTACCTCCGCTGTGTCGGCGCCTCGGCCGACCTGATGGTGTTCGGCAACGCACACCGACTCAGCGCGTTCGCACCGGACGGCCGGGTCGCGTGGACGATCGGTCTGAGCAGCGGCGCGGCGTCGGTGGTCGACGGCTATCTGGTGCTGACTCAGGGCACCACGCTGTCGCTGCTGAGTCCTTCCTGAACCCGGCGGCTACTGCTTTCAGCCTCCTGAACTGGGGAAACACGACGGCGTCGTGCCCGCAAAATCTAGGGGAAGAACTTTCTTCCCCGGGGTTCGTAGTCGTCCGCGAGAATTTTCTGGGGGAAGGCTCCAAGGGGAAGAAGTTTCTTCCCCTACTTTTTGTGGGCGCATGTTCCTGGCGTCGCGTTCGGCGGAACGCGACAACCGACGATCGGTGACTGAGATCGGGCCTGTCAGCGGCCGCTTCCGGGACATACCTGGAGGACCACCGTCAGGGGCCCGATCTCAGTCACCGGCCCGAGAGTTGAGTTGGAGAACGCGGGTGCTGCAGCACTCTCATCCTCCAACTCGGCACCGGTTGTCGTGGTGCCGGCCGCGGAAGCTCCGAGTCGCATCGCGGCCAGGGCTCTTCCTGGCTCCACGATCGCCGACGACGTCGGCGGGTCGGGCGCTGCACGGGACGGATGGCGCCCCTATTCGAGCATCGAATACGCCGCGTGTGCGGCAAATCACAAAACCGTGTCCCTTACCGCAGCTAACTGCATCGACCGAGTCGAGTCGGCGTCGCTGCCGCCATATTGGTAACGGATAAATAACGGCAAGCTAACGGATTCATGTACGGTCGGCCGAGTTCTTCAGCAGCAACACGAGCAGTACACGCGAGGTCGATCAGTTTGGGTAAGCACTCGAAACCACGGAAAGCACGAGCACCGTTCGTCGCCGCAGCATTGGTGCCAGTCGGCATTCTGGCAGCCGCGGCGACCGCTGGAGCCGATCCCACACAGCACGCGGCACCGCAGACCGAGGCTGCTCACGCCGCGGCAGACCCGCACACCGTTGCGCTGGCCAACCACCACGTGACCGGCCCGTCGGCCCGCCAGACCGCGGATCCTGCCCCGCGCATTCCCGCGATCGTGCCCGCCCGTCCGGTCAGCGTGACCGACGGCGCGGTACCTGCCAGCAACTACGACGCGTACCGCAACGCCGCCGACATCATGTCGCACACGACGCCGCGCTGCGGCATCGACTGGAAGGTCATCGCCGGTATCGGCAAGGTCGAGTCCCACCATGCCGACGAGGGCAACGTGGACGCCCGCGGCACCCTGCGTGAGCCGATCTTCGGCCCGATGCTCAACGGCACATTGGCCGGCAACCAGGTCGTCACCGACACCGACCACGGCGCGCTCGACGGCGACGCGTCCTACGACCGCGCCGTCGGCCCGATGCAGTTCCTTCCCCAGACCTGGAATCACTACGCGGCCGACGCCAACGGCGACGGCAAGATCGACCCGCAGAACATCTTCGACGCGGCACTGACCACCGCGCGCTACCTCTGCGACGGCAATCTGAACCTACGCGACAACGCGTCGCTGGTGACCGCAGTGCTGCGCTACAACAATTCCATGACCTACGTCGACGACGTGCTCGGGTTTGCCCGGTCGTACTAGCCGTTCAAGAACGCCTGCAGCGCAGCGGAATACATCTCGACGTCGGCAACGCCCATGAGTTCGCGGGCGCTGTGCATCGCGAGTTGAGGCGCTCCGACGTCGATAGTGGTCAGCCCGGTGCGTGCGGCGGTGATCGGACCGATCGTCGAGCCACAGGGTAGATCGGCGCGGTGGGTGTAGCGCTGCATCGGCACGCCGGCGCGGTCGCAGGCGAGCGCGAAGATGGCCTCCCCCAACGCATCCGACGCGTAGCGCAGATTCTGATTGACCTTGAGAACCGGGCCGCCGTTGATGGCGATGCGGTGTCCCGGCTCGTGGCGTTCCGGATAGTTCGGGTGGGTGGCGTGCGCCATGTCCCCGGACAGGCACACACTTGCCGCCATCGAGCGCAGATAGTCCGATCGGGAACCGCCGCGCGCCAACACGATTCGCTCACACATGGTCGCCAGGAAGTCAGACGCGGCCCCGCGTTCGGATCCGCTGCCGACCTCCTCGTGGTCGAACAGTGCGAGCATCCGGGTGTGGGTCGACGCACCACCGTCGAGCAGCGCCCGCAGACCCGCGTAACAGGTGCCCTGGTTGTCCAGACGCGGTGCGCTCAACAGGTTTTCGTCGACGCCCAGCACCCGGCTCGGCGTCACGTCGTGAGTCATCAACTCCCAGCCGAGGAGAGTGTCGGGGTCGACGCCCGCGTACTGCGCCACCCAGCCGAGCACGTCGGGCACGGTCTCGCCGACACCCCAGATCCCGTCGAGGTGTCGTTGCGGGTCGAGAGCGACGCCCTTGCGATCCTCGGACAGGTGAATGGCCAACTGCGGCACCCGGACCACCGCTTCGGTGACGTGTACCAGCGTGTGCTCCACGGCGTCGCCCGCCCGGTAGGCGAGCCGGCCGGAGAGCCCGAGGTCGCGGTCGAGCCACGAGTTGAGCCAGGCACCCCCGTAGGGTTCGAGCGCCACCATCGCGACACCGGCGGAGGTCCGGTCCGGGTGTTGTTTGAGGCGAAGATTGGGACTGTCGGTGTGGCCGCCGACGATCCGGAACTCGTCGCCGTCACCGGCGTCCCAAGCGATGATCGATCCGCCGCGGACGACGTAGTGGCGGCCCCACCCCTCGGAATCCGGTGCAGGCCAAGACTTTTCCTCGAATAGTCGCCGGTAGCCGGCTTGCTCGAGTTCGGCCGCCACGCTGGCACAGACATGGAAGGGCGATGGGGAGGCGTCGACGAACTCGCCGAGCCCGGCCGCCGTTGCCGTCGTGGTGATAGTCATCGGTTGCCTTCCGTGGCAGCCGCTTCCAGCCGGAGGTCGGCCTCGCGGTCGGCGACCTTGGCCATGGTCGCGAGGAGCGTGATCATCAGGATCAGCTCACCGAGGTTGCCCAGCCACAGCACCGCGGTACCGGCGGCCGCCGCAAACAGCATCGCCAGAGCTCCGACGAGAAGCCATTTGAAGTAGCTGTAACGCGCGGCCATCCCGCCCAGCACGATCAACGCCAGCACCGTCACCACCGCTGCGATCGGCGGCCCAGAAGCACCGGCGTTGACGTAGCGCAGGGCGTCACCTGCGTTCTCGGGCTCGAGGTCCAGGCGCACGATGTCGGTGATGATGCCGATCACTTCCAGCATCGCGACGAGCAGAAGACCTGGGATCACGACGTTGCGGGTGCCGATCTGCTTGACGCCCAACCGATACACCAGCACCCCGGCGATCGGAATCAGCAGTGGCACGAAGAATGCGTGTATCCAGTAGCGCGGCACGTTGATCGCCATCAGCGCGTCGCCGTAGCCGACGAAGCGGCCCACCGCGACCGCGAAGTTGTCGTAGGCCAGACCCAGGCAGATGACCGCAACGGCCGACGCGATCTCCCCGACCCGCCACCGCATCCGAAACGCCAACACCCCGACCACCAGAATGCCGACGCCGATGAGGGCGAAGATCGCGGAGGTCATGGTGTGGCGGCCAGCACGGCGTCGATCGCCGAGTAGAACAGTCCGAGCCCGTCGTCGCTGGGTCCGGTGAGTGCCTCGGTGGCATGTTCGGGGTGCGGCATCAGGCCGACGACGCGACCGTCGGGGCTGCTGATGCCGGCGATGTCGAGCGCCGAGCCGTTGGGGTTGCCGCCGGCGTAGGTGAAGACGATCAAGCCTTCGCCCTCGAGTTCTTCGAGTTTGCGCTCGGGCGCCACGTAGCGGCCCTCCCCCGACTTGAGCGGGATGAGGATCTCGGCGCCGCGCTCGAACCGCGTGGTCCAGGCGGTGGTGTTCGACTCGACGCGCAACCACTGGTCGCGGCAGATGAAGTGCAGACCCTCGTTGCGGGTCAACGCGCCGGGCAGCAGTCCGGCTTCGCAGAGCACCTGGAAACCGTTGCAGATGCCGAGGACCGGCATGCCCTTGGCCGCCGCCTCGACCACCGAACCCATGACCGGCGCGAAACGTGCGATGGCGCCTGCGCGCAGATAGTCACCGTAGGAGAAGCCGCCCGGAACGACGACCGCGTCGACCCCCTTGAGGTCGGCGTCGCCGTGCCAGAGTTCGACGGCCTCGGCTCCGGCGATCCGGACCGCGCGGGCAGCATCGACGTCGTCGAGCGTGCCCGGGAAGGTGATGACCCCGATTCGTGCTGTCATCTCGGTCGGTTACTCCGCGACCCGCGAGACGCTGAAGTTCTCGATGACCGTGTTGGTCAGGAGTTCCTCGGCGATGCGCTCCAAGGCGACGTCGTCCACGGTGTCGTCGACCTCGAGTTCGAAGCGTTTCCCCTGCCGAACATCGGCGATCCCACTGAATCCGAGACGTCCCAGGGCTCCGACGATCGCCTGCCCCTGCGGGTCGAGGATCTCGGCCTTGGGCATCACGTCGACCACCACTCGCGCCATGGGCACTTGCTCCGTTCTCGCTGATGCGCTGAATCTCGCCATCACCTTACCGGGTGGGCCAACTCGCCACGCGTCTCAGAGGACCGCCTCGATGGCCGAGACCACTGCAGGGTCGGTGGGCTCGGTACGGGGCCGGAATCGATTGACGACCGTCCCGTTCGCGTCGACGAGGAACTTCTCGAAGTTCCACTGCACATCGCCGGCCTCACCGTCGGCATCTTCGGTCTTGGTGAGCTCGGCGTAGAGGGGATGCTGTTCGTCGCCCTTGACGTCGGCCTTCTCCAGAAGTGGGAAGGTGACGCCGTAGCTGGTGGAACAGAAGGTGGCGATCTCCTCGGCGGTGCCCGGTTCCTGGCCCATGAACTGGTTGCACGGCATGCCGACGACGGTGAGGCCACGATCACCGTAGGTCTTGGCCAGTTCTTCCAGTCCGGTGTACTGCGGCGTCAGCCCACACTTGCTGGCGACGTTGACCACCAGCAGCGGACCGCTGAAGTCCGCGAGATTCACGGTGTTGCCGTCGAGGGAGTTGACCGGGATGTCCTTGATGTTGCCCATGGCATCCGAGCCTAGTGGTGTGTCCCGACACAGTGGCCATGTGAGCCCCACCACACAGTTTTGCGAACTATGTGCAAGGTCACCAATGCTTGCGTTGAAGAAATAGTTGCACGGAAGTTAGCATTTCTGGGTGTCCACACCCATGTCTGCGATCGCGTCTGCCGGAGCCACCCCCGGCAACTCGGTGGACACCGCGCAGGCAACCCTGATCGACTTTCTCGATCGCCTCGCCTGCCTCGGCAAAGCCCACACGATGGACGACCTGGCCGCCACCGACCTCACGTTCTCGCAGTTGAAGGTCATCTTCGCGCTCGGCGGCCACGGTGCGCCGATGTCGGTCAACGAGATCGCCGAACACGTCAACCTCTCACTGGCCGCGGCCGGACGCACCGTCGACAAACTGGTCGGCGACGGACTGGTGGATCGGCGCGAGGACGCCAACGACCGGCGCGTGAAGCGCGTTTCGCTGACCACCCATGGGCAGCAGTTCATCGACTCCCAGCTGAACATCAAGCAGGAGATCGTCCGCCGCTTCGTCACCGGACTGCCCGACGACATTCGCGACGACCTCTGCCGAGCCCTTCGACCGATCGTCGACGCCGACACCGACTACTTCGACATTCCGCACGACGGGCTCTCCGAATTGAGCAACTCAGAACCCAGCGAGCCCGCGCAGTAACTCTCGACTTCCCGATTCTCCGCATGTAACCCGAACCGACAGGAACACTCATGTCAGTCTCCTCGACCGGCGGCCACCTTCACGAAGGTCCACCGGACACCAAACTCGATCGTCATGTGCTGATGATCGCCGGCGTGGTCGTGCTCGGCGCGATCATGTCGATCCTCGACGTCACCGTGGTTGCGGTGGCGCAGAACACCTTCCAGCAGGAGTTCGGCACCGACGCGGCCGGCGCGGCCTGGACGGCCACCGGCTACACGCTGGCCCTGGCCGCGGTCATCCCGCTGTCGAGTTGGGCCGCAGCACGATTCGGCACCAAGAAGGTCTACTTGACGTCGCTGGTGTTGTTCGTCCTGGGTTCGGCGCTCTGCGCGCTCGCCTGGAACATCGGCAGCCTGGTCGCATTCCGCGTGATCCAGGGCCTCGGCGGTGGTCTGCTCATGCCGATCGGCATGATGATCCTGACCAAGGCGGCCGGACCCGAGCGAATCGGTTCCGTGATGGCGGTTCTCGGTATCCCCATGCTCCTCGGCCCGATCGGCGGACCGATCCTCGGCGGCTTCCTCATCGAGACCACGTCGTGGCACTGGGTGTTCCTGATCAACGTGCCGATCGGCATCGTCGCGCTCGTCTACTCGTGGTTCGTCCTGCGTGACGACGAGGAGACGACGAAGGCGTCCATCGACATCGTCGGATTGCTGCTTCTCTCACCGGGTCTCGCGCTGTTCCTGTTCGGCATCTCGTCGAGCGCCGAACACCGCACCTTCCTCACGCCGACGGTGTTGATTCCGGCGATCATCGGCGCCATCCTCATCGTGGCCTTCATCTGGCATGCGCTGCGGGCCAAGAATCCGCTGTTGGATCTGCGCCTGTTCCGAAACCGGACGCTGTCGATCTCGGTCGTCACCATGACGCTGTTCATGATCGCGTTCTTCGGTGCGTCGCTGTTGTTCCCGCAGTACTTCATCGGTGTGCGCGGCGAGTCCACGCTGACCGCCGGCCTGCTGCTGGCGCCGCAGGGTCTCGGCGCGATGCTCACCATGCCGATCGCGGGCAAGCTGACCGACAAGATGGGCCCCGGCAAGTTCGTCCTGCCCGGCATCGTCCTGATCCTGCTCGGCATGGGAGTCTTCATCTTCCTCGGCGCCGACACGTCGTACTGGATTCTGTGCAGCGCGCTGTTCGTGCAGGGCCTCGGTATGGGTATGACGATGATGCCGATCATGTCGGCCGCGCTGGCAACCCTGAACAACAAGCAGGTGCCCGACGGCTCGACCCTGGTGAACGTGGTTCAGCAGACCGCATCGTCGATCGGTACCGCGGTCATCTCGGTGGTCCTCGCCAGCGGCCTGGCCGGCAGCATGCAGGCCGGTCTCGCGATTGCCTCCAACACCGCGCCCGACAAGCTACCACCGGAGATGCAGAACGCCCCGCTGCCGCAGTCGTTCTTCGAGTCCGCGGCCGAGATCTTCGGATCGACCTTCCTGGTCGCGGTGATCCTCATCGCCCTGACCTTCATCCCGGCATTCTTCCTGCCTCGCAAGAAGATCCAGTCGCCATTGGTCGAGGAGGACATGGATCGCGCGCCGATCATCATGCACTGATCGCGCACGCCGACACACGACAGCCCCGTCCGGCCTCCGGGCGGGGCTTTCGTATGTCACCAGGCCATCCCTAGGTGCGATGAGCGAGCGCCCACCGCTGGCTGAGGTGCGAGCTTGCGAGCCTCGAAGCCCCCTGGTGAGACGAGAGCTGTTGTCTCACCAGGCCCTTCGAGGCTCTCGGCTAGCGCCTCGAGCACCTCAGGGAGCGGTGGGATCGGTGGGCGCGAGCGCCCCGGTCTGCTGCAGGATCCAGGCGATCTCGAAGGAGATCTCCTCCCACTGCTTGTAGCGGCCGCTCACCCCTCCGTGCCCGGCCGACATCTCCGTCTTCAGGAGCACGAGGTTGTCCGACGTCGAGCATTCCTGCAGCCGGGCAACCCATTTCGCGGCCTCGGTGTAGAGCACGCGAGTGTCGTTGCGTGAGGTGAGAGCCAGGATCGGCGGATACGGTTGGGCCACCACGTTCTCGTACGGCGAGTACTCGCGCATGTAGGCGTAGACCTCAGGGTTGTGCAGAGGGTCGCCCCACTCGTCCCATTCGATCACCGTCAGCGGCAGTGACGGGTCGAGGATCGAGTTGAGCGCGTCGACGAACGGCACCGAAGCGAGGATGCCGTTGAACAGTTGTGGCGCGAGGTTGGCAACCGCCCCCATGAGCAACCCACCGGCCGACCCGCCCTCGGCCACCATCTGCGACGGCGTAGTCCATCCTTCGTCGACGAGATACTGTGCGGCCGAGACGAAGTCGGTGAAGGTGTTCTTCTTCTGCAGCTCTTTGCCGTTTTCGTACCAGTAGCGGCCCATCTCGCCGCCACCGCGCACGTGCGCCAGCACGAAGACCACGCCGCGGTCGAGCATGGACAGCCGCGACACGGAGAAGTACGGGTCGATGCTCGCCTCGTAGGAGCCGTAGCCGTAGAGGAGCAGCGGCGCCGGCTTGTTCTCGTCGGTTCCCTTGCGCCGCACGATGGACAGCGGAATCCGCGTACCGTCCGCCGCGGTTGCCCACTCGCGGGATTGGACGTAGTCGGCGGGATCGTAGCCACCGAGAACTGGCTGCCGCTTGAGCAGAGTGCGTTCGCCGGTGGTGACGTCGAGCTCGATCAGTTCGCTCGGCTCGGTGAAGCTTCCGTACCCGATGCGCAACCGTGGTGTGGTCCACTCGCGGTTGCCTGCCAGCCCGACCGTTCCCAACTCCTCGGCAAAGGTGACCTCGTGGAAATCCGCCTCGGTCGGAATTCCGGTGATGGTCCGCAGATCTGCGATGGCGATGCGCGGCAACGCCTCCCGACGGTAGGACAGCACCAGGTAGTCGCGGAACGCGTCGAGGTCCTCGATACGTCGGCCGGGATCGTGGGCGAAGAGTTCACGTCGATTCGTCGGATCGTCGACGGGCGCGATGTCGATCGCGAAGTTCTCTGCCTTGCTGCCGCCCCGAATGTCGTTGTGCACGATGACGAAATAGTCGGCATCATCGATCACGGCATGTTCGACGCTGTATTCGACGCCGTCGACCCGGGGTGCCACGCTCACGAACTCACCGGTCGGGTCGTTCGCGTCGAGGACGTAGACCTCGGAGGTGATCTTGGAGCCCGCCCCGATCATGAGATACCGGTCGCTGCGGGTGGATCCCATGCCAACCCAGTAGCGTTCGTCCGGCTCGTGAAAGACCTTGACGTCGGCCGTATCGGTGCCGAAGTCGTGGCGCCACACGGTGTCGGGGCGCCATGCCGCGTCGACCGTCTGGTAGAAGACGTGCCGGGCGTCGGCCGACCAGACCGCCCCGCCGGCCGTGTCCTCGATCAACTCGTCCAGCAATGCACCGGTGCGTAAATCCTTGAAGCGCAGCGTGTATCGCTCGTCGCCGACCACGTCGGTGCTGTAGGCCAGCCAGTTGCCGTCGTCACTGACCGACAGTGCGCCCAGACTGAAGAAGTCGTGGCCCCGCGCCTCGACGTTGGCGTCGAGCAGCACTTCCTCGCCGGGAAGCGCACCGTCCTCGGACACCTCCGGCGGCGTCCAGTCATCATCGTCGCCGATCGGGCAACGACAGTGCGTCGCATACTGTTTGCCCTCGTGCGTCCTGCCGTAGTACCAGTACTTGCCGCGGCGACTGGGAACCGACATGTCGGTCTCCTTGGTCCGCGCCTTGATCTCGGCGAAGATCTGCTTGCGCAATCCGGCGAGTTGCTCGGTGTTCTTCTCGGTGAACGCGTTCTGCGCTTCGAGGTACGCGATGACCTCGGGATCGTCCTTGTCCCGCAACCATTCGTAGTGGTCGACGACGGTGTCGCCGTGATGCGTGCGCTCGGCGGGTATCTTCTTGGCGACGGGCGCGCTCACCGCGACACCTCCGCGCCCGGCCAGTCGTTGAAGCTCAACTGCGAAATCCATTCGTAGGCATCGATATAACGTTGACGTGTGCGCGCCACGACGTCGTCGGGCAAGCTGGGTGGCGGCGTGTCGGAAGCCCGGTCCCAACCGGACGCGGGGCCGGTCAGCCAGTTTCGGACGATCTGTTTGTCGAAGCTCGGCTGCACCTCACCGGCCCGGTAGGTGGCGGCCTCCCAGTAGCGCGACGAGTCGGGTGTCAACACCTCGTCGGCCAGGATCAGTCCTCCGTCGTCGCCGATGCCGAACTCGAATTTGGTGTCGGCCAAGATGATTCCACGCTCTGCGGCGATGTCGGCGCCCCGCGAGTAGATGTCGAGGGTGGCCGTGCGCAATGCCTCGGCCCGCTCGGCGCCCTCCTGTTCGACGACGTGAGCGAAGCTGATGTTCTCGTCGTGCTCACCCTGTTCAGCCTTGGTCGCCGGGGTGAAGATCGGCGTCGGGAGCTTGCTCGCCTCGTCGAGCCCGGTGGGCAGGTCGATGCCGCACACCGACCCGGTCGCCCGATAGTCGAGCAGTCCCGACCCGGTGAGGTATCCACGGGCGACGCATTCGACGGCGACCATCGGCAACTTGCGAACGACCATCGAGCGCCCGACGACCACTTCGGGAATGCGGTCATCGGTTGGCCCGCCGACCAGGTGGTTGGGCACGCCGAGCGCGTCGAACCAGAAGAAGCTCATGGCGGTGAGAATCCGGCCCTTGTCGGGGATGACGGGGCTCAGGATGTGGTCGTAGGCGGAAATGCGGTCAGACGCCACCAGCAGCAGGGTGTCCGCGTCGATCTCGTAGATCTCACGAACCTTGCCCGACGCGACGTGACGGTACGACTCGAGGTCTGGGTGGGCCATGACCACGACAGTAAACGTATGCGAGGCTGGCAGCCATGACCGGGCCACAGATCACCATCACCTACTGCACCCAGTGCAATTGGCTGCTGCGCGCGTCGTGGATGGCGAGCGAACTCCTCAACACCTTCGGTGCCGAACTCGGGTCGGTGACCCTGGTCCCGGGCACGGGTGGTGTCTTCCACATCGACGTCGACGGCACCCAGGTGTGGGAACGCAAGCGCGACGGCGGATTTCCCGATGTCGTCACCCTGAAGCGACTCGTCCGAGATCAAGCGCTGCCGGATTGGAACCTCGGGCATGCCGATCGGCAGGCCGATAGCTGAGTCCCTTCTGCCGTCTGATGCGTCCACCACCGATGGCTGAGGTGCGAGGAGCGGTAGGGGCTTCGCTTGCGCTCCGCGTACCTCAGCCAGCGGGTGAGGCGAGCGCGAGCTGGAGTCAGAGAATGGCGGCAGGCGTGTATGACGCCGCTTCCGGATACTGCGCAATGACCTTCTCGGCCGCGGCGATCACGTCGGCGACCTGCGCTTGCGCCGCACCGACAAACGCGGACTTGTCATCGAGCAGGGCGTCGAGCTGAGCACGGTCGAGCGGGATGCGCTCGTCGGCGGCGAGACGGTCGAGCAGATCGGGTTCGCGCCCCTCCTCACGCATGGCGAGCGCGACGTCGACGGCGTTCTCCTTGATCGCCTCGTGCGCCGTTTCGCGCCCGACGCCGGCCCGCACCGACGCCATCAGCACCTTGGTGGTGGCGAGGAACGGCAGGTAGCGGTCGAGTTCGTTGGCGATCACCGCGGGGTAGGCGCCGAATTCGGCGAGCACCGTCAGGAATGTCTCCATCAGTCCGTCGATGGCGAAGAAGGCGTCGGGCAGCGCGACGCGACGCACCACCGAGCAGAAGACGTCGCCCTCGTTCCATTGCGCGCCGGCGAGTTCGGCGGCCATCGATCCGTAGCCACGCAACACCACCGCGAGGCCGTTGACCCGCTCGCAGCTGCGGGTGTTCATCTTGTGCGGCATCGCCGACGACCCCACCTGACCCGGCTGGAACCCCTCGGTGACCAGCTCATGCCCGGCCATCAGTCGGATCGTGTGTGCCAGCGACGATGGCGCGGCCGCGGTCTGGACCAGCGCCGACACCACGTCGTGGTCGAGCGACCGCGGATAGATCTGGCCGACGGAGGTGAGCGATCGCGCGAAACCGAGATGGTCGGCGACCCGGTGCTCGAGTTCGGCGAGTTTGCCCGAGTCACCGCCGAGGAGGTCGAGCATGTCCTGTGAGGTGCCCATCGGGCCCTTGATGCCGCGCAACGGATAGCGGTCGATGAGCTCGCGCAGCCGGGTGAGCGCGATCATCAGCTCGTCGGCGGCCGACGCGAACCGCTTGCCCAGCGTCGTCGCCTGCGCGGCGACATTGTGGCTGCGACCGGCCATGACCAACGACGCGTACTGCGCCGCGCGCTCGGTCAGCCGGGCCAGCACCGTCACGCCGTGCGCGTGCACGTGTTCGAGGGAACGCAGGATCTGCAGTTGCTCGACGTTCTCGGTGAGATCGCGGCTGGTCATGCCCTTGTGGATCTGCTCATGCCCGGCGAGAGCGTTGAACTCCTCGATGCGGGCCTTCACGTCGTGCCGGGTGACGCGCTCGCGATCCGCGATCGACGCGAGGTCTATCTGGTCGACAACGCGCTCGTAGTCGGCGATCGCGTCGGCCGGCACATCGATCCCCAGATCGCGCTGCGCCTTGAGGACCGCGATCCACAGTTGGCGTTCGAGCTCGATCTTGGCGCCGGCCGACCAGATCTCGGCGAGGTCGGCGGAGGCGTAACGGCTGGCCAGAACATTGGCGATGGCAGGCTTGGGCACCGCACCAGTGTAGTTGCGGCCTCCTCAGAAGCCGAAGCAGAGTCCGTTAGACCCGTAGCCCTTGCGTACCTTCACCAGCGTCTTCGCCGACGTCTGACCGTTCTGGACGGCGTACAGGTAGCGGTCGCCGAGGTGACGCGGGACCCAGGTGGTCGAGGCGAGCGCTCCTCGCGGCAGATCGCGGCCGACGAAGATCGGCGGATACCCGGTGCGCTGTTCGTAGAACGCGACCCAGCCCGAACTGTTGACGGCGAGCGTGACCGGATAGGTGCAGCCGGTGCCGTAGACCACCGACGACAACGGCACACCGGCGTCCGGCTTTCCGGCCGGTGCCGCACTGCTCTGCCCCGCGCCGAGCAGGGCGGTCGCGGTGCAGACGAGCGCGAGCACCGCCGCACCGATCGTCCTGGCGGCCCGACGACCCGACGCCGAGCGCACGCGAGAAGAATCCTGCACCGTCACCACCCCAATTCCGTCCAAGCGTTCATTCCCCCGGCCACCGCGGACACACACTGTGACCGTGGTCATCCTGACACTCTTGCATACCGGGCACCCCAGGATCGGGACAACTGTCCCGATCGGCTCAGCCCTGAGGCGCAAGCACGCCGACGACCTCGTGCAGCGCATCACGTGTTGCGTCCAGTGGACTGACCGAGGGCTGGCCGAGCGCGCCGACGATGGCCCCGTCCTCGACGGCGATGAGCTGACCGACGTGGACCGGTTCGGCGATACGACCGGATTTCGCGAGCAGAGCGGAGTGGTACGCGGCGAGCGAATGCCGCCGCTCGGTGACCACGTCACGGAGTCGCGGGTAACGCGCCGCGAGTGCGATCAGTTCGTAGCGGGCCGCGAGCTCCTCGATGGAGGTGGACTCGCCGACGAACACCTCCGCGAGTACACCGGCCGTCGCACTGTTCCCGCGTCGTCGCCGTGGAACTGCATCGGCGCGCGCGGCGATGCCGTGTTCGTCGTTGCGGCACAGGTGCGCCGCCGCCTCGGCCATCAGATCGTCGAGGGATGCGAAGTAATAGGTCGTCGATGCGAGTGGAAGTTGGGCCCGATCGGCGACCGCCCGGTGACGCACTGCGTCGAATCCTCCTTCGAGCAGCAGGGCACCGGCGGCCTCGATCAACAGAGACCGCCGCCGCGCACCCTTGGGCGTCGCCGCCGATGTCATGTGCTCATGCTGCCAAAGCGATCAGGACCGCCGGGTTGCTTTCACGAAAGCGGTCCATAGGGTCGCGAACTACCGTATAAGT
>NZ_JAKWBF010000044.1 GCF_022513585.1 Gordonia gummivorans
CCGCGTCGCTTGGGCACGTCAAATGCCGGGTTCACGATGCGCACGTACGTCCACTCACAGCCACAGTCGTTGCAGCTTGCCGCCCAGAGTTTTCGTGGCGTGTGACAAGTTGTGACACTTTGCGGGGCAAACCCATGTTGCAGACGTGCGCAAAGTGGTCGCTGGCCCGAGTTGACCAGTTGGTGCGCGAGGGGGGACTTGAACCCCCACGTCCGTAGACACTGGAACCTAAATCCAGCGCGTCTGCCAATTCCGCCACTCGCGCATGACCCAGATGTGGTCGAGGCAACCCTACCGCCCGTGTGACGATCGGTGCAGGCCAGGTACCGTCGTGGGTATGTCCACGTCGCCGCGCCGCACCCATCGGCCTGCACTCATCGTGCTGGTCGCGGTCGCCGCGCTGGCGTGTTTGGCGCTCGCGTGGTGGCAGTGGGACCGCTACGAGTCGTCGTCGGGGACGGCGCAGAACCTCGGTTACGCGTTGCAGTGGCCGGCGTTCGCCGTCGCGGTCATCTACGCCTACCGCCGCTTTGTGGTCCTGGAACGCGCCCCCGAGGAGGAGCGCACATCGGCCGCCCGGAGCAAGGGGGCGACCGAGATCCCCGATGGGTTGCTCCCCAAACGGCCGACGACGCCCAGCGCCTCGTCGTTGTCCAATCCCCCGGACGCCGGCGAGGACAAGGTTCTCGCCGACTACAACCGCTACCTCGCCGAACTCGACTCCCGCGATGATGTGCACGAGAAGGGACCCCTGTGAACAACCCAGCCACCGAGACAGCCCAGCCCGACGGGACGACGGCACCCGTCGAGAAGGTCAAGGGTGCGCTGCTTCGCTACCGGGTGCTGGCCTGGATCACCGGTCTGTGGCTGCTGCTGCTCGTCGCGGAACTGATCCTCAAGTACGGGTTCGACAACGACTCGCTCGACTTCGTGCCGATCGTCCACGGCTGGGTGTACTTCGCGTATCTGATCTGCATGGTCGACCTCGCGATGAAGGTGCGTTGGCCACTCGGCAAGTCACTGCTCACCGCGATCGCGGGCACGATTCCGTTCCTGTCCTTCTGGTTCGAGCATGTACGCACCAAGGAAGTAAAGGCGCAGTTCAACCTCTCCTAAGGGCGTCGCAGCGCTCCATTCACCGCGATCGGGCTCACTGGGCCGGTGCGGATCGTCCAACTCGCGAACTTCTACGGCGCCCGGTCCGGCGGTCTGCGCACCGCCATCGACCGATGGGGCGCCGGTTATGTGTCGGCCGGCCACGAGGTGGTGCTGGTGGTGCCCGGTCAGGAGCGCGACGAGGAAGTCTTACCGTCAGGCGTAGTGCGGATCACCGTTCCCGCACCGCGGATTCCGTGCTCGGGCGGCTACCGACTGGCGTCGGCTCGCAGGGTCGCCGATGTGCTCGGCTACTTGCGCCCCGATTCCATCGAGGTGTCGGATCGGTTGACGCTGCGCGGCTTCGGCCGGTGGGCCAGGCGGCGCGATGTGCACGCGACGATGGTGTCGCACGAGCGATTCGACCGCCTGCTCGGCCAGGTGATGCCCGACGCGGCCGCGCGTCGACTCGCTGACCGCGCCAACGCCGACATCGCACGATCCTTCGACACCGTGGTCTGCACCACCGGATTCGCCGCCGCAGAGTTTGAACGGGTCGGTGCGGGTAACCTCGTCCGCGCGCCGCTCGGCGTCGATCTCGACGTCTTCGACCCGCGCCACCTCGACCCCGATCTGACCACCCGCTGGACCGGTGGCACCGGCACCCTCATCGCGCATTGCGGCCGGTTGTCGGTGGAGAAGCGGGTCGACCGCAGCATCACCGCCGTCGGGCGCCTGCATCGCAAGGGTGTACCCGCTCACCTCGTGGTGGCCGGTGACGGCCCGATGCGCGGACCGCTCCACAGCGTGGCACGCGGTTTGCCGGTCACCTTCCTCGGGCACCTGAGCGACCGCCACCAGGTGGCCTCACTCCTGGCCAGCGCCGACATCTCGCTCGCGCCCGGACCGCACGAGACGTTCTGCCTCTCCGCGCTCGAGTCGCTGGCGGCCGGTACGCCGGTGGTCGGATCCCGGTCGTCGGCGGTCGCGGGTCTGGTCGACGACACGTGCGGTGCACTGTCGGAGAACTCCGGCGCCGGGTTCGCCGACGCCATCGAACAGGTGCTGACGCTGCCGCAGGCCGACCGCGAACACGCAGCACGCGCGCGGGCGTTGCAGTATCGCTGGCCGGATTCGGTGGCGCGGATGCTCAAGGTGCACGGCGCGCTGATGGCTGGTTGATCCTGACGGGCTCCGGGACCAACGGCGCGCGTCCGTGGTCGCGGACATGGTCGGCTCGCCTGTGGTTCGACACGCGTCGAGCTCGCAGGCTCGCACGTCGCGGCTCAACCAGCGGGGTGGTACATCTCGATCAGGAGGTGGCGGCAGCCAGATCACGAAGCGCAGGAACCAACTGCGCCAACGCTTTTCCGCGGTGACTCAGGGAGTCCTTCTCCGCGGGCGACAACTCCGCCGACGACCGGCCCTGGGCCACAGCATCATCCGGCGCGAACAGCGGGTCGTAACCGAAACCGTTGGCGCCCTGCGTGGTTCGCAGAATCCGACCACGCCACTCGCCGCGGACCACCACCTGCGAGCCGTCCGGAAAGACCAGCGCACATGCCGAAACGAACCCGGCGCCGCGTCGGTCGTCGGGCACATCGCCAATCTGCGCCAGCAGGAGTTCGTTGTTGGCAGCGTCGTCGCCGTGGCGTCCCGACCACCGCGCGGACAGCACCCCGGGCATGCCGCCCAGCGCGTCCACCGAGATTCCGGAATCATCTGCGAGACACGGCAATCCGGTGGCGCGAGCACCTGACGACGCTTTGATCAGCGCGTTCTCCTCGAAGGTCGCGCCGGTCTCGGGTTCCTCCGGGAACTCGGGTACCGCGTCGAGCCCGATCACGTCGAGACCGGTGATCCCGGCCGCGTCGACAACCCGCTGCAGTTCGGCGAGCTTCTTACGGTTTCGACTGGCCAGCAGCAGTGTGGGCACGACGAATCAGATCCTCACGACTTGTCCGGCAGCTCACCGGGATACGGCGCGGCCAGTACCTCGCGCTGGGCGGCGAACAGTGCGTCGGTGCCGACGGCCGCCATGTCCAGCAGGGAGTCCAGGGTGCTGCGGGCGAAGGTCGCGCCCTCGCCGGTCCCCTGCACCTCGACCAGGGTGCCCGCATCGGTGGCCACGACGTTCATGTCGACCTCGGCCCGCGAATCCTCTTCGTACGGAAGGTCGAGCCGGACCCGACCGTCGACGACGCCGACGCTCACCGCGGCGATCGCACAGGACAGCGGCTGCGGATCGCTGAGCCGACCGGCCGCACGCAGCCACTCGACCGCATCCGCGAGGGCGACGTACGCGCCGGTGATCGCAGCCGTGCGCGTGCCGCCGTCGGCCTGCAGCACGTCACAGTCGAGGGCGATGGTGTTCTCGCCGAGCGCACCCAGATCGATGCACGCGCGCAGTGAACGTCCGACCAGGCGGCTGATCTCATGGGTCCGGCCACCGACCCGGCCCTTGACCGACTCGCGCGACGACCGCTCGTGCGTCGCCGCCGGCAGCATCGCGTACTCGGCGGTCAGCCAGCCCAGTCCCGAACCCTTGCGCCAGCGCGGCACACCTTCGGTCACGCTCGCCGTACACATCACTCGCGTTTGACCGAACTCCACGAGGACCGAACCCGCAGGATGCGAGGTGAATCCCCGGGTGAAGGAGATGGGACGCAGTTCGTCGTCGGCTCTGCCGTCAGCTCGTGTGGTCACCCGAACAACTGTAGGTGGTCACGCACCGACGTCGATGACGCGGCCCTGCCGCATCAGCTGGATCGGTCCGGAGTACGTGCGGTGGGCCTCGGCCACCACCGCATCGACGTCGGTCCACGGTGCGATGTGGGTCAGGGCGAGCGCCTTCACGTTCGCCTTGGTCGCCGCCTCGCCGGCCTCGATGCCGGACAGATGCAGGTGCGGGGGCCGCTCAGAGGGCGCGTGCGTCCACGTCGCCTCGCACAGAAAGAGGTCGGCGCCGTCGGCGAGTTCGATGAGTTCGTCACACATGGCGGTGTCACCGCTGAACGCGAGCACCTCACCGTCGGGTCCGGTGACACGCAGCCCGAACGTCGACGGCGGATGGTCGACCTCGAAGGCGCGGAAATGCATGCCGCCGAGCGTCACCTCCATCGCGTCGTGCCATTCGTGCACGTCGAAGGTGTCGGTGATGTCGTCGACCTGGCCCGGGAATTCCGACGATCCCGCACCGATTCGCATCGCAGTTCCGGGCGGACCGTAGAGCGGCGCCTTGTCGATGGCAGCATTCGGCTCGACCATGCAGCTCGGCGCATAGCGACGCCAGACGAGCATCGCGGGCAGATCCATGCAGTGATCTGCGTGTAGGTGGGACAAGACCACGGCAACATTCTTCGGATCGGTCACTCGTTGGAGTTCGCCGAGGACACCCGGACCGCAATCCATCAGCACGGGTTGTTCCCCGGGTACCGAGAGCAGGTAGCCAGAACAGGCCGCTCCGGGCCCGCCCACACTTCCCGAACATCCGAGGACCGTCAGACGCATACGCCTACCATGCCATGCCGGTCGGATCGGGAGACCACATACGGGTCACAAGTCCAACTCGAGTGGTGACTCCGGGCTCGACCTCAGACGTGCTCGACGTGACCGATCGCCGGGCCGAGGAACCTGGTCGACAGCTTGGCGAAGAACTCGGGATCGCCGGTCGCCTGGAAGATGCGATCGGCGGTGCGGTCGGAATGCGAATGCAGGAGGTCGGCTTCGGTGAGGACGCGGAACAGGTCCTTGGCGGTCTCCTCGGCGCTCGACACCAAGGTCACCTCGTCGCCCATGGCGAGCTGGATGACGCCCGAGAGCAGCGGATAGTGCGTGCAGCCGAGGACAACGGTGTCGACGCCCGCTTCTTGCAAGGGTTCGAGGTAGCCCTGCGCGAGGCCGAGGATCTGCCGGCCGCTGGTGATGCCGCGCTCGACGAAGTCGACGAACCGCGGACACGGAACCGCGGTGATGACCGCGTCGCGGGCCGCCGCGAACGAGTCCTGATAGGCGCGTGACGCGATGGTCGCCTCGGTGCCGATGACGCCGATGCGGCCCGTCTTGGTGGCCACCACGGCCCGACGCACCGCCGGGAGCACGACCTCCACCACCGGGATCGGCGCATAGCGTTCGCGTGCATCCCGCAGGCAGGCGGCCGACGCGGTGTTGCACGCGATGACGATCGCCTTGACACCGCGTTCGGCGAGGTCATCACCGATCGCGAGAGCGTGCTTGCGGATCTCCGGGATGGTCAGCGGACCGTAGGGGCCGTTGGCGGTGTCGCCGATGTAGATGATGTCTTCGTCGGGCAGCAGGTCGATGATCGCGCGCGCCACGGTCAGTCCCCCGACCCCCGAATCGAACACCCCGATCGGTGCCTCGCGAGATGCTCCGGCGGCTATGACGCCACCCCCGGCGTGGTCGGTGTGGCCCGCTTGCGGCGTTCCCGTTCACCGAGGAACCAGGCGGCGAGCACGCCGCCGATAGCGCCGAAGAGATGCGCCTGCCACGACACCGTCGGATCGGTCGGCAGCACTCCCCACAGGATGGAGCCGTAGATCAGGAACAGCACCGCACCACCGAGGATCTGCCAGAGGTCGCGATTGAACAGGCCGCGGATCAGCAGGAAGGTCAGCCAGCCGAAGATGATGCCGGAGGCGCCGACCGTGATCGTGTAGGGCGGCGCGAACAACCACACACCCAGACCGGACACGACCCACACGATGCCGGTCACGACGAGGAACCGCTGCGTCATCAGCAGTAGGAAGCACAAGACGACGCCCGGAATCAGGTTGGCGAACAGATGCGCCCAGTCGGCATGCAGCAGCGGTGCCCAGATGATGCCGTCGAGGCCGTCGACCTCGCGCGGCTCGATCCCGTTGTCGTCGAGGTCGAATCGGGTGGCCGCGTCGATGGCCTCGATCACGAACAGTCCCGCGACGATGCACACGGTGATGATCGCCGAGCGCAACCACAGTGGCTTCGACGTCGGTGCGGGCGCTTGCCCGTACGGCGCGGGGTAGGTCATCTGCAACACTTTCTCGCCGGCTCGGACCGCGGTTTCCCCTAGGCCCAGAGCTGGCCTTCGAGGGCCTGTTCTGCGTCGTCCAGGCTACCTTCGTATGCGCCGGTCGACAGATACTTCCACCCCGCGTCGGGCACCACGAACCCGATGTCGGCACGCTGCCCCGCCTTCAGCGCACGACGTCCGACGCCGCGCGCGGCCTGCAGGATCGCGCCCGTGGAGATGCCGGCGAAAATCCCCTCCTGCTCGATCAATTCACGCACCCGGGCCACCGCGTCGACGCCCTGTACCGAGAAGCGTCGGGTCAGGACGGTGTCATCGTAGAGTTCGGGAACGAAACCCTCGTCGATGTTGCGCAGACCGTACACCTCGTCGCCGTATCGCGGTTCGGCAGCGACGATCTCGATGTCAGGCTTGCGCTCGCGGAGGAATCGGCCGACGCCCATGAGGGTGCCGGTGGTGCCGAGCCCGGCGACGAAGTGGGTGATCTCGGGCAGGTCGGCATACAACTCCGGACCGGTGCCCTCGTAGTGCGCGGCGACGTTGGCGGCATTTCCGTACTGATAGAGCATCACCCAGTCGGAGTGTTGCGCCGCGAGATCTTTCGCCATCGCGACCGCCGTGTTGGAGCCACCGGCGGCGGGTGACGAGATCACCTCGGCGCCGAACATGCGCAGCAAAGAGCGCCGTTCCTCCGAGGTGTTCTCCGGCATCACGCAGATGAGGTGGTAGCCCTTCAGCTTGGCCGCCATGGCCAGGGAGATCCCGGTGTTACCGCTGGTGGGTTCCAGGATCGTCGACCCGGGGCTCAGCAGTCCGTCACGTTCGGCCTGCTCGATCATCCGCAAGGCCGGGCGGTCCTTGATGGATCCGGTCGGATTGCGGTCCTCCAACTTGGCCCACAACCGGACGTGCGGGCCGCCGTCGGGATCGCTCGGATCGGAGTCGTCCCATCGGGGCGAGAGCCGCTGCAATCCGATCAGCGGGGTGTGACCGACCGAGTCGATCAGTGATTCGTATCGGGCCACGCCTCAGCCACCGGCCACCGCGGGCAGAATGGTGACCTCGTCACCCTCGTCGATCGTGGTCTGCAGTCCGCCCGAGAAACGGACGTCCTCGTCGTTGACGTACACGTTCACGAAGCGATGCAGTTTGCCGTCGGCCACCAGACGTTCTTTGAGACCCGGGTTGGCGGTCTCGAGGTTGTCGATCAGCTCGGCGAGCGTTGCGCCGCTGCCGTCGACGCGCTTGGCGCCCCCGGTGTGCGGACGCAGGATGGTGGGAATGGACACCGTGACAGACATGGTTCAGCTCCTGATCTCGATGGGTTCTTCGGTGACCACGCCGTCGACGATGCGATAGCTGCGAACCTCGGCGGTGTCGGGTTCACGCGTGGACACCAGCACGTAATGGGCGTTGGGCTCGCTGGCGTAGGAGATGTCGGTGCGGCTCGGATACGCCTCGGTCGCGGTGTGCGAGTGGTAGATGACGATCGGTTCCTCGTCCTGCCGGTCCATCTCGCGCCACACCTTGAGTTGCTCGCCCGAATCGAATCGGTAGAACGTCGGCGACCGCTCGGCATTGACCATGGCGATGAACCGCTGCGGCGTATCGCTGCCCTCGGGCCCCGCGATCACGCCACAGGCCTCGTCGGGATGGTCGGCACGAGCGTGTTCCACCATCGCATCGACGAGATCCTGGCCGATCCTCAGCATGCTCTGACGTCTCCCAACCCGGCTGTCGCGACCCCTGGACAGGGCCATCGGTGAAGGTTCAACACCGATTCCAGCCACCCTATTCCGGTGGTGCGAACGCCGACGGGGCGACGTCGCGGTATGCGGGCAGCCCGGCCAGCGACGTCGCCGACACCACGGCATCGACGATCGCGCGCTGTACCACCTCGGCGGCATGCCGGCACACCTCGCTCAGCACCGCGACCGCCGGGTACATCCCGGGCGGCACCGGGACCTGCTCGTCGGGCGGGGCTACGCCGCCGGTCGACACGGCGAACACGGTGTCACCGTCGAGCGGCGAGTGCGCCGGCCGGATCGCGCGGGCGAGACCGTCGTGCGCGGCCATCGCGACCCGGCGGGTCATCGCGGCATCGAGATCCGCGTCGGTGGCGACCACACCGATCGTCGTGTTCAGCACGGTCGACTTCTCCGCGAGTTCCGCCAGCGTCGCAACCTCGGCGGACACCGGGGGTCGCAAACCCCACTGGTTCAGCGCCGCCTCGGTTGCATCCCAAGGCAATCCGGTCTCGGGGTCGAGAACCGCACCGACCGGGTTGGCCACCATCAGGGCGCCGACGGTGACACCGGCGGCCGGGCCGTCAGCGATGCGGACCGCGGCCGTCCCGACCCCGCCCTTGAGCGCTCCGGCCCGAGCGCCGGTCCCGGCACCCACGCTTCCGACCTCGAAGTCGACGGCGGCAGCGGTCGCTGCCCGCGCGCCGAACTCCGCGTTGGGCCGGGCATGCCATGCACCAACGGGAAGGTCGAAGATGACGGCTGCCGGGACGATCGGCACGACGCGAACTGCCCCGTCGCTTCGCTCGCCCGTGTGCTGTGCTTCATCCATCACCAGCCCGGCGCCCTCGTACTCGAGGACCGACATCACCCCGTCGGCAGCCGCGAGGCCGTAGGCACTGCCGCCCGTGAGCACGATGGCGTGCGCGGTCTGCACGGTGTTCGACGGGTCGAGCAGGTCGGTCTCGCGAGTGCCGGGCCCGCCGCCGCGGACGTCGACGGCCACCATCGGCACCCGATCGCCGACGCCCGACAGCCGAACCACTGTCGTCCCGGTGGCCCAACCCGCGGCCGACTCGATGCGGTGATGATGTCCGACGCCGAGCCCGACGACGTCGGTGATCCGGTCACCCTCACGGCTCCGTGACATCAGCAACCCCGCGTCATCGGTGACCCGCCATCAGCGACCCGACATCAGCGACTCGACCAGCAGATCCTGCATCACCGTGAGCCAGTGGTAGACGTCGAGATGCGCTGCATGGGGATGGTCCGGCGGCAACTGGTCGGGGGTGTCCTCGGAGATCCCGAGCATCGCGCCGAGTGCGAGTCGCACGTCGTTGAGAGCGGTCAGCCACTCACCCGCCTGCGCCTCGGTCAGGGCGATGTCACCACCACCGTCGGGCAGTGTCTCCAGGACCACCTGCGCGGCAGCCAACTTCGCGTCGATGATCTTGGGCTCGTTGACGCTGCGCAACGCGGCATTGAGCTCACCGTTGACGACATCGGCGGACAATTCACGATCCTGATCGGGCCGGTGGAAGTCGGGCAGGAGTCGCCCGAGTGTCGCATCGCGGGGCGCATCGACATGCCCGGTGCGGATGCCGGTCAGCTCGCCCAGATCGTCGCGCGGCGCGCTGTCCATCCGTTCGTCGAGGAGGTCACACATCGAGTTGACCATCGACGCGAGGAGTTCGGCCTCGTGGGGATCGAGTTGAGAACAGATGCGCACGCCTGCTCCGCGCCCCTTGCGCTTCCACGTTCGCACGTTGCTCAGAATCTCCGGATCAGATCGGGTCGATCACGAATCACGCTGCATGGTGGCCCACAGACCGGCCGCATGAAGTTTACGAACATCCGTCTCCACCTTGTCACGATCGCCGGAGGACACCACGGCCTTGCCCTCGGTGTGCACCTGCATCATGAGCTGATTGGCCCGGGACTCGGAGTAGCCGAAGATCTTCTGGAAAACGAACGTCACATAGCGCATGAGGTTGACCGGGTCGTCCCACACGATCGTCATCCAGGGGCGGTCGAGACCGGCCTCGCCGTCGGCGACCTCCGGCTCGACAACCGCGGTGCCGGTGCCTGGTACGGGCGTCGTGCCTCGGTCGCTGCGCGCGGCGCGAGGGGTAGCCTCGTCCGCACGAGTTTCGTCAGGCGACATACGAATAGGGTAAGCGATTGTGAGCATCGACAACACCGCCCTGCTGACCGATCAGTACGAGCTGACCATGGTCGCCGCGGCGTTGGCGCAGCCCGTCGCGCACAAGAGCTGCGTGTTCGAGGTGTTCGCCCGCCGCCTCCCCGATGGACGGCGCTACGGGGTGGTCGCGGGCACCGGGCGGGTCATCGACGAACTCGCCAACTTCCGCTTCGGCGACGACGAGATCGCGGTCGTCGAGAAGTTCCTGGACGCCGACACGGTGGCCTGGCTGCGTGACTACCGATTCTCCGGCGACATCGACGGATACCGCGAGGGCGAACTGTACTTCCCCGGGTCCCCGATTCTGACCGTCCGCGCGAGCTTCGCCGAGGCCGTTCTCCTGGAAACCCTGATCCTGTCGATCCTGAACCACGACAGCGCGATCGCGTCGGCCGCCGCCCGAATGGTCAGTGCCGCCGGGTCGCGCCCGATCATCGAGATGGGATCGCGCCGTACCCACGAGCGCGCCGCTGTCGCGTCGGCCCGCGCGGCCTACATCGCCGGTGTTGCCGCGACCTCCAACCTCGAGGCAGCTCGGCGCTTCGGCGTTCCGAGCGCGGGCACCGCCGCGCATGCCTTCACGCTCGGTTTCACCGGCCCCGACGGCCCCGACGAGAAAGCCGCCTTCGCGGCGCAGATCGCCGCGCTCGGCGTCGGCACCACGCTGCTGGTGGACACCTACGACATCACGCAGGGCGTGGGCAACGCGGTCGAGGTCGCCGGGACCGAACTGGGCGCGGTGCGCATCGACTCCGGAGACCTCGGAGTGCTTGCTCGCCAGGTGCGCGACCAACTCGACGATCTCGGCGCCACGAACACCAAGATCGTCGTCTCCGGCGACCTCGACGAGTACGCGATCGCGTCGTTGCGCGCCGAGCCCGTCGACACCTATGGCGTTGGCACGTCGCTGGTCACCGGCAGCGGCGCCCCGACCGCAGGGATGGTCTACAAACTCGTCGAGGTCGACGGCGTTGCGGTGGCAAAGCGATCCAGCCACAAGGAGTCTCGCGGTGGCGCCAAGCGCGCCGCGCGGGCTGCGCGGGCGTCGGGCACCATCGTGGAGGAAGTCGTGTACCGCGCGGGGGAACCGCGACCGGCCCTCGAGGGTCTAAACCTGCATGACCTACAAATTCCCCTCGTCCGGGGTGGCGAGCCCGTCGCCGGGCTGCCCAGCCTCGCCGATGCCCGTAAGCACCTCGCGGACGGTCTGGTGAGTCTGCCGTGGGAGGGCCTGGGCTTGTCCCACGGCGATCCCGCCGTCGCCACACGATACGAACTCGGCTGAGGAGGCAGAGCAGATGCCCGATTCCGACCCCCACGACCACCCCGCGGATGCTCTGATCGTCGTCGACGTGCAGAACGACTTCTGCGAGGGCGGCGCGCTCGGCGTCAACGGCGGTGCCGCCGTCGCCGGTGCCATCACCACGTTGCTGCCCGAGTACCGCACGGTCGTCGCGACCCGCGACTACCACATCGATCCGGGTGAGCATTTCTCCGATTCGCCCGACTATGTCGACACCTGGCCGCCACACTGCCGCGTCGGCACCGACGGCGTCTGGTTCCATCCGTCCTTCGACGCCGAGAAGGCCCACAAGGTGTTCTCGAAGGGCGAATACAGCGCGGCCTATTCGGGTTTCGAAGGGGCGTCCGACGACGGTCAGACGCTCGCCGACTGGCTGCGCCGCCACGGGATCGAGAGTGTCGACGTCGTCGGCATCGCCACCGATCATTGTGTTCGCGCCACCGCGCTCGACGCGGCGAAGGCGGGGTTCCGCACTCGCATCCTGCTGAACTTCACCGCCGCGGTGGCCCCGGAGACCACGAAGTCCGCGCTCGCCGAACTCCGCGCGGCAGACGTAGCCCTCGTCGGCGATCTCCTCTACGACGGAGCCGGCCGAGTTTGACCAACCGCGAGTAGAACCGGACGACACAGCCCACATGTCGAACACACCTCCGGTGACCACGCTGCTCGATGCTGCCGTCACCGCCCTCAACGGCCGTCGCCGCGACGGCCAGGTCGCGATGGCCTCGGCCGTCGCGCACGCCATCGACACCGGCGAACACCTCGCCGTCCAGGCCGGCACCGGAACCGGAAAGTCCCTGGCCTACCTCGTTCCCGCGATCCGGCACGCCGTCGAAAGCGGCCGCACCGTGGTGGTCTCGACCGCGACGATCGCCCTCCAACGGCAACTCATCGAGCGCGACCTGCCGCGCCTGGCCGCCGCCCTGGCGAAACCACTCGGCCGGGAGCCGACCTTCGCCATCCTGAAGGGGCGGTCGAACTACCTGTGTCTCAACAAAATTCATGCCGGCACCGCGGACGAGCCGGATGTCGAGCTGTTCGACCCGTTCGAGTTGTCACGCACCGGGCGCGAGGTCACCCGCCTGCGCGAGTGGAGCAGCGACACCGAGACCGGCGATCGCGACGACCTCACCCCCGGTGTCGCCGACCGCGCGTGGCGTCAGGTCAGTGTGTCCGCCCGCGAGTGCCTCGGCGCCGGCAACTGCTCCTATGGCGAAGACTGCTTCGCCGAGAACGCCCGACGCCGCTCGGGGAAGGTCGACGTCGTCGTCACCAACCATGCGCTGCTCGCCATCGACGCCACCAGCCCGGCCAGCATCCTCCCCGAACACGACGTGGTGATCATCGACGAGGCGCACGAACTCGTCGATCGGATCACCTCCGTGTCCACCGCCGAGGTGTCGGCCGCGGTGGTCGCCGCGGTGGCGCGCCGCTGCGGCAAGCTCGTCGACGAGGAGACCGCCGATGCCCTCATGGGGGCCGGCGATCAACTCGGCGAGTTGCTCGCCGACGCACCGCACCGGCAGTGGATGGGTCTGCCCGCTTCGGCGGCCGCGGTGCTCGTGTCCCTGCGAGACCGACTGTGGCAGACGCGCACCGCGATCGGACCGGTACGGATGAGTGGGTCGAGTGACGAGTCGGCGGCCGCCGCCCGCTCGGCGGCGCTGACCTCGCTCGACGAACTGCACGACACCATCGTGCGGCTTCTGGGGGCATTCGACGAACCCGACGAATCGAAGCGACGTGACGTGGTGTGGGTCGCCGAGGAACGCGTCGGACGCTCGGCCGCCGCCGAATCGCGCTCGGTGCTGCACATCGCGCCGCTGTCGGTCGGCGGACTGCTGCGCGCGACCCTGTTCGCCAAGGCGACCGTGGTGCTGACCTCCGCGACACTGACGATCGGCGGCAACTTCGACGCGCTGGCCGCGACCTGGGGTCTGCCGGCCGCCGGTCGCGGCACCGACACGCCGGCCCCGGTCAACGATGTCACGGCTTCGGGCCGGGCCGTCCCGGCCGACAGTGATTTCGGTCGACCGGACTCCGGCCGGTGGACGGGACTCGACGCGGGTTCGCCGTTCGACTATCCGCGCTCGGCGATCCTCTACGTCGCCAAGCACCTGCCGCGGCCCGGACGCGCAGGCATCGCCGACTCCACGATGGACGAACTCGCCGCCCTCGTCGACGCGGCCGGCGGGCGCACCCTGGGCTTGTTCTCGTCGATGCGAGCGGCCCGGGAGGCCGCCGAGGCCATTCGCGAACGATGCGCGCATCCGGTCCTCTGCCAAGGCGACGACACCACCTCGTCGCTGGTCCGCAGATTCGCCGAGGACCCCGAGACCTGCCTGTTCGGCACCTTGTCGCTTTGGCAGGGGGTCGACGTCCCGGGCCCGTCGCTGAGTCTGGTGATCATCGACCGCATTCCCTTTCCGCGACCCGACGATCCGCTGCTCACGGCCCGCCAGCGCGCTGTCGATGCCCGGGGCGGAAACGGCTTCCTCTCGGTGGCCGCCAACCACGCCGCGCTCCTGCTCGCCCAGGGCGCGGGACGTCTGCTGCGGTCGGTCGACGACCGCGGCGTCGTCGCCGTGCTCGATTCCCGCCTTGCCACGGCAGGCTATGGCGGCTACCTCATGGCGTCGCTGCCGCCGTTCTGGCGCACCACGGATCCGAAGACGGTCCGGTCGGCGCTCCAACGTCTGAAGGCCTGACGACGAGACAAACTCCGCTGCGGGGCACTAAGTTTGTACTCGGTGATACCAACGCAGGTGAGACCAGCAGAGCGCCCACGCGAGACACGGGAGCTGACGAAAGGAGGCCCCGAGTGATCGGGCGGATGGGTATCGACGACATCCAACCCCTCGTCTCGGCCGGGCAGCATCCCGCCAAAGCGGTTGTGGGCGAACTGATTCCGATCAGCGCCACCGCATGGCGGGAGGGCCACGACGCGATCGGGGTGACCCTGCACATCGAGACCCCGCGGCGCGACACCCTCGACATCCGAATGTCACCGTGTGTGGAGCCAGATGTCTACAACGCGGCCTTCGTCCCCGACACCGTCGGATTCTGGGCGTTCCGCATCGAGGCGTGGAGCGACTCGTACGCCACCTGGCGTTCGGCGGTCCTCAAGAAGGTCGGCGCAGGCCAGAGCGCGGCCGACCTGGCCAACGACCTCGAGACGGGTGCACGGGTACTCGAGACGGCCGCCAACCTGGTTCCCCCGGACGCGACCGACCTGCTCGCCGACGCGATCCGCGACCTGCGGTCACAGCGCCGCCGAGTGGAGAACCGGGTAGGTCTCGCCGTCTCCGACGAGATCGTCGAACTCCTCACCACATACCCCGTGCGCGAACTGATCACCAAGAGTCGGACCTATCGCGTGTGGGCCGATCGGCGTCGGGCGCTGGTCGGCTCCTGGTACGAGATGTTCCCGCGTTCAACGGGCGGCTGGGACGGTGAGGGCAAACCTGTGCACGGCACCTTCCTCACCGCCGCGCAGGATCTGCCCCGCATCGCCGACATGGGCTTCGACGTCGTGTACCTGCCGCCGATCCATCCGATCGGCAAGATCAACCGCAAGGGCCGCAACAACACCCTGGTCCCCGGGCCCGACGATGTCGGCTCGCCGTGGGCGATCGGGTCTTCCGAGGGTGGGCACGATGCCATTCACCCGCAACTCGGCACCGTCGAGGATTTCGAGTATTTCGTCGGTCGCGCACGCGAACTGGGCCTCGAGATCGCGCTCGACCTCGCGTTGCAGTGCGCACCCGATCATCCGTGGGCCATCGACCACCCGGACTGGTTCACCGTGCTGCCCGACGGCACTATCGCCTACGCCGAGAACCCACCGAAGAAGTACCAGGACATCTACCCGCTGAACTTCGACAACGACCGCAACGGCATATACCGTGCGGTACTCAACGTCACGCTGCACTGGATCAAGTTGGGCGTGAACATCTTCCGCGTCGACAATCCGCACACCAAGCCGCCGAACTTCTGGGAATGGCTCATCACCGAGGTCAAGAAGCGTCATCCCGACGTGCTCTTCCTCGCCGAAGCGTTCACGCGGCCGGCGCGGCTCTACGGGCTGGCCCGGCTCGGCTTCACGCAGTCGTACACGTACTTCACGTGGAAGACCGAGAAGTGGGAGATCGAACAGTTCGGGCGGGAGATCGCCGAGCACGCCGACGACGCGCGCCCCAATCTGTTCGTCAACACCCCCGACATCCTGCACGCGAGCCTGCAGCACGGTGGACCGGGAATGTTTGCCCTGCGCGCGGCACTCGCGGCAACCCTGTCGCCCACCTGGGGCGTCTACAGCGGCTACGAGCTGTACGAACACGTGGCGGTCAAAGAGGGCAGCGAGGAATACCTGGATTCGGAGAAGTACGAACTGCGTCCGCGTGACTACAAAGCCGCGTCGAGCCGCGGCGAGTCCCTGGAACCGTGGATCACCTCGCTCAACGCGATCCGTCGCCGTCACCCCGCGCTGCAGCAGCTGCGCAACATCACGTTCCATCACCTCGAAAACCCGGCGTTGATCGCCTATTCGAAAGTGGATCCGGTGTCGGGCGACCGTGTCATCGTGGTGATAAATCTGAATCCGTTCGGTCCGGAGGTGTCGACGCTGTGGTTGGACATGCCCGCCCTCGGCTGCGAGTGGCACGACCGGTTCCCGGTGGTCGACGAGGTGACCGGCGAGGAGTTCTGGTGGGGTCAGGCCAACTACATCCGTCTCGAACCGTGGCGTGCGGTTGCCCACATCGCTGCACTGCCGCCGCTCGATCCCGCTGCCGCAGCGCAACTCTCCTACCGGATCCGATGAGGTTGACGTGACCGACACCCAAGAGCCCGCTGCACCCGAACCGTTTGCCTCCGACCTCGATCTGCGTCGACTCTTCGCGCTGGCACACCCCGATCCGCACGCGTTCCTCGGAGCGCACGACGCGCCCGGCGGGCACACCATTCTGCGGACCCTGCGCCCGGACGCCATCTCCGTCACCGCGGTGATCGGCGGTGTCGACTACCCGATGCACCGACAGACCGACGACCTGTTCGTGGTGACCGTACCCATCGAGGGGCTGATCGACTACCGCTACCGCGTCGAGTACCCAGATGGGTCCGGGGGCAGCAACACCTTCGTCGTCGCCGACGGATACCGCTTTCTGCCGAGTCTCGGTGAGATGGACGAGCATCTGTTCTCCGAGGGGCGTCACGAGGCGCTGTGGGAGATCCTGGGCGCCCGACATGCGTCGTACACGACGCCCGATGGCGAGGTCCACGGCACCGCGTTCTCGGTGTGGGCACCCAGCGCGCACGGCGTGGTGGTGATCGGCGACTTCGACAACTGGACCGGTCGCCAGGCCCCGATGCGCACGATCGGCAGCAGCGGCATCTGGGAGGTGTTCGTCCCGGACGTCGGCGACGGCATGCAGTACAAGCTGCGCATCCACGGCGCCGACGGGGTCATCCGGGAAAAGGCCGACCCGATGGCCTTCCGGACCACGCCGCCACCGTTGACGGCGTCGGTGGTCGACCGCTCCACGTATCGATGGAACGACGACGACTGGATCGCCCGCCGACGCGAATCCAACCCGGACGTCGAACCGATGAGCGTCTACGAGGTGCACCTCGCGTCGTGGCGCACGGGGCTGGACTACCGCGAGGTGGCGCATCAGCTTGCCGATTACGTCAACGAGAAGGGCTTCACGCACGTCGAATTCCTGCCGGTCGCCGAGCACCCGTTCGGCGGATCCTGGGGGTATCAGGTCACCTCGTACTACGCGCCGACGGCACGTTTCGGCACTCCGGACGACTTCCGGTACCTCGTCGATCATCTGCACGCGCGCGGCATAGCAGTCATCGTCGACTGGGTGCCCGCACACTTCCCCAAGGACGACTGGGCGCTGGCCCGCTTCGACGGAACCCCCCTCTACGAGAATCCCGACCCCATGCGTGGCGAGCAACTCGATTGGGGCACATACGTTTTCGACTTTGGCCGACGCGAGGTCCGGAACTTCCTGGTGGCCAACGCGCTGTACTGGTTCGACCAGTTCCACATCGACGGGCTCCGTGTGGACGCGGTTGCGTCGATGCTCTACCTCGACTATTCGCGGCCCGACGGCGGGTGGCGACCGAACATCTACGGCGGCCGCGAGAATCTCGAGGCCGTCCAGTTCCTGCAGGAGATGAACGCCACCGTGCACAAGCACTTCCCCGGCGTGGTCACGGTCGCCGAGGAATCCACGGCGTGGCCCGGGGTGACCCGGATGACCGACCTCGGCGGCCTGGGCTTCAGCTTCAAATGGAACATGGGCTGGATGCACGACACCCTCGGCTACCTCGGCCGAGATCAGGTACATCGCAGCTTCCACCATCACGAGATCACCTTCTCCCTGATGTATGCGTGGAGCGAGAATTTTGTGCTGCCCATCTCGCACGACGAGGTGGTTCACGGCAAGGGCACTCTGTGGTCGCGGATGCCCGGTGATTCCTGGACGAAGGCCGCAGGTGTCCGGGTCCTGTTGGCATACATGTGGTCTCACCCGGGTAAGCAGCTGCTGTTCATGGGCCAGGAGTTCGGCCAGACCGGCGAATGGGCCGACAATCGCAGCCTGGAC
The DNA here is from genome assembly GCF_022513585.1 of Gordonia gummivorans. GTDB lineage: Bacteria > Actinomycetota > Actinomycetes > Mycobacteriales > Mycobacteriaceae > Gordonia. The sequence continues at coordinate 17,993 of NZ_JAKWBF010000044.1, forward strand.
TGGCACCAGCTGCAGGGCTGGGAGGGCGAACTGCACTCGGGGATCTCGGCGCTCGTCACCGACCTCAACCGCGTTTATCGGCAATCTCCCGCGATGTACAGCCAGGACACCGACCCGCTCGGCTACGAGTGGATCGACGCGAACGACACGGCCAACAACGTCATCAGTTTCCTCCGCTACGGCTCGGACGGCTCGGTCGTCGCCTGCCTGTTCAACTTCTCCGGCTCCGACCGGGACAGCTACCGGGTCGGCCTACCCGAAGGCGGGGTGTGGGAGGAGATCCTGAACACCGACGCCGATGCCTACAACGGTGCCGGCAAGGGCAACATGGGCGCCGTCACCGCGGACGGCCCGTCGTGGCACGGACGCCCGACGTCGGCTCGGGTGATGATCCCGGCCAACTCCGCGATCTGGTTGGCGCCCTTACGATCTGAGTGACGGGCGCCCACAAGAAAATAGGGGAAGAGTTTCTTCCCCTATCCTTGGCGTCTTCCCCCAGAAATTTCCAGCGGAAGACACCAAACCCCAGGGAAGAAGTTCTTCCCCTAGATTTTGCCGGGCAGATCGATGACGTGAAGTGAATGGTCAGAGAGCTGCTCGATGAGCTCTAGGTGTCAGACTCAGTACAGCGCGCTGGCCAGTTTCCGACGAGCTGCCACGACGAACGGCTCGGCCGGATCGAACAGCTCGAACAGTTCGAGGAGTCGGGTGCGAGCGCGCGTGCGGTCATCACCCGCGGTGACCTTGACGACGCCGATGATCCGATCGAACGCGGCCTCGGGTTGCTGCGAGAGCAGGAGGACGTCGGCCGCAGCGAGCTGTGCATCGACGTCACCGGGTGCCGCGGTCTCCACTATCGCCGGGTCGTGTGCCTGCGCCCGCAGCACGAAGTCGAGATTCCTTGCCGCCGAAGCTGCTTCGATGTTCTCCGGTTCGGCCTCGGCGATCGCCCGATACGCGGCGAGCGCACCGTCGAAGTCGCCGTCGTTCATCTTCTGCTCGGCAGCGAGCATCCGCGGATCCTCGGGCTCGGGTTCGGGCGCCTCGCCCTCCGGTGCGCCGGTGAGCGAGTCGCCGACCTGGGCCAGGATCTCGTCGACCCACGCGATGATCTCGGCCTCCGACCGAACACCGTTGAACGCCGAGACCGGCTGGCCGTGCACGATGGCGACGACCATCGGGATCGACTGCACCCGGAAGGCCTGGGCGATGCGCTGGTTGGCGTCGACGTCGATCTTCGCGAGCACCCAGCGTCCGCCCGACGCGGCGGCGAGGCGCTCGAGCACCGGCGACAACTGCTTACAAGGACCGCACCACTCCGCCCACAGATCCACCAGCACGAGCTGTCGGGTCGAGCGGTCGAGAACCTCCGTCTCGAAGCTGGCATCGGTGACGTCGATGACGGACGCTCCCCCACCGCCCGCAGACGAAGGAGCGGGCGCGGCGGGCGCGTTCTCCGGAACTCCGGGGACGGGTGACGCGGCGGGCACTCCACCGGGTCCTCGCTGCGTTCGCGCGCGCTGGGCGTCGGCGCGTTCTTTGAGGCCCGCAAGATCGACGGCTCCGGACATCGCGACAGCTGCGGCAGCCTGCTGTCGGGCCGCTGCGGCGGCTTGCTGCCGATTGGTTGGTCTGCTCACCCTTCTAGTGTGGCACGACGCGCAGAACGCGGACGCACGACTCCCGCCGCCGCCCCGGCGAACACCAGGGCCGCCACTGCGGCGATCAGACCCGTCCCCAGAGTGGTAGTGCTGCTGATGAATCCGACGACCGCCGGCCCGGCGAGCATGCCCAGGTAGCCGCAACCCACCACCATCGAGATGGTGCGGCCACCGGTCCCCGCGGTGAGGTTTCCGGCCGCGGTGAAGATCTGCGGGATCAGGCCGGCCAGGCCGATGCCGAATACGATCCAGCCCGTGATCGCGACGGCGGGTGTCGGCGCGGATATCGCGGTCACCATCCCGACGAGCCCGATCAACGATCCGTAGCGGACCACTGCGACGGCGCCGACACGCTCGACCACGCCGTCGACGACGAACCGCGCCACCGTCATCGCGGCACTGAAGGCGCCGAAGGCCACCGCGCCGACGGCCTCCGAGGTGCCGAACGTCTCGACGATGTGCAACGCACTCCAGTCGTACGCAGTGCCCTCGGCGAGCATCAAAGCGAAGGCGACCGCCGCGAGCAATGCGAGGCGTCGCAGGTCCACGCCGTCCCACCACCGCGGTGTCCGACCGGTCTCGCGCTCGGCGACGTCGTCGGTCGCCGTAGCGGCTTCGGCGCCGACATTCGGGCCGGCGAGTGCACGGGAGACAATCAGGGCGAGCACCGCGCCGGCGGCCGCGGCGACCGCGACCGTCTTCACGGGACCGACATCGGCCCAGAGGGTCGCCGCGACGAGGCCGGAGCCGACGAGACCACCGATCGAGAAGAACCCGTGGAATGCCGACATGATGGGTCGGCGGTACGCGCGCTCGACCGCGACCGCCTGGGCGTTCATCGAGACGTCGAGCGAACCATTGGCGAAGCCGAACGCCACGAGCGCCGCAGCGAGTTGCGCAGCGCTGTGGGACAGGACCGGCGCGACGATCACCGCCGACAGCAGCAGGGCCGCCGCGATGGTCAGTGGTTTGGATCCAAACCGATCGATCAGCGGCCCGCAGACCTGCATGCCGACGAAGGCGGAGGCGCCCAGCAGCAGGAGCAGCCCACCGAGCTGGTCGTGCCCGACCCCGGTCTGCGCACTGATGACCGGAATGTGCGCCACCCACAACGCCGCCAGGAAGCCGTTGAGCGCAAAGATCGACGCGACGGCAACTCGGGCCGGACGCGGGGTGGCGGGCGTGGTCAGGCCGTGAGCCCCTGGGGAGCACTCTCCTCGGAGAGTTCGGCGAGATGACCGTTGCGCTTGGCCCACCACTCGAACACCAGCGTGCCGAACGGCGGGATGCTCGAGATCAGTGCGAGCGCGGTGACCCCGACACTCCAGCGCAGCTGGCGCCAGCTGATCAGCGACACCGCCACGAACACCATGAACACGATGCCGTGCACCATGCCGGGTACCGCGACGGCCTCCTCGTGGCCCAGCACCCACTTGAAGAACATCGCCACCAGCAGGGCGGCCCAGGTGATGGCCTCGGCGACGGCGACGAAGCGGAATCGCTTGGCGGGTGTGGACAGGTCGAAGATCTGGTTCATGGGCTCCATTGTGCCGAATCGGACATCGGACTACGACAAGGTGTAGTAAAGGTCTCGATCACGCCTTCGGCACACGCACGATCAGCGCGTCGCCTTGGCCGTCTCGACGCGATCAGGATTTCGGCACACGCACGATCAGCGCGTCGCCTTGGCCGTCTCGACGCGATCAGGATTTCGGCACACGCACGATCAGCGCGTCGCCCTGGCCGCCCGCACCACAGAGTGCGGCCGCCCCGATGCCACCGCCGCGGCGCTGCAATTCCAGCGCCAGGTGCAGGGTGATGCGGGCACCCGACGTGCCGATCGGGTGGCCCACGGCGATCGCGCCACCGTTGACGTTGACGATGTTCGGATCGATGCCGAGCTGCTTGGTCGACGCGAGCCCGACCGCGGCGAAGGCCTCGTTGATCTCGACCAGATCCAGATCGGTGGGCTCGATGCCTTCACGAGCACAGGCCTTGGCGATGGCGTTGGCAGGCTGCGCCTGCAATGACGAGTCCGGTCCGGCGACCACGCCGTGCGGCCCGATCTCGGCCAGCCAGGTGACACCCAGTTCCTCGGCCTTGGCCTTGCTCATCACGACCACCGCGGCAGCGCCGTCGGAGATCTGCGACGAGTTGCCCGCCGTTATCGTCCCGTCCTTGCGGAAGGCCGGACGCAGACCCGACAGCGAGTCCGCGGTGGTGTCGGCACGAATGCCCTCGTCCTCGGCGAACTCGATCGGGTCGCCCTTGCGCTGCGGGATGCTCACCGGCACCACCTCATCGGCGAACAGGCCGTTCTTCCAGGCAGCTGCGGCCAGCTGATGGCTGCGGGCGGCGAACTCGTCCTGCTCGGCCCGGGTGAAGCCGCGCGTGGCCTCCCCCGCACCCACCTTCGACCCGACGTCGTTGCCCTCTTCGGTGAGCGCACCCATCGGCTGATCGGTGAACGCATCCCACAGGCCGTCGTAGGCCAGATGATCGACCAGTTCGGTGTTGCCGTACTTGAATCCGCTGCGGCTGCCGGGCAGCAGGTGCGGCGCCTGCGTCATCGACTCCTGACCGCCGGCCACGACGACGTCGAATTCGCCTGCGCGGATCAGCTGATCGGCCAGCGCGATGGAGTCGATGCCCGACAGACACATCTTGTTGATCGACAGGGTCGGCACGTCCCAACCGATTCCGGCCTTGACCGCCGTCTGGCGGGCCGGCATCTGGCCGGCGCCGGCGGTGAGCACCTGCCCCATGATCACGTAGTCGACCTGGTCGGCCGCCACACCGGCCCGCTCGAGAGCACCCTTGATGGCGATCGCGCCGAGGTCGACGCCGCTGAACCCCTTGAGGGAACCGAGCAGACGACCGAACGGCGTCCGCGCGCCGGCGACGATGACAGTGGAATTCGAGGACATGAGTGTGCCACCTCCGAGACTGCGAGCGGGGTGACCGAGCGCCCGCTCTGTGCGCTTTACCCCTTAACGCTACCGTTAGGACATGACCACCTCAGCAGCAGACCCCAACAGCCCGACCGCCGTCATCGCCGACCTCGTTGTCGCCATCGACCACGTGGGCATCGCCGTCCCCGATCTCGACGCGGCCAAGAAGTGGTACGCCGTTCACCTCGGCTTCGAAACCCTGCATCAGGAGACCAACGCCGAACAGGGCGTCGAGGAGGCGATGGTCGGACCGGCCGGCGGCGGAGCGGTGATCCAGTTGCTGGCACCGCTCGACGAATCGTCGACGATCGCGAAGTTCATCGACCGCAACGGTCCGGGCCTGCAGCAGTTGGCCGTTCGGGTGACCGACGTCGACGCGGTCACCGAGCGTCTGACGTCGGCGGGCGTCCGTGTCCTCTACCCCGCCGCCAAACGCGGCACCGCAGATTCGCGCATCAACTTCGTCCACCCCAAAGACGCAGGTGGAGTGCTGTTGGAACTGGTCGAGCCGGCGGCTGCTTCCGGTCACTGATTCCGAGGTCTCCGATAGACTGGCCCGCATGCCAGCACCCGCCCAGAGGCAATTGCCCTTTGCCATCGTGATGCGCGGTTACGATCGCGATCAGGTCGCCGACCGCCTGCAGCGCCTCGACGCCGAATTGCGGGTGCTCGCGGCCGATCGCGACGCCGCGACTGCGAACGCTCACGAGCTCGCGACGCATCTGCAGAACGCGCGCGACGAGATCGAGGAGTTGCGGCGCGAGATCGACAAGTTGTCGGTGCCCCCGACGACCGCACAGGGCATGAGCGAACGCCTGTCCCGCATGCTGCAGCTCGCTTCCGACGAGGCGTCCGAGATGCGTGCGGAAGCAAGCGCAGAGGCCGCCGAGACGCTGTCGGTCGCACGCCAAGAGGCCGACGAGATGCGCACTCAGGCGCATCAGGACGCCCAGCGGGTCCGGGCCGAGGCCGCCACCGCCGCCAAGAATCTCGTCGACAATGCCGACCGTCGTGCCCGTGAGGTGAAAGAGACCGCCGCGGCCAACGAGTCGGAATCGGCCCGATTGATCGCCGAACGGACGGCGGCGATGGAGGCCGAACACACCAAGACGATGGAGGCCGCGAACGCCGAGGCCCATCGCATCGTCGAAGCGGCCAAAGCACACGCAGCCGAGCTCGACGCGACGAGCTCGGCCCAACGCCAATCGGAACGCGAACGGCACGAGGCCCAACTGCAGGCCGACCGCGAGCGCGCCGACGACGAGGCCGCTCAGATCAAACAGACGGCCCTGGACATCGCCACCTCTCGGCTTGCACGCTCTCGCGAACTGGCCGCGCAGGCCGACCGCTCGCGACAGGACGTCGCGGAGAGCCTCGACCGCCTGCGCAACCGCGTCGCCGACCTGCCCGAACTGCTGGTGCGGCCCGACGACGTCGACTACAACGCACGCTCCGACGAAGACGATCGCAAGCTGCTCGACGAGCACCTGTCGAGAGCCACCTCCGCTCCCTGAGGTGCTCCAGGCACCGCCTAGAACAGCCGGAATTCCGTGCTCTCGGCACCTCGAAGTGCGTCGTAATCGAGTACCAGGCAACGGATTCCGCGATCCTCGGCGAGCGTGCGTGCCTGCGGTTTGATCTGCTGTGCGGCAAACACCCCGTGCACCGGAGCGAGGAGCGGATCCCGATTGAGCAGTTCGAGGTATCGGGTGAGCTGCTCGACGCCGTCGATCTCGCCGCGACGTTTGATCTCGACCGCGACGGTCTGGCCGTCGGCGTCGCGGCAGAGCAGATCGACCGGCCCGATCGCCGTCATGTACTCGCGTCGGACCAGCGTGTGCCCGGTGCCGAGGGTCTCGACGTGCTCGGCAAGCAACTCCTGCAAGTGGGCCTCCACGCCATCCTTCACCAGGCCGGGATCGATGCCGAGTTCATGCTCGGAGTCGTGCTCGATCGACGCGATGGTGATCCGCAGCTCCTCGCCGGCCTTGTTCGTCACGACCCAGTAGTGCGCGGCTTGCACGCCGTCCGGGATGGGCGCCTCGGTGAGCCAACACGGCGGGCTCATCCAGTTCAGCGGCTTGAAGGCGCGGTCGTCGGCATGCACGCTCACCGAACCGTCGGCCTTGATCAACAGCAGCCGCCGGGCCATCGGTAGGTGGGCGGTCAGCCTGCCGACGTAGTCGACCTGACACTCGGCGATGACGAGACGCATGGTGGCCACCTTAGCCCGGAGCGATGTGGCGACCGATCAGGCGTCGGATTGCTGTTTGAGCAGAAATGCCTCGGCGTCCTCGATCGCCTCGTCCATCGTCGAATGCACGTGGGGCAGCGTGGGATCGAACCCCAGAAGATCCTCGGGGACATTCAGATTGGGAGCAATCGCGTCGTTGCGATGCCGCTTGACGCTGGTGCGCACCACGTTGTCGGGGTCGACCAGCATGGCTTTCCGGCCGCGTTCGTCGAGCGTCCGTTTCGCACTGAGCAGCATCGTGCGGGCAACCGGATCGATCACGCCGATCCGCGAGATCTCCACGATGGCGACACTGAGATCGTCCATGTCCGTTTCCAGACGTCGCAGCGCGCTTTCCGCGCCCGCGAAGGTCAGATCGCCCTGGAGTTCATAGACCCGAACGCGATCGCGGCAGGTACGCAGGAAGCCACGCTCCAGCTCGGTCCAGTCCCCACTGACCTCGACACCGTCGAGATCGTAGACCGAGCGGATCGTCACACGGCTCTCGCGCGTGACGTTGAACATGTGCAGGCCCAGGTCCGTCGACAGGTGCCGACAGGTCTCGACCCCGCGCACACTGTTGCCGTGCTCGTCGAGCCGAGGCGAGTACACACCGATACCCAGCTGGCCGGGCAGCACCGCGAGAATGCCGCCGCCGACCCCGCTCTTCGCGGGCAGGCCGACACCGGTCACCCAATCGCCCGCGCCGTCGTACATCCCGCAGGTCGTCATCACGCTCAACAACCGCTGGGCGACCTCCTGGTTGAAGACCATCCGCCCGGTCCGCGGGTTCAGTCCGCCGTTGGCGATGGTCGACCCGATCGCGGCCAGGTCGTCGGTGGTGACCCGGATCGAGCACTGCCGGTAGTAAAGATCCAGTGCCGCATCCGGATTCGTGTCGAGGGCACCGAAGCTGTCCAGCATGTATCCGATCGCGCGGTTGCGCGACCCGGTCGCCTTCTCGGATGCGTAGACGGCCTCGTCCAGCGTGAGCCGACGGCCCGCGCACGCCGAGTAGAAGTCGAGCACCTCGCCGAACACCTTGGTCACCGTCGCCTCGTCGATCTCGGTCACCGGAGGGAGCAGCAGCGATGCGGCAAGGATCGCGCCCGCGTTGATCATCGGGTTCTTCGGACGGCGCCGGTCGTCGACGCTGATCTCGTTGAACGCCTCGCCTGACGGCTCGACACCGATCTTCTCGTCCACCATCGCGTTGCCCAGCCGGCTGATCGCCATCGCATAGGTGAGGGGTTTGGAGATGGATTGGATGGTGAATTCCACCGACGAGTCGCCGTGCGAATACATGTGCCCGTCGTGGACGCACAGCGACAGCCCGTACCCGTCCGGGTCGACGGCGGCGAGCTCCGGGATGTAATCGGCGACATTGCCCGACCGTTTGCCGGTGCAATCGGCCATGATGTGGCGAAGGTATCCGTCGACATGAGAGAACATGTCCTTGAATCTAGCGAAGCGAGGGGGGTCCGAGTCGTGGCCGAGCCAACCACCGAACGAATCTGGTCACCGACACCGACGCATCAGTGCTGGGCTTTCATCATCGGTTCCGCGCTGTTCGCTCTGGGCTCGGTGCCGAAACTCGGTGAGACGCTCGGCGTCGACGCGATCAACATCTGCTATTTCGTCGGTGCCTGGTTCTTCACAACCGGCGGCTTCATCCAGCTGCATCTGAGTGGTCCGCGCAGCACCGACGGCCCCGATGGTCGGCCGACACTGCGGGTCGATTGGCTCACTGCGGCAACCCAATTCGTGGGCACCCTGGCGTTCAACGTCAGCACGACGTTCGCACTCACCGCCGACACCGTCACCGAGATCCAACGCCGGGTCTGGACCCCGGACGCAGGCGGTTCGGTGTTGTTCCTCGCCAGCGGTGTGTGCGCAGTGGTCGGATACCGCGGACCACACCGGCTGTGGGCACCCCGTGTCCGCGAGTGGTGGTCGATCATGATCAACCTGGCCGGCTGTATCGCGTTCGGAGTGTCGGCCGTCGCGGCATTCGTGACGCCTTATGGCGTCACCGTCGCCGCAGTGCTCGCAACCAGCGCCACCCTGGTCGGCGCCCTCTGCTTCCTCGTCGCGTCGGCGATCATGCTCGGGCCGTCCCGTTCAGAGGTGCCGACAACGGGATAGCTCAACGCACCTCGACGCGCACCCCGTCCGCGAACCGGTACGGGTTGGCGGCGATCAGGCCGCCGAGATGCTTGCGCAGCCGCGAGATCTCGGCGCGCACGGTGACCACACGGTCGTCGACGCCGAAGAGGTGTGCCGACATCTGGGCGGCGGTCGCGCCCGCGGGTTGTTCGGCCAGGTAGGCGAGGATCTGCGCATGCCGCGGTGAGGGTTCGTGCGACCACACACCGGCACCACCGGTGACGCGGACTTGGGGTCGAGATCCGCTCAGGACGAGCTCGACGGTGGTGCGCTGCGCCTCGTCCGAGCCGGTGACGCGGACGAGCCAGCCACCCGGCAGCGGGTCGAGGTCGCATTCGCCGAGGCCGGCAACCCAGGCGCGTCCGGGTGACAGGGTGCGCGGAAGAACAACTCTGCGAGCGGGTGGTACGGCGTCGACCGCGGCAACCCAACCGTGGTTGTCGACCGCCAACGCCGGCCCCGACGACCTCGCCAGGATCGGTGCGGCAACCGCGCGCAGCGCGTCGAGACTCTCCCGATGGTGGTCGCGCAGAGCCGATTCCGCGAGCTTGGCGACCGCGTCGACCAGGGCGAGGGTGGTGGGATGGATGGTCGCTGCCGGACCGCTGACGTCGACGACGCCCAGTACCGAACCCGTCCGGGGGTCGGTGATCGGGGCACCGGCACACGTCCACGAATGGTGACTGCGCACGAAGTGTTCGGCCGAGAACACCTGGACCGCGCGACCCGACATGAGTGCCGTGCCGATCGCGTTGGTCCCGACCGAGTTCTCCGCCCAACTTGCGCCCTCCACAAACCCGAGCCGGTCGGCTTTGCCCAGCACCCGGGTCGCCCCGCTGCGCCACAACACACGGCCGCCCCGATCCGCCACGACCAGGATGTTGTCGCCGTCGGCGATCACCGCGTCGAGCCCCCGTGTCAGGTCTTCGAGGATCAGCGAGAGACCGGACTCCTGACGCCGCGCCTCGAGGTCACCCACGGCGAGTGCGTTGTCGGGGCCACCGAGTTCGGGATCGACTCCCGCGGTGAGCACCCGGTCCCACGAGTCGCTGATGACCGACCGCGGACGTGCGGGCAATCGTTCACCCGCCATCGCGGCGTCGTACACGGCGCTGAGAACCTGGGCGAACTGGCGCGGATCGTCGCCGGCCGCGACCGCAGGTTCGGGGGCCGATCGTGCGCCATGCTCGCTACGCTCCCGGCGCTGTTGTAGTGAACTCATCGATTCCGATTGTGCTCCCGATCACACCGTCGGGCAAAGGCCGCAGCACACCGCAACCCCGTGCAACCCTTGCCGCCACCCCGGCGACGGCGGTGTGCTGTGGATCACACGCCACCGAGTTCGACGGTGCGCGATCGATTCCAGAGGAGCCTGACATGACCCAGACACTCGAACCGGCCACCGCCACGAGCGCCACCAACACGACCGGGGAGGCGGCGGGCCCACAGCAACGGGTGGATACCTGGTTGCGGCGCTTCGAGACCGCCCTGGCGACGCGCGACATCACCGCCGCGACCTCGTTGTTCGCCGTCGACAGCTACTGGCGCGACCTGGTCGCCTTCACCTGGAACCTGAACACGGTCGAGGGCCGTGACCAGATCGCCGACATGCTCGAGAACCGGCTCGCGGGTGCCGACCCCACCGGATTCGCCACCACCGAACCCGCGACCGACGACGACGGCGTGGCGTCGGCGTTCATTTCGTTCGAGACCGCCGTCGGCCGCTGTGAAGGCCACCTCCGGCTCCGCCGCAACGCCGACACCGGCGACGACGAGGCGTGGACGTTGCTGACGACGCTGCAGGAACTCAAGGGACACGAGGAGTCCGCGGGCCACACGCGGATCCGGGGTGCGGTGCACGGCTCCGACCCAGATCCGCGCTCCTGGGCGGAGAAGAAGGAGGCCGAAGACGCCGAACTCGGCCGCACCGTGCAGCCGTATGTCCTGGTCATCGGCGGCGGGCAGGGCGGCATCGCTCTGGGTGCACGTCTGCGTCAACTCGGGGTGCCGGCGATCGTCGTCGACAAGCACGACCGGCCGGGCGACCAGTGGCGCAAACGCTACAAGTCGCTGTGCCTGCACGACCCGGTCTGGTACGACCATCTGCCCTACTTGCCGTTCCCGGCGAACTGGCCGGTGTTCGCACCCAAGGACAAGATCGGCGACTGGCTGGAGTTCTACACCAAGGTGATGGAGGTTCCGTATTGGAGCCGGACCGAATGCACGTCGGCCACCTACGACGAGGGGTCGGGGCAGTGGACCGTCGAGCTGAACCGCGACGGTGAGCAGATGACGTTGCATCCGACACAGTTGGTGCTCGCCACCGGCATGTCGGGCAAGGCCAACGTGCCGGCGTTCGAGGGGCGCGACGTCTTTGCCGGAGAGCAGCATCACTCGAGTCAGCACCCGGGGCCCGACGCCTACGCCGGCAAGAAGGTCGTGGTCATCGGTGCAAACAACTCCGCGCACGACATCTGTAAGGCATTGGTGGAGAACGGGATCGACACCACCATGGTGCAGCGTTCGTCGACGCACATCGTACGGTCGGACTCCCTGATGGAGATCGGTCTGGGCGCTCTCTACAGCGAGCAGGCGGTGGAATCGGGGATGACCACCAAGAAGGCCGACCTCACCTTCGCCTCACTGCCCTACCGGATCATGCACGAGTTCCAGATCCCGCTCTACAACCAGATCCGGGAGCGCGACAAAGACTTCTACGCCCGCCTCGAGGCCGCCGGCTTCGACCTCGACTTCGGCGACGACGACTCCGGGCTCTTCATGAAATACCTCCGGCGCGGATCGGGCTACTACATCGATGTCGGCGCCTGCGAACTGGTGGCCGACGGCACCATCAAGCTCGCCCACGGCGACGTCGATCACCTCACCGAGAACAGCGTGGTGCTCGCCGACGGCACGGAACTGCCGGCCGACGTGATCGTCTACGCCACCGGGTACGGGTCGATGAACGGCTGGGCGGCCGACCTCATGGGCCAGGAAGTCGCCGACCGCGTCGGCAAGGTGTGGGGTCTGGGCTCGGAGACCACCAAGGATCCCGGCCCGTGGGAGGGCGAGCAGCGCAACATGTGGAAGCCCACCCAGCAGCCGGGCTTGTGGTTCCACGGCGGCAATCTTCACCAGTCGCGGCACTATTCGCTGTACTTGGCACTCCAGTTGAAGGCGCGCTACGAGGGCATCCCCACCCCGGTATACGGCCTGCAGGAAGTGCACCACCTGAGCTGACCACGAGATCCACTCGGGCTCGGCGCGTTCTCTCCGACGCGCCGAGCCCGAGTGGATCAGGCCTCCATCACCTTCTCGGAGGGGAGGTCGTACACGGGGCATTCGGCGACACCGATCGTCTCGCGCGTGATGGCCTCGACCTGCTTCTGTGTTGCCTCTGCGTCGGTGACCCAGTTGCGGTAGAAGTCGAACGGGCACTCGGCCACGCCCTTGTCGCCGTCGCCGCCGGCAAGCACGCCCGTGTAACCGCGGTGCAGCAGTTTGAACAGGTGGTTCTGCGACTGGTCGAAGCGCCGCGCGTCCCGGATGGTCGACAACGACAACTGCGCGTACTGAACGCCGTATTCCTCTTCCCCGCATTCGCCAAGTGTTCGACCGTCGAACCCGATGATCGCGCTGTGCCCGAAATAGGAGTAGACGCCGTCCCACCCGGTGGCGTTGGCCACCGCGACGTAGCAATTGTTGGCCCATGCCATCGCCTTGGCCATCAGCACCTGCTGTTCCTTGGCCGGGTACATGTAGCCCTGCGGGCGGACGACCAACTCGGCGCCCTTCATCGCGCAATCGCGCCAGATCTCCGGGTAGTTGCCGTCGTCGCAGATGATCAGCGAGATCTTGAGACCCTTGGGCCCGTCGGTGACGTAGGTCTGCCCACCTGGATACCAGCCTTCGATCGGCGTCCAGGGCAAGATCTTTCGGTACTTCTGGACGATTTCGCCCTCGTCGTTGATCAACACCAGCGTGTTGTACGGCGGCTTGTTGGGATGATCCTCGTGGCGTTCGCCGGTGATCGAGAAGACACCCCAGGTCTTGGCCTCACGGCACGCTGCCGAAAAGATGTCGGTCTCATCCCCCGGCACGGTGGCCGCCGTAGCGTACATCTCCTCGGTGTCGTACATGATGCCCTGCGTCGAATACTCCGGGAAGACGACGAGGTCCATCCCGGGCAAACCGCTCTTCATACCCACGACCATCTCGGCGATCGCCTTGGCGTTGTCGAGTACCTCCGCACGCGTATGCAGGCGCGGCATCTTGTAGTTGACGACCGCCACTCCGACCGTGTCCGGACTGGATGCGATGTCACCGTGACGCATGTCGACTCCTCGTCGCTCAGATTTACTTCCAAATGGAAGAATTGTCACACAAACGTACCTCAATCACGATTGCCATCGCGTGTCATCGAGGTTGTGAACTCGTGACACCTCAGGATCGGCACCTCGGCGCGCAGCATGATCTACTTTCAATTGGAAGAAAAGGAGGGCGAATGTCCGGACATCTGGCAGCGAGGTTCCACGATCTCGACACCACCGGCGGATTCCGACTCGGTGACGCACGGTCGGTCGACGATCTTCGACGCGGATTGTCCGGGGCGATCGTCGGGCAGGACGAGGGGGTCGACGCCGTGGTCCGCGCGCTGATGATCGCCGGTGCAGGACTCGCCGATCGCCGCAGGCCGATCGCCTCGCTGCTGTTCGTCGGCCCAACCGGCGTCGGCAAGACCGAGATGGCGCGTCGCATCGCCCACCTCGTCCGCGGCGATGCCGACAATCTGTGTCGGATCGACATGAACTCCCTCGCGCAGGAGCATTACGCGGCATCACTGTCGGGCGCACCGCCCGGCTACGCGGGCTCGAAGGAATCCTTCACCCTCTTCGAGCGGGACAAGATCGAGGGCACGGTGTCGCGCCCGGGCGTGGTGCTGTTCGACGAGATCGAGAAGGCCCACCCCACGGTGCTGCGCGCGCTGTTGCAGATCCTCGACGCGGGAACGTTGCGCATCGCGTCCGGCACCAGCACCATCGACTTCCGCAATTCCATCGTGCTGTTGACGTCGAACCTCGGAACCCGCGAGATTCACGACCTGCGCCGAACTCGGCGATGGGCACCGATCGGCGCAGCGAGTCGGGTCGTCGACCGGATTCGACATGGGCGGCGCGACGAGACGGCGATCGCCGTGGACGCCGTGCGCGACTTTCTCGATCCCGAACTGTTCAACCGGTTCGACGAGATCATCGCCTTCCGTTCGATCGACACCGGAACAGCGCGGCGCGTCGTCGACCTCGAGGTCGAGCGTCTCACCGACGAACTCGCCACACGCGGAGTTCTCTGCACTGTCACCGACGACGCCCGAACCTGTTTGGCAACAACAGGTTTCGATGAACGGTACGGTGCCCGACACCTGCATCGCACGCTTCGACGGGAGATCCACGCGCCGATCGCCGAACGCCTTCTCCGACGACCCGCCGGCCCGATTCCACTTCTCATCACCGTCGACGTCAGCGAGGACGTCATCGTGATCAGTGACACCGAGCCATCCACAGAATCAGGGGCAGGCGATGAATGACTCCGATCGCATGGTCGACACTCCCACGGCCAGTACCCCCGCCGACGATCCGCTGGCCCTCAGTCTGCTGCGGGGAGCGCAGCTGATCGAGGAACGACTTGCACCCGCGCTCGCCGAACTGGGCGTCAGCACCGAGCAGTGGCGCGTGCTGGCAGTGCTCGCCGGCGGTGAGGGCAGAACCATGACCGACCTGTCTCGTCTGACGGTGCAGGCTCCCGCCACCGCGACACGCACCGTCGACAAGCTGATCTCTCTCGCGATGGTCTACCGCCGGGTGGACCCGCTGGACCGGCGACGAGTGATGGTGTTCCTCAGTCCGCACGGAGCTCAGGCCATCACCTCGGTTCGTGAGCGCGAGCGCGACATCGAAACCGACATCGCGCGCAGCCTCGGATCGCGTCGCTTTCTGGCGCTGACCGACGGCCTCACCCACCTCACCCGGTGACACACTCGACACACTGCTGACGTGCAGGCAACGCCGAGGTAACCGGTTCTCGGCACACTGGGGGACGCACCCCAGGTGGCAGGACGGATATGAAACTCGGACTCGTGATACCGCAGAGCGGCCCATCGGGCATCTTCGGGCCATCGTGCGCAGCAAGCGCCCAACTCGCGATCGAGGAGATCAACGCTTCCGGCGGAATCCTCGGAAACGAGGTGACAAGCACGACGATCGACGGTGGTCGAACACCGGCCACGGTGGCTACCGCAGTCGCCAACGCCGAGGTCGACGCTGTCGTCGGGTGGCACACGTCGGCGGTGCGATGCCGCCTCGTGGCCGCGCTCGACGGACGTATCCCCTACGTGTACACCGCCGTGTACGAGGGTGGCGAGGGCGCCGACGGCACTTTCATGACCGGGGAGGTGCCGGAGACCCAGGTGCTGCCTGCGCTGGACTGGATGTCCCGCGAACTCGGCATCGCGCGGTGGGCGGTGGTCGGGAGCGACTACGTGTGGCCGCGACTGACCGTGACCCACATGATCGACCGGCTCCGCGACTCCGACGCGCAAGCGAGTGTGGTGTCGGCGTCGTTTCTGCCGCTGGGCTGCCCCGACTTCACCGAAGTGCTCGATCGGATCGAGTCATCCGACGCCACCGGCGTGCTCGTCCTGCTTCTCGGTGACGACGCCGTGCGATTCAATCAGCAGTTCGCCGCTCGGGACCTCACCGAGCGCTGCATTCGACTGAGCCCACTCATGGACGAGAACATGCTGATGGCCACCGGGGCAGGGGCGACGCATCAGCTGTATTCCGTTTCCGGCTACTTCGAGTCACTCGCCACCGCATTCAGCCTCGACTTCGAAAGTCGCTACGTTTCCCGCTTCGGAGCCTGGGCGCCGCCGCTGACCTCCCCCGGCGAGTCGTGTTATGAGGGAATGCATCTGCTGGCCGAACTGACCCGGCGTGCCGGTGCGACCGGGACCACCTCGCTCGAGCGAGCCGCGACCGACCCGTTCACCTACGCCAGCCCGCGCGGTGAGGTGTCGTTGACCGATCGTCACCTGCGCCAGGACATCTACATCGCTGCGGCCGACGCGATGGAGTTCGACGTCCTCGCAAAGGTCAGTTCCGCCTGACCGGGTTTCACGGGGCGCCCGTGCCCGTGTGGACTAACGTCTGAGGTGGGCATGGTTGCCAACCTGAGAACGGGAGTGCGGATGAAGATCCTCGTTGCATACATCGCCACAGCGGGCGGCAGGGATGCGGTCGCGCTCGGTGCAACACTTGCCGGCACGTTCGGTGCGGAGCTGGAGATCTGCGTGGTCCTTCCGCCCGAGCCCGACAATCCGACCGAAGAAGTCGAACGACTCTCGGACACGCTCGACGCGACCGCGCAGGGCTGGCTCGACGAAGCCGCCGCACTCGTGCACGACGGAATTCCCACAACGACCTCGGTGGCCGTGCACGCCAATCCCGCGGGCGGGCTGATCGAGCGGGCAGAAGACGTCGACGCCGGTCTGCTGGTCATCGGTGGCTCGGGTGGAGGCATCGTCGGACGCCACACACTCGGCACCGTCGTCAACGACATCCTGCATTCGTCTCCCGTGCCGGTCGCCCTGGCACCCTTGGGCTTCAGCCACACCGGTCCCGAGCGGATCGGCCGGCTCAGCACCGCACTCGGAATGCGTCCCGGCGCAGGTCATCTCGTTGACACCATCGTCGATTTCTGCCAGGCAGGCAAGGTTCCGCTCAGGCTGGTGTCGCTTGTCGCTCTCGACGACATGGATCACCACCGCGGACGCGGCATCGACGACGCCGTCGCACACGCACGCACCCACATCGACAAGGCGACCGGTGAGATCTCCGCCAGACTGCCGGAGACCGTGCCGGTGACGTCGGCCGTCGTGCAGGGCGACAGCATCGAAGAAGCGGTCGCAGGTATTGATTGGGCCGACGACGACGTCATCGTCGTCGGGTCGAGCCGGCTCGCCGCGCCGCGGCGGATCTTCCTCGGCACCACGGCCGCGAAGATGCTTCGCGTTCTGGCCATCCCGATGATCGTGGTGCCGTCCACGGCACAGTGATCGAGAGCATCGAGGCCGGCAGCGCAACGAAAACGGCCGCCGCCAGACGAATAGCTGGGAAATAGCACAAGACCCCGTATTCGATATGAATGTATCGAATACGGGGTCTTGATGAAGTTGTGTTCGGCGGTGTCCTACTCTCCCACACTGGTTAAGGTGCAGTACCATC
>NZ_JAKWBF010000045.1 GCF_022513585.1 Gordonia gummivorans
TAACTCTCCTGTACTGTTCCATGGGTCGCAGAAGAGATCGGCATCCGTTCAGCGTTCTTATTAGTTCTGCTCCAGTCATGCCTTGTAAAGGATTGGTTAAATGAGCGTTCCCGTCGGTCGGTTGCCGACCAATGCCGCAGTTGACGGGGGTGCGGAGGTCCACGTGGCAAGCGGGTTGACCTGGCCGAATTGGTACGCCGCCCGAGTAAACAGGTCTGATCTATCGATTGTTGTTGCGGCAGTCATTTCCGGTCAGTTGATAAGATTTGGCACCGATCTGAGTCGTCCTATCGGGGCCATTGAGTGCCCGGCCATTGTTGTTTCGGTCTTGTTGATTCTTGCGTGGTGCGCTGCATTGCGCGTCGCGCAAGCGAGTGACCCACGAGTGCTGGGATCTGGCGCCAACGAGTATGCGCGTGTCTTGCGTGCATGCTTCGGGCTTTTCGGTGCGTGGGCGATCGTCGACTTGGTACTAAATCTATCGGTGGCTCGAGGATTTGTCGCCATCATCCTGCCCTTGGGGACTACGGCGCTGTTGGCGAGTCGCTGGCTTTGGCGACGGCGAATCGTGCACGGCAGAGCCCGCGGCAGATTCTTGCGTCCCATGGTGGTCGTGGGGTCGGTGGCCTCGGCTGCGCCACTCATCAACCGCTTGACCAAGAATCCGGCTCTCGGGTATCGCGTTGTCGGGCTGTGTGTTCCGGTGAATGATGCCCGACCGCACCGTGACGCCATCGCTGAACACATTGGCCGGCACGGGATCGACGCGAAAGTCCCGGTGATGGTCGGACTTGGCGAAGCTGCCAACGCGATCGCCGAGTACGGCGCGAATACGGTGGCACTGACCTCCACGGAGATTCTGGGGCATGCCGCGATGCGGGAACTGTCGTGGCAACTGGAGGGAAAGAATGTCGACATGCTGGTGGCTCCGGGCCTCTTGGATGTTGCAGGACCGCGTATCACGATGCGGCCAGAAGCTGGACTGCCTTTGCTACACGTCGACAAACCCCGCTACCAAGGTGCCACCAAGCTACTGAAAACGACCTTCGACAAGGTGGCCGCGACGTTGCTGATCGTCATGTTGGCGCCTGTCATGGTCGCGTGCGCGATCGCCATCAAGCTTGACAGCCGCGGACCGATCTTCTACCGAGCCGAACGGATGGGAGTCAACAACGAGCCGTTCCTGATGTGGAAGTTCCGGTCAATGGTTCAGAATGCTGACACCCTTCGAGCTGGACTGGCTGATCAAAACGATGGCAACGCAGTCCTTTTCAAGATGCGTGATGATCCGCGAGTGACTCGGGTCGGAAGATTTCTCCGGCGGTACAGCCTCGACGAACTACCGCAACTGTTCAATGTCATCGACGGCTCAATGAGCCTGGTAGGTCCCCGGCCGCCGCTGCGTGACGAAGTCGAGTCCTATGACGCGACGGTGGTTCGTCGGATGCTCGTCCGACCCGGAATGACCGGGTTGTGGCAGGTGTCCGGTCGAAGCGATCTCACGTGGGAGGACTCAGTTCAACTGGACCTCTCCTACGTCGAGAATTGGTCGCTGGCAGCAGATCTCGTCATCCTTTGGCGCACCGCGCGCGCGGTGATCAGCAGCAACGGCGCCTACTGACCCCCATTCACGACGACACGTCCACACCGACTACTGAGAGCGAGACACGCGAACATGAAGAAGGCGCTGATCACGGGCATCACCGGCCAGGACGGGTCATATCTCGCCGAACTGCTCTTGTCCAAGGGGTATGAGGTACACGGCCTCATCCGGCGGTCGTCGACATTCAACACCTCCCGGATCGACCACCTCTACAAAGACCCGCACGAGCCCGGCGCCCGCATGTTTCTTCACTACGGCGATCTCAGCGATGGGGCGCGACTGGTCACACTTCTCGCCGGCATTCATCCGGACGAGGTGTACAATCTCGCGGCCCAATCGCATGTACGTGTCAGTTTCGACGAGCCCGAACACACTGGTGATACCACCGGAATCGGTTCCATAAGACTGCTTGAGGCGGTGCGACTGGCAGGTATTCAATGCCGGTTCTATCAGGCATCGAGCTCAGAGATGTTCGGTGCGTCCCCGCCGCCTCAGAATGAGGACACTCTGTTCTATCCTCGGTCGCCGTACGGGGCAGCCAAGGTGTACTCGTACTGGGTCACGCGCAACTACCGTGAGGCGTACGGACTGTTTGCCGTCAACGGTATCCTCTTCAATCACGAATCACCGCGCCGCGGAGAGACTTTCGTCACCAGAAAGATCACACGATCGGTGGCTCGGATCAAGGCCGGGCTGGAGCACAACCTCTATATGGGCAACCTCGACTCCGTTCGTGACTGGGGCTACGCACCCGAGTACGTCGAGGGAATGTGGCGAATGCTCCAGGCAGACGAGCCTCGCGACTATGTACTCGCGACCGGAGTGCCGTGCACGGTCAAGGAATTCCTTGAGACAGCCTTCGACCATGCCGGACTGGACTGGCACGATCACGTCAAGTTCGACGAGCGATATCTGCGGCCCACAGAGGTCGACTCACTCATCGGAGACGCCTCGCACGCCGAGTCGGCTCTTGGCTGGAAGGCCGGAGTCGACGCGACCCAGCTCGCTCGGATCATGGTCGACGCAGACATTGCAGCTCTGGAATGCGAGGGTAGCGCCTGGATCGACACGCCACTCCTGCCCGCGTGGGACAAGGCATCGTGAGCTCGCTCCGCTCGCCGGATTACCTCGAGTCGGCCGGCACAGTGTATGTCGCCGGTCACCGTGGGCTCGTCGGGTCGGCCCTGGTCCGAGCGTTGCTGGAGATGGGTGTCGACCGGGTCATAGGTGAGACCAGCGGTGCACTGGACCTGCGCGACCGTGAGGCGACGTTCGAGTACTTCGCGCAGAATCGTCCGAAGACTGTGCTTCTTGCCGCAGCGCGAGTCGGAGGGATTCTCGCCAACAGCAGGTATCCGGTCGACTTTCTGTCCGACAACCTGCGCATTCAACTCAACGTGATGGACGCAGCGCTCACGCACGGCGTCGAGCGGCTGCTGTTCCTCGGGTCCTCATGCATATATCCGAAGTTCGCGGCGCAGCCGATTCGTGAGGCGTCGCTGCTCACGGGAACCCTCGAACAGACCAATGATGGATACGCGATCGCGAAGATCGCGGGCATCCTGCAAGTTCAGGCCGTGCGTCGACAGTACGGCTTGCCGTGGATCTCGGCGATGCCGACAAATCTGTACGGCCCCAACGACAACTTCTCACCCACCTCGAGTCATCTGCTGCCTGGGCTTATCCGGCGATACGAAGAGGCTCGCCAGTCGGGTGCTCCGATGGTTACTAACTGGGGTACCGGGACTCCGCGGCGAGAGCTGTTGCACGCGGACGATATGGCCGCAGCCTGTATGTATCTCCTGCGAAGCTACAACGGAGACAAACAGATCAATATTGGCACAGGCGTAGACCACACAATCGCCGAAATCGCGGATGTCGTGGCAGACGCTGTGGGTTATGAGGGTTTAGTGGAGTGGGACCACTCACGACCAGATGGGACACCCCGGAAGGTTCTCGACGTCACTGCGATCAGTGCGCTGGGATGGAGCCCGAGGATCTCACTCACGGAAGGGGTCGAGGAGGTCGTCGACTGGTACCGATCTCACTCAGACCAGGTCAGGACGTGAGGCCACAGTGACCACATTCGGGCTCGATACGACTTCTCCTGGTGCCACATCCGATGTCACAACGGCCGCTGCGCCAACGACTGCGCGGCGACCAATGATGCACGGACCTATGACGCTGGCACGCAATGCAATCCACGCGCCGTCATGGATGTCCAGCGGCATTGTGGCCGATTCGGAACAGCTCAATTTGGCGGACTGTGACAGCACAACATTACTGCCGATTCTGATCGGTCCTCTGCTCTCTACCTGGACATCCTCGCCGATCCAGCAGTCCGCGCCCACCCGAAGGTTCCATGGCGAGGTTATCCGTACCCGGTGCCGCATCAGAACCCCGGGCTCGATCGTCGCACCCCAACAACGGAGCGCAGCGACGCGAACCGAATTCGGTACGAATGCCAGCCCGATGATTCGGGACACAATCGGCCAGCTGAGCGATATGAGGTGAGTGTGATATGACACGTTCGGCAGCTTATCGAAACGTGACCGATTCCGCAGGTCCCGAGACCGCCTCAAGGCCCCCCGAAAGTCGAACACATGCCGCGCGATGTGTCGATTTCGTGGCAATCAATTACGCGCCAGAGGTCACCGGAATCGCACCGTATGTAACCGATATGGCGCGGCGACTCGCGGCACGGGGTTGGAACGTGCGCGTCATCACGGGATATCCACACTATCCAGAGTGGCGAATGCACGGGTCGGAGGCCGACTTCGCTTCGACAAGCGTGATCGACGGCGTGATCGTGGTGCGCGTGCCGCACAGCGTTCCGCAGCGGGCGGCGTTGGTGCCCCGGTCCCGAATGGAGTTGGAGTTCGGTTGGCATGCCATAGGAATGCACCTTCGACGAGATGCAATGGTCGTACTCGCCAGTCCTCCATTGATCGCGTCGGCCATGGTGATGACTTGGAGGGGGCTCCGCGGACGCGCGGCCGCACCGGTCGGTGTGTGGGTCCATGATCTCTACAGTCAGGCGGTGACGGAGACCGGCTCTGGGTCGTACTTGAGTAGATCACTGGTCCGCCGGCTGGAATCCCACACGTTGCGGGCCGCCGATGAGGTGGCGGTGGTGCACCCGAGGTTCGGTGACATTCTCGTTCACCGGCTCGGTGTGAGGAGAGATGCAATCACCGAGATTCCGAATTGGAACCAAGCGCGTCCGCAATGTCGCATGGACCGGTATCTGGCGCGAACAGAACTAGGAATCCCCGACGACGAAATTGTCGCAGTGCACGCCGGAAACATGGGAGTCAAACAGGGCCTGGAGAATCTCGTGGAGGTGGCCAGACTTCTCGATGCGACCCGCAGGAAGGTTCGGATATACCTCGTCGGTGACGGGAACCAGCGGCGAGGCCTGGAGCAGTCCGCACAGGGGCTTGACACCATCACCTTTATCGATTCACTGCCCGACAACGAGTTCCACCGAATGCTTTCGGCCGCTGACGTCCTCTTGGTCAACGAAAAGACGGGTGTTGCCGAGATGTCGATACCGAGCAAATTGACGACCTACTTCAGTTACGGTCTGCCCGTAGTCGCTGCCGTTGCCGAACGGGGCATCACTGCCGCTGAGGTTCGGCAGTCTGGTGGGGGCGTAGTCGTGCCGGCGGGCGATCCGGCACGGTTGATAGCTGCCATCGAGCGGGTCGCCGCCGACGACGAGTTGGCCGCATCGCTCGGTGCTGCCGGAAAGGCGTACTCAGACAAAGCTCTCGGTGTCGACACAGCTGTCAGCCGATTCGAGGACTGGCTGAACAAGCTCGCAGGTCGGGCGCATGCGTCGGCCCGAACTGATCTGGCAGTTCCATGACCGCTGCCGACGGTGCTCCGCCACTAAAGGATCGGCGCCTCGCCGACTATGTCGTTGACAAGTCTCAGCGCGGACGGAACCGAGCGTGGTTGCTGGCGTGGCTGGCGATCGGTCCCATCTTCCGAAGTGGTCTGGGCGGCACGCCAATGCGGGCGGCCTTCTTGCGTGCGTTCGGTGCCCAGGTCGGTGCTCCAATCTCGTTGAGTCGATCACTACGGGTTCACTTTCCGTGGAAGCTCACTCTTGGCAATTTCGTCGTTGTCGGCGACAGAGTATGGTTCATCAACCCGGAGCCGATTGTCGTCGGCGACGCCACCATCATCGGTGCTGATGTAGTCGTGTGTAGTGGAGGACATGACCACCGAGCTGCCGCATTCACACGGACCAGTGCTCCCGTGAAACTCGGCTCACGCTGCTCAATCGGTGATGGGAGCACGGTGCTGAAGGATGTCCGCATGCCGCACGACACAGAGATTGCCCCGGGTAGCGTAGTGATCACCCACGCGACCCGATCGTCAGCCGAGGACCGGTCATGAGGATTCTCCAGGTGCTGCCGGTCTATTCGCGGCACGGGGAGTACGGCGGACCGTCAACCGTCGCCATCAACCAGAGTGTTGCGCTGGCACAACTCGGCCATGATGTCACCCTCATCGCGGGTGATCTGCAGCCCGACATCCCGGCGTCCGTCGAAGGAGTAGAACTGATCACGTTTCCGATTACGACAATCGGCGGCGGACAGTCTTTCACGCGAGTATGTTCGCCGCGAATGCTGACTTGGCTACGGCACCACGCGCGATCATTCGACATCGCACACATCCACCTCAGCCGAGACTTCGTGTCCTTGCCTGCGGCCCGTCTGCTGAATGCGATGAACGTCGCGACATGTGTCCAGACGCACGGCATGATCAATCCGCGCACATCCCTGATACACCGGGCAATCGATACCGTGTTCACCAAACCGGCGGTACGGAAGGCATATCGGGCCTTCTACCTCAACGACACCGAAAGGAAGAAGCTGGAACGCGCGATAGGTGATCAACCACGCTACGATCTGCTCATCAACGGTGTGCCTGCCGATACGTCGACGCGTGCCCGTGCGCATGACGACGGCTCCTCTCCGACGGAGGTGCTCTTTCTCGCGCGTTTGCACCGGCGCAAGCGCCCGCTGACCTTCGCGATGGCGGCTGCGCAATTGGCTCGTGACTATCCCGCGCGCTTCACGATTATCGGGCCTGACGAGGGTGAAGGGATGGCGTTGGACGAGTTTCTCGCAGATCTCGCGGAGAGGGAGGGATCGTCTGTGGCTCATAGGATTCAACGATTAGAACCAGTCTCCGCTGATGTCGTTTCCGAACGCCTTGCAAAGTCCGACATCTACGTGCTGCCGTCAGTGAACGAACCGCTGCCCATGTCGGTGCTGGAGGCGATGGCGGCGGGGCTTCCGGTGATAATCACCGAGACATGTGGATTTGCCGAACTTGTCGAGCAGGCCGACGCCGGAACTGTCGTTGACGACACCGTGGAGGGGCTGGTCAAAGCTATCGCGCGCATGCTCGACGATCCGATAGCCGCCCGCGCGCAGGGGCAGCGGGGACGCCATGTCGTGCACGAGACCTGGTCGGTGGCATCGGTAGCGCGACAACTTGAACTCGAATACTTTGCGGCAGAGCGATGATGGCGAATTCCGACAGTTTTCGATGGCGACACTGACCGGTAATCCGGCACCGCAGCATCGCCGAATCGAACACAGTGCAGAGAGTGGGAAGACAGTCCCGATGACATGGATACCGCAGCTGAATACGACCGGCCTCGCCCGACGCGGGCGGCGCCACATCCGTGCGAGCCTGGTGGACTGGCGTTTCGCCGGCCTTCCGGTGGGTGTCGTTGCCGGACCTTTCGATGTCTGGCCCGGTACTGCACTCGACATCTTGAATCGGATGGCCGACTTGGGGCCCGACTATCGCGTTTGCGTCAAACCTGACACGGAGCGCCGCCGGTGGCAGATCCTCACGCCAGATGCCTCTTGGATGCTGCCCGAGGGCTTGTGTGTGCCCAACGATGTCGAGGTTTCGTTGGCGCGGTGCTTCGCTCACCGACCAGTGGGTGCGGTGGCGGTCCGGGTGAGCGATCGTTTTGTCTTCCTCCGCTTCGATCACGGCCTCGGCGACGCTTTCGTCATGATGGAGATCCTTGCCGCGTTCACGGGTAACCAGCCTCATCCTGATGGCTTTGGCGAACCTCGCCCGACTGTCGACACCCGGCATCCAGTTCCTGAGGCCATCGTCCGATCGATTGTGGGCAATCCCGGACAGCACATGAGGGTCGTGCGGAACGGGTTGCAGGCATTGCGCTCCCGGCAGGCCATCAGGTCCGGGGAACAGTCAAACAACCCGGCGGGTATTGACTCAGCGCAGGAGAAGGTAGCCTCCGAGGCTACGCCGTCTTCGCTGGATCCGGGCGCTGTCCAATCGGTGGTGGTCCGAAGTGCCGGAGACTTCCTGGAAGACCTGAAGGAACTGCGCGGCCAGATCGGGCGGGATAGGATCACCATTGCGGCGCTGTTGGCGCACCGTATCACCGACGCGTTTGCGGTCGAGATTCCTCGGCTGGCCGACACCGTCGGGGTCGTCGTTGACCTCAGACGGTGCCTGCCTCCCGGGAGAGGTACTCTATCCAACGTCAATGCAGTTGCGGCAGTGCCATTCACCGCCGATCCCGCGACTTTTGGCACCGCATACACGGCTGCGGTCAACGCACCCACCCTTCCCGCTCGGTTGGGAATGGCGTTGGCGCGTGCCCGACTGCATGCCCGGCTCGGAAAAGTCGCAACGACCGCCGCGACTGTCGGGCCGGTTGGATTGTCGATTTCCGATCTGACACGACATCCGACGGCGGCGAAACTGGCCTGGACCAGTCAACCCGGGGACGGTGGGCACACCTTCGGCATCGCATTGCCGCCGGGCGGTCCGAACAGCATCGCCGTCGCAGTTACCCAGGTTGGTGCCGAGATGAATCTGACCGCAACCTTTTACAGTAACTGCGTCGAATCGGATGCGGTTCGACGGGCGCTGCAATCGGCGCTCACGATCACGACGCAGCGTACAGGCCGCACGTGAGATCGTTGAAGTTGGTCAGCGCCGCCGCCTCGTTCGCTATCTGTCTGGTGGTGACCGCGTGCACTGGCATGGCCGCACGACCGAGTGGCGTACCCCTCGACCCGATCGTCTCGGCCGTCGACGTCCACACGCGGGTGGCTCAGCGCGGGACAATCGTCGAGTCCACCAAGACCGACGACTTCAGCGATACCCTGCGGCGTAGTTCGTCCTCTGCCTTCCGTGCGGTGTATCGGTCGACCTCCGGGACAACCGGCGGGCCCTCTGAAGTGGCCGGCGTTTTCTTCCTGCCCGTTGGTCCAGCCCCAGCGGGCGGCTGGCCGGTCATCGCGTTCGCGCACGGCACCACCGGTCTGGCCAACGGATGTGGCATCTCGCACAGTTCGAATCTTCGTGGCTACGACGGGCTGGTGGCGAGCCTGCTGTCGCGCGGCTACGCCGTCGCCGCTACCGACTATGAGGGTCTCAACGCACAAGGCAGCCACGCCTATCTGGATCGGCAGTCCGAAGGGTTCAACGTGATCGACTCGGTCCGAGCATTGCAACACCTGTCGGCAAAGGTGTCACCACGGTGGGCCGGTTACGGTGAATCCCAAGGTGGACAAGCGGTATGGGCGGCCAACGAACTGTCCGCCGCGTACGGCGTCGGACTCGATCTCGTCGGCACCGTCGCTCTCTCGCCCGCGACTAACGTGACCGCTCTGACGCAACTCGCTGAGAACGGTGACTTGTCTGCTTCGCAACAGGTGATTTTCCCACTAGTGCTGACAGGTGCCTCCCGAATCGATCCCACCTTTACCGCATCGGCCGTCATCCCCGGTGTCGACCAAAGTGAATGGGATGATCTCCTCGGATGTGACAATGAAACACGGGTCCGAACTGCGAAAGAGCTCCGGGTCGATGAAGCTGTTACCCTCGACGCACACACATCTGCCCAGCTCGATCACATTCTGCAGAGGCAGGCGCTACCGCAAAGCCCGCTGGATGCGCCGATGTTGGTGCTCAACGGCGACGCCGACGACCTGGTGCGGCCAGAGTGGGTGCAGTATTCGGTCGAGCAGAGTTGCGCTCTCGGTGGGCCGTCCATTGAACACCACGTTATCGCCGGCGGCGGGCACGGCAATCTCGGCCACGAAGATCAGTCGCTGGCCTGGCTCGATGCCCGATTTGTCGGCCAACCGATGACATCCACATGTTGACGGGCGGCGGTGACCATTCATGCGATTGAACGCGGTCGGCGCATTTCTACGATTTAATGGCGTCGTCATCGTGGCGATGACCCTGATCGGTTTGGGGATCGGTGTTGTCATCGGGCACTTCTCCTCGACGCGGTATTCCGCATCCGCGACGGTGATGACGTCGATCAGTCAAACCAAGGTCGATGCCGGTGGATACAAAGCGGTGGCGTACCTCATGTCGCGTGTACCCGAGTACGCACGGATCGCGGATTCCGAAAGCTTCTTGCGGTATGCGATCCAAGCGAATGGGCTCAGTATCGCGGAGGGTGACCTGAGCGACGCCATGGTCGTGACGTCACCGAAGGATTCAGGTTTGCTGGTGATCTCGGTGACCTCGTCGACTCCTCAATCCGCGATCGCACAAGTGAATTCGCTTGCCCGATCCTTGACCAAGGTCATCCCAGAGCGTGAAGACCTGATTCCAGTGCGCGCCACGGTGGTTGATGAGGCCGCATTGACCTCTGTCACATCGGATTCGATGGGGCTCAGTGAGAACCTCATGTACGGTGTCGCAGGCGCGACGCTCGGTCTGAGTATTGCCGTCCTGCGGGTGGTGGCTCGATCACGGCGAATCGAATGGCATCGCACCCAAGAGGGAGTGGCAGCGTGATCCTCGTCATCATCTACGCGGTTGCAGCGCTGCTCTTGTCGGTTGTGGCGACGCTCCCGGTGAAGGAGTTCAGAGGCTTCTCCGGCGACGAGAAGTATGCGATCGTGACGATCGTGCTTGGCGGTGCATGGCCAATGATCTGCACGTTCTTTCTTGGACCGTTGTTCCTTGGTTCGCCCGATTCCATCCTGTTTCCCGGACTCTGGTACCTTCCCGCGTGCATCATGGTGGTTCTGATCATTGGACGAAATGTCAACCAGGAGAGCTGCGTTGTCGATCTACCGGTGATCATGTTGATGTCGCTGGCACCCATCTCTTTTCTCGGCCTGAGCGGTGGGCATCTCACCCCGAGCACGTTGATGCGGTGGGGACTGGCCGTACTGCTGCTGTGTGGAGTAGTCCTCAAAGGACAGCCCATCAGTCTGGCCGCAGTGGCGTGCGGTTGCAGGCTGGCTTTGCTGAGCACTGCGGCGTCGGTTGTGATAGCCATACTCCTGAACTCCGAGATCGTCACCAACTGCCGTGTCGACAAGTGCGGTTCGGCAGGACTGGTGCTCACGTCCACCTTTGCCGGCAATGGAAACATACTCGGTCTGTCTGTAGTGTTGATGCTTCCGCTGGCGATGTTCGGAACGTCCTGGTGGCGTGCGGCGCTGTTGATCCCCGCAGTCATCCTGCTGGGTGAACTTGCCGGCAGTCGAACGGCTTTCATCGGCCTCGGCGCCGCCGGCTTTGCTTTCGCCTGCTATCGCATGGCTCCGCCGCGATTACGATCAGTGGCCCTGGGGGTCTGTCTGCTGGGTGCCACCGTATTGTCGCTCGCGCCGGCAGTACTGGTTTACGGAGACGGGGAGTTCAGCTATCGCGGTGCCCTATGGAATGATGCGAAATCGATGATCGTCGATCGGCCGATCATGGGCCATGGACCGGTGGCCTGGGAGCACTTGAACACCGCCTCCCTATTCGTCGCGAACTATTCGCCGCACAATGCATGGCTGGATTTCGGCGTATCGGTAGGTATCTGGGGAATCCTGGTGCTTGTGGCGGCGATCGCGCTGAAGCTCTTCCTGTTGCAGGGTGAGGAGCGCGCCGCAATCATGGTGTACTTCACGTGCGTGATTGCCACGTCCACTCTCGAATCCGTGTTTGTTCCGTATTTCATTGGTATTGCACCGTTTGCGGTGATCATCCCGATGTTCATTGGCCCCGGTCGCATCGTGATCGACAAGGAGAAGATGACCATGATCTCGAACAGGGGGCGACTGCGCGCGACTCCCGAATCTCAGCCAGAAGGAGTGTCCGGATGAAGGCGCTGGGTTTGACTGTGGCGCGACGTCTTCCGCTCATCGTCGTGTGTGGACTCATCGGTCTGATGGTGGCGGTCATCGTCGCATCGACGGCCTCCACCTCGTACCGCGCCACCACGACCCTGTTTGCTTCGACTGCAGCGCAGGATGTCTCATCGGCCTATCAAGGAAACTTGGCCGCCACAGCGAGGGTCAAGACCTATCAAGTACTCGCGTCCGGGCCTGAACTCATGGTGCGGGCGGCGGAGAAATCGGGTGTGGGGATTTCCGGGGGGGACTTGGCCTCCCAACTGGAAACGGAGGTCCCCCCCGGTACCGTGTTGCTCAACGTCACGGTCACTGACGATAATGCTTCGGACGCGGCACGATTGTCGCAGGCGGTGGCGGACGAGTTGGTCAGCGAGGTAGGTGCCGCTGAGAAGCCGCTGGGCGGCGGGAAGCAGTCGCTGGGCTTGATCGTGCTGCAGCCCGCCCGAGCCGGGGTGGAGGAGGTGCCCGCCTTCTCGGTGACAAACGCTGTGCTTTTTACAATCCTGGGTCTGGTAGTAGGCATCGTGTTGGCCATCGCAATCCCGAGTAGGGTCTCATTGTGGCCGCGCCGCAAGCGTTCTGACGATGCTGATGACGCCGACCACGTCGGCGGTGTGGACGTCATCGACGACCTTGCCGACGTCACGCAGGGCGGGAGTGTCGGGGCCGCCGAGACCTTTCTCTCGGACGGCACCGTGACTCCGACTTCGCACCGAGCAAAGGAATGGCCGTGACATCTGCAACTCTTCCCGCGACATTCAGCATCCTCGTCCCGAGTTTCAACCCTGGTCCGTACTTGCGTTTGGCGTTGGAGAGTGCGCTCGAGCAGATGGGACCCGACGATGAACTGATCGTGCAAGACGCGATGTCCTCTGACGGTTCCTCTGAGGTCTATACCGAAGTGGCCGAGCGGGATCCGCGTGTCAAAGTGATTGCCGAGAAGGACAGCGGTCAATCCGATGCACTCAACCGCTGCCTCGGAAGGGCGAAGTCGCCGTGGTCTATCTGGCTCAACGCTGACGACGTTCTACGCCCTGGCGCTCTTGAGGCGGTCCGTACCGCGATCAACGAAGCCGACAATGCGGACGTGGTGATTGGCGCACATCAGATTGTGCGTGCCGACGGCAGCGTCGTCGACAACTACGCTGGCCGGCCTCTGAACATCGATCGGATCATCTCCCGAGGATGTGTGGCCTTCTCCGGCTCCATCGTCGCCCGTACCGAGTTCCTGCGCGCGGTAGGCGGTTTTGACGACTCGTTGAACACCGTGATGGATCTCGAGTTGCAATTACGGATGGCTGATGCGCATCCGGATCAAGTGGTCATACCTGATGTCGTGGGAGCGCTGCGGTTTCACGAGCTGTCCAAGACCGCAAACCTGTGGCGACAGTTCATCGCCGAGAGCCACACCGCGCGGTTGTCATATGCGAATACGTGGCGACGCAAACGATCCGGTTACACCGCCACCTTTCTGCACTTCGTTTCGGTCGCAGTGTTCCGGATGCGGCTGACGCCGCAGTACCGCAGGGTGCGGCGTCTGGTCACTCGGCAGGCCGCCACCCCGACTCCCCGGTGACTCATGGCGGATGCACATGCTGGCTCGGGGGCGGCCACGGTTGAATCAACGGCCGGCGCGAATCGCGCGGTAGCACTCAGCGCCGTGTCGCGGGTCGGAGCGCGGGTAGTGAGTTCGGCTGCACTCGGCGTGTGTTTGATCGTGGTGGCCCGCGGGACGTTGGTCAGCGACTTCGGCGTACTGATGACGGCGTATGCGACGGGGCTCATCGTCGGTCTGGTGGCCGGTGTCGGGGCGCCGATCCGAGTGCTACGAGCACCGGCGGAATCGGTCCCGTTACATGGTGCGCTGTACGCGGTGCATCTGACATTGGTGACCGTTGCGTTCGTGGTGCTGTTCGTCGTGTGGGTGCCGATCGGCCTGACGTGGGCCGCGGCGGCGGGATTCCTATTCGCCCTGGGCGATACGCTGCAGAACTATGCTCAGGCGCACCTGACGAGTCTCAACGAACAGCGAGCCGCGAACTTCCTCGTGCTGGTTCATCGTCTGGTGCCGCTGGGCGTGGCCGTCTGGGCATACGTGGTGACGGGTGCCGTTGCGATGTCGGCTTTGTCCGCGGCATTCGCCGTTCCGGTCATTCTAGGAGTCTCATTTCCCCTGCGCAGCGCTCTGGCTGCCGGGGTGCGGCCGTTGCATCGGGTGTTCTCCGGATGGCTGGGCTACTGGGCCTACGCGTGTTCGGCAACCGCCAATCAATTCCAGCTTCCGCTGCTGAGCGCGGTTGCCGGCTCCACGTTGGTGGGCCTGTTCTCGATGTCGAGCAAGGTTGTGGGTCCGATCACCTTGCTGACCACCTCGATCGCGGCCGTGATCGTGCCCGAGCTGGCGCGGCGTACCTCGACGCCTCCGGCGTTCGCGTCGCTGTACCGCAAGCTGCTCGCCGTGTGCTTTGGATACTTCGCGCTGGTCCTGATGCTGGCGTATCCGGCGTCGATGGTGATCATCGCCCTCGCAGGATCCCAGTACAACGCTGCCAGATACTTGGTGATTGCCAGCATCGTCGGTGCTGGGATAAGTGCGTGCTCACAGGGTTTCAATGCGAAACTGCTCGCGGTGGGTGCGCCAGGAAACGCAACCTGGGCTATGGTCATCGGTGCCGCCGTAGGGCTGTTGATGATTTTGGCGATGGGACTGACCGAGAGCGAATGGATGCTGTGTTTGGTGCCCGTGGTGTCGCAAGGCGTGGTTCTTTCAGTGATGGTCTACGCGGCGAGGTCTGTCTCCGTCGATCCTGTGCGCGCACGGCGTGTAGCGGATTCATGAGTTCTGGTGCGACGACGATGTCGCGCCGTTTGGTGCATGTATAGCCGTCAACTTGGGACTGGTGCCACGTGCCGCCGTTGCACACTGATCGTCCTGTCTGCCATCCTCGGGTGGATACTGTGTGCGTGCGCTAACACTCCCACCTATGTGGTCTTATCCGGTGGGGGTTCTGACTCACCGAGTGGATCGCCTTCGTCACCCGGTGAGGTCATCATCATTGGTGATTCCAGCACGGCAGGAACAAAGTTCGGAGGCCAGGGTGCGGCGAACTGGGCGACGATCGTGGTCAATCGCCTAGCGGATGAGGGAAACGTCACCTCGGTGATCGTCGACGGCAAGGGCGGTTCCGGGTATCTCAAAGTGGGTCTGGAGGGGACGACTTTCGTTACCGAGACCGACCGACTGGTCGACTCGGACACCGTTGGTGTTCTGTATTTCGGTAGCTCCAACGATGTCGATGTTGCGGGTGATGTTGCCACCGCGGTGAGTCGCTGCGCCCAGATCATCAAGCAACGGAGCCCGAACGCGCGGGTGATTGCTGTCGGACCTGCGTGGTCGCGGGCGGAACCGTATACCCCCAACCTGCTCGACTATGTCGCGACCCTCGATGATGCTTGGGGTGCAGAGGGTGCAACATTCGTCGATCCACTGTCGGAGGATTGGCTGGGAGACAGGGTGGGGATGGTAGGCGGTGATGGGGTCCATCCCACCGATCGGGCTCACAGCATCTATGCGGATCGCATGTATCCGTTGGTCAAGCAACTTGCCGCGCAGCGGCCTTGACGCCCGGCGTGATTACCTCATTCCAGAAGCGACCGCAACCCCGCGACGATCGGCTTGGCGCTGTCGTTGTAGCGGTATAGACCGAAGTTTCCGTCCTCGATGGACTTGTTGGAAGTAAGGTCCTGCGAGTTGAATATGAAGAACACCGCAATCCACGACAAGGAGTTGGCACGGTTGATCGCATCGAGGATGAGCTTGGATTGATTGGCCTCGGAGACCGAGTTAGTTGTCGAGCCGGTGGGGAAGCCGAATTCGGTGATCCAAATTGACTTGGCAGAATCCCCGTTGGCCACCATCAAAGACCGCGCCCCATAAATGACCGCAGCGCCACCACCGTCACCATAGCGGGGGTCCTGAGCGATACCGTACGGAAAAGTGTATGGGTGGACGCCAATGCCGTTGAAATAGCTGGACGCACCCAACGCATACATATCCGAGATGAACGTCGTGTCGCGGGTGTTCTCCCGGCTGCTGGACGTACCGCCGGTAATGACTGGCTGGCCTGACCCCGCGGACCGGATACCAGTGTAGGCCGCTTTGAGCAAGGGAACGTACTCGGCAGCGGTTGGCGGAATGAGGTACCGCGACAGGTTGGGTTCGTTCCAGATTTCCCACGCTGTGACCCTAGATGAGTATCGCTTGGCGACCGCCGCTGCGAAGTCCTGGAAGTCCGCGGGGTCATCTGGAGCGTTGCCGTTGGCGAACGGATTCGCCCCCGGCTTTTGCGCCCACACCGGGGCAGGGCCCTCGAGGTTCATCAGGATGGACAGGCCAGCAGCACGGGCCGCCGTGACCGCATCGTCTAGCTCACTCCAGGTATAAGATTGCTTTGCCCCAGGCTGGATCAGGTTCCATTTGGCCGGAATGCGTATCGCTTGAGCTCCGGCATAGGCGATACCCTGTGAATCGGCTGTGTAGTCGGTGCCCGAGTACATAGTGGAAACCGTGGCCACGCCGACAGGCAGACGAATCGCCGCGGACGAGGTCGCGGGTTGCACTGAGAACAAGAATGACGACAGTGAGACTGCCGCGACGGCAATCCGAAGGTAGTGGTTCATTATCTCTCCGATCGGGCTGAACCGGCCGACACGCCATTCGGTCTCGTCTGCTCCCGTTGGTTCATCGGGTTCGCCAAAGAAACCTTTAGTTCCGAAATGTCTTAATAGCATATTTCCGCTATGCGCCCAACTTCTTGCGGATCACACCGCCAATCGCCGTGGTCCTGCGGTGGCTCCACGAGTGTCTCGGCGGTTGGGAGTCAGCGATGGGAGTGTGCCTGTGACCTGCGATCCTGAGTGTGGTCCACACTAATGCTCAACTCAACGCAATGCCTCCGCGTCCAAATTACAATCTTTCTCGGACGATATCGGAACATTTGCAACCGCTTTGTGCGCCAGCGGACATCGTCTTCGCAAACTATGCGCGACTCAATCGGCGAAGTCGTCAGGCTGGCGCTACCCTTACATACCACGTCGGAAATTCTTCAAAGCGGATCGGACTTGGATTCGCACTCCAGCGCAACCGCTGACGTCAGCCCGGAGGTAAAATGATGAATCGCTCGCGGATACTGACCGTGGTCACCGTCCTGCTCATCGTTGTGGGTCTGGCGACCGCGGCACCCAATATCGGTCGTGCGCACGGGGCGACGTGTCCCGAGGTCTCCTACTTCGGAGTTGGCGGTGCCATGGACAGTGCCGGCCATTCAATCAGCTATCTGTATCCCGACGATGTGGCCACCACGACCATCGTCGGCTATTCAGCGCAGATGACTGACAGCTCCGCATACGCCGGTGCCGTGGCCTTGTACAACGCCATCACGGTCCGTCATGCGGCGTGCCCTGACTCGAGGATCGTGCTGCGCGGATACTCGCTCGGTGCCTACGTTGCCGGTGACGTGTGCGACTCGGTGACGTGGACGACGTGCGAGCTGATCGGCGACCCGCGTCGTCCTGTGGTCAACGGTAAAGGTGGGGTTCTTGGGCAGGCGCCTCAGATTGCGATCACGGCGTTCTTCGGGCAATTCACCAAACGCCCACTGCGTGGACCGAACTCGCGGCGCACCGAGGTGTGCTTTGTCAATGACGGCGTGTGCGACGCCGTAGCGGTGGTCGACGTCGCTTCGGCGACGACGGTCGCTTATGGAATACAGAACAATCACCACAGCTATCGTCCGAGGACAGCGGGATTTTCAGACGGACAGGATCACCTGCTTTCGTAGCGGTCAGGTGGTATGGCGCACTATGGCGCCGTGACACCAGAGAGGGGATTCTGGCATGGAAGATCGCGGTGACGACTTCGCATCATCCGAGCCGCTGGACCGATCGGCAACCACGTACATCGCGGGTCACCGGGGAATGGTCGGGTCCGCGATATGGAGGTTGTTCGAGGAAGAAGGATTCACCGGCCTCGTCGGTCGGACGAGCGCAGAGTTGGATCTTACCGACAGGGCAGCGGTCTTCGAGTTCTTTAAAACCACGCGCCCACGCACCGTGGTCATCGCGGCAGCCAAAGTAGGTGGTATCTACGCCAACATTGAC
Organism: Gordonia gummivorans; assembly: GCF_022513585.1. Taxonomy (GTDB): domain Bacteria; phylum Actinomycetota; class Actinomycetes; order Mycobacteriales; family Mycobacteriaceae; genus Gordonia. The sequence continues at coordinate 17,932 of NZ_JAKWBF010000045.1, forward strand.
CGGATCTCTTGACGTTCTTGTGGGTGGATTACGGCCAGGGCAGTTCGGGGCAGGCGCCTCCGCGGGTGAGTTCTGCCATCGTGATCAGCGCTTCTGGTGTACGGAATCCGTAGGCCCGCTTGGTCAGTGCGCGTAGGTGAGTGTTGGTGGCCTCACTGCGTGCGTTGGTGAGGTTGTGACGCAACGCATTCCGGCTACGATCGTTGTAGCGGTCGAGTGTTCTTCCCAGCGCTGCGATTTCGGGGATGTCACTGTCGCGGGCCCATGCCTGTGCCCCGGTCAGCAACACGAACCGCCTTCTCCCGGTGACGCGGATCGCATCGCGCAGTTGCTCTTTGAGCATGTACGCCTCATACAGCTCCCGATTGTCCTCGCGCGTGCGTGACCCCATCCGCCGAGCACTCCCGACGGGCACGAAGGACAGCCGATCTCCCCGGACAGCAGATGGGACCGTAGTGCCTCACGTCAAACTGCCCGCGAAGCCGGGCCCATGCCTCAGATAGGGATGCCCGCGAAAGTGTCAGCTGGCGGGAACTCGAACACCTTTGCGGACATCAGGCAGGGCGGAAGGCGTCTGCGCGAGGTGTAGTTGCTCGGTTTTCTCCTTGGCCAGCAGCAGGAGTTGGTCTTGAAGTGCGGCGATCTCGCGTCCGAGCTTGGCGGGGTAGTGCCTCACGTCAAACTGCCCGCGAAGCCGGGCCCATGCCTCAGATAGGGATGCCCGCGAAAGTGTCAGCTGGCGGGAACTCGAACACCTTTGCGGACATCAGGCAGGGCGGAAGGCGTCTGCGCGAGGTGTAGTTGCTCGGTTTTCTCCTTGGCCAGCAGCAGGAGTTGGTCTTGAAGTGCGGCGATCTCGCGTCCGAGCTTGGCGGGGTTGAGTGTGTCGCGGTAGGCGCGCAGGTCGGCCTGTTGGGCCTGTGAGAGGACCTGGGAGGCCAGGAGCCGGTCGAACGGTGTCTGCGGGGCGTCGTAGACGCGCCGGCGGCGTCCGGTGGCGGTGGAGGCGAATCCGATGGGTTTGATGGTCGGGGTCAGGTAGTTCATCCGATCGTTGACCAGTCGCCACAGCCGGTTGAGCACGGCACGTTCGGTGTCGGTGTCGTAGCGCCAGTAGAAGGCGTACTTGCGTACGACGTGATTGTTCTTTGATTCGATGGTTGCCTGGTCGTTCTTCTTGTACGGCCGCGATCGGGTGAAGTAGATCCCCTGCCCGCCGGCCCACTCGATGACCGGATGGTTGAGGAACTCGCTGCCGTTGTCGAAGTCCAAACCCGTTATCGCAAACGGGATTTCAGCCGACGCGGATTTCAGTCCGGCCAGGATGTGGGTATGCGCGTTATTGCGGATCGAGCGGGTGAACACCCACCCGGTATGGACATCGGTCAGGTTGAACGTGCGCGCGAACTCTCCTTTCAGGGTTGGTCCGCAATGGGCGACGGTGTCGCCCTCGAAGAACCCCGGCTCGGCTTCGACCTCATCGCCAGCGCGTCGTACCTTGATGGAATTACGCAGCAGCACAGATGGTTTCGTTGTCGACACACCAGAAATCTGGTCTTTGGCCTTCGCTGTCTTGAGGTAGCGGTCGATCGTGGCCGCCGACATCGACAACAACTCGTCACGCACCGACTCGCTGTAACGGTCATGTCCCACAACGAGTTCGCGATGCCGCTCCAAGGCGTCAACCTGCAACCGCATCGACGCGGCGAGATACTTTCCGCACTGCCCACCCGAGGCCGCCCACACCTTCTGCAACACCTTGAGCGCGTCGTAGGAGTACTTCGGTGACCGGGGTTTGCGGTCACGTACCGCCACCGCGCGACCCGACCCCGGCGCCTGCCGCGCGGCAGCGACCAACCGCCGACGCGCGTTGTCGCGTGACCAGCCCGTCACCTCGACCACCTGATCCAGAATCCGACCCCGATCCTTCTTCGACGCATTCGCGTAGCTCACCGCGAACTTCCTGGTCACCTCGGCGCGAGACCGCATCGACAACCCACTTTCCATCCTCCGACGATCACCGTTTCGCGGGCAAACCTATCTGAGGCACCGAAGGCGTTTCGCGGGCAGATTACGTGAGTCAAGCCGGGCGGTGGACGAGACCGGGAAAGCCGCGTATGCTGTTATCGTTCAGCCTGCCGTAGACGTTGCTACACGTGCCACACGCTGGATCTTCGGTTAGCGCGACTGCATCTCATCTGATCGAATTCCTGAGTTCCGCCGCAAGGACGAGGTCGAGCGAGGCTGTCGATGATGAGCATCATCACAGCAGGACAGCGACCCCCGTACAAGGCCCTATCCTGGACCGATCGAGGTCAAGTCTGCGGTTGCAACTTGAAGGGGCTGTCGTCACGGTGTGGGCGAAACTTGATGAAAGTCAAGGGGGAGAGGATATCGGTAGGCATGAATTCACCTGAAGTAGCGACGCCACTTGATCGTTCGGACACCACCTACATCGCAGGCCACCGGGGACTAGTGGGCTCGGCCATCTGGCGGCTCTTGGAGAACGAGGGTTTCACCAACCTGGTGGGCCGCTCGAGTGCCGATCTCGACCTCACCGACCGCACGGCGGTATTCGACTTCTTCGACGAAACCCGCCCGCGAACCGTGGTCCTGGCCGCAGCCAAGGTCGGTGGCATCCTTGCCAACAGCACCTACCCGGTCGACTTCTTGTCGGTGAACCTCCAGATACAGACCAACGTGCTCGACGCCGCGGTCAAGTACGAGGTCCCTCGTTTGTTGTTTCTGGGTTCGTCGTGTATTTACCCCAAGTTCGCCGAACAGCCGATCCGCGAAGACTCGCTGCTGACAGGGAAATTGGAGCCGACGAATGATGCCTATGCGATCGCTAAAATCGCTGGCATCCTCAACGTTCAGGCCGTGCGTCGGCAGTACGGTCTGCCCTGGATCTCCGCGATGCCAACCAACCTGTACGGACCTGGTGACAACTTCTCGCCCAACGGATCACACGTCCTTCCCGCACTGATCCAGCGCTACGACCAAGCACGGCAATCGGGCGCAGACAGCGTGACCAACTGGGGGACCGGTACACCCCGACGCGAATTCCTCCATGTGGACGACATGGCCTCGGCGTGCCTGCACCTGCTTGATCATTTCGACGGTCCGCAGCAAGTCAACGTCGGCACCGGAATCGACCACACGCTGGCCGAGATCGCCACGATCGTCGCCGACGCTGTCGGCTACAGCGGTGAGACGCGGTGGGACATTAGCAAACCCGATGGGACCCCGCGCAAACTGCTTGATGTCTCGACGCTCCGCGATGCGGGATGGGAACCGGCGATCACCCTGGAAGGCGGCATTGCCCACACCATAGACTGGTACCGGAACAACATCGCAGCTCTACGGCGCTGACTGCTCGTTCGCCGGACCAGTTTTGCCGCGCTCTGGTGGATCTGCGCTGAACGCACTGTCGACTAGTGCTGAAACGTGTGTCTTCAACGCGAACGTGGGCCCGAACTGCGCCCACATCGGCACGGACGCCACCACCGTGGCGGCCTGAATCGCCCCGGTTTTGGTGCACACCTGGTTACTGGTGTGCCTCCACGGATGTGGCGGCATGTTGAGTGTAGTAGTTCTGCTCGGCCTCGATCGGCGGGATACGCCCGAGGAGGTGCATGAGCCTGCTGACGTTGAACCAGCCGACCCACACCGCGGTCAGGTGCTCGACATCTCCGACGTGACGTAGCGGACCATTGCGGAACGGCGAATCATCGCGTACCGCTTCGGTTTTGAATAAACCTATGGCCGTCTCGGCGAGGGCATTATCGTAGGCGTCCCCGACCGATCCGATAGACGGCATCAACCCGGACAGTTCCAGCGTTTCCTCACACCGCACCGAGGTATACTGGCTACCCGCGTCTGAGTGAAGAATAGTGTTGCCGGACAACGGATTACCCTCATTCTCACGTAGTTGGGCGGCCTGTCGGATCGCATCACGGACGAACCGGTCAGTCTTGGACGCCGAGCACTCCCACCCGACGATCCGGCCGGGACTTCACCGCGGCGCAGCCGGACACGCGTTGGTGTGGGGACATCACCTACATCAAAACGTGGCAGGGATGGTGCTATCTGGCGACGGTGATCGACCTGCACTCCCGCATGGTCGTGGGCTACGCCATCGCCGATCACATGCGTACCAGCCTGGTGACCGACGCGTTGACGATGGCGATCACCCATCACCCCGGCCGGCGGCCGGGGTGATCTTTCATTCCGATTATGCCGGGGTCTGTGTTAAGCCGAGGATCGGCGAGTCGTGTTGTGCGGGTTGGGGTGGGTGACTGATTCCTCGGCTTAACGGTGAGGGTCAGCGGAGGCTGTAGAGGGCTTGGAGTTTCTCGTCGGTGAGGCTGTCGGGGGTTGGGCCGTCGATGGCTGGGGTGGCTGCGTCGATGGCGTGGCGCATCATGTCGACGGTGGCGAACGCGTAGAACGCGGTGGTGGTCGACATGTTTTCATGGCCGAGGAGTCGCATGATGATCGGCAACGGGATGCCTTGCTGGTAGAGGTCCATCGCTTTGGTCTTGCGGAGCATGTGGCAGTGGATTCGGTCGGGCATCGTTGGGCAGGTGCTTCGGGCCGTGATGGCCGCTGATTTCAGCACGGCTGCAACGGAATCCGTTGATAGCGGTGCAGGTTTTCCGTTACGCAGGCTGTAGAACAGAGGGCGTGTGGCGCTACTGGGCTCGGGATGGAACTCGTCGAGGTAGATTCGGAGATGGTCGAGTGTCGTGGTGGTCAATGGAACGACGCGGGACTTGTTGCCCTTACCGGTCAGCGTGAGGTGCCCGGGCACGGCCAGGTGCAGGTCGCCGAGGGTGAGCGTGGTGATCTCCCCGACACGGGCTGCGGTGTCGTACAACAGGATCAACAGCATCCGGTTTCTGCGCGATTTGACGGTGGCGCCCGTCCACGCCGCGAGCAAAGCTCGGGTTTGCGGTTCGGTGAGGAACTCGATGGGCTTCCTCGGTGATGTCGGGGCCTTGAGAGTGGCTGCACGCTGACCCAAAGTGACCAGGGTGAGGTCCTCGGCACCGCAGTAGGCCAGAAACGCCTTGATCGTGCTCAGCCGCAGCGCGATCGTGGCGGGCGTGTAATGTCGGTGTTCGCTCATCCAGGTCAGCCAACCCAGCAGGTGGGCATGATCGAAGTGGTCGAAGGTGACATGGGCCCGGTCGATCTCATGCTCGGCGGTCAGGTAGCCCAGGAAGCATTCCAGGCTGATCCGGTAGGCCTCGATCGTATTTGGCGAACGGTGTTGAGCAGTGGGCAGATACACGTGTAGCCAGGTGCGGGCCAGGGCATAGAACTGCGGGGCACCGGTGCGCGGGTCGCGTTTCATCGAAAACCTACCTCGGGTAGCACCGAGGCGGTGGTCTCGGTGAGATGGGCGTAGGCGTCGAGGAACCGCGGCGAGGTCTGAATGTAGTAGAAGGTGGAATCGATCGACGAGTGCCCCATGTAGCGCGCCAGATACGGCAGCATCGCGGTCACGTCGATGCCGTCGGCCATCCATCGGTCGATGTTGGCGTAGGCGAAATGATGCCGGAAATCGTAGGGCCGGGGCCGCTGCCCGCCCTCGGGGCGGGGCAGGCCTGCTCGGTCCCAGATCCGGTTGAACATCACTCCCACCGTTGCCGCGGTGACCGGTTGGCCGGTGGAGGAGACGAAGAAGGTACCGCGGTCGTGGCCGAACTGGCGGGCGGTGATCTGCTCACAGCTGCGAAGGACTGCGATGACGTCGTCGGTCAGTGGTAAACGCCGGCTGCGGTTGCTCTTGGCGCTCATCACGTCGAGATACCCCTCACGCAGATGGATGTGGATGGGTTTCAACTGGCGTACCTCGCCGGTGCGCAACCCACACGAATGCATCAGGGTGAAGAACGCGACCGCTTGCCATCGCCAGGGCGAGGTCGTGGCCACGGCGGCCGCGGCGGTGAAGAAACGGTCGATCTCCGCTGCGGTGAGCAGGTACGGGTGCGCCGGCACGAACTGGGCTTTCCATGCTGGGGACAGCACGTAGGCGTCATGGTCGCCATGCACCTGCAACCAGCGCCCAAAGTCGCGGACGTACGACATCCATGACCGAAAGCGGCCTGAGCGGGTCAGTTGCTCGGTGACCCACCCTTCGACGGTGGTCTGATCGAAGCGGGTGTAGCCGTGGCGTGTGCAGTAGTCGTCGAACTTGTGCAGGTACCAGATCCTCGAGGCCCCGTAGAAACCCATCGACGTCTTGAAATCGAGGTAGGCGTCGAGTTGTTCGGCGAACGCGCTGGTGAACCTGTGACCGGTCATGACCGCACCGCGGGTGCGGGGACGTCGAGAACGCAGCCGAGCAGCCGGTCACGATCGACGCTGAGGTAGGTGTTGGTCGAGTCCGCGCTGGCGTGCCCCAACACCGCCGAGATCGTCGGTAGCGGGACCGATGCCCGCAGCAACCGGGACGCCGCGTTGTGGCGCAACAACGTGGTACCGCCCTTGAACTCGGTCACCCCGGCCCGGGCGAACACTGCGGCGGTGATCCGATGAATCGCCGCATGATCGGACAAGCAGGTGCGCGGAGCCTTGCACCGCAAGAACACATGATCATCTGATGAGTCGGGCCGTTCGGTCAGGATGTAGGTGGCCAGTTTGTCGACGACCGCACCCATCAGCGGCACCGTCAACCGATTGTGGGTCTTCTGTTGCACCAGCGACGCGGTCTGCGAGCGCCAATCGATATCGCCGAGTCGCAATGCGACAAGATCACACGACCGCAGTCCAGTGGTCAACGCCAACAACGTGATTGCCGCATCCCGGGCACTGACCTGACCAGCAGCGCATACCTGCAACACCTTGACCTCGTCGGCCTCGGAGAGCACTGGCACGATCCGGTGGGAACGCTTGATACCGGCTATCCTGAGCCCCTCAACCAGATCGACCCGTTCGGTGAACCTCAGGAATGGCCGCAGGTTCGACACCACCCAGAACAGCGACGACCGCGACCACCGATCGGTCAACGATTCGAGGAACTCCAACACACTGGCACCGTTCACCTCCACAAGGGACTGCGCACCGGTCGATTCCAGGAACACCAGGTAGCTGCACGCCATCCGGCGATAGGCCTCGCGGGTAGCCGGCGCGAGGCCTCGACGAGTCATCTCGGACTCCCACACATCGACCAGCTCAACGAACTCATCGGTGACCGGAACAGCGCCTCCGCCACCACGTTTCCTCATCGAGAGGTCCACTCTCCCAGTCGCGACATAGGAGTCGAACAGGGCGACCAGTCGCGTGTAGTCGAAGCGACGTTGAGCGCTGAATCTACCGGTACGCGGGCTCACCGTCAGCGCTGCGAACTCGGCGCCCAACTCCGGCGTGTACACCCCACCCCGCTCGGCGAGAAACGCAGTAAGAGCTTTGATCGACTTCTCATACTGACCGATCGTCGACTCCATGTAGCCAGCCGAACGCAGACGTGCGACCACCTCTGAAGCGATCCCTGCGACCGTCGTATCCATGATCTTCTCCTTCCAAGAGGACATATGGATACGCATCGACGCTAGCTAGCCAGACCCCGCGCAATCGTTAAGCCGAGGAATCAGTCACCCACCCCAACCCGCACAACACGACTCGCCGATCCTCGGCTTAACACAGACCCCGGCATAATCGGAGCTAAACCGAATTCCTGTTAACAGCGACCGTGGGTCCACGTACACCGCCAATGCGTTCACCAAGCTGTGTCGTCGGATGGGAATCCGGCAGTCGATGGGGCGGGTCGGATCGTGTTTCGATAACGCCGCCGCGGAGGCGTTCTTCTCGTCACTGGAGTGGGAAGTGTTGTCACGCAATGACTTTGATACTATTGCGGAGGCCAAGGGGACCGTGCTTGACTGGTGTTACGGCTTCTACAACCACGATCGCCGGCACTCCACGATCGGGATGGTCAGTCCCATCGACTACGAGAACGCCGCAGCCGCGGGACCCGAAGCCGCATAGAGGAGTCCTCCACGATTCGGGGGGAACCACAGTACGCACTAATTGATAAAAGTCAGGTTTCAGCACCCGACAACCCACGCCTTGCCCAACCCGCCGAACTGGTATGCGTATGTGTATGCCCAACGCCACACTGGGCGGGCGTAGGTTCGTGGAACTGCACGCATGGTGACAGCTCCGTCAAAGCACTGACCAAATATGTAGCGCGCACGAACCAAGTGAAACTTCCAGCTGACAACGATCACCGAGCGCCAGCTGTACTCATGTGCCAGGCGTTGTACGAGCAAGGCTTCGCCGCGCGTCGTCGACGGATCGGGATGCTCACAAATCACGCGAAAGGACGCCGACGTCGAGTTGCATACTCGCGCCATCACTGAGTCCCCAGGGCCGTATGGATCTGATATGACCACGACGTCGGCGTACCCCAGCTTCGCAAGGTGCAGCCCATAGTCTTCCCTGCCGTCGTGCTCTCCACCGAGCACGACGATGGCATCTGCGCGACGAAGCGGATCTTGGTGATCGTCACCGAAGAGGCGATGCCCGACCGCGAAGAATGCGCATCCTCCGATCAATAGCATCACCATCAATACTGCCGCGAAAGCCTTCCGACGGCGGCGCCTGGCTGCGCGTTTGGATACGGCTCCGGACTTACTCTGTCGCGCAACCGGATTCATCGCTGGAGAGCGTGGCCATCGTCGAGTAGGCGGTAGATGAACTCACGGCTTCCCGGCCACATCGCGTAGGAGTCCAATTCGGATGGCTCGGCCCATGCGAAATCAAGCGCCTCACCACCAGGGCGAACAGAAAGCCCTTCCTCCGCCTCGACAATGAACCCCATGCTGATCGCGTGCTTGCGGGGGTCGGTGCCAAATACGTAGGTGTCTGAATGACCGTCCTTGGTGGGCGCAAGATAGTCGGGGAACCACTCGAAGACGGTGGCGTGCCTTGGGGCCGGGGGGATCGCCATGGGGCAGTCGCGCCCGAACGCGTCATATGCGTGTCGACGGATGGACGTGGCGATGGTTTCGCCCCTCAACACTCTGCCGCCGAGGTGGCACCAGGCAGGCACATCATTGAATGGACTATTGCGGAGGATGATCCCGACCATTGCGATGGCGCCACAGGAGTCGCGTCGCACGGGTACAAAGTCGACGCACGGTATCGGCAACGTCGAGATCGCAGATTCCCACTGCTGCTCACTGAGCCAGCCGGAATACCTGCCGTCATTGGAGAGCATCCGTAGAGCATCGCAGACGGTGCCCCAAGGCGCGACTCAAGACTGTCCGCCTTTCGGATGAGTGGGAGCTCCCAGTCGGAATGCGGCTTCTAGGGATTCGACGGAATCGCTCCTAGCTTGTGAGGAAGTTCTCGATAATGGGCTTGCGATCTATTCGAGTTCGTTGGACTTGAACTGAGTCCACTCAACTTCCATGCCGGGCGATTAGGATCAGGTGCATCTCTCTGGATGTAGAAGTGCGATTACACAACATTCCCTTGTTGATTCTGAGGATGACATTCCCTGAATTGAGGCCGTGATAAATGTGCCTGAACTGCGGTTATGGCCCTGGTCCTGGCATGGCGTCTAGCGTCCGAGTCGACTGTGGGTGTGCAACTTGGCGACTATTCCAGTTAGTGGCGGTGGTCACTAAGGTAAGGCTAAGGAGGGTTCTCGTTTCGCAACGACGACGCCCAATTCATGTGTAGTCCAGAAAGGGGACATTCGATCGCCAGCGCGCATCATGACTAACT
>NZ_JAKWBF010000046.1 GCF_022513585.1 Gordonia gummivorans
TGCATGACAGCGTTCAAGACGCTCGTGCCACCACTGCCGCCGGTCCGGCGGGGCGAGCAGGTGGTCGAGCGGACCGATGTCCGACGGCCCGAACCAGCGCGGCTCGATTCTCCCGTCGACCGGCAGGAACGACGGCGCCACGTCCGCGTCGAACAACGATCCGGTCGCCAGTCCGCAATCCAGCACCAGACTGGGCAGGGCTGCCGCAGCCGCCACCCCCGCGGCCATTCCGACCGCGGAGTCGAGGGCACTGGACACGACCACCGGCAGTCCGATGGCGTCTGCGACGGCCAGAGTCGCCCGCATGCCGCCGAGCGGGGCGACCTTGACCACCGCGACGTCGGCCGCATCGGCGGCGACGACGCGCATCGGGTCGCTCGCCTTGCGGATCGACTCGTCGGCCGCAATCGGCACGTCGACGGCGCGGCGCACCTGCGCGAGTTCTTCGACCGTCGCGCACGGCTGTTCGACGTACTCGACGGGCCCGATCGCACCGATCGCCGTAATCGCCTGTTCGACAGCCCATTTGCCGTTGGCGTCGACACGCACCCGGTCGACGACATCCCGCGCCGCCTCGACACGTTCGACGTCGTCGGCCAGCGTATGGCCGGGTTCGGCGACCTTGACCTTCGCGGTCCGCGCGCCGGGGTATCGGGCCAAGATGCCCGCCACCTGATCGGCCGGAACCGCGGGCACCGTGGCGTTCACCGGAACGCTCGCACGGACGGCCGGCGGCGGCCCGAGATAGGCAGCCTCGATGCCCGATTTCAGCCACGACGACGCCTCGGCATCGTCGTACTCGACGAAGGCGCCGAACTCTCCCCAGCCGGCCGGGCCGGCGAAGATCATGACCTCCCGCTCGATCAGGCCACGAAAACGTGTGCGCATGGGTACGCGAACGACGACCGCCGAGTCGAGCAGTTCTGCCGCCGTCGGCACGGAAAACCTGTCTGACTGCACCCATCCTCCGCTCACCATTGAGACAAATCTTTGCGTTCGTCCCAAGATGCGATAACCTCGCGATATGTCAGTGAACCAGGGATTCGAGGTCGGTATCCGCGAGGCCGAGCCGGTCATCGTCGACGACACCCCGGACAGTGCCGCCGAGATCGTGATGCCTCGGCTCGGCGCCGACTCCCTGATCTGGAAGTTCTACGGCGATTCCCGTGGCGTGCTGGGCTTTCAGCGACTGGCCGGAACCGAGAACTGTATCGAGCAACTCGGCCAGGCGGTGCTCGACCACTCGGTGATCTTCGACGATTTCCTCGGGCGCGCCAAGCGCACCGGCCCCCCGGTCATGAAGACCGTCTACAGCACCGAACCGCAGAAGTGGGGTCGCACGGTCCGCGACTTCCACCGCGACATCAAGGGCACCATCAGCGACGGCTCGCGCTACCACGCACTCAATCCCGAACTGTTCTACTGGGCGCACGCCACCTTTGTCGACCAGGTCCTCTACATCACCGACACCTTCATCCGACGCCTCAGTCGCGCCGAGAAGGAACAGATCTTCGAAGAGAGCAAGGTCTGGTACGAGCTGTACGGAGTGAGCCCGCGCAGCCAGCCGCAGACCTACGACGAGTTCGTCGCATACTGGGACGACATGCTCGACCGCTTCGTCCCCCACAAGACGATCGTGTACGCGACCGGCTACATCCGTCAGGGCCTCCCCCGACCCAAGCGCGTGCCGGCCCCGGTCTGGCGCGTCGCGTCGGCACCGCTGAACGCCTTCATCCGGACCGTCATCGTGGGCACCCTTCCGCAGCAGATGCGTGACGTCTGCGACCTGGAATGGAACGAGAAGCGGGAGAAGAACTTCCAGCGCTTCGCCGCATTCATGAGGGCGATGAACCCGCTGTTCAACCGGTTGCCGCTCAAAGCACTCTACGTTCCATGGGCCTACGAGGCGTGGAAGACGGTCGGCGTCGACCCGCGGCCGTTGCACAACAAGCCGGCGGCCTGACCACCGTCATCGATCGTCGAGGAAACCCACTGCGGCGTCGATGAATTCGCGACTCTTGTCGCGGTGCACGCTGTGGCCGGTGTCGATCCGCACAAACCGGCCATCGGGTAGCGCCTCGGCGAGCGTCGCCAGATGGCGTGGCGGCAGAAAGCTTTGCGGGCCACCGGAGATCACCAGCGTCGGCGCCGTCACGCGCTCCAGTTTCGCCCACCACTGCGGCGCGCTCACCTCGAATTCGGAGGCCACCGTCTCGGCCATCCGCCGATCGAATCGCAGTACCGGGTAGGGATTTTGGACAAGGGAGACGAGCCCGCGCACGTGTTCGCCGAATCTGGCACTGACGGTGATCTGTTCGTCGACGTCGGCCTGGTCACGGGGCATCGGCGGCACCTCCTCGAGCACCAGCCGGCTGACCCGTTCCGGCCGGGTCATCGCCAGCCTGAGCAGCGAGTGCGCACCCAGGGAGTGCCCGACGGCGTCGACCGTGTCGAGGCCCAACTCGTCGAGGACGAAGTCGAGGTCGTCACGCAGGTCGTCGAGCCGGTACGGGCGATCTCCCCGACCGCTTCGGCCGTGACCGCGCAGATCGACGCTGATCACCGGGCGGCTCACGGCGCGCAGTCGCCGTGCGGTTGACCGCCAGGTGGAATGGTCGCCCGCCATGCCGTGGACGAGGAGTACCGCACGTCGGGAGTCGAGATCGCCGGACACGCGGACCGCGAGGTCTGGGCCCGTGGTTCTCGTCAGTATCCGCACACCGAACACCCCTTCGTCGCTCGCGCTGCTCGCAGCGCCAGCCTACGGCGTCAGTTCAGGGTCACCGATCGCGGAACCACTTCTGGTTCTTGGCCCGCCAGACCATGTCTTGCCAGTAGTCCCACTGGTGGGTGCCGACGTTCGGGAAGTCGGTGGAGATGCGGATGCCCTGCAGGTTTGCCGCAACCTCGAAAGCACGGGTTTGGGCGAGGGAGATCATTTCGAGCGGGGTACCCTTCACCGACGCCACCGCATCGGTGTTGTGGGAACCCCAGGTCGCCGAGCCCGACGCCACGCGGATCTTCATGCCACGCATCCTCGGGAGTTGCACCAGCGCGTCGTTGTTGGTCCACCGCTTGTTCCACGGCGGACCCCACATCGCATCGGCACTGAACGGCCCCATCCCGCTCTCCATACCCGCGTCGATGAGCGCGAGCCGCACGGCCTCGCGCATCGTCGGCGCGGAGAGGTTGAGATAGCCGGACATGGAGAAGATGTGCGAGATGCGCTTGCGGTGATAGGCACCGTAGATCGCTGCGGCGTTGCCGCCCATGGAGATTCCCATGATGGCGTATTTCCCCAGCGGGCCGACGGCGAGTCCGCGGGCGTCGAGCTCACGGATGATCGTGTTGAGTCGGCACGTCCAGCGATACCGGTACTTGATCTTGTTGCCCGGGCTGGCGGTCTGCCAGTCGGTGTAGAAGCTGGCCAGCCCGCCGACCGGCTCGATGACGTTGACGCCGGAGTCGGCGAGCCGCTGGATCTTGGTCTCGTGCCGCCAGCCGCTCATGTCCTTGGTGGCGCGGAGTCCGTCGAGCGCGATGACGGTCTTGTAATTGCCCCACTTGGTCCACATGTCGACCGGTGAACTCGGCATCCCGCATCCGCTGACGTAGAACCGGCCGAACGAGGCGGCGTCGGCGTTGCCGACTTGAGGCGCACCGATTCCGATGACCGCGAGCACGACGATGAGCGAGACAATGATTCGACGCCGACGGCGCATGACGCGCGGGCGACCAGTGGTGAACTGCACTGCCGAACAGTAAAACGCCGTCGACCAGCGACGCTACGGCTGTGACCACAGGGCGCCGACATCGAAACCGACGTGTTACCAATGAGGTGATTGTTGCGTGTGTTACTAGAGTTACTTGTGGGCTCGCAGCTCAGAGAGAGCCGAGAATGCGATGACGCGTTTGTGAGTACTCGTCGTCACTGATCAGGCCACGCTGCCGGAGCCCCTCGAGTTCGGTCAGTCGCTCTTCGACGCTGCGATCGTCGTCGTCGCCGGCATCACGACCACCGCCGGCCCGATACCCCCGGACGACCTCCATGACTTCGGCGCGCGCCTGCGGATTGGACCGCAGGTCGATCGATCCCGACACCGGAATCCGGTAGCGATGCAGGACCTGCAGGATCGCGAGCAGCGGCTCGGCCTGCCCCGTGATGTCGTAGGTGCGACCGTCCTCGGCCGAGGTGAACCGCGCCGGGACCGATCCGGCCAGCAAAGATGTTCCCTGCCAGTCGATCTCGAACTCTCGCGTGGCCGCGTCGACCACCACGACGAGTCGGCGCTGATGCAGCAGGGCCTGCTGGAAGAGCGGTACCACCGTCCGCTTCTCGGCGTCGAACGCAGCGATGCCGTCGCCCTGAACACGCACACCGAGCACCATCATCGGCTGATGGTTGACCTGCATGCCCGTCTGCGTCATCGACATGATCTCGGCCATGGCGACGCAGCTCGTCGGGCGCATCGCCAGGTGCTGTGCGGCCGTACCGCCGGATTGCTGGACGGCCTGGGTCAACGACGACGCGATGTCGGACAGCCCGCCGGAGAACATCCCCGCCAGACCCGATCGCCGGGGATTGGGCCCCGAGTCACCGAACAATCCCATGGGCGCATTCTAAACTGACTTGCCCCGGTGAGCTGGGCATTTCCCACCCGCCGCCAACCCGCCGAGCGTGTTGGGGAACCCCGGGGAAGTTCTTCCCCTGATTCTGCGGGGCGGCGCTGAATCGTTTCCCCGAGTAGGCAGGGTCGCCTACCGAACTCTGCGGATCAGCGTCCCACCGTCGGCCTTGCCGACGATCATGGAGGCGGGACGAGCGCGGTCGTGGCTGTGACTGAGATCGGGGGAAGAAACTCTTTCCCTAAGTTTTGTGACGACGGAGCAGACGCATTTCCCCAGTTCAAGAGGCCGACAACAGTACTCTTCGGATCAGCGACCCACCCGCCGCCTGCGGCGGCGATCGTGGAGGCAGGAAGAGGGCCGTGGAGCGCGGCGCGGCGACGACGATCCACAAATAGTAGGGGAAGAAACTCGTCCCCTACCCCTGGAGTCCTCCCCGCGAATCTTCTCGCGGACGACTCAACAAGCAGGGGCAGAAAGTAGGGGAAGAACCTTCCCCTACTTTCAGTGGCCCGGTGGTGAGCCGCGAAACCCGCGGTGCAACAGCGGGTGTCAGCCACGCTGTGGTCGCCGGCGACTCATCGCCGAACGTGTACTGATAGCCGAGGCGATGACTGAGATCGGGCCTGTGAGGGTGGTCCTCCGGGAATATCTCGGAACTGGGCCCTGAGGGGCCCGATCTCAGTCACGCGCCGAGGCGGCGCCGTGATCATGTCGATTGTGCGGGCCGGCTGGGCACGCATCTGCCCAGGTCCCGCGATCTCTCAGGTCGACGCCGGACGCGGCCGGAACGAAGCCCAGACCGCGCCTCCCAGCCAGGTCGCCGTGGTACTCCGCTCGAACTCTGGCCACACCCTGTGTCGAATCAGGTCAACCGGATGCTGCAGCACACAGATCCTCCAACACAACACAGGGTGTCCCTCGCACCTCCCGATCAAACGACGACAGGGTCGCATTTCCCAGTTCAGGAGGCCGAGGGCAGTACTCTTCGGATCAGATCGACCCGAGGATTCGACCGCGCGCCTCGGCGTACTCGGCGTCGGTGATCGCCCCGCGGACCTTGAGATCCTCGAGGTCGGCGAGCCGCTCCCCGATCGACCGTTCGCGGGGCAACTTCTTCTCGTCACCACCGCCCATGTACGACTGCACGACGCTCATCACCTCGTCGCGCGCCGCGGGATTGGACCGCAGGTCGATGGAACCTGCCGTCGAAATGCCATGCTGCTGAAGGATTGCCAGGATCTTGCTCAGCGGCTCGAATTGTCCGGTGATGTCGTAGGTCCGACCATCTTCCGCCGAGGTGAACTGCGCCGGAACCGACCCGGACAGCAATGCTGTTCCCTGCCAATCGATCTCGAACTCGTTGGTGGCCGGATCGACCAGCACCGCGAGCCGACGGCCGTGCAGCAGCGCCTGCTGATACACCGGCACGACGGTGCGCTTCTCGACGTCGAAGGACACGATGTCGTCGCCGTGAATGTGCAAGCCCAGCTTCATGAGTGGTTGGTCGTTGATCTCGACGTTGGTCTGCTGGATGGACGTGATGTCGGCGATCGCGGCACGGCCGGTGGCCCGCAATCTGCTGGATCGCTGGTTCCCGCTCGACGACATCAAGCCCAGACCGATGCCGAGCGCGATGTCGAGGATCGTGATCCCGAGACCGGTCCAGAGCATCCACTCGATGCCGGGTTCGTCGATGAGGAAGTAGGCCACCAGAAAGATCGGACCGACGATGCCACACAGCATCACGAAACCGAAGGTGCTCAAGAACGTCCACATCGACCGCGGGGTACGTGGGCCCGAACCCGATTCGCCGAACATGGTCATGGCAGAACCATAGAACGTGGCAGATGAACAGGTTGGGTCAATATCGTCGTTCCGGCAGCGTATGGCCTTTTTCGGTGGCAAACTCTCGCGTCAGGTGAGTCACCCCCGGGGCTCCTCGGCGAGAAGGGCCGATATGTTGCACCACTTCCACCTCTCGGATCGGAGCGTCCGTAAGACGTTCGTGGCCATCGCCATCGGAGCCGTGGTCGGCGCCACCGCCGTGGGCGTCGGTTCGGCTCCCATGGCCTCGGCAGCACCGCCACCCGCAGGTTGCGGACACTACTCCGACGCCGTCGCGGGCAACCCGCCCAATACGCGCATCAAACTCTGGGAGCGCGTGAAGGACGCGAAGAAGAGCGCCACGCCCGACACTCGCGGAAACATCCGAGTGGTTCAACCAGAGAAGCAGAATCCGAAGCTGTACTCGATTCGTTCCGGTGGCGACCACCCCGGCTTCGGTGACGATTTCCTTCTCGTCCCCACCAACCGGATTCAGGGCATCGAGTGCTCGTACCTGTGGGATGGCTCGCAGTTGAACTTCTGGCGCTACGCCTGGAAAGAGGGCACCACCACGGTCTACAAGAATCCGAACAAGCCGTTGGCCATCGGAGTCAACTCCGCCGACGCCCGTGGCCAGGACCAGCTCCACCTCCACATGGCACAGGCCAATCCCGCTACGGTGACCGCGTTGAAGGCGATCAAGAAGCCGGAGACCAACCTGAACCGGTGGGCTGCCCCCACGTCGAATGTCGTACTTCCCGTCAACGACTACAAGAACAAGAAGCGCACGGACGCGGTGTTCCGGGTCGTCAAGTACACGGGTCAGATGCCGAATCTGGTCAAGGTGCTCCATACCCAGGTTCAAAGCGATATTCCGCACCAGTGCATTGCGGTGATCGCCTCCGGCGCTCCCAACACCTATTACCTGCTCAACAGCACCCCCGCCCTGAAGAGCGGCAACGACAGGGGCACCGGCCTCTGCGACTACGTGTACGGCTGGAACTAGCCAATAGCAAAGGTGCCCGGCCACTTTCGTGACCGGGCACCCGCGCAGACCATGACTACTTGACGGTGACCGAGCCTCGCAGCAGCGCCTGCTGCCAGTTTCCGATCGCCTTGTAGCCGGCGCCCTTGTTGCACGTCTGGTAGCCGACCTGCACACCGATGGACACGCCGTAGTACGCGCCGATCAGCGCACCGTAGATCGCACCGAAGATGAAGAACAGGGACCCCACCAAGGCTCCGATCAACGCCCCGATGAGCGAGCCGGTCGCGGCGTAGTGCGACGCGCACGGCCAATCGGCCTTGAGTTGCTTCCACATCTCGTCCCATGCCCGGTTGGCATTGAGCTTTCTCGGCTTGTTCTGTGGCGACTTCTTGTCATGACCCGATGGCTGGTTCGTCTGCGGCTGCGTGCGCTCGGCGACGGGAACCATCCGCACCGACCGCGAATCAGCGGACAGCGTCGGCGCAATCCGCACGACCTGATCCCCGAGATCGGCGAGCAGCGGAAGACGCTTGCGCTCAGCGCCCCGCGAATCCACCAGCAGCAGAGCGTCACCGGAGGCCGACTTCCGGAACATTCCCTCACTCAGGTTGACCAACACCGATTGCCCGTCGTCGGACACCGACACCGACGCCGGCCCTGTCGTCATGCTCATCTTCGGTGCGGGTGCCGCACCGGCGGTCCCCGTCGGCACTACCACTACGATCGCCACCGCCGCGGCGATCGCTCCGAGAACCGGCATCCACAACTTCACTCGACACTATCCTCACAGGAACTAGTAAGCCTTACCTAAGTAAGAGCTCACAAACCTTACTACGGAGTGAGTGCGCAACTGCCGGAAGAGATGCGCAGATCACACCGGATCGATGCCGCGTGCAATCAGCGGGCGTATCATTTCGATACACTCTCTCCATGACCGGTTCGTCTCGACCAACGCGAGTCGATGAAGATCTGTGGAATGCTGCGGTCGCCGACGCGCAGGTGCAGCATCGCAGCGCCGTCCAGCAGATCAATCGCTGGATCCGCATCGGCCGCGAACTGGAATCCTCGCCTGGCGTCAGTCAGCGTGATGTCCAGTGGGTATTGGCCGGCGACGGCTCCTACGACGACCTCTCCGAACGCGAACAGGCGATCGTTCGCGCCGAGTGGGACCAACGGATCACCGAGCGCCGAGAGGCGCTCGACTTCGAAGCGGAATTCACGGAGCCGGGAGAATCGTGGTCCGAATCGGATGACACAGGCGACGTCGTCATCCGGCCCACCCACGACTGATGCCCGTCCTGCACGTCCTCGCGGGACCCAATGGCTCCGGTAAGACCACCTACGTCGAGCGTGTCCTGCGACCCGTCACAGGACTGCCGTTCGTCAATGCCGACGTGATCGCGCATCAGCGGTGGCCGGGCGCTGAGCCGGAACATGCTTATGAGGCCTCACGGGCTGCGGCGGCACAGCGTGGCGAACTCCTCATTGCGCAAAAGTCTTTCATCACCGAGACCGTGTTCAGTCATCCCAGCAAGAACGACCTCGTTGACGACGCACTCCGACGCGGCTACCTCGTTCACCTGCACATGATCCTCGTGCCGGTCGATCTGACCGTGCAGCGTGTGGCCGAACGCGTGCGCCGGGGCGGACACGAAGTCCCTGAGCACAAGATCCGCGAACGCTACGACCGGTTATGGCCACTTGTCGCCCGTGCCCGCGACCGCGTCGACCGCGCAGAGTTTTTCGCCAACCATCTCGCCCGGACGCCGTACCTTTTGGTGGCGACCTATGGCCACGGCGTTCCAGTTGGATACCCGGCCTGGCCCACCTGGACTCCGTCGGACCTGACCTGACAAGCAAAGGCGCCCGGTCACTTTCGTGACCGGGCGCCTTGTCGACTCAGTGAGTCAGTGAATCACTTGACGATCCGCGACGCAGGCCCGCGCCTGAAGGACCACGCTCTCACGTGACCTCCTCGGGCGCGGGAAATCGTCGCTACTTGACGATCTTGGTGACTCGACCCGCACCGACGGTGCGGCCACCCTCGCGGATGGCGAAACGCAGGCCCTCGTCCATGGCGACCGGCTGGATGAGCTTGACGCTCATCTCGGTGTTGTCGCCCGGCATGACCATTTCGGTGCCCTCGGGGAGGGTCACGACGCCGGTCACGTCGGTGGTACGGAAGTAGAACTGCGGACGGTAGTTGTTGAAGAACGGGGTGTGACGGCCGCCCTCGTCCTTGGACAGGATGTAGGCCTGGCCCTCGAACTCGGTGTGCGGGGTCGTGGTGCCCGGCTTCACGATGACCTGACCGCGCTCGACGTCCTCACGCTTGAGGCCGCGGAGCAGCAGACCGGCGTTGTCGCCCGCCTGCGCCGAATCGAGGAGCTTGTGGAACATCTCGATACCGGTGACGGTGGTCTTGGTGGACTTCTCGCGGATGCCGACGATCTCGACTTCCTCGTTCACGTTGACCTCGCCGCGCTCCACACGACCGGTGACCACGGTGCCGCGGCCGGTGATGGTGAAGACGTCCTCGACGGGCATCAGGAACGGCTTGTCGGTCTCGCGGACCGGGTCCGGGATCGACTCGTCGACGGCAGCCATGAGCTCCTCGACCGACTTGGTCCACTCGGGGTCACCCTCGAGGGCCTTGAGCGCCGACACCTTGACGACGGGGGCTTCCTCGTCGAACTCCTGGGCGGCCAGCAGTTCGCGGACCTCCATCTCGACGAGCTCGATGATCTCTTCGTCGTCGACCATGTCGGCCTTGTTCAGGGCGACCAGGATGTAAGGCACGCCGACCTGGCGGGCCAGCAGCACGTGCTCACGGGTCTGCGGCATCGGACCGTCGGTGGCGGCGACCACGAGAATCGCGCCGTCCATCTGAGCCGCACCGGTGATCATGTTCTTGATGTAGTCGGCGTGACCGGGGGCGTCGACGTGTGCGTAGTGACGCTTCTCGGTCTCGTACTCGACGTGCGAGATGTTGATCGTGATACCACGAGCCTTCTCTTCAGGAGCCTTGTCGATCTGGTCGAACGCGAAGCTCTTGTTGAGGTCCGGGTACTTGTCGTGCAGCACCTTGGTGATGGCCGCGGTCAGGGTGGTCTTGCCGTGGTCGACGTGACCGATGGTGCCGATGTTCACGTGCGGCTTGGTCCGCTCGAACTTCGCCTTCGCCACTTGATTGTCCTCCTGGACTGTGTTGCTCTGCTGGGCGGATCCCAGCAGGGGTTTGTGTACTTACGTTGTTTGCGCCCGCTTGTTGTGTGGCCGGCGCATCCCGCTCTGGCTGGGCGACTTACTCGCCGGTTGCCTTTGCGATGATTTCCTTCGACACGTTCGACGGAACTTCCGCGTACGAGTCGAACACCATGGAGTAGTTAGCCCGGCCCTGGGTCTTCGACCGAAGGTCGCCGATGTAGCCGAACATCTCCGACAGCGGAACCTGTGCCTTGACGACACGTGCACCGCTGCGCTCCTCCATGGCCTGGATCTGGCCACGGCGGGAGTTCAGGTCGCCGATCACGTCACCCATGTAGTCCTCCGGAGTCGTGACCTCGACGGCCATGATCGGCTCCAGGATGACCGGGGACGCCATCTTCGCAGCCTCTTTCAGAGCCTGCGAGCCGGCGATCTTGAAGGCCATTTCCGAGGAGTCGACGTCGTGGTACTGACCGTCGAGCAGGGTGACCTTCAAGTTGACCAGCGGGTAACCGGCGAGCACACCGTACTGCATCGCGTCCTGCGCACCGGCATCCACGGATGGGATGTACTCGCGCGGAACGCGGCCACCGGTGACCGCATTGTCGAACTCGTAGGTCGCGCCGTCTTCGGCGTCGACCAGCGGCTCGAGCTTGATGATGACCTTCGCGAACTGGCCCGATCCACCCGTCTGCTTCTTGTGGGTGTACTCGTGCTTGTCGACCGTCTTGCGAATGGTCTCGCGGTAGGCCACCTGCGGCTTGCCGACGTTGGCCTCGACCTTGAACTCGCGACGCATACGGTCGACGAGGATGTCGAGGTGGAGCTCGCCCATACCGCCGATGACGGTCTGGCCGGTCTCGTCGTCGAGCTGCACCGAGAAGGTGGGATCCTCTTCGGCGAGCTTCTGGATGGCGGTGCCGAGCTTCTCCTGGTCGGACTTGGTCTTCGGCTCGATCGAGACGTTGATGACCGGGTCCGGGAAGCTCATCGACTCCAGCACGATGGGTGCCGCGGCGTCGCACAGGGTGTCACCGGTGGTGGTGTCCTTGAGGCCGATCATCGCGTAGATGTGGCCCGCAGTGGCATCCTCGACCGGGTTTTCCTTGTTGGCGTGCATCTGGAAGAGCTTGCCGACGCGCTCTTTCTTGCCCTTGGTGGCGTTGAGCACCTGGGTGCCGGCGTTGATCCGGCCCGAGTAGACGCGGACGAAGGTCAGCTTGCCGAAGAACGGGTGAGCCGCGATCTTGAACGCGAGCGCCGAGAACGGCTCGTCGGCCGACGGCTTGCGCGAGAGGATCTCCTCTTCGTTGCCGACGGCGTGACCCTCGACCGAGGGGACGTCGAGCGGCGACGGGAGGTAAGCGATGACGGCGTCGAGCATGGGCTGAATGCCCTTGTTCTTGAACGCCGAACCGCAGATCACCGGGTAGTACTCGCGAGCAATCGTGAGCTTGCGAACCGCGCCCTGGATCTCTTCCTTGGTGAGTTCCTCACCGCCGAAGTACTTCTCGAGCAGCGCCTCGTCGGTCTCGGCGACCGTCTCGAGCAGCTTCTCGCGGTACTCGGCTGCCTGATCGACGAGATCGGCGGGGATCTCCTCGTAGGTCGGCTCGGCACCGATCTCGACGGTGCCACGCCAGGTGATCGCCTTCTGCTCGATCAGGTCGACGACGCCGTCGAAGTTGTCCTCGGCACCGATCGGCAGCTGCAGAACCAGCGGCTTGGCACCGAGACGCTCCTCGATGGTGCGCACGGTGAAGAAGAAGTCGGCACCGAGCTTGTCCATTTTGTTGACGAAGCAGATGCGCGGGACGTCGTACTTCTCGGCCTGCCGCCAGACCTGCTCGGACTGCGGCTCGACACCTTCCTTGCCGTCGAACACGGCAACGGCACCGTCGAGCACGCGCAGGCTGCGCTCCACCTCGACGGTGAAGTCGACGTGTCCCGGGGTGTCGATGATGTTGATCTGGTTCTTGTTCCAGAAACAGGTCACCGCGGCGGAGGTGATGGTGATCCCCCGCTCCTTCTCCTGCTCCATCCAGTCGGTGGTCGAAGCACCGTCGTGGGTTTCACCGATCTTGTAGTTCACACCGGTGTAGAAGAGGATCCGCTCGGTAGCGGTGGTCTTACCGGCATCGATGTGGGCCATGATGCCGATGTTGCGAACCTTGTTCAGGTCGCTGAGCACTTCCTGTGCCATCTCGTCCCTTCGGGAATATCTGTGGAAAAGGGCTGTCGGCTTCGCGTGAGGGCCGTGGTGGCGATCACGCGAAGCGAACGGTCACCAGCGGTAGTGCGCGAACGCCCGGTTGGCCTCGGCCATCTTGTGGGTGTCCTCGCGGCGCTTCACCGAAGCACCGAGACCGTTGGAGGCGTCGAGCAGCTCGTTGGCCAGGCGCTCGACCATGGTCTTCTCCCGACGCTGACGGCTGAAGGTCACCAGCCAACGCAGCGCGAGGGTGTTCGCGCGGCCCGGCTTGACCTCGACCGGCACCTGGTAGGTGGCACCACCGACACGGCGGCTCTTCACCTCGAGGGTCGGCTTGACGTTGTCGAGTGCGCGCTTGAGGGTGACGACCGGATCGGTGCCGGTCTTGTCGCGGGCCTGCTCGAGGGCGCCGTAGACGATGCGCTCGGCGGTCGACTTCTTGCCGTCCAGCAGGATCTTGTTGACCAGCTGGGTGACCAGCGGCGAACCGTAGACGGGGTCGTTGATGAGGGGGCGCTTGGGTGCGGGTCCTTTACGTGGCATCGCTTATCAGTTCCCCTTCTTGGCGCCGTAGCGGCTGCGGGCCTGCTTGCGGTCCTTGACACCCTGGGTGTCGAGCGAGCCGCGGATGATCTTGTAACGCACACCGGGGAGGTCCTTCACACGACCGCCGCGGACGAGCACCATCGAGTGCTCCTGCAGGTTGTGGCCTTCGCCCGGAATGTAGGCGGTGACCTCGACCGCGCTGGTCAGACGCACACGGGCGACCTTGCGCAGTGCCGAGTTCGGCTTCTTCGGGGTGGTGGTGTAGACGCGGGTGCACACGCCGCGACGCTGCGGGCTTCCCTTGAGGGCTGCGGTCTTGGTCTTGGCAGCCTTGTCCTGGCGGCCCTTGCGGACCAGCTGATTGATGGTTGGCACTTAGGTGTTCTTTCCTCTGTTGTGTTGTCTCGTCGTGGTTGGTGCTCCGGGCAAGCGGCCAAGTCCGAGATGTCCCGGTTCGGCCGCTTCCACAACTCGCCCCACCAGCACGTTTGCGCTGGTCAGTACATTTATCGCTACCCCGGGGTCGGGCGTGTCAAACGCTCGACAGCGGATTCGCCTGTCAGTCACACGCTCCCCGATCGGAGGGCATGCGGACTGGCCCAGCATGTGCCGGGCACCGACGATCCACTCTACCGACCGAGTTTGTACAGGTCAAAATCCGGTTCCCGCACGTGGACGGGCACCGTCGTCGTGATGAACGAAGGGTGACATTCGTGGTGATCAACGTCAGTCGTTGGCGTGATTGTTCCATGAGACGACAAAGGTTGCCGTTTGACGCGCCAGGCACTCCAGTGGTGGCAAAAGAGCAGCGACTGTTCACGCGCGCGTCGATCGCTTGTTACCGTCGAGGCCGGCCGAGGAAGCAGCTCACGGGAACTCTGCGACGCGGCGACCACCAGCCGACGTCGTTGTCGATCGTGGAGGCGGGGAACAAGGCGGCGTCGTCCGGCAAGAAGCCGCACAGAAAATAGGGGAAGAAACTTCTTCCCCTACCCTTGGAGTCCTCCCCACGAAATTTCGCGGGGACGACTTGGAACTTAGGGGAAGAAGTTCTTCCCCTAAGTTTTTCGGGCACGACGCAAGCGTATTTGCCCAGGTCAGAGGCCCGGTCGTCGAACTCTTCGGATCGGGGTTCAGTCCCGCGGTGGCCGCCAAGAGAAGATGAGCCAGCCTCTCAGCGCCGCGCGCTGTCCATGACCTCGTCGTCGAGCAAGTCGCTGACAGCGTCGCTTGCGCGCCGGAGGTCGGCGACCGTGAAAGTGGTATCGGACGTGAAAGTGGTATCGGAGCGACCGGCTACCTGATCCTCGATCTGGCGTCGCAGAAACTCGTTGCGCGACAAGCCCAGCGCGTTAGCCTGCCGATCGATCTGGGCCACCGCGGCGTCCGACAGGCCCGTGATGAGAATGTCTGGCACAGCCCCTCCTGAGGATCGACTGATATCAGGATATCGCCCGTCACCCGCGCGGATCCCACGCCGGCAGCCTTCCGAGCAGCGGGCGTTTCTTGTCGAGATGCCGGGTCATCCGCGAGAGGATGCGATTCAACGACTCGATCGCTTCGACGATGTGCGGACCCTTGTTGAGCATCACGCACTCGGCGCGATTGCCCGCGGCCGCGTCAGTGATCTCGGCCCGCGTCGGCAGGCCGGAGTCGGCGAGGTTGTCGAGAACCTCGGTCGCCCAGATGACCGGCACGTGCGCGGCCTCGCACAACCACAGAATCTCCTCCTGGACCTCGGCGAGCCGCTCGAAACCCGCTTCGACGGCGAGGTCACCACGCGCGATCATCACACCGACACGTCGGGTCCGCAGCAGCTGCAGCAGTATCGCGGGCAGCCGCTTGAAGCAGGCCATCGTCTCGATCTTGACCACCAGGCCGAGATCGGTCGCGCCGAGTTCGCCGAGCCGACGCTGCATGTCCGCGACATCCCCGGCGCTGCGCACGAACGACAGATTCACCAGGTCGGCGATCTCCACGACGGTGCGCAGCGCGGCGATGTCGTCGTCGGTCAGTGCGGCCGTGGGCAATTCGGTGTCGGGCAGGTTGATGCCCTTGGCCTCACGCAACTTGCTGCCGCCCGGTGCGGCTCGCACGACCTCGACGTCCACCTCGGGAACCTCTCCCGACGACACCGCAGCCACCACACCCTCGATCTTGCCGTCGTCGAAGTAGACCCGATCGCCCGGACGAACCGCCGAGAACACCTCGGGCAGGGTGCATCCGATGCGGTGGCGGCCATCGTCTGACGGGATCACCGGGGTGAGGTCGGCGGTCAGGGCGATGCTGTCGCCGGTGTGCACCCGCAGGGCCTGCGCGACCGCGGGCAGCGAGCCGATCTTCGCCGTCGACCTGTCGCTCGCCCGCAACCTCAGACCGGGCGTCAGGTACATGGTGCGGTCGGTGCCCAGCAGCACCCCGTTCGACGCGATCTCGAGGACCCGCAGATCCCGTCGACGACCGCGCGCATCGATGAGCCGCACCTCCTCTCCGATCGACCGACCTGCGAGCCATCGAGCGTCGCCGACGGGTGCCGCGTCGAGCACCTCCGACCGGATCGGCGCCTCGCCGGCCCAGAACCGTGCCGGGACGAGCACCTCACCGAGCAGATTGCGGGTTGGACGGACCTTGAGGACCTGCGGCCCGGGCGCGATCGGACCGGTGCGCAGCTTGGGCCCGGCGAGGTCCATCGCCACCCGAGCGTCGGCGCGCGCTGCGTGCACATGGGCGGCCATCGACCGCCAGGCCACCGGATCGTCGTGAGCGCAGTTGATGCGGGCGAGATCCATTCCTGCTGCGGCACACTCGACGGTGAGCGCGGTGTCGAGAGCGGCGTCCGACGGCATGGTGACCATGATTCTCGTCGGCCGACCGACCGGCGACGGACCGAGCAGGGCGACCGCGTTCTCGGCGAGTGGTCCAGGGCCGGGCTCAGGGGCATCGGCAGTTGCGTCGTCGGCGGGTTCGGACCTGCCGAGTACGTCGTCGAGGATGCGGATGACCGCATCCAGATTGCGCATCACCCCCGACTCCATGCGCCCCAGGGACGACAGCCCTTCTGCGCTCAGTTCGAGTTGCAGGTCACGAAGGTCATGGGCGCGCAACGCGCAGTAGTGGATGATGTTGGCGGCACTCGCGCGATGCGACGGATGTACGCCCGCGATGGCGTCGGACGCGGCGCCTTCGGCAGTCAGCGCGTCGTGCCGTAGGGCGGCCAGGCGGTCCCGCAATCGTGCGAGGTCGCGGTGCCTCGACCCGTTCACCGATGTCGCGGTCGATGTCATGTCGCGAGGGTACTGACCACCGATGACGTCGACCATTCGACGCGGGTGAACACTTGGTGACACAGACCGGGTCCCGGCGCAGGACACGCCGGGACCCGGGTACCGCACTGTGCGAGGTTACGACTACGGCGTGTTCCACCAGGTGACCACTGACCGGAAGCCGGCCCCGTGGTTGCAGGTGGTGTAGCCGATGTAGGCGCCGATAGCGCCACCGATGACCCAGCCCACGATGAAGAACAACCCGATGAGGGCGCCACCGATGATGTACGGCGCCGCACACGGCCAGTCCTTGTTGAGCTGGTAGGTCATCTTCTGGAAAGCCTGGTCCCTGGTCATCCGCTTGCCCGGCTTCTTCTTGGCAACCGGTGTGGCGACAGGCCCGTGGAACGTAGCGGTCTTGCCATCCTGCGACACAACGGCGCGCACGTGGACGGTCTTGCCGTTGGACACCGGCATCAGCGGGACGGTCTCAGTCACGTTGCCGCGCCCGTCGACGACCTTGATCTCGGTATTTTCCTGATTCGGAACGAATTTCCCATCGCGCAGCTCGACGGTGATGGTGTCACCGCTCGGCGAGATGGTCGCGTTCGCGTTGTGTGTCGGCACCTTTCCGGCCGGCGTCGCACCCGCGGTTCCGGTCGGAACCACCAGGATTGCCGCCAGCGCCAAGGCAAGGAACCCCAAGACCCAAGTCAGCTTCTTCATAAGCCAATCTCTCCCTTTGACATCCCGCAGACCATCCGCGGAGATGCATTCGTATCACGAACTGATGACAGGCTGAGCGTCGGCTGAGCGCGCCCTGTGGAAAACCGTTCGATCGTACTAATCCGATCATAGGACCAACCGGTTCCTTTGTACGCCTTAAGATTTAGCCTTCTGAACGGACATACCGCAGGTCAGTCCGTGGATTGCGGCAGCTTCACCTTGGACGATCCGCGCTTGGCCGGATTCGACGGCGGCGGCACCATCGGGCCGATATCGCCATCAGGGGCATCGTCGAGGTCGACGATCACCGGTGCGTGATCGCTCGGCTTGGTTCCTTTGCGCGCCTTACGATCCACCCATGCGGCCACGGTCCGGTCCGCCGCCTGCGAACCGGCAAGAATCAGGTCGATCCGCATACCGAGATCCTTGTGGAACATTCCGGCACGATAGTCCCAGTAGCTGAAGACTCGTGAATCCGGCCATCTTTCACGCACCACATCGTGCAGGCCGAGCACCTCGAACCGTGCGAGCGCCGCTCGCTCGGGTTCGGTCACGTGCGTATGGCCCACATACGCGTCGGGGTCGAAGACATCGGCGTCGGTCGGGGCGATGTTCATGTCCCCGCACAGCATCGTCGACGACGGGTCGTCGATCGACCGCGACAGCGCCGCGAGCCAGTCCAGTTTGTAGGTGTAGTGGTCGGAGTCGGGCACCCGGCCATTGGGGACGTAGAGCGAGTAGACGCGGAGGCCGCCGCACACTGCGGATACCGCCCTGGCCTCGAGCGTGTTCGGGTCCGGGTAGCCGGGCATCCCGTCGAAATCGTTGCGCGCGTCGTCGAGCCCCACCCGCGACAGAAGCGCCACCCCGTTCCACTGCCCCTGGCCGTGGTGGGCGATGGCGTAGCCACGGTCGGTCAGGTCGGCGCCGAGCACGTCGTGGAAAGCATCGTCGGACAGCTTGGTCTCCTGCAGACACACGACGTCGGGCTGCCGCTCGTCGAGCCAGGGCAGCAACCGCGGGATTCGCTGCTTCACCGAGTTCACGTTCCAGGTCGCCACACGCATGCCACCACCGTAATCGGGCCGGCTGAGCGAACTTGCTGCGGTCGGCGACCGCTCGCAATGTACTGACACCATGCGCAAGTACGCCGTCATCCTCTTCGCCCTCGCTTTGGCCACGACCGGGTTCGCGGTCACTTCCGGACCTGCGGCGGCCGCGCCCACCTGGAACGGCCAGTGGACACTGACTCGCTATGCCGCGTCGAAGACCGGCACCAGCCTCGCGGCTCGACAACGTGAACCGGATTTCTCCAACGTCTACACCTTCGCCACCCAGTGCAGTGGCGGCCGATGCGTCGCGACGGTGGTCGGTGGCCCGCAAGCGCAGAATCCGACCATCCCCCGCCCACCCCGGTACACCTGGGACGGGGTCAGCTGGGTCGAACGCTTCGACTGGCAGTGGGATTGCTACATGGGTGCCGGCAAACCCAAGGTGTGGGCGCCCGCGCACTCCGTCGCCTGGTACACCCCGCGACGTGACGGGACCAAGACCGGCTCATGGCGGACCGTCATCGACAGCGGGCCGTGCAAGGGGACAGTTGTCATGGCGGTGAAGGCGACGGCCAAGTAGACCGCGACATGGCCGCACCCACGCCTGCAGCGCCCCTGTCCGTCGATCGCTCGCAGACCTGGTGGGCCCGTGTCCTTCGGCTGGGCTTCGCGGCACTGGGACTGACGGCGCTCATCTTGGTGCCGATCGAGAGCTGGGACAACCCGGGATTCACCCTCGCCGACTACTTCAGCTACTTCACCATCCTGAGCAACGTCGCCGCGGTCATCGTTCTGCTGGTCGGCGCCATCGCCGCGCCCGCCGGTGCCGGATGGCAATGGTTGCGTGGTGCGGTCACGACGGCGATGGTGATCACCGGCATCGTCTACGCACTTCTGCTCGCCAACGTCGACGTGAACCTGAACATCGAATGGATCAACGGTGTACTGCACCGGACGATGCCGATCGTCCTGCTCGTGGACTGGATCGTCTTCCGCCCACGTTTCCTGCCCGACCGCAGTTGGCTCACCTGGCTGGCCCTTCCCCTCGTCTACGGCGTGTACACCCTGATCCGCGGACCGTTCGTCGACTGGTACCCGTACCCGTTCATCGATCCTCGCGGCCAGGGCTATCTGTCGATGACGCTGTCGCTCATCGTGGTGTTCGCCGGGATGGCGCTGATGGCGTTCGGCGTCTACTGGCTGGGCGCGCGATCACCGACTCCCGCGCCACCGCACGGAAATCGCGGGTGAAATCGACGGTACGCATCTGATGGATGTACTGGCTCGCGAACCCCGGGTACATGGTGGCGTTGAACCCGCTGTCGGTCAGATACCAACTGCGACAACCAGAGTTCCAGGTTGTTCGGGCCAGCCTGCGCTGTATCGACTCGTTGTAGCGATCCTGGGCGGGCCGGTGCACGTCGAGAAGTGCGAGATCGTTGTCTCGAATTGTCGTGATCGCCGTGACGATCGCGTCGATCTGGGCCTCCATGTACACCAGTGCAGAGTTGTGGCCAGGACCGGAGTTCGGCCCGAAGGTGAAGTACATGTTCGGGTAGCCGGCCACTGCGAAACTGCGGTACGCATACGCACCTTGGGACCATTCCTCACCCAGATCGCGGCCGTCTCGGCCACGGATCGGGATCGGCGTACCCTGCTTGGACACCTCGAATCCCGTTGCGAAGACCAGGCAGTCGAATCTGCGCTCGATACCTTCGACCGTGCGCACGCCCTTGTCGCAGATGCGAGCGATCGGCCAGGTGACCAACGTGCAGTTGTCGGCTTGGAGCGCCGGATAATAGTCACTACTCATGAGCAGACGCTTACATCCCGCTCGAAAATCGGGAGTCAGTTGCCTCCTCATCCACGGATCACGCACCTGTGCAAGCAGATTGGCCTTGGACACCCCTTCGATCACACGGGTGAACGGCGAGTTCCAGACGGCGCCCACGGCAACCGACTCGTGCCCCCAGAACCAGAGAGAGCGCGCAGCGCTCTGTGTGCCGGGCACGTTCCGGTACACGCCCCGCGCGAGCGAGGAGATCCGACGGTTGAGTCGTGGCAGGACCCAGCCCGGCGTCCGCTGGAACACCGTGACCTGTGCGCCCCCGCGGACCAGTTCGGGGATGATCTGGACCGCCGATGCCCCGGTACCGATCACGCCGACCTTCTTTCCGGCGAAGTCGTAGTCGTGATCCCATGCCGCCGAATGCATCTTGTGGCCGCCGAACCGATCGATACCCTCGATCTGCGGGTAGCCCGGTGTGGACAGCGGACCCGAGGCGACCACCACAGCGCGGGTCTCGAGGGAGGGTCGGTCGGCCAGGTCGACGCGCCAGGTTCCCGACGACTCGTCGAGTTCCATGCCGACGACCAGGTGCGAGTACCGAATGTGGCGCGCGAGATCGTAATCGGCGACCATCCGATCGATGTAGGCCAGGATCTCGCGGCTACCCGAATAGCAGTGCGACCAATCAGGATTGGGCGCAAATGAGTACGAGTACAGCCGCGACGGGATGTCGCAGGCGGCACCCGGATAAGTGTTGTCGCGCCACGTCCCGCCGGGCCGCACATCCCGTTCGAGGATGACGAAGTCACGATCACCCTGCTGGATCAGGCGGATGGCGGTACCGATGCCGGCGAAACCTGCGCCGACGATCACCGTGGCCGCGTCGACGGTGAGATCGACCGAATCGTCGACTTCTGATTCAACCGCCGCGTCGTCCACCGCGCTATGCGACCGGCTCGTAGGTCAGTTCCTTCGACCACGTCGGCTGCGGGCGGAGCAGGAATCGAGGATAGTGGTCGGTGATGCGCACCATGGCGTCGGCGAAGTAGTGATATGGGTTGTCGCGGTTGATAACCCATCCTGCGTGATACTTCAGCACCTGATAGGTGATCAGTCGGGTTCCGTTGCCACGTTCGCCGTTCTTCTTGAATCGCTTCATCGCATCGTAGAGACGTTCTTCACGCAGACCCATGGCGACGATGTTGTCGCGCATCTTGTTCAGCAGTGGCACATACATGAGTGCGCCGATGATGACCGCCGGCGACGCGACGGTCCCGACGGCCTCGATGATCAGCTTTCGCAACCTCGCATTGCCGATCATGTCGAGAGCGTGGAAATCGACTGCGAGATGTCGGGATTCGTCGGAGTTGATCTTGCGGAACACCTCATGGCACACCGGATCCTTCACTTCCTCGAGAAGAAACTTCAGGAGTGCACCGTCGAGGGCCACTTCGAGCATCGGGATCACCGTGCCCAACACCGACAGCGACATGCGGTCGGCAAAGGCATCGAGCCACTCGATGGCAAGACGGATGTTGATATTGGGTTCGGGCACCTCATCGTCGGTGAGCATGCCCCATCGACGCATGAGGGCGAGTTCCGCGTTCGCGTGCTTCTGTTCCTCCGCATGGAAGTACCGGTAGATCTCGGCGAGTGTGTCGTCGGGGGCCTTCTTCGCCAGCGCAGCGAATCCGCGCGCACCGACGTTCTCGATCCAGACGAGATCGGCCATGAACGCCTTGAGTTTGGGCTTCTGTTCCTCCGAGATCAGCTCGGCCCCGGGTGCGTCCCAGTCGATGTCAGCCAACGCCCACTGTCGGTCCTTGATGGTGTGCAGCATGTCCTCGAGCACGATGGGCATGTCAGATTCCTCTCATGTCGTATTCCGGTACAAAGCTTTCGTCGACGACCGGTTGCGCCGGTGGCTCCACCGTCGGCAATGCGCGGCCCAAGAGGCCCGCGCCCACTGCGTAGGTCCGCGGCAGCAAACGCTTTGCCAGCCAGATGATCCTGGCGTCGAGTTGTGGCAGCACATAAAGGCGGCCACGGTCGTTGGCGTCGAGGGTTTGCCGGGCCACCTGATCGGCCGATCGGCCGGTGATCCGCATCAGGGTCTGGGCCAGTTTCATCGCGTCGGCGGTGATCCTGCCGTCAGCTGCCACGTTGGTGCGCACGAACGTCGGACACAGCACCGTCACTGCGACATCGCTACCGGCCAGCTCCGCGGCCATGGTCTCCGAAAGCGCCAGTACGCCTGCCTTTCCCACGTTGTAGGCACCCATCCCGGGTGCGGCGGAGAAGGCAGCAGCGGACGCAACGTTGATGAGACCACCGGTGCCGGACTCCTGGAGTTGCGGCAGAAAGAGCTCTGAGCCGTAGATCATGCCGCGAAGGTTGATGCCCAACGCCCATTCCCAGTCATCGATTCCGATGGAGCCCACCGCTCGTCCGCCGATGCCGACGCCGGCGTTGTTGATCATCAAGCTTGTCGGACCCGAGAAGTACTCGCGGGCCCGATCAGCGAGCGCACGCATGTCGTCGACTTGAGAGACGTCGCAGAAGTACGCCGACGCTCGCCCACGATCGGCGCGTTCGATGATCTCCACGGTCGCATGTGCGCGATCCTGGTCGATGTCGGCACAGAGGACTTGTCCACCACGACGGGCGATTTCGACGGCGAATGCCCGTCCGATCCCACTCCCGGCACCGGTGACCACTGCCCGTGCCCTGCGAGTTCGTCGGCTGCTCATCCTGCTGCTTCCGCGGTGAGCGCCTCGAGCGGTCCGCTCGTCGCACTCGGCCTCTTACCGGACGGCACCATTTCTGCCGTCCGAATGAACTCGGCTGCCGCGGCCAGCGCGTCGCGGGCCTCGGGTATCAGCGTGGGCAGAGCTTGGAAGACGTGTATCTGACCTGGCCACACCTGCAGGTCACACGTCGCTCCGGCATCCTGAAGCAGGGCCTGGGCCGATTCGGCGTCGGCACAGAGCATCTCGGAACCACCTACCTGAATGAGCTTTGGCGGCAACCGATCCAGGTCATGTGATCCGTCCCCCTTCGTCGCAGCCTGATCGAAGGCAATCTTGATGCTCGGCAGGTCATCCGGCTGCCCCTTGGTGTAGTGCCCGACGAGACGTCGCGCGGCACGCGCTGAGATCAGCGGGTCGGGTCGTCCGGTGCGCTCACGCCGCCGCGCCAGTTTCAGGGACAGATCGAGCAGTGGCGACATGAGGAACACCGCCCGCGGCTGCGGACGCCCGCGGCGGGCGTTCTCGGCCAGCAGGTCGAGGATCAGGTGACCACCCGCGGAATCACCTGTCACGGTGATGTTCTCGGGGCGGTAGCCGATGTCCTGAAGCCAGCCGTACGCCGCCTCGACGTCGTCGGCAGCGGCCGGGAACGGATGCTCGGGTGCGAGCCGATAGTCCACGGTGAAGGCCGGCATCCCGGTGAGATGGGTCAACCTGGCGACCAACCCGCGATGCGTTCGTGCGGAGCAGATGGCGTATCCACTGCCATGGACGTAGAGAATGATGCGGCGAGAGTCCTCTGATCCGGGAGGGAAGACCCACTCGCCCCGAAAACTCCCCGTGTTGAGCCGGTCCACGCGGACGCGGTGCGGCGGTGGGCAACCAACGAGCATGGCCGCGGCGACCAGAGCGCGCGAGATGCTCACCTGTACAGCGCCGGCCGGCAGAATCTCGGCGAACGGGCGCAATGTGTGGCGGGCGACCTCGGCCACCGCCTTGGATCTGAGTGTGTTCTGAGCCACCGCCTGAGTGTCGGGTGACAGGTGATTTGAGACAAA
>NZ_JAKWBF010000047.1 GCF_022513585.1 Gordonia gummivorans
GGTGGGCACCGTGTCGAGATCAACCAGCGGGGGGTGGGCACCGTGTCGAGATCCGCCGGATCGAGCCGGTACCGAGCGGAGCGAGGCACCGTGTCGAGATCAACCAGCGGAATCCGTCCGCCGGAAAGCGCGGACTGCCTGGACGGCGCAGGCCGCAGCGCCCGCGAGGATCATCGCGAGCCACAACGCGTGCGCGGTCACCGCTGCGGCGCGCGCGCCGGAAGATGCCTTCGGCGTCTGCGCTCCGTCAATCTGATAGAGACGCAACGTGTCTCCGGTGAACACTGGGTCGAGTCGTGCAACCCGTGCGGGCGGCGAATCACCATCCACGAGCACCCAGCCGACTCCGAGATCGGCGAGCTCCGACGGATCGCCCTCGGTGTCAAGAACTTTCTCGACCTTCACCGCAGCGGCCGACGGCGGGTCGATCTCCTGACCGTCGACGGTGAGTCGTCCGGATTCGACCACCGGCGCGCGCAGCATGCGAGGAGCCGGGGCGAGTGACACCTCATTGGCAAATGCGTACCGGCGCACGGTATTCGACGGCCAGCGGGCAACCGCGCCGGCGTCGGCGGGCACGATCCGCGCGACCGCCGACCACTCCGCCGGGAAGGAGACCGGGCGCACCGCACCGCCGACCCCCCAGGCCAGATCGGGGAGGGGAGCCACCACCAGCAGGATGACTGCAGCAAGCGCAAACCCCGCGGGTACCAGGCGTCGCAGCGCGACGATCACACCTGCGGCGGCAACCGCGAACGCGGGCATCAGGAGCGCCAGGAACTTCTGGCTGTCACGCAGCAGACCCGCGCCCGGCGCAGCGTCGACCACCGCCTCGAGCACAGCGCGACCCGGCCCAAAGCTGCTGAGTACCACAAGGATCACCACAACCAGCGCCAAGACGACCAGCCACCGAAAGACACGGTCTCGCCACACCTGAATAGCCCCGATGGCCACGACCACCAGCAGGCACCCGGTCGCCACCGCCGCCCACCCGACCGTGCGGCTGGTGGGCACCGCGTCGGCGTTCCAGATCCCACCAAGGCCGAGCGCGGTGCCGAGCGGACCGAGCCACGGCTCCGAGCGCAACCCGAACGCGCCGACGCCCGCCGATCCCGTCGTCGTGGCCGCCCCGCCGACCAGCGCCGCCACCAACCACGGTGCGGCACTCCCGATCCAGATGACTACGACCCCCAGCACGGAACGAGATCGGAAACCGTAAGCCACACAAGCAGTCACCAACACAACGGCCGCCAGCACGGACCCGGTCGGCGTCAACCCGGCCACCGCGACGAGACCCGCGAGCTGACACCAGCGCAGCGCGGACGGTGCAGCCACGAGATCACCGACGCCGACGACGATCCACGCGAGCGCTGCATATCCAACCAACAGACCCCAGTGGCCTTGCAGAAGTCGTTCCGCGACAAATGGATTCCAGAGAGCGATCACCGCAGCGGCGACCGCCCCCACACGTCCCGCCTGCGGCAGCAGACGATGGGCGAGCCGTCCGTATCCGACACCGGCAAACACCAGCGCCGACAAGAGAACGGCGACCACGAACCATCCGCCGTCGACCACCCGACTCACGATCGCGACGAGCCAGTCCTGCGGAACCGCGCGAGGCGGCAGGTCGCCGATGCCGAGTGCGGCGTCGGTGGCGTA
This sequence comes from Gordonia gummivorans, assembly GCF_022513585.1. Taxonomy (GTDB): domain Bacteria; phylum Actinomycetota; class Actinomycetes; order Mycobacteriales; family Mycobacteriaceae; genus Gordonia. The sequence continues at coordinate 1,660 of NZ_JAKWBF010000047.1, forward strand.
GGAGCGGGGCGTCGACACCGCGTCGCGGTACAGGAGATGCCGCGGCCCGATCCCGACGAGCGCCCCGAGCAGCGGACCGGCGATCACCGCCGTCAGGCCCGCGCTGACGATGTACAGCACGGGAAGCAGGCGGCCGTTCCTCACGTCGGGCGGCTCAGTAGTGGTAGGTGTCCGACGGCGCGGGCTGGTGCACGGGCTCGTCCTCGTAGTCCGACGCGGTGATGCCGTACGCGCGTGCGAGATCGAGGATCTTGGTGGCCCGGGCGATCCGCGGGAGGTCGGAGCCGTTGCGGATCTCACCACCGTCCCGCTCGAACTCCGCGAAGAACTCTTTGGCCCAACTGATTTCGTCTTGCGACGGCGACAGACCGTCGTTCACGGGCGCGCACTGGTCTGGTGAGAGGCAGATCTTGCCGGTCATGCCGAACTCCGCACTGACTGCAGTGGCCTCGCTCAGCTTGAGGGCACTCGACCCCACCGTCGGGCCGTCGATGGCGCTCGGCAGGTGAGCCGCCTTGGCGGCGATGGTGAATCGTGATCGGGTGTAGGCGAGGGTCGCCGGATCGTCGCCGAAGCCGGTGTCGCGCCGGAAGTCGCCGATGCCGAAGGCCAGCCGGAAAGTTCCCTTGGCCGCGGCGATCTCGCTGATCCTCTCGAGTCCACGTGCGGTCTCCACGAGCGCGACGATGGGGACATCCGGCAGGCGCTTGGCGGTCTCGGTGACGTGGTCGACGGACTCCACCATCGCCAGCATCACCCCACCGAGGGTGGTCTTGGACAACGCCTCGAGATCGTCGGCCCACCAGGGCGTGCCGAACCCGTTGATGCGCACCCATTCGCCGGCACCGGCGGCGGGAGCGTCTTTGGGGCCGAGCCAGCGGACGACGTTGTCGCGGGCGGCAACTTTGTCCTTGGGTGCGACGGCATCCTCGATGTCGAGCACCACGATGTCGGCACGCGACCGTGAGGCCGCCTCGAACTTGCCGTAATGGGCGCCGTTCACCAGCAGCCAGCTGCGGGCCAGCACCGGGTCGATGCGGAACCCGGCGTCTGAAGTATCGGACTCGTAGGTCGTGGTCTCGTCGTACATCCGATTCTCTCGAAAGTAGGAATGCGTGGTCGCGTGCCGCTCCATCGTTCCCGATGCCGTGTGGTCGGTGCAAAGCACCTCCGTGCAGGTGGGCCACACTGGTGGCGTGAAACACCCGGCGTCCGGCTCGCAGCGCGGTTCGACGGTCAATGCCGTCGGTGCCGTGGCGATCGGTTCGATGGTCGCCAACGTGTGCATGTACCTGGTTCACCTGCTCGCCGGTGGCCGGTTCCTCACCACCGACGAGTACGGCGAGTTCGCGGTCCTGCTCTCGGCGATGCTCGTGCTCGGTGTACCCGCGCTCGCGTTGCAGGCGGTCATCGCTCGGGAGGTTGTCCTCGGCCGCTCCGAGCGTCGTCTGCGCACGGTCACCGTGCAGACCACTGCGTTGGTTGTCGTTCTCGCTGCGGTTGCCGTTCCGGTGGTGGCTGCGTTGGCGCGCGCGTCCGTCGCGACCACAGCGGCTGCGCTCAGTGCCGCGCCGCTGCTGGCGCTGATCGCGGCCGGTCAGGGGATGGTGCAGGGTCGACGCGAGTTCCGGGCGTTGGCGTGGCTGCTCGGTGTGGTCGGGATATTGCGTGCGTTGCCGGTGATCGGGGTGCTCGCGCTCGGGGCGGGCCCGGCCGGGGCACTGCTCGCGGGCACGATAGGCGCCGGGGCGTCGGTGGCGGTGGTTTGGCTCGGCGTGTGGATGACCCGCGTCGACCGTCTACATCCACGCAGTGAGCCGACGACATCCCTGGACGCACGCAGTGTGCTGCGCGCCTCCCAGGTGCAGTTGGTGCTGATCGTCGCGTCGTCGATCGATCTGCTGCTGTCGCGTACGGCGCTCGGCGCGGACGAGGCGGGTGTGTACGCGCTCGGGGCCATCGCGACCAAGGTTGCCTTCTGGCTGCCGCAGGCGATCGGCGTCGTCTTCTATCCGCGTCTCGCCGACCCCGCACAGTCGAGCGACTCGCTGCGCCAGGCGGTCACCGTGGTGGCCGGTATCGGAGTTGTCCTCACCGTCGCCGCCGGTCTGGCCGGACCGCTGGTCCCACTCGTCGTCGGCGACGACTATCGCGCTCTCGTACCCATCCTGTGGCTCTTCGCCTACACCGGAGCGGTGTTGTCGGTTCTTCAGGTCACACTGCTGTCGGCGATCGCGCGCGACCACACCCAGGTCGCGCTGCTGACATGGGCGGTCGTCGCCGCCGAAGTGGTCGTGATCGTCACCGTCGTCGGGTCGATCGTCACCTTGGCGGCAACGGCGGCGATTGCCGGGACCGTCGCGGCCACGGCGACCGCCGTCTACGTGCTCAGTTCGCGGTCTTCGACAGCCGCCGTCGAATCCTCTCCGGCAGCCGAGCCGGATTGAGCAACAGCAGCCCGACGATCAGCAGGACCACACCGAGGACACCCGTCGCGATCGGCACCAGCCGTCCCCAGATCACCACCGGGTTGGCCAGGTCCGACGACCGTGCGGTCATCTCGGTGCGGGTCCGCTCGTCGTAGCGGAACGTCGCGCGCAGGTAAGGGAGCGCGAAATCCGTTGGGACACCGGCTGTCCGGCCGTCGAACCGGTACGACTCGTCGATCCTGATGTGTTGGTCGACGATCAGGCCGGTGCGGGTGTCGACCGACAGTTCCCACTCGGAACGGTGGTGCAGCGTCGCGGTGAGTTGACGGGCCGGGTCGCCGCCGACCCCGAACCACGACGCGGGCCGGGTGATGAGGGTCGGCCGGTTGGTGGTGGCCGCGCTCGGCACGGTGTTGAGGTCGGTGTCGGGGACGAGTGCGGTGAATCGTGCGACGTCGTGCCCGGACACCTGGCCGTCGCCGATGTAGCGCAGAGGCACGGTGCGACGCGTGGTGACGTCGAAGAAGGCGTGATCGGAGGTGCTGACGTCGAACGACATCAGGTAGGTGAAGCCGCGTCGATCCGGTGCGGGCACCGGCGCCGACTGGTTGTCGTATTGGATCTCCGAACTGCCGCCCCCGGCCAGATCCGGTAGAGCGCTCTCGCGATTGAGGGTCACCCGATCACGCACCGCCCCGACCGTCGGATCGGTACAGCTGGGCCGATCGCCGGCCGGGGTGCTGCCCGGACGCGGCAGCGCCGGATCGACCTGTTTACCGTCGATCAGCAGATGGTCGGCCTGGATGGAGGTGCCGGCCTGCACCGTGACGCGCCGCCGGTCCGACGGCTGGACCGCCACCACACGCTGCTGACGCACGAGCTCCGCGCCGACGGTGCGCGCGGTCGGGGTGTTCAGCGAGCAGACGTCGAGGATCGTCGCGTCGGGCTCGTTCGCGAGAGTCGGGTCGGTGGTGGTCGCGACGGTGGTGAAGTCGGTGCTCAGCGGGATCAGGCGCAGTTGATCGGGCAGCAGCGTCGGCAGCGCGATCGTCACCGCGACCAGGAATCCCCCGAGGAACAGCAGGGTCGGACCGATCAGATCAGCGGTGGAGAATCGGTGCCGCGACATAGGCGAGAGGGTACGCGGCTACCCTGTCAGGAGCATGACCAGCACCGACACCCACTCCAGTACAGTCGCGCCGCCCGCGCGGCGGTTCTATCCGCAGCTGGAGGGGATGCGCGCGATCGCGGCACTCGGGGTTCTGACCACCCATGTGGCGTTCCAGACCCGCGCGGTGCAGATCCCCGTGCTCGGCCCGGTACTCGGGCGACTCGACCTCGCCGTCGCCCTGTTCTTCGCCCTCTCCGGCTTCCTCCTGTGGCGGCCGTGGGTCGACAGAGCGCACGGTGACAACGGCGGCCATCCGCCGATCCGACGCTATCTGCGTCACCGGTTTGTGCGGATCTGGCCGGCCTACGTCGTCGTGGTGGTCGTCGTGTTGCTCCTGCTGCCCGACGCGCAGGGCGCCGACGCCACGGTCTGGTTGGCGAATCTCACCCTGACCCAGGTGTTTGTGCCGTTGTCGTTGACGGCCGGACTCACGCAGATGTGGAGTCTGTCGGTGGAGGTCGCGTTCTACGCGATCTTGCCGATCATCGGACTCGCGTTGTTGCGCCTGAGAGGACGCCGCCGGGACTGGCGGATTGCGGCCCTGGCAGTGCTCGGGTTGGTCAGTCTCGCCTGGGCCTGGCCCGCGATGGCACTGCCGCTGCCCGCTGGTGTGGAGCCGAAGAACTGGGTCATCGGACACCTGCCGTGGTTCCTCGCCGGACTCGTGCTCGCCGAGGTGGCCGGTGCCATCGAACACGGCCACGCGCCGCGGTGGATCGAACGAGTCGCCTCGATCAGCGCACGACGATGGCTGATGTTCGGCGTCCTCGTGGTGGCCTACGCGCTCGCATGCACACCACTGGCCGGACCGACCGGACTGGGCGTGCTCACCAACCTGCAGTTCGCGACGAAGATGGTGCTCGGAGCGCTGTGCGGATACGCGCTGCTGGCACCGCTCGTGTGTTCGGCAGGTCCGTTCCGCATCCTGACCTCGCCGGTGATGCTCGCCCTGGGACGCTGGTCCTACGGCATCTTCATCTGGCACCTCGCGGTTCTCGCGGTGGTGTTCGGACTGTTCGGCATCGTCCCGTTCAGCGGCGACACGCCGTTGGTCTGGTCCATCACCGTCGTCCTCACGATCGGTGTTGCGGCAGCGAGTTACGCCTTTGTCGAAGAACCGGCCCGACGCTGGTTGCGCAGGCGGGAGAGCGGCGTCTCGTCGTCGGAGAGATCCGGTTCGACGACCGACCACACCGCCGCCCAGGCGGCGAGCAGCACCGCGATCAGCGCAGGCAACTGAACCCACCACGCAAACCCGTTGTAGCCGTTGGGCGAATGCCATGGTCCGGCGGCGAGGCCGACGGTGGCCAGCATCATCGACACGAAACACAGCACGACCTTTGTGCGCGGTCGCAGGACGGCAGCGAGCGAACCCACCCCGATCCCGAACGCCAGACCCCACCAACCCGACAGCAACCACGACATCGACAGTGTCGCAACACCTGCAGACGCCAAGAATCCCGCTCCCTGAGGTGCGAGGAGCGCTAGCGACGAGCCTCGAAGGGCCTGGTGAGACGGCAGTGTCCTCTCACCAGGGCTTCGAGGCTCGCAGGCTCGCACCTCAGCCGGCGGCAGGGGCCAGCACGCCGCGATGAGCAACGCGCCGACCAATATCAGGCCGATGACGAGCGCCCATCGGTACAGCGAATCGAAGCGGTAGGTGAGCTGGACGGTTCCCGAGGCGCCCGCGGGGATCACCCACCCCTGCTGCCAACCGTTGACGACGATCGGGGTCAGCTCGTTGTCCCCCAGGCGGGCCTGCCAACCGGCGTTGGTGCTCTCGGGGATCACCAGTACGCGTTGGTGCGCAACGCCATTCACCGTCACCGACCGGTCGACCGCGGACCAGTCCCGAACCGCAGCCGGTTCGGTCTGTGAAACTCTTGTCGTCGAACCAGACTGCAGAACAACGGAATCCACAGTGAACGCCCCACCAGGATTGACCGACAACTCCTGCTCGCCGGCGCCCAGCGCGATCGGCGCACTCGAGCAGGGTCGCGCCACCACCGGTTCGCCGTTGCGCAATGCGTCGGCGGTGGTCTGCACCGACAGTCCGATGACCTGTCCCGACACCGTCATTCCGATGCCTCGGTCACAGCCGATGTCGATCGCGCGATCCGCCGGCGGCACGGACGTCCGCGAGTTGATCTCGATCTCGGCGATCCCTGGTGGCGCCTGCGTGGCGAAGCCGAGGCTGTTCACCTCGATGAGGTCACGCTGGCGGAGGACGGTGATCGTGATCCGATCGGTGTCGGCCGGGTCGAGGCGGACGACGCCGTCGGCCCCGACGTCCCGGATCTGCGGACCGGTGCCCAGATCGACAGCCACGCGGGTCGGGGCGGACGGATAGCCCTGCGGCGCAACGATTCGCAGGGACTCGACGCGCTGCCGTGCGGGGAGTCCGAGGGTGAGCCGCGGCTCGGTGGAATCCCGATCGGCTTTCGGTGGGCGCTCGCCCTTCTTACGTTCCTTCGCAGGTTCGGGTGCCGTCCACACCGTCGACGGGTCGCCGTCGACGGCCGCGCTCGGTCCGCCGCGCGGGTCGGTGACGGCCGACGGTCCGGTCGCCACGATCTGGCCGGCCGACCACAGGAGCGCGTTGAGTGTGTCGCCGGGGCGGGGGCGTAACACCACCGCGGGGGTGACCGGTGTCGGCTGCGGAACCTGCAGTGCGCGGGTGAAGATGCCCGGGGTCTCGGCGGCGAGTCCCAGTCCGGGGGCGCATCGTGCCACGTCGGCGGCCGGGTCGGCCACGCACGACGCCCGGCCACTCAGCTCCTGGGTCAGCAGCCATTGTGCGACAGTGGTGTTCGGCGCCAGCGGCCGGAGTGTCACCCGGTGTCGGATGGTGATCGGCAATCCGGACCGAAGGTCGCGCACCGACACCTCACCGAGCGCGAACTGGTTGCCGGCCGAGCCGTTCGCGGTTTGCAGCGCCCGGATCTGCACCCACCGGGTCGGTCCGCTGGGGGCCGTCACGGTCACGGGCTCGCCGGGTTTCAGGCCCGACGCGACGGTACTGCCCGCCTCGGTGGCCACCACCACGCTGCTGACGTCGGGACCCAAGGCCTTTGCGGTGGTGATCCTCAGCGTGAGATCGGACTGCGGGCGCGTGAACGACAGACGCATCCACTGTCCGACGGCAGACTGCAATCCCGCACTGACCCAAGCGGTTTGCGGATCTCCGTCGAAGGCTGCGGCCGCCGAGTTCGCCGGAGACGTCTGTCCCGGTTGGGTCGCGTCGGCCGCCGACCCGGACACGCCGACCCGTACCTCACCGGACCGGTTGTCCAACAACCACTCTCCGGAGACGAGCGACTGCCCCTCGACCGGGTAGTCGGGAACCGCGTTGTAGGTCCGACGCGGATCGCCCGCCGAGCGGATCGACGAAGTGTGGTCGTCGACGCGCCCGAAGTCGGTTTCGCGATCGGCTGGTGAATCGGTGACGATCACCGGCGCGTCCGGGAGGCCGGCGCGGCGTGCGTCGGCGGCCAACAGCGAGGGGCCGAGTGGCGGCAGCCCCAGTCGGGTGCGCGCGTCGTCCAGTTGTGCCAACGACTCCGGGCCGCCGGCCACCCGGGCCATGCCGTCGGTGTCGACCAGGATCGGACCTGTGCCAGGGAATCCGGTCGCCGCCACCTCGAAGATCTGGATGGCAGGCATTTTCGGCCTGAGTCCGTTGTCGCGCACCACGTCACGTAGCTCGGGTGCCCCGACGTCGGGTCCGAAGACGGCCACTCGGCGGATCCCGGGGGAACCGGTCAGCGCGTGCTGCGCGAGTAACGGTCGTGCCGAGCGTGACGTGTCCGGTGCGAGATCGGCACGCAACACCACATATCGGATGCCTTGCTGCGCGAGCGTCGGGGCAAGCCCCGGCGAGGCCCGACCATTCGCGATGGCGCGCTGCACCGAATCCATCGCCCGGATCGCCGACGGCGGTGTCAGCGGGATGGCGTCGCGTACGGCCCAGGGAGTGTCGCCGAGTGGTTGCATGGGTTCGTCGCGGGTGAGTCCCCAGAGTTGGTCGGCGAACGGCGCTCCGGGAACGACCAGCGCACGCGCGGGTGCTTGCCGGGCCGAATCCGGTTGGGCTGCATGGGTCGACAACCACGTCGCGGTCTGCTGCCAGTAGCCGGGGATCTCGCGATACGCACCCGCCGGGGCCAGCTGACCCGTCCACATCAGCGAACCCGCACCGATGAGCGCGACCACCACCACCACCGTCGCCGCGACCGGACGCGACCGCTGCGGATGCGCGAAGGCGGACAGCGACTCCCGGACAATCACGGTCCCCGGCAGTGGGACGCGGGCGAGCAGATGGGCCACACCGAGCACGAGGGGAAGGCGCACAAAGGGTTCGAATTTGTGGATGTTGCGCAGCGGTGCGCCCGCGCCGTCGAGGAAGGCGCGAACGTCGTCGGCGATCGGTGAGCCGAGCTGCCCGGCGAACCCGACACACATCAGCACCAGGCCGAGTGCCACGAGCGCGACCATGCGTGACCGGAATGGCATGTGGCGCATGCACAGTCCGGCCAGTCCGGCCGCAGCGAGGGTGCCCGTCGCGAGCACCGCGGCGGGTTGGGTCACCAGCACGGCGCCCGCAACACGTTCCGATGACACGAACGGAGTCCACGAGCTCGTGCCGCGGAGCACCTCGGTGAGCGACGTCCACTGTGTGGTCACGCCGGACGACTCGATGAAGTCCAAGAACGGTGGGCTCACCCTGGACAGGATCAGCAGCGGCACCACCCACCAGGCGCAGGCGAGCAGCAGTCCGACCGCCCACCACAGGCCGAAGCGCAGCATGCGGCGGCCGGGCCGGTGCATCAGCCACCACACCATCGCCACACCGAGCGCCGCCAACGTGGCCACCGCGTTCACCGCACCCATCAACGCCACCGGGACCGCGGACCGCAGCGCCTCCTGCCACACCGGCCGGATGCCCCCACCGCCATCCAGCACTCGCACCATCGGCACCAGCACCCACGGCGCGAGCATCATCGGCAGCGTTTCCGACGAGATCGACCCCAGCGTGGTGAGCACGCGCGGGCTGAGCGCGAAGATGGCGCCGGCGATGATCCGCGATGCGGGTGATCCGACGCGCAGCGCTTCCGCAAGACGCACCACCCCGACGAATCCGATCGTCAGCAGCAGCGCCCACCACAGGCGCTGCGTGATCCAGGGCGGCAGGTGTGCGAACTCCCCGAGAGCGAAGAATGCGCCGTGCGGAAAGAAATAGCCGTAGGCCTGGTTCTGCACCTGCCCCATCGGGGCGTCGGGCGACCACAGGTGAGCCGCCCGGGTCAGGAATCCGATCGGGTTGGCGGTGAGGTCGAGCTTGGTGTCGGCGGCGATCTGTCCGGGCGATTGCAGCAGACAGATCAGGAGTGCGAGGAAACCGGCGATTCCGACGCCCCGGACCGAGAGCCGTCCGGTCGTCCCAGCGATGCGAGACTCAGTTGTTCTCGCCGGCGCCGCCACGTGACCCGTAGTCGACAGAACCCTGCACGAATCCGTTGTTCGGGTTGATGCGGTTGAGGTCGGTCGACGGGCTGGTCTCGGCCGCCAGCAGCCCACCGAGGAACACCGCACCGACGCCGACCACGATGCCCGAGACCGCAGCGACGGCTCCGGCGATGAGGTACCTGGTACGGGAGGAGTTCATGGCGACGAAACTACCATCGCCGCTCGACAGAACTCATCGACGGGCGCGAACCCTGCGCAGCGCGCCCTCCCAGGCGAGTGCCGTCGCCGAACCGATGATCGCGGGTTTGAGCGAGTCCCGGGACAGCAGTGCGGTGGTGCGAGCCACCGTCGACGCCGATGCCTTGCTGCGATGGCCCGAGTCGTAGGGCGGCTGCGGGTCGTACTCGATGAACAGCTGGATCGCTCGCGCTCGGTTGTCGCCGGCCACCTTACCGACCAGCCACAAGGCCAAGTCGATGCCCGCGGACACACCGGCAGCGGTGACGATGGAACTGTCGTCGTCGGCGCGGACGATGCGCTCATCGGAGACCGCGGTGACGCCATAGAGCGACAGGCCGGCCAGCGACGACCAGTGGGTGGTCGCGCGTTTGCCCTCGAGCAGGCCGGCCGCGGCCAACACGATCGATCCGGTACACACCGACGTCGTCCACGTCGCGGTCGTGTGCGCCTCACGAAGCCATCTCAGCAGGCGCTCGTCCCGTGCGGCCTGTGCAAACCCTGGTCCGCCGGGCACCAGCACGATGTCGGGGTGCGGCGTCTCGGACAACGAATGCGTCGCGCCGACCACCAGAACCCCCGAGTCGGCCGTGATCGGACCCGGTTCGTGCCACACGAACCGGACCTCCGCGTCGGGCAGGCCGCGCAGCACCTCGTACGGTCCGACGAAATCCAGTGCGGTGAACTGCGGATAGACGACGATGGCGATCTGGGTCATGGGGCAACTCCTGCTCGGTTGTCGGCGGATGCGGTGCGGGACGTGCGTCGGTACTGGTCGGGTGGGATACCCAGGCGTCGGACGAACACCCGTCGCATCGTTTCCGCCGATCCGAATCCGCTGCGCGCGGCGACCGCACTGGTCGTGTCGTCGGACTCCTCGAGATGACGGCGCGCGGTGTCGGTGCGGATGCGCTCGACGTAGGCGCCCGGTGACTCGCCCACCTCGTCGGTGAACACCCGGGTGAAGTGGCGAGGACTCATGGCCGCGCGGGTCGCGAGGTCGGCGATGCGGTGCGGGGCTCCCGGATCGTGTTCGATCGCTTCCTGGACGTCGCGGATGGGCCGACGCTTGGCCCGGGGCATCCAGATCGGTGGGGCGAACTGCGACTGACCGCCGGGCCTGCGAAGGTGCAGCACGAGGTGCCGGGCAACGATCTGGGCGATCTCGGTGCCGTGGTCGTCCTCGACGAGGGCGAGCGCGAGGTCGATCCCCGCGGTGACGCCGGCCGCGGTCCACACCCGATCCGAACTGCGGATGAAGATCGGATCCGCGTCGACGTTGATGGCGGGGTACTCGTCGGCGAGGAATTGGGCCGCCGACCAGTGCGTGGTTGCCCGCACGCCGTCGAGCAGGCCGCACTCGGCGGCGAAGAACGCACCCGTGCAGATGGTGATCACCCGTCGCGCGCCCTCGGCGGCCCCGCGCAGCCAATCGGCCGTCTCGGCACGGCGTCGGGCGTCGAAGACCCCCATGCCGCCGGGTAACACCAGCGTGTCGATCGGAGCGCCGGCGTCCGGCAACGGATGGGCGACGAACTCGAGTCCCAACCCGCTCGACACCGGCTGCCCGCCCTCCGACACGAGGGTCACCGTGTATCCCTCGTCGGGGTATCCCTGACCGTGCAGCGCCACCGACGCGGTGGTGAAGACGTCGACCGGCCCGGTGATGTCGAGGGGCTGCACGCCGTCGAAGCCGAACACCACCACGGATCGGGTCATACGTACATGATTTCGGACGGATCGTCGTGGCGTCTAGGCCATGGACCCCACAGATCAGGACATCGCACCCTTCCGGCCGCCGATCTCAGGATGAGACACCCCTGCCCGGGCGCCACGGTTAGCGTCGGCCAAGGGGACTCGAACGGAGGCGGCAATGAAGGCGCTGGTGTACCACGGACCCGGGAAGAAGAGCTGGGAGACGGTGCCCGATCCCGTGCTCGACGCTCCGACCGACGCGATCGTGCGGGTCCAGACCACTACGATCTGCGGAACCGATTTGCACATCCTCAAAGGTGACGTGCCCGCGGTGACCGACGGTCGCATCCTCGGTTACGAGGGCGTCGGCGTGGTCACCGAGGTCGGCGAGGGGTGCGAGAAGGTGAAGGTCGGCGACCGGGTGATCATCTCGTGCATCACCAAGTGCGGTACCTGCGACTACTGCAAGGCCGGGCTGACGTCGCACTGCCAGACCGTCGGCGGCATCGGGTGGATCTTCGGACACCTCATCGACGGCACCCAGGCCGAATACGTGCGCGTCCCGTTCGCCGACAACGGACTCATCCCGCTGCCCGACGGTGTGACGCCGGAGCAGGGTGCGATGCTCAGCGACATCCTGCCCACCGGCTACGAGATCGGTGTGCTCAGTGGCGCGGTCAAGGAGGGGGACACGGTCGCGATCGTTGGCGTCGGACCGGTCGGATTGGCCGCGGTCATGACCGCCAAGGCGGTCGGAGCGTCGAAGGTGATCGCGGTCGACGGCAACAAGTTCCGGCTCGAACAGGCCCGCGAGTTCGGGGCCACCGACACCATCGATGTCGGCGCAGGCGGCGACGTCGTCGAGCAACTGAAGGGCTTGAGCCGAGACGGCCTCGGGGTCGACGTCGCGATCGAGGCCGTCGGATTGCCGGGGACGTTCCTCACGGCACTCGGGAGTGTGCGGCCCGGTGGACATGTCGCGAACGTCGGCGTGCACGGTGAGGGCGTCGAGTTCCCGATCGAACGTGACTGGATCAACAACCTGACCATCACCACCGGGCTCGTCAACGCGACGACCGCGCCGGAACTGCTCGATCAGACCCGCGACGGGACGATCGCGCCGGAACGCTTCGTCACCCATCGGTTCGGCTTCGACCAGTTCGACGAGGCGTACGACACGTTCGCGAATGCGGCCGACGAACACGCGCTGAAAGTGATCATCAGCGCTGTGTGATCACCCGGTGTGGTGTCCTACAGCGTGACCGGCGGTTGCTTCTCGCACTTGGCGGGCACGATGAACACCGGCCGGGAGCAGTGTTTGAGGACGCGCTCGGCGACGCTGGAGCGCAGCAGCGCCTTCAGACCCGATGCGCCTCGGGTGCCGGTGACCAGCAGGTCGACGTCGAGCGCGTCAGCCGCCGCAACCAGCGCACCCCACACCGTCGACTCGACCTCGACGAGCGAACCCCGCGCGGTGAGACCGCACTGGGTGGCGAGTTCCACCCCGCGGGCGTTGATGCTCTCCGCTTCGGACTGGAGTGCTTGGTCGACGCCGGTGTCGAGCTGGGTGTCGATGAACGGTTGCATGCCACCGGACAGGGTCGAGAGGCGAGCGGGTGACATGCTGCCCGGCTGCCAGGCGGTGACGACATATGCGGTGTCGGCGCGCAGGAAGGTTCCGGCGTACCGGATGGCGCGGTCGGCGTTGGGCGACCCGTCGTAGGCGATCATCAGAACCTGGTGAGTTCGAGATCCGTTGGCCTCGGCGGGCACTGTGCCAGGGTCCGTCTGACCGCCACCGGGGGCTGGCTCGGACCTGTTCGGAATGGACCCCACGTCCATTCGTCCAGGTTACATGCCAGACTCGAGCCATGGGTTCAACTCGCCGCCGCCGCGCGATCCCTCGTTTCCTCGCCCACGGGCTCCTCGTCCTGACGTGCGTCGCCGTTGCGGCGTGCGCCACCGACACCCCTCCCGGGGCTGGCAGTACCACGACGTCGGCGTACGCGATGACGTCCTCCTCGTCCTCGTCGGCCGTGGTGCCCGTTCGCCTTCCCCCGGTAACCGGTTGTGGCGCAGACAAATTGAACTCGATGACGGTGCGCCAGAAGCTGGCGCAGCTGATCACGGTCGGGGTCACCGGTACCGCGGACGCACAGTCGATCGTGAATTCCGAACAGATCGGCGGCATCTTCGTCGGCAGCTGGACCGACAAATCGATCCTCCAAAGTGGCGCGGCCGCCCGGATCTCGCGTACCGCCAAGATCCCGCTGATGGTGACCGTCGACCAAGAGGGGGGTCGGGTGTCGCGGCTGTCGTCGCTGGGCATCGACGGGGTGTCGGCGCGCGAGCTGGCCAAGAAGACCCCCGCGCAGGTGAAGGCCATCGCGACCGAGGTCGGACGCAAACTCAGGAACCTCGGGGTCACCGTCGACTTCGCACCCGTCGTCGACGTCAGCGACGAGTCCGACAACGAGGTGATCGGCGACCGCTCGTTCAGCAACAACCCGGCCACCGTGACGAAGTATGCGGGCGCCTACGCGGCCGGTCTGCAGGCGGCCGGGATCACGCCCGTCTACAAGCATTTCCCTGGTCACGGGCACGGCTCGGGCGACTCACATCTCGGTGTGGTCCGGACCCCGCCGCTGTCGCAACTGCAGACCAGCGACCTCGTCCCCTACCGCACGCTGCTGCAGAATCCGGGCGATGCCGCGGTCATGGTCGGGCACCTGATCGTGCCGGGGCTGACCAACGGGCTGCCGGCGAGCATCAGCCGGCCGGCGATCCAGATGCTGCGCACCGGCGTCGGCTACAACGGCCCACGGTTCAACGGCGTGATCTTCTCCGACGACCTGTCCGGGATGGCCGCCATCAGTGCGCAGTACCCGATCGAGCAGGCGGTCGAGAAGTTCATCCTCGCCGGCGGCGACGTCGCGCTGTGGCTGTCGACCGACCGCGTCGGGTCGGTTCTGGATACCCTGGAGCGTGCAGTGCGGGCCGGTCGTCTGGCTCCTCCCCGGCTCAACGCAAAGGTGCTGCGCATCTTCCGGGCCAAGGGCGTCGTCAACTGCTGAATCCGCCAATAACTTACTCTCCGGTAAGTTATTCGGTATTGTCGGATAGCGTCAGCAGTGGTCGGGGCGCGTTGCGCAGGAGGTGGTCATGTCGGGCGGAACCAAGCGACTTCCCCGGGCGGTACGTGAGCAGCAGATGCTGGATGCTGCGGTGAAGGTGTTTGCGCAGAACGGATTCCGCGAGACCTCGATGGACGCCATCGCGTCCGAGGCGCAGATCAGCAAGCCGATGCTGTACCTGTATTACGGCTCCAAAGAAGAGCTGTTCAGCGCGTGCATCGCCCGCGAGTCGGGACTGTTCATCGACGCCATGAGTGTCGGCTTCGACCCGAATCTGTCGCAGCGCGAACAGGCCCGGACGGTGATCAAGGAGTTCCTGCGGTTCGTGCACGAGCACCGGCAGTCCTGGCGGGTGCTCTATCGTGTCGCGATCGGCACGGCGAGCTTCGCCCAGATCGTCAGCGACAGCCGCCAGCGGGTCACCGAGATGGTCACCCAACTCATCAAGGCCGGCACCACCGTCGAGGGTGCGAGCGACATCGATTTCGAACTCACCGCGGTCGCCCTCGTCGGCGCCTCGGAGGCGGTTGCCGACCGGATCACCGAGGGCGACGTCGACCTCGACACCGCCACCGACCTCCTCGTCGGCATCGTCTGGCGCGGCCTGAAGGGCATCGGCACCGACCGTTCGGCGTGAGGGCTCCCTGAGCCCCCCGCGGAGCCGCCCACCCGCTCCCTGAGGTGCGAGCGGAGCGAGCCTCGAAGGGCTGGTGAGACGGCAATGTCATCTCGCCAGCGGCTTCGAGGCTCGCAGGCTCGCACAGCCAGCGGTGGGGGCTTCCAGCTCAGCTCCCCCGCGTCGTTGCCGTCAGGTGCGGAAAACCCTTGCGCCGGTCGCGAATCGAGATGTCGAAATTCCCGGTAACAATTGGCCCGCTCGCTCCGCTCCCGGCGCCGGGACCGTCGATGCGCCGCGTGTAGAGATTCACCTTGGCGGGCAACAGGATCGGCTTTCCGAACCGGACGTCGTAGGTGACCTCGCCGGGCAACTGTGCTTCGACGTTCGCGATTGCCGCTGCGGCACTCCACATTCCGTGGGCGATCGCCTTCGGGAAGCCGAATGCCTTGGCGGGCAGGTTGCCCATGTGGATCGGGTTGCGGTCGCCCGACGCCGCGGCGTATTCGCGGATGCGTCCGAGGTCCACCGCCAGGATCGAGTCCGGCGGCGGTGGCGTCGCGGCCTTCGGCTCCGGCCCGCGCGGTTGATCCGACAAGCTGGTCCGCTGCTGCTTGAGGAACGTCGCTGTCTGCGTCGTGACCGGCTCGGTGCCTACGCTGATCTCACTGATGACGTCGACCAGCAGGCCCTTTCGGTGTTCGCGGAGGTTTTCGGCGTGCGTGACGATCGTCAGCGGCTCATCGACGCCGATCGGCCGACGACGCTCGATGGTGTTCGTCATGTGCACCGAACCGACTGCACCGAAAGGGAATTCGGCCGAGGTCATGAGCTTCATGACGAGCGGGAACTGCAGCACGAAGGGGTAGGTCAACGGCAGGGTCGAGGAGAACCGCTGCCCGGTGGCCCGGCAATACGCTTGCAGCGCATCGGGATCGACGCGGACGTCGGCGAGCCGATAGTGCGTGTCGGGGACCGATGCGTCGGGGGCGACCTTGGCCGGCTTGCCGATCACCGGCAGCAGTCCGGTGATGGCCTTGCCGTAGACCTCGCCGGTGCTCGGGGATTGCGAGAGTGTGATGGTCTTCGACATCAGGCACCCAGGAATCCCTGGCCGCACACGCGGACGACGTTGCCGGTCACCGCATTCGACGCCGGGTTGGCGAAGTAGGCGACGGTCTCGGCGACGTCGACGGTCTGCCCGCCCTGCTGCAGCGAGCTCATCAGACGGCCGGCCTCGCGGGTGGCCAGCGGGATGGCGGCGGTCATCTTGGTCTCGATGAAGCCGGGAGCCACCGCGTTGATGGTGATGCCCTTCTCGGCCAGCAGCGGAGCGTAGGCGTCGACCAGCCCGATGACACCGGCCTTGGACGCGCCGTAGTTGGTCTGTCCGCGGTTGCCCGCGATGCCGGCGATCGACGAGACGTCGACCACGGCGCCACCGGCACGGATGGCGTCCTTCTCGACGAGGGCGCTGACGAGTTGCTGCGGGGCGATCAGGTTCACCGAGATCACCGCGTTCCAACGGTCGGCGTCCATGTTGGCGAGCAGCTTGTCGCGGGTGATGCCGGCGTTGTTGACGATGATGTCGATGCCGCCGTGACGCTCCAGCGCATGCTCGGCCAGCTTCGCGCCGGCGTCGGGGGCGCTTACGTCGAGCGGGAAGGAGGTCCCGCCGACCTTGTTGGCGGTGTCGGCGAGTGCCTCACCGGCGGCCGGGATATCAGCGCAGATGACGTGCGCGCCGTCGCGCGAGAGAACCTCGGCGATGGTTGCGCCGATGCCGCGGGCCGCGCCGGTCACCACGGCGACCTTGCCCTCGAGCGGCCTGTCCCAGTCGGGGGCGACGGCGTCGCCGGCACCCACCCGGATCACCTGTGCGTCGACGAACGCCGACTTGGCCGACAGGACGAACCGCAGCGTCGACTCCAGGCCGGTGAGACCGGTCTTGGCGTCGGGGGAGACGTAGACGAGCTGGACGGTCGAACCTTTTAGGAGTTCCTTGCCCAGCGAGCGGGTGAAGCCTTCGAGCGCGCGCTGTGCGACCCGCTCGTCGGGGCTGGTGACGAGTTCCGGGGTGGTGCCGATGACGACGAACCGTGCGCACGGCGCGGTCGAGCGCATGAGGGGCTGGAAGAACTCGTACAGCTGGCGCAGATCGGCGGGGGAGGTGATGCCGGTCGCGTCGAAGACCAGGCCGCCGTACTTGTCGGCACTACGGCCGGTGGTGGCGTTCTGGATCAGCGTGTAGTCCGGTGTGGTGAGCATCTCGCGCAGCGGTTCGACGAGCCGGCCGGCACCGCCGAGGATCACCGGTCCGGCCAGTGCGGGCTCCGATGCCTTGAACCGGCGCAGCGCCGGCGGAACCGGCAGACCAGCCTGTTTGGCGATGAAGGCACCCGGTCCGGAGTGGACGAAGCTCGAATACAGGCCAGTGTTTCCGTTGGCGGCCACGTGAATCTCCTCTGATTTGGCTCGGCGGCGCGGGACGCTGCGGTGCAGCATGGGGTGTTGCGACGAGCGCGCTCGGGTGAGCGGCGTTCGACAACGAACTTACTCAAGAGTAAGAATACGCTATAGATACCAAACACCACCCTGGGAGTTCGAAGTGGCTTACACACCCAAGACCCGTTCGCAGCGGCCGGTTGCGATCCTCGGCGGCAACCGCATCCCGTTCGCCCGGCAGGACAAGGCATACGCCAAGGTCAGCAATCAGGAGATGTTCACCGCAGCTCTCGACGGCCTGGTCAGCCGGTTCAACCTGCAGGGCGAGCAGCTCGGCATGGTCGCGGGCGGTGCGGTGCTCAAGCACGCGCGTGATTTCAATCTCATCCGCGAGTCGGTGCTCGGTTCGGCACTCTCGCCCTACACGCCTGCCTTCGACATCCAGCAGGCGTGCGGCACCGGCCTGCAGGCGATCACCACGGTGGCCGACGGCATCGCCCGCGGCCGCTACGAGGTCGCCGTCGGCGGTGGCGTCGACACCACGTCGGACGCCCCGATCGCGGTCGGCGAGGGACTGCGGCGTCAGCTGCTCGAGGTCAACCGCGCCCGCAGCACCACCGACCAGTTGCTCGCTGCGCTGAAGCTGCTGCCGAAACTCGGCATCGAGATCCCGCAGAACGGCGAACCCCGCACCGGCATGTCGATGGGCGAGCACGCCGCGATCACCGCCAAGGAGTTCGGCATCAAGCGCGCCGACCAGGACGCGCTGGCCGCCGCGAGCCACCAGAAGATGGCCGCCGCCTACGACGCCGGGTTCTTCGACGACCTGATCACCCCGTTCGGTGGACTGATCCGCGACCAGAACCTGCGTGGCGACTCCTCAGTGGAGAAGCTCGCCAAGCTCAAGCCGGTGTTCGGCGTCTCGCTCGGCGACGCGACCATGACGGCGGGCAACTCGACCCCGCTGACCGACGGCGCGTCGACCGTCCTGCTGGCCAGCGACGAGTGGGCCGACGCGAAGGGGCTGGGCGTTCTCGCCTACTTCGTCGACTCCGAGACCGCGGCCGTCGACTACGTGAACGGACCCGACGGGCTGCTGATGGCCCCGACCTACGCCGTCCCGCGCCTGCTCGAGCGCAACGGACTGACGCTGCAGGACTTCGACTTCTACGAGATCCACGAGGCCTTCGCGTCCGTCGTGCTCGCGACCCTGCAGGCATGGGAGTCCGAGGAGTACTGCAAGGAGCGTCTGGGCCTCGACAACGCGCTCGGGTCAATCGACCGCACCAAGCTGAACGTGAACGGCTCGTCGCTGGCCGCGGGCCACCCGTTCGCCGCGACCGGCGGACGCATCGTGGCCCAGGCCGCCAAGCAGATCAAGGAGAACGGTGGCGGACGCGCCCTCATCTCGATCTGTGCGGCCGGCGGGCAGGGTGTCACGGCGATCATCGAGGGTTAGAGAACCTTCGATCCCGATTTTGGACACTTCATTGGGGACTGTCGAGACTTCTGACACGAAGTCGTCTCAAATGGCCCGAGATGGAAGGGGAAATTCGTCACAATCTCGGGAAATGTGCCCACAGGGGATGTAACGAAACGAAAAGTAGCGTAGACATACCGGTAGCTCCGGCTGAGCTGTCAGACCCCCGACCCGACAGCTCGGCCGGAGCGCCTGCTTTCTCGGGGGTGAAGCGCAGGCGGTCGGGACTCTTCACTGTCGTCGCCGCCCACTGTGGTCCGCACGACAGTTCATCTCCGCTTGTCGGAAATTATGGTTGGAGTCGTGACTACAGGCGCTCGGAGAACACGCATGGCCACTCGTGTGGCTGTCGGCGTCGTCGCCGTGCTGTGCCTGGTTCTCGCCACCGACGTCGTCCTCACCCGGTCTGCCTCGGCCCGTGGCGCGACGATCGCCGGCATCGAGGTCGGCAACCAGGGCGGCAAGGAACTCGAACCGGCGCTGGCCGAGCTCGCGCGTCGGGCCGGACAACCGGTGATCATCGCCACGGACTCGGGGTCCGTGGAATTCACCGCCACCGAGCTCGGCCTCACCTTTGATGTCGACGCCACCCGCGACCGTCTGCTGACCCCGCTGCGCAACCCCGTCGTGCGCCTTCTCGGGATCGTCGGTCGGGGCCCGGAGGTCGCGCCGGTCGTCCGACTCGACCGCAAGACGTTCGACGCCGCGCTCGACGCCGAGCGTAGGGTCCTCGAGCGCGCCGCCATCGAGGGCGGGGTGCACTACGCGGGTGCCGAGCCCCGACCCGACCGGCCCACCGCGGGCCTGCGGATCGCGCGTGACCGGGCGGCCGACGTACTGATGAGTCGCTGGCTGGACGGAGCACCGGTCCACCTGCCGATGGAGCCGTTCTCGCCCTCGGTCACTTCCGAGGTGGTTGACGCGACCGTCGCCGGAGTCGCGAAACGTGCGACCGCCGGCGAACTGACGGTGACCGGGCGCCGTGACGTGAAGGTCGAGGTGTCGCCGGAGCAACTCGGTTCGATCCTCACGTTTGTCGCCGACGGCCGTGGCGGGTTGGTGCCGCGCGTCGACCCGGGTGTGGCGAAAGGTCTGCTGAACGGCGACCTGGCCCGCTCGCAGAGCATCGCGAAGAATGCGTCGTTCCGGGTCACCGGTGGCGCACCACGGGTGGTCCCGTCGGTCGACGGCGCACGGATCAACTGGACCAAGACCGCCGACGCCATTGCCGCACAAGCGGTGTCGGCTGACGGCGCCCGCACGGTGGCAGCGGTCTACGACGTGGTGCCACCACGCCTCACCACTGCCGGAGCGCGACGCCTCGGGGTGAAGGAGGTGGTGAGCGAATACACCACCGGAGACTTCAGCAGTGCGTCGGGCGAGAACATCCGTCTCGTCGCGGCCGAGGTCGACGGTGCAGTGGTCCTGCCCGGAAAGGTGTTCTCGCTCAACACCTATACGGGTCCGCGAGGCTCTGCCCAGGGCTATGTGACGTCGACGATCATCGACCACGGACGCGCCGCGAAGGCAGTCGGCGGCGGCATCTCGCAGTTCGCGACGACGCTCTACAACGCGGCGTACTTCGCCGGACTCGAGGACGTCGACCACACCGAGCACGCCTACTACATCTCGCGCTATCCGGAGGCGCGGGAGGCGACGGTGTTCGAGGGCGCCATCGACCTGCAGTTCCGCAACAACACCCGACACGGCATCTACATCGAGACGAGTTGGTCGTCCTCGTCGGTGACCGTGCGCATGTGGTCGACAACCACGGTCAAGGTGGAATCGATCACCGGTGAACGCACCGCAATCACTGCGCCCGAACGTGTTTCGGTCCCCAAGGGCGACGACTGCATCGCCAGCAGCGGCAGCAAGGGGTTCACCACGTCGAACACCCGGATCATCCGCGACGCCCGCACCGGCGCCGAGATCTCGCGCCACACCCGCACTGTCCGCTACGCCCCGGAGCCCATCGTCAAGTGCGTGTGAACGGTCGGACCGCCGCGCCCCACGCTGGGTGATGTCGACACGGTGATTTCCTCGCTGGTTGATCTCGACACGGTGCCTCGCTCCGCTCGGTACCGGCTCGATCCGGCGGATCTCGACACGGTGCCCA
>NZ_JAKWBF010000048.1 GCF_022513585.1 Gordonia gummivorans
CCGAGCTCGTCGGCCAGGTGTGGGAGCGATCGCAGCTCAGCGTGGAGCCACTCAGTGTCCCAATGCTCGTGTACCGGGTTCTTGGTGATGAGCCCGCTGTAACCCTTGTCGCCGTCGACGGCGCGGCGCAGCGCCTCGTTTACCGCGGCGGCGTACGCCAGCGGCTTGCGCCGTGCGTACTCGGTGCGGGTGACCGGCTCGGCGAGCGCCCAGACCGCATGTGCGTGTCCGTTGGCACGGTTGGACACGATCGCGTTCGGCATGGGGTGCGAGCCTTGCGCGCTAAGTGCGCGCAGCGCGGCATCGGGGTGGTCGATGTCGACGACGAGCAGGTTTGACATCGCCTGCGGGTTGGCCTCGATGTAGCGGCGGCCGAGAGCGGACGTCCGGGACTGCCGGTAGACGCCCTCGAGGAGGTCGTCTGATGCGAGTGGCCACAGTGGCAGCCACAACTGCCGGAAATCGCCTGTCCAGGCATCATCGCGGGAGTGGCCGCCGCCGACTCTGGTGGCCCCGGAGTCGGTGACTCCGGGGTTGTCGTGTGCGGTCATCAGGCATCGACAACCGCGTAGTCGATGTACAACGGGTGCGGCCAGCCGTACGCTGCGCACGCCGCGGCGGCCGACGCCCAGCCAAGCTCGCGCAGTAGACCGTTGTCGCCGAGCAGCACGGCTACCGCAGCCTTTTCGCCACCTGACCAGGCGCCGAAACCCGAGCCGACGCGGCCGTGGTCCCGGTATGCCCGGACCTTGTTGCCACATCGAGGCGACGACAGGTATGCGCTCATTTGGCACCGACCGTCTGCCGCTGCTTAAGCTGGTCGACGAACGCGGCGCTCAGTGTCCGGATCTGTGCGTCGGTGAGTGGAGGCGCTGACGCGACGATGCGCGCCACTGCGGCCTCGACGTCCTCACAGCTGGGTTCGGCCGCACGCTCGACGATGAGGCTGTCGAGGTCGTACTTACGGACGCGCCACGACCGACCGATCTTCTGGGCTGTTGCGAGTCGGCCTTCGGCGATGTGGCGGCGGAGAGTAGACCTGGCACCGTAGTGTTCGGCGGCGGCTTCGGAGAGCCAAAGCCAGCGAAAAGGGTCGTCAGGTGGGGTGATGCGGGTATCGGTATCGGCGACAGCGTCTGTCGGCTCTACGGACGCGGACATGGGCACGACGGGACTCCTCGGATGAGGAGCGATCACGTCCCCACCGGGGCCGTTCGTCGTGCTTACGTGGTGTCCGTCTGGGTACACCACGTGATCCGGGCCTAGTGCGCCGGCGGGCCTCACGGCCGGGCCGCCGCCGCCGGTTCGTCAGTGCTGTAAGCACTTTCACCGACGCCAGATCACTCAATCATCACGCTGGACCGCTTTTACGCGGGTGCCGGGGCGCACCGCGTGTCCCGGGCCTAGTACACACCGCCAACCTCACGGTCGGCGGGCGCCGCCAGTTCGTCAGTGCTGCAAGCACTTTCACCGCGCCAGGACGCGTCAATCGTCGTGTGATCACGCTCTATGACTACGCTGGCCACTCTAGCCCATAACCACCTGACCTGCCATTCTGCGCTCAGCTGCGCCCAACTTGCGAAACGCCTTCAGCTACGACCGCCAAGCCACGCACACGAGGGCGGGGTCGAATCCCTTCGCTCCGCGCTTCGCTGGGAGGATCGTCACCGTCAGCAGCGCCTGCACGATCGCACGCCGCTGTGCTATGTCCATCGCGCTCCAGGCCAGTGCCACGTCGTCGGCGTCCAGCATCGCCGTGACCGGCGACAGTGTGGACGGTGCGAGGACCCCGTCGATCTCGGCGAGGCGCGACCGCAGTCGTGCGGACTGCTCGCGTACCTGGTCTAGCGGCAGAACCCCGTCGGCCGCGAGAGCGGCCAGCCCGTCGAATCGGGTCTGCAGCGTCCGTCGCTCGAACCTCAGCGCGTCCCGATCGAGGCCGTCGTCCCGCGGAGCGAGTGCCTCGCGCGCGTCCTGCGCGCTAAGGCGTCCAATCACCACCGCCTCGACGAACTGCTCGACGTCCTCGGCGCCGCGCGAAAGGTGTTGGTGCGTCAGGCACTTGTAGATCCGTCGCGGCTCGAACTCGCGGTACATGCCGTCTTTGCCCGTGTACGGAGACCGCTGGTAGTAGCTCGTGTAGAGCTTGGTCTTCCCGTCGTCGCACTTGCCGCAGAGTGCGATCCCGCTCAGCAGGTACTGCGGCTGAGTTCCCCACGCGCGCTTGCGATCGGGGTCGTCCAGCTTCGCCTGCGCAGCCTCCCAAAGGTCGACGGGCACGATCGCCTCAAAGTCGCCGGAGTACTCCTCGTCAGACCCCCACTTCGTCAGCACACCCTTATATTTCGCGTTCCGTAGGAGCGCCCGAATGTTCTCGTTACTCCACTCCCGGTTCCGCGAGGTGGTGAACCCCGCCGCGGCTAGGTCGCGCGCGACGTGCGTGATCCGCTTGCCCATCACGAAGTCCTCGAACGCGCCGCGGACCGCGGCGGCCTCGTCATCGATCTGGGTCACGCCGTCGTCGTCGTACCCCAGGATCTTCGCCCGCACGATTGGCAGGCCCCTGCGTCTCCTGGTCTCGTTGGCGTGCACCGATCGTTCGGACTTCCGCCGAATCTCGAACCGTGCCACCGCGGCCAGCATCGTCGCCCTGAACTCGCCGTCGGCGGTGGTGAGGTCGATCTCGCCGTCCACGGTGGCGACCTTGGCGCCGAGGTCGATCAGCTTTACGAGGTCCTGCAGGGTGCGCAGCAGCCGGTCGAGGTCGCGGGCCACGATGACGTCGAACCGTCCGGTGCCGACGTGCGACAGCATCTCTGACCACCTCGTCGACGTGCCGCGGGATTTCGTCGCGCTCACGCCCTCATCCAGGTACTCCGGCCCGTACGTCCAGCCCCGGGCTTCGCACAGCGCAGCGATGCGCCGCCTCTGGGTCTCGATGGTGAGCGACTCGTCGTCTTGCTCATCCGACTTCGAAACGCGGAGATAGACCGCTGCGATCGTCATGGCGGCAGAGTATCAATATGAATGTCACATACTGCTATAGTCGGGGTACTTCGCGCGAAACCTGAATGTCTATGGCCACGAAGGGCAGCCGTGCCCGCGGTGCGGCCGCCCGATCCAGCGGGAGACATTCATGAACCGCTCGAGCCACTTCTGCCCGTACTGCCAGCGGCGACGCTGAATCGAAGAGTTCGGTGACCAATCCCGCTGACCTGCGCAAATACGCTTGCTTCGTGCCGAAAAAAATCTAGGGGAAGAACTTCCTCCCCTAAGTTCCAAGTCGTCCCCGCGAAATTTCGTGGGGACGACTCCAAGGATAGGGGAAGAAGTTTCTTCCCCTATTTTCTGTGCGGCCCCCAGGTCGGACGAGCACCCTCGTCGGGTGCGCGTCGGCGTGTCGCGAACCCAGAAACCGCGTGTCCGGTCAGAAACCCGACGCGCACCAGCGGTTTCTGGCCGCACGTGAGGTTTCTTGCCACAAGGGCGGTTTCCGGGACGAGGCCACTCTCTTGCCGCCTCCCCGATCGCCGACGGCGTCGGCGGGTGGGTCGCTGAACAAAACCGGTGACTGCGAGGAATGGTCGAGGTGCCCAAGCCCTTGGTATTGTCCGCGCGGTGCGGCAGCAAACGCCGGTCCGCGAATCACCTGACGCGAGAGGACGCTTGACGACCATGACGGAATTGTGGGTGCAGCGAACGGGCGTGCGACGTTACACCGGACACAGCTCGCGCGGCGCGACGGTACTCGTCGGCTCCGAAGACGTCGAGGGTGTGTTCACCCCCGGGGAGCTGCTCAAGATCGCGTTGGCCGCATGCACCGGGATGTCGTCGGATCGTCCGCTCACCCGGCGGCTCGGCGACGACTACGACGCGACAATTCGGGTCTCGGGTGCCGCCGACCGCGAGAACGAGGTGTACCCGCGACTCGACGAGACGCTCGAGATCGACCTCTCGGAACTGGATCCCGAAGCTGCACAACGGCTCCTGGTGGTGGTCGAGCGCGCCGTCGACGCCGTGTGCACGGTGGGTCGCACCATCAAGGCCGGCGCGCAGGTGCAGCTGCGGATCGACACCGACTGACATCGCCGGAGCCGAAATACGCCGATCGGTACGGATGGAGGAGCAGACTTGCTCCCATGTCCGACAAGCGACACGCCGAGCACGATCCGCCCGATCCCGACCAGCAGGTGCGGTTGATCGCGCATGTCCACGGACGCGTGCAGGGTGTCGGGTTTCGGTGGTGGACCCGCTCGCGGGCCTTGGAACTGGGTCTGGCCGGCTACGCGTCCAATCAGCCCGACGGCCGAGTGCTGGTGGTGGCCGAGGGCACGCGACGCGACGTGGCGGCCTTGGTGGACTTGCTGCGGTCCGGGCAGACGCCCGGCCGGGTGTCGTTGGTGGTTGATCGCCTCGACATCCCGCGGGGTGATCTGGACGGTTTCGCCGAGCGGTGACGGCGTGCGACGCGGATCCGGATCGCGATGGTGAGTAGTCTGTACGGTCGTGCACCTCAAGAGCCTGACCCTGAAGGGCTTCAAGTCGTTTGCCTCGGCGACGACCCTGCGCTTCGAGCCGGGAATCACGTGCGTCGTCGGGCCCAACGGATCGGGTAAATCCAACGTCGTCGACGCTCTGACCTGGGTGATGGGCGAGCAGGGCGCCAAGGCGCTGCGCGGCGGGAAGATGGAAGACGTCATCTTCGCCGGCACCTCCGGTCGTCCCCCGCTGGGCCGGGCAGAGGTGACGCTGACCATCGACAACGCCGACGGTGCACTGCCGATCGAGTACTCCGAGGTCTCCATCACGCGGCGGATGTTCCGCGACGGGGCCGGGGAGTACGAGATCAACGGGAGCTCGTGCCGACTGATGGACGTGCAGGAGCTGTTGTCGGACTCCGGTATCGGGCGAGAGATGCACGTCATCGTCGGGCAGGGTCGCCTCGCCGCAATCCTCGAGTCGCGGCCCGAAGACCGGCGGGCGTTCATCGAGGAGGCCGCCGGGGTTCTCAAGCATCGCAAGCGCAAAGAGAAGGCGGTACGCAAGCTCGACGCCATGCAGGCCAACCTGGCGCGGCTGACCGATCTCACCGCCGAACTGCGTCGCCAGCTCAAGCCGTTGGGGCGCCAGGCCGAGGTCGCCCGGCGGGCCCAGACCGTCCAGGCCGACCTGCGCGACGCCCGGCTGCGGCTGGCCGCCGACGATCTGGTCACCCGACGCGCCGAGATGGCCGAGCAGAGCGCCGTCGAGGACGAGGTGCGGCGCAAACAGGACGAGGTGACCGAGGCGCTGGACCGGATGACCGCCGAGGTCGCCGAGCATGAGCAGCATCTCGCCGAGGTGACTCCGGCGGCGTCGGCGGCCAATCAGGCGTGGTTCCGCCTGTCAGCGCTGGCCGAACGTGTCGACGCGACGTGCCGGGTCGCCGCGGAACGCAGCCGCTATCTGCGCGAACCGGTGAACGAGTCGGGTGGGCCCGACCCCGACGCGCTCGAGCGGCAGGCCGACGAGGCGGCCGCGGCCGAGGCGGAACTGACCGAGGGCGTGCAGATCGCCGCGGAGACTCTCGAGGTGACCCGCGAGGAACTCGCCGAGCGGGAGGCCGTCGCGCAGGCGGCCGAAGCTGCTCACCTGGCGGCCGTACGGGCAATCGCGGATCGGCGGGAGGGGCTAGCTCGCCTCGAGGGTCAGGTCGACAACCTGCGGACCCGCGCCGAGTCGGTGGATGCCGAGGCCGCCCGTCTCACGGCCGCGGTGTCGGCGGCCACCGAACGCGCCGAAGCCGCTCAGTTGCAACAGGATTCGGCCGCCGCGGCCCTTGGTGAGCTGGAAGCGTCGGAACGAGCCCTCGACGAGCATCACGAACGCTGCGTGACCGCGCTGAACCTGTCGAACGAGCGGGTCGCCGCACTGCAGAACGAGCAACGAGAGGGCGAGCAGAAGATCGCCTCGCTGACCGCTCGGATCGATGCCCTCGCCGTCGGGCTCGAACGCAACGACGGTGGCACCTGGCTTGTCGAGAACGCGCCGGACGGCCTGCTCGGCCCGATGTCGGAGTTGCTGACGGTCGAGTCCGGCTACGAGACCGCGATCGCCGGCGCCCTGGGCCCCGCGGCGGATGCGATAGCGACCGTTGACGCGATGGCTGCGCTGCGCGCCCTCGAGGCGCTCAAGTCGGGAGATGGTGGTCGTGCCGCCCTCATCTGCGGCGGACTGTCGGCGTCGCCGCGTCGCAGTGATCCGTTGCCCGACGGGGTGCGTTGGGCGTCGTCGGTGACCGCGTGCCCAGACTCGGTTCGCGGGGCAGTCGAGCTGATTCTCGCCGACACCGTCGTCGTCGACGACGCGGCCCTGGGGCTTGCGGTGGCCCGCGAACGGGGAATTGTCGCCGTGACCCGCGACGGTGACCGAATCGGCTCGGCGGCCATCGTCGGGGGCTCCTCGCGGCGTCCGTCGACGCTCGAGGTGCAATCGGCGATCGACCTCGCGACCGGCGATCTGGCGGCCACCCGTCGTCGCGCCGAGGAGGTCGAAGCAGCGCTCGACGGCGCACTCACCGAACAGCGTGAACGGCGCGAGGCGGCCGAGGAGGCGCTCGCCGCCCTGCACGAATCCGATGCGAGTGTCGGTGGCGCCTACGAGTCGATGGCCCGGCTCGGTCAGGAGATCCGCACCGCACACGCCGAGATCGAGCGGCTGCTCCGGCAGCGCGCCACGGCCGAGGACGGGCGGTCGGAAACCCTCGAGCGGCTCGACGAGCTGACCGAGCGTCTTCGGCTGGCGCAGGACGAGACCGAATCGGTTCCGTCGGAGGGCGACGTCGACGATTCGGATCGGAGCGTGGCTGCCGAGGCCGTCACCGTGGCCCGGAGTGCCGAGATGGAGGCCCGGCTCGCGCTGCGGACAGCGGAGGAACGTCTCGCCTCGGTGCGCGGGCGGGCCGACTCGTTGCGCCGCGCTGCGCAGCGGGAACGCGACGCCCGTGAGCGGGCCAGGCAGCAGGACCTCATTCGTCGGCACGCTGCTGCGGTGGCGGCCGCGGTCGGTACGGCCGGCGCCGAGGTCTCCGCGCGATTGGCTGCCGCGGTCGCGACCGCGCAGGCCGGACGCGACGAACTCGAGGAGATCCGCGTGGCTCGCGGTGCCGCACTCGATGAACTCAAGCGTCAGGCCGCCGACCTCACCGGGCAGCTCAACGCATTGCGCGACACCGTGCACCGCGACGAACTCGCCCGTGCCCAGGTCGCGCTGCGCATCGAGCAGCTCGAGGAACAGATCCTGGAATCCTTTGCCGTCGCCCCTGATGACCTGATCGCCGAGTACGGACCCGACGTCGCAATGCCGCCGTCTGCCCTGGAGGTCCAGGAGTACGAGGACGCCAAGGCGCGCGGCGAACAGGTGGTTGCACCGGCGCCGATGCGCTACGACCGGGCAACTCAGGAGGCGCGGGCCAAGAAGGCGCAGAAGGATCTGAACACGCTCGGCAAGGTGAACCCGCTGGCGCTCGAGGAGTTCGCCGCGCTGGAAGAACGCTACAACTTCCTTTCTGCGCAGCTCGAGGACGTGAAAGCGGCCCGCAGGGATCTCCTCGAAGTGGTCGAGGAAGTCGACGCACGCATCCTGCAGGTGTTCACCGAGGCCTACGCCGACGTCGAGCGCGAGTTCTCGCAGGTCTTCGCCACCCTGTTCCCGGGCGGCGAGGGTCGCCTCGTGCTCACCGACCCTGCCGACATGCTCACGACCGGGATCGAGGTCGAGGCGCGACCGCCCGGCAAGAAGGTCAAACGGCTGTCGTTGCTGTCGGGCGGCGAGAAATCGCTCACCGCGGTGGCCATGCTGGTGGCCATCTTCCGCGCGCGGCCGTCGCCGTTCTACGTGATGGACGAGGTCGAGGCCGCCCTCGACGACACCAACCTGCGACGGCTGATCAGCCTGTTCGAGCAACTGCGTGAGCGGTCGCAGCTGATCGTCATCACCCACCAGAAGCCCACCATGGAAGTGGCCGACGCGCTCTACGGCGTCAGCATGCGAGGCGACGGCATCACGACCGTCATCTCGCAGCGTCTGCGCGGCGTGGACATCGCAGTGGGTTCGGGCTAGCCACCGAGCAGCCATCGAACCCCGGACAAGACGAGGACAGGACGAACTTTGGACACCGGAATCATCATCGGCATCGTCGTGGCCGTGATCGCGCTCATCGCGCTGATCACGCTGGGGCTCGTGCTGGCGCGTCGACGCCGGATCTCGCTGACCGACGACACCAGTAAGCCGGTCACCGACGGCACCTCCCGTCAGGTCGACAAATCCGGTGGCTACACCGCCGGATCGGGATTCAGCTTCAGTCAGGGGTCCGGGGGAACCACCGCACTGGCGGAACCGCCCGAGCCGGTCGAGCGCACCGAGGTCGACGGTCAGCCGGGCGTGGGCGACGACGCCTCGGTGCCGCGGGATTCGGCCAAACGCGGAATCCACGAGGTACGACTGCCCGATCTCGACACACCCGCGCAGGCGCCGACACCGGAGACTGTCGAGCCTGACGTTGCCGAGCCCGACGTTGTCGAGCCCGAAGTTGTCGAGCCGGATGTCACCGACACCGAGGAAGCTGTCCCCGAGGTCGTCGAACCCGATACGACCGAACCTGACACAGCCGAACCGGAGACGGCTGCACCCGAAGCGGTTGAATCCGATACGGCTGCAACGGCGATCCCCGACACGGCCGAGTCGGCGGCGACCGCACCGGCCCTCGACGAGATCGAACCCACCGCGGGCCGGCTCGGTCGCCTCCGGGGCCGGCTGTCGCGGTCGCAAGGCGCCATCGGCAAGGGCGTCCTCGGTCTGCTCGGTGCCGGTGACCTCGACGACGAGAGCTGGGAGGACATCGAGGACACCCTGGTGATGGCCGACCTCGGGTCCGCAACCACCGCCGAAGTGGTCGAACGACTCCGCGAGGAGTTGGCCACCAGCAACATCCGCACGGCCGACGAGGCCCGCGCGCTGCTCAAGCGCGTCCTGGTCGACGCACTCCGGCCCGACCTGGACCGCTCGGTGCGTGCCCTCCCGCACGCCGGCAGCCCGGCGGTGGTCCTCGTCGTGGGTGTGAACGGGACCGGTAAGACCACCACCACCGGCAAACTCGCGCGCGTCCTGGTGGCCGACGGCCGCCGGGTGCTGCTCGGTGCCGCCGACACCTTCCGTGCCGCAGCCGCCGACCAACTGCAGACCTGGGGCGAACGAGTCGGCGCAGAGGTGGTCCGGGGCAAGGAGAAGGCCGATCCGGCAGCGGTGGCCTTCGACGCCGTCGACCGCGGGATCGACACCGGCGTCGACGTCGTGATGATCGACACCGCCGGGCGTCTGCACACCAAGACCGGGCTGATGGACGAGCTCGGCAAGGTCAAGCGCGTGGTCGAGAAGAAGGCGCCGGTGGACGAGGTGCTGCTCGTCCTCGACGCCACGGTCGGCCAAAACGGCCTCACCCAGGCGCGAGTGTTCGCCGAGGTGGTCGACATCACCGGCGTGGTGCTGACCAAACTCGACGGAACCGCCAAGGGCGGCATCGTCTTCCACGTCCAGAAGGAGCTCGGTGTGCCGGTCAAGCTTGTAGGACTCGGCGAGGGCGCCGACGACCTCGCGCCGTTCGAACCGGAAGCATTCGTCGACGCGCTGCTCTGACATTTCCGCCTACGGATCGATTTGCTGTAGCCGACAACGCCTTTCGCGATGACGAATCAGCGCTCACAATTGCTTCGACAAGCCTGAGAGCTCGCCCAGGAAGCGACCTGGGACGTTACGTGCAGGAAATATAAATCGGCCACTGGTTCACGTGGTGGAAACACCAGGGCACCACTGCTGAAACCGTGTGCCGCGAGTCTCTTTGGAGGCGCCGAGCGGTCGGCGCACTCTGAGGAGGTTTCTTACAGTGGATTTGGCTCTCCTGCCAAACGACGCGTTCGGCAGTATTGACACAGGCGACACGGCCTTCATGATCGTGTCCGCTGCACTGGTGTTGTTCATGACCCCCGGTCTCGCCTTCTTCTACGGCGGCCTGGCTCGTGGCAAATCGGTGCTGAACATGATGATGATGTCGTTCGGGTCGCTGGCCACCGTCAGCGTCGTGTACGTCCTCTGGGGCTTCTCGATGGCGTTCAGCGACGGCATCACGGGTGATGACGACATCTGGGGTATCTTCGCGAATCCGTTCTCGCTGTTCGGATCCGGTCAGCTCGCCGACACAATCCCGGGCTACAACGAGCAGACTCAAGAGAGTTTCGACGCGGTCGTCACCGGAGGGTTGTCGATCCCGTCGTTCGTGTTCCTTGGCTTCCAGTTGACCTTCGCGGTCATCACCGTCGCCCTCATCAGTGGTGCGCTGGCCGAGCGTGTGAAGTTCTCGACCTGGCTGGTCTTCACCGTCATCTGGTCGACGATCGTGTACTTCCCGCTCTCGCACATGGTCTGGGGCGGCGGTCTGATGTCGAAGTCCGAGACCGGGTTCGCATCGTGGATCTTCGGTACCGAAGAGGTCGACGGCGAGATGGTCGCCAAGGTTCCGCCGATCGACTTCGCGGGTGGTACGGTCGTGCACATCAACGCCGGTATCGCGGCCCTGGTCCTCGTGCTCATCATCGGCAAGCGTGTCGGCTTCGGTCGCACCGCCTACCGTCCGCACAACATCCCGTTCGTCATGCTCGGTGCGGCCATCCTGTGGTTCGGCTGGTTCGGCTTCAACTCCGGTTCGGAACTTGCCGCCGACATGACCGCGGGCAAGGTGTGGGTCAACACCACGGCCGCAACCGCTGCAGCGATCATCGGCTGGCTCGTGGTGGAAGTCATCCGCGACAAGCACGCCACCAGCGTCGGTGCCGCCTCCGGTATCGTCGCCGGTCTGGTCGCGATCACCCCCGCCTGTGGTGCGCTCAACCCGGTCGGTTCGCTGATCCTGGGTGTCATCGCCGGCGCGCTGGCCGCGGTTGCCATCGGTCTGAAGAACAAGTTCGGCTACGACGACTCGCTCGACGTCGTCGGTGTGCACCTCGTTGCCGGTCTGTGGGGCACCATTGCGATCGGTCTGTTCGCGGTGCCCAATGACGCCGGCATCGGCGGTCTCTTCTGGGGTGGCGATTACAAGCAGCTCGTTATCCAGGTCGTCATCGCCGCCTTCGCACTGGCCTTCACCGGTGTGCTCACCGCAATCATCGCCTTCGCGCTCAAGCCGCTGGGCTGGCGCGTCAGCGATGAAGACGAAAAGGGCGGCATCGATGAGGCCGAACATGCGGAGACAGCGTATGAACTGGCATGAAGCACCGACCGTTCGCGACTACGCTGAAACCCATGGAGAGGGATAACTCATGAAGCTGATCACCGCAATCGTCAAGCCGTTCACGCTCGAGGATGTCAAGGCGGGACTCGAACAGGCCGGAATCCTCGGCATGACCGTCAGTGAGGTCCAGGGCTACGGCCGCCAGAAGGGCCACACCGAGGTCTACCGCGGCGCCGAGTACTCGGTCGATTTCGTGCCCAAGGTTCGCGTGGAGGTCGTCGTGGACGACGCCGCCGTCGACAAGGTGGTGGACGTGATCGTCGAGGCGGCTCGGACGGGCAAGATCGGTGACGGAAAGGTCTGGGTCTCCCCGGTGGAGGCCGTGGTCCGCGTCCGCACCGGTGAGCGCGGCGGCGACGCTCTCTAGAAGCGGCGGGCCCGTGCCCTTTCTCAACACGACACACGGCCCCGCGTCTGACGACGAGTCAGGCGCGGGGCCGCGTGGTTCGTCACACACTGTAACCCCGGTGGCGGCAACGGATCTCGCCAAGACGCGGCGTCAACTCATCGAGTCGAGCCGGGCCGGCAAGCTCGACGCCCCCGGCCTGCGGCAGGTTCTGGTGGACCTGCACGAATTCTGGTTGACCAGCAAGGCAAGCGAACTCGGCATCCGGTCCAACAGCGGCTTCGCCATCGTCGCCGTCGGGGGGCTCGGCCGTGGAGAGCTGCTGCCACATTCGGACCTCGACCTCATCCTGTTGCACGACGACCAGGCGTCCGCCGATGTCTCCGAGGTCGCCGACGGACTCTGGTATCCGTTGTGGGACGCCAACATTCCGCTCGACCACAGCGTTCGCACGGTGCCGCAGGCGCTCCAGGTGGCCGCCGACGACCTCACCGCCGCACTCGGTCTGCTCGAGGCCCGGCACATCGCCGGCGACGAGGACCTGTCCGCGCTCCTGATCGGTGGAGTAAGGCAGCAGTGGCGCAATGACATTCGCAATCGGTTCGGTGGCGTGGTCGAACAAGCGCAGGACCGGTGGCGGCGGACGGGGGACATCGCTCACCGGGCCGAACCCGATCTCAAGAACGGTCGCGGTGGGTTGCGTGACGTGCAGCTGCTCGGTGCCCTGGCGATCGCCCAGCTCACCGACGGCATGGCGAGCCTGCGTCCGGATTCGCCGGGCGCCGGGCCACAGCTCGCGTACGCGAAGTTGCTGGACATCCGCACCGAACTGCATCGGATCGCCGGCCGCCCGCGCGAGCAGGTCCAGGCGCAGGACGCCGACGAGATCGGAGCGGCGCTGCGTATCGGCGACCGCTTCGACCTCGCCCGAGTGATCAGCGATTCCGCGCGCACCATCAGCTATTCGATCGATGTCGGGCTACGTACCGCCGGTAATGCGCTCCCGCGGCGCGGACTCGCGAAGCTTCGACGATCACCCATCCGCCGGCCCCTCGACGAGGGTGTGGTCGAGCACAACGGCGAGATCGTGTTGGCGCGCAACGCTATTCCCAGCAAAGACCCCGGCCTGATCCTGCGTGTGGCGTCCTCCTCGGCGCGCACCGGCCTGCCGATCAGTGCCTCGACGCTCAGTCGCCTGGCCGACTACGCGCCCGAACTGCGCGAACCGTGGCCTGCGGAGGCATTGTCGGATCTGTTGGTGCTGCTCAGCTCCGGCAGTCACATGGTCGACCCGATCGAGGCGCTGGACCGGACCGGCCTGTGGGGCAGGTTGTTGCCGGAATGGGGTGCGGTGCGCGACCTTCCGCCGCGCGACGCCATCCACACGTGGACGGTGGACCGTCATCTCGTGGAGACGGCGGCGTACGCAAGTCAGATGACGACGCGCGTGTCCCGCCCGGATCTGTTGGTGCTCGGTGCGCTCATCCACGACCTCGGCAAGGGGCGCGGGGCCGACCACAGCATCGTGGGAGCCGAACTCGCGATCCAGGTCGGTAACCGCGTCGGGCTGTGGCCGCAGGATGTCGAGGTCCTCTCCGCCATGGTGCGCCATCATCTGCTGCTGCCGGCGGTGGCCACTCGCCGTGACCTCGATGATCCGGCGACCGCCGAGCAAGTGGTCGAGACCCTCGGACACAATCGCGTGCTCTTGGAGTTGTTGTCTGCGTTGGCGGAAGCGGATTCCAAGGCGACCGGACCGGGCGTCTGGGGGGAGTGGAAGGCGTCGCTGATCAACGACCTGGTCCGGCGGTCGATGCGGTTGATCGACGGCGGTGAACTCCCGACCGTCGAGCCGCTCACCCCGGAATTGCTCGAACTCGCCGAAAGTGCCGAATTCGCAGTGCAGTTGGTTCCGGCGGAGGGGCACACGCACCACATCGCGATGGTGGCGCCGGATCAGCCGGGGCTCCTGTCGAAGATGGCGGGCGTGCTGGCACTCAACGGACTCCGATCGCATTCGGCGACGGTCCAAGGACACGACGGTCGCGCGATCAACACGTTCGTGGTGGTGCCGCTTTTCGGCTCCCCGCCGGAGGCCGGCCTCATCCGGCAGCAGCTCATTGCTGCCGTCGAGGGCAAGATCGACGTGCTGGCCCGGCTCGACGCACGCGAACGGGAGTCCCCGATCCCCACCATCGGAACCGTCGCCGCGGGTCCGGGCGGGGCCGCCGTCGGTGCGTCGTCGGGCAGCACCGACCCGGCCGGCGAGGGTGCGGGCAACTCCAAGAACGCGGTGCCTGCTCTGTTCGCGGTCGCACCACCCCGGGTGTCGTGGGTCGATGCGCCGGCCGGCGAGGCGATGCTCGAAGTGCGTACCGACGATCGCATCGGATTACTGAGCCGGGTGAGCGCGGTCCTCGAACAACATGGGGCCGATGTGCGCTGGGCAAAGGTGGCGACCCTCGGTGCGACTGTGGTGGACACCTTCAACGTGCGGCTCTCGACCGACACCGAAGAGTCCCGAACGGCGCTGGCGGACGCGGTGCTCGCAGTGTGCCCGCCACCGCAACCGCGTGACGAGGACGACGAGGACGGTGGCCCGCAGAGTTACAGCGGCACCGGCCGATCGGGAGTGCCGATCAGCTGAACGCCCGGCAGCCATGGGAAGATGGGTGAATGTTCGATTCCCTCTCCGATCGGTTGACCGGTGCGCTCAAGGATCTGCGCGGCAAGGGACGCCTGTCCGACGCCGACATCGACCGCACCTGTCGCGAGATCCGTCTGGCGCTGCTCGAGGCGGACGTGTCGTTGCCGGTGGTGCGTGCCTTCATCGCGCGGATCAAGGAACGTGCCAAGGGCGCGGAGGTGTCCGCGGCGCTCAATCCGGCTCAGCAGGTCGTCAAGATCGTCAACGAGGAACTCATCGGGATCCTCGGCGGCGAGACCCGGCGGGTCACCTACGCCAAGACGCCGCCGACCGTCATCATGCTTGCAGGCCTGCAGGGTGCCGGTAAGACGACACTGGCCGGCAAGCTCGGCAACTGGCTCACCCAACAGGGGCACACCCCGATCCTGGTGGCCTGTGACCTGCAGCGTCCGGGGGCGGTCTCGCAGCTGCAGATCGTCGGCGAACGTGCCGGGGTGCCGGTCTACGCGCCACATCCGGGCACCAGCATCGGCGGCGAAGGCACGCTCGGCGTCAGCTCGGGTGACCCGGTGGCGGTCGCTCAGGCCGGTGTCGAGGAGGCCCGCAGGCAGCACTACGACGTGGTGATCATCGACACCGCCGGCCGTCTCGGCATCGACGAAGAGCTGATGCGGCAGGCAGCCGACATCCGCGATGCGACGCGTCCCGACGAGGTGCTCTTCGTCGTCGACGCCATGATCGGTCAGGACGCGGTGACCACCGCAGAGGCTTTCCAGAGCGGTGTCGGATTCACCGGCGTCGTGCTCACCAAGCTCGATGGCGACGCCCGTGGTGGTGCCGCCCTCTCGGTGCGCGAGGTGACCGGACGCCCCATCATGTTCGCGTCGTCGGGCGAGAAGCTCGAGGACTTCGACGTCTTCCACCCCGACCGGATGGCCGGCCGGATCCTCGGCATGGGCGATGTGCTCAGCCTCATCGAGCAGGCCGAGCAGCACTGGGACGCCCAGCAGGCCGAGGCCGCCGCCGCCAAGATCTCGCAGGGTGAGCTGACCCTCGAGGACTTCCTCGAGCAGATGCTGATGATCCGGAAGATGGGCCCCATCGGCAACATCCTCGGAATGCTCCCGGGTGCCGGGCAGATGAAGGATGCGCTCGCGCAGGTCGACGACAAACAGCTCGACCGCGTGCAGGCGATCATCCGGGGCATGACCCCCGCCGAACGCGACAATCCCAAGATCATCAACGCCTCCCGGCGCCTGCGCATCGCCAACGGCTCCGGCGTGACCGTCAGCGAGGTCAACCAGCTCGTCGACCGCTTCTTCGAGGCCCGCAAGATGATGGCCCAGATGTCGGGGCGCATGGGCATGGGCGGTGTGGGCCGCAAGTCCAACCGCAAGAAGGGCAAGGGCAAGAAGGGGAAGGGCCGCGGCCCGACGCCGCCGAAGGTGCGTGGCGGGTTCCCGGGCATGCCGGGTGGATTCCCGGACCTGTCGGGAATGCCCGCGGGTCTCGATCAGTTGCCGCCCGGACTCGAAGGCATCGACGTCTCCCAGTTCCAGCAGCCCAAGAAGAAATAGCCCGACGATGGCGTCGCCCGGGCACTACCGCGGACGGGACCCCTTCACCGGGGAACCGATCGAATTCTGGGTGGTCGGCGACACCATCACCCACAGCGAGGTGCCCGGCTCGGACACGGTTGCCGACGGCGGATGGATCGTCCCCGGTCTGGTCGACGCGCACAACCACGTCGGCATCGCACCGGGTCTCGGCGTCACCATCGAACAGGCCCGCCAATACGCCTACG
Organism: Gordonia gummivorans; assembly: GCF_022513585.1. Taxonomy (GTDB): domain Bacteria; phylum Actinomycetota; class Actinomycetes; order Mycobacteriales; family Mycobacteriaceae; genus Gordonia. Next base: position 16,118 of record NZ_JAKWBF010000048.1, read on the forward strand.
CCGATGCACGGGCCGGCACCCTGCTCATCCGCGAGGTCGGCTCGCCGCTGGACACCCATGCACTCGACGACGACCCGGCGTGTCCGCGGTTCATTCGTTCCGGCAAGCACATCGCGCGGCCCAAGCGATACCTGCGCGACTACGGCGTCGACCTCGACGACCCCGACGACCTGCCCGCCGAGGTCGCCCGGCAGGCGCAGGCGGGGGACGGCTGGGTGAAGCTGGTCGGGGACTGGATCGATCGCGACGCCGGCGACCTCGCGCCGTTGTGGGATCGCGATCAGCTCGCCGCTGCGGTGTCGACCGCACATGAACACGGCGCACGCATCACCGCACACGTGTTCGGCACCGACGCCCTCGTCGACCTCATCGACGTCGGCGTGGACTGCATCGAACACGGCACCGGTCTCACCCCCGACCTCCTCGATCGGATGGTGAACCGTTCAATTGCGCTGGTGCCCACGCTGATTCAGGTGGACAACTTCCCGCAGATCGCCGCGGGAGCCGACCGCTTCCCGACCTACGGCGCCCACATGCGTGCCCTGCACGCGACCGCCACCGACGTCTTCGCCGCGGCCCGGGAGGCGGGTGTGACGATGTTCGCCGGCACCGATGCGGGCGGGTTCGTCGAGCACGGCCGCATCGTCGACGAGATCGAACGCCTCGCCACCGTCGGCATGGGGCCCGCCGACGCGCTGGCGGCCGCGACCACCGCCCCTCGTGCCTGGCTGGGTGCCGGCGCCCTGGGCGACGGGGATCGAGCCGATTTCCTGGTTCTGCCGGAGGACCCGTGCGACGACCTCGCCGTTCTCCGCCATCCGACCGCTGTCGTCTGTTCGGGCCTGGCGCTTGTGTGACCAATTCCACTGGGAGAGGTCTTGGGGCCCGTACTTACTGGTCGGTAAGATAGCCGTGACGTTGCACCCGGCGGTCGCCCCAAGCGCCGTCATTCTCTGTGCGACGCATTCTCGGGGTGGGTCGTGGGCATGTGGTCTCCCTTCGCGGGGTGGGTGACCACATGCCGACGCGACACGGTGGCGCCGATCGGGTCGTCTGCGTCGGATTCTGCTTCTGGGGCGGATTTCTGTTGCAGGGTCCCGATCTGGCACAATTGCGTGCTGGTTCGTCGGATCCGGTCACGCGCCGACCGACGGTCACACCAGAACAGATCGCAAAACCGGGCCCGTCACACCGGGCGGGCCGCTGAATTGCGCAGTGACCACTGAAAGAGGCAACACATGGCTGTCAAGATCAAGCTCACGCGGCTCGGCAAGATCCGCAACCCGCAGTACCGCATCGTCGTCGCCGACGCTCGGACCCGCCGCAACGGCCGGGTGATCGAGACCATCGGCAAGTACCACCCCAAGGAAGAGCCGAGCCTGATCGAGGTCGACTCCGAGCGCGCGCAGTACTGGCTGGGTGTCGGTGCGCAGCCGACCGAACCCGTCGCCGCGATCCTCAAGGTCACCGGTGACTGGCAGAAGTTCAAGGGCCTGCCGGGCGCCGAGGGCACCCTGAAGACCGCCGAGGCCAAGCCGTCCAAGCTGGACCTGTTCAACGCCGCACTCGCGGCTGCCGACAGCGAGCCGGTCGCCGAGGCCACCACCCCGAAGAAGAAGGCCGGCAAGAAGGACGACGAGGCCGCCGCCGACGCCCCGGCCGCCGAGGAAGCACCCGCCGCCGAGGCCGGCGCGTGAGTGCAGTTGTCGCCGACGCCGTCGAGCACCTGGTGCGCGGCATCGTCGCCAATCCCGACGACGTCCGCGTCGACCTCGTGACCGGTCGCCGGGGACGCCTCGTCGAGGTTCACGTGAACCCCGAGGATCTCGGCAAGGTCATCGGCCGCAACGGCCGTACGGCCACCGCACTGCGGACCCTCGTCGCCGGCATCGGCGGCAAGGGGATGCGAGTCGACATCGTCGACACCGATCGCTGAGCCGACCAGAACAGCGATGGACCTCGTCGTCGGCCGTGTCGTCAAGTCGCACGGTGTGCGCGGAGAGGTCGTCGTCGACATTCGCACCGACGATCCGGATCGCCGGTTTGCCCCGGGTGCCGTCCTACGCGGACGGCTCCCCAAGGGCGCCGGAGATCGCGACTTCACCGTGACAGCCGCCCGGGAACATTCCGGGCGGCTGTTGCTGTCACTTGCCGAAGTGTCGGATCGTACTGCGGCGGACGGGATGCGCGGCGTGCTGTTCCTCATCGACAGCAGCGAGGCGGAGCCGTCGGACGACCCCGACGAGTTCTACGACCACGAACTCGAGGGCGTCGCGGTGTCCACTGTCGGCGGCGCGAAAGTCGGGGTGGTGGAGTCGGTGTTGCATCTGCCCGGCGGCGAGTTGCTCTCTGTGCGAACCGAAGACGGTCGCGAAGTGTTGGTACCGTTCGTGCGGCAGATCGTGCCCACCGTGACCCGGGAATCGATCGTCATCGATCCGCCGGACGGGCTCCTGGACGAGGTCGAGTGACATGCAGATCGACGTCGTCTCGATTTTCCCCGAATACCTCGATCCGCTGCGATTTGCCTTGCTGGGCAAGGCAATAGATGCGGGCCGGATCGACGTTGCAGTGCACGACCTGCGGGACTGGACGCACGACGTCCATCGCAGCGTCGACGACTCGCCCTACGGCGGCGGTCCGGGGATGGTGATGAAGCCCGACGTCTGGGGGCCGTGCCTGGACAGCGTGTGCCCGGACGACGCGCTGCTCGTGGTGCCCACGCCGGCAGGCATGCCGTTCACTCAGGCGACAGCCGCGCGGTGGAGCACCGAGTCGCACGTGGTGTTCGCGTGCGGTCGATACGAGGGAATCGACCAGCGCGTGTTCGACGACGCGGCCACGCGGGTCCGGGTCGAAGAGGTGTCGCTCGGCGACTTCGTCCTCATCGGTGGGGAAGTGGCCGCCATGGCCATGATCGAGGCCACCGTTCGGTTGCTACCCGGCGTGCTCGGCAATCCGAGGTCGCACCAAGAGGATTCATTCTCCGACGGGCTGCTCGAAGGCCCCAGTTACACCCGTCCCGAGACGTGGCGCGGACTCGCGGTGCCGTCGGTGTTGCTCAGTGGCGATCATGCTCGCGTCGACGCGTGGCGTCGTGAGCAGGCGTTGGACCGCACCCGGCGACGGCGACCCGATCTGCTCGATGGCGGCTTCGCTCGGCCGGATGGCGGTTTCACCGAGCCTCGACCGGACGATGTGAACGAATCCTGATCGAACCGGCCGGTTGCGGCTACGATCGTCGGGTACTGCTCTGTGGGGGTCCGGTCGGAAGCACGAGGGGGCGTGGTCATCGATACCGATAGCTACTCGGTGATGCTCACCGAACTCGAGCGCCAGCGGACCGAACTCGACCGCGCCCGATCGTCGTTGGCCGAGTTGACCTCTCGCGCAGTCAGTGCCGACCGGTTGGTGTCGGTGACCGTCAATGCGCGTGGCCTGCCGGTGGACATCTCCATCGAGCCGATCGCCCTGCGCCGGTACCGTGCCGACGCGCTCTCGACACTTCTGACCGACCTCGCCGGCCAGGCCGACGAAGCCCTTCGGACGCGGCGGGCCGCCATTCTCGAAGCTGCTGCGGCGCCGCAGCCGACTCTTGCTGACCTTCGAGAACTGTTGCGGGACAGCGATAATGACTGAACCTGTGGGGATGAATGCGGTGTCTGCGGATGCCGTCTCGATGGATGCCGCGGCGATGGCGGAGCTGACCGATCGGCTGTCCACCGCTCACCACGCATTGGAGTCGGTGGCTGCCGACCTCGCGGCGTTGCTCACCGACGTCGACTCGGCGCTCGGCGTCGGGGATGCGGCGCAGGCGTTTCGTCGTGGCTTCGTGTCCTGTACCGACGCGGCATCGTCGTCGCTGGCGGAACTCTGCGGCCAAGCGCACGACCATCTGACATCGGTGGCCGACGGCGCCGACGCGATTGCTGCAACGGACGACGGGCTCCGACGCGGCCTGCGCCCGACGAACCAGAGCTGCAGCGGATCGTGAACCAGGGTGCGGCTGACGTGTCGAGCGAGGTCTGGGATGCGCCGACCTATGCCGAGGATCTGCTACCCGGTTCGTGGCCGAGTGCCGACGAGGAGGCGTTGCGCACCCAGGCGCTGCGCTGCCGCGGCCTTGCCGACCACATTCGGCAGATCGGAGGTGACATCGAGCGAGCACGATCCGAGTACGCACACGGCAGGGGAGTGTTCGCCGAGAATGTCGACCTCGGATTGCATCGAATCGTCGGGGCGGATACCGGAACCGGCGCCACGGCCGACCGGCTCGATGTGATGGCAGGTCGGCTGGACCGCTTCGCCGACGTGGTGGCCGACACACGCCGTGCGGTGTCGGCGATCGCGGCGATCACCGATCGCGATGTTCGGCGCGCCGAGTTGCTCGCGATCCTCGGTGACGATTCGGCGCGGGTGGTGGCGGCAAGTTCGGGCCGGCTGGCGTTGACCGCGGCCGGCGACGACTACACCGACCGTGCCGACGCGGCCGGCAAGCACGAGCCGGGTGCTCTCGACACCGTGCCGGCGGCGGCGACGAGCGGGATGATGCCGTTCGCTCCGATGGGGGCGCTGGGCGCGCTGGGAGCCGGTGTCGCGGCTGGACGTGCGGCGAGCGGCACGTCGAACACAGCTGTGTCCTCGGAGGATCTCGAGACGACGGACCTCGTGTGGCTGCGGCGCCGTGCGGAACGGCTCGGTGCGTCGGTGGCGGCCGGCGTCGGCGGCTGGCTGCGCACCGCCGTCGGTCTGGGGGTCTCTGATCGGGGCCGCCGAGTGGTGGTGGTCGGCACCAACGATCCGCAGCCCTACCAGCGGCGGGGGATGACGCTCGCCGACGACGAGGCGCTGACCGCGGACGGGCGCGCGCCGGAACTCGCCGTCGTCGATCACATGCAGCGAACCGGTACCACCCCTCGGGCGGTCGCGTCGGCGACGCCGATGGCGCCTGGTGTCGTCTCCGCTCTGCGTGCCGCGGACGTCGCGATTGTCGGCCCTGACTGACTGACTCGAAGAGAGTTCGGTGACCGGGCGCGCTGACCTGGGCAAATACGTCGGAGTCGTGCTCGCAAAATCTAGGGGAAGAGTTTCTTCCCCGGGGTTCGGAGTCGTCCCCGAGAAATTTGTAGGGGAGGACTCTGAGGGTAGGGGACGAAGTTTCTTCCCCTACTTTCTGCGGGTGCCGGGAGCGTGTGGCGCGTTCCGTGGAACGGGTCGATAAGCGGTCGCGGGCGCGACGAT
>NZ_JAKWBF010000049.1 GCF_022513585.1 Gordonia gummivorans
GTATTTGCCCAGTTCAGCGGTTCGGTCACCGGACTTTCGGGTCAGGGAGCGGCGACGGTGCAGTCGGCGCAGGTGCCGAACACCTCGACGGTGTGGTTGATGCCGGTGAATCCGTGCTCGCGAGCGATGCGCGTCGCCCACCTCTCGACCGGTTCGGCCTGGACCTCGACGGTGGTCCCGCACGACCGGCACACGAGGTGGTGGTGATGATTGGCCGAGCAGTGCCGATATCGGGTCTCGCCGGAACCGTCCCACAACACGTCGATCTGACCGGATTGGCTGAGCGCCTGCAGGTTTCGGTACACGGTGGTGAGTCCGATGGATTCGCCGCGGGCTCGAAGGGCGTCGTGCAGTTCTTGTGCCGAACAGAAATCGTCGGTGGCGGCGAGTGCGTCGGCGATCGCGGCGCGTTGACGCGTGGAGCGGATGCCGGTGACCGGCTGCGGCCCGGTCACCGTGCCTCCGCAGCTGCGTCGGAGACCTGGGCGTCGGGCGCGGCGACCTCCATGGCGTGGACGAGCGCGTCGTTCACGATGTGGGCAATGTGATCGTCGAGGAGTTCGTAGGTGATCTCGCGGCCGTTGCGCTGTCCGCGCACCACTCCGGCGTCCTTGAGGACGCGCAGATGCTGGCTGACCAGAGGTTGGCTGAGATCGAGTCGCCCGACCAGTTCGTGTACGCATTGGACTCGTTCACGAAGGGCGAGAACGATCGCGATCCGGGTCGGGGAAGCCAGCGCGCGCAGCAGATCGCTCGCGGCCTCCCGCGCCACGGTAGATTGGCGCAGATCGAATTCGTGAGCCGACATTTGGTGGGACCTTCTCCTCGTGGGTTTCCTGCCATCTTATCGGAAGCGATTGTCAAAGAGTCGACGCTTGGCCGCGCGACCGGATCGAACGTCGGGGCGAAGGAGCGGAGAGTGTCGGGATCGTCGGAAGCACCGCCTGTCGACCGGGCGGCGTTCCCGGTTCTGGTGCTCGGGCTGCTTCTGTGGTTTATCGCGCTGGGCTGGTTCCTCCTGCGCGTGGATCTGTGGATCTTTGGCCTCATCGCTGCGGCTGTGATGTGGTTTCTGTGTCTGGTGGGTGTGGTCTGCGCGGTGATGGGTGCTGTCCGGATGCGCCGTCCGGCGGTGGCAGTTCTCGCCGTGCTGCCGGTGATGGTGTTCGGCACCGTCATCGTCGGAGACTGGGCCGCTGCATCACCCCGAGCCTGGTTCATCACTCATCGCGCCCTCTACGACCAGGCCCTTAACGTCGATCCCGGCGACGACTATTACGGACAGAGCCTTCCTCTGCATCTGCGATACCTGACGGTCGACGGCCGGGTCTCCGGCGGCGACATCAAATTCTTTCCCTTGTGGATCGGAACTCCCGACGATGCAGGTGGCATTCTGCATAGTCCGGGAAGATCACCCGCGGGTTTCGACATGTACGGCATGATGTGCCGAGACCCGGTCTCGCTCGGCGACGACTGGTGGATGTGTGGTGTGAAGTCCTGACGGCGATCCGTCAGGGTTGAGTGCGCTGACGCACTCGTGGGCCGGGTACCGCGTCGGGTCCGGCGACCGCCAACGCATAGGTCGCGACACCGTAGGCCACCGCCGACGCATTGACCGCGAGCGCGCCGTTGTTCACGTTGTCGATGGTGTCCCTGGGCGAGTGGTAGTTCGGATCGAACGGTTGCCCGGCCGTCCCGCCCCAGAGTCGGACCTGCTCCGGTGTCTTCTTCTGTTCGGCGCCGGTGTCCACGCCGCCCGCGGGTACGCCGATTGCGATGAAGGGGCCGTAGTCGGACCGGCCGTCGAAGTCGCCGGGCTGCGTGGTGATCGGTTGCGCCGGGAAGGTCGCGTAGAAGCGGTTGAGGACTCGCTCGATGCCGGCCGAGCCGTCGGGACCCGGACCTGCTCCGTCACGCGCCGAGTCGTCGCCGTCGTAGACGAAGTACCCGAAATTCGGGGAGCCGAGCATGTCGAAGTTCAGGTACAGCGCCAGCGCCTGCCGCTGCGGTACGTCGAGCGACTCGACATACCGGGTGGAGCCGATGAGCCCTTCTTCCTCGGCTCCCCAGAACGCGAAACGCACGGCGCGCGCCACCCGCGGAGCAGAGCCGAGTCGCAGCGCGGTCTCGAGCAGGGCGGCGGTTCCGGTGCCATTGTCGTTGATGCCCGGCCCGGCCGGCACGCTGTCGAGGTGTGCTCCGGCCAGCACGACGTCGTCGGCGCTGCCTGTGGTGGTTTGCGCGATCACGTTGCGCGACAAGATCTTCTTGTTCCCGGCAGTAACCGACAGGCTGATCGACCTCGCCGCACGCACCTGGTCGCCTGCGCCTGCCGCGACGCCGACCACCGGGATCGTCGGCACCGGCGGTTCCTCGTCGCCGAGCGTCGCGCCGGCCAGTTTTCCCGGAACGTTGTTGACGACGATGACGCCGCGTGCGCCGGCCGCCTCGGCGAGTCGCGCCTTGTCGACGAACTGGCAGGTGCCTCGGGTGACGACCGCGATCGCGCCGCGCGTGGCCGCCGGATAGTCGGACGCAACACACCCGAATCCGCCGACCGTGACCGGGTTTCCGGTCACCGGATGGTCGCCGGTGCCCGTCGTGTACTGCAGGACCGTCGCGTCGATCGCGATGCCGTCGGCCTTCAGATCCACCGGACCGGACTCGAAACGGGTGTACTCGAAGGTCGGTGTCGAGACGGTGAAACCCGCTCGGCGCAACATGTCCGCGACGTAGTCGACCGATGCGTCGTAGCCCGGCGTGCCGGCCGCGCGGTTGCCATGGTGATCGTCGGCCACCTGCTGTAGGGCCTTCAGATGCCGCGTGACGTTGTCGACGGTGACCCCGCGTGCCAACGATTCGGGGCTGAGGTCTGTGATCGGCGGTGCGATGCTCGGCGGCGACGAGATGCTGGTGTTCTCGGCGCTCTTCTGAGCTGCCTGGTCACCGGCGGACGCGCAACCGCTCACGACCAGCAGAAGCGCGAGGGTCGTGGCGATCAGCGTGCGCTTGCGCAGGATCACGGCCTCAGGGTAGCGGTCAGGACAGGCATCCCGTCGGCAGGGACATGACCAGCGAGTACCAAACGATCGGGGATTCATTCGGGTGGGATACCACCGCCCGCCGAGACCTAGCCCACAGTCAGTTGTTCGCGTCCGCGGTAGCGATTCGGGGTCCGGTGAGCGCGACGGCTACCCTGTAGAGGTTGTTCGTTCGCCGCAGGTGGACGCCGACGACCGTCCCGATCCCAACGTCCGTGGAGAGCACATCATCGTGGCCGCCGCCCAGTCCAATCGAGTTGATCCCGTCGTGAACCTGGCCAAGCGCCGGGGCCTGGTCTACCAGTGCGGTGAGATCTACGGTGGGACGAAATCGGCGTGGGACTACGGTCCGCTCGGCGTGGAACTCAAGGACAACATCAAGCGGCAGTGGTGGCGCACCATGGTCACGAGTCGCGACGACGTGGTCGGCCTCGACTCGTCGGTCATCCTGCCGCGTCAGGTGTGGGAGGCGTCGGGCCATGTAGAGGTCTTCACCGACCCGCTCGTGGAGTCGCTCTACACGCACAAGCGCTATCGTGCCGATCACCTCATCGAGGCCTACGAGATCAAGCACGGCCACGCGCCGGCCAACGGGCTCGCCGACATCAACGATCCCGAGACCGGCCAGCCGGGCAAGTGGACCGAACCGAAGGCATTCTCGGGCCTGATGAAAACCTTCCTCGGTCCGGTCGACGACGAGGAGGGTCTGCACTACCTCCGCCCGGAGACCGCGCAGGGCATCTTCATCAACTTCAAGAACGTGATGACCACCGCGCGCAAGAAGCCGCCGTTCGGCATCGCCCAGATCGGCAAGAGCTTCCGCAACGAGATCACGCCGGGCAACTTCATCTTCCGCACCCGCGAGTTCGAGCAGATGGAGATGGAGTTCTTCGTCAAACCGGGCGAGGACGAGGAATGGCACCAGTACTGGATCGACCAGCGTTTCGACTGGTACGTGAAGCTCGGCATCGATCCGGAGAATCTCCGGCTGTTCGAACACCCCAAGGACAAGCTGTCGCACTACTCCAAGCGCACGGTCGACGTGGAGTACAAGTTCGGTTTCGCAGGTAATCCGTGGGGTGAACTCGAGGGTGTCGCCAACCGCACCGACTTCGACCTGTCCACCCACAGCAAGCACTCGGGCGAGGATCTGAGCTTCTTCGACCAGGCCAGTGGCGAGCGGTACACGCCGTTCGTCATCGAGCCGGCAGCCGGTCTCACGCGTTCGTTGATGGCCTTCCTGTGCGATGCCTACACCGAGGAAGAAGTGCCGAATGCCAAGGGGGGCACCGACACTCGCACTGTCCTCAAGCTCGACCGACGCCTGGCGCCGATCAAGGTGGCGGTGTTGCCGCTGTCGCGCAACGAGAAGCTCTCACCCAAGGCCCGCGATCTCGCGACCGAACTGCGCGGACACTGGAACGTCGAGTTCGACGACGCGCAGGGCATCGGCAAGCGTTACCGCCGTCAGGACGAGATCGGTACACCGTTCTGCGTGACCGTCGACTTCGACACCCTCGACGACCAGGCGGTCACGATCCGTGAGCGCGACACCATGAGTCAGGAACGGGTCGCCCTCGACAAGGTTGCCGAATACCTGGCGGGCGAGCTCATCAGAGCCTGACCGTCCGTTGACTGGGCGTCCCAAACCGTTGACCGTGCGTCCTCGTGGGCATCGATCTCGCCGATCGATTCCGCTTGACCTGCGATTGTCTGTCACAATTGAGGGCGAGTTTGCCGTGCGCGCGGACAAGGGGTCCGGCCGCGCAGGCGGAGGAGAGTGAGTGGAGTCGTGGCGGTCAGCGGGAAAGTCGTTCATTACGACACGAATCGGGGTTTCGGGTTCTTGGCGCCGGAGTCGGGTGGCGCCGATGTGTTCCTGCACATCAACGACATCGACATCGACGAGAACTCGCTGAAGCCGGGTGCCAAGGTGTCCTTCGACGTCGAGGAAACCGATCGGGGCGCCAAGGCGATCAACGTCGCGGTGACCGAGGAGGCCCCTGCCGACGATTCGGCGAATGCCCGTGCTCACCGTCGTGAAGAACACCACGGTGGCGGCCGCGGTCATGGAGATCGTGACCGGGACCGCGGACATGATCGTGGTCACCGGGGCGAACGTCGTTCGCGGGGCGGTGCAGGCACGCTCGATTCTGCCGCCTTCACCGAGGAACTCACCGAGCTGCTGCTCGACTCGTCGGGCGATCTGACGGCCGCCCAGATTGTCGCGATTCGACGTCGGGTCACCGAATTCGCCGTCGCCCGAGGCTGGGTGCTTGACTAGCTTTCCCACCGCCGCGGGTCACATCGCACCGCCGATGGCGGACTACGGCCTCGAGGCGACCGAGCGGATAGTGCCGGAAGGTGCCAAGGTGGCGAGCCTCCCCGGCACCCGCACGGATCACCGCAGCGACTTTGCCCGTGACCGCGCGCGCGTCCTGCATTCGGCCGCGTTGCGTCGGCTCGCCGACAAAACCCAGGTCGTCGGTCCGCGCGAGGGTGACACCCCGCGGACCCGGTTGACGCATTCGCTCGAGGTCGGGCAGATCGGCCGGGGTATCGCGATCGGGCTCGGTGCCGAACCCGACCTCGTCGAACTCGCCGGCCTGGCACACGACATCGGCCATCCACCGTACGGACACAACGGCGAACGCGCGCTCGACGAGGTCGCCGCCGATCACGGCGGCTTCGAGGGCAACGCGCAGAATCTCCGCATCCTGAGTCGGCTCGAACCCAAACTGCTCGACGACGAGGGCCGTAGCGCTGGGCTCAACCTCGCGCGGGCGTCGCTGGATGCGACGCTGAAGTACCCGTGGACCCGTCGCGCACCGGGCACCAAGTTCGGTGCGTACGACGACGACGCCGAGGTGCTCGCCTGGATTCGCCGTGGCGCCCCCGAGGGCCGTCAATGCGTCGAGGCGCAGATCATGGACTGGTCCGACGACGTCGCCTATTCGGTGCACGACCTGGAGGACGGGGTGATTGCCAACCGCATCGATCTGCGCACGCTCGCCGATCCGCAAGACCAGCGTGCACTTGCCGAGATCGGTCTGCGGGAGTTTCCGGGCCTGGAACTCGAGGCGCTCATCGACGCCGCGAAGCGTCTCTCCCGCATGGACATCGTCCGGTCTGTCGGCGTGTTCGACGGCACCCTCGACAACTATGTGACGCTCAAACGGCTGACGAGTGAGTTCATCGGCCGGTTCGCGTCGGCCGCGATCACCGGTACCCGTGCCGAGGTGGGTGACCGGCCGGTGTCGCGCTACGACGCCGACCTCGCGGTCCCACAGATGGTCGCCGCCGAGGTGCTGATGCTCAAGACGCTGGCGCTGCGGTTCATCTTCTCCAACGAGCGGCACAAGGCGACGCAGCACCGCCAGCGCGAACGCATCCACCGGGTCGCGGACTGGTTCTTGGCGGCCGCGCCGGGTGGACTCGACCCGATCTTCGTACCCGCCTGGAACGACGCGGCCGACGACACCGCTCGCATGCGGGTCGTCGTCGACCAGATCGCGTCGATGACCGAAGGTCGGCTCGAACGCACCGACAAACAGAACTCGGGCGCACAAGCGCACCTGGGCTGATCTGAGCTAGCACCCACCTCAGCCGGCAGGCGGCTTCAACTCCTGCGCCAGCATGACGAGGATGCCGCTGGGCCCGCGCACGTACGTGAGTTTGTACACGTCGGCATAATTCGCGACGCCCCGCAGCGGGTGGCACCCATGCCGTGCGGCGATCTCGAGGGCCTCGTCGATGTCGTCCACCGAGAAGGCGACCCGGTGCATGCCGATCTCGTTGGGGAGGGTGGGGTCGGTCTCGATCGCCTGCGGGTGGATGTATTCGAAGAGTTCGAGAGTGCCGTGACCGTCCGGCGTCTGCAGCATCGCGATCTTCGCGTGGTTGCCGTCGAGGCCGACGGCGGTGTCGGTCCACTCGCCGCTGACCGTCTCCCGGCCGACCACCGTCAGACCGAGGTCGGTGAAGAAGGCGATCGTCGCCTCGAGGTCGCGCACGGCGATGCCGACATTCTCCAGTTTGATGGCCACGAGTCGGATGCTACCGGCTGGGGACGTGGCCGGAACCGGACCCGCGGACGTCACTACACTGGTCGCGTGGCAGGCCGAATCCCCGATCGCGACATCACGGCAATCCGTGAGCAGACGCGCATCGAGGACATCGTCGGCGAGTACGTGGCACTTCGCCGCGCCGGCGCCGACAGCCTCAAGGGTCTGTGCCCCTTCCACGACGAGAAGACACCGTCGTTTCACGTCCGCCCCAATCACGGACACTTCCACTGCTTCGGCTGCGGAGAGGGCGGCGACGTCTACAGCTTCCTGCAGAAGCAGGAACACGTCAGCTTCGTCGAGGCCGTCGAACAGCTCGCCGACCGGATCGGCTACCAGATCAACTACGAGGGTGGCGGGACCGCGATCAAACGCGACCGTGGAACCCGGGCACGGCTGGTCGCCGCCAACGCTGCCGCGCACAAGTTCTACGTGGCCGCACTGCAGACGCCGGAGGCGCAGAAGGCGCGCGACTATCTCACCGAACGCAACTTCGACGCGGCAGCGGCTGCGCAGTTCGGCTGTGGATACGCCCCCGACGGGTGGGACTCGATGTCCAAAGCTCTTCTGTCACAAGGCTTCGAGTTCGACGAACTGAAGGCCGCCGGGCTCTCGACCGAGGGGCGGAAGGGACCGATCGACCGCTTCCGGCGTCGGCTGCTGTGGCCCATCCGCAACCTCGGTGGCGACATCATCGGTTTCGGTGCCCGCAAGTTGTTCGACGACGACAACATGGGCAAGTACATGAACACGCCGGAAACCATGTTGTACAAGAAGTCTCAGGTGCTCTTCGGCCTCGACCACGCCAAAAAGAACATCGCCAAGGGTCACCAGGTGGTGGTGGTCGAGGGCTACACCGATGTGATGGCAATGCATCTCGCGGGCGTCACCACCGCCGTCGCATCGTGCGGCACCGCGTTCGGCGAAGACCACCTGGCGCTGATTCGCCGTCTGATGATGGACGATTCGTACTTCCGCGGCGAGGTCATCTACACCTTCGACGGTGACGGCGCCGGAAAAGCGGCGGCGCTCAAGGCTTTCGAAGGTGAGCAGAGTATCTCCGGGCAGACGTTCGTGGCGATCGCGCCCGACGGCATGGACCCGTGTGAGCTGCGCCAGGACAAGGGCGACGCCGCGGTCCGCGATCTCATCGCGCGTCGGGTCCCGATGTTCGAATTCGCGATCCGCACGCTTCTCGGTGGCCATGATCTCGACACCGCTGAAGGCCGGGTGCATGCGTTGCGCGAGACCGTGCCCGTGGTGGCGCGGATCAAAGACATCGCCCTGCGGGACGAGTACGCGCGTCAGCTCGCCGGCTGGGTCGGCTGGGAGGACGTCGGACAGGTGCTCGGTCGGGTCCGTGAAGAGGGCGCAAAGGTCATGCGCGCGAACACCTCCCGGGACAGCGGAACAACCGGATCAGGTCGGGCGGTGCGCAAGGGTCGGCCCGAGGCGGCGACCCGGCCGGCACCCGCCCGCCCGCGCGCCAACGATCCGACGCTCTGGCCGCAGCGGGAGGCGCTGAAAGCTGCCCTGCAGTATCCAGCGATCGCCGGGACCGTCTTCGATTCGCTTCCGTCGGAGTGTTTCACCGATCCCTCCTACGGCGCGATCCGCGAGTCCATGGCCAACGTCGGTGGGACGTCGTCGGGGCTGGGCGGCGCGGAATGGGTCGACGTGGTGCGGTCTGCCGTCGACGATCCGATCGATCCGCTGGTCACCGAACTCGCCGTCGAGAGCATGCCGGTCGACGAACTCAACATCGCCCGCTACATCAGTTCCGTGCTGGCGCGGTTGCAGGAGGTGTGGGTCGGCGCCCAGATCGCCGACATCAAGTCCCGTCTGCGCCGCATGGCACCCGGGGAAGATCCCGACGGGTACCACGCGGTGTTCGGCGACCTCGTCGCGCTGGAAGCCTACCGGCGAAGTCTGCTGGAACAGGCCGTCGACCCCATCGCCTGACGCCGGTCACCGCTGCGACGTCGGCGGGGGAGCGACCACCGACATCGTCCGTGTGCGGCCAGCGCCCGCGACGAGTGGTGCCGAATTGGAGAACGCGAGTGCTACAGCACTCGCGTCCTCCGATTCAACTCTAGTTCTCGCAGCTCGACGCGGGATGTGGCCAGAACAGTGCCCAGGCCGCGCCCGACCTGGCCGGCGATGTCCTCGGGCCACACCCTGTGCCGACTCGGCTCAACGGTGTTCTGCAGCACACAGGTTCTCCAACGGGACACTGAGTGTCCGAGGCGCTTCCTCGGCAGGTTGCTTTTCCCAGTTCAGCGGGGTCGGTCACCCAACCCTTCGGATCAGGCGGCCGACCGCGACCCCGGGCGCAATTCCTCCGGATACAGCGGGCGGTGCGGATCCTCGGCGTTGTAGCGGCATCCGCCGGTGTAGGTGTGCGCGCCGTCGCACCGGTCGGGCGTCGGGCGTGGACGACCCCAGATGTAATGCGTCAAGTGCTCGCCTCCCCGTGAGCATGTATGAGTCATGCTCAGTATGGGGCGGCACCTGTCCGAATGGTCAGGTCGAGAGGCGAGATGTCACGCAACGTTTGCAATTGTTGGCGGCATCACACCAGGTGGGACGGGTGCCGGGAGGTTTCGATCACCCGCGCCGAATGTAGGCCTGCTATTCGCAGGCGATGCCGTCGCCGTCACGGTCGAGTCCGGGGCGGTATCCGTCGTCGCCCTTCTTCAAGGGCGCGACTCCGGCATCCCGTGCGGCCTGACAGTTCTTGTAGTAGGCGACCGGTGTCGGGGCGGCATCAGCGGTGGGTGCTGCCAAACCGCCGGCGATCACCGCGCCGGCCAGAATCCCGCCGGCTGCAATACATTTCGTCAACTTCATCGTTGTTCCTCGGTTCTTCGTCGTGCGGTGGCGGCAGTCTAGCGTGCCGAGCCTGTGCCGTATTCGGCGAACGGACGCGATGTCATCTGAACAGACGAGGGCTCAGGTGAAGCACGTCGAGAGCACTCGACGCATCGCGTCCTTCTCGGCGGCGGTCACCCAGAGGCCGTAGGTGTATTTGACAGTCACCTGATCGGAGACGTAGGTGCACCGGAACGCCTTGTTGGGTGGGAGCCACGTCGCGGTGTCACCATCGCCCTTGCGCTGGTTGGCCGCGCCGGAGACCGCCCGGAGATTGCGCGGATCGTTGGCGAAGTCGCGCCGTTTGTCGGGCGTCCACTGCTGAGCGCCCTTCTGCCAGGCGTCGGACAACGCGACCACGTGATCGATTTGCACACGCGCGGATTGCGGTCCACGAACAAACGCGATCGTCGTACCGGTGTAGGGGTCGACGAGAGTGCCGGAGAGCACCACGCAGTCTCGAGTCCCGGGCTTGAGGCGGACGTCGCGCAGGTCTCGTCGAAGAATGTCGTTGCGGGTGTCGCAGCCGTTGTGGCCCTCGGCCACCGAGACATCGTCGGACCATGCCTGGCCGAATTTGGTCCGCGAATAGCCGGTTCTCGGCGCGCGTCCCTTGACGACCAGCGCGTCGAGCCGGCGAAGCACCGGCGAGGTCGGCGGGATACTGGGCGAAACACCGGGCGGCGACATCGACGGGGGTGTGACGGTCGGGGGTGCGACGGACGGGGGTGTCGCCGACGGGGATACCGATAACGACGACGGCGCTGTGACGGGGGTTGCCGTTGCGCATCCCGGCGTCGCCGCCAGCGCGACGATCAGCGCAATGGTGGCTGCGCCCCGAACGTCCATGACCTCACACTCACATACCGCCCCGGTGAGTGGTTCGCCGCCCCCCGGCACAAACTTGTGTAGATATATGCGTAGGTATGCAGGTAATCTGATAGTGCTTGTCGATTGAAACGGCTGGGGAGGGCGTATGTCGTCGATCTTCGCAATGCGCGACTACCGGCATCTCTTCGGTGCCCAGATCGCGGCGCTGTTCGGGACCGGACTGACGACCGTTGCGCTCGGCTTGCTCGCCTTCGAGTTGGCCGGGCCTCGCGCCGCGGCAGTACTCGGGACGGCACTGGCGCTGAAGATGGTCACCTACGTTGTCGTGGCGCCGGTCGCCGCCGCGTTCGCCGATCGGCTTCCGCGACGGTTCATGTTGGTGGGGCTGGACGTCGTTCGCGCGGCGGTGGTGATCGTGCTGCCGTTCGTCGAGCACGTCTGGCAGGTCTACGTGCTGATCGTGATCCTGCAGTCGGCGTCGGCCGCGTTCACCCCGGCGTTTCAGGCGGTGTTGCCGGATCTGCTGCCCGACCGGGAGCAGTACACGCGCGCGCTGTCGTACTCGCAGCTCGCCGCCACGATGGAGACGTTGCTGTCGCCGCTGTGTGCCGCGGTGGTGATGGCGCTGGTGAGCTTCCACTGGCTGTTCGTCGCCACGTCGGTGGGTTTCGTGTGTTCGGCGGCGCTCGTCATGACCAGCCGCATTCCCGGCGCCACGGCGCCGGAAGGCGATGCCCACGTATTCGACAAGACCGTCGCGGGCCTGCGTATCTTCGCCGCCACGCCCCGCCTGCGGGGGCTGGTGGGAATGGACCTGGTTGTCGCGGCGGTCGGTTCTGTCGTCATCGTCAACACCGTCAACTATGTCCGCGAGACTCTCGGCCGATCCGACACGGACGTGGCGGTGTTGTTGGCGTGCAACGGCTTCGGTGTGATGCTCGCGGCGCTGTCGGTCCCGGCGCTACTCCGGCGCGTGCACGAGCGGCGCGTGATGCTGTCCGGTTGTGTGGTGCTTGTCTGCGCTGTCATCGCTGCAGTGGTGCTGTCGTGGGCCGCGTCGGCCGCGTGGTGTTGGGCGGCGGCCGCGGCGATCTGGGCGGTCATCGGCGTCGGGACCGGACTGGTGCTGACCCCAACCGGCCGGGTGCTGGCGCGTTCGAGTTCATCGACCGACCGCCCAGCCGTGTTCGCGGCGCATTTCTCGCTGTCGCACGCGTGCTGGCTGATCGCCTACCCGGTTGCCGGTTGGGGTGCCACAATGCTGGGCTACACGCCGACGTGGATGCTTCTTACCGCGCTGGCCGCCGCAGGTGCCTGGGTGGCCCGACGTTCGTGGCCGCGACGGGATCCAGAGGTCCTCGACCACGTGCATGTCGGACCGGGCGTCGGCGAGCACGTCACCCACGCCGTGCCACTCGGCGATGGTCGGTGGCGGCACGCCCATCCGTTTGTCATCGATCGGGAGCACGACCGTTGGCCCGATCTCGCGCGCTCGACATGAATACGATCAGGTCATGAGCCCCGACGACCGACTCGCCGACGGACTTGCCGACGATCAGGTCGCCCTTGTGGTCGAGGTGTTCCGGATGCTCGCCGACCCCACGCGGGTCCGGCTGCTGTGGGAGCTCACCGCCGGCGAGCTGTCGGTGTCGGAATTGGCTGCGGCCGTGGGAAAGCCGCCGTCGTCGACGTCGCAGCACCTGGCCAAGTTGCGCATGTCGCGGTTGGTCCGGACCCGTCGGGAGGGGACGACGATCTTCTACGGCCTCGAGAACGATCACGTACGCCAACTCGTCGTGGACGCGGTCCGTAATGCCGAACACGCGGGCCCCGGCGTGCCCGCCCACCATCGCGGTGACGCGGTGAGAGACATTCTTTGAGTGGGGCGGGCGGGGCTCGAACCCGCGACCAATGGATTATGAGTCCACGGCTCTAACCGACTGAGCTACCGCCCCTCGGACCACGATTGCGCAGCGCGGTCCGCGGGTGGAGATTACCGCACACCTGCGCGAGACCATCGTCGCGGTCGCGGTGAAACCGTCGACTGTCGACGGGACGGTAGACTGGCCGAACCGCAAACGACGACACCGGGGGAGATTCCACGATGACCGGGGCGAATGAGCTACCCGAGAGTCTTGTGGATGTTGCCGGTCGCCGGATCCGCGCCGAGATTTTGTCCGGTGCGCTGGCGCCGGGCCAGAAGATCGTCGAGGAGACCTTGTGCGCCGACCTGGGGATCAGCCGGGCGCCGGTTCGGGAGGCGCTGCGGTTGCTGGCGCAGCAGGGGTTGGTGGAGCATCAGCCGCGACGCGGAACTCGCGTGGCGGAGTGGTCGCCGCGAGACATCTTGCAGCTCTTCGAACTTCGTCAGCTGTTCGAGCGGTTTGCGGTCGAGTCCGCGTTGCCGCTCGACGATCCCGAAACTCAACTGGCGCCGGTGCGCGCGGCGATCGACGAGATGCGACGGGCCGCCGATGATCTGGCCAAGGACGACGCGCATCGCAAGTTCCACGCCGCCGTGGTCGGGTTGGCCGGCAACCGGCAGCTCGACATTGCGCTCGAGCCGATTCTGCTGAAGCTCCAGTTGCCGATGGCGGTGAATCTCCGTGCGGAGACCGTCGATCACCATGGACCCGACGACGGGTTGCACCGCCACCAGGCGATTCTCGAAGCGCTGGAGGAGGGCGACGCGGGCACCGTGGTCGCTGCCCTGCGTGACCACGGGCACCTGCACTACCTGGGGCTCGTGTCAGCGAGTGCGGCTGCGTCCGAGGAGCCTGCGCAGAACTAGGGAGACACGCCCTAACACAATCGACACACAACCGTTCCTCAGGCGCCATGATTCTGTCGACAATCGACGGTATGACCAACTTGTCCGGGCCGACGACGGGTCCGACGATTGCCGAAATCCTCGACAGCCACCTGCAGGGAAGTGGGTCGCCGACGCGGACGGCACGTGCCGTCGCCGACGCGATCGAAGCCCGCGGGGACGACGGAACGTGGTTGTCGACCGTGCCGCGGGAGGAGTTGCTGGCCGCGGCGGCCGATCTCGAGAACCGTCCGGGCGCACGAGATCTGCCGCTGTACGGGGTGCCATTCGGAGTCAAGGACTCGATCGACGTCGCAGGCGTGCCGACAACGCTCTCCTGTCCCGACTTCGCCTATGTCGCAACGGAAACCGCGCCCTCGGTGCAGAGATTGCTCGACGCCGGGGCCCTGTACGTCGGCAAGACCAACCTCGATCAGTTCGCGACCGGACTCAACGGCACCCGTACGCCGTACACCGTCCCGCGCGGGGTATACGGAAACGGCATGATCTCCGGTGGTTCGAGTTCGGGTTCGGCCTTGGCCGTCGCACTCGGCGAGGTGCCGTTTGCGGTGGCCACCGACACCGCCGGTTCGGGACGAGTTCCGGCCGCGCTCAACGGCATCGTCGGCTACAAGCCGTCGCGCGGGCTGATCAGCACGGTCGGTCTGGTGCCGGCCTGTAAGTCGTTGGACTGCATCACGATGATGGCCGGCTGCATCGACGACGTGGACCGGGTGATGTCGGTGATGGCCGGACCCGACGATCGGGATCCGTGGTCACGCGCGGCCGGCGCCAAACACTCCGCGACGTCGATAACCGTGGGTTTGCCGCCGGTCGAGGAGCTGGAGTTCTTCGGCGACGACGCGATGCGCGACGCCCACCTGGCATTCCGCAACAAGTTGGCGCATGTGTCGTTGGCGGCCGGCGGGCACATGGTCGGTGTCGAGGTGGCCGACGTCTCCTTGGCTCCCTTCCTGGCGGCGGGTGAACTGCTCTATTCGGGACCGTGGGTGGCCGAGCGGCTCGTTGTGTTCGGTGATTTCCTTGCCGAGCAACCGGATTCGATCTTCCCCGTGGTTCGCGACATCTTGCGCAGCGGCGAGAAGTACTCGGCCGTGGACGCATTCACGGCGATGCAGCGCCTACAGGAACTGCGCGCCGAGGTCGGACGGTTGTGGCAGCAGATGGACGTTCTCGTCGTCCCGACCATCGGTCGCACGTTCACCGTCGACGAGGTGCTCGCGCAACCGATCGACGCCAACACGATGCTCGGGCACTACACCCACTTCGGCAATCTGCTCGACCTCGTGGGTGTCGCTGTCCCGCAGAGCACCACCGCGGACGGACGCCCCCACAGCGCGATGCTGCTCGGGGCGGCATTGACCGACGATGTGGTGCTCACGCTGGCAGCGGCATTGCTCGACGAGCCACGGGATAGCGGCGTGGACGCCTCGGTCCAGGCAGCGGTCTCGTCCTGATATCGGTACGCAATCTCCCTCGCTTCATCCATCAACGTTTCGGAAGGCCACACCCCCATGCCCACTCCCGTCACCGTTCCGGCGTTGCCGGAACCGCTCGAACTCGACCTGGATCACACCGCCCTGATCATCATCGACATGCAGCGAGACTTCCTGCTGCCCGGTGGATTCGGCGAAACCCTCGGCAACGACGTCGCGCAGTTGCAACGGGTCGTCGAACCGCTCGCCGCACTACTTGCCGCGGCACGCGCAGCCGGGATGCTCGTCATCCACACCCGAGAAGGGCATCTGCCGGATCTCTCCGATTGCCCGCCTGCGAAGTTGAATCGCGGCGCGCCGTCGAAACGCATTGGTGATCCGGGCACATTCGGCCGCATCCTGATCCGTGGCGAGTACGGCCACGACATCGTCGACGAACTCGCCCCCGCCGACGGCGAAGTGGTCATCGACAAGCCGGGGAAGGGGGCATTCTATGCAACCGATCTCGCCAAGGTGCTGGCCGACAACGAGATCACCCAGCTGCTGGTCACCGGTGTCACCACCGAGGTGTGCGTGCACACCACCACACGCGAGGCCAATGATCGTGGTTTCGAGTGCGTCGTCGTATCCGATTGCGTTGGTTCGTATTTCCCCGAGTTTCAGCGCGTCGGGCTGGAGATGATCGCCGCGCAGGGCGGCATCTTCGGCTGGACCGCATCCGGCGCCGACCTCATACCGCTGTTGGCCGCCTCCGTCGACACCACTGTCGAGCCGACCGCTGCCAGCGCCTGAACCTGCAGAAGTCCCGCCAATCTCGCGAGCCAGCGTCGTCCCGCGCCTCACCCCAGAGTTCCGCCGAGAATCCGAAAGGGAATCCCCATGAGCGCCACCACCGAACCTGCTCCACCTGCTGATCCCCCAACTCCGACACCAACTCTCAAGGTCCCGTGGTGGACTCGCGGTGACACGAACGCATTCTTCGGCCTCGGGTTCAACATCCTCGTCAACGTTCTGACACTCACCGGTCTGATGATCGCTGTGGTGGGCGTCAAGGCCGACGACGTGCTCGGGACGGTGCTGCCCGCACTCGGCGTCGCCCTGATCCTCGGCAATCTGTACTACACGTTCCTGGCGCGCCGACTGGCCTCCAAGGAGGGCCGCGACGACGTCACGGCCTTGCCGTACGGGCCGAGTGTGCCGCACATGTTCATCGTCGTGTTCGTCGTCATGCTGCCGGTCTATCTGAACACCAAGGACGCGATGCAGGCGTGGCAAGCGGGCCTCGCCTGGGCGTTCATGATCGGTGTCATCGTGATGATCGGCGCGTTCGTCGGGCCGTACATCCGCAAGATCACGCCGCGCGCTGCGATGCTGGGCACGCTGGCCGGCATCTCGATCACCTTCATCTCGATGCGCCCGGCCGCGCAGATGTGGGAGGCGGCCTGGATCGGCCTGCCGGTGCTCGCGATCATTCTCATCGGCTTCTTCACCGACGTGAAGCTGCCCGGCGGAGTTCCGGTCGGTTTGGCGGCTCTTCTGGTCGGTACGGCGATTGGCTGGATCGGTGGCTTCATGTCGGTGCCGGACCTCACGTCGGCCGTCGAGAACGTCGCGGTAGGCATCCCTGACCAGCGATTTGACCTCCTGTTCTCCGGACTCGGTGACCTCGCGCCGCTGTTGGGCACGGCGATTCCGCTCGGCGTCTACAACTTCACCGAGGCGATGAGCAACGTGGAGAGCGCCGCTGCGGCGGGCGACAACTACAACCTCCGCAGCGTCCTGCTGGCCGACGGCGCGGGCGCGTGCATCGGTGCGGCCTTCGGCTCGCCGTTCCCGCCGGCCGTGTACATCGGGCATCCCGGGTGGAAGGACGCTGGTGGACGGTCGAGCTACTCGCTGGCCAGCGGCATCGCGATCGGCCTGCTGTGCTTCCTGGGTCTCTTCGGCGTGCTCGAGGCGCTGTTGCCGGTACCCGCGATCGTGCCGATCCTGCTGTACATCGGTCTGCTCATCGGTGCCCAGGCATTCCAGGCCGTGCCGCGACTCCACGCGGTGGCCGTGGTCGCCGCGATCATCCCCAACCTCGCGCAATGGGGATCAGGACTGATAGACAATGCGCTCGCCGCCGTCGACACGACTGCCGACAAGGTGGGCATGGAGGCGCTGAACAGCGCAGGCGTCGTCTACGACGGCATGCGCACGCTGGGGGAGGGAGCGGTGCTCGTCGGCCTGATCCTGGGTGCGATCGTCACCTTCATTCTCGACAAGAAGTTCCACTTCGCGGCCATCGCCGCACTGGTGGGTGCCGCGTTGTCCTTCATCGGCCTGATCCACGCTCCGGAAGTGGCCTGGGCGGCGAGTCCCGAGGTAGCGCTGGGCTACCTGATGTTCGCAGTGATCTGCATCGCCTACTGGTTCCTACCGGGGGCACGCACACCAGTCACCGTCGACGAAGCCGACGTCGTCGCCGGTCACTGAGGCGCCGGTCACTGACCACGAACGCGCCTGCCCCGGACTGACGTAGCGTCCGGGGCAGGCGTTTTGTTCTCCGGGGAGTCCATGCGCTAAAGTCAGCGTTCGGTTCACCTGCTGAATCGTCACCGACAAGGTGGGCGAGCCGAGAGCAATCCCCCATAGCTCAATTGGCAGAGCATTCGACTGTTAATCGAACGGTTACTGGTTCGAGTCCAGTTGGGGGAGCAAGTAAACCGCCTGGTCACGGGCGGTTTTTTGTTTCCGTGGACCTAGCACGTGCAACTATCGTGCAATTGGTCGCCTGGTGTGTGAATACGAACGGCCCCGGTTGGTGCTCCAACACCTTCCAGGGCCTCGACACACCGGAGGCTCTTCCGATGCATCGTCATCACACCCTATCGCTCGTTGTGGGAGCCGTTGCGTTCCTGCTCGGCGCGTACTTCATCCCGATCGGCGGCATGTCCCTCTGCATCGAGCTGGGGTGGCACGCATGAGCACCGTCATCGATTCGACGTTCCACGCCTGCTGCAACGCGATCGGCGGACACGCTGACGGTTGCCAAGCAGCCGACCGCCGCACACGACTCATCTCAGAAACCCGGCACCTCATTCAGCAGGTCGACACCCGAGCACTCACCACCGACGAACTTCATGACTTCGTTCTGTTGCTGCGGTGCTTCCTCCCTCAACCTGCCGGATCGGTAGTGGTTCAGCGATGAGCGCCACCGACAGTCAGCTCACCGCGTGGTGGAACCTGCATGACGTCGCTCGCGAGGTGGGTGTCGACGTCGACCAACTTCGGGCCGCGTTGCACGACCTTGAAGACCAGCTCGAGAACGGTGCGGCCGGGCAATTGCCCGGCCACGTCGGCGAGCTGGCGTACACAGTCCGGCAAGGCGTGATCGCTGTGTGCCGTAAGGGCACTGCCGAGTCCTCGAACCTGACGGCAGCGCAGCTGTTCCGCGCTGCGGACGCGCTCGGGATGCGCGCCTCTGAATTGCTCGGGGTCATCGAATGATCGGCGACGATCGCAGTGCGCTCCTCGAGCGTCTAGCCCAGTTGTTCGACGCATTCGAGTGCACCTGCATGACGACGAGCCAGCTCCACATGCTCACTGTCGTCATGGAGGCGATCACGCGGACACCCGCGCGGCCCGCTGACCGTGACATGTGGTTGAGCGAGTGCACCGACGCCTGCCGATCCCTCGAACCGTCGACGCTCGATACCGATGCCTTGATCGTGGCCGCACACATACTGCGCAGTGTCCGTGGCAGCACCGCACCTCACCGACCGGTACTCACTCTCGTCTGACCTGTCGCGGTGCTGATCACCGCGACTGCCCTCACGGTGAACCGTGGCGCTCATCCCCACGGTTGCCGGTTCGATTCCGGCCAGGGCTCGACGCACGCGACCAATTCGACTGCGTGCCCGTCGCTCTCGCACAGTCCGACGCAAACCGACTGACGTGCCGTAGCTCAGTCCCCAACCGGCACTTGGGGCCACCGATCCCGACCTCGCGAACCGAGACCCGGTGCCACAGCGATACCGCCTACCCTCCGGGTCAGGTGGCAACACGCCGTGGCCGGACGCGATAGGGGCATGGATTCGTGGAGACGCCGGGGACGGGGCAACGACACCGGCACCCTTGGGTTCCTTCTGGCTCTGCTCGGGCAGTGTCCGCCCCGAGTGCGTGAGGAACGTGCCTCGTCGGGAGTCAGTGACTACTCGTCACTGACTCCCGAGTGAGGAACGTGCCGATCTACAGATTATGAATGCTGTTGTGGCAGTGGATGCATTCGCCGGTAGCGGGGTGTGTGGCTGTTGGGTCGTTGCCGAGTTGGGATAGTTCGGCGAGCTGGTCGTCGGTGATGAACCGCGAATCGGCAACGGGCGGTTCGGGATCGGTGATCGGAGCAGGATCGGCAGGTGTAGTCTCAGAACACACCTGATTCCGTAGCGCCTCCTGAACCTGTCGTGTGCCGGTCCCCG
Source organism: Gordonia gummivorans (assembly GCF_022513585.1). Classification (GTDB taxonomy): domain Bacteria; phylum Actinomycetota; class Actinomycetes; order Mycobacteriales; family Mycobacteriaceae; genus Gordonia. The sequence goes on from NZ_JAKWBF010000049.1 coordinate 19,537, forward strand.
TCGCGCTCGCTATCGCCCGAATCGACAACCCCGACTCCCGCAACGACGCAACAAACTTCCGAGCGTTCTTCACGCGGTAGACGCAACCGCGACGTACCAAACTCGCGAGTGCAGTAGTCGTCCCACGACGAATAGCCGAGAACATCCCATGCCCGCTCGACGTACGCCTGCGTGATCAGATGCCACACAGCTTCCACACCGACCTTGATCTGATCCGTCAGCGCGCGGGCGGACAGTGCATGCCTTGGCTTTGCACTTACGGGCCACGTTGGCGCGGGACAGGTTGCCTTCGGCCTTGGCTTCATCGATTGCTTCGATGAACTGGGTGTCGGATACGTCGTCGGTCATGTCGTAGATGCCACTACCGCCACGGTTGTTTGGCGTGGTATTGACCGTGCAGCTCGCTTGATGACGCGAAATCGGATGGGGTCGGCTTTCGATCTGATTCTTCTGTAGATTCAGATCGCCTTCCGGCCTTCACCTCTCGGCGGTGCACGCCCAGCCGAGTCGCGCGTGCCTTGGTTTCTTCAGGTGTCTCAAACAATCCCGTTCGCCTGGCCTTCTCGAATCCCGACCCCGAGACCCCGTTCGGCGCGGCGGCAGAACTCGGCGGCGTCGCAGGCGACCTCTTCAACGGCAAGGAGGTAGTCCCGCACCTGGCGCGCCACGCCGGAGTCACGCAGCAGCATCCCAACTCGTAGGACCGCGCGGCGCGGAAAGAGGGCGATGGTGCTGGCAGAGGAGGGGAGTTTGGTTTGAAAACTCTCCTCGAATGCCGATCGGGTGACAACCCGGTAACCGTCCGCTTCGATCTCGTCGCGGTTGTTGCGGACGAGGGTGCGAACGGTTTCCTTCGGCACGCCATAGAAGGCGGCGACGCTTTCGGTCATCACGTGCATGTCGTCGGGCAGTGTGGCGAGCACGCCCACCTTGTCGAGGACATCGGCGCGGCATCAGTCGTCGTCCTCGCCCAGC
>NZ_JAKWBF010000005.1 GCF_022513585.1 Gordonia gummivorans
GTTTGCGGGGAGGACACCAAGGTTAGGGGAAGAGTTTCTTCCCCTACCTTCTTCGAGACGCTCCGGTGGATCGATGGTTCGTCTGCCGGGTCGGATCGCCGGGACGATCGGCCTCGTCTGAAACGGTCTTCCTGGCGTGCATCCGAGGGAAATGTGCCCTCGGTGGCTCCTCACGGAGACCGTTCCGGACGGCCTCACTCTTCCCGCCTCCACGATCGCCGACGACGTCGGCGGGTGGGTCGATGTTGCAACCAGGGCGATTTCAAGGGTGGGCAGCGCAATGATGTGGTCCGACACTACTCGTCGGACCACATCCGCGGGGGTTGGCGATCGCCTGCGCCCCGACCACATGAAAGGCACCTGGTGTCACTGCAATTCCACTGGTTCCTGCCCACGTACGGAGACTCGCGCAATCTGATCGCCGGTGGTCACGGCAGTCAGATGTCGGGAGACCGGCGGGCGGATCTCCGCTATCTCAAGCAGTTGGCGGGAGCGGCCGAGATCAACGGCTTCGAGGCCGTGCTCACCCCGGCCGGATTGTGGTGTGAGGACGCGTGGCTCACGACGGCGGCCTTGATCGACGCGACCGAGACACTCAAGTTCCTGGTGGCCTTCCGGCCGGGACTGCTCAGTCCGACGCTGGCCGCGCAGATGGCAGCGACGTTCCAGTGGCAGTCGGAGGGTCGCCTGCTGGTGAACGTCGTGACCGGTGGTGAGGCGAGTGAGCAGCGGGCGTTCGGCGACTTCCTCACCAAGAACGCGCGTTACGAGCGGTGCGGCGAGTTCCTCGACATCGTCCGCAAGCTGTGGACGTCACCCGAGCCGGTCGACGTCGTCGGGAAATACCTGCGGGTCGAGAACGCTCAGCTCGGCCGGCAACCCGATCCGGCGCCGGAGGTGTTCTTCGGTGGGTCGTCGCCTGCGGCAGGCGATGTGGCGGCCAAGTTCGCCGACGTCTACCTGACCTGGGGTGAGCGGCCAGATGCAGTGGCCGACAAGATCTCCTGGATCGACGGCCTCGCCGCGGCACAGGAACGACGCGTCCGGCATGGCATCCGGTTCCATGTGATCGCACGGGAGACCACTGAGCAGGCGTGGGCCGAGGCGGAGCGGTTGCTCACCGCGCTCGACCCGGAAACCGTCGCCAATGCGCAGCGCAATCTCGCGCAGTCGGAGTCCGAGGGTCAGCGTCGTATGTCCGAATTGCACGGTCGGGGATCGAATTTCGACGGATCCCGCGATCCGCGGTCGCTCCAGATTCATCCCGGCGTGTGGTCGGGTGTCGGCTTGGTCCGTGGAGGTGCGGGTACTGCGCTCGTCGGGTCGTACGCGGAGGTCGCCGATCTCATCGCGGAGTATGCAAATCTCGGACTCGAACACTTTGTGCTGTCCGGATATCCGCATCTCGAAGAGGCCTACCACTTCGGTGAAGGTGTGCGTCCTGCTCTTGCCCGTCTGGGGCTCATCGAGTCCGACGATCGTGGCCGCGAGGCCGTTCGCGGCGCATTCCTGCCGACCCTGCAAGCCGCTTCTTCCTGATCACAGCTGTTCTGCCCCAAGCTCTTCTGAACCAGCGCCAACCGAGAGGTAAATCATGTCCACCGAATCGATCGCCGACGAGATCAAGTTCGCCTACTGGGTACCCAACGTCAGTGGCGGCCTGGTCACCAGCACCATCGAACAGCGCACCAGCTGGGACTATGACTACAACGTGAAGCTCGCGCAGACCGCGGAGAACAACGGCTTCGAGTACGCACTGTCGCAGGTGCGCTACGAGGCGAGCTACGGTGCGGAATTCCAGCACGAATCAACGAGTTTCAGTCTTGCCTTGCTGTTGGCGACGCAGCGACTGAAGGTGATTGCCGCCGTGCACCCGGGTCTCTGGCATCCGGCGGTACTGGCCAAGCTCGGCGCCACCGCAGACCACCTGTCGAATGGCCGGTTTGCCATCAACGTGGTGTCGGGCTGGTTCAAAGACGAATTCACCCACCTCGGTGAGCCGTGGCTCGAACACGACGAACGTTACCGTCGCAGTGCGGAATTCCTCGAGGTGATCCGCAAGATCTGGACCGAGGACAACGTCGACTTCCGCGGCGACTTCTACCGCATCCACGACTTCACGCTCAAGCCCAAGCCGCTCAACACCCCCGAACGGCCCAATCCTGAACTTTTCCAGGGTGGTAACTCGACGGCGGCCCGTAGCAACGGTGGACGTTTCTCCGACTGGTACTTCTCCAACGGCAAAGATTTCGACGGCGTCACCGAGCAACTCGACGACCTGCGTGCGGTCGCTCGGGCGCACAGTCGCGAGGTGAAGTTCGGACTCAACGGCTTCATCATCGCCCGCGACACCGAAGCCGAGGCTCGGGACACCCTGCGGGAGATCGTCGAGAAGGCGAATCGTCCTGCGGTGGAGGGCTTCCGCGATGCCGTGCAGCAGGCCGGCAACTCGACCGGAAACAAGACGGGAATGTGGGCGGACTCGACCTTCGAGGATCTCGTCCAGTACAACGACGGTTTCCGCACCCAGTTGATCGGTACGCCAGAGCAGGTGGCCGAGCGGATCGTCGCCTACAAGCGTCTCGGCGTAGACCTGATCCTGGGTGGATTCCTGCACTTCCAGGAGGAGATCGAGTACTTCGGTGAGCGGGTGCTTCCGCTGGTCCGCGAACTGGAGGCAGCGCAGGAGCCCGCGGGGGTCGCGTGACCCGGGTGAGTTCGGCAGCCCGGATCGCCACGGCACGCGAGGCCGTGGCGATCGCGCGGGAGCTGGCAACCGAGTTCTCGGCAGGTGCCGCGCAACGGGATGCGCAGCGCCGGTTGCCTTTCGAGGAGATCGAGCAACTGTCATCGACGGGCCTGCTCGCGGTGACAGTGCCGCATCGCTTCGGTGGCGCCGACCTCCCACCCAGCGTCGTGGCAGAGCTGACCGCGATCATCGCGGCCGCCGACCCGAGCATCGCGCAGATCCCGCACAGTCACTTCGTGTATCTGAATCTGCTCCGTCTTGGTGCGTCCGACGATCTGCAGAAGCGGATCTTCGGCACGGTGCTCGACGGCGGCCGGGTGGCCAACGCGCAGTCCGAACGTGGCGGCAGGACCATCGCCGACATCTCGACGCGCCTGACGCCCACCGGCGGAGGGTTCTCACTCGACGGGGACAAGTTCTACGCAACCGGATCGCTGTTCGCCGACACCCTCGCCGTGCTGGCCCGTCTCGAGGTTGAGACCGACGATCATGCGCCGGGCGAATACGTGGCGTTCATTCCGGCGGACGCGGACGGGGTGGAACTCGTCGACGACTGGAATGGCATGGGGCAGCGCACCACCGGCTCCGGCACGGTGCGGCTGCGCGGTGTTCACGTCGGCGCCGACGATCTCGTGGCCCGGGCTCCCGCGGTGTCGGGGGCGACGGGCTATGGCGCCTTCGCGCAGTTGCTGCACGTCGCAATCGACACCGGAATCGCCCGCGGTGCGCTCGACGCGGCGGCCGAATTCGTTCGCAGCACGTCGCGTCCGTGGTTCGAGGCAGGAGTCGAACGCGCCGTCGATGATCCGCTCCTGGTGCAGCGGTTCGGCGAACTCGGCGTCGACGTTGCGAGTGCCGAGGCGACGCTCGCCGCAGCCGGCCGGAGCGTCGACCGCGCAACAGGATTCGGGGATCCCGACGACATCGAACCCGACGCGGATCCGGTGGCGGAGGCGTCGATCGCCGTCGCGGCCGCGAAGGTGGTTGCCGACCGGGTTGCGAACAGCGTGACGTCGGCTCTGTTCGAGGTGAGTGGTACACGCAGTGCGGGTGCGGACCTCAACCTGAATCGGTTCTGGCGTGACGCCCGTACTCACACCCTGCATGACCCGGTGCGGTGGAAATACCAGCACATCGGCCGATACGTGCTGCGCGACGAGAAACCACCGCTGCACGGCGTCATCTGAGGCCTGGTCATCCAAGCGTAGGACGGGGCCGAAGCCAATCGGTCGAGGGACAGACGGTGTCGGTGCCGGCGCTTATGCTTCTCGATATGGCAGAGAGTCGGGTGGACACCCAGTTCGGGCCGTATCGGCTCGATGAACTGCTCGGCCGTGGCGGCATGGGTGAGGTGTATCGCGCCTACGACACGTCCAAGGACCGGGTCGTCGCGCTCAAGCTGCTGAAATCCGGTCTGGCGCATGACGGCGTCTATCAGGAGCGGTTCCGGCGCGAATCGCATGCCGCGGCAAAGCTCGGTGAGCCCCACGTCATCCCGATCCACGACTGGGGCGAGATCGACGGGGTCCTGTTCATCGACATGCGCCTGGTGGAGGGCGAGGATCTTCGCGCCCTGCTACGTCGTGAAGGGGAGCTGTCGCCGGAGCGCTCGGTCCAGATCATCGAACAGGTCGCTGCGGCGCTCGACGCCGCGCACCGGCACGGACTCGTCCACCGCGACATCAAACCCGAGAACATCCTGATCGCGGAGAACGACTTCGCCTACCTGGTCGATTTCGGCATCGCCCACGCCGCCGAGGACACGCATCTCACGCAGGCCGGCACGGCGATCGGATCGATCGCCTACATGGCCCCGGAGCTCTTCGACGCGAGTTCGGTCAGCGCATCCAGCGACATCTACGGACTGACGTGCGTGCTGTTCGAATGCCTCACGGGTCGGGTGCCGCATCCCGCCAACACGGTCAGTGCCGCCATCAAAGCTGCCGTCCTGTCGCCACCACCGTCGCCCAGCGCGGTCAACGGCGCCGTCCCGCAGGCGTTCGACGCGGTCATCAGCCGAGGTCTCGACCCCGACCCGGACCGACGGTATCCGACGGCCAAAGAGCTGGCGGCCGCGGCGCGTGCCGCGTTGACCGGTGGCGACGTCGAGGCCACTGTGACTCCGAACGGCGAGAGTGAGACCAACATCATCCGCCGCGCCCCCAAGACGGTGATCGGCGCGCCGGTCAACCTGGCGAAGCCGGCCGATTACCCGCCCACCCAGGTGTCGAGCACCGGCCCGCAGGGGCCTGACGGAACCCGGAATCTCGGTGGTCCCCCACAGTTCTCGGGACCCCAGCAACATTCGGGACCACAGCAGTATTCAGGCCCCCAGCAGTACTCAGAGCCGCAATACTATTCGGGTCCCCAGCAGTACTCGGCTCCACCACCGAATTACCCTCCGCCGCAGGTCTATCCGGCCGGCTACCCGCCGTCGGAGCAACGCTCGACCGCCATTCCCGTGTTGATCGGCGTGATCGCCGCCGTCCTCATCGGCCTGCTGGCGCTCGGTGGGTATTGGCTGGCGACCCAGGGCAACGATTCGTCGTCGAAGAACGCGGACGCCGAGCGGTCCACGGTCACCCAGACAGTGTCGGCGCCGGAGACGCAGGAGACGACCACTGCGCCCACGACGACGGGACCGGCAGCGCCACCACCGGGGTCGGCTCCCTGCGACGCGACGGTCGGTATCGAAGCGGGAACGCCGACTACGTGTGGGTTCGCGTTCAACGTGCGAGACGCGTACCTTGCGTCGGGCCCAAAGGGGACCGGGAGAGTGGTCATTGCGTCCAGCCCGACGACGGGGCTGACGTATTCGATGTCCTGTGTGCCGGAATCGGGCATCGTCGTCTGCCGGGGTGGCAACAATGCGGTGGTGCACATCTACTGATGGCGATTCTCAGGCACACCCGTTTCGCACCCGTCGTCGCGCTGTTTGCTGCCACCGCGCTGGTGGCCGGCTGCGCCACATCGTCGGACTCCGCTGACCAGGCACCGGTCACCGTGACGGTCACCTCGACGGGCAAGGCGTACCCCGGCGGGTACGGCAAGTCGTCGTCGGCAGCGCCGCCGACCGTGTCCCGAGCCGGCAACTACCGCGCGCTGGCAGCCGGTTTCGCACGGGTCGCCGGGCAGACGGGTAACACGGTCGGGATCGCCATCGCCCCGGTCGGCGGAAAGGCCGTCACAGCGCTCACACTCGGTGACAAACACTCGCGCGTTGCCTGGTCGACCATCAAGGTGCCGCTGGCCGTCGCGGCAGAGCGCGAGAACGGCCAGAGCGCGGCCGAGACCGCGGCGATCGTCAACTCGGACAACGCGTCGGCCGAAGCGCTGTGGGCATCCCTGGGTTCGTCGACCGAAGCCGCCCGCGCCGTCACCGGTGTTCTGCGGGAGGGTGGCGACACCACGACTGTGGTGCCCTCGGAGCAGCGTCGCGCCGGGTTCACGATCTTCGGCCAGACCGTGTGGCCCTTACCGGCAGCGGCCACGTTCACCGCGCACCTGCCATGCATGCCCGGGACCGAACATGTGGTCTCGCTGATGGGTCAGGTTGCGGGCAACCAGCAGTGGGGTGTCGAGATCATGCGCACGCCGACGTCCACCGCTGTCAAAGGCGGATGGGGGCCGGGGGAGAGCGGCGGGTACCTCGTGCGTCAGATCGGTCTGATCACCCACCGCGACGGCACACAGACGGCGGTCGCGATGAGCGCGGTCGGGTCGTCGATGGGGGACGGAATCGCTGCGCTGAACTCGATCGGTAACTGGCTGAACCGCAATGTGGCGCGGCTACCGCGGGGCCGATGCGCAGGCTGATTCGAGCGGTGGCGGTCGCCGGTTTGGTGGTGGTGATCGGGGCGTGCAGCACGACCGACCCACCCGGTCCGACGAGCCCGCCGTACCGTGCCACCTCGGCGTATGCTTCCGCGAGCGCATCCTCGACGCCGTCCGCCGCGCCCTGCGACCGTACCGTCGTCGCGCTCGACCCGGGCCACAATCCGGTCACGGTCGACGGCTTCGATCCGGTGACCGGCGTCCGGCAGGTCGACTACCCGAACGGAGCCGAGGATCGGGATGTGTTCCTGGTGGCGCAGCGGGTGCGTGCCGCGCTGAGCGGCGTCGGATATCGCGTGGTCCTGCTCAAGCGCTCGGTCCGCGAGAACGTCACCTACCGGCAGCGGGTCGAGCGAGCGCAGGCGGCCGGTGCCGACATCGCCGTGAGTATCCACACCAGTCCGGGCGTCAATGCGGTGTTCCCGCAACGCGTCGGGCTCTATCGCGAGGGAACCGGCGCCGACGGTGAGCATCTGCGGGTGGTGTTCACCAACCGCGCCACCGCCGTGCGGTCCCAGCGATACGCGCGGCTGATCGCGGCCCGCCGAACCGCGATAGAAGGCCACCCGGTTGCGGTGACGGACAACGACTTCGGTGGACGCGCACCGTTGTGGTCGGGCAACATCCCGGTGATAGCCCTGATCGCCGACGACACACCGTGGGTCTACAACGAATTCGGCACAGCGGGTGCCGGCGGGTCCATCGCAGTCCCGAGGAGCCGTCTCGAGGACTACGCGCGTGGCCTGACCGCCGGGGTTCGGGCTGCCGTGCCGGTCTGCGCGGTGTCGCGATGAGGTCCCGATTGGGTCTCGCCGGGTGGCGAAACCCTGGATAGCCACTACTCTCATGTGTCTGCTGTGGCTAAAGGGGCTCATGTGATTAGAGTGAAACGTCTGTTCATCACGACCACCGTCGTCGCCTCATGTCTGATGGCCGGCGCGGGCTCGGCCTTCGCGGCGCCGGGCATCGCCGGTCTGCCTCTGCCGGAGCCGCTTGCGCGACTCCTCGCCCCGCCCGTGCCCGTCGAGAAGAAGCTGTCGAAGGGCTTTGGCGGCCTGCAGAAGTCGATGCGAAAGACGATGCCGGGACAGATCGGAATCGCGGTCGTCCCGGTCGGTAGCGACAAGGCAATCTCGTTGGGGCCGTTGAAGACCGGTCGCGCGTGGTCGACGTTGAAGGTGCCGGTGTCGCTGGCGGCGCAGCGGCAGAACGGAACCGCGGTCGCTGCCATGGAGAACAAGGCGATCACCTTCTCCGACAACGACGCCGCCGGGAAACTGTGGGGATCGCTCGGCGGTGGAGTTGCCTCCGTGAAGGCCGTCACCGGCATCCTTCGGGAAGGCCATGATCTGCGTACCCGCGTCTCGTCGGAGGCCGACGCCCCGCCGTCGTACCCCGGCTACACCCAGTGGGCCCTGGTCGACCAGGCGCGGTTCGGCGCCCACCTGCCCTGCATGGCGGGCAGCGAGCAGATCATCCGGTTGATGAGCTCGGTCGCACCGAATCAGCAGTGGGGGGTCGCGAAGGTGGGCCGATCGGCCGGTGCAGTGAGCGCGGTCAAGGGTGGCTGGGGGCCTGCCACCTCCAAGTCGCCCGGCTACCTGGTGCGTCAACTCGGCATCATCTCGACCACCCGGGGGCAGTTCGCCGTTTCGTTGGCCGCCGTACCCAAGAGCGGCAAGTTCAGTGACGGCGCCAAGATGCTCAACCGGATGGGCGCGTGGTTGGGCAAGTACCTTGCCGAACTACCTGCGGGTCGGTGCTGACCTGAAGAGTTCGGGACAACCCGCTGGCCGTTGGAAATCTGTACCTGTGAGGCCGGCCAAGTACACAGTGCACTTGGTGGGGTTGGCAGGTACATCTTTCCAACGGGTCGGGAGCGTCGGTTGGTAAGACGGCAATGTCGTCGCACCAGGGCTAATGGGGGCTGTCGCGGCTAAGCCGGCGGGAGGGGCCGCTCGTACCCCAGCTGGCGGGAAGTGGACTCTTTTCATCGACAGCTCACTCCGGCAGTGAATGGCGTCCGGTGGGGCGGGGTGCCGGTGGTGGCGTCGGTCGCGGTGCTGACGTCGGGGTCGCTCGCGGCTTCGCCGTAGGCCGCGACGGTGCCGGCGTCGGAGACTGGGCAGCCGACCCCATCGGACGGACGAGTGCGGCTGCGATCGCCGTGGTGAGCGGCACCGACAAGGCAATCGCGATACCGCCGACGAACGACCGTGCGAGTTCGACGGCGACGACGTCGGTGGTCAGCAGAGACCCGAGCGGCTGCTGTGCCACCGAGAACAACAGCAGGAGTGGGAGCGCGCTGCCCGCGTACGCGAAGACCAGGGTGTAGACGGTGCTGGCGATGTGATCGCGCCCGACGCGCATCGCCGCGCGGAAGGTGGCCAGCCGTGTCGGCTCGCCGGCGGCCGCCAACTCGAACGCCGCCGACGCCTGGGTGATGGTGACGTCGTTGAGCACACCGAGAGTGCCGATGATGAAGCCGGCGAGCAACAGACCACTGATCGAGATGCCGCCCTGATAGACCTGCAGGTTGGTGGTCTGGTCTCCCGAGAGGCCGGTCAGGTTCATCGTCCTGATTGCCAGCCAGCTCAGCACCCCGGCCAGGACCAGCGACGTCAGCGTGCCGAGCAGCGCCGAAGATGTGCGCAGACTCACGCCGTGCGCGAGGTAGAGCACGACGAACAGGATCGCCGCCGACGACACGACCGCCACCGCGACCGGCGAAGACCCGGCGAGGATCGCAGGCAACGTGAACACTCCGAGCACGAGGAACGCGAACGCGAGCCCTAACACCGACCGGAACCCACGCCACGCGGCGACCAGCACGATCGCGGCGACGAACAGCAGCGCCCAGATCAGCGTCGCACGTCCGCGTTGGAAGTCGAAGAAGGTGTAGCGGTCACCGCCGTCGGGTCCGGGGACCGTGGACAGCCGGATGTCGTCGCCGTCGTGCAGCGTCGGCTGACCGGCTTGCGGATCATCGAGCGCACCGGGAGCGACCGCCACCGAGTCGGGTCCCGAACCGGTCTGTGCACGGTTCGTCGGCACCTCCAGGACGGTGTACTTCCCCTTGTCGGAGCCGGAATCGAGCCGGACGGTGTGCAGGATGCACGGGCCGTTCTCGACCGGGTTCACCGGAACATCGGCGGTGTCGAGGACCGTGCCGGCCACCGAATTCAGACAATCCGCACGGATGTGATCGACGACCTCGCCGTCGACTGTATGGATGGATCCGCCGTCGGCCGCCCGGAACTGCGGAGGAATCGGATGTGCTGAATCCGAGGGCCACAGCACGACCGTGCCGATCACGACGGCCAGCCCGATGACGCCCAGCGCCCCGATCACCAGCCACTTGGCGTACGGCGACAAGACATGCGAGATGTCGGAGAGGTGACCGTGGCCGTGCGAATGTCCGATATGCGAATGCCCGGTACCGCTCGAGGCGGTACCGGGCTTCGCGGCTGTCGCGGGTGCAACTGCGCCGTCGTTGTCCGAGTTGCTACTCGATCTCGACCATTTCACTTCGACACCCTATGCGCATGGCGGTATCGAGTTCCATAGGGCGGGATTTCTACAGCGGCAGCAGAATGTTCTTGACCGAGGGATCGGTGCGCAGGAAGTCCTGGACGGCAGGATCTTTGAACGCCGCGACGAGCTTCTTGATGTTCTCGGTGTCCTTCCACTTGGTGCCGATGGTGAGCTGACCGGCAAACTCGTCCGGGGCGGGCGGCGCGAAGATCTGCTTGTTGATGTCGATGTCTGCCGCCAGGTAGTACTCGGTGTATCCGACGGCCGCGTCGAGGTCGGCGAGTGACCGCGACTGTGCCGCGAAATCGAGCAGTTTGAACTGCAGGCCGCGCGGATTGTTCGCGATGTCGTCCTGCGTGGCCTGCCACTTGTTGATGCCCGGCTTCAGTGTGATCAAACCGGCCCGCTCGAGCAGCCACAGACCCTGCGCCTCGTTGGCCGGGTCGGAGTAGAGCGACACGGTCGCGCCCTGCGGCAGATCGGCCGGACTGCGGTAACGGTCCGACCAGATGCCGAAGCCCCAACGGAACACCGGAGTGGCTGCCTCCAACCCGAAGTCGGGGTTGGCGGCCAGCACCTGACCCAGCCACAGCTTGTGCTGATAGATGGTGCCGGCGACCTCCCCGTCGCTGACGGCTCGGTTGAGCGTGGTGGAGTCCGACAGCCCCTTGAACGCCACCTTGATGCCGTACTTCGGCGCGACGTTGGTGGCAATGTAGTTGACGAGCGCCTCTTCGGCGGCGTTGCCCTCGGCGGTGACCACAATCAGTGTGGCGCCGGCAGTTTCGTTGGCGGACGTCTCTTCTGGGCCAAAGAATCGCCACCCGATGACACCGAGAACGACCACCGCGACCACCACCAACGCGGTGATCAGCGGCCAGCGACGACGCTTGGCGATCTCGATATCCGACCCGCCGGGCGGTGCGGGCGTAGGGGTTTCTATCCCGGAGTCGGTTGAACTGGACATGGGGGTGCCTTTCGAGGGAGGGGGGTTGAATCGATTGCCGCTCAGCGATTGACGCGGCGGGACTTCTCCGGCGTGAGGCTGCGCACCAGCGCGTCGCCGACGATCTGGATGAGTGCGACGGTGATGACCAGGACGATGATCGTGGCGACCATGACGGCGTGGTCGAATCGTTGGTAGCCGTAGGTGACGGCGACATAGCCGAGACCGCCGGCGCCAATCGTGCCGGCGATGGTGGAGTACTCGATCATCGCGATCGTGTTGATCGTCAGGCCGCCGATGATGTTGGGCAGGGCTTCGGGAATCTGTGCGGTCCAGATGATCTGGGTGTTGGACCCGCCGGATGCCTTGGCGACGTCGACCACCGACGACGGCACCGCCCGCAGCGAGTTCTCCACGATCCTGGTGAAGAACGCGATCCCCGCGATCGACATCGGAACGACGGCCGCGGCGATCCCGATGTTGGTACCGGTGACGAATCGTGTGAACGGGATGATCGCGGTCATCAGCACGAGGAACGGCAGCGACCGTCCGATGCTGATCACCCACGACAGCGGTGTGTGCAGTCCACGATTCTCGAAAAGCCCGCCGGGGGCGAGGTTGTGGATGAGAGCTCCGAGTGGAACCCCGACCACGAGCACGACGATCATCACGATGCTGACCATCAGGACGGTGTCGACGAACGCGGGGATCAGTAGATCGGGAATCTCGTTGACCGGGACCGTGATTGCGGCGAGATCGAGGCGCGTCACGCAGCGACCTCCACCTGATGCCGATCGAGCACGCGCGCGGTGATGCCGAGTTCCTGGGCGGATCCGACGAACGATGCGGCGTGACCGATGGGAACCGACACGGTCAGGTCGCCGAAGGACACACCGTCGACGGTCTGAACCGACGCACCGAGTACGGCGATCGGAATGCCGAGGTTTCCGCCTATTCGGGTGAGCCAGTCGGCGGGCACGGTGGCAGAGTTGTAGATCACCGAGATCGCCGACTGTCCCGACGCCGTGTCGGCGCTCGGTCCACGTGGTCGAAGTGATTGTCCGAGTGGAGATTCGGGATCGAGAACGAGGTCGGCGACGCGACCGCGCTCGACGAGACTGCCACCATCGAGACGCCCCACCGTGTCGGCGACGCGGACGATGGTGTCCATCTCGTGGGTGATGAACACTACCGCGAGACCGAGGTCGTCGCGGACCTCGGTGAGCAGCCGGAGGAAGGTGTCGGTGGCAGCCGGATCCAGACCAGAGGTCGCCTCGTCGGACAGGAGGACCGATGGTTTCAGCGCGAGTGCGCGGGCGATGCCGACTCGTTGGCGCTGACCGCCGGACAACTGATGGGGATAGAGTCCGGCCTTGTCGGCGAGCCCGACGCGATCGAGCAGTTCGGCAACGCGTTGCTTGGTGGAAACCTTGGTGGCCCCGAGGTATTCGAGTGGCAGTGCGACGTTGTCGGCCGCGGTGCGTCGCGAGAGCAGGCTGGCCGACTGAAACACTGTGCCGATACGACGCCGGGCGTCGCGCAACTGCGTCGACCCCAGCGACGACAGATCTTCGCCGTTGACGATGACCTGCCCCGAGGTCGGCCGTTCGAGCAGGTTCAAACAACGGGCGAGGGTGCTCTTGCCTGCACCGGACGGTCCGACGACCGCAAAGATCTCGCCCTGTTCGACCCGGAAGTCGACCCGGTCGAGCACGGTGCTCGGATTCGTCGACCCGACGCCGAACACCTTGGTGAGCTCGACCGCCTCGATCATCGGACGCCCCCGGTCACGAGACGGGCGGCCGTGCGTGCCGAGTCGTCGATCGTCGAACCCGTACCACCCGGCCGGAAGGTTGAGCCGCGATGGTTGTCGGGGAGCAGATCACCGCGCCCGAACAGCTTGTGCCGCAGGGTTCCTGGAACGTACGCGCGGTCGTACACGCCGCGTCGCTCCAGTGCGGGTACCACGTGGGTGACGATGTCCTCGAACGAGCCCGGCGTGACCGCGTAGGCGACGTTGAACCCGTCGACGTCGGTCTCGTCGACCCAATCCTGCAGTGCTTGCGCCACTTCGTCGCCCGAGCCGATCAGGACCGGACCCATCCCGCCGATGCCACCCCAGGCCGCGATGTCGCGGACCCGCCATTCCTCGCCGCTGTCGGTGGCCTGGCTGAATGCGGCGACGGCAGACTGGATGGCGTTGCTGTGGACGTTGCCGATCGGTTCGTCGATGTCGTAGGTGGACAGATCGATTCCCATCCAGCCGGACATGAACACCAGCGAACCCTCCTCGCTCGCATACGACTGGTACTCCTGCGCCTTCACGCGCGCGGCTTCCGGGGTCGAGTCGGTGATGATCGTCAGCAGTGTGTAGATGCGGGCGTCGTACGGGTCGCGTCCCGCGCGCACGAGTTCTTCGCGCACTTTGGCCACGGTGTCGCGCAGAATCGCCTTGGTGGGGGCCGCCACGAATATGGCCTCGGCGTTCTCGGCAGCAAAGCGTCGGCCGCGTGGCGATGCGCCGGCCTGGTAGATGACCGGGGAGCCCTGCGGTGACGGCTCGGCGAGGTGAATGCCGGGAACCGTGAAATGTGTTCCGCGATGGCCGATGTGGTGGACCTTGTCCGGGTCGGCGAAGATGCCGTTCGCTCGGTCGCGCCGGACGGCGTCGCGCTCCCAGGAGCCTTCCCACAGCTTGTACAGCACAGTGAGGTACTCGTCGGCCTGGTCGTAGCGGCTGTCGTGTTCGGGCTGGTCGTCGGCGCCCATGTTGCGTGCCGCGGCGGGCAGATATCCGGTGACGACGTTCCAGCCGATCCGGCCCCTGGTGAGGTGGTCGAGGGTCGAGAGTCGACGCGCGAACGGGTACGGGTGCTCGAAGCCGGTTCCGGTGGTGATGCCGAATCCGAGGTGCTCGGTGGCATGCGCCATCGCCGAGACCAGCAGGAGTGGATCGTTGACCGGGATCTGCGCACCCTGGCGGATGGCAGCCTCGTCGGTGCCCGCGTACGCGTCGTACGTCCCGAGCACGTCGGCGATGAACAGGCCGTCGAATCCGCCGCCCTCGAGGAGCTGGGCCAGGTTCACCCAGTAGTCGATGGTGTTGTACTCCCAGGACCGATCGGCCGGGTGACGCCACAGTCCGGGTGACTGGTGCGCAACGCAATTCATGTCGAAGGCGTTGAGACGGATCGGGCGTGGTGATATCGGTGCAGGCACTCGGACGATGATGCAGACCGATGTCGGCGGCGGCCATCGTTGTACGCAGCGCGAGCGTAAATCGTCCGCCCGCGTGAGGCCGATCCGAGTCCGTGCTGGTGGGAATCCGGCTAGCCTCGACGTATGCGCTCCGCGGACATACTCCTTGATTCACTGAGCCGAGTCGCCGAGAACGTGCACGCCGTCGTCGACGACATCGCCGTCGATGTGCTCAATCGCGCGCCCGGCGACGATGCCAACACGATCGCCTGGCTGGTCTGGCACCTCACGCGAGTCCAAGACGCACAGGTCGCCGATGTCGCCGGCACCGACGAGGTCTGGGTGGCCGACGGTTGGGCCGACAGGTTCGCGTTGCCGTTCCCCGTCGGCGAGACCGGTTACGGCCAGTCGGCGGCCGACGTCGCACGCGTGGTGGTCGACGACCCGTCATTGCTCACCGGCTATTACGACGCCACCCACCGCGCATCCGCGGATTATCTTGCGGGCCTGTCGGATTCCGATCTCGATCGGGTTGTCGACACCAACTGGGAGCCGCCGGTGACCCTGGGCGTCCGGTTGGTGAGCGTCATCGACGACGACGCACAGCACATCGGACAGGCCGCGTATCTGAAGGGCTTGTTCTCCTGACCAGTGCGCTCGGCCTGGGTGTCCCTCCGCTCCCTGTGCCACCCACCGCTCCCTTGGGTCCCCTCCGCTCCCTGAGGTGCGAGGAGCGCAGCGACGAGCCTCGAAGGGCCCGCTCATGAGAGGATCGGATGTGTGACGGATGAGCAGCAGAAGCGCGAATCGCGGACGGCGATCTGATGGTCACCGTCGTCATCGCCTTCGCGATGAACATCCTCGTCGCCGTTGCCAAATCGATTGCCGCAGTGCTCACGGGCTCGGCGTCGATGGTGGCCGAGGCCGCACATTCGTGGGCGGACGCGGGTAACGAGATCTTCCTGCTCATCGCCGAGCGACGAGGCGCCCGCGGGCGCGACCGTAAGCATCCCTTCGGGCACGGTCGAGAGACCTACATCTGGGCGATGTTCGCGGCGTTCGGTTTGTTCACCGTCGGCGCGGTGGTCTCGATCATGCACGGCATCACGTCGCTCGCCGATCCAGAGCCCGACACCGATTACCTCGTCGGCTATATCGTGCTGGCGATTTCTGCTGTGCTGGAGGGGGTTTCGTTTGCGCAGTCGGTCCGCCAGGCGAAGGCTGGCGGCAACCGCTTCTCGATGTCGCCGTTGCGGTTTCTCAACCGGACCTCCGACACGACGTTGCGCGCGGTGTTCGCCGAAGATGCGGCCGCCCTCGTCGGCCTGGCGATCGCCGCTCTCGGCATGGCCTTGCACGAGATCACCGGATCTGCGGTCTGGGATGCGTTGGGTTCCATCCTCGTCGGATGCCTCCTGGCCTACATTGCGGTGTTCTTGATCAGGCGAAACAGCGAGTTCCTGGTGGGGCAGGTGGCGTTGCCGTCGGTGCGCGACGACATGTTGCGGCGCCTGCGCGAGCACGCCGCCATCGATCGCATCACCTACTTGCATGCCGAATACGTGGGTCCGATGCAGTTCTATCTGGTTGCTGCCGTCGACATCGTCGGCGACATGGCCGAGCACGAACTGGCCGTCGCGCTGCGCAGCCTCGAGGCTGAGCTCGAGCAAGACGAGGTCATCGTCGAAGCGGTCCTGACGCTGTCCACGCCCGACGAACAGTCGTTGTAGGCCACCACCACTGCCGACGAGCGTAGGTTGAAGTCGTGGACCTCCGCATCTTCACCGAACCCCAGCAAGGCGCGACCTACGACGATCTTCTTCGCGTGGCACGCGCGACCGAGGAACTCGGCTTCGACGCCTTCTTCCGTTCCGACCACTACCTGGCCATGGGCTCCGACGGGCTGCCGGGACCGACCGATGCGTGGCTGACGTTGGCCGGACTGGCCCGTGAGACGTCGCGAATCCGGCTCGGCACCCTGGTCTCCTCGGCCACGTTCCGTCATCCCGGCCAGTTGGCGATCGAGGTCGCGCAGGTCGACCAGATGAGCGAGGGCAGAGTCGAATTGGGTTTGGGTGCAGGCTGGTTCGAGCGGGAGCATGCTGCCTACGGCATTCCCTTCCCATCGATGGGGGACCGCTTCGACCGTCTCGAGGAGAGCTTCGAGATAGTCACCGGACTGTGGGAAACCCCCGAGGGACGCACCTTCGATTACGAGGGCGCGCACTACCGGCTGACGAACTCGCCTGCACTGCCCAAACCGGTGCAGCGGCCGCGGCCCCCGATCATCGTCGGCGGCAGCGGCAAACGCCGAACTCCCGCCCTGGCCGCTCGCTTCGCCGACGAGTTCAATGTGGTCTTCGCGCCGGTCGACGAGGCGAACGCGCAGATCGGCCGGGTGCGCGCCGCCTGCGCGAAGTCGGGGCGACGGCCGGAGACTATCCGATTCTCCGCTGCGCTCGTGCTGTGCTGCGGAGCCGACGACGCGGAGTTCGGGCGCCGTGCCGATGCCATTGGACGCGCCCCCGATGAGCTCCGCGAGAACGGTGCCGCCGGCACTCCCGACGAGGTCGTCGCGACCATCGAACGGTATCGGGAGCTGGGCGTCGACCGGGTCTACCTGCAGACTCTCGATCTCGACGACCTCGACCATCTCGAACTGGTGGCGGCCAAGGTCGCCCCGCAGTTGGGCTGACGGGAGGCGCGCTCAGCGGTCGAAGGCGGCGTGCATCTCCCAGAACAGGATCTCCGCACCGGCATCGGTGCCGACCGTGAGTGGGCCTTCGTCGGTGGTGCGCACCGCGTCGCCCTCGTCGAGGGTAGCGCCGTCGGGCAGCTCCACGGCACCGCGCGCAACGTAGAGGTGACCGTACTCGGCCGCGGGTAGCACACACGACGTGCCCGCATGAAGACGGGCAACATGAAGTACCACAAAGGGATTGGCGATCGATAGGGCAGGACCGGACGCGTCGGTGGCGAGGCCGGACACCACCGTCACGAGGTCTCCGGATGCCAGGTCGGCGCTGAAATCCTTTTCGGCGTAACCGGGTTCGAGGCCGGCGCGTTCCGGGGCGACCCACATCTGGACGACCCGTAACGGCGCATCTTCCGACCTCGACGCCGGATTGCCCTCGGCGTGACTGATCCCGCGACCCGCCGTCATCCGCTGCACCACTCCGGGCGTCAGATCGCCTTCGTTGCCCGTTGAATCGCGGTGGTGCAGTGTGCCGTCGAGCACCCACGTGACGATCTCGGTGTCGCGATGGTGGTGAACGTCCAATCCCTCGCCGGCGTCGACGCGGTCGTCGTTGTGGACCATCAGAACCCCGTGCGCATTGCCCACGAGGTCGAAGTTCCCGGTCGCCGGGAACGACTGCCACGACTCGAGCCACTCGTTGCGCCAGTGATGGCGGTCCGCCGCTCGGACGACCTTGCGCGTCATGGATCTCCTCATTCACCTGGTGTCGCGTGCCACGTAGTTCGTCGACTCGGTCTCGTGTCCCATCGTTGATGGATAGTGTCCAATCATGGCCGATAGAGGTACACAGGATTCGACGACCCGCCAGCCGGAACGCCAGCGCATCCGCAAGCTTGCGCAGGCGGCGCTGAATGCGGACGTCACCGTCGAACAGCTCACCACGATCATCGACGACATGGGCGAGACCATCGACGGCATCGGCGACACGATGACGGGGATGAACTCCACCATCGAGAAACTCGACGCCACGTTGACCCGGATGTCGGGGACCCTCGATCAGGTCGACGCCACCGTCGATCGGATGGCGGATGTGGTTGCGCGGCTCGAGAGCATCGTTGCCCGTGTGGAGGCGATCGTCGAGATCGGGGAGATCGCCGCTCGGCCGCTCGGCGCGATCGAATCGGCCGGACGCTCGGTGATCTCGCGCCTCGGGCTAGGGTGATCGACATGGAGACAAGGACATTCACGGGTGGTCACGGCGAGCTGATCCAGTACGACCTGTACCGGCCGGACGGTGATGCGCGTGGCACGTTGGTCATTGCGCACGGCCTGGCCGAGCATGGTGCCCGATATACGCACGTCGTCGACCGACTCGTCGCGGCCGGTTTCGTGGTCGCCGTGCCCGACCATGTCGGGCACGGCCGGTCGGGCGGCAAGCGCCTGCGGGTGCGCGGGTTCGCCGACTTCACCGACGATCTGGACACGGTGATCGACCAGGTGACGACGCCCGACGCGCCCACTTTCCTCCTCGGGCACAGCATGGGTGGCGCCATCGCGCTCGACTACGCCCTCGACCACCAGGACAAACTCGACGGGCTCGTGCTCTCCGGTGCTGCCGTGGTTCCCGGCGACGACCTGGCGCCCGCGGCGATCAAGGTGGCAAAGATACTGGGGCGCGTCGCGCCGTGGATGCCGACCACCGCGCTCGACTCGGCGAGCATCTCGAAGGACCCCGCGGTGGTTGCCGCCTACGATGCGGATCCGCTGGTTCCTCGTGGCCGTATCCCGGCAGGTCTCGCCGGCGCCCTGCTGTCGACGATGCAGACCTTCCCGGATCGTCTACCGTCGCTTCATCTTCCACTATTGGTGTTGCACGGCAGTGCCGATGCGCTGACCGCGCCGGCCGGCAGCGAGATGGTCGACCGTCTGGCGGGATCGGCCGACAAGAAACTCGTCATCTACGACGGCCTCTACCACGAGATCTTCAACGAGCCGGAGCAGGACATCGTGATCGGCGACGTGGTCGAGTGGCTCGAGGCGCGAGCGCCGATCGCATCCCCACCCGCCGACACCGCTCCGTGATTCGGCGTTTCCTCCCCGCCGCTGAGGCGCCCACCGCTCCCTGACGTGCGAGGAGCGCAAGCGAGCCCCCCCCCTCCGCTCCCTGAGGTGCGAGGAGCGCAAGCGAGCCCCCCTCCGCTCCCTGAGGTGCGAGCGAAGCGAGCCTCGAAGGGTCCTGGTGAGACGACAATGTCATCTCACCAGGCCTTCGAGGCTCTCGGCTGGCGCCTCGAGCACCTCAGGCAGCGGCTCTGATGTAGGGGTGGCAGAGGTAGGCGTCAGTTCAGCGGCGGCGGAGGCGGCGTCGTCTCGGTGGTGGTCGGCGCCTCGGTCGCCGACGGCGTGTCGAGCGGCTCGGGCGTCGGGTCGACGGCTTCCGGTTGCGTCTCCACGGCCTCCGGCGTCTGCGTGGTCTCGGCGGTCGCCGGGGGTTGCGTGCTGGTCTCGACCGGGGTCGGGACCTCGGTGCCGGCGACCTCGTTCGGTGTCACGACACCGTCCGGGGTCCGCGCGCCGGGGGTTGCCGCTCCCGGATCGTCGGTGGTGCTCTCCGGCGAGTCCTCGGTCGTGGCGGCGTCGGTGGTCTCCGATTCAGCGGCCGCGAGGATGGCGGGATCGAGAACCGGTGGCGTCGCCGCCGCCCGCTTTGCCGCGACCGTCGCCTGGGCAGTGCCTTCCGGCTCGGGGGTGCCCTGCGCCGACACCAACTGGGTCTTGGCGGTGACCGGCGGGTTGTTGCGCAGCGCCTCGAGAACGTGCGGTTTGCCGTCGGCGAGCGCCCGACCCCAGTTCTCCCACGTGTGACCACCATAGTTGGGCAGCGAGATCACCGACGCGCCGCTCTGCGAGGCCTGCATCTGGAAGAGCACCGTGGACACCGCGGACAGGATCTCCAGGGCGATCGCGCTGATCTGGTCCTGCTGCGAGAGTTTCCGCATCTCACTGTTGGTCAGGAAGCCGTTGCCTGACGAGATGATCAGGACCTGACCGTTCTCCTTGAGCTTGCCGATGTTCTTGGACGGATCGTTCTCCGCCCACCGCTGGCTACCGGGTGTGCCCCACATGTTGAGGATGCCGTTGGTGTAGTTGGACACCATGGTCTGGGAGGCGAGGACGCCGGCGTAACCGATCGGGTTGTCGGTCTGGTAGTAGCCGGACATCGCCTGGACGACCTTGAACTGTTCGGGGTGCTTCTCGGCCAGCGTGACGGCCGGACCGCCAGACATCGAAAGTCCCACGATCGCATTGTTGTTGGGGCTGACCCCGAAGTTCTCCTGCAGGTAGGCAGGCAGTTCGTCGGTGAGGAAGGTTTCCTGCTTGATGGTCTTGTTCTCGTTGCCCGCACCGGCATCCCAGTCGGTGTAGAACGACGACGCGCCGCCGACCGGCATGACCAGGGTGGTGTCGGTGCTGCGGTCGTAGACCTTGGCCGCCTGGACGTCGGTCGTCCACGCCGAGCGCTGCTCGTTGGCACGCATGCCGTCGAGCAGGTAGATGCCCTGGTTGCTGCCGTTGGAGGCGCGGATCTGCACGATGACGTACTTGTTCTGCGACTTCGACCAGACCTTGCAGTTCTGCACGTAGTTGCCGGACTTGTCCCACGTGCATCCGGGCCGAAGAACCTCGGGATGCCCCGAGAGCGCGCGGGCCGGATTGCTCGCGGCAAACAGGCCGCTGGCCGCGAAGAGCGCCATGGTGACGATTGCGACCGCCGACACCCCACTGATCAGTCGCTGGCGCGGAGTCAGGCGGGGTCGTCGGCTGGTGGATCCCGAACCTTCCGACGCGGCGTCGGCCGGGGCGTCGTCGACGGAAATGAAGTCATCGGTGTTGTCGAGATGGGACGACATGGAACTCCTGTCATACGCAGCACCGAGAAGCGTGCCGGGATGACTGGAATGTCGTTCGATGGGTATACGGACGTTACAGCGCCCCGGTCGGATGACCGGGGCGCTGCAATCGGGGGAGGGCGATCAGGCGCTGTAGCCCAGCAACGACTTCACTTCGAGGAACTCGTCGAAGGCGTAGTCGCCCCACTCACGGCCGTTTCCGCTCTTCTTGTAGCCGCCGAACGGGGCGACCGGGTCGACCTGGGCGCCGTTGAGTGAGATCGATCCGGCGCGGATCTGCGAACCGATACGACGCACCTCGTCGACGTCGGCACCGGACACGTAGCCGGCGAGTCCGTACTCGGTGTCGTTGGCGATCTTGAGCGCTTCGTCGATCGAGTCGTAGCCGATGACCACCAGAACCGGACCGAACACCTCGGTGCGGGCGATCTCCATGTCGTTGGTGACGTTGGTGAACACCGTCGGCTGCACGTAGTAACCGGTCGGCAGGCCCTCGGGACGGCCGGGACCACCGATGGCGGGCTCGGCGCCGTCGGCGATGGCGCGCTCGATCAGACCCTGGATCTTGTCGAACTGGGCTTCGGAGACCACTGGGCCGAGCATCACGCCGCCGGTGGGGTCGCCGACGGTGAAGTTGGGTGCGGCCGCCTTGGCGATCTCGGTGACCTCGGCGACGCGGGCCGACGGAACGAGCATGCGGCTCGGCGCATTACACGACTGGCCGGAGTTCAGGAACATGGTGGCGATGCCGCCGGCAACGTTCTCGGCGAACTTGTCGTCGTCGAGGATGATGTTGGGGCTCTTGCCGCCGAGTTCCTGCGCCACCCGCTTGACCGACGGTGCGGCGCTCTTGGCGACCTCGATGCCGGCCCGGGTGGACCCGGTGAACGAGATCATGTCGATGCCCGGGTGACTGGCCAGCGCGGTGCCCACGCCGGGGCCGTCGCCGTTCACCAGGTTGAAGACACCGGCGGGAACGCCTGCGGCGTCGAAGATCTCGGCGACGATCGCGGCACTGAACGGCGCCACCTCCGAGGGCTTGAGCACCATGGTGCAGCCCGTGGCCAACGCCGGTGCGACCTTGCACATCACCTGGTTGAGCGGCCAGTTCCACGGGGTGATGAACCCGCACACCCCGACCGGCTCCTTGACGATGCGGTGCGCACCGCGTTCGGCGCTGAACGCGAACTCGGGGAGCGCAGCAGCCGCGGTCATCAGGTGGCCGAGCCCGATCGGCACCTGGGCAGCGTTGGTCAGACCGGTCGGCGATCCCATCTCCTCGGTCACGGCTGCGGCGAGGTCACCCATCCGGTTCTGGTATTCGGCGATGATCGCGTTCAGCACGTCCACACGCTCGTCGACGGTGGACTGGCCCCACGTGACAAAGGCACGTCGTGCGGCGTCGACCGCCGCGTCGACGTCGGCGGCACTGCCGAGCGCGACGTGTCCGGCCGCCTTCTCGGTCGCGGGGTTGATGACGTCGATGATGTTGAGCTCCGCCGGCTCGACCCACTGACCGTCGATGTAGAACTTGGTGATTTCCCGCATGGTGCCTCCGTGTTGATTGGCGCATTTGCGCATGACGTAGTGCGCAAAGTGGTGACAGATGTTGTCTGTTTCACAGTCTAGCCATCTTGGCCGTTGCGGATTCTCATATCGCGACGAGCGGGTGACCGAGGCTGTTCTACAGTCGGGGGATGATCCTCATCGTCGTGAAATGGCCCATCAAACCCGAGCACGCGGATCGCTGGCCGGAACTGTCGGCGGAGTTCACCGCCGCGACCCGAGCCGAACCGGGCAACAAATGGTTCGACTGGTCACGCAGCCTCGACGACCCGACCACCTACGTCCTGGTCGAAGCTTTCGAGGACGACGCCGCCGAGGCACACGTGACCTCCGACCACTTCCGCAAGGCGCAGGCCGACCTGCCCCAATACCTGGTGCGCACACCCGACATCATCAACGCGACGATCGACGCCGACGAGTGGTCGACGCTGGGGGAGTTTCCCGTCGAGTAGCGTCTCAGGCCTTGGTCGACACGACCGCGTCGCCCGAGTCTGTTCTCGCGTCGGTCGCAGGGGATTCCGCGATGCCGAGTGCCTCGCCCTCGACGTCGACGTTGGGCAGAATCCGGTCCAGCCAGCGCGGCAGCCACCAGGCCTTGTCGCCGAGCAGCGTCAGCACGGCCGGCATCAGCGTCATCCGCACGACGAACGCGTCGAAGAAAACCGCGGCGGCAAGCGCGAAGCCCATCACCTTGATGAACGCCATGTCCTGGAGCATGAACGCGGCGAAGACCGAGATCATGATCGCCGCGGCGGCACCGACCACACGCGCGCCATGCCGATAGCCGACGATTACGGCCTGTTTCGCATCGGCGCCATGGACATAGGCCTCGCGCATACGTGTCACCAGGAACACCTGGTAGTCCATGGCCAGGCCGAACACGATGCCGATCATGATGATGGGCAGAAACGACACCACGGGCTGCGGGTTGTTGATGATCCCCAGCGCGCCGTCGGTGAACAGCGCCACCGTGACGCCGAAGGTGGCGGCGACACTGAGCAAGAATCCGAGCGCAGCGGTGAGCGGTACCAGGATCGAGCGGAACACGATGATCAACAGGATGAACGCGAGTCCGACGACGACGAGGAGGTAGGGCACCAAGGACTCGGACAGTCGGTCGGACACGTCGAGTTCGATCGCGGTCTGCCCGGTGACGCCGTAGCTGATCCCGGTGGTGCGCTGGACGGTCGATTCCATGGAACGTAGCGTCCCGACCAGGTCGTGGGTCGCCTCATCGTCGGATGCGTGGGTCGGTAGGACGCTGATGACCGCGGTGTCGCGGGACTGGTTGAGACCGTCGGCGCCGATCCAGACGTTCGAGACTCCGTCGACCTTCTTGAGGTCCTCGACGAGGCTGTTGAACGTGCGCACGCGCTCGGTCTGGTCCTCGATGTTGCGGCCGTCGGCGACCACCACGAGCGGTCCGTTGTATCCGGGGCCGAACTTCTCCGACACCAGGTCGTAGGCCTGACGCTGCGTGGTGGACGGGTCGGCGGTGCCGTTGTTGGGCAACGCGAGTTTCAGTCCGGCCATCGGGATGGCCAGGAGCAGCATGACGACGACGATCCCGCCGGTGACCAGGCGCGGATGGTCGACGACGCGACGCACCCATCGCTGACCGTTGTGTACGCGCGCAGGGTCGTGCGGCCCCACATCGGGGGCGTTGAGGAACGGTAGTTGTCCCGCAAAGGCTTTGGAGCCGAACAGTCCGAGGATGGCCGGGAGCAACGTCAGCGCGACCAGCACGGCGACGACCACGGTTCCGGCCGCCGCGATACCCATGGCGGTCAGGAACGGGATGTTGACGATGGCGAGTGCCGCCAGTGCGATCACCACCGTGCTGCCGGCGAAGACGACGGCCGAGCCGGCGGTGCCCACCGCTCGACCGGCTGCGTCGGCTCGGTCCACGGTGCGATGCATTTCGTGACGGTAGCGGGACACGATGAACAGCGCGTAGTCGATTCCGACGGCGAGCCCGATCATCGTGGCCAGCATCGGGGTCTCTTTGCTGAGGTCGAAGAAATACGTACCGACCGAAACCCCGAGCATGCCGATGGCGACGCCGACGATCGCGGTCACGATGGGCATGCCCCACGCGACCAGCGACGCGAAGGTGAGGATGAGAATGATTGCGCCAACCGCGATTCCGATGAGTTCGGACGTCATGCCGAGCTCGTGCGATTCGATCGCCGAACCCGACATCTCGACGGTGAGTCCGCTCTTGCGGGCGTCGTCGGCGACCTTCTCGATCGCGTCCTTGGTCGCCGGGGTGAGGTCGTCGGCGGTGTCGACGGCGAAGGATGCGCCGAACTGTGCGGCCGTCGCGTCGGCGGTGATCGGTGAGGTCGCCTGCGCGTCGGCGGCGGCCTGCTCGGCGGACTTTCCGAACACCTGCTGCTCGAACCCCTCGATCATGGTGCGTGCCTTGCCAGGATCTTGCGCGGTGCCGAACGTCACGAACGGACTCTGCACCGAATCCGGGTTCTTCACCTGCTCCATACCGCGCAGCGAGGTCACCATCTGATTGATGGCTTCCTGGTACCGCGCCTCAGTGAGGGTCGAACCCTGCGGCGCGGCAACCACATACGTGACGTCGACGCCCTCGCCGAACTTGGGTTTGTCCGGGAACCGCTCGACCATCAGGTTCTGTGCGCGCTCCGACGGGATACCCGGGATGGAGAACGACTCCGACGTCGGCTTGGCGAGGAGATTGGCGCCGATGCCGAAGGCGATGAGGACCAGGATCCAGATCGCGATGGTCTTGAACCGGTTGGCGTACGACCATCGCCCCACCTTGTAAAGAAAGGTTGCCACGTTCCTAGAGCTCCTTCGGTCGGGAAATCATCGGGCGGGAAATCGGTTGGGCCATACCGGCTTGCACCTGATCCAGTGCAGCGTCGAGCACTGTGCGGACTTTGTCGGGATCGTTGACGTCGTCGCCCTGGGCGCGCGCCACCCAAAACTCGAGAGCTACTCGGGTTGTCGCGATCGCGTTGTGCAGCACCAGATGTGGGTACAGCTCGTTGCCATCTTGTCCGCGCTGGGTGAACAGCGCCTCGACGCGCGCGTCGATCTGGCCGATGAGGTCGACGTGCTGCGAGTGCGCGGCAACGATCGGTTCGGAGTCCAGCAACCGGAGCAGCGTCACGAACTCGGCGGGCTTTCCGAGGTCGGGGGAGGTGGCGACGTCCACCAGCGCACTGCGAACGGCACTCCAGAACGACTCGTCGAGCGGCTGCGACTCGATGCGGTCGACGATGGAATCGAACAACGCCGCAGCAAAGAAGACCAGAGCGTCTTCCTTGCCGCTGAAGTAGTTGTGAAAGGTGCGCACCGACACGCCGGCCTCGGCTGCGACGGTGTCGATGGTGACGCGGTCGATCCCGTCACGGGTGGCCAGGCGAAGTACCGCGCTGGCGAGGGCGAGCCGAGTAGCCGCCTTCTTCGTTTCGCGCAGGCCTGTCGAGTGCATAGAGCCCACGGTACTGAAGTTGCAGATCTCTGCAAGATTGCAGACGAATGCAAGTTTGCGATTCTGGTCACAGTTGCCCATGGAGGGTGACCGGTGCGACGCACCTGAGTACTCGCTTATCCGAAGCGTTCGGTGACCAGCCTTCTGACCTGGGTAAACACGGTACTGTGCCCGCAAAATCTCGGGGAAGAAGTTTCTTCCCCGAGGTTCACAGTCGTCCCCTACAAATTTCTGGGGGAAGACACCAAGGGTCGGGGACGAAGTTTCTTCCCCGACTTTTGTGGGCGCATGTTCCTGGCGTCGCCGGTCGGCGGAACGCGGCGACCGGCAATCGGTGACTGAGATCGGGCCCGTCAGCGTCCGCTTCCGGGACATGCCCGGAGGACCATCGTCAGGGGCCCGATCCTGGCCACCGGCCCGACCTCCAACACTGGCCGGCGGCTTGCGATCCTCCTCGCTCGGCCAGGGCGAGGTCCACCACAGAAGGCCGACGCGGTTGAGAGTTCAGTGCACGCTGCTGAGAATGGCGAGTACGACACCGACGATGGTGAGGATGCCGACGATCACGGCCATCGCGATCGCCAGGCGACGACGTCCGTGCCTCGCCGCATTGATACCCACGCCGATGCAGATGAGGATCACGGCGGAGTAGAGCGAGATGCTCAGGGTGAGCAGGGCGGCGGAGGAACTGGATGAGTCGGCCTGGGCGAGAACGGTGCCGGTGATCATCCTTCGAGTACATCACCTCGACGTATCTGGCCGTTTCCTGGGTGGATTGTCAGCAGATTGGTGGTCTTGGTCTTGGTCTGCTCTCAGTGTTCGAGATCACTGTGGACGCGGTGAACACCGAGAACTGGCACTCCGATGGCTATCCCGCACAGCCACATTCCCCGCAGCCGCACTCGTCCGGGTGGTACCCGGGCTCGCAAGCACCTGGCGGATACGCGCCCACTTATGCCCAGCCGCAACCAGAACCGCAGCCCGGGCCACCGACGCGTCGTCGACGAACCGTGACCGCTCCGATCATGGCGACGGCACTCATCGCCGGGCTGCTCGGCGGCGCTGTCGGCGTCGGGGGCAGTCTGCTCGTCGACCGGTCGGACAACGTTGCGGCACCGCTGCTCACCTCCGTGCCGGCCGGCAACAACCCGGCCGACCAGCAACCGGGATCGACAACCTATGCGGCGCAAGTGGCTTCGAAGTTCACCGCCGACATCAAGGTCGCCGGAAGCCAGGGGACCGCCGTCGGCAGCGGGGTCGCAAGACGGTCATGTGCTGACCAACAATCACGTCGTCGATGGTGTCGGGAACAGCGGACGCATCCAGGTGACCACGTCGGACGGTAAGACGTTCGCGGCGTCGGTGACGGGAACGTCTCCGTCCTACGACCTTGCGGTGATCAAGCTGCAGGACGCAAGCGGGTTGACGCCTGCCGCTCTGGGCGAGTCCTCGGGCGTGAAGGTCGGCCAACAAGTTGTCGCCGTCGGATCGCCGGAGAACCTCTCCAACACCGTGACGTCGGGGATCGTCAGTGCGTTGTCGCGCACCGTGACAGCCGGTGACGGCAGTGGCGGCCCGGTCGCGGTCTACAACGGTCTGCAGACCGACACCGCGATCAACCCCGGCAATTCCGGTGGACCACTGGTGAATCTGAGCGGCCAGGTGATCGGCGTGAACTCGGCCGTCAACACCGGTCAGGCGGCATCGGGCGGCGTGCAGGCCTTTGGACTCGGCTTTGCAATACCGGTGGACGTTGCCAAGCGAGTCGCGAACGAGATTCTGCAGCAGGGACACTCGACCAAGCCGGTGCTCGGTGTGTCGGGCTCGATCGGCGGCGACTCCTCGGACCAGGGGGCGCGAGTGGCCTCCGTCCAGTCCGGCGGCCCGGCTGACTCGGCAGGCATTCGGCAGGGCGACGTCGTGACCAAGATCGGTGACGCCACCATCGGTGGCTATGCAGATCTGATGGCCCAGACGTTGACGCACACACCCGGCGATACAGTGCCGGTGACCGTCGAATCGAACGGTCGCACCCGGACCGTGAACGTCACACTGGGTTCGGTGGTCGATCAGGAACAGACCGTCGTGCGCGAATCCGATGATGGCTCAGGTGAATAGGGGATCGTCGACTGCCGAACAGAAACCGTACATGCGGCCAGAAACCGCGGTCCTGGTCGGAAACCCCTGGTGCGCAGCGGGTTTCTAGCCAGACACGCGGCTTCTGGGTTCGCGACTCGCTGGCGCGCACTCGGACGAGGGCGGTCGTCCGGCCACCCCAGGTCGGAGTGTCGCTCACCGACCTCCTCGGATCAGCGACCCACCCGCCGACGTCGTCGGCAATCGTGGAGGCGGGAAGAGTGAGGCCGTCCGGAACGGTCTCCGTGAGGAGCCACCGAGGGCACATTTCCCTCGGAGGCACTTCAGCACGACCGTTTCGGACACGAGGTCGACCGGCCGGCCATCTGGCCCGCCAGGAGCGCCGATCGATCCGCCGGCGCGCACAGATGGCAGCATCGTTGGGGACGAAAAACGCTGTAGCAGAAGGTGCCCGCCAGGCGACACCTTCTGCTACGACGTTGGCTGGGCGGCCCGACACCTGGCGCGGACAAGCACCGACAGAGGTTTCAGCTTGCTCCGTTATCCGACGCAAATTGAAACGCTTCGGTGCGAGTGTTCACCCACTGGCCGGACGCTGCGGACATGGCGATCGCATTTGCCCAGGTCGGCGGCCCGGTCACGTAGCTCTTCGAGTCAGCGACTCACCGTCGGCGTTGCCGACGATCATGGAGGCGGGAAGAGCGCGGCCTCGTCGCAGAAACCGCATTGGTCGCCAGAAACCGCTGGTGCGCCTCGGGTTTCTGACCAGACACGCGGTTTCTGAAACCACGACGCGCCTCGGGTCGGTGAAGCGGCCGCCACGGACCACCCATCACAGGGACCTCACTTGTGGTCAGGGACCGTCGGCAGTTCCGAAGGTCTCTGACCAGATATGAGGTCCCTGTCGACGCGCGGTCCTCGCGGCCGCGACGCCACGTAACCCCAGGTCACGACGCTGGTCACTTAACTCTTCGGATCAGCCACCGAACAACAGGTACAACCCACCGAAGGTGTAGGCGACCATCACGACGATGAGTCCGAGCTGGCCGGTCAGTTGGTGTCCCTTGGGGAGGATGCGCAACGAGCGGTCATGCGCGGCAATGACACCCAATACATGGCCGCACAGGACGAACAGCACCTTCATGGTCGCCAACGCGCCCTGATGTTCCGAAAGAACGTAGGACACGGTGAGATTGGAGATACCCAGAACGTTCCAGCCCGCGTCGGCCGGGTCGGCGAGCAGGATCAGGGTGGCCTGTCCCTTCTCGACCAGATACGACAGGTAGTGAGCGAAGATGTAGCCGACCACGATCGGCACGATCGAATGGATCAGCTGCCCGGGCAACAGGCGCCGCTGCGCCCGGGTCATACCGCCGACCATCTGCGTGGAAACCCAATAGCTCAGCGCCACGATCAACACAGCGCACGCGAGGCCGACGGTCCGCCACAACTGGGGTGCACCGCTGTCCTCGACGAACCTGCCCCATCCCGGGAAGGCGTTGAAACTGTCGAAGGCAGTGGAGCCCAGCAAGACTGCCACAACCGTCACGATGCCGGGTCCGGGGACGAGGCCGCCGAGCGCATCGAGCGGATTGCGCCAGGCCAGGCGGCCGTCGGGCCCGCGCCCGACGATGGCCAGGTGGGAGATCAGCGTGCTGTACACCTC
Organism: Gordonia gummivorans; assembly: GCF_022513585.1. GTDB lineage: Bacteria > Actinomycetota > Actinomycetes > Mycobacteriales > Mycobacteriaceae > Gordonia. Next base: position 29,672 of record NZ_JAKWBF010000005.1, read on the forward strand.
GAACGGGTCGGCGGCTGCACACCATTCGCGCCCGAAGACCACGGCACCGACGAGAACCACGGCGACATAACACAGCAGCCATGCGCGTACGGCCCACACCTCGCCGTTGCTGCTGCATGCCAGCTCCAGCCAGGCGAACGCGAACAGGCCCAGTGCGCCGGGCCACACCCCGACCCACGCGGGTAGCCGGACCAGCGGAGACCGATCCCGAAACACCCAGCGGTGCAACGTTCGCCACGGTGACAGGACCCGCCAGAACGGACCCAACAGCAGGGATGCGGGAACCAGACCCACCCACACGAGCACGTAGAGAAAACCGGATAGCGGATTGCGACTCGGCTCCGACGATCCGGCGAAGGCCGCGATCGCCACCCAGCCGACCAGCGCGACGGCCAGCATCCGCAGGACACCTCGGACACGCGCATCGTCCGACACCGCGGCAAGCACCGCGGGTAGCCGTGATCCGACGCGCTCCGGGTCGAGGCGTGGGGTCTTCCACACCAGAATCGTGATGACGAACGAAAACGTCAGTGCCCACGCGCCGCCGATGAGCGCGTACGTGAACGGAATGGGCAGGTCCGTCGAACCGCCGATCCCGTGGGCGACAACAAGATTCACTGGCGCGGCCACCAAGGTCCGGTCAGCGGACCTGCAGAGTTGCGACGGTCACGTCGGCCTCGTGCAGTTCGATCGCCACCGACCCCGGCACGGTGACGGTGAACTCGAAGCGCTCACGCTGCGCTCCCGCCGTCACCTCGAAGCTGTGCTCGGGCGTCGAATGAACGTGAACCTCGTCGGCGGCGTCACTGGTGACGTACAGAACGATGGGTGTGCCGACCGTCGCTTCGATCCGGGCATTGCGCGGGGTGACCGTGCCGTTGGCGATCGTGATGTCGATGGTTGTCGCGGTGTCCGCGGACGGCGGAGGTGACACCATCGACACCCCGGACGGCGTAGCGGCGGTACTGCTCGCGCCTGCACTCTCGTCGGTGCCACCGCATCCGGCCAGGCCGACGGCAACGACCGCCGCACCCAAGGCTGCGGTCCACCGAATCATCCTGTGCGACATCGCGTCGTGCGTCATGAATCTCCTTTGGTCACATCGTCGTCATCGGGATTGCCTTCGGATGCCTGGCCGTTTTCCGGTGTGGTGGATTCGTCTTCCAGTGCCTCATGTGCCATCGCTTCCTCCAGCGCCTCGGCGCGGCGGTCGCGGATCACGATGACCAGGATGACGATGACGATGATCGCCACCGGCAGAAGTGCCGGAATCGCCAGCAGGACCGAGTGATCGGCCAGATAGATCGTTTGTGCGGCCGACGTCACCGGGTGTGTCCGGTGGTGTGCCGGGCGCGGGGCGCCGACTGGCCCCCGTCGTCGGCACGCGGGTCGGCCGACTCGCCGTCGACCTCGGCCATCTGCTCGCGCCGTGCCCGGTTGACGCGCACCGCGCCCCAACCCAGCAACCAGATGAAGGCGAGCGTGCAGGCGAGCACCACAAGCGACGCCATGCCGAACGCCAGAGCCGACGCGTCGGCCTTGCGCTCGCGCTGCAGAATCGAGAGTTCCTGCTGGAAGGGATAGGGCTGTCCGGACGCTGCCACGACCTCGGTGGCGTCGATGCCAGGATCCGCGGGCAGGAAGAGTGGTACCGCACCCATCTCCTTGCCATTCTGGACCCGCAGCAACGTCTTCCACGTTCCGCCGACGGGGAATGGTTTGGTGGTCTCGTAGGTGGTCGGACCCACCTTGCGCAGGGTGTCGATGTGCAGACCACGCAATTCGCTTTCACCGCCCTGCCATGCCATGACCTGTACCCACTCGGCGTCGTCGGGGATCTCGCGACTGAGCTCGATGGTGGCGGTGCGCATGGTGTTGCCGTCGTCCTCGGCGGCATCGGCAAAGGTGACAGTGGCTGTGAGATCCGGTGTGTGATAGGTCAATCCGTTGGCTGTCACGATGGCGGCGATCGCCACGAAGCCGACCATGATGCCGCGTCGGATCGCGGGACGGGGGAGTTCTTCTCCGCGGACCGCCACCACGAACAATGCGGCGACCAGGCCGGAAATGGTGGCCGACGGAATTGCCATCAACAGTGCCTCGGTGTTGAAACCGTGATTCCACGGAATCGGGAACACGGCATTGACCCAGATGCGCTCGAGGAAGAAGCCGAGGGTTCCGGCCAGCACGCCGGCGACGGTTCCGAACAGCAGGCGCCGATGCACGAGCGGTGTGAGAGCGAGGATCTCGACGATGATGGCGATTCCGAGATACAGCGGGAACACGCTGTGTGGTGCTTCCGCGGGTACCCAGACGATCCAGGCGATGACCTCGCGGATGATCGCGGCGGCGAGCACTGCGAAGAGTGCTGCGCCCCGTCCGGCGAGCAGTCGGGCGATCACGAGTGCGAAGACGCCGGCGGCCAGCATCAGGGTGGGATGGAAGACGGCCCGGAACTGCTGGACACCGAAGTCGAACTCCACCTGGTACACCGACATGCCGATGACGAGGCCCGCGGCCATCATCGCCCGCCCGAACCAGACCATGAAGCTGCCGCGGCCGGGTGGTCGGCCGTCTTCCCCGACGAGTTCGCCGTCGGCGTCGCGGTGGAGCTTGGGTGCCGCTGCGCCTTCCCAGTCCAGGATGATGATCGCGAGCAGCGACAGTCCGGCGCCGCCGATGAGCATGAGATGCGTCGGGCCCCAGAGCGTGACGTCCTGGCCGAAGATGCGATGCCAGACGTCATCGAGCGGGAAGCCGATGAGCGCGTAGAGGCCTGCGGTGGCAATCAGAATGCCGCCGGTGGGCGCGTACCAGGTGCGGGTGATCTTGACCGGGATGCGCCCCGACTGTGAGCCGGGCGGAGTCCCTTCTTCTTCGCGCGGCAGGATCATCGCGAGTACGCCGCCGATGAAGAGGAAGAACAGGCCGAACAGGATGAAGTAGTGCGCGGGGTTCGCGAGCGGACCCGAGTCGCGCCCGCGTCCGATGTGAAGACTGACATCCCAGATGAACCCGAACATCGCGGTGATGATCGTCGTGGTGAACAGCAGGCTCGGCAGGGCCACCCACGGGGGCCGCCGGAACAGGCGCCCGGCGAATTCGGCAAAGGTCTGTAGCCACGTGATCTTGCGGGTGCGGTGCAGATAGGCGATGAGGCCGAGGCCGGCCGAGATGACGCCGGCGATGGCGGTCATGAGTGCAACTTGATCGAGCGCCGCGCCGCCGCCCTCATCCGCGGCGAGCAGGAGTCCCGGATGCACGACGACAGTGTCCATCAGGTCACAATGCCTGGTTCACCCATATTGTGTCAATAGTCGTTGATATGGTTTCTGGTGCTCAGGTCGCCCGTGTCAACGCGACCACTGCGATCGTCCTGGTGACCTTGTCCTGGTAGGTCTGATAGTCGAAGACATCGTCGATGAGTTTGCGCCAGACGGCATCGCGCTCGGCGCCGGTGATCTCGGCGCCGGTGACCGGAATCGTGTTGCCGTCCAGGGTGATCGACGCCGGAGTAGCCGCCTTGAGGTTCAGCCACCAGCCGGGCTGCCAGTCGGCGCCACCGTTGGAGGCGACGACGATCCATCGCTCACCGTCGACCATGTACATCAGGGGAGTGATCCGGGTCTTGCCGCTCTTGCGTCCGGTGGTGGTGAGCAGGAGCAGATCGGCGCCGCGGAATCGCTTGGGGCGAAGCTTGGTCACGACAGCGTTGACCGCGCGATTGAGGGTGACGAACAGCCGCCGTTTCATGCCGGAAGGATAGTCCGCGCGCGCGATGCGTGGTTCAGCTGACCGATACCGCGGTGTGCGACGCCGCGTCCGCCAGGATCTTGTGGAGATTCCAGACCGGTCGGTGCGACTCGAACTGGGTCTCGTAGGGAACCTTCATGGTGGCGACGAGGTTGCCGAATCGGTTGTTCACCCAATCCTGGTAGCGGGGCAGGAGTTCGGTGGTCACGTAACGCCAGCGCAGGTCGAACTTCGACCAATCCCAATTGGCGATAGGGGTTTTCACGCTCAGCGTGCGGCCGTCGGCCATCTTTGCCCGGTAGGTGAACGGGATGAAGTTCCGCAGAGCGGGCACACCCGCGATCGACGGTGAGCCGGCGAGCGTCATGGCATAGGTCAATGCCGCGCCGACACCATCGGCCTTGCGGTAGTTGCGGACGTTGTCGAATTGCCAACCGACGACGTTGAATTGCTCACGTCGCAGCAGGGTGGCATTGCCCTGGGAGACCAGCTTCGGATTGCCCGAGGCGATGTCGCGCCAGGCGTTGAGGACGCCGGCGTCGATGAGTCCCGCGTTGTAGAACTCGGTGACACCCTTTAGGCCGTCGCGAGTGAACGCAACGTGCAGAGGCATCAGGTCGGAGAAGATGGCCTTCTGCATGACCAGGATCTGCTTGGAGAACCACTGCAGGTCGTTGGGGGTGATCTTGTCGGCGCCGTAGGCCAGCGTCTGCAGGCCCTTCGGGAAGATCCCGATGAACTGCTTGCCTGCGACCGACGTCGTCGCCTCGATGATCTGCGCAGCCAGCGGCTGCAGGCCTCGGATGGCATAGATGTCGCCCATCATGACGACGTCGGCGATGCCGCCACCGAAGTCCGCCCCGACGAGTCCGGCCATACCCGACCACTGCAGGTTGCGGTGCGCGATCTGGAAGTTCTCGTAGTACCGGTAGGACTTGATCATGTTGCCGCGCATGGCGTGGAAGCCCTTGTCGGGGTCCCAGGTTGCGAGGTCGATCCCGGCCGTGGAGGTGGCCTGTACGAGCCGGTACTGGAACAGCAACGCCCCATAACGCTGCGGCGCAACGCCACTGGCCCGAGCCTCGCCGACGAGACGGGTCAGCTGCGCGAGATCGGTGGGCAGTGCCTTGTTGACCCCGCCGGCGTCGTGGTCGGCGAACCGGTTGGTCAGCGGGAGGTCGAGATAGCGCTCGAAGGTCGACGCCGTCGCCGGCGCTGAGCTCAGAGCGAGGCCACTGATCGCGCACACGAATGCAACAGCCAGGCCAAGGAGTCGGGTGCGCACGTGAATACCTCGGTTTCTCGGAAGTACGAGGAAACGTGCGGCGACGAGACGCGAATCGCTTTCCGCGACACAGCCCCCCGACTGTCTTGTCGTCAGGTGCTCCTCGAGGAACATTTGACGGGTTTGAAAGCTACCGTCGGGTCAGGAGCTCGTCAAAAGGCGACGGAGTGCGCGGAGTATCCATGTTCGAGCAGGTGGGGGGCTGTTTTCGGGTCGATGGCCGCGCGTGCGGCAGGAAAATGTGATGAGACGCACACGCTTATTCGTCTCATTGGTCGGATTGTGGAGGTTCCGCGGCCCGGGCGGGTCGTGCGCGCTCGGGAGGTGCCGCGCCGTGGGAGATGGCCGATGCGGCGTGAACGCCGGCCGCGGCGTCGACCAAGATCTGAACAGCGGTGCTATCTCGCACTCGGGCAATGGCTTTGGAGGCCGTTGAAGGATTCATGGTTCCACTGTCCAGCCACTGCGCCCCGAACAACAGTGGCACCAATGCCTACTATCGATAAGATAGTGACATGCATGATGTGGCGATCCTCGCCTACGGCGGCATGTCTGGTTTCGAGGCCGGTATCGCGGCCGAGATCTTTGGTATGGCGGAGCTCTCCCGACCGTTCGCGGAGGGGATTCCAAGACCCTGGTATCGCGCCTTCTTCTGTGCGGCCGAAGGGCAGGTCGACATGATCGGGGGTGCCACGCTCACGGTGAGTCACGGTCTCGATGACCTGTCGCGGGCCGACACGATCGTCGTGCCGAGCGTGGCCGACGTCTTCGCATCGCCCTCAGGCGATGCGGTCGAGGCCGTGCGCGCGGCCGCCGAGAACGGTGCACGGCTCGTGTCCATCTGCTCTGGCGCGTTCCTGCTGGCCGAGGCCGGTGTGCTCGACGGGCGGCAGGCGACGACGCACTGGATCTACGCCGAGGAACTCGGTCGCCGATACCCGCGCGTCGATGTGGACCCGCGGCCGCTGTACGTCGACGCCGGAAACGTGTTCACCAGTGCGGGCTGTGCCGCGGGCCTTGATCTCTGTGTCCATATCGTGCGGCTCGATCGAGGTCCTCGGGTGGCGAATGATGTGGCACGACGCCTGGTCATCGCGCCGCATCGTTCGGGTGGGCAAGCCCAGTACGTCGAGACGCCGACCGGCGTCGCCGAGCGCGACGGCGTGATCGCCGCCAGCATGGCGTGGGCGCTGGACAACCTGGACCGGCCGATCGGTCTCGATGAACTCGCCGGCGTCGCGCATCTCTCTCGGCGTAGCTACCTTCGGCAGTTCGCCGCGGAAACGGGTACCACTCCCATCAGATGGCTTATCGGGCAGCGAATCTCGGCCAGTCTTGCGCTCCTCGAGGACGGTGGCACGCCGATCGAGGAGATCGCCACGAGCGTCGGGTTCGGTTCGGCGGTGACGTTCCGTCACCACTTCACGAGAACCATGCACACGACGCCGAGCGAGTATCGGGCGTCGTTTCGCATGGTGTGACGGCAGGAAGTGGAAAACCTACCGCATGGTTTGTAAAAACCTACCGGATGGTTTATTCTTGCGAAGTGAGTCCTGCCGAGCCGTCCACCGCCAAAGGCGCCGCGACGCGTGCGCACCTGCTGACCGTCGCTGCGTCCGAGTTCGCGGAAAACGGCTACGAGGCAACCAAATTCAGTGCTCTGATCGCGGCTTCAGGGCTCACCAAAGGTGCGTTCTACTTCTATTTCTCGTCCAAGGCGGAACTCGCTCGCGCGGTGATCGACCACCAGGAGCAACTGTGGATCGACGTGGTCGAGCGTCGCGTGCTGGCTCAAGAGACACCGATCGCCCAACTCATGGAGGTGCTGCCTGCCATGCTCGAACACCTCGAGAGTGATCCTGGGGCGTGGAGTGTGATTCGACTGGTGCGTGAACTCGGCGACTCGGGAAGTCCCCATAAGCCGATCGAAACGTGGATCACGCTGATCGCCAACATCATCCGCGATGGACAGACCGCCGGACAGATGCGTGCCGACATCGACGCGACCGCATTGGCGACTGTCCTGGTGGGCGCGTTCGACGGCATCAAGACACTTGTGGACGCCGGCGCGACCGAGCAGCGCGACCACGACCTTGCCCACTACACCGAAGTTCTCATGTCGTTGGCCGCAGGCGGGCTCGACATCAACCTCGACGACATCAACCCGACAGGACCGAACCATGAATCATCGTGACTCCACCGTTCTCATCACCGGCGCCAGCTCCGGCATCGGCAAGGACTTCGCCGAGACCCTCGCGGCCCAGGGGGCCAACCTGATTCTGACCGCGCGCAGTGTGGACAAGCTCGACGCCCTGGCGGGCGATCTGCGTGCCCGGCACAGTATCCGGACCGACGTGATCGGCGCTGACCTGTCCGTACCGGGCGCGGCGGCCGAACTCGTCGGGGAGATCGACAAGCGCGGTCTCGACGTCGACTTCCTCATCAACAACGCGGGATTCGGCACTCACGGTGATCTTGCCGATGCCGACCCAACCCGAATCAGCAGCGAGGTCGCGCTCAACGTCGCCGCACTGACCGACCTCACGACCGCCTATCTGCAGCTGATGACTGCGCGAGGTTCGGGCGCGATCATCAACGTCGCGAGTACGGCCGCATTTCAGCCGGTGCCGCACATGGCCGTCTACGCCGCGACAAAGGCTTACGTCCTCTCCTTGAGCGAGGCGCTGTGGTGGGAAGCCCGCCGCAATGGTGTGCGGGTGCTCGCGCTCTGCCCGGGTGCCACGGACACCGAGTTCTTCGACGTCGTCGGCTCCGACGATGCCGCGGTCGGCGCCCGACGCACCACTCGTCAGGTCGTCGACACGGCCCTCGATGCGCTCGCTGCGGGGAAGCCGAGCGTGGTCGATGGGCTGCTGAACAAGGTGAGCGCCAATTCTCCCCGATTCGCACCCCGGCGAATGGTGCTCGCGATCGCCGAGCGAGCGGTACGTCCGCGCGGGTAGGCCGCTCGGCGCGGCTTGACGCGCAAGTGTGCCCCCAGTCGGACTCGAACCGACACTGTGCCGATTTTAAGTCGGCTGCCTCTGCCTATTGGGCTATGGGGGCTCGCCGTACAGCATGTCATCTGTTCGACGGAAACTCGTTGACCGGTCTAACTTACTGCTGATAACTTAACGCCGGAAAGTGTCCGACAACTCTCGGGGGAGTTCTATGTTGGTCCGGATGACCAGATCGATCATCGCAATGCCACGGCGCGTCCTGCTGGTGGCGGTGGTGTTGCTCGCGCTGTGTGGCGTCTACGGCATCGGGGCTGCGCAGCATCTGCTTTCCGGTGGGTACAGCGATCCCAATTCGGAATCCACGCAGGCGGAAAAGGTTCTCGACGAGACGTTCAATCGGGGTGGCGTGCAGGTCGTCGTCAAGCTCGACGGTCCGGCCGGGATGAACATGGCGACCGATCCCGCAGCGCGGGCGGTCGGCGGCGACATCGTCCGCGAGCTTTCGGCCACAGAGTATGTGCAGCAACCGATTCTGGCGGTGTGGACGAGTCCGAGCTTGTCGTCGTCGCTGGTGAGTCGGGACGGGTCGTCGGCGCTGATCATCGCAACGCTCAGTGGCGGTGAGGAACTGGCGCCCGCCCATGCGGAGGAGATCGAAGCCAAGCTTTCCGGTGAGCGGCAGGGGATTTCGATCCGGGTCGGTGGCCAGGGGTTGGTCTTCAGCCAGGTCAACGAGCAGACGTCCAAGGACCTCGCGGTTGCCGAGGGGATCGCGATCCCGATCAGTTTCCTCGTGCTCATCGTGATCTTCGGCGGAGCGGTCGCCGCCGCGCTCCCGGTGATCATCGGCATCGTGTCCATCGTTGCGACCTTCGCATTGCTGCGGTTCATCGCGGTGTTCGCCGACGTATCCATCTTCGCGCTGAACCTCACCACCGCACTGGGTCTCGCGCTCGCGATCGACTACACCCTGCTCTTGGTGACCCGATATCGGGAAGAGGTCGCCGGAGGAATGAATCGCGACGACGCGATCATCCGCACGTTTGCGACCGCCGGGCGCACGGTCGCGTTCTCCGCTGTGACGGTGGCGCTGTCGCTGTCGGCACTGGCGATCTTCCCGATGTACTTCCTACGTTCCTTCGCCTACGCCGGGCTCGGGGTGGTCTTGGTGGCGGTGCTGGCGGCCCTGGTGTTGACACCGGCGATCCTCATGCTGCTCGGCGATCGGATCGATGCGGCCGACGTTCGGAAACCGTTGCGGCGCTTGTTCGGTCGGCCGGAACCCGTGATCAAGGCCGCCGAGGACACCTGGTGGTATCGCGCGGTGCAATGGGTGCTGCGGCACGCGTTGCCCGTGGCGGCGGTGACCACGGCGTTCCTCCTGGTTCTCGGCGCGCCCTTCCTGTCCATCAGTTTCGGGTTTCCCGACGACCGCGTGCTGCCGCCGAGCGCCAGCGCGCACGCGATCCAGCAAGAGATCCGTGAGGACTTCGAACACGACCTTTCCTCGACGGTCACCATCGTCGCTTCCGGTGCGGTCGATCCTGCTCAACTCGGCGATTACACCCGTACGCTCTCGACCGTCGACGACGTCGGTTCGGCATCGTCGTCGGCCGGCACCTTCATCGAGGGCAAACAGGTGAGTCCGGGGAACCCCGCAGACACCAAGGGTGACGTGCACATCGTGACCGTTGCCACCGATCGTGAGCCGATGTCCGACGCCGGTCTCGACCAACTCGAAAGCCTGCGCGACGTGCCGGTGCCCGCGGGCGTCGAGGTCAAGTTCGCCGGCGTTGCCGCCGCAAACGACGACACGGTGAGTTCGATCTACGCGCACTTACCCTGGGTTCTCGCGGTGATCGCGATCGCGACGTTCATCCTGCTGTTCCTGTTCACCGGCAGCGTGGTCATGCCACTGAAGGCATTGGTGCTCAACATCTTGTCGCTGTCGGCGACGTTCGGTGCGATGGTGTGGTTCTTCCAGGACGGGCATCTCGACGCGCTGGGCACCACCGCGACCGGCTATCTGGTCGCCACGATGCCGGTCCTGATGTTCTGCATCGCCTTCGGCCTGTCGATGGACTACGAGGTATTCCTTCTCGGCCGTATTCGTGAGGAGTGGTTACGGTCCGACGGAACCCGCGCCGCCAACGACCACGCAGTTGCCCTCGGCCTGGCCAAGACCGGTCGCGTGATCACCGCCGCCGCGCTGCTGATGAGCATCGTGTTCGCCGGGATCGCGGCCTCCGAGGTGTCGTTCATGCGTATGTTCGGAGTGGGTTTGACGCTGGCCGTACTGATGGACGCGACTTTGATCCGCATGTTGCTCGTGCCGGCATTCATGCGGCTGCTCGGCCGGGCGAACTGGTGGGCTCCCGGCCCGTTGCGGCGACTCCACGATCGGTTTGGGCTATCGGAGGAATCTCCCGTCGGTGATGATTCGGAGGTGTCCAGTGACCACACGGCGAGCCCGGTCACCCCGCGGATCCGGTGAGATCCTCGCCGAGGAGATCATCGAGGCCGCCAGCGATCTCCTCGTCGAACACGACGACGAGACGGCAGTGTCGATCCGCGCGGTGGCGAACCGGGTCGGTGTCACACCACCGTCGATCTACCTGCACTTTGCCGACAAGGACGCACTGCTCGACGCCGTCTGCGCACGCTATTTCGAGCACCTCGACGCCGAGATGGCGGTCGCCTCCGAGGGCATCGCCGATCCACTCGAGAACGCGCTTGCGCAGGGGTTGGCGTACGTGCGGTTCGCGCTGGCGACGCCCGTGCTGTACCGGGTTGCGTTCCGCAGGCCTCCGGACAGTGGCGAACGCCTCAAGGTCGACGACGTCCTCGCCGCGTCGGCCTACGCGCGATTTCGGAGCACGGTGGCGGCGATGGCCGACGAAGGCATTTGTGCCGCGGCCGACATCGACAACGTCGTCCTCGAACTCTGGGCCGTGGCCCACGGTATCGCGTCGCTGATGATCGCCAAACCCGGTCTGCCGTGGGGCCGTGATCTCCGGCATGCCGAGAACGTCCTGCGTTCGGTGGGTCTGGGTCGGGCGACGCTGACCAGGCTCGGCGAACGCGCCGACCACGACACCGCGCGGGCGTGGTTTGCGGCTCGGGACGTCCGGAGCGAGTCGTCGAACGACAACATGGTCAAGAGAAGGTAAAGTCGCGGGGGAACGGTGCTCGTTTGCGGAACCCGCACGCAGTCGCCGTCGTTGTCACCACAGATATCCGCAACGAATCAGATATCCGTAACGTAAGGAGCGCTTCGTGCGAGAGAGTAGCAATCCGGTGATGCGCGGGGTGGTCCGCGACAATCAGACCGGGTACGCGGGCTTCGGGACCGGCATGGCCGGCGCCGGACAGGCCGCGATGTTCAACCAGTACGGACAGCAGGTCGATCAGCAAGGACGGCCGGTCGACCCGTACACCCAGCCGGCGCCGCCGAGCACTCGCCAGCTCACCATCGACGACGTCGTCACCAAGACCGCCATCACCCTGGCAGTGCTGACGATCTCGGCGATCGCCACGTACTTCCTCGTCGACCAGAACACCGCACTCGCGACGCCCATGATGGCGCTCGGCGGGATCGTCGGCTTCGTTCTCGTACTGGTCGCATCGTTCGGGCGCAAGCAGGACAACCCGGCGATCGTGCTGGCCTACGCCGTCTTCGAAGGCCTCTTCGTCGGTGCCATCTCGTTCGTGTTCGCCGAATTCATGGTTGGGGATTCCGTCTCGGCGGGTGCGCTGATCGGGCAGGCCGTGCTCGGCACCTTCGGTGTCTTCTTCGGAATGCTCGTCGTCTACAAGGTCGGCGCCATCCGCGTCACTCCAAGGTTCACGCGCATGCTGTTCGCCGGAATGATCGGCGTGATCGTGCTGATGCTCGGCAACCTCGTGATCGGCCTGTTCAACGGTGGTGAGGGTTTTGGTCTCCGTAACGGTGGCCCGCTGGCGATCGTCTTCTCGCTCGTCTGCATCGCGCTCGCGGCGTTCAGCTTCCTGCTCGACTTCGACGCCGCCGATCGCCTCATCCGCGCCGGTGCGCCGTCGCGCGCCGCGTGGGGTGTGGCACTGGGCCTCACCGTCACCCTGGTCTGGCTCTACATCGAGATCCTGCGCCTGCTGAGTTACTTCAACTCCGACTAGTCGCAGCAATGACCACGACGAGGGCCTCGCACCAATGGGTGCGAGGCCTTCGTCGTTGGTGCGGCGGACACTTCCCGCTCAAGGGGGTGCTGGTGACATCTGCTCGCGTGTCTCCCACCTGCGCGCGATGCATTGCGAGGAAATGGGAGAAACGCGAGCACCTGCGTCGTCGAGCCCGCGACCATCGATCGGCGCGTTCCGCGGAACGCGCCACGCGCTCGTGGCGCCCGCAGAAAATAGGGGAAGAAACTTCGTCCCCTACTCTCAGAGTCCTCCCCTAGAAACTTCTGGGGGAGGACTCTGAACCTAGGGGAGGAAAACTCTTCCCCTAGATTCTGCGAGCACGACGCTGACGTATTTGCCCAGGTCAGCGGGCTAATCTCCGAATCTTCGGGTCAGCTGAGCCGCTCGAGCACCATCGCCATGCCCTGTCCGCCACCGACGCACATCGACTCGATGCCGAAGGTCTTGTCGTGGGTCTGCAGGTTGTTGAGCAGGGTCGTGGTGATGCGGGCGCCGGTCATGCCGAACGGGTGGCCGAGGGCGATGGCACCGCCGGAGACATTGAGCTTGTCGTGGTCGATGCCGAGTGCGTCGGCCGAGCCGAGCACCTGCACGGCGAACGCCTCATTGATCTCGACGAGATCGATGTCGGAGATCGACATGCCCGAGACGCGCAGCACCTTGCGGATCGCCTCGATCGGTCCGAGGCCCATGATCTCCGGAGACAGGCCGGTGGCCGCTGTGGCGACGACTCGCGCGAGGGGCGTCAGACCGAGTTCCTTGGCCTTGGTGTCACTCATGATCACCAGTGCGGCGGCGCCGTCGTTGAGCGGGCATGCGTTTCCGGCGGTAATGGTGCCATCCGGACGGAAGACCGGCTTGAGCTGCGACACCTTCTCGTAGGTGGTGCCCGCGCGCGGACCGTCGTCGGTGGTCACGAGCGTGCCGTCGGGCAGGGTGACCGCGTCGATCTCGCGCTCGAAGAAGCCCGCCGTGATGGCGTCCTCCGCGCGGTTCTGACTGAGCACGCCCCAGCGGTCCTGGTCTTCGCGAGAGATGCCCGTGGAACTCGCCACATTCTCGGCGGTCTGGCCCATCGCGATGTAGACATCGGGGATCAGGCCGTCCGCGCGCGGGTCGGTCCACGCCGGAGCGCCACCCTCGGCGGCTTTCGCAGTCCGGGCCTGCGCCTCGTCGAACACCGGGTTCTTGGAGTTCGGTGCGCCGTCGGCGCCGCCCGAGATCCCGAAGCTCGAGACGCTCTCCACGCCGCCGGAGATCAGCACGTCGGCCTCGCCGGCCTTGATGGCATGTAGAGCCATGCGCGTGGTCTGCAACGACGACGAACAGTAGCGGTTCACGCTGACACCGGGGATGTGGTCGTAGCCGAGTTCGACGGCGATCACACGGGCGATGTTGTACCCGCCCTGGCCGCCGGGTTGTCCGATGCCCCAATGGATGTCCTCGATGTCGGCAGGGTCGAGTTCGGGGACCTTGGCGAGCGCGGCGGCGACCATCTGGCGGGAGAGTTCGTCGGGGCGGACGTCCTTGAGCGACCCCTTCCCGGCGCGGCCGATCGGGGAGCGGGCATGGGCAACGATCACGGCTTCAGGCATGAGCCCAAGCTACACCTGCCTACCAAGCGGGTGCTTGGTCAGGGCTGCTCAAGAGACACCGATAGCGCGCCGCACCCGATTGATGAGTCGATTCTGCTCGGCGGCCTCCGACACCTCCGGAGGTTCGGGCAGCGGAGCCGGCCCCCATTCGCCGATGGCGGCCAGCACCTCGGGCAACAGGATGTCGGCGGCCAGCGCGTAACCCGCTGCGGACGGGTGATATTGGTCGGGGGAGAACATGTGCTCCGGTTTGGCGAGGAACTCCTTGGCCATGACGTCGGCCATGGGTACCGGACGGCCTCCCGCCGAACGCACGGCACCGCGCTGGGCGGCCGCCAACCGCAGACCCCACCGGCGCAACACCGTGCGAAGCGGCTGGGGTATCGCGGTGATGACGCCGAAGTCGGGGCAGGTCCCCACGACCACCGCGGCGCCGCCGGCGACGAGCATCCGTACCGCCTCGCCGAGCCGCTGGGCCGACGAGCGGATGCCGTTGGTCGCGGTCACGTCGTTGGCGCCCACGAGGATGACCGCGATATCCGGCCGGTCGCCGGCGATGTGCATCGCCTCCACCTGCGCGGCAAGCCCGCGCGACGTGGCGCCGACGATCGCCTTGTTGCTGTACCGGATCGTTCGCCCGGTCTCCGCCGAGACCCGGCGGGCGAGGATCACGCCAGGTGTTTCGTCGGCGGTGTCGGCGCCGAGTCCTGCCGCTGTGGAGTCACCGAAGACGGTGAGGTGGAGGTCGACGGGGTGGTCGCGCCGATAGGGCACGGGCCCGGTGCCGTCGGGGTAGTAGATCCCGTCGCCGTCGGGTGCATTGTCGGTGCGGTGCGGAATGGTCGTCCGGGCGGCGGCAGCCTGATAGTGCAGAAAGTTGTAGAACGCCCATGACGCACCGGCGCTCGCTGCCGCGGCGGCCACGGTGGCGCCGATGTCACGGAGTCGGTTGTCGGTCGCACCATCACCCACGTCGGACACGGCCCACAGTCTAATCGTCGGGCATGGGACGATGGACGCATGCGCATTGCCAATCACGTCGTTGATCTGGTGGGCAACACCCCGCTGGTCAAACTCAACTCGGTGACCACGCCCGGATCGGGTCTCGTCGCCGCCAAGGTCGAGTACCTCAATCCCGGTGGAAGCAGCAAGGATCGCATCGCCGTCCGCATGGTCGACGCGGCCGAGCGCTCCGGCGAGCTGAAGCCCGGCGGGACCATCGTGGAGCCGACGTCGGGTAACACCGGTGTCGGACTCGCCCTGGTGGCGCAACAGCGCGGCTACAAGTGCGTGTTCGTGTGCCCCGACAAGGTCGGCGAGGACAAGCGCAACGTCCTGCGCGCGTACGGCGCCGAGGTCGTGGTCTGCCCGACCGCCGTCGAGCCGTCACACCCCGACAGCTACTACAGCGTCTCAGACCGCCTGACTCGCGAGATCGAGGGCGCATGGAAGCCCAACCAGTACGCGAATCCGGCGGGTCCGCAGAGTCACTACGAGACCACCGGCCCGGAGATCTGGAACGACACCGACGGCAAGATCACCCACTTTGTGGCGGGGGTCGGAACCGGCGGGACCATCACGGGCACCGGTCGCTACCTCAAAGAGGTGTCGGGCGGCGCGGTGAAGGTGGTGGGCGTCGACCCGGAGGGTTCGGTGTACTCGGGTGGAACCGGTCGCCCGTACCTCGTCGAAGGCGTCGGTGAGGACTTCTGGCCGGACGCTTACGACCCGAGCGTGCCCGACGAGATCATCGCGGTGAGTGACGCCGACTCCTTCGACATGACGCGCCGACTCGCCCGCGAGGAGGGACTGCTGGTGGGCGGGTCCTGCGGGATGGCCGCGGTGGCCGCCCTGCAGGTGGCGCAGCGCGAGGGGCCCGACGCGGTGGTCGTGGTGCTGCTGCCCGACGGCGGCCGTGGCTACATGGCCAAGATCTTCAACGACGAGTGGATGAGCAGCTACGGATTCCTGCGCACGCCCCTCGACGGGAAGACCAAGGAGTCGCTGGTGGGCGACGTCCTGCGGGGCAAGACCGGCGCGCTACCGGACCTCGTGCACACCCACCCGCAGGAGACACTGCGCGACGCCATCGAGATCCTGCGCGAGTACGGCGTCTCCCAGATGCCGGTGGTCGGGGCCGAGCCGCCGGTGATGGCGGGCGAGGTTGCCGGTGCGGTCACCGAACGGGATCTGCTCAGCGCGGTGTTCGAAGGACGAGCGAGCCTCGCCGACCCGGTGTCGGCGCACATGGGCGAACCGTTCCCGTTGATCGGGTCCGGCGAGCCGGTGTCGGCGGCGACCAAGGCGCTGAGCGAATCCGACGCCCTCATGGTGGTCGAAGAAGGCAAACCCATCGGCGTCATCACCCGCCACGACCTGCTGGCCTTTGTCAGCACCCACCCCATCGTCGGTTAGGAGCATCGAGTGAGTGAGAAGCGCAGCGCTGCGGATTCTGTTCGCTGGCAAGGCTTTTCGACCAGAGCAATCCACGCCGGGTACGACCCGGATCCGCAGACCGGCGCGGTCAACGTGCCGATCTACGCGAGTTCGACCTTCGCCCAGGACGGGGTCGGCGGGCTGCGCGACGGATTCGAATACGGCCGCACCGGCAACCCCACCAGGCGTGCTCTCGAAGCCAATCTCGCGGCGCTCGAACATGGAACCTACGGTCGCGCTTTCGGATCCGGCATGGCGGCCACCGATACACTGCTCCGCTCGACGCTGCGTCCCGGTGACCATCTCGTCATCCCGAACGATGCGTACGGCGGAACGTTCCGACTCATCGACAAGGTGTTCAGCCAGTGGGGGATCAGCTATTCGGTTGCCCCGGTCACCGACGTCGACGCGGTGCGCGCGGCGGTCCGACCGGAAACCAAACTCGTCTGGACCGAGACCCCGACCAACCCGCTGCTGAACGTGGGCGACATCGAGGCGCTGGCCGGGGTGGCGCACGACGCGGGCGCGAAACTGGTGGTGGACAACACGTTTGCCTCGCCCTACCTGCAGCAGCCGTTGTTGCTGGGTGCCGACGTCGTACTCCATTCCACCACCAAGTACCTCGGCGGACACTCCGACGTGGTCGGGGGTGCCCTGATCACGGACTCCGAGGAACTCGACGAGGCGTTCGCGTTCCTGCAGAACGGCGCCGGTGCGGTACCCGGCCCGTTCGACGGATACCTGACCATGCGCGGCATCAAAACCCTTGCGGTGCGTATGGATCGGCACTGCGACAACGCCGAGAAGGTCGTCGACTACCTGTCGTCGCACGACAAGATCGAGAGCGTCCTCTATCCGGGGCTGTCGACACACCCCGGCCACGGGGCCGCGAGTAAGCAGATGAAGCGTTACGGCGGCATGGTGTCGGTGCTCGTGAAGGGCGGCATCGAGCCGGCCAAGGAGTTCTGCGCGCGCACCGAGGTTTTCACGCTTGCCGAATCGCTCGGCGGGATCGAGTCGCTGATCGAGCATCCGGGTGCGATGACGCACGCATCGACCGCGGGCTCGCTGCTCGAGGTGCCGGCGAATCTGGTTCGCCTGTCGGTGGGCATCGAGGACATCGACGACATCCTCGGTGATCTCGACAACGCACTGGCCTGAAATCCGAAGGCGCCGATGCTGATCACCCGCACTGACATCGACGACGCGGTGGCGGCGCTCGCCCCGGTGATGCGTCGAACCCCGTTGGTCGCCTCGCGGGTGCTCTCGGAGCGCTCGGGCTGCGAGGTGTGGCTCAAGTGCGAGAATCTGCAGCGCACCGGCTCCTTCAAACCACGCGGCGCCTACTTGCGGATCTCGCGACTCGCGCCCGACGAGCGGGCCCGTGGTGTGGTCGCGGCCAGTGCGGGCAACCACGCGCAGGGTGTTGCGTGGTCGGCGACGGAACTCGGCATCCCGTCGCGCGTCTACATGCCGACCGGCGCGTCACTACCCAAGATCGCGGCCACCAAAGCCTATGGCGCCGAGGTGGTTCTGGAGGGTTCGACCGTCGACGAGGCGCTCGTCGCGGCCAAGCGGTATGCCCAGGAGACCGGCGCCGCGCTGATCCACCCGTTCGACCACCCCGACATCGTCACCGGGCAGGCGACCGTGGGTGCGGAGATCCTGCAACAGATGCCCGATGTGTCGGCGGTGGTGGTGCCGCTCGGCGGTGGCGGGCTGCTCGCCGGAGTGGCCGCGGCCATCAAAGTGCAGCGTCCCGAGGTGAAGGTGATCGGGGTGCAGGCGGCGGACGCCGCGGCATGGCCCCGATCGATCCAGCAGAATCGTCCGGTCGCGGCGGAGTCGATGAACACGATGGCCGACGGTATCGCCGTCGCGATGCCCGGAGAGGTGCCGTTCGAGCACGTGACGGCGTACGTGGACTCGGTCGTCACGGTCAGCGAGGACATGCTGAGCACGGCACTCCTCACGATTCTCGAACGTGCCAAACTCGTCGTCGAACCCGCGGGTGCAGCAGGTGTCGCGGCGATGATGGCACCGGAGTTGGCCGACCTCTCCGGGAAGGTCTGTGTCGTCGTGTCCGGCGGCAACATCGACCCGCTCCTGCTCACCCACGTGACCACGCACGGACTCACCGCGGCTGGGCGCTACCTGACGGTCACCGCGACCATCTCCGACCGTCCCGGCGGGCTGATCGCCTTCCTGGAGTTGCTGCGCGACCATGGGGCCAGCGTGCTCGACGTCGTGCACTCCCGCGTCGCCGACGATCTGTATCTCGACGAGGTGCAGGTGACGGTCAGCGTCGAGACACGCGGGCACGACCATCAGCGCGAGTTGCGAGCGGCGCTGGCCGACGCCGGTTTCCTACGAGGGTGAACCGTCGGGTCCGTTTGGGGCCGGGGGCTTGCGGGTCGGATTAGTCTGGATTGGTAGCCCGGGTCGAAGGTCCCGGGCCGACCGAGGGACACCGATGGTCGAGTTCGATCCGCTGTCGACACAGCGCGACGTCAGCCCCGACGCCGCCGCAGAGTTGATTGCGGCCGGATTCGGCGACCCGATGCTGATCGGCCGCGGCGGATTCGGCGCCGTATACCGCGCGGAGCAGCCGGGACTCGAGCGCACCGTCGCGATCAAGATCCTCACCGATCACCTCGACGAGGCGAGTCTGGAACGCTTCTTCCGCGAGCAGCGGGCGATGGGGCGGCTGTCGGGGCATCCGAACATCGTGAACATCCTCGAGATCGGTTCGACGCCGAGCGGCATGCCGTTCATCGTGATGCCGTATCACCCGCACGATTCGCTCGACGCGCACATCCGCAAACATGGCCCGCTCGCCTGGCCGGATGTGATGCGTCTCGGAATCAAGATCGCGGGCGCCCTCGAGACGGCGCATCGGGCCGACATTCTGCACCGCGACATCAAGCCCGGCAACATCTTGCTCACCGAGTACGGCGAACCGCAGCTGACCGACTTCGGTATCGCTCGGATCGTGGGCGGGTTCGAGACCGGCGCCGACATGGTCACCGGGTCGCCCGCGTTCACCTCACCCGAATTGCTGGTCGGCGATGCGCCGAGCGTCGCGTCGGATCTGTACGGCCTCGGCGCGACCCTCTTCTGCGCGCTCACCGGACATGCCGCGTTCGAGCGGCGCAGCGGTGAACGGGTGGTGGCGCAGTTCCTGCGGATCGCCAGTGAACCGGTGCCCGATCTCCGTGGCGGCGACATTCCCGACGAGGTGTCGCGCGCCGTCGAACACGCGATGGAGCGCGAGCCGGCCGAACGTCCCGAGAGCGCGGCAGCCTACGGCGAGGAACTGCAGGACATCGTGACGCGGTGCGGTCAGGCGCCCGTCGAGATGGCGCTGCCCACCCGTAAGCCCGCGGAAACGCTCGGCGGGACGCCGGGGCGACGATCGGGGGCGACGACCGCGCCGCCCACCCCGGCGACCAAGTTCCGGCCGCCGTTGCGGCCGCGCGCGCAGGTGGCGCGAGAACGCCTGATGGACATCCTGAGCGCCGGCGAACGCCGCCGCCTCATCCTGATCCACGGCCCGGCCGGGTATGGGAAGACGACCGTCGCCGCACAGTGGGCGGAACGGCGTCACGGTGAGGGCGTGCACGTGGCGTGGCTGACCGTCGACGACGACGACAACAATTCGTCGTGGTTCACCACCCACCTGATCGAGGCGATCCGGCGGGTCGATCCCGAGGTCACCGCCGACCTCGACGACGTGCTCGAAGACCACCGGGAGCGTGCCGATCTCCACGCCCTGACCACCCTGATCGACACCATCCACGAGCGGGGCGAGGTGATCCTCGTCGTCGTCGACGACTGGCATCGGGTCACCGATCCGGCCGCTCTTGCCGCAATGGAGTTCCTGCTCGACCACGGATGCCATCATCTTCAACTGCTCATCACCAGCAGATCGAGGACGGGTCTGCCGATCAGCCGCATGCGGGTTTCCGACGAACTCGTCGAGATCGACATCGCGGAACTGTGTTTCGACGCCGACGAGGCGCGCACCTTCCTGGTCGATGTGGCCGGACTGGACCTCGAGAGCCGCGACATCACCGAGTTGTGGAATTCCACCGACGGCTGGGTCGCGGCGCTGCAGCTGGCGTGTCTGTCGTTGCGCGGCAACGATTCACCGGCCGAACTGATCGCCAACATCTCCGGTCGCCATCGGGCGATCGGTGACTTCCTTGCCGAAAACGTCTTGGGCACACTGCCGCCCGATATCCTGCGGTTCCTCCTGACGACGTCGGTGCCCGACCACATCTGCGCCGGCTTGGCGTCGGCCCTGTCCGGACAAACCCGCGGGCAGGCCCTCCTCGAGGACATCGAGTCGCGAGACCTGTTCCTGCGCAGGACAGATCCCGACGGCGACTGGTTCCGCTACCACCCGCTGTTCCTGGAGTTCCTGCGCCGTCGACTCGAGCGCGACGATCCGGATGCGGTGACCGGTCTGCATGTCCGTGCGTCGGAGTGGTTCGGCGATCACGACATGCTCGCCGAAGCCGTCGATCACGCTCTGTCGGCAGGGGATACCCGGCGCGCGGTGGAACTCGTCGAAGCCGATGGCCGGACCCTGCTGGAGCATTCGCAGATGTCGACGGTGCTCGGTCTCATCGACAAACTGCCACCGAGTGTGGTGGTCACCAGTCCGCGGCTGCAACTGACGGTTGCGTGGTCGAATGTGCTTCTGCACCACACTGATCGGGCGCGCGCGGCCATCGACCGGGTCAATGCGGGGCTTGATGCCGTTGCCGATGATCAGCCCCGAATGGCCCGAATGCGGATCGAGGCCGACGTCGCACTCGCGTGTACCGACGCCACCGCAGATCGCGTCGACCGCATCGACGGCCTGATCGCCGAGTGCCTGTCCCGGCCGGAATCGTTGCCTCCCTTCGTGGTGTCGTCGGCCGCCGACGTGGCGACGATGACCGCGACGCTGCGCCTCGACTTCGACGAGGCGCATCGGATGCAGGCATGGGCTGCGCCGTTTCATGAGCAGAACACGGGAGCATATGCCGTGATGTACGGTCATGCGCTCGACGGCCTCGCCTTCATCGAGGAACTCGAACTCGACTTTGCGGAGCGAAGCCTGCGCAGCGCACTGCAGGTGTCGTTGCGTCCGGGCGTCGGTCGAACGCAGGCGTATCGTCTGGCCGCTGGACTGCTGGCCCAATTGCTCTATCAGAGAGGCGCTTCCGAGGAAGCGAGCGGGCTGCTGGAAGAGAGTCTCATCTTGGAGCCGGACGAGGGGATCATCGACATGATCCGAGCGCGGTACGTCACCGCCGCGCGACTTGCCGTTGCGCAAGGCGACCTCGACGCCGGGGCCCGATTCCTCGAGGACGCCGGTGCGGTTGCCGATCGTCTCGGTGCCCGACGACTCCGCGCCTACGTCGAGAGTGAACTGGTCGCGCTCGAGGTGCCAACCCGGCGTGCTCTGGCACCACGCGTCGACTTCGAGCATCGCGACTCCACTGCCACCGGCTGGTTTCAGATCGTCGCGCAAGCCGAGGAAGAGGCAGCGATCCGCCTGCTGCTCAAGGACTCCCGTGATCCCGAGCTCGCGTGCCGGTGGGCCGAGAGTGGGTCGAGCGCCTCACCGGCACTCGGCGTCGACGCGCTCTCTTGCAGGCCAGGCGACTACTGGCTCTCTGCCTCGCCGCCGCAGAACGCTCCGACGACGCCGCTCACGAGGTGGCCCTCGTGTTGCGAACCTGCGACGACGCCGGGATGGTCCGGTTTGCCGCCGACGGTGGCGGCGGGATCGCCGAGGTGGTCGACGCCGCGCGGTCGGCCGCCGGCGGGCACCTGTAGTCGCTTCCGCTCGCTCACGTGCAGCCTCGAAGCCCCTCCCGCTGCTGAGGTGCAGCCTCGAAGCCCCCTCCCGCTGCTGAGGTGCAGCCTCGAAGCCCCCTCCCGCTGGCTGAGGTGTGAGGAGCGCAAGCGACGAGCCTCGAAGACTGGTGAGACGACATCGCTGTCTCACCATGCCCCTTCGAGGCTCGCAAGCTCGCACCTCAGGGAGCGGTGGGAGGCTCGCAAGCTCGCACTTCAGCAGGGAGCGGTGGGAGTGATGAGCCGGAAACTCAGGTCTGCGGGGAAAGGTTCGCGAAGTGCCGGAGCGTGTCCGTTTCGACCGTCTTGAACACCTTCGACGCGGTCGGTCCGGAGAATGCGTTCACCAGCTTCGCCGAGCTGCCCAGCTCTATGCCGAACAGCCACACGAGGCGAGCGCCGACGTCGGCCGGAGCGACCTGGGTGAGTTCGCCGAATCGTCGCACCCCGGGCGCCGACATGGTCGTGGCGTAGAAGGCGTTGCGGTAATTGCCCGTTGACGCATCCTCGTCCCACACGAAGAAGTGTTCGGACAGCCCGGCTCCGGGAAGGGCTGCCTTGCGGGTGGTTCCGACACCGTAGGGAGCGGGCGACGTGAACTCGATCGACTTGATCGCCCGGCACCAGTCGAGAGTGTTCTGCCGGGTGAGCTCCGACCACGCTCGGGCGGGCGTCACCGGCAGATTGACGTCGATGCGGTAGGTGATCGGCGCGTCGTCGAAGAATGCGACGTCGGCGACGGGCTCGAGTTGATAGCTGCGCGGCATGCGTCCATTCATACACGCCAGGGCGGGGGAGGTTCCGCGTTGGCGCTAATCTTGCTGGGTGTATCCGACCACCAGCCACACAGTGATCGGCCTGCTCGGGCCGGTCGCTGTGGGTGCGGTGGATGGCGGTCCCGAGGGCTTGGCGCCGGTCCCTGGTGTTCGCGCACGCCGACTGCTGGTCGCCCTGGCGTTGGCCGGCGGTCGCATCCGTTCCGCGGAACGGTTGATAGCCGATGTCTGGGGCGACAAACCGCCCAAATCGCCGGTGTCGGCGCTGCACACGCAGATCTCTCGGTTGCGGCCACTCTTGGGCGACGGCCGGTTGGAAGGTGTCGGCAACGGGTACCGCATCGCCGATTGCCGTGCCGATCTCGACATCGTCGCCGAGCTCGCGCAGTCACCCGACCCGGCGGATCTCGATGCGGCACTGGCGTGGTGGCGGGGCGTTCCCGGCGACGATCTGGGCGACGACGGCGAGGCGGACCTCGATGCCGAGCTGCGGACACGGGCCGGCCGGGTCCGCGATGTGCTCGAGCAGCGTCGGACCACGTTGGCGTTGGCCGACGGTGATTACGCACTGGCACGCGAGCTGGCCGACAAGCGTTGCGCCGCTGACTCGTTGGATGAACCCGCGCACGTCGATCTGATGCGCGCGCTGGCCGGTGAGGGGCGGGTACCCGAAGCGCTCGCCGTCTTCGCGAGACTGCGTCGGGCACTGTCCGAGCAACTCGGTGTGGACCCCGGACCCGAGATCGCCACGCTGAACGCGGAACTGGTCGCGGCCGAGACCCCCGCCCCGAAGCCACTGCGCCGTGGCCGCAGCGTCGGGCTGAGCACCGAGGTATCGGAACTCATCGGGCGCGACGACGACATCGCCACCATCGTCGGGCTGCTCGGCCGGTATCGACTCGTCACCGTTCAAGGCCCGGGTGGAGTCGGCAAAACCCGTGTCGCCCAACGGGTCGGCCGCACCGTGGCCGAGGGGGGCCGTCCCGTCTTCTACGTGCCGCTCGCCCCGATCCGCAACGACGACGACGTGGTCGCGGCGATCGCGACCACCCTGGGCGTGGGAGAGACCGAGCTCGGCGGTGGCGGCCGTCCGCGGCTGGCTGTGGGTGATCTGGCCGGCCGGCTCGTCGACGCGGTACGCGGCCAGCGGGCGGTGGTGATCCTCGACAACTGTGAACAGGTCATCGACGCTTGTGCCCGCGTCGTCGCCGATCTCCTTGCCGCAGAACCGGAACTGTCGATACTGACCACCAGTCGCTCGCCGCTGATGCTGGCGGCCGAGCGGATCTATCTCCTCCCCGTGCTCGATGTCGGGGAGGGCGGATCCGCCGTCGAACTCTTCGAGCGTCGGGCTCAGGCCATTCGTCCGGACGCGCGGCTGTCCCGACGCGACGTGTCCGAATTGTGCGGACATCTCGACGGATTGCCGCTCGCAATCGAACTCGCCGCTGCCCGTGTGCGGACGATGAGCGTTTCCGAGATATCGGAAGGCCTCACCGAACGTTTCGCCCTGTTGCGAGGTACGGACCGAACCGCGCCCGACCGGCACCGCACTCTCTACGCCGTCATCGAGTGGAGCTGGGATCTCCTGGATTCCGACGCGCAGTCGGCGATGCGTCGTCTGTGCCGGCTCCCCGGCGGATTCACCGTGGATACGGCGTCAACAATGCTGCGGCAGGACGGTTTTCGCCTGGTCGACGTGCTGGCCGCACTGGTGAACCAATCACTGCTGACGGTGGTCGAAACCGATGGGAACATCCGCTACCGGATGCTGGAGATGGTGCGCGAATTCGGGGAGCAGAAGCTTGTCGCGGCCGAATCGGATGCCGTGGATCGCTCGATGTGGCGCTGGGCGCGCCGCTTTGCGGTCGAGGTGGAGAAACTGCACGCGCGTCGCGTCGACGAGCAACTGTTCGACCGGATCGCCGCCGACGTCGAGAACCTCGTCTGGGTGTTGCGCGGCTGTGCCGAAGCGGTTCACGCTGGGCCGCCTGATCGGGCCGCCGAGGCGGTGGACACCATGGTCACGGTCTTCCCGGTGCTCGGCGGATTCTGGATGGCGCGCGGCTTGCACGGTGAGGTGATGACCTGGGGTGGGCGGCTGATGGCCGTGTTGCCACCTCCACCAACCGATCCCGACGACGACACGCGTCGCAGGTGGCAGGCCACGGTGCTCGCCTCGATGGCGCATCTGATGATGCGGCGTAACCTGCGCGGCGTGGCCACCGGCCGCTACTATCTGCGCCGGCTGCATCGGCCGCAGCGCAACTACGAGGAGCCGACCGAACTGATGTCGGCGTGGGTGCTGAGCCCCAATATGTTTGCGGCCGTGCGCTATATGGTCCGGGCGGCGCGATCTGAGACGGATCAGGTGCGGGTCGTCGCGTTGTCGGCGCTGATGAACGGACACGAGAACTTCGGTGATCTCGGCCGTGCACTGTCTGACGGACTCGCGCTGCGTGAACTCGCAAAGGGACAACACAACACCTGGATGTCGGCGATGACGCAGACCTCGATCGCCGGCATCTACGCGCAGCAGGCATTGTGGTCGTCGGGAATCCCTTTTTATCGCGAGGCGATCGAGGCGCTGTCGCGACTGGGGGCCCGCGACGACGAGTTGCAGGCACGATCGGCGCTGGTGGCCGCCCTGGTCGCGGATGGGCGTCTCGACGAAGCCGCCGCCGAACTTGCAGTCGTCGCCGATGGTTGGCGACCGGGCGATCCCGACCCGCAGGGCAATCCGGAGGTCGTCGGCGGAATGATGATCGGTGCGGCGGAACTCGAATTGGCGCGCGGCAACGTCGAATCCGCACGAGTCGCCTACGCGCAGGCTGTCCGGCTGATCGACCGTGACCACCCGTTCGGCGCGGAGGATCCCGGCATGGTGATGCTCATCGGGGCCGCGATGATCGGACTGATGCGTGCCGGTGACGGCCAATGTGCAGGCGAGTATGTGAGTGTGCTCGCCGACGGTCTGCACTCGATGTACGGCCCGCTGGGCTGGTTCGACCGGCCGCAGGCCGGTGCGTCGGCCATGGCCATCGGGTACGTGCTTGCTCGCACGGAGCCCACGTCGGCCGACGGTCCGCGACTGCTCGCGCTCTCGGCGGTTCTCGGTGCGCGACAAGACTATGCGTCGCTGCACCACGTGCACACACAGCTGGCCGAGGTCTCCGGACTGTCGTCGGATCAGTGGGCCGACCTGTCGGACGAGATACGAACGATGTCGCGACGCCAGGCGCTGGACGAGGTCCGAGCGATCCTGGCGTCGCGACGGAGTGCGCAAGCCCGATCAGATCAGGTGTTGCGCATGTAGGCACGCACGGCCAGCGGCGCGAACACCGCGGTGATCACGGCAGCACCGACGAGCGCCCACACCACGTGCATACCGGCATGACCGGTGGCGGTGAGTTCGCGGACAGCGGTCACGATGTGGCTGATCGGGTTGATGTTCACAAACGTCTGCAACCAGCCGGGCATGGTGTCCACCGGCACGAAGGCGTTGGACATGAAGGTGAGCGGGAACAGGATCAGCATCGAGATTCCCTGTACGGCAGAGGCTTTGCTCATCACGCAGCCCATGAGGGCGAAGATCCAGGAGATCGCGAAGCTGCACACGATCACCAGCACAGCTGCAGCGATGGTGCCCCAGAAGTCGGGCCGCCAGCCCATGATGATGCCCATGACGATGGTCAGTGTGGTGGCGATCAGGTAGCGGATCATGTCCGCCAGCAGCGCCCCGGCCAGTGGGCTGATCCGGGCAATCGGTAGCGAGCGGAAGCGGTCGAACACGCCCTTGTCCATGTCTTCGCGCAACTGGGTGCCGGTCACGATCGAGGTGGTGATCACGGTCTGCACGAGGATGCCGGGAATGATGACGGGCAGATAGTCGTGGACGCTACCGCTGATGGCGCCACCGAAGATGTAGGTGAACATCAGGGTGAAGATGATCGGCTGCAGCGTGACGTCGAACAGTTGCTCTGGATTGTGGCGGATCTTCAGGACTCCGCGATAGGCCATCGAAAGTGATTGGCGCACAGCCTCGGTGAGGCTGACCGAGGTCTTGGTCTCGGTGCGTGCGGGTCGCGTGGTGATCGCGCGGGGCGCGGGCGAGCGGGTGATCGTGGTCATCGGGCCACCTCATCGGAATCGTCGGTGTCGGCCGGCTGGCCGGTGATGGTGAGGAACACCTCGTCGAGACTCGGCTTCTGCACCGTGATCTCGTCGATGGCGATGTTGTTCTCGCGCAGGGCGATCAGGACGTCGGGCACCAGGTCGGAACGATGCAGCCCGACGGTGATGCGGGCTGCCTCCGGGGACAGTGTGGGTTGTTCACCGAGAACCTGCTCGGTGATCTCACAGACCCGTGCCGCGTCGGACTTGTCGACGGGGGTGAGTTGCAGCGTGCTCGCGCCGATCGATTGCTTGAGTTCGTCGGCAGTGCCGTCGGCGATCACGACGCCGTGGTCGATGACCGCGATGCGATCGGCGAGCTGGTCTGCCTCGTCGAGGTACTGGGTGGTGAGCAACACGGTGGACCCGCGAGCGACGAGGTCGCGGATGGTGTCCCACATCTGGGCGCGTGTTCGGGGATCGAGGCCGGTGGTGGGCTCGTCGAGGAACAGCAGTGGGGGAGTGTCGATGAGGCTGGCGGCCAGATCGAGGCGTCGTCGCATGCCGCCGGAGAAGTTCTTCAATGGCCGGTCGGCTGCCTCGGTGAGCGCGAACTGTTCGAGCAGTTCCTCGGATCGCGCACGAGCCGCGGGGCGGGAGAAGCCGAGCAGCCGGGCGAAGAGGACGAGGTTCTGCGTCGCGGTGAGGTCTTCGTCGACCGACGCATACTGCCCGGTGACGCCGACGAGCGAACGCACCGCGACGGGTTCGCGGACGATGTCGTGGCCGAAGACCGTGGCCGTGCCGGCATCCGGTCGTAGGAGGGTGGCGAGCATGCTCACCGTGGTGGTCTTCCCGGCTCCGTTGGGGCCGAGCACGCCGTACACCGATCCGGTGGGTACGGCCAGATCCACGCCGTTGACGGCGCGGGTCGATCCGAAGTGCTTGACCAGGCCGTGTGCGTCGATCGCCAGGTCACCGGAGGTGCCGGCCGACGTCTGCACAGGCAGGTCGGTACTCGTGGTTGTTGTCATGCCACCACGATGACCGATGCCGCTGTCGTGGCGCTTGCGTCGCCTTGCGTCGGCTGTCAGCAGCTGTATTGCCTGATCAGGCGGCTACGGTTCCCGACGGTGCGCTGTGTGGGAGGTCGGCGGCGTAACGGACGACAGCGGCAACCGTGCCGAGTCGTTGTTCGGTGATCGCGATGGCTTCGGCGAGCTGGTTGGGGTCGTCGACGTCGGCGACCAGCGCGACGGTGTATCCGTTGTTGCCGAGCATGAACGGAACCACTTGCGAGTAGTGGGCGCTGACGACGGCCAGCGGGGCTTGCGCGGCGAACAGCGTGCGCGCGTGGTCGGCGACGGAGGCATCGTCGTCGAGGACCACCAGTGTCACATCGGGGCGGGGGTTGCGGATTCTTCTCATGTTCCGAGGATGAACCCGCAGGTTACGGACGGTCTTGGGCGAGGCTGTGCATTCGCTGTGGGTGGCGCGAGCGTGCCTGTGGAATTTGCGGCGGCGTCAGGCCGACGCCGACCTACGGTTGCGCGCATGGGAAACCGACATAGCGCACGATCGCATTCGACTCGACGGTCACGTCTGTGGCTGGCCGGCGCCCTGCCGCGGATACATGACGAGCTGGGCGAGGCGTACTTTGCGTTAGCCTACGAGTACTTGCAGTACCTGCACATTCTCGAGCAACGCCTCTTCGATCTGGAATTCGAGATCGAGGACCTCGAGGATTCCGGCTCGGGCCCGGGTGACAGCGAGTTCGACAGGGCGGTGCAGAAACACGCCGACGACGAGGATCTCCAGCGGCTGCTCAGCGGCACCTTTGTGCATGCCCTCCGTGCGGTGGACGTGTTGAAGGACTTGGCGCCGGTCTGGGTGCCCGCCGCAGTGAATGACGTACTCGCCTCCCTCGAGGTCGACGCCGACGATGCACGGGGCCTGGCACAGGTCGGTGCGACAGGAATGGTCGTCTTCGACAAGTCCCCGATGAGGATGCGCGAGGTGTTGCCGTCGGGTCCGCAGATGCCGGAGGTCGACGTCGACGGCGTGCTGTGGTGGACCAAGCGGGCCGCCACCGACGTCGTGCCTGCCAGGTTGGTGCTGGCGCCGCTCACTCGTAGTCGCGATCTGCAATGGTTGCGCGGCGACGGTTGGAAGCCCTCGACCTTGACGGAAGTGACCTGCTTCGACGTCACCGCATCCGCCGAGGCAGGCGTCGACGCCAACCTGCTGCCCTGTGTCGCATTGCTGGCCAAGATCGGACTCGCGCAGCAGCACAACGCGATTCGTGTCGTTGACGGGTCGATGCGCATTTCCCACGCCGCGTAGTCGGACTCGGAATAGACTCGCTGACATCGTCGACGTCGGGAGGCACGATGCGTTCAGCGAGGGTCCGTCACGTGATCGTGGTGATATCCGCGATGGTATTGCCGCTGGTGGGTGGAGCGGTCGCGGTGACTCCGACGTCGGCACAGGCCGCGGTCCGCACGCCGGCCGCCGGCTACGGCTTCTCGCAAGGTGCGGCAACGCTGTTTCTCGGTGCTGCCGATCTCGAGCGTGAATTGGCAGCGGTGTCGAAGACCGACGCGCAGTGGCTGCGGGTGATGGTCGACTGGCGGACCGTCGAACGGGTCCGCGGCCGCTACGACTGGACCATGCCGGATCGGGTCATCGGTGCCGCGCGGCGACACCATCTGAAGGTGCTGTCCATCGTGCTGACCGTGCCGACGTGGGCACGCCAGGGCGGCGCGCTCGGGTCCATCTACGCTCCACCGTCGAATCCGGCGAGACTCGGCGACTTCATGAAGGCGTTCATCAAGCGCTATCCCGACGTCACACGGCACGAGATCTGGAACGAACCGAACCTCCCGATCTTCTGGGGGCTCCAACCCGCGAACCCCGCGCAATACACGGCACTGCTCAAGGCCGCTTACCGGGCGATCAAGTCGGTTCAGCCGTCGTCGACGGTGGTGGCCGCAGGATTGAGTCCGGCCGCTGGTGCCGTCGACTTCGTTCGCCGGATGTATGCGGCAGGTGCCAGAGGCTATTTCGACGCTGCCGCGATGCATCCCTATGTGTTCCCGAAGGGCATCGGGGCCGCACCGAACGGGTGGACTGAGACGCGCCAGATTCGTGCGGTGATGGTCGCGAACGGCGACGGCGCCAAGAAGATCTGGCTGACCGAGATGGGCGCCCCCACCAAGCCGGTTGCTCTCGGGTCGCGGACGCCGCCACCCGGATTCGGATCGAATGAGATGGTCTCCCAACGCGAGCAGGCCACCCAGATCGTCGACGTGCTCCGGGCGGCCGCGGTGTCGGGCTATTGCGGTCCGGCGTTCATCTACTCGGTCCGGGACTCGGGAACCTCGACCAACAACCGTGAAGACAACTTCGGTGCACTGCTGACCAACAACTGGCGGCCCAAGTACACGGCGTCCGTGCTGGCGCGGTGAGCGAGTGAGGTATACCGGAATCCCCTCGGCGCTCGAGTATCTGGGGCTCTGAACGACGAGGGGATCCGATGCGTCCGGGCTACTTGTCCTTCTTCTTCGGCTGGTTGAGTAGCTGGATGAACGGTCCTGCGTTGGCAATTGCTGCGCCGATGCCGCCGATCGCGGTTCCGGCCAGTGATGCGCCGGCTCCGAGTAGCAGCGCGCCGCCGATGCAACCGGCCAGCGGTCCGGCGCCGAACAGTAGTACAGCGGGAGCCGACACCACCCCGGCCGCGACGGCGCCCAGTATGCAGCCGACGGTCAAACCCGAAGCCGCACCGATGTATCCACCGATGGCGGCGCTCAAGGTGATGTTGTCGCGAACCCCGGACACGGCTGCCTGTAGATCGGCCTTGTGCTTCACGGGCTGGAAGCGAGAAAGTGCTGGGCTCGTGTCGAGCCGAAGGGTTGCGTTCTTGGCGGTGACCTGTGCGACGACCGGATGTGCATAGTCGTCGACCGCCACGATCAGTGGAACGGTCTCGACGACGCGTCCGGACCGGTTGTGCAGGCGCAGTTGGCCATTCGACTGCGACAGCGTCCCGTTGTCGGTGGCGACCACGACATTCTGGCCGTGACGTGTGACATTCCAGTGCGTGGCATCCTCCGTTCTTGGTGCTGCGTGCGTGGTCCCGCTGGCGACGCCCATGGCTGCGATCACCAAGGTGGCAATGGCCACGAATCTGTTGAGCTTCATCGGATGTGTTTTCCCCCTGAGCTTTCCGGCCGAGTGGCGCGATTGTGGTGGCGCTCAAGTTAGGGCGGGAATCCCAGCGGCGGCAAGGGGGAAAATGGCACGGGCGTTCGGAGTGCGGAAACTTCCGATCACCGAGGTTCAGATGTCACCGCGCAGGCACCCGGTGATCTCGTCGACCTTGGCTCCCGTGGTGGGCGCGAACTGTGTGTCGTCGAATCGTGGCTCACCGTCGACCGTGAGATCGTATTGCGCCAGCTGATCGCGCACAGGGGATTTCATCTCGGCGAAGACAAGGGTGATGTTGTTGCTGCGAAGATAATCATCGAGTTCGACGAGCTCGTCGACCGCGGTGGCGTCGATCTCGGTGATCGGTTCGGCCGCGAGGATCACGGTGTGTACCTCACGCCCTTCCTGTTGGCTCTGCACCACCTCGGAGCGCACGTAATCGTCGAACATGCCGCCGTTGGCGAAGAACAGCGGTGCGTCGAACCGGAGGATCAGCACGCCGGGAATGCGTTGCGCCGTCGGGTTGCGGGTGACGTCGTGGTAGCCACGCAGACCGGGCACCCGGCCGAGTTCGGTGCGATAGGGGCGCCACGCGAGGTTGACGAAGGCGATGAAGGACAGGCCGATCGCGACCAGGATACCGTCGAGCACACCGAGGGCGGCGACACCGACGAAGGCTGCCACGGACAGGATTCCCTCGACCCGGTTGACCCGGAACAGGTAAACAACCCCGCGAATGTCGATGAGCGAGAACACCGCCGAGATCACCACGGCGGCAAGAGCAGATGATGGCAGGTATGCGGTCACGCCTGGTGCCGCGAGGATGAACGCCACGATCAGCAGTGCGCCGAACAGTGGTGCGACCTGACTCTTGGCGCCCGCCTGCTCGGCGACCGGCGTCCTCGACGACGACGCGGAGATCGCGAAGCCGCTCAGGAATCCGCTGGCCACGTTGGCCACACCGATCGCGGCCATCTCCTGACTACCGTTCACGTTCTGTCCGGCCCGGGCCGCGAAAGTCCTTGACAGGACACTGGTGTCGGCGAACGCGATCAGGGCGATTCCGACCGCGGGCACGATGAGGTCGACGACGTCGTTCAGCGTGATTCCGCCGAGAGCCGGTGTCGGCAGTCCGCGCGGCATGGCGCCGGCCACCGACAGGTCGTCTTCCCAGCCGAAGGCCCACACCGCGATGATCGCCCCGACCACCGCGATGAGCACACCCGGAATTGTCTTGCGCCACTGTTTGAGTCCCAAGATGACGGCGAGGCAGATGACGCCGATCGCGGTGGCCAGCCAGTCGATCTCGCCGTTCGCGATGCCCTTCACGATGTTCACGGCCTCGTCGACGATCGATTCTCCGTCGACGCTGAAGCCGAGCAGCTTGGGTAGCTGACTGAGCAGAACGACGAGGGCGATGCCGTTGAGGTAGCCGATCCGGATGGGTTTGGACAGCAGGTCGGTGACGAAGCCGAGCTTCAGCAGGCCGCCGATGATGAGGATGACGCCGACCTCGATGGCCAGCACTCCGGCCAGTGCGATGCGCTCGGAGTCGAGGGCGGCAAGCGGGATGATCGCGGCCGCGATGATCGGGGCGAGCGACGAGTCGGGTCCGAGGACGAGGATGCGCGAGGGTCCGACGATCGCGTAGGCGATCAGCGGGATGATCGTCGCATAGAGGCCGGTCACGGGCGGGAGTCCTGCGACCTCCGCGTAGCCCATGCCGGCAGGGATCAGCAGCGCGGTGAGAACCGCTCCGGCAACAAGATCGCCCCGCAGGTAGCCGCGTTCATAAGTGAGCAGGGTCTGCACCCCGGGGAGCAGCGAGAGCTTGCCGCCGATGCGAGCTGTGTCGGGCATGCAGGGATTATGCCAACAAGGCAGTGGCCGTCGTGGGAGGACCTGTTCCGACACCGCACACAGAGAACTCCCACATACACATGAGATCTCGTGTGTATGTGGGAGTTCTGTGTGTCTTGCCGTGACCCGTGTCGACGGGTCAGCGATCAGCCGTGGTAGGGCTCCGCGCTGACGAGGGTCACCTTGATGGTCGCGCCGGACGGCACGGTGTACTCGCGCGTCTCGCCGACCTTGGCGTCGATGAGCGCCGAACCCAGCGGCGAGCTGGGCGAGTAGGTTTCCAGGTTGCCGCCCTGTGCACCTTCTTCGCGGGTGGCGATGAGGAAGGTCTCGGTGTCCTTCTCGTCACCGTCGTAGTAGACGGTCACGACGGAGCCGGGGAGCGCGACACCCGACTGGGTCGGGGCCTCGCCCACCTTGGCGTTGTTCAGTAGTTCTTGCAGCTGGCGGATGCGGGCCTCTTGCTGGCCCTGCTCTTCGCGAGCGGCGTGGTAGCCGCCGTTCTCCTTGAGGTCGCCTTCTTCGCGACGCTCGTTGATCTCTGCGGCAATGACCGGACGGTTGGCGATCAAAGAGTCGAGCTCGCTCTTGAGGCGGTCGTGCGACTCTTGGGTCAGCCAGGTCACCTGGGTGTCGGTCATCGGTCACTCCTTATGTGTTGTCCGCGCCCGGGCTCGATTCTCGACCCGGGCATGTGGACTGCTCGGCGCGCGTGGAGCACGCTCTAAATGCAGCAACACGACCCCTCGCGGAGCCGTGTATCAGTACAGGGTACCAGCCGATGAGAGCTAAGGCACATCGTCACCGTCGGCCGACGCCGATCGGAGCGCTTCTTGATAGGTCGGCTCGGCCCGTTTCAGCCACCCGACAACGAGGTAGGTCACCGGCATCACGATCAGCTCGACCAGGGTCTTCCAGAGGAATCCGATGACCGTGTAGTTGATGAAATCGCCCCAGGTCGAAATGCCCAGGGCCGACGCCGCGATCGAACAGAACACCAGCGTGTCGGCGAACTCGCCGACCACCGTCGAGCCGATCAGACGAGCCCAGAGACGGCGTTCACCTGCGCGTTCCTTCATCTTGACCAGTACGAACGAGTTCAGGAACTCGCCGACCACGTACCCGGCCAGACCCGCGAGCAAGAACTGGGGGACCACCCCGGCCACTCGCTCGAAGGCTTCCTGGCCGTCGTAGAAACCGGCCGCGGGCAGGTGAATGGTCAGCCAGAAGCACAGGGAGGCGAGGATCAGCACGGCGAAACCGGCGAAGATGGTGCGACGCATCGCCCGGAATCCGTAGACCTCGCTGATCACGTCGCCGAGGACGTAGGCGAGCGGGAAAAGGAAGAACGCGCCGTCGGTGACCAGGCCATTCAGGTGAATGGGACCGAGATCGAAATGCAACCAGTCCTCGAACAGCAGTACACCTTTGGTGCCGGTGATGTTGCTGATCAGCATGACGCCGACGAACAGCGCGACGAGCAGTGGGTAGTACGGGCTCGAGATCGACGCGAACGCCGCGCGCCCACGTGACTGCGGCCGATCGTCGGTCGTCATGCGTCCGTCTCGGACAGGTATGCCGGGATGTCGGTGGTGCAGCCGAAGACCTCGCCGATGACGGGTGGCGCAGAAGTCTTCACCTCAACACGTACGCCCTGCTGCTTGTCGGTGCCGGGGCCGATGAGAACCTCGCGTCGGCCGGTCTCGCTGCCGTCCTTGGATCGCCCGCGCACCACGCAGGCGGCCGGACGACTGGGATCGGACCTGGTCAGCGTGAACTGGACCGCAACAGTGGAGGAGTCGAGGAGCTCGTAGCCGGTGCCCTCGCCCTTGACCTCTTCGTCGGCGAACTTTGTGTAGCCGAGGGCAGCGAGACCGACTCCGGCCACGACGACGAGAACAGATAGTCCGATGAACCAACGCCGGCGGCTCCGGGGGTCGCCGGAGGGCTCCGGGTAGGTGGCGCGAGGTCCGCTCCGCGGAGTCTGCGCGGTGCCCCCGTCCGAACTGTTCACGCGTCAATACCTACCATGGGTGGAGTAGCGACCCGAAGGTGAGGAACCGTGACCGAATCCCAGCCAGGCGGCCCCGGCGCCGGGGCGTTCCGTCTGATGGCGGTCCATGCGCACCCGGACGACGAGTCCAGCAAGGGTGCGGCGACGACGGCGCGGTATGCGGCCGAAGGCAACGAGGTGTTGGTTGTCACACTCACCGGCGGCGAACGCGGCGACATCCTCAATCCGGCGATGGATCGTCCGGGCATCAAGGAACGGATGACCGAGGTCCGCCGCGAGGAGATGGCGAAGGCCGCTGCGGCGCTCGGCGTCGAACAGACATGGCTCGGGTTCGTCGACTCGGGTCTGCCCGAGGGCGATCCGCCCCCGCCCGTGCCGGAAGGGTCGTTCGCGGCCATTCCACTCGAGGTCGGCACCGAGGCGCTCGTCCGTGTGGTCCGCGAGTTCCGCCCGCACGTCATGATCACCTACGACGAGCACGGCGGCTATCCGCACCCCGACCACATCCGATGTCACGAGGTGTCGGTCGCGGCGTACGAGCAATCCGGGGACCCCGACGCGTTCCCGGGTACCGGCGCGCCGTGGACGGTCTCGAAGCTGTACTACACACACGGATTCATCCGCGACCGGATGGTGTTGTTCTCCGACGAGTTCGAGCGGCACGGCCAGGAGAGCCCGTTCACGGAGTGGCTCAGCAAATGGGATCGGCGTCGCGGTGACCTCATGGGCCGGGTCACCACCCAGGTGGAATGCGGCAAGTACTTCCCGCAGCGCGACGACGCCCTGCGTGCGCACGCGACACAGATCGACCCCAACGGTGTGTTCTTCGCCGTGCCACTGGAGTGGCAGCAACGGCTGTGGCCGACCGAGGAGTTCGAACTCGCGCAGACCAGAGTGAAGACCTCGATCCCCGAGACAGACCTCTTCACCGGAATCGAGACGGCATGAGTGTGATGACGACGGTGACTGTGCTTGCAGCGCAGCAAGAGCCGCAAGGTCCCGAGTTCGGCAAGGCGTCCCCGCTCGGACTCCTGATCATCCTCGTGCTGCTCATCGCCACCGCTTTCCTGATCTGGTCGATGAACAAGCAACTCAAGAAGCTGCCGAAGACCTTCGACACCGAACATCCCGAGGCCGACCAGGCCTTCGACGAGGGGACGGACACGCGTTCGGCAGTCGTGACGGACATCGAAACCCATTCCGACACCGCTGCGGCTGCCGATGAACGGAAATCCGCCGACACCTGACGGCGCGCGCAACCGGCTGAGCGCGTCGTCGAGTCCGTACCTCCGTCAGCACGCGAACAACCCTGTCCACTGGTTCGAGTGGGACGACGCCGCGCTCGACGAAGCCCGTCGGCGCGACGTCCCGATCCTGTTGTCGGTCGGATACGCGGCATGCCACTGGTGTCACGTGATGGCGCATGAGTCCTTCGAGGACGACGCCACCGCAACCCAGATGAACGCCGAGTTCGTGTGTGTCAAGGTCGACCGCGAGGAACGCCCCGACATCGACGCCATCTACATGAGCGCTACCGTCGCGATGACCGGTCAGGGCGGCTGGCCGATGACGTGTTTCCTGACGCCGGCCGGCGAACCCTTCTACGCCGGGACGTATTTCCCTTCGGCGCCGCGGTCGGGTATGCCGTCGTTCCGTCAGGTGATGGCCGCGGTCACCGAGGCCTGGACGGATCGGCGCGCCGAGATCGACGCGATGGCCGACAAGGTGCGCGAGCACGTCGAGGCCAACGCAGGAGCGCTGCCGCCGGGAACACTGCCGATAGATGAGCGGCTGCTGGCGCATGCCGTGACCGCGGTGCTCGACGACGAGGACCGTGCGGCAGGCGGTTTCGGCGGTGCGCCGAAGTTTCCGCCGTCGGCGTTGCTCGAGGGGCTGATCCGGCACAGCGAGCACACCGGAGATTCGGTGGCCATCGACGCGGCGGTCCGGACCTGTGCCGCGATGGCTCGCGGAGGTATCTACGACCAGATCGCCGGTGGATTCGCCCGATACGCTGTCGACAAGGACTGGGTGATACCGCATTTCGAGAAGATGCTGTACGACAACGCGCAGTTGCTGCGTGCCTATGCACATCTCGCGCGTCGCACAAGTGACCCGTTCATGCGGCGAGTGACCGCTGAGATCGTCGACTTCTTGGACCAGGACCTGCGTGTCGGTGGCGGCTTCGCGTCGTCGCTGGACGCCGATACCGCTGGGGTGGAGGGTTCGACGTATGTGTGGACGCCCAGCCAGCTCGTCGAAGTCCTCGGCGAGGACGATGGACGCTGGGCCGCAGAGCTTTTCGTGGTCACCGAAGCCGGCACCTTCGAACACGGGACCTCGACGCTGCAGCTGCCGTCCGAACCCGACGACCTCGACAGGTTCGATTCTGTCCGTCAACGGCTTCGGGTGGCCCGCGCGGCTCGCACGCAGCCGGCGCGCGACGACAAGGTGGTCACCGCCTGGAACGCGATGGCGATCACGGCTCTCGCCGAGGCCGGTGCCGGGCTCGGCGAACGGCAGTGGATCGACCATGCCGTCTGGTGTGCGGAACAGATTGTCGCCACCCATGTGGTCGACGGCGCCGTCCGTCGGTCGTCGCTCGGAGGGGTGGTCGGGGTGCCGTCGGGTGGTCTCGACGACCATGCCGCATTGGCCACCGCGCTGCTGACCCTGTTCACGGTGACGGGCGATCAGCGTTGGCGCACAACCGGTCTGACCATTCTGGACCGAGCGGTCGACGTCTTTGCCGATCCGGCGGAGCCCGGTTCCTGGTTCGACGCGGCGGGGGAGGGGCTGATCACTCGGCCGCGCGATCCGGTCGACGGCGCCACGCCGTCGGGTGCGTCGCTGATGGCGGAGGCGTTGCAGATCGCAGTGCCGCTGGCCGACGCCGGCGATGCCGGTCGTTACGCCGAGTTGCTCGAGCACACGCTGTCGCGGGGCGCCATCTTGCTCGTGAAACTGCCCCGGTCGGCCGGACATTGGCTCGCCGTGGCACAGGCGCGGGTCGCCGGTCCGATCCAGATCGCGGTCGCGCAGGTGCGCGACTCGGACGGGCGGATGACGCGACGAGCCCGTGAGATTGCTCCCGGTGGTGCGGTGATCGTTGCCGGACAGCGTGATTCGCAGACGCTACTGCAGGATCGCGGACCGGTCGACGGCCACGACGCGGCTTACGTGTGCCGTGGGCAGGTGTGCGGACTGCCGCTGACCGAACCGGAAGCGTTGACGGAGAACGTGATCAGAGGGCGGTAGTCGAGAGGCTCGCGCCCTCGGGTCCGACGAGGTGTGTCATGCGTCGGTCCCCGGCGACGTCGGCCAGCATCGCCGTGCCGGCCGGCCGAAGATCGATGTTGGCGCCCTGGGCGATCGGCCAACCCAGGAAGCGGCAGATGAACGATCGCGAGAGGTGTCCGTGCGACACGATCACCACATCGGAGGTCTCGAGCCGCGCGTCGACCACCCGCACGGCCTCGTCGACACGCTGCGTCATCTGTTGCACCGATTCACCTTGTGGCGCACCACTTGTCCAGATCGCCCAGCCGGGATCGTGGTCGGCGTGGATCTGGACGCGCGTCAGCCCCTCGTAGTCTCCGTAGTCCCACTCGGCCACCAGATCGGACACCTCGTCGGCCACCAGACCCGCGAGTTCCGCGGTGCGCTGCGCACGTCGTCGTGGCGAGACGATGACGTAGGGATCGAACATCCCGAGCCGGTCGGTGACACCCTGCAGCGCCGCGGCATCATGTTCGCCCTTCGCCGTGAGCGCGATGTCGGTCCGTCCGGTGTGGCGGTCGCTCAGTGACCATTCGGTCTGGCCGTGCCGGATCAGCAGGACGCGACGGTGGGTACGTGTGGACGCGGTCATTTCGTCAGCGTAGTCCCGGTTCAGCGGCGGCTCAGTACCTCGCCGAAACGATCGGCCATCCAGTCGATCTCTTCGTGGGTGATGACCAACGGCGGTGCCAGACGCAGCGTCGAGCCGTGGGTGTCCTTGGCGAGCACACCGCGTTGCGCCAGGTTGAGGCAGAACTCCTTGCCGCTGCCCAACTCCGGGTCGATGTCGATCCCGGCCCACAGACCGAGTCCGCGGACGGTAATCACCCCGTGGCCGATGAACGCGCGAAGCCGAGTGTGCATGTGGTCGCCGAGTTCGGCGGCGCGGGCCTGCCAGCTGCCATCGGCGAGCATGTCGACCACGGTGTGACCGACCGCGGCGGCGAGCGGGTTGCCGCCGAACGTCGAACCGTGCTGGCCCGGGTGCAGGACGCCGAGGATGTCGCGGTCGGCGACCACGGCCGACACCGGCAGCACGCCGCCGCCGAGAGCCTTGCCGAGGGTGTAGACGTCGGGGACCACACCCCAGTGCTCGCACGCGAAGGTGGTGCCGGTGCGTCCGAGTCCGGACTGGATCTCGTCGGCGATCATCAAGACGTTGCGGTCGGTGCACAGGGCGCGCACGCGGGGCAGGTAGTCGGCGGGCGGCACGATGATGCCGGCCTCGCCCTGGATCGGTTCGACGAGCACGGCGACCGTGTCGTCGGTGATCGCGGCCGCCAGTGACTCCACGTCACCGAACGGCACCCGCACGAATCCTGGTGTGTAGGGACCGAATCCGGCGCGCGCCTCCTCGTCGTCGCTGAAGCTGATGATGGTGGTGGTGCGACCGTGGAAGTTGCCGCCCGCGACGATGATCTGCGCACGACCGTCGGCGACGCCCTTGACGTCGTAACCCCACTTGCGGGCCACCTTGATCGCGGATTCCACCGCCTCCGCACCGGTGTTCATCGGCAGCACCATCTCTTTGCCGCAGAGGTCGGCGAGGGCGGCGCAGAACGGCTCGAGTTGGTCGGACATGAAGGCGCGGCTGGTGAGTGTCACGCGGCTGAGTTGGTCGATGGCAGACGCGACGATCCGGGGATGACGGTGTCCGAAATTGACTGCCGAGTACGCACCGAGGCAGTCGAGGTAGCGGCGTCCGTCGACGTCGGTGATCCACGCACCTTCGGCCGTCGCCGCGGTGACGGGCAGCGGCGAATAGTTGTGCGCCACGTGCGGTTCGGCGCCGTGGGGTTCGGGGGAGTGGGGTTTGGGGGCGGTGGTCTCTTTCATGGCTCTCAATTCCAGTGTGCAGCATTTGACCCCGCCGCCACCCTTGAGCAACTCGGAAAGGTCGAGAGTGATCGGTTCGTAACCGGCTTGACGCAGTTGCGATTCCAGCTGCGGTGCCCGATCGGTCATGATCACGTGCTTGCCGTCGGAGACGAGGTTGAGCCCGAGGACCTCGGCGTCGGCTGCGGTCGCGATGATCGCGTCCGGGAAGAGTTCGTCGAGCAGGGCGCGCGACGCGTCGGAGAAGGCGCCGGGGTAGTAGGCGATGGTGTTCTCGTCGAGCACCCCGAGTGCGGTGTCGAGGTGATAGAACCGCGGATCGACGAGGTCGAGGGTGATCACGGGCAGCCCGGTGACCGCGGCGACCTCGGCGTGGGTGTCGCGGTGCGTGCGGAACCCGGTGCCGGCGAGGATACGGTCGCCGACGACGAGGAAGTCGCCCTCGCCCTCCTGGATGCCGTCGGTGCGGTGGACCGGGCCGAATCCGGCGGTGTGGAACCAGTCGGCGTAGTGGTCGCCTTCGGCTGCACGTTCAGGGAAGGCGAAGCGTGCGGCGATCGCCTTGCCGTCGATGACGAGACCGCCGTTGGCGGCGTAGACCATGTCCGGCAGGCCGGGTTGCGGCTCGACCAGATGCACGGTGTGGCCCAGGGCTTGGTAGGTGTCGAGCAACGTCTGCCACTGCGCGAGCGCGCGCTGGGCGTCGACCGGAACGCTGGGATCCATCCACGGGTTGATCGCGTAACTGACCTCGAAGTGTGCGGGCGGGGTCATCGCATAGGTGCGGGTGCGGTGGGCTCGTACGAACGGCGCGGCGAAGGAAGGGGTCGTCAACGTCATTTTTCGAGGGTATCGTCGGGTGCTGACGCAATCAATCGCCATAGATTGCTCTCATGTTTAACGAATAGCCGAACCAACAGTGTAGAGGATCGATACATTGCGTGCGCTCGATGATTTGGACGACAAGGTGCTCGCTTGCCTCGCGCGGGACGCGCGGGCGACCTACGCGGAGGTGGGTGCCGAGGTCGGCTTGTCGGCCCCCGCGGTGAAGCGACGGGTGGACCGACTCCTCGACGACGGCGTCATCAAAGGCTTCACCACGGTGATCGATCCAGCGGCGATGCAGTGGACAACCGAGGCCTACGTGCAGGTGTTCTGTCGCGGGAACATCTCGCCCGATGACCTGCGCGCGGCCTGGGAGCCGATCCATGAGGTGGTGAGTGCCGCGACCATCACCGGCACGGCCGACGCGATCCTGCGCATCATGGCGCGCGACGTCCACCACCTCGAGCAAGCGTTGGAGCGCATCCGGCAGGCCAGTCCGGTCGATCGGACCGAGTCGATCATCGTCCTGAGTCAGTTACTCGAACGAGGGCATCCGTAGGGGTGGTGTTCGGTGTGCTAGCGTGGTCGCCGTGATCAGCAACGTGCGCGCCTATTGGCGCTTCTTTATCGAGGCTCCGGTCGAGCCTGCGATGAAGCGCTGATTGCTGCACGCACACAACACCGGAGCCCCGAGCAGTGACCGAGAGGTCGCTGCTTTTGTCATTTCAGGGGTTCCGGCCACATCTGGGCGTGCCCCGCAGAAATCGCAGGGCATGACCATGAAAGGCACATCGAAGTGACCACACTCCCGGAACTCACCCCGGTCGGCGAATCGACTTCCGACCGGCGCATCACCGCATTCCGGCCGATTCCTTCACCGGACACCATCCGCACCGAACTGCCGCTGACCGCGCGGCGGGCGATCGCGGTCCAGCGCGACCGCGACGAGATCGCCGACATTCTCGCCGGCCGCGACGACCGACTGCTCGTCGTCGTCGGACCGTGCTCGGTGCACGATCCGATCGCCGCCATCGACTACGCACGCCGGCTTGCCCCACTCGCCGACGCCTACGCCGACCGCCTCAAGATCGTGATGCGCGTGTACTTCGAGAAGCCGCGCACCACCGTCGGCTGGAAGGGTCTCATCAACGACCCCGGCATGGACGGGTCGTTCGACGTGGAGCGCGGGCTGCGCACGGCACGATCGTTGCTGCTCGACATCATCGATCTCGGGTTGCCCGTCGGCTGCGAATTCCTCGAGCCCACCAGCCCGCAGTACATCGCCGACGCGGTGGCCTGGGGCGCGATCGGCGCCCGGACCACCGAGTCGCAGGTGCACCGTCAGCTCGCATCCGGGCTGTCGATGCCCATCGGCTTCAAGAACGGCACCGACGGCAACGTCCAGGTCGCCATCGACGGTGTGAAAGCCGCTGCGGCACAGCATGTCTTCTTCGGCGTCGACGACTTCGGCAACGGTGCGGTGGTGGAGACCGCAGGCAACGAGGACTGCCACATCATCCTGCGCGGCGGCACCGGTGGACCGAACTTCGACACCGACTCCATCGCCACGGCAACCACAGCACTGGAGAAGGCGGGACTGCCCGCACGCGTGATGATCGACTGCAGCCACGCCAATTCGGGCAAAGACCATGTCCGTCAGGCGGAGGTGGCGACCGAGATCGCCGCGTCGGTCCGCGCCAGGCGGGAGCAGGGGTTGGGGTCGCAGATCAGCGGCGTGATGCTGGAGAGCTTCCTGGAGCCGGGTGCACAGTCGCCGGACGCGCGGCCGCTCACCTACGGCCAGTCGGTCACCGACAAGTGCATGGGCTGGGAGGCCAGCGCCGACGTGCTGGCGGCGTTCGCGCGGGTCTGAGCTCCATCCGCTACCTGAGTCTGGGATCCGTGGAAGCACCTTGAGGGGTGCGCCCCAGCAACCCACGCCGGCCCATCTCCGCTCCCTGAGGTGCTCGAGGCTCGTCGCCAGCGCTCCTCGCTCAGGCAGCGGAGGGAGGGGCTTCGGGGCTCGCAGGCTCAGCCAGCGACGGTGGGCTCGCAGCCCGGCGGGAGGGTGGCCTCCGAAGAACTCAGACCACGTCGACGTCGGACCTGCGCGTCGGAATGGTGATGAGCGCGCGACGATACAGACGTGCACCCGGATCGGCGACGGTGTCGGTCACGCGCATCTCGCATTCCCAGCGGTCGGGCCGGACTCGGTTCAGCAGGTAGCCGCGCTGTGCGTTGCCGAACCGAAC
The DNA here is from genome assembly GCF_022513585.1 of Gordonia gummivorans. Classification (GTDB taxonomy): domain Bacteria; phylum Actinomycetota; class Actinomycetes; order Mycobacteriales; family Mycobacteriaceae; genus Gordonia. Next base: position 72,897 of record NZ_JAKWBF010000005.1, read on the forward strand.
ATGTGGTGAGGCCGCCTTGAGGCGCCGATCATTGTCGTCGCTGTCCTCGCCGTCGCCGCCCGACGAGATAGACGTGCCCGCGAGCTCGACACCGACGACCGGTGACTCGGTGCGATAGTCGGACCGCAGATCGGCGACGACGTTGCGATGGATGTCGCCGGCCAGCGACACGAGACCGGTGACGTCGCGTCGGTGCGCGCCGTCGAGGATGCGCGTCCGGGCGGGTTCGTATCCGCTCCAGCCGTCCATGCTGACTGCGCGCGTGGTGCCATCGAGCCGGGCTAGGTCTGCCATCGGAAGTTGTTGTGCGATCACGTTCCATCGGCGCCGAGGTTGCGCGAGACCGTCGAGCAGCCACTGTTCCTGTGCGGAACCGAGCATGGTGCGTGTCGGGTCGGCGGTGCGAGCGTCCTGTGCCGTGTCGCGATCGCCGTTGACCTGGTCGCTGCGATGGCTGCGGGTGTCGAGCAGATGGAACTGCGCGAGATCGCCAAAGGTGAAGCGGCGGTAGGCGCGCATGTCGACACCGGGCCGGCGGGCCGAGATGCGCGTCGGGGTGTTCTCCCACCATGCGCGCAATCCGGCCGCCCGCCGAATCACGAAGTCGCGCATCGCTGTTCCGTCGGCTGGGACGTCGCCCGCCCAGTTGTCGGCCACCTCGTGGTCGTCGAATCCCATGATGAACGGCGAAACCCGGTGGGCCTCCTGCAGATCGGCGTCGGCGCGGTACAGCGCGTAACGATCTCGGTAGTCGTCGATCGACGTCGCGGCGCGAAACGCCGAGCGTGGGCGTGGATCACCACGACGCGGTCCGCGGGCCGGTGGTGGCGTCTCGTATATGTAGTCACCAAGGTGGAAGACCACGTCCGGAGCGTGCGCGGCGAGGTCTCGGTAGGCGACGAAGTAGCCCTCACCCCAGTTCTGGCAGGACGCGACGGCCACCGTGAGAAGACGGGGCTGCGCGCTGGCCGCAGGAGCCGTGCGAGTGCGTCCGATCACCGAGATGTCGCCCAACGCCCGGAACCGGTAGAAGTACTCGGTCGAGGGTTGGAGCCCACGCAGATCGATGTGCACGGAGTGGCCACCGTCGGCTGTTGCAATCGTGGTGCCGCGCCGAATGACTCGACGCATCGTCTCGTCGGTGGCGACCTCCCAGTCGACGTTCACCGGTACACCGCACATGCCGCCGCCGCGAGCCATCGGGTCGACGGCAAGACGCGTCCACAGCACGACCCCGTCCGGCAGCGGGTCGCCGGACGCAACACCCAGGGTGAACAGCGCATCGTCGGGTCCGGGAGGGGGTCGCATGGAGTCCGCTTCGGCCGAACACAGACTCGAGCTGAACGCGAGGCCGACGGCGAGGGCCGACCAGTTGAGGAACCGTCGGCGCGTCAGTCCGTCGATGTGCGCGTCGCGAAGCGGAGGTCCGGCCACGCGCACAGAACAGCAGGCCAGCCTGTCCAGACATTGACCTCAGATGGACGCGTCGGTGAGAACGAGGTGAACCGGGCAGTGATTCCGTCCGCGGATGATCGTTCAGGCGAAAATAACCAGCCAGACGGCGATGTAGTGCAGTAGTGCGGCGACTGCCGTGCAGACGTGGAACACCTCGTGATGGCCGAAGGTCGAGGGCCACGGGTTGGGCCAGCGGAGGGCGTAGAGGATGCCGCCGATGCTGTAGAGCGCCCCGCCTACTGCCAGCAGGACGATGATCGCGACACCACACTGCGCGATCAGCGCCGGTGCGACGGCGATGATCACCCATCCGAGCAGGATGTAGAGCGTCACTCCCAGCCAGCGCGGCGACGACGGCCAGAGCAGTTTGAGCACCACCCCGGCAACGGCACCCGTCCACACGATGCCCAGAACCCACCAGCGTGCGGGGGACGGCAGGCCCATCGCGCAGAAGGGTGTGTAGGTACCCGCGATGAACAGGAAGATCATCGAGTGATCGGCGCGTTTCATGCGGATTTGCGCGCGCACGGTCTTCCACGGGATGCGGTGATAGGACGCACTCACCGCGAACACGCCGAACACCGTGATCGCGTACACCGCGCAGGCCGCAGCCGCGACCGCACCGCGCGCCATGGCGGCACCGATGACGACGGCGATGCCCGCGACCGCGGCGACGTAGGCCGAGTAGTGATGGATCACGCCTCGGAGTCGGGGCCGGTCGGGGATCGACGGCAACGGTGGGATGATGGTGCTCACGCAACCTACGGTAGCGTAAGTTACTGGCGAGATCGAGGCGCGTAAGGTGTGCCACGTGACACCGAGGACCCGACGATGAAGCTGCTGCCGGACCGGTTGCGGCGCCCGGTGCTCAGCGTCTATGAACGCCGGCTGATCCAGTTGATGGATGGGACGCGCATCCCTCATCATGTGGCGATCATCTGCGACGGAAACCGTCGGTGGGCCCGGGAGGCGGGTTTCGAGGACGTCAGCCACGGCCATCGGGTGGGTGCGCAGCGCATCGCCGACATGCTCGGATGGTGCGCGGACCTCGGCATCGGAGCAGTCACCATCTATCTCTTGTCCACCGAGAATCTGAGTCGAGCATCCGAGGAGCTCGACGCACTGATGGAGATCGTGCCCGACATCGTCGACGAGATCTCCGCCCCGGACGGCCAGTGGCGGGTCCGCATCGTCGGCACCCTGGATCAGTTGCCCGCGCCGGTGGCCGACCGTCTGCGCGCGGCGTCGGATCGGACTGCCGGACGTGACGGCATGAATGTCAATGTCGCGGTCGGGTACGGGGGCCGGCAGGAGATCGTCGACGCGGTGCGTGCGCTCCTCGAGGAACGGCTCGAGCAGGGCGCCTCGCCGGCCGAGATGATCGACGCGGTCACCGTGGAGGCTATCGACGCGAACCTCTACACCAAGGGGCAGCCGGATCCGGATCTGGTGATCCGGACCTCTGGTGAGCAGCGGCTGTCGGGCTTTCTGCTGTGGCAGAGCGCCTATTCGGAGATCTGGTTCACCGACGCGTACTGGCCGGAGTTCCGTCGGGTCGACTTCTTGCGAGCCCTGCGCGACTTCTCCGCACGGAACCGTCGCTTCGGCAAATAGTGTCGGGCGCCAGACACCAGTGCTAAATTAGAACACGTTCTAATTTGCGCCGCGTCGAAGGAGTCCGTTGATGCACACCCAGATCTGCGACGAACTCGGAATCGAGTTCCCGATCTTCGCATTTACCCATTGCCGAGACGTGGTGGTCGCGGTCAGCAAGGCAGGCGGATTCGGCGTCCTGGGGGCTGTCGGTTTCACGCCGGAACAACTCGAGATCGAACTCAACTGGATCGACGAGCACATCGGCGACCATCCCTACGGCGTCGACATCGTCATCCCCAACAAATACGAGGGCATGGACGCCGAGATGTCGGCCGACGATCTCACCACGATGCTCCAGTCGATGGTGCCGGAGCAGACGCTCGACTTCGGTCGAAAGTTGTTGCGCGACCACGGTGTTCCACTCGACGAGGACAACGACAACTCGCTGCAGTTGCTCGGCTGGACCGAGGCCACCGCGACCCCGCAGGTGGAGATCGCGCTGCAGCATCCCAAGGTGAGTCTGATCGCCAACGCGCTCGGCACGCCTCCGGTGGACATGATCGGCAAGATCCACGACGCCGGACGCAAGGTGGCCGCGCTGTGCGGCTCGCCGAAGCAGGCGCGTAAGCACGCCGACGCCGGGGTGGACATCATCATCGCGCAGGGCGGCGAGGGTGGTGGCCACTGCGGAGAGGTCGGGTCGATCGTGCTGTGGCCGCAGGTGGTCAAAGAGGTTGCGCCCGTGCCGGTTCTGGCCGCCGGTGGGATCGGCAGCGGTCAGCAGATCGCCGCGGCGCTTGCCCTCGGTGCGCAGGGCGCGTGGAGCGGATCGCAGTGGCTGATGGTCGAAGAGGCCGAGAACACGCCGGTCCAGCAGGCGGCCTACATCAACGCCGGCAGTCGCGACACCGTGCGCAGTCGGTCGTTCACCGGCAAGCCGTGCCGAATGCTTCGCAACGACTGGACCGAGGCCTGGGAGAACCCGGAGAATCCGGATCCGCTCGGAATGCCGTTGCAGTACATGGTCTCCGGCATGGCGGTGGCCGCCACGCACAAGTACCCGGACGAGAGCATCGACGTCGCCTTCAACCCGGTCGGCCAGGTCGTCGGACAGTTCCAGAAGGTGGAGCGGACGGCGGCGGTCATCGAGCGGTGGGTGCAGGAATACATCGACGCGACAAGCGCTTTGGAGACGCTCGCCAGTTCGGTGTGAGCGAGGGGCCCTCGAACCTCAGCTCAGGGACTGGCTGGGACTGGTCGGATCAGGCGCGTCAACGCATCGAGGCCGGCGTCGAAGGCCGATGCCGCGGGGGTGCCGAAGCCCACGGCGATGCCGCCCTGTGGTAGCGGCTCCGCGTCGGCGTGGCGAAACAGGTCGAGTCCGAACACGGCGATGCCGTCGGCGTGTGCCCGCGCAACCACGGTGGGCTCGTCATCCCGCGGCACCGGAATGAGGACGTGCAATCCTGCTGCGATACCCGGGATCTCGATGCCGATGGACGCCAGTCGATCGGTCAGCTGGTCGCGTCGTCGTCGATGAACCTGTCGGCTTCGTCGGATGTGGCGATCGTAGGTTCCCGACGTGATCATCTCGGCGAGCACGAGTTGATCGACGATGCTCGCGTCGGGCTCGCGGGCGCCCTTGGCCGTGGTCACCGGATCGATCAGGTGCGACGGCAGGACCAGCCACCCGGCTCGCACCGCGGGCGAGAGGCTCTTGGAGACCGACCCGGTGTAGATGACGACGTCAGGAGCCAGGCCCTGTAGGGCGCCGACCGGGTCACGGTCGTACCGGAGTTCGCCGTCGTAGTCGTCTTCGACGATCAGTGCACCGGTGCGTCGCGCCCACTCCACCAACCGCATTCGGCGTTCGGGGTGCAGGGCGACCCCGGTCGGGTATTGATGGCTCGGCGTCACCAGAACGGCGGTGGGGGCCGCGCGCTCCACATCGTCGACCAGCAGTCCGTTGTCGTCGATCCTGATCGGGACGATGTCGGCACCCCCACGCACCAATGCGTCACGGTGGAACGGAAGTCCATAGGCCTCCACGGCCACACGTGGTCCGAGTACGGTGCGCGCCAACAGTTCCAGCGATGCCTGGACGGCGGTCATCAACACGATCGACTCCGCTGTTGTGCGGACCCCGCGAGCGCGAGCGAGATACGTGCGCAGCGCTTCCCGCAGTTCGGGTCGTCCGCCGGGATGAGACGGTGCGAAGGCGCTGTCGGGCGCTCTGGTCAGGGCGTGTCGGGTCGCGTTGATCCAGTCGGCACGCGGAAACAGCCCGGCGTTGGGTTGGCCCATCGAGAAGTCGTGGCGTACCTGGGCCATGGCCTGCGCTTGCGGCGCTCGTGGCTCTACGCCCGGAAGTCCTTCTGCGACAACGCCGGATGCCACTCGTGTGCCCGACCCTCGACGGGCGGTGAGCCATCCCTCGGCGATGAGTTCGGTGTACACGGCGGACACGGTGTTGCGGGCCAACCCCAGGTCCGCGGCCAGGGATCGGTAGGGCGGCAGCAGGGAACCGGGTGGTAACTGCCCGGTCGAGATAGCGTGGCGCAGTGCTGCGGCCAGCGTGTGCCGTCGCTGCGAGCCGCGGCCGCGAGGATTCCCGTCCGGGTCGGGCTGAAGGTCGAGGTACAGGTCGGTTCCCAGGCGACGCGCGACCGAATCCCACGGATCGGTGTCGGGAGAGTTCTCAGAATTGACCCGCATATCTGCCATCGAATTGCACCACCTTTCTGGTGCAATTCTGCCCTACTGTGGACGTTGTCGAACCACCACGAACGGAGATGAGATGAAGGCAGTTGTGTTCGGGGCGACGGGCACGCTCGGCTCGGCGCTCACGCAACGATTGAGCGACAACGGTGTCGACGTGGTGTCGGCGTCGCGGGCATCTGGCGTGGATGCCTATCGCGGAGAAGGATTGGACGCGGCGATTGCGGGAGCAGACGTGGTGGTGGACTGCCTCAACGTCACGACCATGAAGGCGAAAGAGGCTGTCGACTTCTTCACGACCGCTGCGGGCAACGTGGGTCGCGCAGCAGCGGCAGCGGGAGCGCCCGTTGTGTGCCTGTCGATCGTCAACGCGTCCGACCCGGCGGTGAATCGCAAGTTCGGTTACTACCAGGGGAAAGCCGCGCAGGAGGAGGCCTACGCCAGCGTCGTGGCGCCCGAGAACCTGACCATCGTGAAATCGGTGCAATGGTACGAACTCGCCGAACAGTTGCTGGGCATGATGCGGCTCGGGCCGATCGCTGCGGTGCCGCACATGCGCGCTCGGCCGGCCGCCGCCGCCGATGTCGCGTCGGTACTCGCCGACGTCGTCGCGGCAGCGCAGCACAAGCCCGCCGATGGCGTAATCGAGGTGGCCGGTCCGCAGGTTCTCGACCTGGTCGATGTCGCGAAAGCCATTGCGCGACAGAAGGGGTCACCCAAGTGGGTGGTCGGGATCCGCTTCGGTGGTGCCGCCATCCGGGACGGTGGGCTGGTGCCGTCCGCGCCGGACATCGTGACACCGACCGGCCTCGACGACTGGCTGGCCGAAAGATCCGGTCCTGCCGCGACCGTGGAGAACCGGCGATGAGCACCGCCACGCGGCCGGCGACCCGGATGTGGATTCCGCCGGGCTCGACGAGCGTTCGCCGGACCGGCGCGGGTCACAGCTTCCGCAGCCGCACCCGATTGATCGAATGATCGACGTCCTTGCGCAGCACCAGGGATGCCCGGGGTCGGGTCGGGAGGATGTTCTCGATCAGATTGGGGCGGTTGATGGAAAGCCAGAGATCGCGTGCGGCCGCCGTCGCCTGGTCGTCGGTGAGGGACGCGTAGGCGTGGAAATGTGAGTTGGGATCGGCGAACGACGTGGTTCGCATCTTCAGGAATCTCGACACGTACCACTGTTCGATGTCGTCCATCTTGGCGTCGACGTAGATGGAGAAGTCGAACAGGTCCGACACCATCAGCGTGGGACCGGTCTGTAAGACGTTGAGTCCCTCCAGGATCAGGATGTCGGGCTGGCGCACGTAGTGGTAGACGTCGGGCACGATGTCGTAGGCGATGTGGGAATAGACGGGAGCGGTCACCTCGCGTGCGCCGGACTTCACCTCGGTGACGAACCGCAGCAGTGCACGCCGATCGTAGGATTCTGGAAAACCCTTGCGATGCATGATTCCTCGGCGTTCCAGAACCGACGTCGGCAACAGGAAGCCGTCGGTGGTCACCAAGTCCACCTTGGGGTGGGAATCCCATCGGGCGAGCAGGGCGGCGAGGACGCGGGCGGTGGTCGATTTGCCGACCGCCACGCTGCCCGCGATGCCGATCACGAAGGGGACCTGCCGGGAGTGCTGCCGTTCGCCGAGGAACGTCGACGTGGCGGCGAACAACCGCTGCCGGGCGGCGATCTGTAGGTGGATGAGACGCGAGAGCGGTAGATAGACGTCGGCGACCTCGTCGAGGTCGATCTGTTCACCGAGGCCGACGAGTTCGGCGAGCTCGTACTCGTTGAGCACCATCGGCATCGATTGCCGCAGGTCACGCCACTGCTTGCGATCGAGTTCCAGATACAGACTGGGATCGCGATCGGAGGTGTGGCGCGCCATCAGAAGCGACTTCCGGTCACCGTGGGGGGCTCGGACCTGGTCGTCATGCGCTACAGCCTATTAGTGTCACCTCACGGTCGCGTAGCCTGCCTCCCATGTCCTCATTGGTCGCCGACTACCTGCGCTTGGGCCTGGCTTTCGACCGCCTCGAAGAGGGATTCGTCGACGCCTACACCGGCGACCCCGCGATCCTTGCCGAGGTGGCGGGTGCGCCGACGCCCGAGCCTGCGGCGCTGGCACGGCGCGCACGTGACCTGCGTGCTGAGTTGCCCGCCGGCCTCGACTCCGATCGGGCTGCCTTTGTCGGTGCTCATCTGCGGGCGCTCGAGTGCTCGGCTCGCACATTCGCGGGCGAGCAGATCGGGTTCGTCGACGAGGTCCGTGCCTACTTCGACGTCGACATCGCGATGGGCGACGAGGAGACCTACCGTCGCGCACACGTCGAGCTCGGCGAGGCGCTCGGTGTCGCCGATGCCGAGGGCGACCGACTCACCGGCGCGTACACGGCTTATCGCAAGGCCGACGAGATCGGCCCAGAGAAGGTCGACGAGTGCGTGCGGGCGTTCAGCGGAGCGTTGCGGGAGAAGGTGCGTGATGCATATCCGTTGCCGGACAACGAGATCGTCGAGTTCGAGGTGGTCACCGACAAGCCGTGGTCGGGGTTCAACTACTACCTCGGCGACTATCGCTCCCGGGTGGCCATCAATGTCGATCTCACCCAGCACATGTCGAACCTGCCGCACCTGATCGCGCACGAGGCCTATCCCGGCCACCACACCGAGCATTGCCGGAAGGAACAGTTCCTCGTCGAGCAGAGCGGTCAGAACGAGCAGTGCATCTTCCTGGTCAACACACCGCAATGCCTGATGGCCGAGGGCCTCGCCGACCACGCTCTCGGAGCCATCGTCGGTCCGGACTGGGGGATGTGGGCGCAGGAGATCTACGCCGATCTGGGTCTGCGATTCGACGGTGAACGTGCGCAACGGGTTTCGCGGGCAGCGGGCGGCCTGCTCGGGGTTCGGCAGGACGCGGCCCTGCTGCTGCATGATCGGCACGCCGACCACGACAGCGTCGTCGCGTATCTGCGGCGATGGCTGCTCGCCCCCGAGGAACGGGCGCGCCAGATGCTGCGGTTCCTCACTTCACCGCTGTGGCGTGCCTACATCTCCACCTACGTCGAGGGCTATCGGCTGCTCGACCAATGGCTCGACGCCGATCCGGCCGGCGACCGCGCTGCCCGTTTCGGCCGGCTCCTCGACGAACCCCTGATCCCGGCGTCCTTGCGCGCGGAACTGACCCAATAGACTGTCCGGCATGACCGCGAACTCTGAGTCCGTGAACTCCCAATCGCTCGCCGATCTCGACCCCGACGTGGCCGCCGCCATGAACGGTGAGCTGAGTCGCCAGCGCGACACCCTGGAGATGATCGCGTCGGAGAATTTCGTGCCGCGTGCCGTGTTGCAGGCGCAGGGCAGTGTGCTGACCAACAAGTACGCCGAGGGTTACCCGGGTCGCCGCTACTACGGCGGGTGTGAGTACGTCGACGTGGTCGAGGACATCGCCCGCAACCGCGCCAAGGAGCTGTTCGGCGCCGACTTCGCGAATGTGCAGCCGCATTCGGGCGCGCAGGCCAACGCCGCCGTGCTGGCCGCGTTGATGGAACCGGGGGAGACGCTGCTCGGCCTCGACCTCGCGCACGGCGGGCACCTCACCCACGGCATGCGGCTGAACTTCTCGGGCAAGCTCTACGAGAACGCCTTCTACGGCGTCAGCAAAGAGGACTTCCGCGTCGACATGGACGAGGTGCGCAAGATCGCCCTCGACACCCGGCCCAAGGTGATCGTCGCCGGCTGGTCGGCGTATCCGCGCACCCTCGACTTCGAGGCGTTCCGCTCGATCGCCGACGAGGTCGGCGCCTACCTCTGGACCGATATGGCGCACTTCGCCGGACTGGTGGCCGCCGGCCTGCATCCGTCTCCGGTCCCGCACTCCGACGTCGTGTCCTCGACCGTCCACAAGACACTCGGCGGGCCGCGGTCGGGCATCATCCTGGCCAAGCAGGAGTGGGCCAAGAAGCTCAACTCGGCGGTGTTCCCCGGCCAGCAGGGCGGCCCGCTGATGCACGTCATCGCGGCCAAGGCCGTCGCCCTGAAGATCGCCGGCACCGACGAGTTCAAGAAACGTCAGCAGCGCACGCTGTCGGGCGCCAAGATCCTGGCCGAGCGGCTGACCGGTGAGGACGTGTCCAAGGCGGGCGTGTCCGTGCTGACCGGCGGTACCGACGTCCACCTGGTGCTCGTCGACCTGCGCAACAGCTCGCTCGACGGTCAACAGGCCGAGGACCTGCTGCATCAGGTGGGCATCACCGTCAATCGCAACGCGGTGCCGTTCGACCCGCGCCCGCCGATGGTCACCTCGGGTCTGCGCATCGGTACGCCCGCACTCGCCACCCGCGGATTCGGCGACGAACAGTTCACCGAGGTCGCCGACATCATCGCCACCGCGTTGGCAGCAGGGGAGTCGGCGGATGTCGCAACGCTGCGTGGTCGGGTGTCGCAGCTGGCGCTGGACTTCCCGCTCTACGACGGTCTCGAGCAGTGGGGACTGATGAGCGGGTCCTGACCCGGAATTGCTCCCGCCCCGCACGCGTCCGTATCCTTGCACCGATGAACGCCTTGGATGAAGACGACCTGATCATCGCGCTCGAGAAGGCCCTTCCCGAGATCGCGGAAGACCACCAGGCGGCAGCCACGCCGTGGAGCCCGCACGACTGGGTGCCGTGGGACGACGGCCGCAACTTCGCGTTCCTCGGCGGTGACGACTGGGATCCGTCGCAGGCGACGCTGTCCGACGAGGCACGTGCCGGATCGCTGGCCCTGCTGCTGACCAAGGACAACCTGCCGTCCTACCACCGGGTGCTGGCCAAGCATTTCCCGGCGTTCTCGGACTGGCGGCAGCTGGTCGGTGTGTGGACCGCCGAGGACAACCGGCACGCGATCGTGCTGCGCGACTACCTGGTGGTCAAGCGCGCGATCGATCCGGTGGACTCCGAGGAGCGTCGCCGTGAGCACGTGACCAAGGGCTACCGGCAGAACACCGCCGCAGAGGGCGAATTGGGTCCGCTCGACGTCCTGGCCATGATGGCCGTCCACGAGAACCAGTGTGTGCACTTCATCAAGCGGCTCTCCGCTGTCGTCGGCGACGACGTCTACCAGCAGATCCTCACGAAGATCTCCAACGACGACCGCGTGCAGGGCGAGACGTTTGCCGCATTCCTGAATGCCGGACTGGTGGCCGACCAGGACACCACCGTCCTCGCCCTCGACAAGGCGCTCGCCCGCAACGAGGCGATCGGTAGCGACATCGACGATTTCGAGCCCGAATGGGCGCTCATCTCCGACTACGAGAACGCCGACACCAGGCAGGCCACCGCCGCCACGATCGTCGACGCGATCAAGCTGGAGAGCGTGCACGGACTGGGTGACGACGCCGAGGCCGCGCGGCAGCGGATTCTCGCACTCGCCGGCCGCGGGTGAACCTCGACTGAACTACTGAAGCGATTCGGCGCCACCGGGGGCGAAGAAAACCCTGGTGGCGCCGATTTGCGTCCCTGTGAAAAAGATACGTCCGGTTAACGCACAATTCACGCCGACACCCCCGTGTCGGCGCGCCGCGCCGACCGTACGCGCGTACGTTGACGAGTGACGGGCCGCGGGGAAGCGGTTCGTCCGGGAGGTTCAATTCGTGGTTTGCACCAGCAGCACGAGGGGGCCGGCCCCGGTCCTCGTCCACCTCGGCTGACGCCGAGGACCGCAGACACTGGACCGACCGGTCGACCTAACAGGTTTGTGCGGGCGCCGCACAAACGTAGGAGCCCACGTGACCACACGCACCTACGTCCTCGACACCTCCGTCTTGCTGTCCGACCCCTGGGCGGTCATGCGCTTCGCCGAGCACCATGTGGTTCTGCCACTGGTGGTCATCGGCGAACTCGAGGGCAAACGTCACCATCACGAGCTCGGCTGGTTTGCGCGCGAATCCTTGCGCATGCTCGATGACCTGCGATTGGCCCACGGTCGCCTCGATGTCCCGATTCCGATCGGCGACGACGGCGGCACGCTGCAGGTGGAGCTGAACCACACCGATCCCGCGGTGCTGCCGGCCGGTTTCCGTACGGAGACCAACGACTCACGCATTCTGGCGTGTGCGCTCAACCTGCGTGCCGAGGGCCGCGACGTCACGCTGGTCTCCAAGGACACCCCGTTGCGCGTGAAGGCGGGTGCTGTCGGCCTGGCCGCCGACGAGTATCACGCCCAGGACGTGGTGGTCTCCGGTTGGTCGGGCATGACCGAACTCGACGTCAACTCCACGGTGATCGATACGCTGTTCGCCGACGGCGTGGTGGATCTCGATGCCGCACGGGAACTGCCGTGCCACACCGGAATCCGACTTCTCGGACATGGCTCGTCGAGTGCGCTCGGACGGGTGACGGCCGAGAAGCGCGTCCAGCTGGTGCGTGGTGACCGAGAGGCCTTCGGACTGCACGGCCGTTCCGCGGAGCAGCGCGTCGCTCTCGATCTGTTGCTCGACGAGAGTGTGGGCATCGTGTCGCTCGGCGGCAAGGCCGGCACCGGCAAGTCGGCGCTGGCATTGTGCGCGGGACTCGAAGCGGTGCTCGAGCGTCGTACGCAGCGCAAGGTCGTCGTCTTCCGTCCGCTGTATGCGGTCGGCGGCCAGCAACTCGGCTACCTGCCGGGCAGCGAGGCCGACAAGATGGGCCCGTGGGCGCAGGCGGTCTTCGACACCCTCGAAGGCCTTGCGTCTCCCGAGGTCATCGAGGAGGTCCTGGCGCGCGGCATGCTGGAAGTGTTGCCGCTCACGCACATTCGTGGCCGGTCGTTGCACGACTCGTTCGTGATCGTCGACGAGGCGCAGTCGCTGGAACGCAATGTGCTGCTGACGGTCCTGTCGCGCCTGGGTACGGGGTCACGGGTGGTGCTCACCCACGACGTCGCGCAGCGCGACAACCTGCGCGTCGGGCGGCACGACGGTGTGGCCGCCGTGATCGAAAAGCTCAAGGGTCACCCGCTTTTCGCGCATGTCACCCTCACCCGCAGCGAGCGGTCGCCGATCGCGGCGCTGGTCACCGAGATGCTCGAGGAATTTGGGCCGGGCGCACCGGGAGCGTAGCGAGCGGGCGCCATTCAGGCTCAGCGCACCGGGAGCGTAGCGAGCGGGCGCCATTCAGGCTCAGCGCACCGGGAGCGTAGCGAGCGGGCGCGATCGAGCTGAGCCTGCGTGATCAGGCCGGGGTGCATTCGAAGAGGTTGAGCTTGTAGGTGCTCACCATGGGTGTCCACCCGATGGCCTTCAGTCCGTAGCGGTACAACGGGGGCCAGGTACGGGCGACGTCGGGTTGCGGCTGCGCGAAGGTGCGTGATTCGAGTAGCCGCAACCCGCACGACTCGAGAGTGCTCGGGTCGTCGCACACCCATTTCATCCGTGCCGCAACGGCTTTGAACACCGGATTGCGATCCTGCGTGCTCATCATGGCCTTGCCGCCGGTGTCGATGGCGAGTTTGCTGCCGGCGAATGCGCGTGCGATCGAGGACAGGACGGCGGTCACCTCGTCGGCGTCGAAGTAGAGCAGGACCGCTTCGCTGAGCAGGAACACCAGTCCGTCGTTCGCGGATACTGTTGTGTGCCAGTCGGTGTCGAATATGGACCCGGCGAGCATCGTGTACCGGTCGGAGTCGGAGAAGAATTTTCGACGCAGTGCCATGGTGTCGTCGACGTCGAGGTCGAACCAGCGCACGCGTCCGTTGTCGAGTCGTTGGAATCGCGTCGACAGACCGCACCCGAGATCGACGACCCTGCCGTCGGGATGCTCGGCGAGAAAGTCCCGGACGTACTGATCGAAGATCGACGCCCGTGTCACCGAACCGCCGAGCGACGGTCCGCGGAACTTGGCGAAGTCGTAGTCGATGGCGTCGACGAGTTCGGCGGCCTTGCGATCGTGCAGCACGCTGTTCTTCTTGCCGGCGTCGAGCGCCCGACCGTAGAGGGGGATGAGGAGAGTTTCTTGGATGTCGCCGAGTGCGACCGGTTCGCCCATGCCCGACAGCGTACTTAGGGTTACCTAATTCAGCTAGGTCCGCTTGACCCTATCCAAACCGCACCGTGACCGTCGCGTGACTCACGGCCACTTGCGCACTGGCACACTGATGTGGTGCGAAAGTTACTGATGAGGCGAATGAGACTGTTGGTGCTGATGGTGATTGCGGTGCTTGCCGCCTTCGCGGTCGGTGCCGGCCAGTCCGTTGCTGCGCCGGGAACGACGACCACGCCGCCGCCGAGCCCCGGGCCGACCGGGCAGACCCCTGGCCTGGGCATTCCCATTCTCGACGGGCTGCTGAACATGTTGGCCGGTGGGCTCGGATCCACCGAGGGCAACGGCGCGAATGGCGACTCCAACCAGCTGATTGTGGTGAGCGCCCCCAAGGAGGCAGACACGACGGCCACGTTGACCGCCTTCGAACGTGGCTCCGACAAGAGCTGGAAGCCGGTCATCGGCCCGACCAAGGCCTTCCTGGGATCGCTCGGCATGGGAGAGCCCAAGGACAACGTCTACCGGACGCCGAAAGGCAACTTCGCTCTCGACCAGGCATTCGGACGTCAGGTCAACCCCGGCACCAAGATGCCGTACTTCAAGACCGACGCCCAGGACTGGTGGGACTCCAACATGAAGTCGCCGACCTACAACACCCATGTGCGGTCGGTGAACGGGCCGGGCGGCGACAGCGAGAACCTGTACAAGGTCGGCGCGATGTACGACTACGCGGTCAACATCGCACACAACCCGCAGCGGACTCCCGGCAAGGCGTCGGCGATCTTCCTGCACGTCACCGACAATCAGCCGACGATGGGTTGCGTAGCCATTGAACGCGAGATGATGAAGAAGACGCTCGTGTGGCTGGACCCGGCGAAGAAGCCGCGCATCGTCATCGGCGTCAACGAGAAGGCGCCGTCGGGCAATTCGACGACGCCGGCACCCGGTGGCGACCTCCTCACCGGTCTGCTGACCCAGCTGATGAACCTCGTCCCGGCGCTATTGGGAGCCGGAGCGGGCAGTCTCAACTGACCTGCTCCCGCCGGCTGATCACCCCCGCTGCCTGAGGTGCGAGGAGAGCTAGCGACGAGCCTCGAAGGCCTGGTGAGACAACAATGTCCTCTCACCAGGGGCTTCGAGGCTCGCAGGCTCGCACCTCAGCCATCGGTAGGGTGACTCAGGGAGCGGAACTTGGCTTGCGCAGAACGGTGACCGCGAAGTCCGCCTCTGGGTGCCACGCGCGCAGGTCCCAGGTGGCAAACCGATGCTCGACGCGGAGCCCCGCGTCGGCCACTGCCGCGTCGAAATCGGCGAGGGCGAGTGTGCGATTGGTATGGAAGCCGACCACGATGACCCCGTCTGGCGTCAGGTGTCGGGCGAGCGCACGCAGGACGTCGGCTTCGGTGCGGGGAGCGACGAACACCATCACGTTGCCGGCGCAGACGATCGCGTCGAAGGGTTCGGTGATGCCGTGCTCGCCGAGGTCGAGACGGGCGAGATCGGCGACGATCCACTGCGGACCCGGATGGTCTGCTTGGGCGGCCGCGATCAGTTCGGGGTCGACGTCGACACCAACCACCCGATGTCCGGCGTCGTGCAGATACGCGCCCACCCGGCCCGGGCCGCAACCGGCGTCGAGGATGTGCGCGCCTCGCGGCACCATCGCGTCGATCAGTCGGGCCTCCCCGGCGAGATCGGCGCCCTCGGCGGCCATCGTGCGGAATCGGTCGATGTACCACTCGCTGTGGCCGGGTTTGGTGTCGGTGAACCACCGCGGCGTCGACGTCATGGCGCACTCCGCTTGAGTTCGAAACATGCTGCGCGACAACCGCCGAAGTCGTCGCGCACCGGGGTCATCATGTCCACCTGTTGACGAGCTTGATCGATCACAGGGGTGTCCGGGTCGAGCACCGACAGGTACTTCTCATGCGCGGCCAGTGAGGCCACCGCCGCATCGACGTGCTCTCCGACGTCGACGCCGTGCGTCGGATGTGGTCCGTTCTCGAACAGCCATGCGGGCCGCAGCGTGGGATCGAGGGCGTCGTAGGCATCGAGCACGGCGGCCGAGAACTCCATGTGGTCGCGCTGGTTGGGCGCACCCGGAGCCCACTCCGGGCCACCGTACAGCGACAGGATCACTTGCGGTGCAACATCTTCGATGCACTGGGTGATTCGTTGCCGCAACTCGGGGGTGTTGCGGATGTCGCTGTCCGGAAAGCCCCAGAACTCTACGACGCCGACTCCGACGATCGCCGCCGATGCCCGCTGCTCGGCCTCGCGCAGCGGGCCGGCCTCGGCCGGTGGCATGCCCTCGATACCTTGTTCCCCGCTGGACGCGAGGGCATAGACCACGCGTTTGCCCTCCGACGTCCAGCGATCGACGGCCGCGGCCATGCCGTACTCCGGGTCGTCGGGGTGGGCGACGAGGACCAATGCCGTCTGCCAGTCCGTCGGAAAGCTCTCCATTGTGTGGAGTATGTCAGCGTTCGCGGTCGAGGTTGGCCATCTTCAGGACGTCGAGACGCTTGTCGAGTTCTTCCTCGGAGAGCTTCTCGCCGATGAGGCCGCGGTCGATGACGGTCTGGCGGATGGTCTTGCCCTCCTTGAGGGCCTGCTTGGCCACGGCTGCCGCTTCCTCGTAGCCGATCGCGGAGTTCAGCGGCGTGACGATCGACGGTGAACTCTCGGCCAGGGTGCGCAGACGCTCTTCGTTGGCGCCGAGTCCGGTGATGCAGCGGTCGGCGAACAGGCGAGACACGTTGGCCAGCAGCTTGATCGACTCCAGCACGTTGCGCGCCATCATCGGGATGTAGACGTTGAGCTCGAACGCGCCGTTGCCGCCACCCCAGGTGACCGCGGCATCGTTGCCGATGACCTGTGCTGCGACCTGGGTAACGGCTTCGGGGAGAACCGGATTGACCTTGCCTGGCATGATCGACGAGCCAGGCTGCAGGTCGGGCAGGTGGATCTCGCCGAGGCCGGTGAGCGGACCCGAACCCATCCAGCGCACGTCGTTGGCGATCTTGGTGAGGGACACCGCAACGGTTTTCAGCTGTCCGGACAGTTCGACGAGGCCGTCGCGCGCGGCCTGTGCCTCGAAGTTGTCCTTGGCCAACGACAACGCGTCGACGTCGGTCAGCTGGACCAGGGCGGCCACCACCTTGGTGCCGAAGCCGGCCGGTGCGTTGAGGCCGGTGCCGACCGCGGTGCCGCCGATCGGAAGCTCGCCGACGCGCGGCAGGGTCGCGGTGAGCCGCTCGACACCTGCTTCGACCTGGCGGGCGTAGCCACCGAACTCCTGGCCGAGGGTGACCGGCACCGCATCCATGAGGTGTGTGCGGCCGCTCTTGACCACCTCGCGCCATTCGGTTGCCTTGCCCAGCAAAGCAAGTCGGAGGTGATCGAGAGCCGGGATCAAGTCGGTGACGGTCGCCTCGGTCGCCGCGACGTGAGTGGCGGTGGGAAAGGTGTCGTTGGAGGACTGCGACATGTTGACATGGTCGTTGGGGTGGACCTCGACCCCGGCTGCCTTGGCGATCGACGCAATGACCTCGTTGGCGTTCATGTTGGAGCTGGTCCCGGACCCGGTCTGGAACACATCGATCGGGAACTGGTCGTCGTGCTGACCGTCGGCGATCTCCTTGGCCGCGGCGATGATCGCGTCGGCCTTGTCGGCGTCGAGCAAGCCCAGATCCTTGTTCACCTGGGCACAGGCCGCCTTGAGCAAGCCCATCGCCCGGATCTGCGTGCGCTCCAGTGGCCGGTGGCTGATGGGGAAGTTCTCCACTGCACGCTGGGTCTGTGCGCGCCAGAGGGCGTCGACCGGCACTTTGACCTCGCCCATGGTGTCGTGCTCGATGCGGTATTGCTGCTCGGTCATGGTGCGCTGGTCCTCCGAAGGTCGCGAACAAGTAAGGGTCTCCTTATGACCGTACTCCGTGGCATATGGTGACCTGTCAGTGCCGTAGATCTACGCCATCATGTGGCGTGGATCTACGGCACAAGTGATCAGCGGGAACCGAAGTTGTCCACAGATGTCCTCGGAGGGCGCTATTCCGCCGAATGCCCGGCGACACTGTGCGATGTGCCGGCACCGTCGAAACCGCCAGATCGCAAGCGGCTGGAGAACCTGCTCCGTGCGCAGGATGGCGTCATCGCTCGCCGGCAGGTTGCCGAGTGCGGATTCACAGATCCATATATCCGGCGCAAAGTTCGTCGTCGCGAATGGGCACCCGTGTACTCGGGCACATTTGTCAATCACACCGGGCCGATGACCTGGCAGCAGCGGGCGTGGGGTGCGGTGCTCGACGCACACCCGGCCGCGCTCAGTCATGCGTCGGCAATGCGCGATCCCGGTCAGTTCGACGACGGGCTGATCCACATCACGGTCGACCGTCAACGTCGCGTCACCCGACGACCTGGCATCGTCGTCCACTACGGATCACGGCTGGACGAGAAGGTGCTGTGGCACGCGCATCCGCCACGGTTCCGTCCTGAAGAGGCGGTGTTGGACATCGCCGAGGCGGCGTCGTCGGAGTTTCGCGTGATCGCCTGCTTGTCGGACGCAGTGCAGGCACGCAGGACGACCGTCGATCGATTGCTGGCCGCGATGAGCAGACGGCCACGGATGCGCAGGCGTGCGCTCGTGGAGGGGGTACTCGCGGATGTCCGCGACGGGACGTGCTCGGTTCTCGAACACGGTTATGTTCTGAGAGTCGAACGTGCGCATGGTCTTCCGAATCCCCAGCGGCAAGCACCGACAGGCGTTGGACGCCGCGGATTCCGCGACGTCGACTACCCCGAGTGGGGTCTCGTCGTGGAATTGGACGGCCGAGCCGATCACGACGGCCCCGCCGCACGGGACCGCGACTTGGAGCGGGACCTCGATGCGGCCGTGAATGCCGACCGTCTCACCCTGCGGATCGGCTGGGGGCAGGTCTATGACCGCCCGTGTTCGACCGCCCGCAAGGTGGCCCGTGCCCTGAGCAACCGTGGGTGGACAGGTGCAGTAACTCAATGCCCTTCATGCCCTACAGTGCCGTAGATCTCAGTCATCTGATGACTCGGATCTACGGCGTTGCTTCACCGCTCCTTTGACCGAATCCGCACTCCGCCCAGCGGGACAGTGACTGCGCCACCGGGGTCGGTGAAGAAGTCGTTGCCCTTGTCGTCGACGACGATGAAGGCGGGGAAGTTCTCCACCTCGATCTTCCACACCGCCTCCATACCCAGCTCGGGGTACTCGATGACCTCCTGGCTCTTGATGCAATCGAGCGCGAGGCGGGCGGCGGGGCCGCCGATCGAACCGAGGTAGAAGCCGCCGTGACTGTCGCAGGCGTTGGTCACTTGCTTGGAGCGATTGCCCTTGGCGAGCATCACCATCGAGCCGCCCGCAGCCTGGAACTGCTCGACGTAGGAGTCCATGCGGCCGGCGGTGGTGGGTCCGAACGATCCGGACGCCATGCCTTCGGGTGTCTTCGCGGGGCCCGCGTAGTAGACGGGGTGGTCGCGCAGGTAGTCCGGCATCGGCTCACCGGCGTCGAGGCGTTCCTTGATCTTGGCGTGGGCAATGTCGCGGGCGACGACCAGCGGGCCGGTCAGCGACAGTCGAGTCTTGACCGGGTGCTTCGACAGTTCGGCGAGGATCTCCGGCATCGGACGGTTCAGGTCGATGTCGACGACCGCGCCGCCCTCGATGTCCTCGGCGACGCCCGCGTCGGGCATGTAATGCGCGGGGTCGGTCTCCAGCTGCTCCAGGAAGACACCGTCCGCGGTGATCTTGCCGAGGGCCTGACGGTCCGCGGAACACGAGACCGCGATGGCCACCGGGCACGACGCGCCGTGCCGGGGGAGGCGTACGACGCGGACGTCGTGGCAGAAGTACTTCCCGCCGAACTGCGCCCCGATGCCGAAGGACTGGGTCAGCTTGAAGACCTCCTCCTCCAGCTCTTTGTCGCGGAACCCGTGCGCCGACATCGAACCCTCGGTCGGCAAGGTGTCGAGGTAGTGGGCCGACGCGTACTTGGCTGTCTTCAAGGCGAATTCGGCCGAGGTGCCGCCGATCACCACGGCGAGGTGGTACGGCGGGCACGCCGCAGTGCCGAGTGAGCGGATCTTCTCGTCGAGAAACTCCAAGAGCCGCTTGGGATTCAGGATCGCCTTCGTCTCCTGGAACAGGAACGACTTGTTGGCCGAACCGCCGCCCTTGGCCATGAAGAGGAACTTGTACTCCGGGCCCTTCGGTCCCTGCTGGGTGGAGTAGATCTCCACTTGCGCAGGCAGATTGGTGCCGGTGTTCTTCTCGTCGTACGTCGTGAGCGGCGCCAGCTGCGAGTATCGGAGGTTCAGCTTGGTGTAGGCGTCGTAGACTCCGCGCGAAATCCACTCGCCGTCGTCGGCGCCGGTCAGCACGCCCTCGGATTTCTTGCCCATCACGATGGCGGTGCCGGTGTCCTGGCACATCGGCAGCACACCGCCGGCCGAGATGTTGACGTTCTTGAGAAGGTCGAGCGCGACGAAGCGATCGTTGCCCGACGACTCCGGGTCGTCGATGATCTTGCGCAATTGCGCGAGGTGGGCCGGCCGCAGGTAGTGGCTGATGTCGTGCATTGCCTCCGCGGTCAGCTTCTGCAGTGCTTGCGGCTCGACCTTCAGGAACTTCTGGCCGTCGACCTCGAAGGTCGACACACCGTCGGTCGTGATCAGGCGATAGGGCGTGTCATCGGCGCCGGAGGGCAGCAAATCGGCATAGCGGAACTCCGGAGCAAGGGCTGGTTTGCTCACCAGGAAATCGTATCGCCGCGTCGTGCGGCGCTCCTGGTGAGCCCAGGCTCACTAAATCGGGTCAGAGATCGAGGCGTGCGTACTCGCGCAACTTGGTGGTCTGGTGTACGGCCTCGATGCGGCGGATGGTGCCGGACTTGGACCGCATGACCAGCGAACGGGTGGTGGCGCCGCCGGGACGGTAGGTCACGCCGCGCAGCATGTCGCCGTTGGTGACGCCGGTCGCGCAGAAGAAGGAGTTCTCACCGGCCACCAGGTCGTCGTTGGTGAGGACGCGGTTGAGGTCGTGTCCGGCGTCGATGGCCTTCTGGCGCTCGGCGTCGTCCTTCGGCCACAGCTTGCCCTGGATCTCGCCGCCCATGCACTTCATCGCGACGGCGGTGATGATGCCCTCGGGGGTGCCGCCGACGCCCATCAGCATGTCGACGGTCGAGTAGTCGCCGGCCGCTGCGATGGCCCCCGCGACGTCGCCATCGGAGATGAGGCGGATCTTGGCACCGGCCTGCCGGATCTCGCCGATCAGGTCGGCGTGGCGCGGGCGGTCGAGCACGACGACGGTCATGTCGGCGACGTCGATGCCCTTGGCCTTGGCGACCGAGTTGACGTTCCACTCGATGGATTCGTCGATGTTGATGGCGCCCTTGGCTTCCGGTCCGACGGCGATCTTGTCCATGTAGAAGACGGCGGACGGGTCGTACATGGTGCCGCGCTCGCTGACCGCGATGACGGCGATCGAGTTCGGGCGGCCTTCGGCCATCAGGGTGGTGCCGTCGATCGGATCGACCGCCACGTCGCAGTCGGGTCCGTCGCCGTCGCCGACCTCTTCGCCGTTGAACAGCATCGGGGCCTCGTCCTTCTCACCCTCGCCGATCACGACGACACCGCGCATCGATACGGTGGAGAGGAGCTCGCGCATCGCGTCGACCGCTGCGCCGTCGCCACCCTTCTTGTCGCCGCGGCCCACCCAGCGCCCGGCCGCGAGGGCCGCCGCCTCGGTCACCCGAACCAATTCCATGGCGAGGTTGCGATCTGGTGCCTGATTGGTGCTCGTGGACATGTACTCGACTCCTCGGCGTCGGCGACGGTGCTCTGGTTCCCATCCTTGCATGTCACGCCGGACGTTCGGTCGGCGACCCCGCCGAGGTCAGAGGTGTCGGCCGCAGTGGGATTTGCCTCAGTGGGATACTCGGGGCATGGCACAGAAACCGCGGTATCTGACCAGCGGCAAGGACATGATCTGGTCGCTGATCCCGCTGCTGGCGATCTGCGCGTTCGTCGCGATCGTCTCCGGCAACTGCTCGGTGGGGCTCACCGGCCGCGCCGACGACGACCGTACGCAGGCCTTCGACGTGGAGCACGCGCTCAAGGCCGACGCGGCGGACATGCCGTTCCCGATTCGTCTGCCGGTCATGCCGTCGTCGTGGAAGCCCAATTCTGGTTCGGCGCCGTCGGTCGACGGGCATCGTGTCAGCACGGCCGGATGGGTGAGCGCCAACGGTGCCTATGTGCAGTTGACCCAAAGCGATGCATCCGAGGAGTCCCTGATCGGCTACTTGCGCGGCGACGAGGGCTACGACGCCGTGACCGCGGGTGGCACCCGGGAAGTCGCCGGTCGCACCTGGGTGACGTACTCGACGGGCGAGAAGAAGAAGTTCTGGATCACCGATCTCGGTGACGTGCGGATCGCGGTGCTCTCGCGTGGCTCCGACGCGGACATGGAGCAACTGGCGACCGCGACCCTCACGCAACAGCCGCTTCCGCGTCGCGGGTAGCGATACCTGCACATGAATGGCCACATCTGCGGTGACCCCGCGCACATCTGTCGTTCGAATGACCCGAATTCGAGTAGTGCGCTACTCGTGAGGTAGTGGCTCCGGATCCATAGCGTTTCCTATCAAGGAGGCGCGCCATGATGAATGACTCGAGATGGATCGGAGTGCTCTGGCTGCGCGGGGTCCAGGTGGCCGCTCTCATGGTGGTGGTGATCGCGGCAGTGGTGCCGTTCGCCCCCGCCGAAGGCCACGGCCTCACCCCAGACCTGACGAATGTCACCATCGACCCGATGGTGACGGCGATACCGGTCCGGGTAGCGGTGACCGAGCGGCCGGCTGGAAGCGTCGCTGTTCCGCCAGATTGCGCGCGATGCCGGGCCGCGGCCGCCGTGTTGTGGATGACCGACGCGGGGCAGCGGGCGGCACTGAGCTGAGGTCAGTCCTCTTCGGGATCGCCCTGGGACAGAACGGCTTCGATGCGTTCCCGTGCGCCGCTGAGGTGGTGTTCGCAACGCGTGGCCAAGGCCTCGCCGCGTTCCCACAGGGCCAGCGACTCGTCGAGATCGAGTCCACCGTGTTCGAGGGTGGCGACGATTTCGGCGAGTTCGTCGCGTGCCTGTTCGTAGCCGAGTTGTTCGACCGGGACGCGTTCGTCGTCGGGGCTGCTCACGAATCGTCTCCCTTGTTCGAGTTCTTTCCGTCGGCGGGCCCGTTCACGGTTGCCCGTGCAGCGCCGGTGGCGACGCGGATCCGCAGTTTCGCGCCGGGCGGCATGTCTGTCGCATCGGTGACGATCTGCGGGGCCGAACCGGCGGGCACGTCGGTGCGCTGCACCACCGCGTATCCGCGGGCGAGTGTCTGTGCCGGTCCCAGTGTGCCGAGTTGTGCCGACAGGTGGTCGACGCGGCGGTCCTGCATATCGATTAGCCGGCCGATGTCGCGCCGCAGAGCGCGACGCAGGTCGCCAACACCTGCGGCCTCGGCATCGATCAGCGTGTGCGGGCGTGCCAGCACCGGCCGGGCGCGCAGGCCTTCGACGATGTGGGTTTCGCGGCGCACCCAGTTGCGCAGGGCGTGCGCGCTGCGTCGGCGCAACGTGGCGATTGCGGCGAGCTCGGCGTCGACGTCGGGCACCACGCGTTTGGCGGCGTCGGTGGGGGTCGCGGCCCGCACATCGGCGACGAGGTCGAGGAGCGGGGCGTCGGGCTCGTGGCCGATCGCGGAGATCACCGGGGTGGTGCAGGCGGCGACCGCGCGCAGCAGCGCCTCGTCGGAGAACGGCAGCAGGTCTTCGACGCTGCCGCCGCCGCGGGCGATGATGATGACCTCGACGTCGGGGTGCTCGTCGAGAGCGGAGAGCTGGCCGAGGATGGCCGCGACGGCGGTCGGGCCCTGGACTGGTGCGTCGCGGATCTCGAAGCGGACCGCCGACCAACGCTGCGTCGCCACCGCCACGACATCCCGTCCGGCTGCGCTGGCACGGCCGGTGATGAGGCCAATGCTCTTGGGTAAGAAGGGAAGTGGCCGTTTGAGCCGACGGTCGAAGAGGCCTTCGGCGGCCAGGAGTTGCCGCAGACGTTCGATCCGGAGCAGGAGTTGGCCGATGCCGACCGGTCGGATGTCGCTGACGCGCAGCGAGATGGTGCCGCGTCCGGTGTAGTAGCTCGGGCGGCCCAGGACGACGACGTGACTCCCGTCGGTCAGCGGAACTTCGGTGCGCGCCAACAGATCCGGACTGCAGGTGACGGAGATGGAGATGTCGGCGGCCGGGTCGCGCAGGGTCATGAAGGCGGTTCGGGTGCCGGGACGCCGACTGATCTGGGTGACCTGCCCCTCGACCCAGATCTGGCCGAGCCGGTGAATCCAGTCGGCGATCTTGGTGTTGACGGTCCGAACCGGCCAGGGGTGCTCGGCGCTGTTCGGCGAGGAGGTCACGTGGTGGAGTGACGCTTGTTCTGCGCGGCGATCCGGTTGTCGAGCATCGTCACGAAGGGCGCGCGATTGCGGTTGGCCTTCTCGTAGTCGATGAGCGCTTGGAGGTCGTCGGAACTCACCGAGCGCAGCTTGGCACGCAGCTGCGCGAGGGTGAGGCCGTCGTACTCGATGTACTCGACGACCTCGGGTGCCGACTTACCTGCTGCTGCGGGCTTCTTCGCGGGCTCGGGTGTGGAACTGATCACATCGTCGGGTGCGGAGCTGTACAGCGCGAACCGGCCGGCGGCGGGTGCGTCACCATCCGGCGATGTGGCGGATTCATCGGTCGCGGGCTCGGGGGTGGTCGGCTCGGCCGGCTTCTTGGTGGGCGTCTTCTTTGCCGGGGTCTTTTTCGCGGGCTTCTCCGCAGCGGGTTTGGGTTTGGCCGGTTTGGTCTCGATGGGCGTCGCGGTCTGTGCGGTGAGGGCGTCGTCCTCGTCGAAATGCGCCCATGCAGGCTGTTCGTCGGGCTTGTCGAAGAGCATCTCGAGAGCGGCGTCGCCCTTGATGGCCAGCTCGGCTATGTTCTGTTGCGCGCGCATGCCCGCCTGCAGCGTCTGGCTGACCGCCGTCATCGGCAGGGTCACCAGCAGCGTGGGCAGTTTGCGGGTCTCCTCGATGGCCGTGACGATCAGTCCAGCGGCGATACGGGCCGGGTACGGTGCGCGAACCATGCCAACACTCTGCCATCACATCAGCGTGCATCCAACATGTGTATCCAACCGCGGGGCGTTCAGCCCGTACCCTGGAATCTATGAGTGATTCGAAGCGTGTTCTGCTCGCCGAGCCGCGCGGCTATTGCGCCGGGGTCGACCGTGCGGTGGAGACCGTGGAACGTGCACTCGACAAGCACGGCGCGCCCGTCTACGTCCGCAAGGAGATCGTGCACAACCGCCACGTGGTGGAAACCCTGAGCGACCGGGGTGCGATCTTCGTGAGCGAAACCGACGAGGTGCCCGAGGGCGCCATCGTGGTGTTCTCCGCGCACGGCGTGTCCCCGGAAGTGCACAAGACCGCAGCTCAGCGCAGCCTCAAGACGATCGACGCGACCTGCCCGCTGGTCACCAAGGTGCACCAGGAGGCCAAGCGATTCGCCCGTGACGACTACGACATCCTGCTCATCGGCCACGAGGGCCACGAGGAGGTCGAGGGCACTGCGGGCGAGGCGCCCGAGCACATCCAGCTCGTCGACGGCCCGGACAGCGTCGAGAAGGTGTCGGTGCGCGACGAGTCCAAGGTGATCTGGCTGTCGCAGACCACCCTGTCGGTCGATGAGACGATGGAGACGGTCAAGCGGCTGCGCGAGAAGTTCCCGCTGCTCGCCGATCCGCCCAGCGACGACATCTGTTACGCCACCCAGAACCGCCAGGTCGCGGTGAAGGCGATGGCGCCGCACTGCGAACTGGTCATCGTCGTCGGTTCCAAGAACTCGTCGAACTCGGTGCGCCTGGTGGAGGTCGCCGTGCAGAACGGCGCCCAGGCCGGCTACCTCGTCGACTACGCGCGTGAGATCGACGAGGCGTGGCTCGACGGTGTGACCACCGTGGGCGTGACATCAGGCGCATCGGTGCCCGAGGTACTGGTGCGTGGAGTGCTCGACTACCTGGCCGAACGTGGCTACGACTCCGTCGAGACCATCAACACCGCCAACGAGACCCTCACCTTCGCGCTGCCCCGCGAGTTGCGACCGGCGCGTACCGCGCGCTGAGTCTCCGCCCTCCGCCGGCTCAGGTACGGAGCACCGACCCTCCGCTGGCAGGCTGCGTTCCCCCCAGGTCAGAGCGCTGGTCATAAGACTCTTCGGAACAGCGTCCCACCCGCCGACGTCGTCGGCGATCGTGGAAGCGGGAAGAGCCAAGGTCGCCGAAGCGGTCTTCCGCAGCCCGATGGCGCCTCGGACTGCAGCGTTTCCGCAGTTCAGGAGGCCGAAGGGAGTACTTCTTCGCGTCAGAATTCGTCCGGATCGAGTCGTTTGATGCGTCGGTGCGGGAAGGCGATCGCCAGTACGGCAGCGATGACGATCCCGCAGACTCCGACGCCCGCGATCGCCACATTGCGGGCCGTGTGGTCGGGCGCCGGTGCCACCTGCGGCGCCGCGATGGGCGCGGGCGCATTCGGATCGGGTTCGCCCGCAGGAAGATCGGCGGTGAGCGCGGCGAGCGGATCGATGACCCCGTGGCCGATCTGCTGGTCGTGTCCGGTGCCAGGGGCGTGCGCGGTACGGATGATCCGATCCATCACCTGGCGGGCGGACAGTTGCGGGTATCGCGCGCGGATCAGCGCGGCGGTCCCGGCCACGTATGGTGTGGCAAAACTGGTGCCGGTCAACGGGATCGGGCCGTTCTGTGTTCGCTGGGCAGACACCAGCCTCGACGATCCGCGGGCGCTGTCGAGGCTGACGATCTCGGTGCCGGGCGCCGCCACCGACACCCACGGGCCGTTCAGACTGTTGGAGACCGGTGCGCCCGTGGCGGCGTCGGCCGAAGCGACCGCGAGAACCAATGGGGAGAACCAAGCGGGCGCGGCCACCGTGGTGACCGATCCCCAGCCCCGCTGATCGTCGGCGGCGGGCGGTGGATTCTGCGGCGTGCAGGCGCCATTGGACTCGACGTTGCCGGCGGCGACCACGACCACCACGTCGTGGTCGTAGGCGTATTTGACCGCCGCACCCAGGGCGGGATCGTCGAGTTGGTCTGCCGTCGGCGCGCAGGCCACCTGCGAGATGTTGATGATCGTCGCATCGAGATCCACCGCGCGGACGATGGCGTGCGCCAAGGTGCGGAGCGTTCCGAAACCGGCACCCACACCGGGATTCTTGTCGTCGCCGCGCCGATCCTTGGCCGCAAATGCGCCGCTCGACTGTCGGATGGCGATGATCGTCGCTGCCGGAGCGACACCCGAGAAGGCGTCGGTGCTACTCGGACGCCCGGCGATGATGCCGGCGACGAGCGTGCCGTGGGCGTCGCAGTCGTCGAGTCCGGTGCCGGTCGACACGTAGTCGCCGCCAGCGATCACGCGCCCGAGGCGAGGGTGCGGGGTCACCCCGGTGTCGATCACCGCGATCCGCTGCCCGGCACCGCGGCTGAACCGCCACAGCGCAGGGAGATTCATCATCGCCTGTGCCGGACTGGGTTTGAGGTATCCGCGCGTGGAGATCGCGGTGGTGCACAGGTGACTTTGTCTGGTGGCCTCGGGCGGGGCGACGGGGGCCGAGCGGATGAGGGACCGCGGGTTGATCGTCGGTGGGGTGATGGCCGCCGCGGGAATCGCGACCGACGCGAGGAGGGCCGATGCGAAGAGGGTTGGGGCGATCAGCGCCACCAGACCTGTCCCGCTTCGCCGCCGCCGATGAGCCATCGTCTACAGCTCCCGGACCATGCGGTAGAGGTCGAGTATCCACAGGAGCAGCGGCACGATGGCGGTGACGAGCACGTACTCCAGGACCTCGGCGCCGCGGCGCATGACGGGGGAGAACGCGATCTTCGGTGCGATCACCCCGAACACGATCGATGCCGCGAGCACCAGGACGGCGAGCGTGAAACCCACCACCGGCCACCGGTCGTCACCGAAGGCGAGTCCGGCGATCACGGCGATCACGGTGACAGCACCGCCGATGATCAGGGTTGCCGCCTGAATGAGATCGGTGTGTGAGCGGCCGCGCAGGCACAGCACCGCGCCGATGATGAACGCGAAAACGGTCGTCTTTGCGTTGAATCCGGTGTACGGGGCTGCCGCGAGGATCGCGGCGCAGGTGGTGACGGCGGTGACCCCGACGATGATTCCCGTCAGATACGCGTTCGCCACATACGACCGGCTCTCGAGTGCATCGGCCTTGGGTAACGCCATCGCGCCGATCGCGCCGATGCCCTCGATCGCCGGCCGCGGCTCGAGGTCGTCGACGTCGATGGGGGCGCCGGCCGTCGGCACCGGCGGCAGCGGCAACTTGGCGAGCACGATGGTGGCCCGTGGAGCGAGCGCGAGTACCAGGAGACCGACGGCGGCCACCACCGCAGCGACGTCGGCCACCGACGCCTCGATCAGGACTCGTGCTCCACATCCGAGCAATCCGAGAAGCGCGACGCTCGTGACGGCACTGTGCGTTGCGGGTCCGGTGCCGGTGACCCGGTAGGAGACCACCGCCGCAGCGAGCGTCATCGCGAAGCCCAAAGTCAGGTGCGCCGCACCGAACTGGCCCGGTGTGATGAGCATGCCGGTGACGCAGACCGCCGGCATCGCACACAGCGAGAGGATCGTCGACGTCGCTGTGTCCCGGTAGTACCTCGACACGATGGTGGCAGCGGTGATCAATGTGATCGCCAGCAACCCGCCGAGCCCGGCGACCCACAGGGTGCCGTCGGTGCGGCGGACCGAACCCAGGGCCACCGATCCGGCGACCGCCGCGACAATCGCAAGCCCGTAGCCCACGTGGCGCGCCGATGCTGCCGACCAACTGACGAACCGGGACTCGTTGAGGCGAGCCACCGCGTCGACCACATCGTCGAACAACACCGGCGACTCGCCCGTCCGTGTCGATGTCAGTAGCAGCAGATCACCGTCACGTATTCCAGACTCGGACAGGGATCGATTGAGGGCCAACGGGTTCTGACCCACCAGAGCGAGGGTCCAGCGGTTCTGCCGGTCGTGGGGACGGCCCCCGGCCGAAGCCTCGGAGTCCGGATGGTCGGGGTCGCGCCGCGCGGGGTTGCGCGACTCGATCTGCGCGACGAGGTCACCCATCAGGGCGGCAATCGGGACGGCGGCAGGCAACGCCACATCCAGCTGGGTGTTGCCACCCAGTACCGATACCCGGACGAGCGCGGGTTCGATCGCCAGGTGTGTGTCCACAGGCGTCATCAGGTGATCCTCCCCGAACAGTTGAACCGCTAACATAGCCAACCTCGGCGCAGTCCACTGCGGAGAATGCACAAGCTGGGGACGATGCACATGCGGGGTTGCTGGATCGGCAGGGGGAGGCGTGATGGTGACGACGACCGAGGGGTTCGTTCGACGACCCCGCATCACGCCGCCACGAACTCCGGGCGGAGAAGTCAACATCCAGGCCCCACCGGACGTTCCGCGCGTCGTGCCCGGCAGTCTCCTGGTCAAGCTGTTGCCGGTGGTCATGATCGTGGCCGTGGTCGGCATGCTCGCGCTGATGTTCGTCACCGGCGGACGCAACATCCTGTCCAACCCGCTGTTCATGATGTTTCCGCTCATGATGGTGATGTCGATGTTCGGGATGTTCGCTGCCGGTGGACGCGGTGGTCCGAAACGCGCGGCCGAACTCAACGAGGAACGCAAAGACTATTTCCGCTACCTCGGTCAGATGCGCGCGCAGGTGCTCGAGACGGTCGACAAGCAGCGCGCAGCACTCAGTTGGAGTCACCCCGACCCGACGGTACTGCCGAGTGTGGTCGGGACCCGACGAATGTGGGAGCGCCGGCCCAACGACGCCGACTTCGTGCACGCCCGGGTCGGCGTGGGGTCGCAGCGGCTCGCGACGCGGCTGATGGCACCCGAGACCGGTCCTCTCGAGGACATCGAGCCGGTCTCGATGGTCGCGCTCCGCCGTTTCGTTCGCACGCACTCGGTGGTGCATCGGCTACCCACGGCCATCTCGCTGCGGGGCTTTCCCGCGGTGAACATCGAAGGAGCGCGACAGGAGACACGAACCCTGGTCCGCGCGATGCTCCTCGAACTGTGCGTCTTCCACGGCCCGGATCACCTGCGAGTGGGCATCGTGACCGGCGATCCGGCGGGGGAGGTGTGGGACTGGGCGAAATGGCTACCGCACGTTGCACATCCGACCCTGCGCGATGGTGTCGGAGCGGCGCGGATGGTCTATCCGTCGTTGGTCGACCTGGAGAACGCGTTGGCGGCCGACCTGCTCGAGCGCGGCAGGTTCAGCCGGTCGGCGCCCCCGTCGGCCGGGCGGGCGCACCTGGTGGTGATCATCGACGACGGCTATGTGACCGGCGACGAGCGGCTGATCAACGACGCCGGGACGGAGGGCGTCACCGTCATCGACCTCACCGCCCCTGACGACGGTCTGGCCGCGCGACGGGGCTTGCAACTGGTCGCTCGTGACGGTCGCGTCGCCGCACGGAGTGCATTCGGCGTCGAGGAGTTCGCCGACATGGACTCGATGAGCGGCGAGGAGGCCGAAGCCATCGCGCGTCGGCTCGCGCGGTACCGCTTGGCGACCGCCGCCACGATGGCCAATCTCGAGTCGGAGGTAACCTCGACCGACCCGGGTCTCCCAGCGCTGCTGGGGATTTCCGATGCATCGCGATTCGACCCGAACATCGGCTGGCGGGGACGATCTGGTCGCGAGCGTCTGCGCGTACCCATCGGCTATACGCCGGCCGGGACGACGGTGGAACTCGACATCAAGGAGAGCGCACACGGCGGCATGGGGCCGCACGGATTGTGTATCGGCGCAACCGGTTCGGGTAAGTCGGAGTTTCTGCGCACCCTGGTGCTGGCGATGCTGGCCACCCATTCGCCATCCGAACTCAACCTGGTACTCGTCGACTTCAAGGGCGGCGCAACCTTCCTCGGGCTCGAGTCCGCACCGCACGTGGCAGCGATCATCACCAACCTCGAGCAGGAACTCTCGATGGTGGACCGGATGAAGGATGCTCTCTCGGGCGAAATGAACCGCCGCCAGGAGATCCTGCGCGCGGCAGGCAACTTCGCCAATGTCACCGACTACGAGCGCGCCCGCGCGTCGGGTGTGCGGCTGAAGCCGCTGCCCGCGCTGTTCATCGTTGTCGACGAATTCTCTGAACTCCTCTCGCAGAAGCCGGATTTCGCCGAGCTGTTCGTCGCCATCGGCCGGTTGGGACGGTCGTTGCACATCCACCTGCTGCTGGCGTCACAACGACTCGAAGAGGGCAAGCTGCGCGGCCTCGATTCGCATCTGTCTTACCGCATCGGGTTGAAGACCTTCTCCGCCAACGAGTCCCGCACGGTGTTGGGAGTACCCGACGCCTACCACCTGCCGAGCGTGCCGGGTTCGGCGTACCTCAAGTGCGATTCGTCGGAGCCGTTGCGATTCAACACCTCCTACGTGTCCGGCCCGTATCATCCGCCCGTCTCGGCGGATGCCGCCTCCGAACCGGCCCCGGCGTCTTCCGTGCCGCAGGGTCACCTCAAGGTGTTCACGGCACTGCCCGTGCCCTGCGACGATATGTCACCGCCGGGAGCGGGCCGCATGTCACCGACCGAGTCGCTGCTCGATCGCGCGGCAAGTCTTCTCGACGAAGAGCCGCCCGCTGGGTTGTCTGCGGTGGCGGTACCGAGTCTGCTGGAGACCCTGGTAGGCCGGATGGCGGGCAGCGGGCCGCCCGCACATGAGGTGTGGCTGCCTCCGCTCGACGAATCGCCGACCATCGACCAACTCCTCGGTCCGCGCGATTGGACTCGGCCTGCGGCGGTGGGGAATCTGGCGCTGCCGGTCGGCATCGTCGACCGGCCTTACGAACAACGACGCGACCAGTACGTCATCGATGTGTCCGGCGCCGCCGGAAACGTCGCGGTCGTCGGTGGGCCACAGTCGGGCAAATCGACAACGCTGCGCGCGCTCATCATGTCGGCGGCGGCGTCGCATACGCCGGAGCAGGTTCAGTTCTACTGCTTGGACTTCGGTGGTGGCAGTCTCGCCGGTATCGCGGGACTGCCGCACGTCGGCTCCGTGGCTACGCGCGGCGACATGGATGCGGTACGACGCACGGTCGCCGAGGTGGCTGCGATCGTCCGGGCTCGTGAGCTTCTGTTCGCGCGGTTGGGAATCGAGTCGATGCGCGACTATCGCACTCGGCGCGCCGAGTGGTTCGCGACCGGGCTCCTCGATCCGGCCGATCCGCTCGCCGAGGACCGATTTGGTGACGTCTTCCTCGTCTTCGACGGAATCGGGGTGCTGCGCAACGAATTCGAGTCCCTCGAAGACCAGATCAACGTGATTGTCGCCCAGGGTCTGTCCTACGGCGTGCACATCATCGTGTCCGCGTCGCGATGGGCCGAGGTGCGTCCGGCGATGCGTGATCTCATCGGCAGCCGACTCGAGTTGCGTCTCGGTGATCCGATGGACTCCGAAATGGGCCGTCGGGCTGCGCAATTGGTGCCACAGAACCGGCCAGGGCGCGGGCTCACCGCGCAAGAGTTGCACATGCTGATGGCCCTGCCGCGGCTCGACGGTGTCTCGACGGCCGAGTCCTTGCCCGCCGGGGTGGCCCAGGCCGTGGAGAAACTGTGTGCGGCCTATCCGGCACGCGCGGCGATGCCGGTCCGCAAACTCGGTACCGAGATCGGCGCCGAGGTGGTGGTTGCTGCGGTCGAGTCCGCGGGAATCACGCTGCGTCCCAACCAGGTTGCCATCGGTGTGGGGGAGCTCGTGCTCGCCCCGGTGGTGTTGGATTTCGGAACCCAGCCGCATTTCATGGCGTTCGCCGACGTCGAACACGGCAAGACGAATCTCCTGCGAACCATCGTGACGGGTCTCGTCGCGGGTGCGACACCCGACCAGGCGCGGATCGTGTTCGTCGACTATCGACGCACCATGCTCGGCGTCATCGACGGTGATCATCTGGCCGGCTACGCGAGTTCGGCCGAGCGGGCGGCAGTGATGATGCAGCAATTGGCCGGCTATCTGTCCGAGCGGCTGCCGCCGGAGGATCTGACGGTCCAGCAACTGCGCGAGCGTAATTGGTACGAGGGCCCGGACGTGTACGTCGTCATCGACGACTACGACATGGTCGCCACTGCGTCGGGCAACCCGATGCTGGCCCTCGTCGACCTCGCTGCGCATGCCCGCGACATCGGCCTGCATATCGTGCTCGCCCGACGGTCCGGTGGAGCGGGGCGGGCTCTGTTCGACCCGCTGATCGCGCGGCTCAAGGATCTGTCGTCCGATGTGCTGTTGATGAGCGGGGACCGGGACGAGGGGTACATCATCGGCCGGGCCCGGATGCAGAACCTCATTCCTGGCCGCGGCGAACTCATTTCGCGCAGCCGGCCACAGGAGATGATCCAGATCGCGTATACGGCGCCGGTCGAATGAGTCACGTGATGACGCAGGCGATACCCGGGAAGAGGGTTGCCGATCCGTCCGTCGTGATCGACCTCGGCTACGGTCGGGTCACCTCGTCGAGGACACCGGGTGCGGTGCTTGCCGACGTCGGTCAGATCCTCGATGCGGTCGACTCACCCACCGTGCGTACGGCTTCCGGAACCATGCCCGTCCGTCAGGCATGGCGGATGGTGTTTCACCAACTCGGACCTGCGATCGGCGGAGTGGACTCGGCTGCGCCCCTGATCGTCGGGCATCCGAGTACGTGGGGTCCGCGCCGGGCGTCGGTGCTGTCGGAGGTCGGTGCCTATGGCCGTGTCGTATCTCTCGTGCCGCGAGCGATTCTGATCGCGCGAAGTCACTGCGACCCAGCCGTCCGCAGGTGCGCGGTGGTCGAGACCACGCACGTGCCGCACCCGATTGTCGACCCGGTCCGGCCGCCGAAGCCGGCCTGGGATGTGGCGATCCTGCGCCGCGCAAGTTCCGGGTGGATGGTTGAGCGCAGTGCGGTGCTCGACCCTGCCGATGGGCAGGCCGGCGTGATGTCGATCATCGACGACGCGGTCGAGGCCGTGTTCGTCGATGGTGCCGACCCGGCCGATGTGGATGCCGCGGTCGAAGTCGTCACCGCGCATGCCGTTGCGGGGCGGGTCGTACCGGCCGAGCCTCGCCTGGTGCTGCGCTACGGCGCACGGACGGGAGGGGCCGCTCGTCCGCACTCCGATGCGGCCGAGCCGGCGCTCGCGGTTCCGGCACGATCGACCCGTCCTCGCACGGCGATCCTCGTGGCGGCAGCGGTGGTTGCAGTGCTCGCCGCGGCAGGTGTGGTGGCGGTGGGTATGGCGTCGCACCGCGAGCAGACGCGGGAGGTGGAACCAGGGTCGGTGGTCGTTGGGCGCACCACCCTGACGGTGCCCGGAGGTTGGCGGCAGACCGCGCAACCCACCCCGAGCGGCACACGCGCCGACCCGTCCACGTCGCGGACCTTGTTCGTGTCGGCCGAGGACGGGCGGCGAATTCTCCTCATCCAGACGCGCGTGCGGAGCGATTCGACGCTGTCCTCGGTGGCGACCAGCCTGGGTAACCGGATGCGGCAGCGCGGCGACGACGTGGTGACCGAGTTCTCGCCGTCGACGCGATTCGCCGGACGCGACGTCATCAGCTACCGCGAGGAGCCTGCGTCGGGAAGCGCGATCCGCTGGTACGTCATCGTCGACGACGGGCTGCAGGTGTCCATCGGCTGTCAGCCGGGCAACGCGGCCGAACCCGTCGACACCGAATGCGAGCAAGCGGTGCGGAGCGCGGTGATCGCGCCGCGGTGAGAACGCATCACTCGAACGGGCAGTGCTGTCCGTCGGTGAACCCAGTCCGCGCCCTGAGGGACGTCACGCGGCCGTCGGTGTCAAAAACCGCAGCAACGTAGCGTCCCGTGCTGGGCTCGAGGAAGAAATCTGCGGTCCCGTCGACCGACGACGTACGGCAGGTGCCCCTGGGGTAGCCGGCGTACGCCTGTCTGACGTCTGCGCGTGACGAACCGAGTTGCACGCCCTTGTCGGTGGCGAACCAGTCGAAGGCTGCGATCGTGCCATCGGGGTCAGCCCTGACCTGAGCGCTGTACTGATTGGAGTTCTGCGGGCGGAAGAAGAACAGTTGGGTTCCGGGTGGGTAGAGGCCCTGAGTGACCACCGTCTTGCTGACGTAGGTGTTCGGAATCTTCGACGACGGATCGCCGATGTACACCCCGCCTGCACCGCCGAAGGTCAGCAGGCTGGTGGGGCTCAGTGTCACCGAATCGTTCGTCGGCTCAGCGCGGCTCCCTTGGCAGATGTCCACCACGAAGTCCGAGGTGGCCAGTCCCGCGCGTGACGACGCGCGGCGCACCGAGCGGTATGTCCAGACGTCGTTGCACCAGCCGAGATCCGTGGCGAGCAACCAATCCGGAGTCTTCGGCTCGTCCGGCCCGTTCTGTTGACTGCTCCCTACGCCGATCGCTTCCGGCCCGCCCCACGACTCCCACACGATGTCGCTGATGGTGCTCGACGCGGTCGATGCGAACGAGATGCCGTTCGGTCTCTCTGTGCCGAAGCCAACCGCGTACTGCTCGTAGTTCGCCCGGCCCAGCACGGGAGGAGTCGCCGGCGCCTTGCTCGGCAGGCAGTGGCACAGCACCACCGACCGGACGGTACCGTCCGCGATCGCGTCGGCCCCGGAATAGCCGATCTGGTAAGCGGTTCCGGCCGCCTCGTCTGCGACAAAGACTGCCGTGTGGTCGCTGTCGGAGCGAGGTTGCCCGTACAGCTCGACCGCCCGCGACCCCGCGCTGCCGGCTGTCACACCGTCGATCGTGACGCCCGACGCGCCAGGCGGATTCCCGGGCGCGATCTCGACCAGCGTCCCACTCGCGTCGAACACGTAGGTGCAGTTCTCCCACACGATGATCGTGCGGTCGCCGTCTCGGGTGCCGGTGCGCGGGAAGCCCGGCACCTTGCCGGCGACGGTGTCGATTGAGTCGCCGATCGTGGCCTGTCCCTGGCCGTTGGGCGACAACCTCGACCGTGCGGCCTGCGCGTTCTGCGCGGCTGCCAGACGCGCAGTCATTTGTGCGGCGTTGTCGGCGGTCAGGAATACTCCGCCGCCCTGTTGGGCCACACACTGCAGCGACGGTGCGTCGGTCTTGAATCCGACGGCGCTGATCGTGACGTTCGGATGTTGCGTGCGAATGGCTTGGGCGGTCGCGCACGGATCGGGCTGACAGTTGGACTCGCCGTCGGACACCAGGACCATTGACGATGCGGTGTCGGGCAGCAACTTCGCCGCCTCGGTGAGGGCATCGCCGATTGGCGTGAAGCCCTGCGGGGTGAGTGCGCCCAGGGCGGCGTCGACCGACGACGGTTCGACCTTGCCCATCGGGACCACGACCCGCACGTCCCGGCAGCCCTGAGCTTGCGTGGTCGTCTTCGCCGACTGCTGCGAGCCGAACACGACGACGCCCGCCTCGGTCCCCGGCGGCAGCGAACCGACGAGAGCCTTGACCGCCGCGCGTGCGGCGGTCCACCGCGGACCTGGCGCGTCCTCTATCAGCATCGACTCCGACGCATCGACCACGACGACTGTCGGTACCGCGGCCGGCGCCACCACGTCGCCCGACTCGGGCGAGCTCTCGCCATCGATCGACGAGCACGCGCTGAACACCAGCGTCGCCAAAACGAAGGGGACCAACCATCGCCAGGTTGTCGACATGCGCGAAGTCTAGGAATCCGTTGACCGGGACGCAGCGCGATGCGGCCGATACAACTGTTCGGACGACAGATCCGTCAGCCGCCCCGACTTGCTGCTAGTGGCGTCGAGCCATTCCGCTCCCTGAGGCGCCGCCCTGAGGAGCGAGCATGCGAGCGTCTCGAAGGGTGCCCGAGGCGCTGGCCGAGGGCCTCGAAGGGCAAGCAACCCAACAGCATTGGCGACCACGAGAGCCTACGGCCAGGTGATGATGGTTTTGCCGGTGGTGGCGTGTCGCCAGATGACTGCGCGTCCTTCGGCCAACGTGGGTATCCAGATGTCGAGGTGTTTGAACTGGTGGCAGGGGATGCAGAGTGGGATGAGGTCGTCGGTGATCGTCCAGCCGCCGGCCATCGGGTCGGCGTGGTTGTAGGGCCGTACGTGGTCGAGTTGGCATTCGGCCACGGGTCGGCCGCAGTAGGGTCCGCGGCAGTGGTGATCAGTCAGCGCGATGGCGCGCCGCTGCGCGTCTGTTGGTTCGTAGTCCAACGCCCCGACCGGGGGTACAGGTAGCCCACCGTGTCCGGTGGGGTCGATCGGCTTCGGGTTCGGCGGGCGAGACAACACACGGATCGCGCCGGAACTGTCGCTGCTGCTGTCGAGGTGGGCGGGCACGTGGATACGCCCGGCCTTGCGGGGTCGTCCGGCGCGCAGCATCGTGATGCGCCCGTGCGGGTCGGGGTCGGTGGGATCGGTGCGATGCATGAACCGTTGGGCTTCGCGGTACATGCCGGTCCAGGTGGCGTCGGTGGCGAGTGCGCGGGCGTGGGCTGGGTCGATGACGCCGTAGCCGGGGACGAAGGGCACCATCTCCCCGGTCAGACCGGCCAGGGTGGGCGCATCGGTCACAACGACGACGGCAGCTTTGGTCGGTACCAGCGCTGTGGAGGGTTTCGCGGGCGCAGCGTCCGGCTTTGCAGCGACGTCAGCATCAATATCGATGTCGGTGACGTCGTCGGCGGGTTCGGGTTCGGGGTGAGGCTTCTGGTTCGCGCGCGCACCGCAGGTGTCTGACCCGCATTGGCACTCCAACTCGGTACGGCCGCGGGTGATGGCCACCAGCGCATCGGCACGTTGTTGACCGGGCAGGCGCGGGTCGTCGGCGCAGAGGTAGTGGTTGATCAGTCCGGTGATCCGGGATTGCAGGTAGCGGGCGTCGCCGAGTCCGAGGGTGGCTGAGATGGCGACCTGCCCGTACGGGGCTTTGGAGAAGCGGACGTCTTGGTAGCGTTCGGCGAACTCTTCCCGCACCTCGGCCGCCGCCAAGGGGTCCAGCGCGATCACCAGTTCATCCAACTTGTCCGAGAGCACCGCATTCGTCGACGCATCGGCCGCCAGGATCAGGGCGGCCTCCTCAGCAGCCGCCCGTTGCTCAGCATCCACGCCGCACACCGCGTGCGCGACCAGCGATGCCCGTGATTCGGACAGATCCCCGGCGAGGAACGCTGCCCGTACTTGCGGGAGGTCTTGCAGCAAAGCGCCGAGGGTCATCCACCGGCCGGCCGTCGCCGGGGGGACGGCGAAATGCAGGGAGACTTCGCGCAGGGCGGCTTTGTCGGGTATGCGTTTGCGATACCGGTCCGAATCGGCGGCCTGCACGCGGTCGAACACTTTGCGGCCCAGGTGGTAGGCGGCCAGGATTTTGCGGGCCATCACCTCGAACTCGATCCGGGTGAACGCCGAAGCTGCTGTGGCCAGGTCGGTTTCACCCGCGTCGGCCAGGGTGGCCTCGCTGGTGTCCCGCCCCGGTTCGAACATGTGTTCACTATCGCATGGGGGTACGACAAGAATTGTTCGGCGGAGTTCGGGGTGTGAGTTATCCACAGTGATCTCGACACGACGCCTCGCCCAGGGGCTCGGAGTCGGCTCGATCAGCGTGACCGGGCTCGGTGTCGGCTCGATCAGCGTGACGAGGCCGGCGGTGGGCTCGACCAGCGTGGGGCGGCGGGGGTGGCAGCGCCTCGGCCGATAGGGGCCGGCCGCGTTTTGACCCCGGACCTGGCGCTCCCGTACTCTGGATCGCTGGTGCGTGGCACCTGTTCACCTTGTGTGCGCAGGTAACAGCAGCTCCGGGTCCCCGCTGGTCGCCGGAATCCCTGCCGCCGATGCGCCCGACCAGTAGCAAACGACAACAAGAGTTGAGGACAACTGTGCCCACCTACACCCCGAAGGCCGGTGACATCACGCACGCGTGGCATGTCATCGACGCCACCGACGTGGTGCTCGGCCGCCTCGCCGTGCAGAGCGCGAACCTGCTCCGCGGCAAGCACAAGCCGACCTACGCGCCGCACATCGACGGCGGCGACTTCGTCGTCATCATCAACGCCGAGAAGGTTGTGCTGACCAGCAACAAGGCCGAGCGCAAGCTGAACTACACCCACTCCGGACATCCCGGTGGGCTCAAGTCCCGCACCACAGCCGAGCTCCTCGAGTCGCACCCCGAGCGGGTCGTCGAGAAGGCCATCAAGGGCATGCTGCCCTCGAACAAGCTCGGCCGTGCCATCGCTTCCAAGCTGAAGGTGTACGCCGGCCCGAACCATCCCCACGCGGCCCAGCGCCCCGTCCCCTTCGAGATCAAGCAGGTGGCCCAGTGACCAACGAGAACATCAGCGACGAGGCCGTGGAGGCCGCCGTGGAGAATGCAGCCGAGGCTCAGGCCGAAGCCGGTGACAACACCGCTGCCGCCGAGACCGCCGTCGAGCAGGCCGTGGAGAGCGTCGAGGCTGTGGAAGCCGCTTCCGACGACTACGACACCGCCGCCCCGGCCGCCGAGGTTGTGGCCGATCGCGGACCGGTCGTCATCGACCGCCCGATCCAGACCGTCGGCCGCCGCAAGGAGGCCGTCGTCCGCGTGCGTCTCATGCCCGGCACCGGTCAGTTCAGCCTCAACGGTGGACGTTCGCTCGAGCAGTACTTCCCCAACAAGGTTCACCAGCAGCTGATCAAGGCTCCGCTGGTCACCGTCGAGCGCACCGAGTCCTTCGACATCTACGCCAAGCTCGTCGGCGGCGGCCCCTCGGGCCAGGCCGGCGCGCTGCGGCTCGCGATCGCACGTGCCCTCATCGAGGTCACCCCGGAGGATCGCCCGGCACTGAAGAAGGCCGGCTTCCTCACTCGCGACCCGCGTGCGGTGGAGCGCAAGAAGTACGGCCTGAAGAAGGCCCGCAAGGCGTCGCAGTACTCCAAGCGCTGATCTTGGCACGCCTTTTCGGAACCGACGGCGTCCGGGGCCTGGCCAACGCGGAGCTCACACCCGAGCTCGCGTTGCGCCTGGCCTCGGCCGCCGCGGTCGTTTTCGAGGAAGACTCGCAAGCACCCACCACCCGCCCCCGGGCAGTGGTGGGCCGCGACCCGCGCGCATCCGGCGAGATGCTCGAGGCGGCGGTGTGCGCCGGCCTCGCCGCGACCGGCGTCGACGCCATCCGCGTGGGTGTTGTACCCACGCCTGCGGTGGCCTTCCTGACCGCGGACTACCGCGCCGACTTCGGCGTGATGATCTCCGCCTCGCACAACCCGATGCCCGACAACGGGATCAAGTTCTTCTCCGGCGGCGGACACAAGCTCGACGACGCGGTCGAGGACCGGATCGAGGCCGCCATGGCCGACGAGTTCATCCGGCCCATCGGAGCCGCGGTCGGTCGGATCGTCGACGCGCCGGATGCCGGTGAACGCTACGGCCGTCACCTCGCGGCCGCGATCAAGCAGCCGCTCGACGGGCTGACCCTCGTGGTCGACTGTGCGCACGGCGCCGCATCGACGCTGGGACCGCAGATCTACGAGGCCGCCGGCGCCACCGTCATCGCGATCCACGCCGAACCCGACGGCATCAACATCAACGAGGACTGCGGCTCCACCCACATGGACAAGCTGCAGGCCGCTGTGCTCGAACACGGCGCCGACCTCGGCCTGGCCCACGACGGTGACGCCGACCGCTGCCTCGCCGTGGACTCCACCGGCGCACTCGTCGACGGCGACGTCATCATGGCGATCCTCGCGACCGCGCTGCGCGAGCGAAACCAATTGCGCGACAACGTTCTCGTCGCCACCGTGATGAGCAACCTCGGTCTGCACATCGCGATGCGCGAGTCCGGGATCGAGTTGCGGACCACGGCGGTCGGCGACCGCTACGTGCTCGAGGAACTTCGTCGCGGCGGCTACTCCCTCGGCGGTGAGCAGTCGGGGCACATCGTGATCCCGGAGTTCGGCACCACCGGCGACGGCATCCTGACCGGCTTGCTACTTGCCGAACGCATCGCCGTCACCGGTAAGCGTCTCGCCGATCTCGCGAGTATCGTCACGGTGCTCCCGCAGGAGCTCATCAACGTCCGAGTTGGCGACAAACACGCTGTGGCGCAGTCGCAATCGGTGAAGCAGGCAGTCGTGGCCGCCGAGGTGGAACTCGGCGACACCGGACGGGTTCTGCTCCGTCCGTCGGGCACCGAACAACTCGTGCGGGTGATGGTCGAGGCGGCCAGCGCCGACGCCGCGCACTCGGTTGCGCGTCGGATCGCCGACGTCGTGGAGACCGCAGGCGGATGAGCGCTCCCCAGGCGGTCCTGTTCGACTTCTCCGGCACCCTGTTCCGGTTCGAGGCCCGCGACGACTGGTTCGACGGGCTGCACGACGAGCACGGCGACCCGCTGCACGTCGACACCCAGGCCGAACTGATCCGGAAGATGACGCAGCCGGTCGGCGTTCCCGACACCATCACCGGTGACGACCGAATCGCCTGGGAAAACCGGGATCTCGATCCCGCACAGCATCGCCGCGCCTATCTGGCGATGCTCGGACAGTCGGGTCTCACCGTTCCCGAGCACGCGGTGTCGCTGTACGAGCGGGTCCTCGATCCCGACTCGTGGGTGCCGTTCGACGACACGGTCGCCGTCCTGCAGGGGTTGTCCGCCGCCGGAATCCCGGTGGGCGTCGTCAGCAACATCGCTTTCGATCTGCGCCGGGTGCTACGCAAATACGGAGTGTTCGAACTCGTCAGCACGTACGCGCTGTCCTACGAAGTCGGTGCGATCAAACCGGATTCGGCAATTTTCGAAGCGGCACTCGACGCTATCGGCGTCGAACCGAAACACGCCCTGATGGTCGGCGACAGCGACGTCGCCGACGGTGGTTCCGTCGAACTCGGTTGCGCGTTCGCGCTCGTGCACGACGTCTCGCCGGCGCAGCGGCCGACCGCATTGCTCGATGCCGTGCGCGCGCACGGTATCGAGATCGGCTGAAGCCGCAGTCTCGCTGGTCGTGCGTTCCGCGACTCTCTTCCGCTGCCTGAGGTGCGACGAGCGCAGCGAGGAGCGTCGAAGGCCTGGTGAGCGGACATCGTTGTCTCACCAGGCCTTCGAGGCTCGTCGCTAGCGCTCCTTGCACCTCAGGCAGCGGTTGTTTGTTGCTCGTCGCACCTCAGGCAGCGGTTGTTTGTTGCTCGTCGCACCTCAGGCAGCGGTATGGGATAACCCAGCAATCGCTGAGATCAGAAGTTGCCCTTGGCCGCCCAGCCGCCGTCGACGGGGTAGATCTCGCCGGTGAGGAAATCGCCCTCGCGCATCAGGTAGGCGACCATCGACGCGATCTCCGACGGCCGGCCGAGCCGACGGACGATGTGCGCGTTGGCATTTGCCTGGCGCATCTCCTCGGTGATGTCGGCGAGGATGGGGGTGTCGATGGTGCCGGGGGCGATCGCGTTGATGAGCACGTTGTGCGGACCGTACTCGTAGGCGGCCTGCTTGGTGAGGCCGATGACGCCGCCCTTGGCGGCGGAATACGAAGCGAGATTGGGTAATCCGCGCAGCGCGGCCATCGACGAGATGTTCACGATGCGACCACCGCCGCCCTCGATCATGTTCGGGATCACCGCGCGCATACCGAGCCACACGCCCTTGAGGTCGGTGCCGACGACGTTGTCCCAGGCCTCCTCGGTGAGCCCGACCACCGAGTCCTCGCTGATCATGTTGACCACGCCCGCGACATTGGCCAGGCAATCGACCCGACCGTGCCGGTCGATGATGTCGGCCACCGACGACGCCCAGTCGTCGGCGACCCGGACGTCCAGTCGGATCGCCTCGGCGGAACCCCCGGCCTCGGCGATCTCCTTAAGGGTGACCTCGCAGTCCTGCAGGTCGGCGGCGGCGACGTGCGCGCCGTCGGCGGCGAGGCGGATGGCGGTGGCCTGTCCGATGCCCTGATGGGCTCCGGTGACGATGGCGATCTTTCCGTTGAGAGACATGTGTTCTCGATACCTTTCGTTGACTATGGGTGGTGGACGATCAGGGTTGTTCGGCGAGCAGGTCGGCAAAGCGCTCGATGGCGGCAGCGCGTCGGGTCGGGACGTGTTCGGACGGAACCTGCTGTGGGGGAGGGGAATACGCCTTCAAGTACTGGCGTGCCACGCTGTCACGATGCACCTCGTCGGGTCCGTCGTAGAGACGTGCGGCGCGAGCGGCCCGATACATGAACTCCAATGGCAGGTCGGCGCTGTAGCCGAGGGAACCGTGGACCTGGACCGCGCGATCGATGACGTCGTGCAGGATGCGGGCGCCGAAGAACTTGATGAGGGCGATGTCCTTGCGTGCGTTGGACGTACCCTCTTCGTCGATGCGCCACGCGGCGTGCAGGGTCATCAGGCGCAGGGCCTGAATCTCGGCGGCCGAATCAGCGATCCAGTTGCGGACCGTCTGCTTGTCGGCGAGCACCGAGCCATGCGCCGATCGGTAGGTTGCGCGCTCGCACATCATGTCGAAGGCACGGCAGGCTTGGCCGATCCAGCGCATGCAGTGGTGAATCCGGCCCGGCCCCAACCGGATCTGCGCCACCACGAAGCCCTCACCGCGGCCACCGAGCATCGCTTCCTGCCCGACCTTCACGTCGCGCAGGCGCACCTCACAGTGGGAGCCGTACGTGTTGTCGCGGGGACGCGGATTCTCGATCGAACCGATGTCGCGGACCACCTCGAGGCCCGGGGCGTCGATCGGGATGATGAACTGCGATGCGCGGCGGTGCCGGTCGGCGTCCGGATCGGTCACCGCCACCACGATCATGAAGTCGGCGGTGCTGGCGTTGCTGATGAACCACTTGTGGCCGTTGAGCGTCCACTGCTCACCGTCCCAGGTGGCGGTGGTGGTGAGATTGGTGGGATCGGCGCCCGCGTTGCCCGGCTCGGTCAGGGCGAAGGCCGAGTACATCTCGCCGGCCAGTAGCGGGTCGAGCCAGCGGCGACGCTGCTCGTCGGTGCCCACCGCGGCCAGGATCTCGGCGTTGCCGGAATCAGGTGCCTGACAGCCGAATACGAGCGGACCGTACGGACTCGCACCCAGGATCTCCTGCATGAGACCCAGCTTCACCTGTCCATAGCCCTGGCCGCCGAGCTCGGGGTCGAGGTGGGCCGCCCAGAGTTCTTGTGCGCGCACCTCCTCCTGCAGTGGGGCAATGGCGCGCAGCAGCGTCGGCCAGTCGAGATCGAGGACCTCGAGTGGGAAGATCTCGGCGCGGACGAAATCCCGCATCCAGTCGAGCTTCTTCTGAAATTCGGGTTCGGTGGAAAAGTCCCAGGCCATTCTGGTGTGCTCCGTTCAGTGAGAAAGAGGTTGGGGGGACGGGTTGGGTTCGATGGATCAGCCGACGATGCGGTGTGCTCGGTCGAAGAGTCCATTGGCGTAGCGGCGCAGCCGTTCTCCGACGTCACGACCGGCTGCACCGGCACACGATCGGGCGTAGGTGCCCTCGAGGATGATGCCGATCTTGAAGCACGCCAGGACGGTGTACCAGTCGATCGCGCTGAGGTCGCGGTCGGACTGCGCGGCATACCGCTCGAGCATCGAGGCTCGGCTGGGCAGGTCGCCGGTGGCGCCGAGGGCGCTCTCGTAGAGATCGGACTCGCCGTCGTACTCCGGCCAGATCGCCGACAGCATGCCGACATCGAGCAACGGATCGCCGATGGTGGCCATCTCCCAGTCGACGATCGCGGCCACCTCGGGGCGTTCCATCGCGTACATGACGTTGGCGATGTGGTAGTCGCCGTGCAGGATTCCGGGCCGGCTGGCACCGGGCCGGTTGTCGTCGAGCCACGACGCCAGCTTCCCGACGTCGCCGAACTCCGGTCCTGGGTACCCGGGAGTGTCTGCATAGCGGTCGAATTCGCCGAGCCAGCGCGGGACCTGGCGCTCGAGGAAGCCGTCCGGCCGGCCGAAATCGTCAAGGCCGACATCAGTGTGGTCGACGGCGGCGAGTGCGGCGAGGGCATCGACGAGCGCGAAGCCCATCA
Source organism: Gordonia gummivorans (assembly GCF_022513585.1). Classification (GTDB taxonomy): domain Bacteria; phylum Actinomycetota; class Actinomycetes; order Mycobacteriales; family Mycobacteriaceae; genus Gordonia. The sequence continues at coordinate 117,799 of NZ_JAKWBF010000005.1, forward strand.
CGCGACGCCCCGCGGGTGCCGCGGCATACGCGGCCGGCAGGTGCGTCGCCGCGTTGAACCCGTCCACCGGCTCCATCAGATAGAACACCGCGCCGAGGATCTCCTCGTCGGTGCTGCCGGCGATGAATCGAGCGTGCGGCACCGCGGTGTCGGCCAGGGCGGCCAACAGGCGCATCTCGCGAGAAATGGCCGAGTTCGACCCGGGCCTCAGATGCAGCGGGCCGCGCCGCAACACGAACTCGGTGTCACCGCGGGAGAACCGGACCATGATGTTCTGCGTGCCCCCGCCGATGGGGGCCGGATCAGTGATCGCGCCGTCCGGTAAGCCCTCACGCTCCATCCAGTCGCTCAGCGCGGCGAGATCGACGCCGGCGATCGCTTCGCTGGTGGGGGTCGTGGGCATGTCTCCACGCTATGAGCGCACGCCATTGAGTGGAACCGTCGAGTTGAGGTGGCGTTGTGGAGAACTACAAACCGAACCGACGTCACTCACCCGAGAGTTCGAGCACCTGAAAGGCCATCTTCGCCGACAACAGGCTGTCGAGACTGGTCGGATCCTGTCGACAGATCTCTCGGATCCGGCCGAGCCGATAGCGAATCGTGTTCTCGTGCACGTCCAATGCCTGGGCAGTGGCCTGCACCTTGCCGTCGGCTGCGACAAACGCGCGCCACGTCGCCAGCAGGGTGCCGTCGTCATGATCGCGCACGGCCGCGACGTAGGAGTGCGCGAAGTGCAGCGCTTCCTTGACGTGTCCACTGCTGACGACGACGCGGAAGAGTCCCAGGTCGTCGAGGCTGACCACGCGGGTGCCCCAGTCGAATGAGCGTGCGATGGAACCGATGTCGCGCAGTTCGCGATGGGCGTGGGGGAAGTCGGTGGGCACCCGGCAGACACCGGAGATGACGGTTGTGCCGAGCGACAATTGGCCGGCGAGACGATCGGCGATCGTCGAAACGTCGGTGCGGATCGCGTCCACGTCGGGATTGTCGTGGGAGAGGCGCACCATCACGATCACCGCGCCCGGCAGCCGCACTGCGGGTGGCGCGGGGATCGACATCACCGCCGAGAAGGTGCGGGTGACCAGCGACTGAATCGCCGACGCCGACATCTGACCCTGCGCGTCGTCGACCGTGAAGCGCACCAGCACATGCGGATTGGTGAGGTCGATGCCGAACTGCGGACCGCGTCGAACCAGATGTTCCTTGTCTCGGCCGCTGCGCAGGAGGTCGGAGAGGTAGTCGTCGCGGGCCTGACCCTCGGTCTCGATCTGCCGGCGTTCGGAGAGCATCTGCAGCGCGAGCACGGTCGCGCCGCGTTCGGCGATGTTGGCGTCGATCGATTCCAGGCTGCGACCGACCTCGACGATCCCGAGGAAGCCACTCGGTTTGCCCTCGATGACCATGCGGCACATGAGATGCCGACGACCCAAACCCACGGCGAGCTGGGCGGGGACCACGGCCGACGGGGTGTTCACACTCAGCTCGGCGAGCGTCGCCCGTACCGACGCGGTGTTGCGGACCTTGGCGCTGATGATCGGTGGCGCATCCATTCTCAGCGCTTCCGGTGCCGCCCAGGCGAGTACGTCGAAGTCGTTGTTGTAGAGCACCACGGGTTTTGCCGACAGTTCGCTGAGCAGGCCGACGACGCGCCCGATGTTGGCGCCCTCGAGGACCGCGTTGGTCAGCCGTTTGTGGACGTCGGCGAGATAGGCGAGAGTCGAGTTGTTGCGGGCGATCTCGGCAGCCTGGCGCCGAAGCCGGGTGTTGAGCATGGCCTGGCTGATGAACAGCGCCGACAGTCGCGCGAACAACGTCGCGAGCTCGATGTCGTCTGCGGTGAACTCGTGATCGCGGCCGCGGCTGTCGACGAAGATCACGCCGATGACCTCGTCGTCGAACACGAGCGGAACACCGAGCATGGCGCGGACATCCCAGTGCGCCATGGTCCGGTGATGGGGCCGCGGATCGTTGAGGGCGTCGCGGATCACCACCGGCTGGCGGGTGGTGATGACCTCCTGGCTGAAGCGGTCGCCGTCGAACCCGGATTCCTGGCGTTTGACCGCCTGGGTGATGTCACCGGCCTCCTGGCAATAGCCGGCGGCGCCGCGATACCGACCGTTGCCGTGGCGCAGGTAGACCGAGCACCGCGTCACCCCGAGCAGGGCGCACAGCCGTCGGCCCACCAGGGTCAGCAGGTCCTCGAGTTTCGCGTCGGTGATCGCCTCGGTGGTGACCTGGGCGAACGCCGCGATGACCTCGCGCTCCCGGCTGACCAGGGTCGACGGGGGATCAGCGGAGACGGTCATCCTCACCTCGAACGTGAAACGGTGTGCTGCTGATCACACTAGCAGCGGTTTTCAGGCACCGGTGACGGCCTGCGCCTCGAGTACGTGCCCCATGCGTTCCTGTTTGGTCCGCAGGTAGCGCACGTTGTGCGGTGTCGTGACGGTGGGTAGCCCGACGCGTCCCACGATCTCGAGGTCGAAACCGTCGAGCCCGCCGTACTTCGCGGGGTTGTTGGTGATCAGACGCAATCGACGGGCTCCGAGATCGGCGAGAATGGCGGCCCCGACGCCGTAGCTGCGGGAGTCCACCGGCAGTCCCAGCGCGGTGTTGGCGTCGACGGTGTCGAGCCCCTGCTCCTGCAGCGCGTAGGCACGGATCTTGTGTGCGAGCCCGATCCCGCGACCCTCGTGTCCGCGCAGGTAGACCACCGCGCCGCAGCCTTCTTCGGCGATCGCGGCGAGGGCCTGCTCGAGCTGTGACCCGCAGTCGCAGCGCAGGGATCCGAGGATGTCACCGGTGAGGCATTCGCTGTGGACCCGCACCAGGGCTCCGCGGTCGGTGTGGCTGGCTGCGGCGAGGTCGCCCATCACCAACGCGAGGTGCTCGGTGCCGTCGAGTTCGCTGCGGTAGGCGACGGCCCGGAAGTCGCCGAATACCGTCGGCATGGTGGCCGAGGCGACCTGATGCACCAGCGATGTCGATGTACTGCGGTGATGGACCAGGTCGGCGATCCGCAGGACCGGGAGGTCGTGCGCCGCGGCGAAGGCGAGCAGGTCGTCGCCGCACCGCATGGTGCCGTCGTCGGCGACGATCTCACCGATCACGCCGACGTCTCCGACACCGGCCATCGTGACCAGGTCGACGGCCGCCTCGGTGTGGCCGGCGCGGGTGAGGACGCCGCCCTCGCGAGCACGGAGCGGGAAGACGTGACCGGGGCGCCGCAGGTCGGCCGGGCGGGTGGTGGGGTCGGCGAGCGCACGCACGGTGGCCGCCCGATCGGCCGCCGACACTCCGGTACCGGTGTCGACGTGGTCGACGGTGATGGTGAATGCGGTGCCGTGCGCGTCGGTGTTGTGGGTGACCATCTGCGGCAGGTCGAGTGCACGCGCTCGTTCGTCGGTCATGGGTGCGCAGATGATCCCGGTGGTGTGACGCACCATGAACGCCATCGCCTCGTCGGTGACCAACGACGCCGCACCGATCAGGTCGCCCTCGTTCTCGCGGTCGGCGTCGTCGATGACGACGGCGAGACCACCCGCGGCGATGGCTGCGACGGCGTGCGACACGGCCTCGGCGGGCCCGATGGCGGCGGTCATGACGCGATCTCCAGCGCGCGATGTGTACCGAAGATCCGCGCGTGATAGGTCAGCGGGTCGGCGGACGTGTGCCCGGTGGCGACGACATTGCCGAGGGCGATGACGTGATCGCCACCATCGACCAGGGATTCGGATGTGCAGGCGAGCCAGCCCGACGACCCGGTGAGCCGCGGTAGGCCCGCGTCTGCGGTCCAGTCGACGCCGTCGAACTTGTCGGCGCCCTTGCGGGCGAACTGCAGTGCGACGTCGGCCTGCTGGTGGGCCAGGACATTGACGCCGAACGTGCCTGTCTCGCGGATGATTGCGAGCAGATCGGAGCCGCGGTCCAGGGATACGAGCACCATCGGCGGAGTCATCGACAGTGAGGTGAACGCACTCACCGTGGTGCCGTGCGGTCGTTCGCCGTCGAATGCGGTGACGACGGCGACGGGGGTGCAGACCCGCGACATCACCTCACGGAACTCGGGTACGACGCCATCGGCGATTGGATCGCTCACTGTGAACTCCTGGAAGATCTGTGGGTTGGGGGGCCGTGGCGCCGGCGCGGATGGGCGGCACCGGCGCCACGGTTGCCTGGTGGGCGGTCGGGCGTTACACGCCGACCGGTGTTTTGGCGGTCATCTTGTGCACTTCGGGAACCACCTTCTCGCCGAACAACTTCAGGCTCTTCTCGGCCTCGGCGAGTGGGAGTCCGCCGAAGGAGAACGCCGCGTTGGGCAGGAAGTCGCCGATCAACTCGTGCCGGTGGGCGTACTTCTCGACGATCTGCTCGGGCGTGCCGTAGACGTTGGCCTCCACATACGCGTCGGCCGCAGCTTCCATGCCCGCCTCACGGATCATGTCGGCGCCTGCCTGATAGGTCTCGTAGCCCGGTGTCTCGCGCCAGTGCTTGCCGGCGAAGTCGTAGTGCTTGATCACCGACAGGAAGTACCGGTTGATGTGCTCGTAGGCGAGGCGTCGGGCTTCTTCCTCGTCCTCGTGGCAGATCACGAAGTCCTGGATGACCGGCGGGCCGGGTTCGGTGCCCTGGGCATCGCGGAACAGTTGCTTCCAGCCGTTGATCTGCTCGGCATGCTTCTCGAACGGGAACTGCATGAAGGTCATCATCTGCACGCCCATGTCGGCCACGATCGGCACCGAATCCGGCGACATGGCGGCGGCGAAAAGCCTTCCGTCCCAACTGGTCGTCGGGTTGGGACGCGGGCGGACCTCGACCTCGACCTGCGGGAAGTTCGGTCCCTCACTGGAGACGAGACCGGTGCGGATGCCGCGCATCACGACGTCGGCGCCCTCGTTGAAGCGCGAGCGTGCGTCCTCCATGGGGATGCCGAAGGTCTCGTACTCCATCTTGGCCAGTCCGCGGCCCATGCCGAGAAGCACACGGCCACCCGACATCTGGTCGAGCATGACGGCCTTCTCGACCACCCGCAGCGGATCGTTCCACGGCAGGATGACCGCGCCGAGGCCCAGCTTCACCCGTGAGGTGCGGCCGGCGAGATACGACAGGATCGCGAAGTTGTCGGGGCACATCGAGTAGTCGTCGAAGTGGTGCTCGGCCGACCAGACCGAATCGAATCCGACCTTCTCGGCGAGCACGCCGAGTTCGAGGTCGTGGCGGAAGACCTCTTCGTCGCTGATGTTCTCGTGATAGTTCTGGAAGACCAGAAGAATGCCGACGTCCATGTGGGGCTCCTTTGAGGGTTGAGAGGTGAATGTGATTGGGGGAGTTGTGGTCAGGGTGCGAGGAAGACGGCGCGGGTGTGCTCGGTGTCGAGGAACTCCTTGACCGTCTCGATCTTGCCGTCGCGTACCACGAAGACGAAGTGGTAGAGGTTGTTGTAGACGCGACCGTTGGTCATCTCCGAATACGACTCGGTCTCGACCGCGACGCGCTCGCCTTCGGCGGTGAACGCCAACGGGGTGAGCCGGATGGCACCGGTGGTGGTGGCGGTGGACAAGCTCGACAGCATCTCGCCGAACGCCTGCTTGTCCTTGGTGCCGGAGATCCCGTCGATGGTGCCGCCCACCCACCAGGTCGCGGTGGGGGACAGGTAGGAGAGAATTCCCTCCACATCGCCTGTCGAGAACACCTCCATGAAATCGGCGACGAGCTCCTTGTTCTGCTGCTCGAGACTGACGTTCGCGGTACTGGTTGCCACCGGTTACTCCTTCTGTGGTGTCAGCGAGTGCTGAATTCGTTTGCAGTACAGACGCTATGGAAAAGTGTGGTCTGCGTCACCGGCCGAGTTGGGAGCTGTTGTGGGTTGCCACAACAGGCCTCAGCGCGCACCACCGCTGAAGGAGTTCAGCAGACCGCCGTCGACCGGCACGGTGGCGCCGTACATGTAGGTGGCACCTGCGACATCGACGATGACCTGCGCGATCTCCTCGGGTTTTCCGGTTCGGCCGGCCGGGATGGACGACACGATGCGGGCGCGTGCCCGTTCGGACAGACCCGACGTCATGTCGGTATCCACAAAACCCGGCACGACGAGATTGACCCGGATGTTGCGCGGGGCCAGTTCCGCGGCGAGAACCTGCGTCATGCCGGACAATCCGGCCTTCGCGGATCCGTAGGCCACGTCGCCGGGGAAGCCGCGCAGGCCTACGACTGCACCGACATTGACGATGGCGGAGCCGGATTCGAGAAGCGGGACGGCCGCTCGGGACATCTCGAAAGCGCCGGTGAGATTGGTGGCCAGCACCAGATCCCAGGATTCGCGGGTGAGGTCGTCGATCCGGCCGCCGCGGTGGACGCCGGCGACATTGATCAGCGCGTGCGCGGAACCGTATTCCTCGGCAACGGTTTTCATCGCGCGCCCGACCGAGTCGGAGTCGGTGACGTCGGTCTTGATCTCCATCACCCGCTGCGGATGGGTGAAGGGCGAGGTGGCCACCCCTCTCGCGAGCGAGATGACGTGATCACCCTGTGCGGTCACCCGTTCCACCACCGCGCGGCCGATTCCGCGGGACCCGCCGGTGACGATCCAGACCAGGGGCCGGGTGTTTGCCGGTTGCGTGCTCATGCTTTCAGGAACTCCTGCAGCTCGGTGAGATAGCGGTCGCGGTCCTGCAGGAACGGCGCATGTCCGCAGCCCTCAAAGGTGACGAGCCGTGCGTTCACGGCCAACTCGACGGCGGCCTGCGCGCCGGAGTACGGGACAAAGGCGTCGTCGGTGCCGTGCAGCGACAGGATAGGGGCGGTGATCGCGGCGAGCTCCTTGCGGAGGTCGATGCGCGCGAGGTCGCGCAGGGAGTTGTCGCCGAGGGGTCCCATCTCCATGAACATGCCCCAGATCCAGTTCAGGACATCGTCACTCGGTGGTTCGGAGAACACGGCCTGTGCCACACCGCGGAAGGTGTCGGCCCGATTGGCAGCAGCACTGGCGAGGACCTGCTCGACGTCGTCGACGGTGCCGCCGTGCGGCCAGTCGTCGGTCGCGGTGTAGCGCGGCGACGCGCCGCCGGTGAGGACGAGTCCACCTGCGCGGTCGCCGAGTTTCGCGACGGCAGCAGTCGCCACGGCACCTCCGAACGACCATCCGTTGATCACCGGCGCTTGAAGCGACAGGTGGTCGACCACGGCAACCACGTCGGCGGCGTCGCTGTCGATCGAGACGTCGTCGAAGTCCTTGTCGGACTTACCGCATGCCCGCAGATCGATGAGCACGACCTCGTGGCCGGCGGCGCGCAGTGCCGGCGCGACGGTGTCCCAGCATCGGGTGTTGGCGCCCCAGCCGTGCAACAGGACCACTGCGCGGCCAGTGCCGGTGTGGTGTTCGAAATAGATGCGGCGGTCGTTCTCAACGGCGAGATAGCTCATGGTGTTCTCCTTCTTGATGGGATTCGAGGTCGAGCAGTTCGGCGGTGGACAGATCGTCAAAGATACTGTTGCCGTGCGATTTAGGGGTATGGTCCCGCAGGCTTCGGGGCAGGAGCGCGGGTGCGTCGGCGAAGACGGGCATGACGTGTTCGGCGAGGAGTTCCATCGACTCGACGACGTGCTCGTGGGCCATGCCGCCGAACTTCATCCAGCAGATCAGGTGATCGAGTCCGGTCTCTTCACGCAGGATCTCGATCTCGCGAACGAGTCCGGCCGGGTCACCGAGGTAGCAGACGCCGCCCTCGCGGAGGCCGTCGAGACTCATCGCTCCCTCGCCGGCGCTGGCGGCGAGTTCGGCGTACCGCTCGTAGCCGACGGCGTCGGAGCCCTGGGGGATCGCCGACATGACGGTGTCGAAATACCAGCGCAACGGCTCGCGAGCACGTTCGACGGCGGTCTGCTCGTCGCGTGCCAGGTGGATCTGCCAGTTCATCGGGAAGTCGATGGCGGTGGGTTCACATCCGTGGTCGAGCAGGGCGCGTTTGGTGCGAACCACAAAGCCGTTGAGTTCGGGCAGCGTCATCAGGGTGGGGGTGACGAGGAGGTTGTGTCCGTCGTCGGCGAGCAGATCGAAGGTCTCCGGCGAGATCGACGCGATGTAGATGGGAGGTGCAGGACGCTGGAGGACGCCGGGGCGGCAGTCGGCCTCGACGATCTGAAAGTGCTTGCCGATGAACGTGTACGGTTCCCCGACCGGTTTGGTCCACAGGCCGCTGATGATCTGCAGCGCCTCGGCGAACACCTCCCGGCTGACGTCGCGACGATCCTGCGCGCCCATGGCCCGGAACTCGTGTGGCTGATAGCCGCGTCCGACTCCGAGGTCGAGGCGGCCGCCCGAGAGCACGTCGACCATCGCGTAGTCCTCGGCGATGCGCACCGGCCAGTTGAAGGTCAGGTTGCTGACCGCGATGCCGATGCGCATGCGTTCGGTGCGCTCGGCGATGGCTGCGGCGGCGATCTGCGGCGACGGCATGGACCCGTAGTCGCTGCCATGGTGTTCGGCGAGCCACACCTCGTGAAAGCCCAGTTCCTCCGCGATCTCGACCTGCGCAAGCATCTCGTCGTAGGCCCGGCGGAAATCGCGGTCGGGGGTCTCGAGCACGTAGAACACGCTGAACTTCATGCCCGATCCCTTCCGTTCTCGATGTGATACCTGACACGTTAGGAATCGGCGGCCGCCACCGGTACCGGCTCCGCTGCGCCGTTTGTGGGTTCCCACAAAGGTGGGTCGGCCGACACCCGCTCACGGAGGGTGCGCTTGTCGAGTTTCCCGACGCTCGTGCGGGGCAATGCGTCGACGACGACGATGTGGTCGGGAATCCACCACCGGGGCAGCCGTTCGCGAAGGTCGGCGTACAGAGCCTCGATGTCGGATGGGGCGTCCCCGGCGCCGACGACGAAGGCGACGGGCCGCTCCTGCCAGCGAGGATGCGTCATCGCCACCACGGCGGCCTCGGCGACCGCCGGATGGGCGAGCAACTGTTCCTCCAATGCGACCGAGCTGATCCACTCACCGCCGCTCTTGATCAGGTCCTTCGCCCGGTCGACGATCTCGAGGTAGCCGCGGGAGTCGATGGTGCCGATGTCGCCCGTCCGCAACCAGCCGTCGACGAAGCGATCCGGGTGCGGGTCGCCGAAGTACTCGGTGGCGACCCAGGGCCCGCGGATGAGGACCTCGCCACGGCTGACGCCGTCGTGCGGGGCGTCGGACCCGTCGTCGGCGAGCAGGCGCCACCGCAGTCCGGGCAGTAGGCGCCCCTGTTTACGGATGTAGTCGGCGCGCGCCGCGGAGTCGTCGTCGGCGACCGAGGCGGGCGGTCGAGAGAAGGTGGCCATCGGGGAGATCTCCGTCATTCCCCAGCCCTGGAAGGCCGGCACGCCCAGTCGTTCCTCGATGTCGCGGATCAGCCCGGTGCTCGGTGTCGAGCCGCCGAGTACGAGTGCTCGCAGTGAGGTGAGGTCGATGTGCTCACGAATGGCATGGGCGACGAGGTCGACCGCGACGGTCGGCACCATGCCGGTGTAGGTGACCTGGTGTCTTTCGATGATGGCAGCGATGTCGGCGGGAGCGGGATGCGGACCCGGCAGAACCTGATCGGCGCCGGACATCAACGCCGCGAACGGAACTCCCCAGGCGTTGGCGTGGAACATCGGCACCACGAGCAGCACGCGATCACGCTCGCTGATCGCGTGACCGTCGGCCAGACAAGCGGCAAAGGTGTGGAGGTACAACGATTTGTGGCGATATCCAACGCCTTTCGGCGATCCGGTGGTGCCGGAGGTGTAGCAGAGCGCGGCCAGGTCGTCGTCGCGGCGGGGAACCGGCTGCGTCAGAGGTGGGTTCGTGGCGATCAGGTCCTCGTACTCGCCGTCATCAAGGGAGACCACGGGCATGTCCGGACGGCGCCGTCGCGCCTCCGACAGCAGGTGCTCCAGCGAAGGATCGGCAAAGACGAGCGTGTCGTCGGCGTGGTCGACGATGTAGGCGATCTCGTCGGCCTCGAGGCGGATGTTGATCGTGTGGAGGACCGCGCCGGCGAGCGGGATCGCGAGGTAGAGCTCCAAGTGCCGGTGGTGATTCCAGGCCAGGGTGCCCACCCGGTCGCCCGGGCGGACACCACGTGCGACGAGGGCGGCGGCCAACCGCAGAACCCGGTCGGAGTAGGTGCGGTAGTCGTAGCGCATCGTCTCGACACCGTCGACGTGGTCGATGATGAGCTTGTCGCCGAACATCTCTCGCGCCCGAAAGAGAAAGTCGGTGATCACCAGTGGCGCGGCGTCGGTCATGCGAGCACCTCGGCCGGCTCGGGATCGGCGAGCCGGGCGCGAACGCGTGGGATGACCTCGGTGGCAAGGAGTTCGACGCGCGCACTACCGGATTCCACCGACTCACCGGGCAACTGCGCCCAGAAATGGACGTCGACGATCTCCGGTGTGGCACGCAGCAATTCGCTGATCTCGGAGACCGCGGTGTCGGCATCCCACAACGTGTACGACCCGGCCTCGACGAGTTGTGCGGGATCGGTGAACTGGGGGATGGGACCGAACGCACCCATCTCGATGTATTGGTTGATCTGGTAGAGCGCATGCTTGCCGATGCGGGCCCACTCCCGCTCCGGATCGTCGGCGATGATCGCCCACTGGCCCGCGTAGATCCGGGCCTCGGAACGAGGCTTGCCGAGCTTGTCGACCGCCGCGAGATACGACGCGTGGTGTGCGTTCTGGGTGCTCAGGAACCCGTCGCCGATGCGTGCCGCGCGCTCGATGGCGGGATCGGCCATCGCACCCACCAGCAGCGCCGGGACGGATTCCGGCGTCGGCGTCACCGGCAGAGCAGGTTTGCTCAGGCGGCGGCCCGCAAACGGCTCATCCGATCCCGACCAGCAGTTCCGGATGATGCCGACGCCCTCTTCGAGGAGGCTCGGTCGATTGCGCAGGCTGCGACCGAAGGCGGCGAACTCCGGCTCCCAATAGCCCTGCCCGACGCCGAGGTCGAACCGTCCGCCGGTCAGTAGCGACAGCGTGGCGGCGTCCTCGGCCAACCGGATCGGGTTGTGCAGGGGCGACACGATCAGATTGGTGCCGATCCGCAGTCGGCTGGTGCGCTCGCCGATCGCCCCGGCGATGACGAACGGCGAGGGCGTGTAGCCGTCGGCCATGAAGTGGTGCTCGGTCAGCCACACCGAATCGATTCCCAGCGATTCGGCCCACACCATCTGGTCGAGCGCCTCTCGATACAGGGTAGAGAAGCTTCTCGGTGGGGTGCCGTTGGTGTCGCCGGCCGGATTGCGGAAGTCGTACCAGAGTCCGAAGTGTGTGCTCATGCCACGACTGTGGCCGCGATCACAGGGGGAAGGAAAGGTCCGGGTGTCCTGCGGCTTGTCGGAAAACCCAAATCCGGGAGAGAATGCCCGTGACCGGAACCACAATCGGGGCGTCTGCGTCCAAGTCTTTGGATGCGTGTGGAAGGGGACCGATCAATGAACCGTGTGAAAGTCGACTCCGACGAGGTGTCCGACGTGGCGGCGTTCTATCGGCGCACGTCGCTGGTGGTCGGTGCGGTCTCGCAGGATCTCGCCGCGCACGAGTTCGGCACCTGGGCGCGCGAACACGGTGACCAGATCGACGACGCGCGACGCGCCGACACCACACCGCACCCAGACGCCGAGCTGATGAGAACCCTCGCGGCCCGCTATGCAGCGATGAGCGCCGCCGTCTCCGATCGGTTGGGCCGACAGTCGCAAGCCGCTGCGGAACTGGCGGACGCGCTCACCGCCGGCACCTCGAAGCTGGTCGCCGGTGATGCGGCCGCAGCGGCCATGATCCCTACCGGTGGACAGCCGTGAGGGAGTCTCGTGATTCGCTCGCGGCGTTGCGCGCCGACGCGCGAGCCGGCGTGCACCAGCTGCTCGAGTTCGCGGCCATCGGCCGCACGTTGGGTGTGTCGGTGCCATCGGATGCCGACATCAATGCACGTCTGGCCACCGCCGACCGATTCGACATCGCGGCGTTGTCGGCGGACAGCCGCAGACTGCTGGCTGCTGACCGCGCGGTGTCCGAGCACCTGCATCGCCTTCCCGAACAGCAGATTCGGCTCGATCGCGGATGGCACGGCTCCACCGCGAACGATGCGATCGTCGCCGTGATCAACCATCAGCGTCGGGCAGAGTCCGATCTCCACGTGTTACGCACCCTCAGCGACGCGACCTCGGCGGCAGCAGCGGGGATCGACCGTCTGCTTCGGACCTTTCTCCTCACCATCGCGCGTGTCGCCGAGCCGACCATCGCCGGATGCCCGGTCGCCGACCTGCCGGGCGCGGTCCTGACCGGTCGGGTACCGCTGGATCTCGTCGTCGCCGACATCGCATCCCGATTCCAGCTGTTCACCACGGCGGCCGACGCGGCGTCTCGCGGAGTGGTGCAGATTCTCGAACTTCTCAACAAGGCGACCGCCGGCCTCGACGACGAGTCCTACCCCGAACCCGCCGGTGGCCGACCCGACGTGGTGCGGACCCGCAGCGACATCACCCATGTCGAGGACCAGACGTTGCCGAGCGTCGAGATCTCTCAGCACGACGTCCCGGTGGGTGACGTTCCAGCGGGCAACAGCGTTCAGGGCAGCAGCGTGCAGAGCGGCGGTGTTCAGGGCGGCACTGTTCCGGGATCGGCCGAGCGAGTGATCGTCGATGGCGAACCCGGCCCGGGTGGGCGGCACACGCCCGCCGACGTGCCACTGCGGTTGGGTGGTGCTGCAACCACGTCGTCGACCAGCCGGCAAGCTCAGCCCGACGCGACCGCCTCAGACGGCGACCTGGCGCTGGCGGGTGATCAGTGAATCTTTCCGACCAGATCGAGCAGGTTGCGCGAGCCGCGACCGCCGAGGTCGCCGCCGCGTCGCGAACCTTCTCGCTCGCGCAGCAGGATCTCGCGAAGGAGTATGCGGCGCAGCGCAGTTCCGATGTGGGGGCACAGGCTGTCCGCGCCGGACTCGAGGAGCAGGCCGACGCCGCGGACGCCCTTCCCGGGATCATGCTGCCCGCCGATGTCGCCGACTCGAGTCCCCATCTGCCACCTGGCGACGCATGACCACATAGGCTGTCTGCTGTGCCAGGCAAGAAGCGCAAGCCATCGCAGTCGCCCGCGCAATTGATGTCGCGCCTGTCGCGGCGGGGCCCGCATCGTGTGCTCCGCGGTGACCTCGGAATCGTCGGGGTGGCGGGCCAAGTGTTCACACCTGACGAGGGCCGTCGGCTGCCCGCGATCGCCTTCGGGCACGGCTGGCTGGCCGGTTCGGCCCGCTACCGCGATCTGATACACCATCTCGCGTCGTGGGGGATCGTGGTCGCCGTCCCAGAAGGCCAAGGTGGTCTCCTCGCCTCCGACGTGGGTCTCGCGGCCGATCTGCGTTCGACGCTCGCGATCGTGTCGAACGTGCCGCTCGGCCTCGGCAAGGTGACCGTCGATCCGGCACGCATCGGCCTCGCCGGGCACGGTTTCGGAGCGTCGGCCGCCGTCATCGCAGCGTCCGACCAGCAGCTCCTCGGTCAGGCGCCACCACCCGTCCGGGGTGTCGCGGCACTGTTTCCGGCCCCGACGACCGGGGAACTCGTCCCCGCCGCACGTTTGGTCACCGCGCCAGGTGTGATCGTCGCCGGTTCCGGTGAGATCGACACGGTCGGCGTCAACGCGCTGCCGCTCGCCGAGGTCTACGGGCAGGCCAGTGGTGAGGACGACACCTCTGCCGATGTGGTGTTGCGCACGCTGCCCGGCGCCACCGCGCGCGGTCTTCTCGAGCGACGGACGCTGAAATCGCTGATCGGCGGCCACGGCGCCGACCCGAAGACCCACCAGTTTGTACGTGCACTGTGCACCGGATTCTTCCTGCACACCCTCACCGACGACCCTGAGTATCAGGCGTTTGTCGATCCCGACGCGGCGCTGGGGAAATCGGTGGTCGTCGACCTCGCCGACCCCCCGCCCGAGCCCTTGGACAAGGTGTCGAGGCTGCTCGGGGCAAAGCCGCGCAAGCGTCATCCGCTCGCACGTGTCGCCGCGGCCGCTCTCGCACGCCCCGAAGGGCCCGCTCGGTCGGCCTGATCCACCCGCCGCACAGGTACCCTGACTACCTATGTGTGGAATCGTCGGATACGTGGGGCAGCGCGACGCCCTGGACATCGTCGTCGAAGCGCTGCGGCGAATGGAATACCGGGGCTACGACTCGGCCGGAGTGGCCATCCTCGATGGTCAGGGCCATACGGCGATCCAGAAGCGCGCCGGCCGGCTGGAGAACCTCGACAAGCAGATCGCGACCGTGGGACGCGAGTCTCTGACCGGAACCACCGGGATGGGGCACACGCGGTGGGCGACGCATGGCAAGCCCACCGACCGCAACGCCCATCCCCATGCGAGCAGCGACGGCAAGATCGCCGTGGTCCACAACGGGATCATCGAGAACTACGCGGTGTTGCGTGCCGAACTCGAGGAAACCGGGATCGAGTTCACCTCGGACACCGACACCGAGACCGCGGTGCACCTCATCGAACGCGAGTATGCGACCGGTGCCGCCGCCGGTGACTTCGTCGACAGTGCCTATGCCGCGCTGCGCCGGTTGGAGGGCGCATTCACGCTGGTCTTCACCCATTCCGATCACCCGGGTACCATCGTCGCGGCCCGTCGGTCGACGCCGCTCGTCGTCGGCGTCGGTGACGGCGAGATGTTCGTCGGGTCGGACGTGACCGCGTTTATCGAGCACACCCGCAATGCGGTCGAGCTGGGGCAGGACGAGGTGGTGGTCATCACCGCCGACACCTACGAGATCACCGACTTCGACGGCAACCCGCGCGTCGGCAAGCCGTTCCACATCGATTGGGATCTCGCTGCCGCGGAGAAGAGCGGTTACGACTTCTTCATGCTCAAGGAGATCGCCGAGCAGCCGCGCGCGATCGCCGACACCCTGCTCGGGCACCTCGAGGGCGGTCGAATCGTGCTCGACGAGCAGCGCCTCACCGATCAGGACCTGCGCGACGTCGACAAGGTGTTCGTCGTCGCCTGCGGTACCGCCTATCACGCCGGAATGCTCGCCAAATATGCGATCGAGCACTGGACTCGACTCCCCGTCGAGGTGGAGCTGGCCAGCGAGTTCCGCTACCGCGACCCGGTGCTCGACCGCTCGACGCTTGTCGTCGCGATCTCGCAGTCCGGGGAGACGGCCGACACGCTCGAAGCGGTACGCCACGCCAAGGATCAGAAGGCGCGCGTGCTGGCCATCTGCAACACCAACGGTGCGCAGATCCCCCGCGAATCCGACGCGGTGCTCTACACCCACGCCGGACCGGAGATCGGTGTGGCCTCCACCAAGTGCTTCCTCGCGCAGATCGCGGCCGCCTATCTGGTCGGTCTGGCGCTGGCGCAGGCCCGCGGCACCAAGTACGCCGACGAGGTGGCCCGCGAATTCGCCGCGATGGAGGCGATGACCGACGCGGTGGCCGAAGTGCTCAAGACGATGGAACCGGTCCGTGACCTCGCCCGATCGCTGGCTCACCACAACACGGTGCTGTTCATCGGTCGCCACGTCGGCTACCCGGTGGCGCTCGAGGGCGCACTGAAGCTCAAGGAACTCGCGTACATGCACGCCGAGGGCTTTGCCGCCGGTGAACTCAAGCACGGTCCGATCGCCCTCATCGAGGACGAGTTGCCCGTCATCACGGTGATGCCGTCGGCGGATGGTCGTGCCGTGCTGCACTCCAAGATGGTCAGCAACATCCGGGAGATCCAGGCCCGTGGCGCGCGAACCATCGTCATCGCCGAACCCGACGACGCTGCCGCGCGGGCCGTCGCCGACGACTTCATCCCGATCCCCAAGGTGCCCACGCTGCTGCAGCCGCTGGTGACCACGGTGCCGTTGCAGGTGTTCGCGGCCAGCGTCGCCCAGGCCCGCGGCTACGACGTCGACAAGCCGCGCAACCTGGCCAAGTCGGTCACCGTCGAATAGATTGCGGCCCAAGGGTTTGCGATGCCGACGCGATACCTGACCGCGGACCAGATCCGGGCGGCCGAGCGGGTCACCGGGGACCTGCTGACCAGTGGCACATTGATGCGCCGTGCGTCGGCGGGTGTCGCGCATGTGGTGGCGGGCGAACTCGACCGCATGGGCGGCTGTTATGGCCGGCGCGTCGGCATTGTTGTCGGCGCAGGCGACAACGGTGGCGACGCACTGTATGCGGGATCGTTCTTGGCGCGGCGTGGAGTGGCTTGCACGGCAGTGCTTCTCGCGCCCGACAAGGCCCATGCCGGTGGGCTTGCAGCGTTCCGGCGGGCCGGCGGGCGGGTGGTCGACGCGTTGTCGCGCGACCTCGATGTGGTGATCGACGGCGTCGTCGGCATCGGTGGTCGAGGGCCGTTGCGTGCCAACGCCGTTGAAGCGTTTGCGGCGGTTGGTTCGCAGGCAACGACGGTGGCCGTCGACCTGCCGTCGGGCGTCGACGCCGACACCGGCGAGGTGCACGACCCCGCCGTGCGTGCGGACATCACCGTGACGTTCGGCGTTGTACGGAACGCGCATCTGTTGGCGGCGACGCAGTGCGGGCGGGTCGAGGTCATCGACATCGGCATCGCCGCAGGTGCCGGCGATGGGGCCGGCCTGTGGTCGTTGTCGGATGACGAGGTCGGTTCTGCGTGGCCGGTTCCCGGGCCGGCCGACGACAAATACACCCAAGGCGTGGTCGGGATCATCGCCGGTTCGCACCGCTATCCTGGCGCGGCGATCCTCTGCAGCGGCGCCGCGGTGACCGCGACGTCGGGCATGACCCGGTATGTCGGGTCGGCGCACGCGGAGGTGGTGTCGCATTTCCCGGAGGTCGTCGCGGCGCCGGAACTCGCCGACGCCGGACGTGTCCAGGCATGGGTGATCGGGCCCGGCGGGGGTACCGATGATGCTGCGCTCGAGGTGTTGCGTGAGGTGTTGGCCACCAATTTGCCGGTGCTTGTCGACGCGGACGGGTTGACGCTGGTCGCCGGGCATCCGGAACTGGTGGAGGGACGCGACGCGCCTACGTTGCTGACCCCGCATGCGGGTGAGTTCGCACGGCTCGCGGGTTCGGAAGTGGGCTCGGATCGGCTCGCCGCAGTCACCGATCTCGCTCGACGCTGGGGTGTGACCGTGCTGCTGAAGGGTCGGATCACGCTGGTCGCCGACCGGGATGGCGGCGTGGCCGGCAACGACGCCGGCGCTTCGTGGGCAGCGACTGCGGGCGCGGGCGACGTGTTGTCCGGGATCGCCGGTGCGTTGCTGGCTGCAGGTCTCGATCCGCAGCTGGCCGGAGCGTGCGCGGCCCGCGTGCATGCCCGCGCCGCACAGCTGGCAAGCCGAGGAGCGCCGATCGGGGCGTCGAACCTGCTCGCCGCGGTACGACCGGCGATCCGGGAGTTGCTCGGTACGGATTGACCGCCACACTCCGGAGTGCTCAGAGCACGACGAGCAGCACGCCCGCGGTGAACAGCACGCCGAAGGCGACGAGGGTGGTTGCGGCTCCTACTTCGGTGGAACTGGGTTGGCGCGACCCGGGTTGGCAGCATTGGCACACCGCAATGCTCAGGGCGGCCACGGACACCACACACCCGATCACGGTGGTGATCACGCCACCGCTGGCCACGGCCCGGAAGCGGTCGTATTGTGCCTGTTCAGCTGGAGTCATGGACCAGTCCGGTGCGGTGAGTGCGGCGCCGGCATCGACCAGGTACGCCAGTAGTCCACCGCCGGCAGCCAGCGCCAGACCGAGAATCGTCACGGCGATGGCCACCCACGTGACGGTCAGGTGAGTTCGCGTGGAGAGCAGGCGGAATCCGGGCGGGCGAACGGGCGAGGACACGCGTGGGTAGGCGTCACTGCTGGGATGCATGCATCCATTGGACATTGCCGCACGCATCCGGCGAATCGGTAGATCTACTCATCCCTCCCACCGGGCCGCAACTTTCGGACGGTGGTGGGCCGCGCAAACATCGATCGAAAGAATGTTTGAATTCCGTCGAGTTTCCCGATCCTTGTCCGCGCGGCACTGTGAACTCCGGCGAACGCATTGAAGAGCACTCGCCGACATCTGGGACAATGGTCGGCGATGACTTCATCTGCCCTGGCTGCGACCGTCGACCTCGACGCGATCGCTCACAACGTCACTGTCCTGCGCCAGACGTCTGGCACCGACGTATTGGCGGTGGTGAAGGCCGACGCGTACGGCCACGGTGCGGTCCCGGTCGCACGGGCAGCTCTGGCGGCGGGCGCGGCCGAGCTCGGCGTCGCCCATATCGACGAGGCACTCGCGCTGCGCGCTGCCGGGATCGACGCCCACATCACCTCGTGGCTCCACACGCCGGGTGCCGATTTTGCCGGCGCGATCGACGCGGGGATCGACATCGCGCTGTCGTCACGGCGCCAGCTCGACGCGGTGATTGCCGCGGCACGAGAGTCGGGGCGGGCGGCGACCGTCACGGCCAAGGTCGACACCGGACTCAACCGCAGCGGCGTCGCTTCCGACGAGTGGGACGACTTCGCCGTCGCCCTGGCGAAGGCCGACGCCGAAGGTGCGGTCGCACTGCGAGCCGCGATGTGTCATCTCGTGCGCGGCGATGAGCCCGATCACCTGCTCAACTCGGAGCAAGCCTCGCGTCTCGATGCCGCGGTGGCCGATCTGCGCCGGCTCGGAGCAGGTCCCGAAGTTGTCCATATCGCGAATTCACCTGCGGCGCTGACACGTCCGGACCTCGCGCGCGACCTGGTGCGGCCCGGTATCGCTCTGTACGGCCGAACGCCGGTGCCCGAGCGTGGCGAGTTCGGTCTCATCCCGGCGATGACCGTGTCGGCGGAGATCGCGCTGGTCAAGAACGTTGCTGCGGGGCAAGGGGTCTCGTACAGCCATACATGGATTGCGCCGCGCGACACCGTGGTTGCGGTGGTGCCCGTCGGATACGCCGACGGCGTGCCGCGGCTCTTGTCCGGAAGACTGCGGGTGCGGATCGGGGAGCGCGACTTCGCCGGCGTCGGTCGGGTGTGCATGGACCAGTTCGTCATCGACCTCGGACCCGACGGTGGCGGCGTCGCCGAGGGTGACCGCGCCGAGTTGTTCGGGACCGGTGCCGGTGGCGGTCCCACAGCCAGGGAGTGGGCCGATGCCATCGGGACCATCGACTACGAAATCGTGTCCCGCA
This sequence comes from Gordonia gummivorans, assembly GCF_022513585.1. Lineage (GTDB taxonomy): Bacteria > Actinomycetota > Actinomycetes > Mycobacteriales > Mycobacteriaceae > Gordonia. The sequence goes on from NZ_JAKWBF010000005.1 coordinate 136,984, forward strand.
TCGGTAACCGCGTGAACCGGGTGTACGTGGGCGGCCCGAAACAGGCGGAACAGGTGGGGCAGTGACAGTGGACAATTCGCAGCGGATCGGTTGGCTGGCAGGTGTCGCCGGGGTGGCCGGCCTCGGTGGCGTCGCCGCGGCGGGTGCAGCCCGTAACCTCGCCCGTAAACGCGTGGCCGGCAAGGTGGATCCGTACGCCGACGTCGATTTCACCACTATCTACGCCGACGCGGCGAGCACGGTGGAGACCGACGATGGTCTCGAACTCGCTGTTCGCACTGTCGATCTCGGTGGGGTGGCCGATGGTGCGACTCCCGAGTTGACCGTGATCTTTGTCCATGGATTCAGTCTGCGGATGGCATCGTGGCATTTTCAGCGTCTGCAGCTCGCCGAAGAATGGGCCGATCGGGACTACCGCCTGGTCTTCTTCGATCACCGCGGCCACGGCAAGAGCGACCCGGCACCCGACGACACCTGCACCATCGCCCAACTCGGCGACGATGTGGCAGCGGTCATCCGTGCCACCGCACCGGTGGGACATGTTGTGCTGGTCGGACATTCGATGGGTGGCATGTCTCTGATGGGACTTGCGCGCAGGCATTCGCATCTGTTCACCCACGACGGACCGGTGGCCGGAGTGGGCCTGGTCGCGACCGCGTCGCGTGGTGTCACCGAGGCCGGCCTCGGTGAGGGATTGGGCAACCCGATCGTCGACGCGTTCCGGCTGTCGGTGCGTCGCGCGCCGCGTCTCGTACAGGCCGGGCGAGGAGTGACCCGAGCAGCGTTGGAGCCGGTGTTGGTGGCCGCGAGTTTCGGGCCAACCTTCTTCAGCCCCAAGGCTGGTCGGGCGGTGGAGAAGATGATCCAGAACACGCCGATCGACACCATCGTCAACTTCTTGAACGCGCTCGAGACGCACGACGAGACAACCGCCCTTCCGGTCATCGCGCAGGTGCCGACGACGGTGGTCTGCGGAGACCGGGATCGGCTGACGCCGCTGGAGAATTCGGTCCGCATGTACTCGGAGTTCGGATTGGACTCGCGCCTCGTGGTGGTCAAGGGCGCCGGGCACATGGTGCAGATGGAGCAGCCGCGTCTGGTCACCGACGCCGTCGTCGATCTCGTCGATCGTGCACGGGTGGCCCTGCCGGCGCCGCGATCGAAGTGGTGGAAGCGAATTCGCGTATGACCCCCGGCAGTACGAGTCCCGACAGTACAAGTCCCGACCGCCGGTCCAGCGGTGCACGCGCACTGCCGACCGTGACCGACACCGAGGCCTTCGGCAGCGAGATCGCCGCAGAATTGCGCGCAGGTGATCTGGTGATCCTCGACGGGCCGCTCGGTGCCGGGAAGACCGCGCTCGCACGGGGAATCGGTGCCGGGTTGGGCGTGGTCGGCCGGGTCAGTTCGCCGACGTTCATCATCGCCCGCGAGCATCGGCCCGGGGATTCCGGCCGGCCGGGCATGGTGCACGTCGACGCCTATCGACTCGGTGGACTCGACGAACTCGATGCCCTCGACCTCGATACCGATCTCGAGGACACCGTGGTGGTGGTCGAATGGGGTGAGGGCGTCGCGGAGCGGCTCGCCGATCACCACCTGTTGGTGCGGCTGCGGCGAGACCCGGACACCGATGTGCGGCAAGTGGAATGGGAGTGGGTGACCAGTGAGTGACCACAGGGAGGCCGATGGTCTTGCTGGAACCACCGTGCTCGCCATCGACACGGCGACCGACTCGGTGGTCACCGGAGTGGCGGTTCTGCGACCCGGCGGCACGGTCGACGTGCTGGCCGAGCATGCCGTCGCCGACCATCGGAGACATGCCGAACTGCTGACGACCTTGATGTCGGACTCACTTGACGAGTCGGGGGTCACCCGAGACCAGATCGGTGCGGTCGTCGTCGGCTGCGGGCCGGGACCGTTCACCGGACTGCGCGTGGGCATGGCCACCGGGTCGGCCTTCGCCGACGCGCTCGGCATTCCCGCGTACGGTGTGTGCTCACTGGATGCCGTTGCAGTACAACGTGATCCGCATCAGTCGTCGGTGGTCGTGGTGACCGACGCCCGACGCCGCGAACTGTATTGGGCGCGCTACCTCGACGGCCTTCGGGTGCAGGGTCCGGAGGTGATGGCACCGTCCGCGGTCCTCGAGGCTCTCGACGGGATCGACGTCGACGTGGCATTCGGCTCGCCCGCCCACGCCGAACTGATCGGGTTGCCTGTGGGTTCGGTGCGGGTGCCGTCGGTGGCCGGGCTGGTGCAGACCGCGGCCGACGCCATCTGGTCGTCCACACCGCCGGAGCCGCTGGTGCCGCTCTACCTGCGTCGCCCGGACGCCGTGGAACGCAAGGTGTCCCAGGCGAACAAGGTCGGTTCATGACCGCCCCGGAAGCGATCATCGACGGACTCACCTATGCCGACATTCCGCGCTGCGCGGCGCTGGAGAAGCAGATGTTCGCCGAGGACTCACCCTGGCCGGCAACGGCATTCCGAGCCGAGCTGAATGCGCCGTACAACACCTACTTCGCCGCGCGCGAGGAGGTCGGCGGGGAGGTCGTCGGGTACGCGGGGATTTCCACCCTCGGCGGGTCCGGCGAGTACGAGTGCGAGATCCACACGATCGCCGTGGCACCGGAACGACGCGGGACCGGGTTGGGCCGGGCATTGCTGCAGGCGATGCTGGTGGTCGCCGACGCCTGCGACGCGCCGGTGTACCTCGAGGTGCGGACCGACAACGACGTCGCCATCACGATGTACTCGCGCCACGGCTTCGCCACGTCGGGTATCCGCCGCAACTACTATCAGCCGTCCGGAGCGGACGCGTACACGATGATTCGTCCGCCGGTATCCGGCCGGCCGCTCGATCCGGAGGAGGGACCCGCATGAGCGCCGACCGTGAACTGATCGACCGCGGACTGATCGACCGCGGACTGATCGTGATGGGCGTCGAGAGTTCCTGCGACGAAACGGGTGTCGGGATCGTGCGGTGGACCCCGGCCGACGGTGAAGCGCCCGGCCACGCCACGCTACTCGCCGACGAAGTGGCCTCCAGCGTCGACGAGCACGCGCGGTTCGGTGGTGTGGTCCCGGAGATCGCGTCGCGGGCGCACCTCGAAGCGATCGTGCCGACGATGCAACGGGCAAGGGAGGCAGCAGGTATCGACCGCCCGGATGCGATCGCGGTGACGATCGGCCCGGGGCTGGCGGGTGCGCTGCTCGTGGGAGTGGCCGCAGCCAAGGCGTATGCACTGGCATGGGATGTGCCGCTCTACGCGATGAATCACCTCGGGGGTCACGTCGCGGTGGACACCCTCGAGCACGGACCGATGCCCGAATGCGTTGCGCTGCTGGTCTCCGGCGGACATACCCACCTGCTTCACGTCACCGATCTCGGCAAGCCGATCGTCGAACTCGGTACAACGGTCGACGACGCGGCGGGGGAGGCATTCGACAAGGTCGCCCGCCTGCTCGGCCTCGGTTTCCCGGGCGGCCCGGCGCTCGATCTCGCTGCGCGCGAGGGTGATCCACGTGCGATCGACTTCCCCCGCGGCATGACCGGCCCTCGCGACGCGCGGTACGACTTCTCGTTCAGCGGCCTCAAGACCGCGGTCGCGCGTTACGTCGAGAAATGCGATCGAGACGGGGTTGCGCGTCCGGTCGCCGACATCGCCGCATCGTTCCAGGAGGCCGTGGCCGACGTGCTCACCATGAAGGCGATTCGTGCGTGCACCGATCTCGGCGTCGAGACACTGGTCCTCGGCGGCGGCGCCACGGCCAACTCGCGCATCCGCTCGCTCGCGCAGGAGCGCTGCACCGCGGCCGGCATCACGCTGAGGGTGCCCAAGCCGCGCCTGTGCACCGACAACGGCGTCATGATCGCGACGCTCGGCGCCCATGTCATCGCCGGTGGCGCACAACCGTCGCCACTCACCGTCGCCACCGACCCGGGATTGTCGGTTCAGCTCAGTCAGCTCTGATCTCCGTGCGCGCGTCGCTTCGGGGTTGACACGCGGCCTCGCTAGAACGATCATTCTAGGTACGTGACCAGGTAAACCACCCGGAGGTGGCAATCATGTGGATTGCGCTGATCGTCGGAATCGTCATCGGATTGGCAGTCGCCATGTCAGCTCGCAGGCTGCTGCTGTGGGCGTTGGCGCGCAAACTCCGACACGGAGTGGCCTGCCTCGCCCAGGGTGACATTGGTCCGCTGGCGGCCGGGTATCACGAGGATGCGGTGCTCTACTTCCATGAGGGTGACCACCGCTGGCGCGGCCGTTACGAGGGCAGGGCTGCCATCGAGGGATTCTTGCTCGACTTCGTGGACGCCGGCCTCGCCGGAGACATCTGCTCCATCGTCGTCGGCGGTGCGCCGTGGTCGATGACCATCGCCATCAGATTCGACGACGCGGCGGTCCTCGACGGCGAGCAGATCTACACCAACCGTTCCGTACTGTGGGCGCGGGCACGCTGGGGCAAGATCGTCGAGCAGCGTGATTTCTACGAAGACAGCCAGCGTCTGATCGAACTGGACCGGCGGCTACCCGTTGGTGGCTGACCGGCCTGACGCCGCGGCCCGGATCATCTGAGGACATCCGCCGGACAGGTCGGCGAGGATCGCTCGCTGGGTGGGACGCGCTGCGCAGTAGCGTGTTTCGCCTTCGGCGGTCAGTTCGGCGAAGACGGATCGACGATCGTTGGCGCACATGCTGCGCTCCACCAATCCGTCCTTCTCCAAGCGGGCCACCACACGCGACAGTGCGCTCTGGCTGAGGTGGACGTTGTCGGCGAGGTCGCTCATCCGGCGCTTGTGATCGCTTGCGGCCCAGAGTAGTTCGAGGACTTCGAATTCGCTCGAAGTCAATCCGTGCCCCGCCTGAAGCTCTCGATCGAGGGCGCACAGCACGCGGTGGTAGCTCACGGAGAGGTCATGCCAGGCCGCCGCGAGATCGTCGTGCGTGGCAGCGTCCTTGCTCATGGCCGCATGCTAGCGCCGTCGGACGGTAAATGCAACCGCAATAAATGTGAGCGCAATTAATGTAGAAGCATCTAATGCATGTGCATATAGTTTCCTGCATGGCACACACAACAACCGAAGTGGTCATCAGCGATCGGCAGCGACTGCCGAAGGCGGGGGATGACGCCCCCACACACATCACCAGCGGCTCCGGATGGTCGGGACGAACGTGGCTACTCCTGGTCGTCCTGGCCGGAGCACTGTTCCTCGACGGACTCGACATCTCCATGGTCGGAGTGGCCTTGCCGTCCATCGGTGCGGATCTGGGTATGGCGCAATCGGAACTGCAGTGGATCGTCAGTGCGTACGTGCTCGGATATGGGGGCCTTCTGCTGCTCGGCGGCCGGGCCAGCGACCTCTTCGGCCGCCGTCGTGTGTTCCTCACCGCGCTCGCGGTGTTCGGCGTCGCGTCGGTGGTGAGTGCCGTCGTCGACGTCAACGCGCTCGTCATCGGGTTGCGCTTCGTCAAGGGCATCGCGGCGGCTTTCACGGTTCCGGCCGGTCTGTCGATCATCACGACCACGTTCGCCGAGGGGCCTGCGCGCAACCGCGCACTGTCCATCTACACCGTCTGCGGCGCCAGCGGCTTCTCTCTCGGCCTCGTGTTCGGTGGCCTGCTCACCGAGTTGTCCTGGCGCGCAACCCTGTTGTTCCCCGGGCCGGTGGCATTGCTGCTGCTCTTCGCGGGACTGCGGGTGATCCCGGCCGTCCGACGCAGGCCGGTCGACTGGGCACATTTCGACGTCGCCGGCGCAACGACGAGCACCGCGGCCTTGTTGTTGCTGGTGCTCGGGGTGGTGCGCGCGCCCGAGGTGGGCTGGGCGGCGCCGGCAACCCTTGCGGTGTTCGGTGCGGCCGCAGCGTCGTCGGTCGCCTTCGTCGTCATCGAGCGTCGGCATCGGCATCCGCTGCTGCGACTGGGCATCCTGCGTTCGGTGACCCTCGTCCACGCGAATCTGTCGGGGGCGCTCATGTTCGGCGGGTATGTCGCATTCCAGTTCGTGGTGACCCTCTACCTGCAGGACACGCTCGGCTGGTCGCCGCTCATGATGGCCCTGGGTTTCCTGCCCGCGGGTCTCATCGTGGCCGCCAGTGCCGTCAAGATGGATCGCGTACTCGACCGAGTTCCGACGCCGGTGCTCATGATCGGCGGATTCGCGGCCTTCCTCGGCGGCTACCTCTGGTTCGCGCGGACGGAACCGGGCATGGGCTTTGCCGAGTTCCTCTTGCCCACCATCGTCCTGCTGGGAATCGGGTTCGCGTTGACGTTTCCGTCGGTCAACGCGCAGGGCACGGCCGGGGTGGCCGACGACGAGCAGGGCCTCGCGTCCGGGCTGGTCAATACGAGCGTTCAGGTCGGTGGGGCGGTGATGCTCGCCGTGGTCACTGCGATCCTCACGGCATCGGAGCAACCGGCCGGGTCGGGCGGTCTGCCCGGCGGGATGACGACGGCGATCTGGTTGGTCAGCGCCCTGTCGGTGATCGGATTGGTGGGAGCGCTGGGTGTGTCCTGGCGGACGCGCCGATCCGCTCGAGCGATTCCGCTGCCGGCGAACACTTGATTTGCAGCCGTCGCCCTTGAGTGCTGGCACTCGCATGTATAGAGTGCTAGGTGGCACTGAACAAGCCTCGGCACCCGCGACGACGAGGTTTTTCCAGGGCCATGAACGTGCAGATTCTTTCTCAGTACGAAAGTTGAGGACTCACATCGTGGCGAGCGTGAACATCAAGCCGCTTGAGGACAAGATCCTGGTGCAGGCCGTAGAGGCCGAGACGACCACCGCGTCGGGTCTGGTCATTCCGGACACCGCCAAGGAGAAGCCGCAGGAAGGCACCGTCATCGCGGTCGGCGAGGGTCGGGTGACCGAGCAGGGCAACCGCGTCCCCGTCGACGTCAAGGAAGGTGACACCGTCATCTACAGCAAGTACGGGGGCACCGAGATCAAGTACGCCGGCGAGGAGTACCTGATCCTGTCGGCACGTGACGTGCTGGCTGTCATCGGCAAGTAAGACCCGCGAGAACATCGCGAGTCCCACCCGCCCCGGCGGCCCGTTTCACGGGCGCCGGGGCGGGTGTGTTCGGCCCCTACATTCGTTTCTTCATTTCACGAAAGTGACTCATGCCCAAACAGATTGAATTCGACGAGAACGCGCGGCGCGCGCTCGAGCGCGGCATCAACCAGCTCGCCGACACCGTCAAGGTGACCCTGGGCCCGCGTGGCCGCCACGTCGTCCTCGCCAAGTCCTTCGGTGGCCCCAACGTCACCAACGACGGCGTCACCATCGCCCGCGACATCGACCTCGAGGATCCGTTCGAGAACCTCGGTGCGCAGCTGGTGAAGTCGGTCGCCACCAAGACCAATGACGTCGCCGGTGACGGAACCACCACCGCGACCGTGCTCGCCCAGGCCATGGTTCGGGCGGGTCTGCGCAACGTCGCGGCCGGCGCCAATCCGATCGCGCTCGGTGCGGGCATCGGCAAGGCCGCCGACGCGCTCGGCGAGGCGCTGCTGGCCGCCGCCACCCCGGTCGACGGCGAGAAGGCCATCGGTCAGGTCGCGACCGTGTCGTCACGTGACGAAGAGGTCGGCGAGATGGTCGGCAAGGCGATGACCGTCGTCGGAACCGACGGTGTGGTCACCGTCGAGGAAGGCTCGGGACTGCAGACCGATCTCGAGATCACCGAGGGCGTGCAGTTCGACAAGGGCTTCCTGTCGCCGTACTTCGTCACCGACCCCGACAGCCAGGAAGCGGTCCTCGAGGACACCCTGATCCTGCTGTACCGCGACAAGATCAGCTCGCTGCCCGACTTCCTGCCGCTGTTGGAGAAGGTCGTCGAGGCCGGGAAGTCGCTGCTGATCGTCGCCGAGGACGTCGAGGGCGAGCCGCTGTCGACGCTCGTGGTCAACTCGATCCGCAAGACCATTCGTGCCGTTGCGGTCAAGGCGCCGTTCTTCGGTGACCGCCGTAAGGCGTTCCTGGAAGACCTCGCCGTGGTCACCGGTGCGACCGTGGTGACCTCCGACGTGGGCCTGAGCCTGTCGACGGTGGGACTCGAGGTGTTGGGCTCGGCCCGTCGCGTCGTGGTCACCAAGGACGCCACCACCATCATCGAGGGTGCCGGCACCAAGGAGGCCATCGCCGATCGTGCTGCGCAGCTGCGACGTGAGGTCGAGCAGAGCGATTCCGACTGGGATCGGGAGAAGCTCGCAGAGCGCCTCGCCAAGCTTGCGGGCGGCGTCGCGGTGATCCGCGTCGGTGCAGCCACCGAGACCGCGCTCAAGGAGCGCAAGCACCGCGTCGAAGATGCGGTCGCAGCGGCCAAGGCCGCGGTCGAGGAAGGCATCATTCCCGGTGGCGGTTCGGCGATCGTGCAGGCCGCGGCCGGGCTCGACGCCCTCGCGGCCGAGTTGCCCGACGAAGAGGCCCTCGGTGTGCGCGTTGTTCGCGACGCCGCACGGGCGCCGCTGTTCTGGATCGCCGCCAACGCTGGTCTCGACGGCGCCGTGGTGGTCGAGAAGGTCGCCGCCGCCGACAAGGGGCAGGGCTTCAACGCTGCGACGCTGACCTACGGCGATCTCGTCGCCGAGGGCATCATCGATCCGGTCAAGGTCACCCGGTCCGCGGTGGTCAACGCCGCGTCGGTGGCGCGGATGGTGCTGACCACCGAAACCGCTGTCACCGATCAGCCGGCCGACGCCGGAGCCCACGCCGGGCACGGGCACGCCCACTGACGGTTCCCGCTGGAACGACAATCGGGGGCTCCCGCTCGAGAAGAGCGGGAGCCCCCCGATTCGTCTGTGTTCAGCGGGTCAGCTGGCGATCCGGCGGCCGACGCCACGCTTCATGAGGATGCTGCGTTCGGATTCCGACAGTCCACCCCAGATGCCGTAGGGCTCGGCGACCGCCAATGCGTGCTCGCGGCACTGCGCGATGACAGGGCATTGGTGGCACATCTCCTTGGCGCGCCGCTCACGCTGCGCACGGGCCCGGCCACGCTCGCCGTCGGGATGGAAGAACATCGCCGAGTCGACACCGCGACAGAGACCCTGCATCTGCCAGTCCCAGATATCTGCGTTCGGGCCGGGGAGATGATTGGGCTGGGGCATGGCAGCTACTCCTAGGTCGGTCGTCAATTTCCTAACGCAAGGCACACATTAAGCGGGCCTGAGAAACGCAGTCAATACCGCCAAAACCCCTGCTAACCAGGGTAAGAATCTCGTGTTTGTTAACGGCTGGTTAGGTAAGCGGACCGCGATACCACATCGTTCCGGTACCGGAAACGCCACCCGTGATACCTACGCGGACAGGCACTGTGACCTGCGAATAGTGGTTCTGAGAACGATTCGGAGCGGTCGCAGGGTGATGTTGCACCGTGTGTGGGCGATTGTGTTTGATTTACCCATACGAAACCTACGGATAATCTGCTGGTGATGTGGCGTTGGAATTAACGTTTGTGACCGTTCGTTAAATTCATGCAAACCCAAATTGAACGTGGTGAGCCAGAACACTTCTCCAGGGGGAAACATCACATCTGAACTGCGCGGACGGGGCTCCGATGACGGATACGAGAACTGGCGCGATGCCGTACATGCCGGGGGACAGGGCGATGTCGCCGACGCCCTCACCCGCCTGCACCGCATCCAGGCACGACCCGACTGTCCGGACGACCTGCGTTCGCTGTGTTGGAGTACCGCGGCGTCACTGTATCGACAAGCAGGCCGACACGCGGCCGCGACGACGTTGGACGGACGAGCCGCCGGTGCTGCAGTTTCTATGACCGGCGACTCGAATCGCTGGCCGCGTGCGGCCTTGGCCGACGCGCTGATCGGCCTGGCAGCCGACAATCTCGGCCTCCTGCGCTTCGGTGCCTCGCGACGGCTGCTCGACCGCGCACGCGTCGTGCTCGCCGACGTCGGCGCTCGCGACCCCGCACAGTGGAGCGCCGACGACTGGGACGACGGTGGCCGGGGGTGGTTACGCATGCTGTGGGTGCGGTCGGAGCTGGCCATGTACAGCGGCGACGGGCAGACCGCAGTCGAGTTCGCCCAGAATGCGGTCGAGACCGTCGCAGGTGTCGATTCGGGGCCGACTACCCGCCACCGCATCAAGACAGACCTCATCGCCGCAGCAGCCCAGGCGTCGGTCGGAAACAGTACGGGCGCAGCCGAGGTGGCCCGAATCCTTGCCCGCCGGGCAGCCGACGAAGGACTGTTACCTCTGCAGTGGGCCGCGTCGTCGTTGCTCCAGGGTGTCGGCGCGGCGTCGACTACCGAGCGTGACCTGCACGTTCAACTCGAAACCACGCTCCGACGCAAGGGCATGCCGTTCACGTCGGCTAAGGATCGCTAAGGTAAACGAGGGCTTGCCGCGGGTCGATCGCGACTGTAGGTGTGCGGGGGGTCTTATCAGGACCGGTGAGTTCGGTCAACCGACATGTAACACGGGGATTCCTACTGACGATGAAGCTGACAGGTGGTGAGTTGGACGACGCTGTCCGTGCCGCAGGGCAAGGGGACAGGGTCGCGCTCACGTCAGTTCTCGAAAGTGTGCAGGATCCCATTCTGCGCTACTGCCGAGGGCGAATTGGAGTCGGAGAACGCCATTTGTTCTCCGCCGATGACATAGCGCAGGAGGCGTTGATGGCGGTGATGACCGCGTTGCCCAGGTACCAGGACCAGGGTAAGCCGTTCATGGCCTTCGTCTACGGCATCGCGTCGCACAAGGTGGCCGACGCACTGCGAGTGGCGGGGCGGGTGAAGGCCGATCCGGTTGATGCGGTGCCCGAGGTCACCAACGTCACCGGCGGGCCAGAACAGCTCGCACTCGACGCCGACGCCAGCAGACGGATGCGGGCACTGCTCGACATCCTCCCGGAGAAGCAGCGTGAAGTGCTGGTGCTGCGCTTGGTGGTCGGGATGTCCGCCGAGGAAACCGCAGCAGCGGTGGGAAGTACGCCCGGGGCGGTTCGGGTCGCCCAGCACCGGGCATTGGCAAAGCTGAAGAACGAGTTGAACAGGACAGGAGGGTCAAATGAACGACGCGCATGACTGGCGTCATCGCCGGGCGAACACCGGCAATGACCCCCTGCCCGACAATCACGGCGGCCCGACCGGGCCGGTCGACTGGCCCCGCGACGGGGCTGACGGCGAGCCGGTCGACATCTCGCAGGTCGCCTTCGACGACCAGTTCATCGACGCGTTGTCGCGCGACGTACCGGTGGAGACCCGTGACGACGAGGAGTACCAACTCGCCGCGCTGCTGTCGGACTGGCGCCACGGGATCGTGGACCAGCCGGCACCGGAGTTGCCGACAGTCGACGAGGTCGAACGCGCCATCGCCGCCACCGAGCGTGCGAGTCGGGGTAAGCGGATGGTCCGCCATCTCCGCGTGATCTCGGGTGCTGCCGCGATCGTCATCGTGGCTGCCGCAGGTCTCACCGTGCTGTCGGAGGGTTCGCAGCCCGGAGATCCGTTGTGGCCGGTCAAGAAGGTCGTATTTGCACAGGCCGCATCCGAGACCCAAGCCGCTCATGACGTGCGGTCGAATCTCGAGCAGGCCGAAGCGGCGATGGCCATCGGCGACACTTCGGCCGCGGCGAGCTATATCGCCAAGGCGGAGAGCCAGATGGGGCCGATGCGTAAGGGCGACACGCGAGATCAGATGAACGATTGGATCTCCCGTTTGCGTGCGGGCACTGCGAAATCCGCGAGCCCGACCGGCAGTCCGTCGACGACCGGCCCGGGCTCGGTGACCACGTCACCGGGTGATGACTCGACCACGGTCGATCCGCGTACGCGGACCGGAACCGACGCCCGAACGACTCCTCCGGAATCGACCAATCCGCGCACCGACACCACGACACCGGGGACGACGCCGCCGACAACACCGCGCGGCGACACACCGACCACGACCAACCCGCCCGGACCCGGACCGTCCAACCCGCCGGGACCCGGACCGACGAATCCACCGGAAACGACGCGACCGACGGTCGTCCCGACCACGACCTTCACGACGGCGGTGCCGCTACCACCGCCGTCGTCGACGTTGCAGAGCACGCCGGCCGATGTCCCCGACGAGCCGGTTCCGACGATCACGACGACCACCACCACGGCGGTTCCGTCGCGCTGAGGCTTCTTCCGCCGGCTGAGGGTAGCTCCGGAAGCGCAGGGGCTTCTTCGGGTCAGCGATCCTCGTCGAGGTGATTGCGCGCGTCCGCATACCCGCGGCAGTAGTCCCACGTCACGTAGGCGTCGGGGCGTGGGTCGACGGCGGGCTCGTGTGGACGGACCGTGCCGTCGATCAGGAGCTGAAGAAGGTTGGCGCGCAGCATGTCCCAGTCGTGGTAGTGGTCCTCGTGGCAGTCGTCACAGACCACCACCAGGCCACGGACCCCGCGATGGGCCAGGAGTGCTTCGTAGACGGCGAGATCGGCGAGGTCCTCTTCGACAGCGAGTCGCTCGCTCTCGTCGAGCGGGATGCCCGGCTCCACAGAGTCGAGAGCCGAGGCGGGATCGCTCGGATCGTCGGCAAACGGGTCCGGCGGAAGGCCGGGTGGAAGGTGGTCGCGCACACAACCACCGTAGCCGATGGTGCGGCACGCGCGCCGTATCCCTACACACCACCTGTCTGCGTCGGGCGAACGCTTCCGCGAGCACCGCACCGGGGTGGGCAATACCGATTGGCCAGAGTCGATACCATGGACAGATGACGCATGTTCGTACCGGTGGAGACGATCCCGGCAAGGTCGCGATGCTCGGCCTGACCTTCGATGACGTCCTGTTGCTGCCCTCGGCCTCCGACGTGATCCCGAGCGAGGTGGACACCTCCTCGCGAGTGACCAAGAACATCTCCCTCCGTGTGCCGCTGGTGAGTTCGGCGATGGACACCGTGACCGAGGCGCGGATGGCAATCGCCATGGCCCGCGCGGGCGGTATGGGTGTCCTGCATCGCAATCTGTCGATCGAGGATCAGGCCGGCCAGGTGGAGACGGTGAAGCGGTCGGAGGCCGGGATGGTCACCGACCCGGTCACCTGCTCGCCGACCAACACGCTCGCCGAGGTCGACTCGATGTGTGCGCGGTATCGCATCTCCGGCCTGCCGGTGGTGGACGATCGCGGTGAGCTGGTGGGCATCATCACCAACCGCGACATGCGCTTCGAGGTCGATCAGGATCGTCCGGTTTCCGAAGTGATGACCAAGGCGCCGCTCATCACCGCGCACGAGGGTGTTTCGGCGGAAGCCGCGTTGGGTCTCCTGCGGCGCAACAAGGTGGAGAAGCTGCCGATCGTCGACGGCAACGGCCGGCTGACCGGTCTCATCACCGTCAAGGATTTCGTGAAGACCGAACAGCATCCGCTGGCCACCAAGGACGCCGACGGTCGACTGCTGGTCGGCGCCGCCGTGGGTACCGGCGATCCGCAGTGGGAGCGGGCCATGGCACTGGCCGACGCGGGTGCCGACGTCATCATCGTCGACACCGCACACGCCCACAACCGCCTCGTGCTCGACATGGTCGCCAAACTCAAGGCCGAGGTCGGTGACCGCGTCGACGTCGTGGGCGGCAATGTCGCGACCCGCGAGGCCGCACAGGCTCTCATCGATGCCGGTGCCGACGCGGTGAAAGTCGGTGTCGGACCGGGCTCCATCTGCACCACCCGCGTGGTCGCTGGTGTCGGTGCACCACAGATCACCGCGATCCTCGAAGCCGTCACGGTGTGCAAGCAGGCCGACGTCCCGGTCATCGCCGACGGCGGTCTGCAGTACTCGGGCGACATCGCCAAGGCGCTCGCCGCCGGCGCGTCGACCGCCATGCTCGGCTCGCTGCTGGCCGGTACCGCCGAGGCTCCGGGCGATCTGATCCTGGTGAACGGCAAGCAGTTCAAGAGTTACCGCGGCATGGGTTCGCTGGGTGCGATGCAGGGACGCGGGCAGGGCAAGTCGTATTCGAAGGACCGCTACTTCCAGGACGACGTCCTCAAGGAAGAGAAGCTGGTGCCCGAAGGCATTGAGGGCCGGGTGCCGTTCCGTGGCCCGCTCACGCAGGTCATCCATCAGCTCGTCGGTGGGCTGCGGGCGGCGATGGGATACACCGGGTCGACGTCGATCACCGATCTCCAGCAGGCGCGCTTCGTGCAGATCACCGCGGCCGGCCTCAAGGAGTCGCATCCGCACGACATCACATTGACCGCAGAGGCACCCAACTACTATTCCCGCTGAGTGAAGCGGACAGCAGAAAGGCGCACCGGTGCGTGATCTCGTCGAATTCGGTATGGGCAGAACCGCCCGACGGACCTACGAGCTGGATGACATCAGCATCGTGCCGTCACGGCGAACCCGATCGTCCAAGGATGTGTCGACGGCATGGCAGATCGATGCCTACCGGTTCGAGGCGCCTATCCTGAGCCATCCCACCGACGCGCTCGTCTCCCCGCAGATGGCCGTGGAGCTGGGCAAGCTCGGTGCCCTCGGCGTCATCAACGGCGAGGGACTGTGGGCTCGGCATCGCGACGTCGACGCCAAGATCGCCGAACTGGTCAAGATCGCGGCCGAGGACCCGGATCCCTATGCGGCCGTGCGGCATCTGCAGAAGTTGCATGCAGCGCCACTGGACAGTGGACTGCTCGCCGAGGCGGTGTCGCAGGTCCGTGAGGCCGGTGTGACCACGGCGGTGCGGGTCAGTCCGCAACATGCGCCCGAGCTGACGCCCGCGTTGTTGGCTGCGGGCGTGGAGATCCTCGTCGTGCACGGCACCATCATCTCGGCCGAGCATGTGGCGCAGGTGGATTCGGAGGGCGCGACGCGAGAACCGTTGAACCTCAAGACCTTCATCGCCGACCTCGACATCCCGGTGATCGCGGGCGGCGTCCACGATCACCGCACCGCATTGCATCTGATGCGGACCGGCGCGGCAGGCGTGATCGTCGGCTACGGTTCGGCCACCGGCGCGACCACGACCGGTGAGGTTCTCGGAATCGGAGTACCCATGGCCACAGCGATCGCCGACGCCGCCGCGGCCCGCCGGGACTACCTCGACGAGACCGGCGGCAGGTACGTCCATGTGATCGCCGACGGCGACATTCACACCTCCGGTGACCTGATCAAGGCGATCGCGTGCGGAGCGGACGCCGCAGTGCTGGGGACGCCGCTGGCCGCGAGTGCGTCGGCCCCTGGTCGTGGCTGGTACTGGCCGTCGGCGGCAGCGCATCCGGATACCCCGCGTGGTGCTTTGCTCCAGGTGGCGATCGATGAGGATCGGCCCACGCTCGACCGGGTGCTCACCGGTCCATCCGACGACCCGTTCGGAGAGTTGAACCTGGTGGGCGCGCTGCGACGGGCCATGGCCAAGGCCGGATACTGCGATCTCAAGGAGTTCCAGAAGGTGGGCCTCTCGGTCCACCGGTGACCCGCGTCACGCTATGTGACAATGTGCGTTAGTATGGTTGCTCATGGCAGCCCCATGTGATTTCGACGTGCTCATCATCGGTTCCGGATTCGGCGGGAGCGTGAGTGCGCTGCGCCTGGTGGAAAAGGGATACCGGGTCGGTGTCATCGAGGCCGGCCGGCGCTTTGAGGACGAGGAATTCGCGAAGACCAGCTGGCGCCTGCACAAGTGGCTGTGGGCGCCGAAGCTGGGCCTCTACGGCATTCAGCGGATACATGCGCTGAAGGACGTCATGATCATGGCGGGTGCGGGCGTAGGTGGCGGGTCGCTCAACTACGCGAACACCCTGTACAAGCCGCCGACCCCGTTCTTCACCGATCCGCAGTGGAACCACATCACCGATTGGGAGGACGAGCTCACTCCCTACTACGACCAGGCACGACGCATGCTGGGTGTGGTGACCAATCCGACCTTCACCGAGTCCGATCGGGTGATGAAAGAGGTCGCCACGGAGATGGGTGTCGCCGACACCTTCACCTCGACGCCGGTCGGCGTGTTCTTCGGTGCCAAGACCGGCCTCGACGGCGAGCCGGGCGAGACCGTGGCCGATCCGTACTTCGGCGGTGTGGGACCGGCGCGCACGGCCTGCACCGAATGCGGCGCGTGCATGACAGGGTGTCGGGTCGGCGCCAAGAACACCCTGATGAAGAACTACCTGGGACTCGCCGAACGTCGTGGGGCCACCATCATCGCGCGCACCACCGTCGACTCGCTCGAGCAGAAGACCGACGGCACATGGTCGGTGGGCACGCACGGGTCGTCGTCATGGGGTCCGCTGGGTCGTCGGGCCCGCGTCTACACCGCGGGGCAGGTGATCGTCGCGGCCGGCACCTTCAATACGCAGCGATTGATGCATCACGCGAAACATACGACGCTGCCGGGGATCTCGGACGCGATGGGCGAGCTGACGAGGACCAACTCGGAGTCGATCCTTGGTGCGATGGCCGGGAAATTCGATCCCGCACACGACTATTCGCGCGGCGTGGCGATCACGTCGTCCTTCCATCCGGAATCCAACACCCACATCGAGCCGGTGCGTTATGGCAAGGGCTCCAACGCGATCGCTTACCTACAGACGGCGCTGACCGACGGCGGATCCCCGGCGAACCGGTTCGGGCAGTTCCTCCGGCAGGTCATCCGGAATCCGTTCTTGCTGGTGCGACTCCTGGTGGTACGCAAGTGGAGCCAACGCACGGTGATCGCACTGGTCATGCAGAACAACAACAACTCGCTGACCACCTTCGTGCGCAAGCGTGGACCGTTGCGCTACATCACGTCCAAGCAAGGCATCGGCGAACCCAATCCGACCTGGATCCCCAAGGGCAACGAGGCCACTCGACGGATCGCGGGCAAGCTGCCGAACGGACTCGCCGGCGGCACGTGGGGAGACATCGTGAACATGCCGCTCACCGCGCACTACCTCGGCGGCTGCGCCATCTCCGACGACCCGAAAGCCGGTGTCATCGACCCGTATCACCGCGTGTGGAACTATCCGACCCTGCACGTCACCGACGGCGCGTCGATCTCGGCGAACCTCGGTGTCAACCCGTCCCTGACGATCTGCGCGCAGGCCGAGCGTGCGATGGCGTTGTGGCCCAACAAGGGCGAGAATGACCAGCGTCCCGCACAGGGCCGTCCGTACGAGCGGATCAGTCCATGCGCTCCCACGGCGCCGGTGGTGCCGGAATCCGCGCCCGGAGCGCTGCGCTTGCCGATTACTCCGGTCGAGCGGATCGTGCACACCAGCTGATCGCATGACCCGCGATTCTGATCCGAAGAGGTCGGTGACTAGCGCTCTGAACTGCGCGTAAGCGTCCACCACCCCACCGCTCTCTGAGGTGCCCGAGGCGCCGGCCGAGGGATGCCTCGAAGGGCAGGCGAACGGGCCACGTCAGCGAGGCGCCGGACCACTGAAAGTAGGGGAAGGTTCTTCCCCTACTTTCTGCCCCTGCTTGTTGAGTCGTCCGCGAGAAAATTCGCGGGGAGGACTCCAGGGGTAGGGGACGAGTTTCTTCCCCTATTTTTCGTGGATCATCGTTGCCGCGCCGCGCTCCACGGCCCTCTTCCCGCCTCCACGATCGCCGCCGCAGGCGGCGGGTGGGTCGCTGACTCGAGGAACTCGGTGACCGACCCGCTGACCCGTACGTTCCGCTCCCTGAGGTGCTCGAGGCGCTAGCCGAGAGCCTCGAAGGGCATGGCGAGACAGGGTAATTCGGCGACCAAGCAGCAGCGGTCACCAGGCCTTCGAGGCTCTTCGACTTCGAGACGCTCCCATGCTCGTACCTCGCACGGGGCTCCTCAGCCCGGCGGCTAGCGCTCGTCGCACCTCAGGCAGCGGAGGGAACTCAGTCGGCGGACGATGTGCGGTCAGCCGGTGTGGGGCAGCATGTTCCCTCGGCCAATCAGTCCAAACCGCGTGCGGTGAGCGTGTCGGCGAACCCCTCGGCGGTTCGCAACGCCGCGATCACGATGGGTGCGAACAGGATTCGTGCACCCGGTCGTAGGCCGCGCGCCTGCCGTGCTTCGTCCACCTCGCGGATGATCTCGACCATCATCGGGATGGCCCGGATCGTCAGTGCCAGGGCCATCGCGATGTGGTCGACCGGAACCCCGATGCGGCGCATCGGTTTCAGCACGGCGACGATGGTGTCGAGCATGTCTGTCGTGCGGGTGGTCAACGTGACCACCGCTGCCAACGCCACCGACAAGACCAAAACTCCGCAGACCACTACCGCCCGTTGCCAATCGGTGAACACCCACTGGAAGGCGAAGATGAACAGCGTGATCCACCGCATCGGTCGGAGCTGACGCCACGCGGTGACAGGTCCGAGGCCGGCCAGCGCGTACACCACGGCCACTGCCGCTGCGGCGATCCCCAACGCCGCGGGGGAGCGTACCCACACCGACATCGCGACGATCCCCACACCCAGCCCGAGTAGCTTGACGCCCGGCGCAAGGCGGTGCAGCAGGGTGTTTCCCGGGCGGTAGACGCCCAACGCGCTCACGACATCATCCGGCGGTAAGCGGCGATCGCGGCGGCGGGCACATCGTCGGCCACCACCCGGCCGTCGTCGAGCACGATGACCCGGTCGAAGTCGTCGACGAGGTCGAGGTCGTGGGTCACCACGATCAGTCGTTCGTCGAGCGTGGTGAACACCTCACGCAACATCCGGCTGTTGCGCAGGTCGAGCAGCGTCGTCGGTTCGTCGGCGACGATGATGCGGGGTTCGGTCACGAAGATCGACGCCAGCGCGAGGAGTTGCTTCTGTCCTCCGGACAACCGTGCGGCCGGATGGTCGGCGTGATCGGCCAGTCCGAAACGGTCGAGGACGGCGCGAGCCCGCTGTGTCCGTTCGGCTTTCGTGAGTTCGGTGCGCCGCAACGACAGTTCGATGTCCTCGATGACGGTCGGCATGATGATCTGCCGGTCGGGGTCGGAGAAGATGAATCCGACCTCGCGTCGGACGCGACGTTTGTGTTTGGCCGCGTCGATCCCGTTGACCGTGACCGTGCCGGTGTCGGGGGTGACGAGAGCGTTGATCATCCGGGCGAGCGTCGACTTGCCGCTGCCGTTGGCGCCGACCATCCCGATGCGTTGTTCGCCCAGCGTGAGTGAAACATCGCGCAGCACAACCCGGTCGTCGTAGGCGTGGGTGACGTCGGCGATCTCGATCATGTGCTGGTGATCAGGGTTCCGGTGGTGAGGGCTTGCGGAGCCGAATCGGTTCGATCAGGCCAGGCCACCCGCGGTGCACCTGGGCGGCCACGAGAGCGGTTATGACCGCCTTGATGACGTCGCCCGCCACATAGGGTCCGTTGGTGGTGATGGCCGCCCACCAGGTCAGGTATCCACGGATCACCAGCCAGGCCACACCGCACGCGTAGATCACCACCAGGCCACCGAGCAGGTTGATGAGAATGCCCCAGGTCACCCGATAGCGCGGTTTGCCGTCGCCCGACGGCGTCGACAGCATGACCGCGGTGAGCACGCCGATGACGATCACCCCGGGCAGGAAGCCCAGGAAGTAGCCGCCGCGGGCGGAGGCGAGCGACGCCTGACCATTGATGCCGCCGGCGAGAATCGGCAGTCCGGCGATCGCCAGCACCATGAAGATTCCCACCGCGAGGGTGCCCTTCTTCGGGCCGAGGATCGCACCGGCGAGCATCACGCCCATCGTCTGCAGCGTGATCGGCACACCGCCCGGCAGATTGATGGCACCCGGCAGTCCGAGCGCGGCGATCAGCGCCGCGAACACCGCTGCCTGCGTGATGTCGGTGACCGACAGGGACCAGGGATTGTGCCGTTTGTGCGGCTGGGTTCCGGAAGAAGCGTTGTCCATGACGATCTCGCAGTATTCCACCTCAAACCCGCGTCGCTGCGCTGGCCCGTCAATGAGATCTCCCGTCGAAACCCGCCGGGCACCCGCGCACCCAGGCACTGACCGGTTCGCCACTACACTTTCTTCCGTGACGGATTCTGCTGCTCAGGGCTTCTTCGACGGATCGCGGTTCGACGGGCCGCGACCGGTTCTGGTCGTCGACTTCGGCGCGCAATACGCGCAGCTGATCGCACGACGGGTGCGGGAGGCCCGGATCTACTCCGAGGTCATCGCCCACGACGCCGGACTGGCCGACTTCACCGCCAAGGACCCGGTCGCGATCATCCTGTCGGGTGGTCCGGCGTCGGTGTATGCCGACAACGCACCGGGGCTCGACCCGCAGGTCTTCGAGCTCGGCATTCCGGTGTTCGGCATCTGCTACGGATTCCAGTCGATGGCGCGCCAGCTGGGGGGCGAGGTCGCCAACACCGGTGGTCGCGAGTTCGGCCGCACCACGCTCACCTTGAACGGGGAGGGCATTCTGCATCAGGGCCTGTCGGACACCCAGCCGGTGTGGATGAGCCACAACGACGCGGTGCAGGTCGCCCCCGAGGGATTCGTGGTGACCGGCTCGACGCCGGGCGCACCGGTCGCCGCCTTCGAATGCGTGGAACGTCGCATGGCGGGCGTCCAGTACCACCCCGAGGTGCTGCACACCCCGCACGGCCAGCAGATCCTCACCCGATTCCTCTACGAGATCGCCGGACTCGAGGCCACCTGGACCCCGGCCAACATCGCCGACACCCTTATCGACGCGGTGTCCGACCAGATCGGCGACGGCCTCGCCATCTGCGGACTTTCCGGTGGCGTGGATTCGGCGGTGGCCGCAGCCCTCGTACAGCGCGCCATCGGCGACCGGCTCACGTGTGTCTTCGTCGACCACGGACTCCTGCGAGCCGGTGAGCGCGAGCAGGTCCAGCACGACTTCGTCGGCGCCACAGGAGCCAAGCTGGTCACGGTCGACGCGGCAGAGACGTTCCTCGATGAACTCGCCGGCGTCAGCGACCCGGAGACCAAACGCAAGATCATCGGCCGCGAGTTCATCCGGTCCTTCGAGGGCGCGGTGAGCGAGGTTCTGGGCGATCACGCCGACGATGGCCAGAAGGTCGAGTTCCTCGTGCAGGGCACGCTGTACCCGGACGTCGTCGAGTCCGGTGGTGGCAGCGGTGCCGCGAACATCAAGAGCCACCACAACGTCGGCGGACTGCCGGAAGATCTCGAGTTCGACCTCGTCGAACCGCTTCGGCTGCTGTTCAAGGACGAGGTCCGCGCGGTGGGCCGTGAGCTGGGCCTACCCGAGGACATCGTTGCGCGGCAGCCGTTCCCCGGCCCGGGTCTGGCGATCCGCATCGTCGGCGAGGTCACCGCTGACCGGCTCGCCATGTTGCGCAAGGCCGACCTGATCGCCCGCGAAGAACTGACCGCAGCCGGCCTCGACACACAGATCTGGCAGTGTCCGGTGGTCCTGCTCGCCGACGTGCGGAGTGTGGGCGTCCAGGGCGACGGCCGCACCTACGGGCACCCGATCGTGCTGCGCCCGGTGTCGAGCGAGGACGCGATGACCGCCGACTGGACCCGGGTGCCCTTCGAGGTGCTCGAAGTGATCTCCACCCGCATCACCAACGAGGTGCCCGACGTCAACCGCGTCGTCCTCGACGTCACGAGCAAACCCCCGGGCACCATCGAGTGGGAGTGAGGGTTCTGCTCAACGCTGCGATCGCGCACCGGTGACGATCAGGAGCAACCCGACCACCAGCCCGACCCCGACAGCCAGCCAGCCGAGATTCGACGCGTCGGGGAAGGTCGGTCCGTCCGCGATGCCCCACACCGCGACGCCGAGCGCGAGCAGTCCGAAGAGCACCAGCCCTGGCGAACGGTGCC
This sequence comes from Gordonia gummivorans, assembly GCF_022513585.1. Lineage (GTDB taxonomy): Bacteria > Actinomycetota > Actinomycetes > Mycobacteriales > Mycobacteriaceae > Gordonia. The sequence goes on from NZ_JAKWBF010000005.1 coordinate 158,702, forward strand.
GCTCGATGGCCGACGTCTGATCTGTGTCACTCATCGCACAACCTCCACTTTGCCCATACCGCTGTGGGCGTCGATCGTGAGTACCGGACCGGCGGTGCCGTCACCGCCGCCGTCCAGGCCTTCCGGACAGTGATAGTCGCCGAGTCCGGTGCTGCATTCCGCGCGAACGTTCATGTCGGGGCCCACCTTCACGGTGATCTCGCCCATGCCGCTGCGCAGTTCGACGCTCCGGTCGGAGGTCAGTTCGACCTCGCGCAAGTCCAGCACCATGGCGCCCATGCCGAGCGTGTATTCGGGCTTGATGTCGTTCTCCGTCAACGGTTTCCAATCGCGGTCGCCCACGCCGCCCTCCGGGAAGCCGGAGAACCCGGCGGCGGCTGTTGTGACGACCGTGGCGACGCCGAGGATGATCGCGATCGGTACGAGTCCGGTGCTGTGTCGTCCGGAACTGCGACGTCGAAGACCCGCGTAGATCAGACCGGCACCGACGACGGCCAGCGCGAGGGACAGCACACGTCCGGGGGTGAACCAGTCGATGCCCGCCTGATGGGCGGCGGTCCCGGCTGCCCCCACGATGACTGCGATGCCCAACACGACGAGGGTGAGCGGTGAACGGCGGTCGCGGGGAGGCTCGTAGACCGGCGTCGCCGGCTCGGGAAGATCCCACGCGAAGCTGGCGGCGCCCAACGGATCCCAGGCCGGGGGTGTGGTTGTCGTCGGTTCGAGGACGGCGGTCGGGTTGTCGGTGGTGTCGCTCCGCGGGGCAGGCGTGGGCGGGTGCTCTCCGGGGTTCATCATGGCGCGTGGTATCCATCTCTCGAAGTGGTCGGAAGCACCGAAGTTGGGTGCGGCGGTGTTGGCAGGGGAAGTGAGGGCGCCGGGTTGGGTGTCGACCGACGTTCCCGGCGGCGGGGTGGGAGTGCGGAGGTACAGCAGCCACCAGCCGACGAGCATCAGGATGGCGCCGACCAGGCCACCCGAACCCCAGGTCCGGTTGGGGCCGAAGGACGTGATGACCACGATGGCCAGTACGGCGAACAAGATGAATCGCGGGCCGTGCAGCTTGATCCGCGTCGACGGCCGACGACCCCGCGCGGCAGCCGCGCGCGCCTTGGCCGCACCCGGCATGGCGATCCACGCGGCCAGATACAGCAGCAGTCCGCTGCCGCCGAAGAACGCGGCGACCACAAACGCCACCTTGACCAGCGTCGGGTCCACCCGATAGCGCGCTGCGATGCCGCTGCACACACCCGCGATCGTGCGCGGGTCGTCGGGCCGCACCGGACGCGTCGCCCACAGGTCGGTGACCTGCTGCTGGAGATCCTTGGTGTCCATGACGACCATCGTGGGCCGTGGGAGCCTCCCGATGCATCGGGTATGACCCTGAGTTCTGCCCGGAATCCCGGGATCGGATCCGGGATCGACCCTGATGTCGAACCGGTGCCCGCGTGCCAGTATCGGAAGGGTGAGTGACGTGGAGGTCGACGCTGCGCCGAGACTGGTGCGACGCGACGGTGGGCGGGTGATCGCCGGTGTTGCCGGTGGCATCGCCGACCATCTCGGCGTGGACGCCTTCCGCGTCCGCATCGTGTTCGTGGTGCTGGCGGCACTCGCGGGCGCAGGTGTGGTCGCCTATGGACTGCTCTGGTTCTTCTGCCCGCCCGGCGACGACACGACGCCACCGCCGCCGGGGGTGCGCCGACAGTCGCTTGGCCTGGCGTTGATCGGCCTGGTGGCCATGGCGGTGGTGGGGTTCGCCGCGTCGGGCACCCCGGCCGCCTACTTGGTTCCGTTCGTGTTCATCGCGATCGGCGCCAGCCTGGTATGGCGCGAATTCGACACCTCCCGAACCGCGCCACGCACACCGATACTCACCTGGACCCGGTTGATCGGCGGTGTGGTCCTGGTCATCGGTGGTCTTGTGGTGGTGGTCCTGGCGGGCAACCGCAGCTTCGGTGGGCTCAACACAACGATCCTCGCCGTGGTGGCCACCCTGATCGGTGTGGTGCTGTTGACGGTCCCTCTGTGGATGCGGATGTGGCGCGCGCTCAACGAGGAGCGCGCCGCCCGCATTCGCAACGCCGAGCGTGAGGAGATCGCGTCGCACCTGCACGACTCCGTGCTGCAGACGTTGGCGCTCATCCAGAAGCAGGCCGGCAAGCCGGAGGCGGTCGCCCGTCTGGCGCGCAGCCAGGAAAGAGAGCTGCGTGCATGGCTTTTCGGTGATCCGGCCCATCGCAACGATTCGCTGGCCGCCGCACTGCGCGGAGTCGGCGCGGAAGTTGAGGACGCCTACGGGATCGAGGTCGAGGTGGTGACGGTCGGCGATCTGCGTCCGGAGGAGACCGCCGACGCCAAGCGGTGGGCAGCGTTGGTCGGGGCGACGCGGGAGGCACTGGTCAACGCGGCCAAGCACTCTGGGGAGCGGACGGTCGACGTGTACTGCGAGATCACCGAACCCGAGGTGGAGGTCTTCATCCGCGACCGTGGCGCTGGTTTCGACCCCGACGCGGTCGCCGACGACCGGCAGGGCATCGCGCGGTCGATCCGCGCTCGCATCGAACGCGCCGAGGGAACTGTGCGCATCGATTCGACGCCCGGCCGGGGTACCAACGTGCGGCTGGTGGTGCCACGCCTCGACGCGGGCGTCGAACACGAGAAAGATACGGGTGGACAACCGGATCAGGAGGACGGGCACACACGATGAGCGACGTGGCTGGACAAGTGGAATCCCAAGATCGAGTGTGCGGTGTCTACCTGGTCGACGACCACGCCGTGTTCCGGTCCGGGGTGCGTGCCGAACTGGCGGGTGAGTCGGGTCTGCGGGTGGTCGGGGAAGCGGGCACGGTCGCCGAGGCCGTCGCCGGGATCGCCGCGACGACACCGGATGTGGTGCTCCTCGATGTGCACATGCCGTCCGGCGGCGGTGTCGCCGTGCTGCGCTCCGTCGTCGACGCGATGGGTTCCGACGCCCCGGTCTTCTTGGCACTCAGCGTGTCCGACGCAGCCGAGGATGTGATCGCGACAATCCGTGCGGGCGCCCGCGGCTACGTGACCAAGACGATCAGCGGTGCGGAACTGGCCGACGCGGTACGCCGGGTGGCCGACGGCGACGCGGTCTTCAGTCCGCGTCTCGCCGGCTTCGTGCTGGATTCGTTCACCGGTAAGTCGAGTGCGCCTGAACCGCCGCTGGATCCGGAGTTGGATTCGCTGACCCGACGCGAACTCGAGGTGCTGCGGCTGCTTGCGCGTGGCTATACGTATCGGGAGATCGCCGAAGAGCTGTTCATTTCGATCAAGACGGTGGAAACCCACGCCTCCAACGTGTTACGCAAGACGCAGCAATCCAACCGCAACGCGCTGACCCGCTGGGCGGCGACGAGGCACATCGGCTGAACAGGTCGTCTGCGAGCTCAGCGCACTATGGCGATGATGAGTACCGCCGCGATGGCGAGGAGCACGAAGAAGCCGAAGATGGCGGCCGCGAGTGGCCCGCTCGACGACGACTTCCGAGGTGGCACAGGCGCATACACGCCCGGGTACGACGGTGGTGGCGCCGGCGGATAGGCCCCGCTGGGTGGCAGTGGCGGAGTGTGCGGTGACACGCCGCCGGAAGGTGCAGGCGTCGACATCGTCTGCGCGTAGGCTGCAGCATTGCGCACCGGGGTATTGTGGACCGGTGCGTGTGAGCCGGTGGGTGTGCGGGGTGGCATGGTGCTCGGCGGCAGGGTGTTCGAGGACTGCGCCCAGATCGGAACGCCGCCACCTGGTTTCGCGAGCTTTCCGGTCAGCACCTGCTGCGTGGTCCGGTGGTTGCCGGCGGCCACTCCGGCGAGCAGGTCGCGTGCCTGTTCCATCGTCGGTCGCCGGGTGGGGCTCGGTTCGAGCAGTCTGAGCAGAACCGGCTGCAGCGCACCGGCTTTGGTCATGGGATTGATTCTGGCCCGGGCCACGCGGTGCAGGAGTACCAGCGAGTTCTCGTCGATACCGAACGGCGGCTGCCCCTCGATCATCGTGTACACGGTGGCTCCGAGCGAGTACACGTCCGACGGCTCGCCGGGTTCGGTACCGCGTGCGACCTCCGGGGCGAAGTAGGCCGGCGTGCCGGTGATGACGCCCGCCTGGGTGAGGGTCACGTCGTCCTTGGCGCGGGAGATGCCGAAGTCGGTGATCTTGACCAGTCCGGCGTTGCGTGCGCCGGTGGCGATGAGGATGTTGCCGGGCTTGATGTCGCGGTGCACGATCCCCGCGGCGTGCGCCTCGGCCATCGCGTCGGCCACCTGGGCGCCGATCTGCGCGGCCTCCTGTACATCCAGAGTGGTTGTGGCATGCAGGATCTGGGCGACACTGCGCGATGGGAGGTACTCCATCACCAGCCACGGTTCACCACGGTCGAGGGCGACGTCGTGCATCGCGATGGCGTTGCGGTGGGAGAGCTTCGCGGCGATGCGGCCTTCGCGCATCGCGCGCTGACGGATGTTGTCGGCCGACTCCTCGGTGAGCCCCTCGGTGGAGACGACCTGTTTGACCGCGACCTCGCGGTCGAGGAGCTGGTCGCGCGCCAGCCATACCGTGCCCATTCCGCCGCCGCCGATGCGCGACAGCAGGCGATATCGTCCGGCCACCAGGTACTGCGGACCTGGCATGCGACGATTGGTGGACTCGGTGGACATAGGGCGATGATAGCGGCCGGGCCGGGTGCGCATGCCCTGGCCGGTGTGCCGCGCTTGACAGCGGCGTCGCACGTATGTTCGACTCGCGCTATGCGATGGTCGGATCAGTCGGTCGACGCCGACGACGGCGCATTTCCCGGGTTTGCCCGATCGGGTCTTGTCCGCTCGGTGCAGACACCGGAATTCGAGGGCATCACCTTCCACGAGGTGCTCGCCAAGAGCGCGCTCAATCGTGTTCCGGAGGCGTCGCATCTGCCATTTCACTTCACCGTGAACACTTTTCGGGGTTGTACGCACGCGTGTCGCTACTGCTTCGCGCGACCGACCCATGAGTATCTCGATCTGGATGCCGGTCGAGACTTCGACAGCCAGGTGGTGGTGAAACTGAACGTCGCAGCGGTGCTGCGGCGGGAGTTGCGCCGTCGGTCGTGGACGCGGGAGGTGGTGGCGCTCGGCACCAACACCGACCCCTACCAGCGGGCCGAGGGGCGCTACCGTTTGATGCCCGGGGTGATCACGGCGCTCGCGGAGTCGCGCACCCCGTTCTCGATCCTCACCAAGGGCACCTTGCTGCGCCGCGATCTGCCACTGCTGCGGCAAGCTGCCGGGCAGGTGTCGGTGAGCATCGGCATTTCGCTGGCATTCTTCGACGCCGACCTGCAGAAGCAGATCGAGCCGGGAACGCCGTCGCCCGCGGCGCGGCTCGCCCTCATCCGCGAGGCTGCCGACGCCGGATTCGCCCCGCACGTGATGGTCGCCCCGGTCATCCCGTATCTGACCGATTCGTCGTCGCATCTGGACGAGTTGCTGGGGGCGATCGGTGCGGCGGGAGCGTCCGGGGTGACGGCGTTCCCCATGCATCTGCGCGGCGCGACCAAGCCGTGGTTTCTCGAATGGCTGGCGGCCGAGCATCCGGCGCTGGTCCGCCGATACCGCGGACTGTACGGCCGTGGTGCCTACGTCACGCCGGAGTATTCGTCGTGGTTGCGTGAGCGGATGCGTCCGCTGGTGGTTCGGCACGGTCTGGCCGGTTCCGGCGGCATGCGCGGCGACGCGGCCGACGACGCCGATGCCACTCCGGTGGCGAGGCCCGAGTTGCAGCAGGCTCTGACGCTGTTCTGACGGCTGCGGTTGACGGTTGTCGGTGGCCGGTTCTACGATCGAATTATCGAAAACACGTTCGAGTGATCGATGGCGCGCACCTTCCCGGCTCGCTTGAGTACCACGCTGGATCTGGAGGGTGCAATGGATATGTCGTCGGTGTCGGATCGCTGCCGTCTCAACCGCTGTCTGAGGTGCGAGGAGCACAAGCGACGAGCCTCGAAGACCCGGCGTCGACATCTCACCCTCCTGCAGAAACTAGGGGAAGAAACTCTTCCCCTAGCCTTGGTTCCTTCCCCGAGAATTTTCTCGGGGAAGACACGAGAACCAGGGGACGAAGATTCTTCCCCTACTTTCAGTACGCGGTTGCTCGGCTACTCGACGATGTCGGTCACTGAACTCAAAGGTGCGACGCTGTGGTGAGCGGTACGCCGATTGCGGAGCTCCGCAAACGGATGGCGGCGATGTCCGGCCAACCGGATCAGCATGCGGTGGACGTCGCCGACCCGGTGGAGGGTGCGTTGCCGATGCCCTCGCCGTTGTCGGAAGTTCTGCCGCACAAAGGAATTGCCCGCGGAACGGTCGCCTGTCTGGATGGGATGAACTCGGTGTTGATCGCGGTGATCGCCGAGGTGACCCGCGCCGGTGGTCAGGTGGGGATCGTGGGGCTGCCCCGGCTGGGTCTGTTGTCCGCGGCGGAGATGGGCGCGGATCTGTCGAGAATCGCAACGGTGCCGTTGCCCGGCGCCGACCCCGTCGAGGTGGCGGCGGTTCTGCTCGACGGCATGGACCTGGTGGTGCTGGGCGCCGGTGGTCTCGATGTCGCGCCGTCGCGCAGTCGGGTGGTGATGGGCCGGGCGCGTAAACAGTCGTCGGTTCTGCTCGTGGTGGGTGGTAGGTGGCCGGGTGCGCAGACCCACATCGACACGGAGGTCCTCACCTATCGGCACAGCCCGGGTCTCGCCGACCCTGCCGATATCCGGTGCGGTTTCGGAAGAATCGGTGGGATGCGTTTGCGGATAACGGTTTCCGGACGTTCGCGTCGTCCGGAAACGGTGCTGGCTGATCTGGTGGCACGCCCACAGGGGGTGGAGATGGTGCAGGCCACCACGACACAACACGAACTGGCGGTGGCGAACTGATGCGGGTGCTGGCGCTGTGGTGTCCGGACTGGCCGGCGACGGCTGCTGCGGCCGAGGTCGATCTGCCACCGCAACACCCCATCGCGGTGTTGTCGGCCAACCGCGTGGTCGCCTGTTCGGCATCGGCCCGGACGATGGGCGTGCGTCGTGGCATGCGGAAACGACAGGCGCAGTCCGCATGTCCGGAGATGACGCTGGTGGCCGCGGACGAGAACCGGGACGGGCGGTTCTTCGAACCGGTCGCTGCGGTGGTGGCCGAGATCGTGCCCACCCTGGAAGTGCTGCGCCCGGGGCTCCTGGTGGTGCCCGGTGATCGCGCTGTCCGCTACTTCGGCGGTGAAGGGACCATGGCCGAGGAGGTGGTCGACGCGGTGTCGGCCTGCGGGGTCGAATCCCAGGTCGGTATCGCCGACGAACTGTTCACCGCGGTACTCGCGGCTCGGCGCGGACAGCAAGTCGAGCCGGGCGGGGACGGCCACTACCTCGCGAAGCTGCCCGTCGCGGATCTGGCAGTGGAGCCCAGCCTGAGCGATCCGACCCGGACCGAACTGGTGGATTTGTTGCGGCGCTTGGGAATATCCACCATCGGTGCGTTTGCCGCGTTGTCGGCCACCGACGTCGCATCACGCTTCTCCGCGGATGCGGTGGTTGCGCACCGGCTGGCCAATGCGCAACCGGGACGGGTGCCGTCGGGTCGCCGGGAATCGCTCGACGTGATCATCGAGCATGCCTGTGACCCGCCCGTCGACCGGGTCGATGCCGCGGCCTTCCTCGGTCGGCACCTGGCCGAGAAGTTGCATCGCCGTCTGCTCGATGCGTCGGTGGCCTGTACTCGACTGGCCATTGAGGCGACAACTGAACGTGGACAGCGGCATTCGCGAACCTGGCGATGTGCGCAGCCGTTGACTCCGGATGCGACCGCGGATCGTATCCGATGGCAGTTGGAAGGCTGGCTGACCGGTGGTCGTGGTCGGAGCGCGGCCGACCGGCCTGATTCGCCGATCGCCGCTCTGCGGCTGGAACCGGTGGAACTCGTGGATGCCGGTGCCCTCCAATATGATCTCGGTGGCGGTGACGCGGAGGCCGACGAACGGGCCCGCCGATCCCTGGTGCGCATTCAGGGCATCCTCGGTGGTGATGCGGTCAAGGTTCCGGTGCTCAGCGGGGGCAGGGGACCGGCGGAACGGATCACCATGGTGACCCTGGGAGATGAGCGGGTGCCGAGCCGGGATCCGAACGCGCCGTGGCCTGGTCGGCTCCCGCAACCCGCCCCCGCGGTTCTGGCGGAGACCGAGATTCTCGTGCTGGATGCTGTCGGACAACCGGTTTCGGTGACCGGACGGGGAGCATTCACCGCGGAGCCGGCCACGGTGCGGCTCGTTCGGATCGGCCGGCATCCGGCCGGCCGCGGCGCAGCCTGGGAACTGTGCTGGTGGGCCGGCCCATGGCCGAGCGGAACCGACGAGGCCGGCATCACCGCCCGTGCTCAGGTCCTGCTCGACGATTCCCGGGCGCTGTTGCTCTGCTACCGTTCCGGCGGCTGGGTCGTCGAGGGGGTCTACGAGTAGCCCGCGATCAGGTGGGTCAACTCCGCGACTTGCCCAGTGCGGCATCGGATTCGCCGAACATCAGATACTCCTGATGCAGAACACGCGTCGTCAGTGCGGGTGTCAGGCGCCGTCCGATCTCGGCGATGGTGCCGAGCGTCGAGTTGATGTGTTGGGGTCGTCGGAGGATGCCGTCGAGTACCCGGCTCGCGGCCTTGTCGACGTTCCAGGTGCCCGGCTGATTGTCGTAGGCTTCGGTCGGCGCGATCATCCGGGTTTGCACCAGCGGCAGCCGCACATTGGTGAAGCTCACGTGATCGGACAGGGTTTCGGTCCCGGTGACATCGCTGAACGCCTCCAGCGCAGCCTTTGACGCGGCGTACGCACCGAAGCGGGGCCCGCGAGACTGCACGGCAATCGACGTCACATTGACGATGTGCCCGGACTGCCGCGCGACCATGTGCGGCAGCAATTCCAGGATCAGGTTCACCGCACCGAAGTAGTTCACGGCCATCACGCGTTGGTAGTCGTGCAGCCGGTCCACCGAGTTCAGCGTTGCCCGGCGAATCGAACGGCCCGCGTTGTTCACCAGCACGTCGACGTGATCATGTTCGGCGAGAATCGTTTTGACGAGCGCGTTGACTGCCTCGGAGTCGGTGATGTCGCATTGGTAGGCCACCACCCGGCCCGGTGGAATACCCTTCTTGCTCGCGGTGGCGTTGAGTTCGGCGACCGCGGAATCGAGTTCGTCGGCGCCGCGGGCGACGATGAACACATTGGCCCCACGTGCGACGCACATCCGTGCGGTGGACTTGCCGATGCCGGTGGAGCCGCCGGTGATGAGCACGTTCTTGCCCACAAGTGGTCCGCGCGGGTCGGTGCGGCGGTTGCGGCGCGGGTCGAGGTTCTTGGCCCAGTAGCGCCACAATCGCGGGCCGTAGTCGTCGAGGTCGGGCTGGCAGATGCCGTGCTCGTGCAGGACCGACGCGGTGTGCTCGGATCTAAAGTCGACGGGCAACGACATCGTGTCGAGAATCGCGGGCGGAATGCCCTGCTGGGCGGCCACCAGGTCACGTCCCACTCGCAGCGGACCGACGCCCGACAGCGCGATCGCGGGTTCGACGAAGCGATTCGGGATGACGTTGAATCCCTTGGGCGCGTTCAATCCTGGCGCGATCGCGTTGTACATGTCGGTGATGGTGCGACGCTGCGGATCGCTGAGATGGAAGACGAGTCCACTCCGATCCGGTTCGACGTCGAGGAGCGCCACGATCGCGTTCACGACGTAGTCGACCGGCACCATGTTGATCATGCCCAGGTCCGGCATCGGGAGTCGCAGCGCCGACGGCAGTCGGCCGAGCAGCGCGAGTTGGCCGAAGAAGTAGTACGGCCCGTCGATCTTGTCCATCTCGCCGGTCCGGGAGTCCCCGACCACCACCGACGGGCGAAACACGCGCCAGCGCAGACCTTCTCGTTCCCGGATGACGCGTTCGGCCTCGAACTTGGTGCGGTGATAGGGCGACGGGAATCCTTGGCAGGTGTCGAAGTCGTCCTCGGTGTAGACCCCGCGGTGATCTCCGGCGACGGCGATCGACGAAATGTGATGGCACAAAGCGTCATGTGCGACAGCGAAGTCCGCGACACGCGACGTGCCCTCCACGTTGGCGGCATGCTGGGAGTCGGCGTCGGCTGCCATGTCGTAGATAGCGCCCAGATGCACGACGTGGTCGATGTCGGTGATGCTCGTCGCATCGATTCCGAGGCCGGGGGCGGTGAGATCGCCGACCACGAGTGTGACGCGGTCGGAGCCGGGCAGGTCGGCGAGCATCTCGGTGAATCGCGACTGCGATGCCTCACGAACCAGTGCGTGGATGGTGGCGGTGCTGTCGACGGTCAGTATGCGCTCGATGACGCGGCGGCCGATGAATCCGCTGCCACCGGTGATGAAGTAGTTCGGCATGTGGGGTGTCCATCTCTGTCGAAGCTGGATCTGTCTGTCACTCAGGGTGACACTTACATTGGCCGATGGCAATGTGCCGAAATCATCGACTCTGCCATCAGTCGAGTTATGCTCAAGTCATATGACTCACGGTCGGGGAGTGGTCGCGAACCCACAGTACGTCGTTCATCGATAAGGGGGTCAGTGATGCGTGGTCGGCGCCAGCCACAGGCCCACGGTTGCGTCGACGAGGGTTTCGCAATGGTGCGACCAGGCACCGGCTCGTCGGCCGGACGTGATGTCGGGGTCGTCGAGGGAGCGCTCGAATTCGGCAAGCGTGTAGACCGTCATGTGCTGGCTCATCGTGATGCGTGCGCTGAGAATGGTGTCCGACAGGGTGGGCAGCGCAGCGAAGAACCCCTGCAGCGCGTCGGTCAGGGCGGTCGACTCGTCGACGGAGGCGTACAGCAGTGGCGTGGTGGCCGGGTTGGCGTCGACGTGCGCGCAGAAGCGAGCGTAATGCGACGGTTCGCCGAGATTGCCGAGGTACTCCATCTCCGGGCGGACCAGGCACCGAATCCAATCGCGAATGGAGGGTCGCGCGGGCAGTCGGTCGAGTTCGCGGAGCCGGCACTCTTCGATCTTCGAGTTGTGATTCCGCAGAATCGCGCTGATCAGGCCAGTTCGGTCGCCGAAATGGTGGCCGACGGCGTAGTTGTTCCGCTGGCCCGCAGCCTTGCTGATCTGCCTGCTGGATACCGCGTCGATGCCGTGCAGTGCGTAGAGACGCTCGGCAGTCGTCCGCAGGAGCGCACGGGTGGCCGCTGTCTGCTCGCTCCGCGTTGCCACCACAAATCACATGATGCCTCATGTTTGGCCGCCGCCTCGTGTGACATGCGCCCGACCTCGCAGGAAGGTACGCCGTGAAACGCAGCCTGGATGACCTGGAGATGCTGGTACGGCACAGCGTCTCGCAGGTGCTCTCCATCCCGCCGAGTGCCTTCGATCCCGCCACGGCGCTCGCCGATTACGGTCTGGATTCGATCGGGATGCTGGACCTGATCGTTCAGCTGGAAGAGGATCTCGGGATCCGGCTGAGGTATCGCGATCGGAACCTACTGCAGACCGTCAATGGGATCGTCGAGCACATCAGGGCGTCTGAGCAGGCCCTCGTCGTGCGATTCGACTCGCTGATTCGGCATCGCCTCTAAGGCGTGTCTCCCTTGCAATCCTAAGTCACTTGACTTATGGATTGGGACGTATCACTATCAAGTGGCGCCGATCACCACGTGGGGGGTGATCGGCCTTCATCACGTCTCACGGGTGGGGTTGATGGGTGAATTGCGCGTCGTGACTCCGAGAACGGCACTGCGTTCAGGTTTCGCTGGTGATGGGTGCCAACCAGATGCCGACGAGCGCGTCGACGAAGATATCCACCTGCTCACGAACCTCCAGTGGGGAACCAGCGGTGTCGTTGAGCGTGCGTTCGACGTCGGCGAGCGAGTGCAGCAGCAGGTGCCGGGTGAACGCGCTCCGTGCGTCGAGCACGTCGGTGGGCATCATCGGCAACACGCGGTACAGGCCGGCCACCGTCTCGGCGAGAGGCTTCGAGTCGACGACACCCGCGTGCAGGACGAGTTCGGAGACAGTCGGGTCGGTCGTCACCTGCACGCAGAAGCGCGCGAAATGGCAGGGCACGCCGAGCGCGTACAGGTACTCGACGTGGGGGGCGACCATGCATCGCAGCCAGTCGCGCAGATCGCTGATGTAGCCGAGCGAAGTGAGTGCGGCGCTGCGATATTCGTCGAGTCGCCGATTGTGCACAGTGAGGATTTCCCGGATCAGCTCCACGTGGCTGCCGAAGTGGATGCCGACCGCATAGTTGTTGCCGAGCCCGGCCTCTTTGCTGATCTGGCGATTCGACACCGCGGAGATGCCGTGCTCGGCGTACAGCCGCTCCGCCGCGCACAGCAGGCGCGCTCGTGTTTCGCCCTGGCCGCCGGCCTCGGTCTGCTCATCCGACACAGGGTTCGATGATGCCTCATTTCGTTCGTCCCACAGTCAAGACCACGAAAGGTGGTTTCGGTGCGTAGAAGTTCTTCGGTTCGGACGCGGTGGCGCGCAGGGGTCGTCGCTGTTGCGGCCGGTGTCGTGGTGGTCGCCTCGGGGCTGGGCCCGGCGCGGGTGTCGACCATCGCGTCGGCGGTGCCCACGTGTGCCGGTACACACTTCGTTGCGTCCTGGGCGATGAGCCCGACCGACTCGGTGACGCCGGTCGACGCGTCGGCCGGACCGGTGCCGATGGTGGTGAGCAATCAGACGTTCCGCATGATCGTGACTCCACACCTCGGCGGCGAGGTGCTGCGGGTGCGATTGACCAACCGTTTCGGGTCGTCGCCGATCACGTTCGGTCGGACGACCGTCGCGACCCAACTCCGCGGTGCGCGCGTGAGCACGCCGGTGGCCGTCCACTTCGGCGGCAAGAACTCGGTGACCGTTCCCGCGGGTGCAGATGTGGTCAGTGACCCCGTGGTATTCAGGGTGCGCGCGTTTGTGCCGCTGGCCGTGAGTATTCACGTACCGGGCACGATGGGCCCGCCGACCAAGCATTGGAACGCCAACGCGACATCGTTCTACACCGGTGCCGGTGCAGGTGATGCGACCGGCCGAACGAGTGCGGCCGGCTACACGTCGACCACCAAGTCGTGGTTCTATGTCAACGCGCTCGATGTGCGAGCTCCGGCGTCAACGAGATCTATTGTGGCCTTTGGGGATTCGATTACCGACGGATTCGTGGGTGCCACCCCGCTGTCGGTGCCCGCCGATCCCAACGCGGCGGACCGGCAGGGGCGCTACCCGGATGGCCTCCAGCGTCGGCTGATCGGGGCGAGCATCCCGATCTCGGTGGTCAACGCGGGCATCGGCAGCAATCGTCTCCTCACGAGTGGCGAACCGCTGCTGCTGGGGTCGCGCGGGTTGTCGAGATTCCGGCGTGACGCTCTCGAACAGAGCGGCGTCGCCGGCGTGCTGCTACTCGAAGGCATCAACGATGTGGGCTTGCCACCGTTCGCGAATGCCGATGGCATGATCGCCGGCTACCGCGACGCGATCGGCCAGGCGCATCGTGCCGGCGTGAAGATCTGGCTGGGCACCATCAAACCCGCCTCGAACGCGCTGGTCGACGGGGTGCTGCTCAATCCGCAGAGTGAACACCATCGGCAGCAGATCAATGCCTGGATCCGTGGGCAGCGATCGGCCGACGGTGTGGTCGACTTCGACGCGGCGACGCGAGATCCGGCGAATCCTTCGGTGCTGCGGAGTGAGTTCGCGAGTCCCGACAACCTGCACCCGAGCCTGGCGGGCTATCGGGCGATGGCCCACGCGGTCGATCTGCCGATGCTCGCCACCGCGTCGTCGCCGCGCTGCTGAAGGAAGTGTCATGGTCACTCCCGAGGTGTCTCGTCCGCCGCTGGTCGACGACATGCTGCGATTCGCGTTGCATTGGCTGCCGTACGGCGGCGGTAGCGCCGGCGACATTCTGGTGGAGTTCGGCATCTCCGAATGCGAGTTCTTCCGTCGCGTGTTGCGTGTGGTGCGCGAATCGGAGCCGCCGCCGGCGTGCAGTGTGGCCACCTGGCGGCAACTGGGACTGTTGTGCGTGGCGAGAATCGGTCGGGAGCACGACTAGGACCCCATCGTCTATCGAAAATATGTTCGATACACTGGTTGGGTGGGCTGGGATCAAGGTCCTCCGACCTGGTCGGAGATGGAACGGGTACTGTCGGGGCGCGCTCGCGGACATGGGCGTCCGGGGGAGGCGTTCGGCCCCGGTGACAACTCCGGCGACGGTAACGACAGTCCGGCGTGGTCGCGCAAACGTGGGAAATACCAGCCCGACCCGGTGGCCCGCATCGCATCGTCGGTGCCGTATGCCGAGTTGCATGCGCACAGTGCCTACAGCTTTCTCGATGGCGCGTCGATGCCGGAGGAGATGGTCACCGAGGCGCAGCGGCTGGATCTGCGTGCCCTGTCCATCACCGACCACGACGGCTTCTACGGACTCGTCCGCTTTGCCGAGGCAGCAAGGGAATTCGGGATGCCGACGGTGTTCGGCTCCGAATTGTCGCTGGAACCCGACGTCGCCCGGACCGGGCACAACGACCCGCCCGGCGAGCATCTGCTGGTGCTCGCCCGCGACAGCGAGGGATACCGCCGATTGTCGAGGACGATCGCGGCCGCGCACATGGTCGCGGGGGAGAAGGGGTTGCTTCGGTACAACCGCGACGCACTGCCCGCTGCGGCCGGTGGTCACTGGCTGATCCTCAGCGGCTGTCGCAAGGGCGCGGTGCGCCGTGCTCTCGACCGGGGCGGTGCGTCGGCGGCCGAGGCTGCGCTAAGCGATCTGGTGCAACGCTTCGGACGCGATGACGTGGCCGTGGAACTGACCGCGGCCGGGCTGCCCGACGACGACGATCGCAACGCGGTGCTCGCCGGCCTCGCGCGGCGGGTCGGGGTGACGACGGTGGCCACCACCGGCGCGCACTTCGCTGGTCCGCGGCGCCGGAAGCTGGCGATGGCCATGGCGGCAGCGCGTGCGCGCACCGACATCGAGACCATCGCCGGCTGGATGCCGGGTGTCGCGGGTGCGCATCTGCGCAGTGGCGACGAGATGGCCCGTCTGCTCCCGGCCCACCGTGACGCCATCGACAATGCGGTCGGGCTGGCCGCCGACTGCGCCTTCGAACTGGGATTGATCGCGCCGGAGCTACCGCCGTTCGACGTCCCGGACGGACACACCGAGATCAGCTGGCTGCGAGAGATGACGATGACCCGGGCTCGTCGCAGATACGGCACCCCGACCGAGCATCCACAGGCGTATCGGCAGATCGAACACGAACTGGCCATCATCGAGACGCTCACCTTTCCCGGCTACTTCCTCGTCGTCGCCGACATCGTCGACTTCTGCAAGGACAACGACATCCTGTGTCAGGGTCGGGGGAGTGCCGCGAACTCTGCCGTCTGTTACGCACTGGGCATCACCAACGTCGATCCGGTGGCCAACAAGTTGCTGTTCGAACGGTTCCTCTCACCGGAGCGCGACGGGCCTCCCGACATCGACGTCGACATCGAGTCCGACCGTCGTGAAGAGGCCATCCAGTATGTGTACCGGCGCTACGGCCGTGATTTCAGCGCCCAGGTGGCCAATGTCATCACCTACCGGGGTAAATCGGCGATCCGGGACATGGCGCGCGCGCTCGGATATGGCACCGGCCAGCAGGATGCGTGGAGCCGGACGCCACAGGATGCCCCCGACGATGTGACGGAACTGGCCGGTGAGATCCTCGGTATGCCAAGGCATCTGGGCATCCATTCCGGTGGCATGGTGATCTGCGACCGTCCGATCGCCGACGTGTGTCCCACCGAGTGGGCTCGGATGGAGAATCGCAGCGTCCTGCAATGGGACAAGGATGATTGCGCCGCGATCGGGCTGGTGAAATTCGATCTGCTCGGACTGGGCATGCTGTCGGCTCTGCACTATGCGATCGATCTGCTCGCCGAACACAAGGGCATCGAGGTCGATCTTGCCAAGCTGGACCTGACCGAACCCGCCGTGTACGAAATGCTTTGTCGCGCAGACTCTGTCGGGGTGTTTCAGGTGGAGTCACGTGCCCAGATGGCCACGCTCCCGCGGCTGCGTCCACGCACCTTCTACGACCTGGTGGTGGAGGTGGCACTCATCCGCCCCGGCCCCATCCAGGGCGGCTCGGTGCACCCATACATCCGGCGGCGCAACGGACTTGAGAAACCCGCCGTCGAGCATCCGTCGATGAACAAGGCGCTCGAGCGCACTCTCGGGGTACCGCTCTTTCAGGAGCAGCTCATGCAGTTGGCGGTCGACGTCGCGGGGTTCGACGCCGCGGGGGCCGACCAGTTGCGTCGGGCGATGGGTTCCAAACGCTCGCCGGAGCGGATGGAACAGCTCCGCAGACGGTTCTACGACGGTATGCGAGAATTACACGGCATCACCGGCGACGTCGCCGACCGCGTCTATGAGAAGATGGCCGCCTTCGCCAATTTCGGCTTCCCGGAGAGTCATTCGCAGAGTTTCGCATCGCTCGTCTTCTATTCGTCGTGGTTCAAGTTGCACCATCCGGCGGCGTTCTGCGCGGCGTTGCTGCGGGCGCAGCCGATGGGGTTCTACTCGCCGCAAACACTGGTCGCCGACGCGCGACGGCACGGCGTGACGGTGCACCGTCCGGACATCAACCTCTCGCTGCCCTACGCGACGCTGGAGAATCAGGGGCTCGAGGTGCGTCTGGGACTCGACGGTGTGCGTGGTGTGGGCACCGAGGTGGCCGAACGCATAGTCGCCGGGCGGACGGCTGGTCCCTACCGCGACATCACCGATGTGTCGCGGCGGGCAGAGCTGACGACGCGGGAGCTCGAAGGGCTGGCCGGTGCAGGTGCTTTCGACGTCTTCGGGGTCAGCAGACGTCAGGCGTTGTGGGAGGCGGGCGCCGCCGCAACGGTGCGCGACGATCAGCTGCCGCTGGCCTCGGCTGCGGCGACGCCCACACTGCCCGGTTTGTCCGATATCGAACTGGCTGCGACCGATGCATGGGCGACCGGGATCACACCGACGTCGTATCCGACCCAGTTCCTACGCCCGCGACTCGCGGCGATGGGAGTGATCGCCGCCGAGAGGCTATTGTCTGTACCGGACGGTTCTCGCGTCGTGGTCGGTGGTGCAGTGACACATCGGCAGCGACCGGCAACCGCTTCGGGTGTCACGTTCATCAATCTCGAGGACGAGACCGGGATGGTCAACGTGGTCTGTTCGGTGGGCCTGTGGGCCAGATATCGTGAGCTGGCGCAGTCCGCGTCGGCGTTACTCGTCCGCGGCAAGGTGCAAAATGCGGAGGGTGCAGTAACTGTGGTTGCAGATCGACTGCAGCGCATGGATCTTCGTGTGGGGACGAGGTCCAGGGATTGGCACTGAAAGGGGAGTTATGCCGCAGCAGGTGGTGGTGACGGTGAAGCCGAACAGCCGCAAGGGGCCGCTGGTGGAGACCGGGCCTGACGGATCGGTCACCATCTACGTCCGCGAACCGGCCCTGGAGGGCCGGGCGAACAAGGCTGTGGCGGAGTTGCTCGCCAAGCACCTCGGCGTACCCAAGACCAAGGTCGCACTGGTGGGCGGCGCAACCGCCCGCACCAAGCGCTTCCGTGTTGGCTGAGTGTCAATCACGCTCTCGATCAACAGAATTCACTCTGGGGTTGCCCGGAGTTCAGATCGCTCCGCGAAAGCCGTGCTGACGCCAGGCCTCGTATATCGCGATGCTCGCCGCGTTGGCGAGGTTGTGGGAGCGGCGTCCGGCCAGCATGGGGATCCGCACGCGATCGGTGATCTCCGGCTCGGCGAGGACCTCGTCGGGTAGGCCGGTGGGTTCGGGGCCGAACAGCAGGACGTCGCCGGGTGCGTAGTCGACATCGGTGTGGAAGCGTTCGGCATGTGCGGTGAAGGCGAACACGCGTTCCGGCTTCAGTGTGGTCCACGCCGTGATCAGATTGGGATGCACTGTCACCGTGGCCATCTCGTGATAGTCGAGCCCGGCCCGCTTGACCTGGGCGTCGGTCATCGTGAATCCGAGCGGCTCGATCAGATGCAGCTCGCACCCGGTGTTGGCGGCCAACCGGATGGCATTGCCCGTGTTCGGCGGGATGCACGGCTGATAGAACATGATGCGGAACAAGCGGGCCATCCTTTGTGTCGAGCGTGTACCGGTGAATCTACGTCTCTCCGCCGGCCGAGATGCGCGGAGCCCTCCTCCCGCTGGCTGAGCCTGGATAAATCTGGGCCCAAAACTTCCGCTGCCTGAGGTGCGACGAGCGCTAGCGAGGAGCCTCGAAGGCCTGGTGACCGTCGCTATCTGGCCGCCCAATTAACCTGTCTCACCACGACCCCTCGAGGCTCGCAAGCTCGCACCTCAGGGAGCGGTAGGAGCCCGCACCGGTAGTGGCTGTCATGCCGAGTGGCCCCGCCGAAGGTTCGACGGGGCCACACGAAGGAGAGAGATGCGGGTGTCAGAAGAGCGTCACTGCCAGGTCCAGATCCACCGGCGGTTGCGCGAATCGTAGCGGCGCACACGGCGACGACGACGGTTCGGCTGCTGGGGCTGACGGTTGTTGTTCTTCGGCTGGGGAGTCGGCATTGACTGGCCTTTCTCGTTGGGGAGTTCCTCGATCGGGAACTCGCTGACACCAACGACTTTGCGCTCTGAAGCTGCCAAGGCCATCGACGCATTCTGGGAGGTCGCTGAGCGTTAGGGGCCAAGCGTGGTGTTCGCCCCGCACAGCACGACACACAGCGTCGAATCCGCTTGTGGCCGAACCTGTCCGGTCATGATCGCGGCGACCGACGAGGCCGTGCCGTGTTCGACGAGGATGCGGTGGTCGCGCCACAGTTGCGCACGTGCGGCGATGATGTCGTCGTCGGTGACGATGACGCTGGACACCTGCCGGTTGCCGGACACCAGATCCCAGCAGATGTCGCCCACCTCGGTGGCGCCGAGGGAATCGGCGGCGACGCTGTCGAGTTCCGTCGGTACCGGCACTCCCGCAGCGAGTGCCTGATGCAGGCACGACGCCCCGACCGGCTCGACCCCGATCACCCGGTCGCCGGGCCGTAGGGCTGCTGTCAGACCCGCGAGCAGCCCGCCGCCGCCGACGCAGGCGACGGTGGTGACCGGACCGTCGAGGTCGTCGGCGATCTCGAGTTCGATGGTGCCGGCACCGGCGACGATGTCGGGAAGGTCGTAGGCATGGAGTCTGAGTGCGCCGCGATCGTCTGCCATCGCGTGCGCGGCCTCGGCGGCCTGCGCATACCGATCGCCGACGAGGTGCACGTCCGCGCCGAGAGCACGCAGCGTGTCGACCTTGACCTGCGGAGCGGTGACGGGCACGACGACCGTGCACGACGCGCCGACCAGCCGCGCTGCCCAGGCCGCCCCGATCGCGGCGTTGCCACCCGAGGCGACCACCACACCGGCCGACGACAGCAAGCCCGATTCGCGGGCAGCGAGAACGGCGTTGAGACTCCCGCGAGCCTTGAAGGATCCGCCGAGCTGCAGATACTCGAGCTTGAACGCCACCTCGACCGAGCCGTTGACGGTCTCCATCGGCGCTCGGAGAATCGGTGTCCGACGCAGCCGGCCCTCGATCCGCAACCGAGCCGCCATCACTGCTCCGAGGTTGACTGCCACCCGTCCGACCATAGTGCTTCGCTCGGGGTGGAAGAATGTCCGGCGTGACTGCGATACGACTCGATGGCAAGACCACCCGCGACGAGATCTTTGCCGATCTGTCCGAACGGGTCGACAAGCTGCGGGCCGCAGGCGTGTTCCCCGGGCTGGGGACGGTCCTGGTCGGCAATGATCCCGGGTCACAGTCGTACGTGAAGGGCAAGCACGCCGACTGCGCGCGGATCGGCGTCGAATCGATCCGCAAGGACCTGCCGGAGGATGCCACCACCGACGAGCTCAACGCGGCGATCGACGAGCTCAACGCCGATCCCACGTGCACCGGATACATCGTGCAGCTGCCACTGCCGCGTCATCTCGATGAGAACGCCGCCCTCGAGCGCATCGATCCCGAGAAGGACGCCGACGGCCTGCACCCCATCAATCTGGGCCGCCTGGTTCTCGGTAAGGAGTCGACGCTGCCGTGCACTCCGCGTGGCGTGATCCACCTGCTGCGCCGCTACGACATCCCGATCGCCGGCGCACGCGTGACGGTCGTCGGCCGCGGAGTGACCATCGGTCGGCCGATCGGTCTGCTACTGACCCGGCGCAGTGAGAATGCGACGGTGACGCTCTGCCATACGGGAACCCGCGACCTGGCCGCCGAGGTGTCGCGGGCCGACATCGTGATCGCCGCGGCAGGTGTCGGCCACCTCATCACCGCCGACATGGTCAAACCGGGTGCCGCAGTGATCGACGTGGGCGTCAGCCGCACCGACGCCGGCCTGGTGGGTGACGTCCACCCCGACGTCTGGGAGGTCGCCGGATTCGTCTCCCCGAATCCCGGTGGCGTGGGACCGCTGACCCGCGCATTCCTCCTCGTCAACGTCGTGGAACGGGCCGAGGCGATCCTCGCCGGGCAGGGGACAGGCCGGCGATGAGCGCCCGGACGGACCCCCGCGTCGAGCAGCTACGGCATGCGCGGCGGATTCGTTCGTATCTCATCCAGATTCCGTACCTGCTCGTCATGGCAGGCGTGGTTGCTGCGGCATTGCTCGTCCTGTTCGACCGCTGGCGGCGAGGGTCTTTTGTCTTCGGCGCAGCATTGCTGGTCGGTGCCGTACTGCGGGCTCTTATCCCGTCGTCGCGGGCCGGATTGCTGCAGGTTCGCGGTAAACCTTTCGACGTCGTGGCCATGGCAAGTGTGGGCGGTCTCATGCTCTGGCTGGCCACGTCGATCGACTCGTTGGGCACGAATTGATTACAATAGATACCTGAGCGTGACCTTGGGGTGTGTTCCGGTCGCGCGACCAGGCATTATCCGCGTGCTGTCGCCGAGTTCGACGACCGACAGGATCCGCGGTGAGCGCAACCGACCACCAGGGGAGCAGTATCACTTCGCCAACGAGCCGAGACCCGGACTTGATCGGCGCATCGACGTCGATGGGCGTCTCTGCGGGTAGTGGCATGATTCACGTCGTCCTGGTCACGCACGACGACGTGGGTCGCAGCGAGGTCGAGTCACGAGTCATCGACGTCGACGAGAGCGACGGCCTCGACACCGCCGGCCGCGTGAACGCCGGCGTCGATCTGATGCTCGCCGCGGCGCGCGACGCGGAACTGCGGGTGGGCCCGATCGGTGTGACCGCCCGGACAGGCAGCCAACGACGCCGCCTGCGCTCACGTGGCAGCGGAAAGCGTCGACAGGTTCGCTTGGTTCCCGAAGAGGAGTCGACGGTGGCCTATCTGTCCGAAACCGGGCAGATCGACCGTTTCGGCTCGGTGGTGGTGGTCGACGCCGGGGACACCGGGATGTCCATGTACACCGTCGACCCTCACAACGGCCGCGTGTCGGGCCTGTCGCGCTCCGAGGTGATGAGCGGTCGGAAACTCGACCGGGCGCTCGCCGACGCGGTGTCTGATGGCGCTGCGGGGACCGAGGTGCCGCGCGGTCGGGTCGGCCGGAGTGCGCTGTTGAGCGCGTGCCGCACGGCCAAAGAGGAAATCGTTTACGGCTCAGCCGAACCCGGGGCGTCGTCGGTGACACTTGCCGACGGCTCAGGGCGACTGTCGTTGTCGGCGTCGACGGTGGAACGTACTGCCACGCCCATGGTCGACAAGGCGCGAAAGGTGTTGGGCAAATACATCTCCGACGCAGCCTTGAACGGGGGCGCGCCCGAGGCGGTCGTCCTCGTCGGTGGTCTGGCGAACCTGCCGGTCATCAAGGGGATGGCCGACGACTCCGGCCTCGAGGTCATCCGGCCGGCGTCGCCAGAGCTGGCCTCGGCGACGGGCGCCGCGCTCCTCGCGCAATACAACCGGGTCGGCGTCGCTCGGCTGGCGTTCATCGGCGGTCGCCGAGATCGCGAATGGCTGTCCACCACACCACTTGCCGTGGCAGGCGCGATTCTCGCAGCTGCCATGATGACGATCTACGCGGTGAGTTCGTCGCTCACCGGAAACAATGTGCCCGAGCCGACGCCGCTACCCGCGACGTCCTCGGTCGTCAGCCGACCCGTGGGGACCTCGATGCCGGCGACCACCGAGCGCACACTGACCACGACCACCACCCTGCCGACGACGTTCGTGCCGGTGCCCCCGCCGACCTACACCCAACCCGGGGTGACCGACCCGCCGGGCTGGGCTACCACCGAGCTGACGCAGGCCACCACACAGTCGACCACCACGCGCACGTTGTCGCCGTTCCCGTTGCCCTCGTTGCCATTTCCGCCGAACAGTACCCCGCCGACCATACCGCCGGGCCTGCTCCCGCCGGGGATTCTGCCCCAGACGACCAAGACGCCGCCCCCTCCGCCGGTGTCGCCGCTGCGTCAGGCGCCGAGTCGATCGGCGACGCCTCCTACCGGGCCGACCACACCGAGTACCACTCCCGCGCGCTGAGTTTCCCTTCCGCCGGCTATGTACGAGCGTCGAGGCCGCCCGCCGCCGCTGCTGGCGCTTTCTATCGCTGCCTGAGGTGCGACGAGCGCTAGCGAGGACCTCGAAGGCCTGGTGACCGTCGCTCCTTGGTCGTCGAAGCGCTCTGTCTCACTTGCCCTTCGAGGCTCTCGGCTAGCGCCTCGAGCACCTCAGGGAGCGGAAGGGCCCCTCACCTCTCAGGCGGTCGGCTCAGATGCGCGCGAGGTTCACCGTCTGCTTGAGCAGGTCGCTGATAGCGTCGAACTCGGTGAGGAAGCCGTCGTGCCCCTTGTCGGAGCGGAGGACCTGCAGCCCGCCGACGCAGTTGCCGAGTTCCTCGGCGAGTTCGACCTGTAACCGCAACGGGTACAGGCGATCTGAGTCGATGCCGCCGACAATGGTCGGCACCTGACACGAGTTGAGCGCTGCCGTGACGCCACCGCGTCCGCGTCCGACGTCGTGGTGGTTGAGTACTTCGCTGAGGACGACGTAGCTGCCCGGATCGAATCGTTCCTTGAGCTTCTCGGCTTGGTGCTCGAGATAGCTCTGCATCGCGTAACGTCCACCCTCCAATGGGTTTTCGTCGCCCTGAGGTGCATTCGCGAACCGCTCGTCGAGTTCCACCTCGCTGCGGTAGGTGAGATGTGCGATGCGCCGCGCGATACCCATGCCGGTCAACGGCTGTGCACCGGTGGCGTGGTAGTCACCGCCCTGCCAGTTCGGGTCGGCCTTGATGGCGGCGATTTGTGTTGTCTGCGTGCCGATCTGGTCGGCGGTGGCTCGTGCACCGACGGCGAGCACCAGTGCGCTGCGCACTCTGTCGGGGTATTCGATTGCCCACTCGAGAGCCCGCGCACCTCCCATCGAACCGCCGAGAACCGCTCCGACGCTGCGGATTCCGAGTCGGTCCATGAGTGCGACCTCGGCCCTGACCTGGTCGAGCACGCTGATCTGGGGGAAGCGCGAACCCCACGGAACCCCGTCGGCGTCGAGCGATGCGGGACCGGTGGATCCACGGCAGCCGCCGAGGACGTTGGCCGAGATCACGCACCACTCGTCGGTGTCGATGGCGCAGCCGGGGCCGATCAGTCCGTCCCACCATCCGGGGGAGGCGTGATGTGCGTCGGCCGGGCCGGTGACATGCGAATCACCGGTCAGTGCATGCAAAGTGAGGATGACGTTGTCGCGCGACGGCGACAACGTCCCCCAGCGTTGGAACGCCAGGGTGACGTTGTCGATCTGCTCGCCGCTGTCCAGCGGTATCGACCCGACCGGGACACTGATCAGCTGCCCGTCTGGGGCGTTCTCCCAGTCGGGCTGATCGGCTTGTTCCGTCCGCCGGTCGATGCTCACCGACACCGCTGTCACACTCCTGTCTGTCGTTACTTCGCTGCCGCGAATCCGGTTTCGAGGTCGGCGAGGATGTCGTCGATACCCTCGATGCCGACCGCGAGCCGCACGAGGCCCGGGGTGACGCCGGCGGCCAGTTGTTCGTCGGGGACGAGTTGGCTGTGCGTCGTCGACGCCGGATGGATGACCAGCGAACGCACGTCGCCGATGTTGGCGACGTGGCTGTGCAATGTCAGCGCGTCGACGAACTTCTTGCCCGCGTCGACGCCGCCGGCGATCTCGAAGCCGATGATCGCGCCCTGGCCCTTGGGGAGCAGCTTCTGGCCGCGCTCGTACCAGGCCGAGCTGGTCAGGCCGGCGTAGGCGACCGACTCGACCTGCGCGTGGTCGTTGAGGAACTCCGCCACGCGCTGGGCGTTGGCCACGTGCCGCTCGATGCGCAGGCTCAGCGTCTCGAGTCCCTGCGCGAGCAGGAAGGCGTTGAACGGCGAGATGGCCGCACCGGTGTCACGCAACCACTGCACGCGTGCCTTGAGTGCGTAGGCGGGCGCGCCCAGGTCGGCGAACACGGCGCCGTGGTAGCTGGGGTCGGGGGTGGTGAAGCCGGGGAACAGGTCCTGACCGTCGCGCTGCACGCGCCAGTCGAAGGTGCCGCCGTCGACGATCACGCCACCGATCGCGGTGCCGTGGCCGCCGATGTACTTGGTGGCCGAGTGCACCACGATGTCGGCGCCGTGGGCGAGCGGGTTCAGCAGGTACGGCGTGGCAACGGTGTTGTCGACGATGAGGGGCAGTCCGTTGCGGTGGGCGACCTCGGAAATACCTTCGACGTCGAGGATTTCGTTGTTCGGGTTGGAGATGGTCTCACCGAACAGTGCGCGGGTGTTGTCGCGGATGGCGGCCTGCCACGAGTCGAGATCCTCGGGATCGTCGACGAAGCTCACCTCGATGCCCAGCTTGGGCAGGGTGTAGTGGAAGAGGTTGTAGGTGCCGCCGTACAGACGCGGGCTCGACACCACGTGTCCGCCGGTCTCCACGATGTTGAGGATCGCGTAGGTCTCGGCGGCCTGACCCGACGCCAGCAGCAGAGCTGCGACGCCACCCTCGAGAGCGGCAATCCGCTGCTCGACGGCATCCTGCGTCGGATTCATGATGCGCGTGTAGATGTTGCCGGGTTCGGCGAGGCCGAAGAGGTTGGCGGCGTGGGTGGTGTCGTTGAACGTGTAAGACGTGGTCTGGTAGATCGGCAGTGCGCGTGCGTTGGTCGCCGGGTCGGGACCCTGGCCGGCGTGGATCTGCTTGGTCTCGAAGCTCCAGTTGTCCGCTGGATTCTGGCCGTCGTTGGCTACGTCAGACATGGGGGAATGATCTCTTTCTACGGTCGGCAGGGAATTGACCCTGTTGGGGTCCGACCTTCGGACCCGCGCTTGCCGGGGAGTCGCTTTCGCGGTCCCACAACCCGGTCATCACCCGGAGCACCCCACCGCGGTTGGAGGGTTGCCGATCAGCGAGCCGGGGCTTGGCGCTGATGCTCATGACCTGGCGTCAAGGATATAACACGCGGATCTGTCCGAGAGAACCCTCCTGCTCGGGGTGGGTTGAACCTTGGAGGGCTGTAGTCCGACCGGGTGAACAGTGTGAATCTGCATCCCAAAAGCCCAGTTCGAGATCGTTAGCTTTGCTACTTATATTTCCTGTTTCGCGATCGCGGATCTAATATCTTCTCAGCCCCGGGTATCGGCAGACAGCCCCCAGTCTTTCGTCCCGGGTTGGACGAAAGACTGAAACTAATGTCTGATCGGCCCGTCGCCGCCGCCGGATCCCCCTCATCCAACTTCTCTGTCTCGCACCGATCGGCCGTCGTGCTGGTTGCGCTCGTATCCGCGCTTGCGGTGGTGATTGCGTACTGCTTGCCGGGCGGTGTCGCGTATGCAGAGGAAACGACCAAGAATGGCTACGACTGCAGCAAGGCTGGCGCAGTGGTTGTTGTTGGCGGGACGAATGATCCCGATGCGAAGGGGCTCGTCGGGGTCACGCAGCGATACACCGGCGTCGGCCCTGACGGTAAGCCGGACACTGCGGATGACGACACGCGATACAAAGGCGTCGACGACGAAGGCAATCCCAAAGACTACGAGATAATTTATGCGGACTACCCGACGACGCTGTGGCCGCTTGGCGCCGCTGGCTACGACGACAGTGTGAGTCAGGGTGAAGCGGCGACCAGGTCTGCGGTCGCGAGCTATCAGAGTTCGTGTGGTTCGGGCAAACCTGTGGTCGTGACGGGCTACTCGCAAGGTGCTCGTGTCGCGGGAGACGTGTTGTCTCAGATTGGCCAAGCCGACGCGAACAATAAGAAGGTTCAGGGCGTCCTCGTCGACAAAGATGGCAATTACATCAATGAGGCCGGCGAGCGAGTAGCTGAGCCCGTGTATGTCGACATCGAAGCGGATCAGATTTCGGGTGAGTTGTATTCCGATCCCCGGCAAGCGGGCAACAAAGAGGGTCGGGGTATCGAGCTGTCGTTGATCGGCGTCATCCCCGGTCTCACGATGCAAGGCTCGCGCGGCACCGACGATGAGGATTCGGGCTTCGGGACGCTCGACGGGCGAGTCACGTCGGTCTGCGTCGACGGTGATCCGATCTGCGACCTGCCCGATCCGCTGTATGACCCCATCGGCGCGATCGACGGCCTGCTTGGCTACTTCACCAAGCATGGGCTGTACCCGTACCAGATGTTCCGAGACCCGGACCTTGGGGAAAACGGTGTCTGGACGTCAGGGCGCACAGTTGTCTGCGAAGACCACATCTGCCGAGTCTCCGCCAACTCTGCGTTGGTCGAACTGCTCCAGCAGGGCGCAGACGCTATCGGGCTGAGCGCGCTCACCGTCCCCGATTTCCTGAAGGGCCGTCCGACCCTCGACATCCCGTTCGGTCTGGAACTCGCGCACTTCGGTGATCTCACTCGACTCGTGGGCGGCCTACTGCCGCCACTGCCGAAGCTTGGCTACGGTGCGTACTTGCCCAGCCTGTTCGTCGTCACCGACATCATCGACGGCATCGTGGGTCTGCAGCCTGCGCTGATCAAGCGTGGCGTCGAAGAGTTCGCGAAGAGCGTGGTGAGCATCGCGCTATATCCCGTGAACGTCGTCCGCTACTGGTCGGGGCTCGACATCGTCGCGCCGACGCCGTATATCGAGCCGCCAAATCACACTGCGAACACACTGCAGGTGACTAACGCGGTCAACGCCTTGTACAGCCTGGCTGACACATCCGGAGAGCCAGTGGACGATGAAGCTGCCGACGAGGGGCAGCAGGTGACTGCGCTTCGCCAAACAACGCCTGACGAGTCTGTCGTGCCCCCTGCCGGCGATGACACTGGCAACCCGCCGAATGGCGACGACGAGGGCGCAAAGAAGAACGATCCTGTTGTTCCGCAATCGAACCAGCCGGTGGTCAATCCCACTCCCGGCCCCGAAGGCAACGGTGAGGGCGACCCAGGCGCCCCGGACCCCGAGAACCAGAACCCTGGCACGCCAGGACCCGGCAATGAGAACGCCGGTAACCCGGGCGGGCAGACACCTCCCGCTGGCGAGGGCGGCGAGCCGGACGGCGAGGCGGGTGCCGATCCCGATCAGAACGTCACCGACAACGATGGCGGCGACAAGAAGGACGGCGAGAAGAAGGACGGCGAGAAGAAGAACGACGGCAACACACCGTCCGGCAACGGCAACGCGCCTTCTGGCGGCGACGACTCAGACGACAGCTGAGAAGTAGAAACACAAGGTCGGAGGACCGCATGACAACCAGATCAGCAACGATCGTCGTGCTGTTGACAGCAATGCTCGCCGCTCTGCTCACGACTGCGTCGGCTCAGGCTCGTCCGAGCGACGCGTGCGCCGGGAAGGGGCTCGTCGTCGTGGTCAACGGCACCAACGACGACCCGCCGCCCGACACGACGCCCGCGGTGGCGCGCTATCAGCGCATGGGATATCGCGCTCACACGTTGGTCTATCCGGCGACCATCTGGCCGCTGGGGGCGTCGTCCTACGACGACAACGTGCGGCTGGCCGTGCCGCGTCTGGCCCGGTTGCTCGATTGGTGGGTGCGCGCCTGCCCTTCCAAACCTCTTGCGCTGGTGGCTTTCTCGCAGGGATCGCGCATCGTCGGCGATGTGGTTTCTGCTGCCGGTAACGCACGTCCGATCCAGACGCCGAAGGGTCCGGTGACACTCAGGCTCCCGGCCGACAAACTGCGCGTCGAACTGTACGCAGACCCCCGCCGTGACCCGGTTCCCGGTGTGAAGGGTGCCGGCGTGGAGACCCTGTTCCCGAACACGACGGTGTACAACGGCCTCACCATGACCGGTTCTCGTCCCGGCGGGTTTGGGCGACTCACAAGCCGCGTAGTCGAAGTCTGCATCGTCGGAGACCCCATCTGTGACTCGGTGCGTCCACCAGACAACGCGCTGATCCCGACGCTCGTGCTGAGTGTGTTCCGATTCAGCCTGCGTCACACCCGCTACGGACCCGACGCCGACCAGCCGATGGCCAGCGACCCATGGAGGCACGCCACCAACGGCACCTGGATGGCTCCACCGCCCAGAATCGGCTGACGAGCGCACGGTCAACGTGTGAAGGAATTCACGCGTGGTCGGGGAATCGTGCGGGCTGTGCGCGTCGTTGGCTTGGAGCATGTCTCAGATCGCCCCCGGTCAGCAAACCCTCGATCAGCGCTCGCAGAGCCCGGTAGCAGCCGACACCTCGTCGACCGTGCGTCGGTGGGCGATCATCGCGCTCGCGCTGGGTGGCTTCGGGATCGGCACCACCGAGTTCGTGGCCATGGGGCTGCTGCCCAACATCGCCGAGTCGCTCGAGGTCAGCGAACCCACCGCCGGCTACGTCATCTCCGCCTACGCGCTCGGCGTCGTCGTGGGTGCGCCTCTGATCGCGGCACTGACCGCACGCATGTCGCGTCGCACGCTGCTGATCGCCCTGATGACCGCCTTCACCGTCGGAAACCTGGCGACCGTGTTGGCACCCAGCTACGGCCTACTGATCGTCGCCCGATTCGTGGCGGGACTACCGCACGGCGCCTACTTCGGAGTCGCCGCGCTCGTCGCTGCACACCTTGCCGGCCCCCGACACCGCGCCAAGGCGGTCGGGCAGGTGATGCTCGGACTCTCGGTCGCCAACGTCCTCGGCGTTCCCGCTGCGACGTGGCTGGGCGAGACCTTCGGGTGGCGTAGTGCTTTCGCCATCGTGGTGGTGATCGGGCTAGCCACGATCGCGGCGTTGGTCCGCAGCCTGCCGTCGTTGAGCGACATGCGGGTCACCAATCCGATGACCGAACTCGGCGCCCTGTGTCGCGCGCAGGTGTGGTTCACGCTGGCGATCGGCATCGTCGGATTCGGCGGCATGTTCGCCTTCTACAGCTATCTCAACTCCACGCTGACCACGTTGACCGGGCTGTCGGTGTCGCTCGTGCCGCTCGCGTTGATGCTGTTCGGCATCGGCATGATCGTCGGCAACGTCCTCGGTGGCGCCGCCGCCGACCGTAACGTCACCCTCAGCATTCTCGGTGGTCTGATCATGACCGCGGTCGCGCTCGGACTGTTCGCGGCGTTGGCCCAGAATCCTTGGGCTGCACTCATATTGACCTTCGTCGTCGGTGTGTCCGCAACCGCGATGATCCCGGCGCTGCAGACGCGCCTGATGGACGTCGCCGACGACGCGCAGACTCTCGCAGCCGCACTGAATCACTCGGCGCTCAACATCGCCAACGCGGCGGGCGCCTTCCTCGGCGGAGTGGTGATCGGGGCAGGCTACGGCTACCGCGCGCCGTCGGTGCTCGGCGTGTTCCTCGCGATCGCGGGGATGCTCGTGCTGGGTCTGGCGCTGCTACAAGCGCGCTTCTCGAGTGGCCGTCAGCCGACAGTCGGCGGGGTCGCGACCGACTTGGAGATGTAGAGCGGCTCACCGAGACGCTCGAGCAGTTCGAGTTGGGTCTCCAAGTAGTCGATGTGATGTTCCTCGTCCTTGAGGATCTCCTCGAACAGCTTGGCGCTGGTGATGTCGCCCTTGTCGCGGCACATCTTGATGCCCGGCTTGAGCCTCTCGACCACCTCGATCTCGATCGCGAGGTCCGACTCGAACTGTTCCTTGAGTGTCTGGCCGATCCGCAGCGGAAGCAGCTTCTGGTAGTTCGGCAGCCCCTCCAGGAAGAGGATGCGGTCGGTCAGGATCTCGGCGTGCGTCATCTCCTCGATGGATTCGGCACGTGTCGTCGACGCCAGTTCGGTCAGGCCCCAGTTGGCCTGCATCTTGGCGTGCAAGAAGTACTGGTTGATAGCAGTCAGTTCGCTGGTGAGTTGCTCGTTGAGCAACGCAATGACCTCGTCATCGCCACGCATGGCAGCCTCCGTTCGCCCAGGGGTGTGGAACGAACGTAACACGCCAAAATCCCTCACGCCGCTGATCGCGTGAAGGTGTGAAATCCGTTGTGCCGTATTGAGGTTAGGCTGCGCTGGTTGTGGACATCCTTTCGCCGAGAATCGCGTTCAGCTTGTCGATGCAAGTGCCGCATCCTTCGCCTGCTCCGCATCGCTCGCCGATCGCGTCGGCTGTGATGGCGCCGTCATCGACGTGCTGATGAACCTCGTCGACGGTGACTGCGCGGCAAATGCAAACGAACATGGGAACTCACTTCGGGGCTGGGTTAGGAAAGGGTTGCATAATTTCTGGCTTTCCACAAGGGTTGCCTTACCTATTGCAGTCCTGACCGGCGTCCTGTCGGTGGCCACCCGTAGGCTCGGTCACCGTGTCGATCACGATTTCCACCGTCAATGTCAACGGCATCCGCGCCGCGATGAAACAGCGGTCGGAGGCCAATCGCGGCCTGTCCGCGTGGCTTGCCGAGACCGAGTCCGATGTCGTCCTGCTGCAGGAGATCCGTGCGTCCGAGGATCAGGCGCTCGATGTGCTGGCGCCGATGCTCGAGCAGGGCTGGCAGCTCGTCATGACTGAGTCGGTGGTGAAGGGCCACGCCGGTGTCGGGGTGCTCACACGCGGCGCGCCGGCCGCCGTCCGGGTCGGGTTCGGCAGCGACGAATTCGACGCGACAGGCCGCTACCTCGAAGTCGACCTCGACACCCCCATCGGACCTCTCACGGCGGCGAGTCTGTACCTTCCCAAGGGCGCCGCACTGACGTCGGACCCCAAGGACATCGCCAAGCACGACGAGAAGGTCCGCTTCATGACGGATTTCGCCGATCATCTGGGCCGGCTGGTGCGTCGCCGACGCCACGTCGTGGTCGGCGGCGACTGGAACATCGCCCATGCCGAGGCAGACATCAAGAACTGGAAGGGCAACCTCAAGAACCCGGGTTTCCTTCCGCACGAACGGGAATGGGTCGGCAATCTACTCGCCGCCGGCTGGCATGACGTGATGCGCGAGCTGTATCCCGACGACGCCGGCCCGTACTCGTGGTGGTCGTGGCGGGGCAAGGCGTTCGACAACGACTCCGGGTGGCGCATCGACTACCCGCTGGCCAACAAGTCCTTGGCGTCGCGGGCCGTGAAGGGTGCGGTGGACCGTGCCGCCGCCTACGACCTGCGGTGGTCCGACCATGCACCGGTCACCGTGAAATTCGAGTGACACCGTCTGAGAGACTGGACCCATGACCAGCGATTCCGTTGATTCGACGCCGCGGCGCCGGGTGCTCTCCGGCATTCAGCCGACCAGTGATTCCTTCCATCTGGGGAATTACCTGGGCGCGGTGAAGCAGTGGGTCGAGTTGCAGGAGGAGTTCGACGCCTTCTACTTCATCCCGGACATGCACGCGATCACCGTTCCGCAGGACCCCGCGCAGCTGCGGGAACGGACTCGCGTCAGCGTCGCACAGCTCTTGGCGGTCGGCGTCGATCCGGGCAGGGCGACGATCTACGTGCAATCCCACGTACCGGAGATCGCACAACTCACCTGGGTCCTGTCGTGCATCACCGGGTTCGGTGAGGCCAGCCGGATGACGCAGTTCAAGGACAAGTCCGCCAAGCAGGGAACCGAAGCTGCCGGCGTCGGCCTGTTCACGTACCCGATCCTGCAGGCGGCCGACATCCTGGCATTCCAGGTCGATCAGGTGCCGGTCGGTGAGGATCAGCGCCAGCACCTCGAGCTCACCCGCGATCTGGCACAACGTTTCAACAAGCGATTCGGCAAGGCTTTCCGCGTACCCGAGGTCTCCATCGTCAAAGAGTTCGCCAAGATCTACGACCTGCAGAACCCGACGGCCAAGATGAGCAAGTCCGCCGACACCGACAAGGGCTTGATCAAACTTCTGGACGATCCGAAGGCATCGGCCAAGAAGATTCGCTCGGCCGTGACCGACACCGGGTCGGAGGTGACGTTTGATCCTCAGGAGAAGCCGGGCGTCAGCAACCTGCTCACCATCCAATCGGCATTGTCGGGCGTCGGCGTCGACGACCTCGTCGCAAAGTACGAGGGCAAGCGTTACGGCGATCTCAAGGTCGACACCGCCGAGGTGCTCGCCGAGTTCGTCACCCCGCTGCGTGGCCGGGTGTCGGAGATCCTGGCCGACGAGACCTACCTCGACGGCATCCTCGCGCAGGGCGCTGCCCGTGCGCGTGAAGTGGCTTCCCGGACGCTGGCCGACGTGTATGACAAAGTGGGGTTCCTGGCCCCGAACGCGCGGTGAGCATCTAGCAGGCGGTGACCGCCGCGGGTCGGGGGATAGCGGGACAGTGCAGCACCGACCCGGAAGGCGGCACCGATGACGTCATCGATCGAGTCCCCAGCGAAGGCCCAACACGCCGAGAAGTCGCAACCGGCTGAGAAGTCCGAGCCATCGCTGGTCGACAAAGCCAAAGCCGCCTTTGCGGCGGCTCGGAAGCGGTGGCCGTGGATCGAGCATCTCGTCGCGACCGTCGAGCGGTACAACGATCGACGCGGCAACGTCTACGCCGTCGCGATCAGTTTCAACGGCATCCTCGCCCTCGTCCCGATCACGATGGTGGTGTTCGCTCTCGCCGCCGTTGTACTGGTCAACCAGCCCGAGTTGCTCGAGCGACTTCAGGACGCGGTGGTCGATGCCGTTCCGGGCAAGGCCGGCGACCAGGTGAACGACGTCATCAACTCGGCCATCGACTCCCGGGCTACCGTCGGCATCGTCGGCCTGATCGGCGCCGCGTTCACCGGCATCGGATGGATTTCCGGTGTGCGCGTGGCGTTCACGGAGATGTACGGAGGCCGTGTCGAACGCAACGCAGTGATGTCCAAGGTGTGGGACCTGCTCACCTTCGTTCTGCTCGGACTCGCGTTCGCCGCGACCATGGCACTGACCACGCTCGGCAACAGTGGGCTGACGACGAAGGTGTTGTCGTGGGTGGGGCTCGACGACGCGTCGTGGGCACCCACCGTGGTGCGGGGGGTCTCGATCCTGGTGTCGGTGTTCGCGTCGTGGCTGCTGTTCACCTTCATCCTCGCACGACTTCCGTTGGTGCCGTTGCCCTTTGTCAACGCGATGAAAGCAGGTCTGGTCACCGCCATCGCCTTCGAGATCGTGAAATCCCTTGGCGGCCTCTACCTCAAATCGGTCCTGAGTAGCCCCGCCGGTGTCGCGTTCGGCCCGATCCTCGGCGTCATGGTCTTCGCCTACCTCGCCTCGCGGATCGTTCTGTACGCCTCGGCGTGGTGCGCGACCGACCCGATCAACAGCGAGTTCCAGGTCGACGAGGAAGAAGAGACCCTGCCGCCGGTGGTGATTTCCCCGACCACACAGGTCAATCCGGTCCCGAAGCCCGGCGTGATCGCGGCTGCGGTCGGCGCGGGAGCGGCGGCGAGTGCGGTGCTCGGGTGGATCATGCGACGTGACTGAGCACGTGCGTCAGCGCTTCGACCCGAAGAATCGGAGACCGAGTAGGAGCAGGACAACCGCCGCGAGCGCGGCGACGAGTCCGATGAGGACTTGCACGGAGGTCGAACCCGTGCTGTCCGACGACGGACCGGCGCGCTGCGTCACCTCGGGTCGGGCGGCCGGGGTCGACGCGGCCGGGGCAGGTGTCGCCTCGACGAGCAAGCCCACCGACACGGTGGGCGCTGCGCGAAAACCATAGTCGAGCAAGGACTTCGCCTGATCCCAGTACATGCTGCCGCCCACCGACAGGCCGTACATCTGCACGATGACCAGTGTGCGCCCGTTGCGTTGCACCGCCCCGACAAAGGTCTTCAACGCATCGTCGGTGTAGCCGGTCTTGCCGCCCAGCGCGCCTGGATAACCTTCGAGGAGAAGGTGATTGGTGGTGTACATGTCGTAGGCGGGGTGGGGCTTGTCGCCGGGGATGTCGGGCCGAGGTGGGTATCCGGGGAACCGGTAGGTCGGCTTGGCGATCATCTCGCGAAAGGTGTTGTTCCGCATGGCTTGCCGATACAGCAGGGCCAAATCGTAGGGGGAGGTCGACATGCCGGCAGCATCGAGGCCCGACGGGCTCGCCGCCCGTGTGTCGTGTGCGCCCAGTGACGCGGCCAACTCGTTCATCTTCGTCAGCGCCTGCTCACGTCCACCGAGTGATCGGGCCAGTGCGTTTGCGCAATCGTTCCCGGACACCATGAGCAGTCCGGTGACCAGGTCGCGCGTGGTGTAGTGACCGCCGGGGCCCATCCCGCACGAATCGCCCTCGGTACTCCAGTCCTCGACCGTCGGCTCGACCACGGCGTCGAGGTCGAGGTCACGCAGGGCGACGAGTGCGAGCAGCACCTTGATGGTCGACGCCGGACGGTAGCGGCCGTGCGGGTCTTTGGCGGCGATGACGTGACCGGATTCGAGGTCGGCGACGAGCCATCCGGCCGACGTCAGCCCGGGCGGGACGGGCCCCGCGGCCGGGTCGGCGACCAGCCCGCATCCGGCGAGCCGTTCGCCTCCGACAGCGGGCTTGGGTACGGGCAGCGGCGGCGGGGTGGTGGCGCCGGGCTGTACGACCTCCGAAGCGTCGACCGCAGGTGGCGTCTTCACCTTGTGTGGGCAGTGGTCGCTTACCGGCGTGGGCGGTGCGGCATGGGCCGAGCCCGGGAGAACTCCCGGCACGGCGATGGCGGCGACCAGCCCGGTCACCGCAACAATTCGCTTCGCGCGATGCGTCCACCCCGACTTCATCGCCGAGGACGTTACCAGCGATGGTGCCGGAGGTCACAGCGACGCGAGGAGTCAGAGCAGCGTGTATGCCTCGGTGAGAACCGACCGCAGGATCTGTTCCATCTCGTCGAACTCTGCCTGTCCGGCGATCAGCGGTGGCGCGAGCTGAACCACCGGGTCGCCGCGGTCATCGGCCCGACAGTAGAGGCCCGCGTCGAACAGCGCGCTGGACAGGAAACCACGCAGGATGCGCTCGGATTCGGCTGCGTTGAAGCTCTCCCTGGTGGTCTTGTCCTTGACGAGTTCGATGGCGTGGAAGAAGCCCTCACCACGCACATCGCCGACGATCGGCAGGTCGTGCAGCTTCTCGAGCGTCGCACGGAATGCGGGTGCCTGCGTCTTCACATGATCGTTGAGCCCCTCGCGTTCGAAGATGTCGAGGTTGGCGAGCGCGACCGCGGCGGACACCGGATGGCCACCGAAGGTGTATCCGTGGGGGAAGGTCGTCGACCCGTCGTTGAACGGCTCGAACAGTCGATCACTCGCGATCATCGCGCCGATCGGTGAGTACCCCGAGGTCATGCCTTTCGCGCAGGTGATGATGTCGGGTACGTAACCGAAGTCGTCGCACGCAAACATCGATCCGATCCGTCCGAACGCGCAGATCACCTCGTCGGAGACCAGCAACACGTCGTACTCGTCGCAGATCTCGCGAACCCGTTCGAAGTAGCCCGGCGGTGGCGGGAAACAGCCACCGGCGTTCTGCACCGGTTCCAGGAACACCGCGGCGACGGTGTCGGGTCCCTCGAACTCGATCGCCTCGGCGATGCGATCGGCCGCCCAGCGACCGAACTTCTTCGGGTCGGCGGCGAGTTCGTCGGTGGGGGCGCGGTAGATGTTGGTGTTGGGAACCCGGAAACCACCCGGGGTCAGGGGCTCGAACATCTGCTTGAGCGCGGGCACGCCGGTGATGGCCAGTGCGCCCTGCGGGGTGCCGTGATAGGCGACCGCGCGCGAGATCACCTTGTGCTTGAGGGGTTTGCCGCTCAGCTTGAAGTACTGTTTGGCCAGCTTCCAGGCCGATTCCACGGCTTCGCCGCCGCCGGTGGTGAAGAACACCCGGTTGAGGTCGCCGGGCGCATACGCGGCGAGGCGTTCGGCGAGCTCGATGGCGGGTGGGGTCGCGTACGACCAGAGCGGGAAGAATGCCAGTTCCCGAGCCTGAGCGGCGGCAGCCTGCGCAAGTTCCTCGCGGCCGTGTCCGACCTGTACGACGAACAGGCCGGCCAGTCCGTCGAGGTAGCTGCGGCCGCGATCGTCGAAGATCCGGACGCCCTCGCCGCGCGTGATCACCGGCGGTGCGATTCCTTCGCCGTGCCGGGCGAAGTGGCCCCACAGGTGGGCGGCGCTGCGCTCACCGAGTGACTGATGTGTTGCTGCGGTCATCGGGTTCCCCAATTGTATTGCTGTTTGACGAGTTTCAGGTAGACGAGGGTCTCGGTGCTGGTGACCCCGGGGTGGGCGCGGACCTTCTGGTTCAGGATGGTCAGCAGGTGGTCGTCGTCTTCGCAGACCACCTCGATCAAGATGTCGAACGAACCGGCCGTGAGGACGACGTAGTCGATCTCCGCGTGTTCGGCCAGTGCCGTCGCGACGGCCTGAGTGTCGCCCGCGCACCGGATTCCGATGAGGGCCTGGCGGGCGAATCCGAGCTTCAGCGGGTCGGTGACGGCCACGATCTGCAGAAGTCCGGAGTCGCTGAGTTTCTGGACCCGGTTGCGGACGGCAGCCTCGGACAGCCCGATCTCCTTGCCGATGGAGGCATACGAGCTGCGCCCGTCGGCCTGCAGCAACTCGATGATGCGCTTGGCAGTGTCGTCCAAGGGCGTGTTGGTTGTCTCGGCCACAGCTCTACCGTGACGGATTTCGTGGTTTGGCGCAACTTTCACCGACGATTTCATCCGAAAATCTTGCCCTAATGTGTCGAATACGCAGAGAGCCGGGTAGAATCGCGCACGTGCTGAGGACGAAGGCGTGCTGGATTGCGGGTGAGTCGGTCGAGGGATCGGGTGAACGCCACGTCGTTGTCGATCCTGCCACCGACACGCCGGTCGCGGAACTACGGCTTGCCACGATCGCCGAGGTCGACGCCGCAGTCGCCGCCGCGAGGCTCGCGCAGAAGTCATGGGGGACAACGACACCGGCGGAGCGGTCGAGTGTTCTCGCCGCCTTCGCCGATGCGATCGACGCCGCGGCGGAGGATCTTGCGCAGGAGGAAGTGGCGCAGACCGGCAAGGCAGTTCGGCTTGCCCGCGAGTTCGACGTGCCCGGCAGTGTGGACAACGCCCGCTTCTTCGCCGGGGCGGCGCGCAATCTCGAGGGGAAGGCCACCGCGGAGTACTCGCCAGACCACACGTCGTCGATCCGGCGTGAACCGATGGGCGTGGTCGGGTCCATCACGCCGTGGAACTATCCGCTGCAGATGGCTGTCTGGAAGGTCTTGCCCGCGCTCGCCGCCGGTTGTGCGGTGGTCCTCAAGCCTGCCGAGTTGACGCCCCTCACCACGCTGACCCTGGCCCGGCTGGCCACTGAGTCGGGCCTGCCCGACGGCGTGTTCAACGTCGTCGTCGGCACCGGCATCGAGGTGGGCGCGGAACTCGCGGGACATCGGGGCGTGGACATGGTCACCTTCACGGGGTCGACCGGGGTGGGCCGAGCGGTCATGTCGCAGGCGGCGGCCAACGGTACCCGTGTCCAACTCGAACTCGGCGGCAAGGCGCCGTTCGTGGTCTTCGACGATGCCGACCTCGACGCTGCCGTGCAGGGCGCGGTGGCCGGGTCGCTGATCAATGCCGGACAGGATTGCACGGCCGCCACCCGAGCGATTGTCGCGCCCGAACTCTACGACGATTTCGTGGCAGGGGTCGCCGACGTGATGTCGTCGGTGGTGATGGGCGATCCGCGCTCGGCTGCAACCGATCTCGGCTCACTGGTCTCCCGGGCGCATCGGGACAAGGTCGCCGGGATGGTCGATCGTGCCCGCGCTGCGGGGGCACGGATCGTCGTCGGCGGCGAGGTACCCGCCGGACCCGGGGCGTTTTACCCACCCACCCTCGTCGCCGATGTCGACGAGCATTCGGAGATCTATCGAGACGAGGTCTTCGGTCCGGTGTTGACCGTTTCGTCGTTCACCGACGACGACGATGCCATCCGCCGGGCCAACGACACGGTGTACGGGCTCGCGGCCTCGGCGTGGACCAGGGACGTCTACCGGGCCGGGCGAGCGTCTCGAGAGATCCATGCGGGCTGCGTGTGGATCAACGACCACATTCCCATCATCAGCGAGATGCCGCACGGCGGCGTGGGGGCCTCCGGCTTCGGCAAAGACATGTCGACCTACTCACTCGATGAGTACCTCGCCATCAAGCACGTCATGAGCGATATCACCGGCAAAGCCGAAAAGAACTGGCACAGGACGGTTTTCGCAGACCCCACGAGGACCAGCTGATGACCTGGGCCGCCACTGCCGGACCCGAAGCGATCGAGATGGTCGCGCAGGCGTCCTCGGCCCCGTTTTGGCTCGATCGCCCCGATCGCCCCGCTGCACGCCCCCGTCTGACCGGCATGGTGGATGCGGATCTGCTGGTGGTCGGAGGTGGATTCACCGGTTTGTGGACCGCGGTCACCGCGGCCGAACGTGATCCCGGACGCCGCGTCGTGCTGGTGGAGCGCGACCGGATCGCCGAACACGCATCCGGCCGCAACGGCGGATTCTGCTCGGCAAGCCTCACCCACGGGATCGGCAACGGGCTCACCCGCTTTCCCGACGAGATGACCCGCCTGAGCCAACTCGGCAGTGCGACACTCGACGAGATCGAAGCGGCTCTGGACAGACTCGGCATCGACGCCGACGCCGAGCGGACCGGCGAACTCGACATCGCGAACTTCGACTGGCAGATCGAGGACCTCGCCGAGATGGCCGACCAGGCAACACTTCTGGGTCAGCAACTGTCTCTGCTCGACGAGTCTGACGCGCGCGAGCGGGTCCATTCGCCGATGGTCCGCGGCGCAGCCTTCGACCCCGAGGTGATCATGCTCGATCCGGCGAAGCTCGCCTGGGGTCTGGCCCGGGCCGCCGAACGCCTCGGCGTGCAGATCTTCGAGGGCACCGAGGTCACCGCACTCGCCGACGACGCTGGTCGGATGCGGGCCGACACTGCCTTCGGCTCCGTCGCGGCCGACAAAGTGGTGCTGGCCACCTCCGCGAGTCCGTCACTCGTCCGTCGTCTGCGCCTGTACACGGTGCCGGTGTGGGACTACGCACTGATGACCGAACCGCTGAGCGCCGATCAGCGGGCCTCGCTCGGCTGGGCCGGACGCGAGGGTCTGGCCGACAGTGGGCCGCGCTTTCACTACTTTCGGCTCACCGCAGACGACCGCATCTTGTTCGGCGGTTGGGATGCCCTGTATCACTTCGGATCTGGTCGGTCGAGGCGCCACGAGTACGACGCCGGAGAGTTCGCGCTGCTCGCCGAGCACCTACTCCAGTTCTTCCCGCAACTCGCAGGCGTCAAGGCCACGCACACCTGGGGCGGCGTCATCGACACCAGTTCCCGGTTCTGCGCGTTCTGGGATCGGTCTTACGGCGGTCGGGTTGTCACCGCAGTGGGATTCACCGGGCTCGGTGTCGGTGCCTCGCACTTCGCGGCGGCCTCCGCGCTCGACTTGGTGGACGGTCTCGACACCGAACGTACCCGGCTGAAGATGGTGCGCTCCAAGCCGATTCCGTTCCCACCCGAGCCGTTGCGCTGGCTGGGCATCACGGTCACCCGACATCAGCTCGCGCGCAGCGAGCGGCGCGCGGGCGCCCGGGGGCTGTGGCTGACGGCGATGGACAAGGTCGGACTCGGCTTCGACAGCTGATCCGAAGAGTTAGGTGACCAATGCTCTGAACTGGGAAAATGTGTCAGCGTCGGGCTCACTGAAAGTAGACGGGGAAGAACTTCTTCCCCGGGGTTCGTAGTCGTCCGCTAGAAAGTCGGAATTTGTCAACCTGCCTGAGACAGGTCCTTGATTGGGTCTTTTCTCGGTTTGTGTGGTTTGTGGTTGATCCCGACGATCGCGGGGACCACGGATGCTTTCGGTGATTGCCGGAAGCGTTCGGGGTGGGCGGCGTGGGCCTGGTCCAGCAGGGCCTGGCGGCGTGCTTGGACCTCGACGAAAC
>NZ_JAKWBF010000050.1 GCF_022513585.1 Gordonia gummivorans
TGCCGTTCTGGATGACCTGGAATCCGTTGCCGGCGATCATGTATCGGGCGT
Organism: Gordonia gummivorans; assembly: GCF_022513585.1. Lineage (GTDB taxonomy): Bacteria > Actinomycetota > Actinomycetes > Mycobacteriales > Mycobacteriaceae > Gordonia. Next base: position 52 of record NZ_JAKWBF010000050.1, read on the forward strand.
TGTCGGCAGAGTTGACGGCGACGAACCCCGAGCCTTGTGGGTACACCTCGTAGAGTTCGATGTTGGCACCGTCGACGATCCGGTACCCGCGGTAGTAGAGGCGGTTGATCTCACTCCGGCACACCACGAGCGCCGACTCCGCGGTCCGCATGTACATCTCGGCATGATCGGTGCCACGGCACCGGGCTTTTCCGTCGAACCCGAGGAATCCCTGCACATCGACATCGCCGGCCGGTACGAGCGGCACGGCCGTGGTGGTGGCTGTTGTCGTCGAGGTAGTCGCGACCGACGTCGACACGGCGCTGGAACCAGACGACGCGTCGTCGGTGCCATCCGAACTCGAGCAGCCGGCGAGGGCGACGCTCGCCGCCAGACACAGAACCGCAACCGCGGTCGCAAGCTTCCTCATAGGCTCCACCTGTCAACGTTCGTCTGAGATAACCGATCTCGGCGAATCGGGCCTTCCCGACACCGGAGTATCAGTACCACGTACCGATCTCGATCCGGATTCCGGCGCTCCAGCGGAATTGGGATCCACCCGAACGGACGACACATCGCGCCGGCAGCACGGCGGAATATGCCCACTGGGGTATGGGTTGCAGCAGGTATGACCACACGCGAGATCACCATCGACAACCTGCAACAGACCATCGACGGCGGCGGCATCGTGCTGCTTGACTTCTGGGCCGGTTGGTGCGGGCCGTGCCGGATGTTCGCTCCCGTCTTCGAGAAGGCCGCCGAAGCCAACACCGACATCGTGTTCGGCAAGATCGACACCGAAGCGGAGCAGCAACTCGCCGCCGGTTTCGGCATCCGGTCGATCCCGACCCTGATGGCGTTCCGCGAGGGTGTGATGGTCTTCAATCAGCCCGGCGCGCTGCCCGCCGCGCAACTCGACGAGCTCATCGCCGCGGTACGTGGACTCGACATGGAGCAGGTTCACGCCGAGGTGGCCGCGGCAAACGGGTAAGACCGCGGGACCGCCTATTGGTCGCGAGATCCAGCGAACTCGACAAGCCCAACTGTGGGTCCGCCTCGCGTAGTTTCCGTGCCGCTTTCACCGGGTCATCGATCCCACCGACAACAGACTCAACCCGTTCCGGCGGCCACGCCGCCGTCACCTGGCCGCGTCTACGTTCGTTGCGCACCTCGCGCACACCGTAGACGGACAAGGACGCGAAAATCGCGGCGGTCCACCACTCACCCATGATCAGCGAGCCGATAGTTATCACGGGTGAGACAACCGCAAGGAACAGCCCGCACCACTTGATTGCCCTATTCGGCACCGCGCCCCCTCCTGAAACAACTGTTCGGTGCAGAGTATCGAGTATGTGATGGTCTTGTGTTCCCAGCCGCCTTCCACCGGCTGGCTCACTGACCTAGCAACGAAGAAAGCCAGGCCGGAGGTTTCACCTCTGACCTGGCTTTATTTGTCGGGCTGACAGGATTTGAACCTGCGACCACTTGACCCCCAGTCAAGTGCGCTACCAAACTGCGCCACAGCCCGTTGCCCCGAAAGGGGCGTTCAAGAGCCTAGCCGACGACCAGGTCTACGAACCAATCGCCTGGTCAGACGGTCGGCCCGAGATCACTCGGCCGGTGTCGACGACCGCTTCTTGTACCAGATCCAGCCACCCGTGACGATCAGCGCGCCGACGAGCGAGCCGATGATGCCGCTCGGGTGGAATTCGAGTCCGTGTCCGGTGAGCAGGCTGATCAGCAAGCCGCCGATGAAGGAGCCGACCAGGCCGGCCACGATCGCGAGGCCCCAGTCGATGTTCCACATGTTCTTGCCGCCGATGATGAGCTGCGCCAGAGCGCCGATGACCATGCCGAAGACGATGATTGCCAAAATGAGCACCCGCAGAGCATATAGGAGTCGCGTTCAGCCCAGAATCCGCCCGGCGAATCCGCGTGCGTGCGCGCGCAGCCTCTCGATTCTTTGCTGCCGCACGGCCTCCGGATCGTCGCCGGCGAAGATCGCCGACGCCCGGACCCGGACGTTGGCGTTGCACTCGAACCCCGAGCAGAGCAACGTACCGACCGTGTCGCCCTTTCGTCCCGCGGCACCGGCCCGCTTGGCGCTGAAGAAGGCGACCTCGTTGGGCAGTTGGACGTCCTCGCAGAACGAACACTGAGGCCGGGTGCGGGGTTGTCGTTGACCTTGGCGCAGCAGGATTCCGACCAGCGTGTCGTCGATCGGCACCACCAGGTAGCCGATCAGCGGGAGCTTGGGGTCGCGCCAGGCCAGGAAGTCGAGTTGATCCCAGTCGAGTTCGGCGAACGACGGTGGCAGTGTGAGTGAATTGCGTTCGCGCAGCGTGGTGTTGACGAACGACTTCCGGATCTGTGACTCGGTGAGGGCATGCATGAAGGAACTCCTGTGACGAAGGTGTGTGGGGTACGCGAAGCGGGCGCGGGACGCACATTGTGCGTCGCTCGCGCCTGCGGGGCGGGTGGGTCACAAGGAGCCGGCGAACATGCCGGCAACCCCCTCACGATCGTCGGACATGCTCGCCATGGTGCCGGGTCGTCGTGTGTCCTGCAAACGAATACCGCCCCGATGGCTTCGCGAGATGACAATGTCGTCTCACCAGGCCCTTCGAGGCTCGTCGCTAGCGCTCCTCGCACCTCAGGGAGCGGGTGGGGCCCGAGCACCTCAGGGAGCGGGTGGGGCCCGAGCACCTCAGGGAGCGGGTGGGGCACGAGCACCTCAGGGAGCGGGTGGGGCACGAGCACCTCGTCAGCGCTTGCGACGATCCCGTTTGTCTCGCACGCGCACGTTGACACGCACGGGTGAGCCGTCGAAGTTGAACTCCTCGCGGAGTCGGCGTTCGAGGAAGCGCCGGTAGCCGGCCTCGAGGAAGCCGGTGGTGAACAGCACGAACGTCGGGGGTCGCACAGCGGCCTGGGTCGCAAACATCACGCGCGGTTGGCGGCCACCGCGCAGCGGCGGCGGGTTCGCGGCGATGACGTCCTTGAGCCAGTTGTTCAGCGGTCCGGTCGAGACGCGCTTGTCCCACGACTCCAAGGCCGATTCCAGGGCAGGCACGAGCTTCTGCACGGCCCGGCCGGTCATCGCGGAGATGTTGACCCGGCGCGCCCACGGCACCCGCGCGAGTTCGCGGTCGATCTCCCGATCGAGCTGGTATCGGCGATCCTCGTCGACCAGATCCCACTTGTTAAACGCGATCACCAGCGCCCGGCCGCTCTCGATGATCATCGTGAGCACCCGCAGATCCTGTTCGGTGATCGGCTCCGAGGCATCGATCAGCAGGATCGCCACCTCGGCGGCGTCCAGCGCAGCCCGGGTCCGCAGGGACGCGTAGTACTCATGTCCACTGGCGGTGCGGACCTTGCGACGCAGCCCGGCGGTGTCGACGAATTGCCATGTCTTGCCACCGAGTTCGACGAGTTCGTCGACCGGGTCGACGGTGGTGCCGGCGACGTTGTCGACGACGGAGCGCTCCACGCCGGCCAGCTTGTTCAGCAGCGAACTCTTTCCGACATTCGGCTTCCCGACCAGTGCGACGCGACGCGGCCCGCCGAACGTGGGGCCCTCACGAGGCGTCTCGGGCAGTCTGTCGAGCACGATGTCGAGCAGGTCGCCCGCGCCGCGACCATGCGCCGCGGACACCGGATACGGCTCCCCCAGACCCAACGACCACAACGACGCCGCCTCGGCCTCGAGACGTTCGCTGTCGACCTTGTTGGCGGCCAGGATGACCGGCGTCTTCGAGCGACGCAGCACCCGCGCGACGGCCTCGTCGGTCGCGGTGGCCCCGACAGTCGCGTCGACGACGAGCACGATCGCGTCGGCCGTGCGCATCGCGAGTTCGGCTTGAGTGGCCACAGCCTGCTGAAGGCCCTTGGCGTCCGGTTCCCACCCGCCGGTGTCGACGACGGTGAACCGCCGGCCCGACCAGCTCGCCGAGTACGACACCCGGTCCCGGGTGACACCGGGGATGTCCTCCACGACGGCCTCGCGTCGGCCGAGGATGCGGTTGACGAGGGTCGACTTGCCCACATTGGGCCGCCCGACGATCGCCAGCACCGGCATGTGCTCGACCTCGCCTGCACCGTCCTCGCCACCGAAATCCGACAGTTGCCAGTCGGATTCGTCGGACCAGATCCCGTCGCCGGGCAATGGGGCGAGGTCGCCGTCCAGATTGTCGGTCACCGTTGAACTCCGATCCGGTCGTGCACCAGTGCTTGCAGCGCGGCGAGCACCTCGTCGATGGACAGCTCGCTGGTGTCGACCACCACGGCGTCGTCGGCCGCCCGCAGCGGCGACACCGTACGGGTGGAGTCGAGATGGTCGCGGCGGTTCACGCTGGCCAGGACCGTGTCGTAGTCGCTGTCGCGGCCCGCCGCCAGGTTCTGCGCATGCCGACGCTGCGCGCGCGCCTCGGGCGTCGCGGTCAGGAAGATCTTCACCTCGGCGTCGGGGAAGACCACCGTCCCGATGTCTCGCCCTTCCACCACGACAAAGGCATCTTCGGAATGCTGTCGTTGCAGCGCAACGAGTTTGGAGCGCACCGCCGGAACCGCCGACACCGCGGACACCGCGTTGGTGACCTCGTCGGTGCGGATCGGCCCGGACACGTCGACACCATTCAAGTACACCCGCGAGCGACCGTCGCCGATCGGGATCAACTCGATCATCGCGTCGGCGACCGCCGCCTCGATACCGCGTGAATCATCTAGCGGCACATCGGCTTCCAGTACCGCCAGCGTGGCTGCCCGGTACATCGCACCGGTGTCGAGATACTGTGCGCCGACCTGTTCGGCGAGAATCTTGGACACGGTGGACTTACCCGTTCCGGCCGGACCGTCGATCGCGATCACACCGGGACGTCCGCTCACAATCCGACCGCCTTGTACAGCGCCCCGACCTCGTCGCGGCCGAGCACACGCAGGCTGCCCGGGCGCTGCTCGCCGAGAGCGACCGAACCCACATGTGTGCGGACCAACCCGACAACCGGGAACCCGACCGCGTCCATCAGACGCCGCACCACTCGATTTCGCCCCTCGTGCAGGGTGATTCGCAGCAGCGACTGCCCCTCGTGCACATCCATCACGGTCACCTTGTCCGCGGCGACCGGGCCGTCGTCGAGTTCGACGCCCTCGCGCAGCGTGCGGGCGATCGACCGGGGCACCTCCCCCTTCACCGTCGCCAGATAGGTCTTGGGCACCTCGTAGGACGGGTGCATCAATCGGTGGGCGAGTTCGCCGTCGTTGGTCAGCAGCAGCAGACCCTCGGTGTCGGCGTCGAGGCGTCCGACGTGGAACAGGCGCTGCCCGGCCATCACACGCTCCGCAACGATGTCGCCGACGCAGGGCCGGCCCTGATCGTCGGACATGGTCGACTGCCAGCCCTTGGGCTTGTTGAGAGCCAGATACTGCCGGGTCTCGTCCATGATCACCCGTGCGCCGTCGACGCGGATGATCGCGGTGTCCGGATCGATACGCAGGCCCTGCTCGGTCACGACCTCGCCGTCGACCTCGACGCGTCCGGCGGCGATCATCTCCTCGGCGCCGCGTCGGGAGGCCACACCCGCCTGAGCGAGCACCTTCTGCAGACGCACACCGTCGGCCACATAGGTGGCGCCGGACTCCTCGGCATCCGCCGGGCCCTGATGGCGCGCCGGGCGGGCGTTGTTCAGGCGAACCCGCCCGGTCTCGACGTCCGGCGTGGCCGACCTGCGCGGTTGCCCCTTGCGGTGCGTCTTCTTGGGCGTCTTCGAGGTACCGGCCTTCTCGGCCCGGTTCTTCTCGGTGCGATTCTTCTCTGAACGGTTTTTGTCAGTACGGGGCCGTTTGCGGGGTCCCGGTGCGCCGTCTCGGCCAGCGGTTGCCATGTCTCAATCCTGAGGGTCGGTGGTTGGTTCTTCCTTCGAGTCTGACCCCTGACGACCCAGTTTGGCGAATCGCGGGTCCGTCAGCAGTTCCTCGTCGAGGTCGTCGATGAGGTCGACGTCGGGCAGCAGAGGCGCCAGATCCGGCAGTTCGCCCAGCGACGCGAGCCCCAGCCGCTCCAAGAACAACTCGGTGGTGCCGTAGGTGGTGGCCGTGGTCTGTGGGTCGGTACCGACCTCGTTGATGAGTCCGCGCGCCACCAGCGTGCGGATCACACCGTCGACGTTGACACCGCGGATCGCCGACACCCGGGCTCGACTGACGGGCTGCCGATAGGCGATCACCGCCAGGGTCTCCAACGCTGCCCGGGTCAACTTCGACCGGGCACCGTCGAGCAACAGTCGTTCCACGTACGGCGCATAGTCGGCGCGTGTGTAGAACCGCCACCCGTCGCCGGCGAAGCGGAGGTCGATCCCGCTGCCCGCCGATGTCAGGTCCGCCGACATCTGATTGAGCATCTCGCGCACCCGCGGTACGTCGGAATCCACCGCGCTGGCCAGTTCGTCGGTGGTCGCCGGGGTGTCCACCACCAACAGCACCGCCTCCAACGCAGCACGCAGGGAGCTGTCGTCGAGACGTGATTCATCAGGCGCGGGGTTCTCGAAGAGCCCGTCGTCGGCCGTAACCGGATTCGCGGCCGCATTCTCCTCGGAGACTGTCGGGTTGTCGTCGGTCATCCGTAGTCCTCTGCCTTGTCCATACTCATGTCTTCGGCGTCCCGATCGCCGGTCCACAACACCCGCAGATCCCCCAGCGCCTCGGGCTGATCGAAGGTGACGGCGCGTTCGCGATACAGCTCCAGGAGCCCAAGGAAGCTGCCCACCACCTCTAATCCGTTCTCGCAGTCGGCGACCAACTCGCGGAAGGTCAGACCCCCGTCGGCAGCGGCGGCCAGCAGTTCCGCCATCCGCTTCGCCTGTGCCGGCACCGATACCTTGTGCATGTCGTGGAGGTGGTCGAGTCCGACGGTCGGCACCGGCCGGGGCGTCATCGCCGACGCCGCGACTTCGACGAAGCCATGCGCGTCGACGCCCAGCGTCACCTCGGGCAGCAGGTCCTCGAATTGTTGCTCCAGGGACACCGCACGCGGATAGCGTTGCAGCGCAGCCGCTTCTAGTTCACCGAACAGCGCTGCCACCTGCTTGTACGCGCGGTACTGCAGCAGCCGCGCGAACAGCAGGTCACGCGCCTCGAGCAGCGCGAGATCCTCCGGGTCGTCGACCTCACCGGTCGGAAGCAGCCGGGCAGCCTTGAGATCGAGCAGGGTGGCCGCGACCACCAGGAACTCGGTGGTCTGCTCCAGCGGCAGTTCCGGCCCCATCTCGCGGGTGTAGGCGATGAAGTCGTCGGTCACCTCGTGCAACGCGACCTCGGTCACGTCCATGCGGTGCTGACTGATCAGGTTGAGCAGGAGATCGAACGGACCCTCGAAGTTGGGCAGGCGGACGCGAAATCCGGTGCCACCCGATTCTTGTTCGGCACCAGCCGAATCCGTTGCCGACGGGTCTGGGATTTCCGGGTCTGGGATTTCCGGGTCTGGGCTCGCAGATTCGACACCGGCAGCGTCGGCGCTCATGCGCCCTTCGCGTCGCGGGCGATGACCTCACGGGCCAGTGCGCGGTACGCCTTGGCGCCTGCCGACTTCGGCGCCCACGACGTGATTGGTTCGCCCGCCACGCTGGTCTCCGGAAACCGCACCGTGCGCGAGATCACGGTGTCGAACACCGCGTCACCGAAGACCTCGACCACCCGGGCCATCACTTCGCGTGAATGCAGGGTTCGTGCGTCGAACATGGTGACCAGGATCCCGCCGAGTCCGAGACGCGGATTGAGTCGATCCCGCACCTTCTCGATGGTGTCGGTCAGCAGCGCCAGACCTCGAAGACTGAAGTACTCGCATTCCATCGGGATCAGCACGGTGTCGGAGCAGGCCAGCGCATTGACCGTCAGCAGACCCAGCGAGGGCTGGCAGTCGATGAGCACGAAGTCGTAGCGGTCCAGCACCGGATGCAGCGCACGTCCGAGTGACTGTTCACGGCCCACCTCGGTGACGAGTTGGATCTCCGCCGCCGACAGGTCGATGTTGCTGGGCAGCAGGTCGAGTCCGTCGACCCGCGTCCGCATCAGCACATCGTCGGTCGAGGCGTGGGGAGGGACCAGGAGGTTGTAGACGGTCTGGTCGAGATCGTGGTGGGGCACGCCGAGCCCCGCGGACAACGCACCCTGCGGGTCGAGGTCGACGAGCAGCACACGCCTGCCGTACTCGGCCAGTGCAGCGCCGAGATTGATGGTCGACGTGGTCTTTCCCACGCCACCCTTCTGGTTGCAGACCGCGATCACCGTGGCGGGACCGTGTCGGTCGAGCGGAGCCGGTTCCGGAACGTCGCGGTACGGGCGACCGGTGGGGCCGAGTTCGCCTTCCTTGACGTGTTCGGTCTCGTCGGTGTCGTGGCCTGGCGAAACCTCGATGCGATATTGATGGTCGGGACGGACACCGGGGCGTGGTGAGCTCGGATTCGTCACTGGCCGGTAGCTCCCTTCTTCCCTCGATCGCACCTCGTGGCGAATGTCAGCCTAGTGGTTTGCGGTGGCGAACCGTCGGAGCATCGCCGTGACACCCCTGTCACCGGACGTGAAACCCTCATCGCGCCCGCGGATGGGCGGTCGCGTAGACCTCGCGCATGGTGTTCACCGTGACCAGCGTGTACACCTGCGTCGTGGTGACCGACGCGTGGCCCAGGAGTTCTTGCACGACGCGAACATCTGCCCCGCCGTCGAGCAGATGGGTGGCAAAACTGTGCCGCAGCGTGTGCGGCGACACCGCCTTGTCGAGCCCCGCGCGCTCCGCCGCGGTCACCAGGACCTGCCAGGCGCTCTGTCGCGACAGCCGTCCGCCGCGGGCGTTGAGGAACACCGCGGGTTCCGATCGCGAGACCAGCGCCGGCCGACCACGCACCAGGTAGGCGTCGATGGCCTCCGCCGCCGGCCCACCGACCGGCACCACCCGCTCCTTGCCGCCCTTGCCGCGCAGCAACACGGCGCGAGCGTTCACGTCGAGGTCGTCGACGTCGAGCGCGATGGCCTCGGAGATCCGTGCCCCGCAGCTGTAGAGCAGCTCCAACAACGCGCGGTCGCGAAGTGCGCGCGGATGATCACCACCGGTCGATTCGAGGATCGCCAGCACCTCGTCGACGGGCAGCGACTTGGGCAGGCGGCGGGCCGCGCGCGGCGGCCGCACCGCGTGCGCGACATCGGTCCCGACCGCGCCCTCGTCCGCTGCGAATTTGTGAAACCGCCTGGTGGCCACCAGCGTTCGTGCGATCGAGCTGTCTGCGAGCGGCGCGGCGCCGGTGGTCGGATCACCGCGCCGCAGTTCGACGAGAAACTGCCGGACGTCCTCTTCGGTAACGCTCGGGAGGTCGGCGATGTCGCGGGTGGCCAGATAGTTCTGGTAACGCTCGAGGTCACGCCGATACGATGACACCGTATTGCGGGCGGCACCGCGTTCGACGGTGAGGTGATCGAGGTAGCGCTGCGCGAGGCCCGAGATGGGCCCCGGCGGAAACGGATTCGTGATCACGACCGCCGCCGTCGACGTAGGGCCGTCGGTTCATCCGTCCAGGGCGCCTCCACGGCGCGCAATGGGGTGCCGGACGCGTCGGCTGCAGCCACGGCGAGGATCCCCGCGACACTGGTCGCGTTCACGATCTCACCCGACAGAACGTTCGCGACCGCGTCCGAGAGCGCCACCCACTCCACCGACATGTCGGCTTCCTCGTCGCTGCGTTGCGCGGCGTCGAGATGCTCGAGGTCCTCGGCCAGATACAGGCGCAGCGCCTCGTCGGTGAATCCGGGCGACAACGCGAGGTCGACCAGGACGTGCCACGTCCGCGCGGCGAGATCGACCTCTTCGGCAAGTTCGCGCTGCGCGGCGACGAGCGCCGACTCCCCCTCCCCCTGGTCCAGCAGTCCGGCAGGCAACTCGAGCAGGCGACGGCCGATCGGATGCCGATACTGCCGCACCATCGCGATCCGACCATGCTCGTCGCGAGCCACGACCGCCACCGCGCCGAAGTGTTCGACGACCTCGCGCTCGGCAACCCGGCCACCGGGCATCGTGACGTCGTCGACGCGCAGCGCCAGAATCGCACCGTCATAGATCAGGCGCGAGCGCTGCACCTCGAAGTCGTGGTTCCCGGGCCCGGCAGCTGACGTCAAGCGCCCAGACCCTCCCCAGCGGCGACGTCGGCGTCGGCGGGATCCTCGGCGGGCTGGTCGTAGTTTCCGATGTCGACCGGAAGCCGTTCCGCCGCTTTGTACTTGAGCGCAGCTGCGATGAAGGACTTGAACAGCGGATGGGGTCGGGTCGGTCGGCTCTTCAACTCGGGATGCGCCTGCGTGGCAACCAGGAAGGGATGCACCGACTTGGGGTACTCGACGAATTCCACCAAATGGCCGTCGGGCGACGTCCCGGAGAACACGAGGCCAGAACCGGCGATCTTCTCGCGGTAGGCGTTGTTGACCTCGTAGCGGTGCCGGTGCCGCTCGGACACCTCGCGGGTGCCGTAGCTCTCGGCGACCACGGAACCCGGTTTGAGGCTCGCCGGGTAAGCGCCGAGGCGCATCGTGCCACCGAGGTCGGCGTCACCGGCAACGGCGTCCTCCTGGTCGGCCATCGTGGAGATCACCGGATGCGGGGTGTCGGGGTCGAATTCGGTCGAACTCGCCTCGTCCAGTCCAACCGACCGTGCCGCCTCGATGACGACGCACTGCAATCCGAGACACAGTCCGAGAAGCGGAATGCCCCGGCGACGCGCATAGGCGATCGCGCCGACCTTGCCCTCGATGCCGCGGATGCCGAAGCCGCCGGGGATGAGCACCGCGTCGACGTCGCCGAGAGCGGCCTGCGCCCCCGCCGGCGTCTCGCAGTCATCCGACGGCACCCAGCGGATCTCGGTACGTGCCCGCCACGCGAAGCCACCGGCGCGGATCGCCTCGGTCACCGAGAGGTAGGCGTCGGGGAGGTCGACGTACTTGCCGACGAGTGCGACGGTCACGCTCTCACCCGGATCGTGCACTCGCGACAGCAAGTCGCCCCATTCGGTCCAGTCGACATCGCGGAAGGGCAGCCCCAACTTGCGCACGACGTAGGCGTCGAGATGCTCGTTGTGCAGGACCTTCGGGATGTCGTAGATCGACGGTGCGTCGGGCGTCGAGATCACACCCTCGAGGTCGACGTCGCACATGAGCGCGATCTTCTTCTTCAGTCCCTCGGGCACGTCGCGGTCACAGCGCAGGACCAGGGCGTCGGGCTGGATACCGACGTTGCGCAGCGCGGCCACCGAATGCTGTGTCGGTTTGGTCTTCAGTTCGCCCGACGGCGCGAGGTACGGCACCAGCGAGACGTGCAGGAAGAAGACGTTGTCGCGTCCGACGTCGTGCCGGATCTGTCGCGCGGCCTCGATGAACGGCAGCGACTCGATGTCGCCGACAGTGCCACCGATCTCGGTGATGACCACGTCGGGGGTCTCACCGTCGTCGCCCGGGGCGCGCATCGCCAGCACGCGGGATTTGAGTTCGTCGGTGATGTGCGGGATCACCTGCACCGTCTCACCGAGATACTCGCCGCGCCGCTCCTTGGCGATGACCGCCGAATACACCTGTCCGGTGGTGACATTCGCCGACTGCGACAGGTTCCGGTCGAGGAATCGCTCGTAGTGCCCGACGTCGAGGTCGGTCTCGGCACCGTCCTCGGTCACGAACACCTCTCCGTGCTGGAAAGGGTTCATCGTGCCCGGATCGACGTTCAGATAGGGGTCGAGCTTCTGCATCGTCACCCGCAGACCGCGCGCGGTGAGAAGCTGGCCCAGGCTCGACGCCGTCAGGCCCTTCCCCAAGGACGACGCGACGCCGCCCGTGACGAAGATGTGTTTGGTGTCATGCACATGGCGAAGTGGTCGCAAACGCGTATCTCCCGTCGGCCGAATCAAGCACGGAAAGCCTGATTACCTACGGGACTCCAGGGTAACACCACTACGCCGATCGTCCGTCCGCCACTCCGCAGGTCGTCGAAGACTCTCGTGCTACGCACCCGCCGGATCGAGGTAGTTCGCGCTCAGTCGCCGGGTTTGCCGTCGGCTCCCACGGTGATGGCGATCGCACCCGGGCCGGTTCCGTACGCACCGGTGTGGCCGTCGGCATCGGCGGCCAGGGCGAGAATCGCGGTGATCCGGCCGGTCTGCTGATCCACGTTGTCGACCGTCGACATCGCGTTGCCCAGCGCCGGATCCGACCGGACGACGGCGACCGGCGAACCGCCGAGCGCCGATCCCGATCGTCCGACGAGGATCCCACCCTGCCCACGAGACGTCATCGCAGCGCCGAACCGCGCAACCACCGAACCCTGCGCGCCCGAGTCGCGACCGAACTCGTCACCGGTGACGAGCACCACGAGATCTGCCTGCGACACCGCATTGTCCGTGTAGTCGATGAAGCCGCCGTCGCGCAGCGCCTGCAGACCCATCGCACGGTCCGCTGCCCGCGCCGGTGTCGTGCCCGGTCGAACGAGGACAAGCGAGCCGACGAGGTCGCCGGCACGGCCACCGGAGTCGGTCAGTTCGGGCCGCAGCATGGCCCCGGGCGGGATCGTCTGGTCGACGATGGTCCGCAGTTGCTCCGCGTGCTGATCGGCGAGGAACTGATCGGTGAGGGCGATCTGGCCGGCGAACTTGCCGCCCGCCCCGGAGATGGACTCCTTGACCGCGGCAACGTCGGCGTCGGCGGCATTCGGCGCCGTGACCACCACAACCGATTGTCCGCGAAGCGAATTCGCGATCAGTCGCGGGGCGACCGCCTGGTCGAAGCTGTTGGCGGCGTTGAGTTGCCCGTTGAGGTCGTCACGCTGGTTCTCCAGATCCCCGATGCGGTCTCTGCTGGTTCCGGTGACCGAGTTCATCCGGTCGCCGACGAAACCCGAACCGAGGAAAAGTCCCAGCGCCAGCGCCAGAAAGACGGCGACCAGTGAGATGGCGTGCTGTCGAAGCGAGATCATCGACTACCTGTTCCAGACTCCCCGAGCCCATTCGACCAGCTCATTCCATTGCGCCACAATCCAATCGGTGACCTCTGGACCTGCGCTCGACAGCATCACCGCGGCGATCACGGCCACCAGTGCCGCCAGCACCACACAGGCGATGGCCGCACCCGAGACGCGGCTACGGTACAGCGTGGCAACGGCTTTCGCGTCGACCAACTTGGGTCCGACCTTCAGTCGCGTGAGGAAGGTCGACGGATTGCTCTCACGTCGGGAGCGGTCGAAGAAGTCGTCGAGGGTCCCGGCGTACCCGACCGTGACGATCAGATCGGCGCCGTGGTAGTCGGCCAGCAGCAGTGCCAGGTCACCCGCGGAGCCGGCCGCGGGGAAAGTCGTCGCCCCGATTCCGAGATCCTGGATGCGTTCCAGACCGGGCGCATGGCCATCTGTATCGGCAGGCAGCACGATCTGTGCACCAGACTTGAGTGTCTGGGTCTTCATCTCGTCCGGGTCGCCGACCACGAGAGCCGGGCGATAGCCGGCCTTCATCAGGGTCTCTGCGCCGACACCCACGCCGATCATGATCGGCGAGTACTCCTTGACGAACGGCTTCAGCGCGCGCAGATCTGCCACGCGCTCCGGGCCCTCGGCAACGATCACCACGTGCTTGCCGGCGAGGTCGACGTCGATGTCGGGCACCCCGACACCGTCGATCAGCAGCGGCGATTCACTGCGGATGAACTCGATGGTGTTGCCGGAGAACGCCTCCAGGTGGTCCACCAGCCCGGACTTCGCGCCGATCATCATGTCGGCGATTTCACGCTCGTCGAGCTCGGCGCCACGCGCCAGGCGCCGGTCACCGAGGAAGAGGCGGTCGTCGTGGACGCGCACCTTGGCGCCGTCCTTGACTCGTTTGAAGACTTCTGGTCCCACGTCATCGAGCAAAACGACACCCGACGCGACCAGAACCTCGGGTCCCAGGTTCGGATACCGCCCGGTGATCGACTGTGACGCGTTGACCACGGCGAGCACGTTGGCCTGCACGAGGGCATCGGCGGTCAGCCGATCGAGATCGACCTCGTCGAGGATGACGATGTCTCCCGGCCCCACCCGATCGAGGAGCCGCTTGGTGTTCTTGTCGACCCTGGCGATCCCGGTGACGCCAGGCAGTTCTTCGGTGTTTCGAGCGAGCAGTGCAGGCATCTTCATGACGGACATGATTGACGTTCGCACCCGTGTCACAGTGGAGGCGCGCCGTAACAATGACAACTTTTGTCACACGAGTAACAGGAGTTGCACGGCCCGGTCAGCTCGAAGAGCGCTCGTTCTCCGCCGTTTGCAGCAGCTCTTCAGCATGGGCACGCCCGGTGTCGGACTCTCCGAGACCGGCGAGCATTCGAGCCAATTCGGCCACTCGATCGTCCCGGTCGAGTGTGCGGACGGTGCTCTTGTGCGCGCCGCGCCCGCTGCTCTTGCCGATCACGAGATGGTTGTCGGCGAAAGCCGCGACCTGCGGCAGATGCGTCACCACGATCACCTGATGCGCGCGCGCCAACGCTGCCAGCCGCTTGCCGATCTCAACCGCCGCGCGTCCGCCGACACCGGCGTCGACCTCGTCGAACACCATCACCGAACCGGACGTGGGCGCGGCCAACACGACCTCGAGCGCGAGCATGACGCGCGAGAGTTCGCCTCCCGATGCCGATTTGGCGATCGGCAACGGTGTGGCGCCCTTGTGTGCGACAAGCGCGAACTCGACGCGATCCGCGCCGTCGGAACCTGCATGCACTCGACTTCCCGCCACGTCGATTTCGAGGCGGTCGTCGGCGGCGGCGGGGTCGAGGCTCACCGCGACGTCGAGTGCCGCGTCGCCCATGGCGAGGCCACGCAGTTCGGTCGACACCTTGGTCGCCATCGACGACGCCGACTTCGCGCGCACCCCATGCAGTTTCTCGGCCGCCACCTCGACGTCCGCGCGGGCGGCCGCCGCGGCCGATTCGAGTTCGTCGATGGAGCTACGCGGATCCTCGATCTCGGCCAGTCGGGCCTCGGCCTGCGTGCGCCAGGCGATGACACCGTCGATGTCGGGCGCGTACTTGCGCACCAGCACCTTCAGTTCGGCCTGGCGGTTGAGGAGTTTGTCGAGTTCGTCGGCGTCGGCGGGCAGATCGGATGTGAACGCGGTCAGCTCGGCGCCGACGTCGGTGGCCACGGTCAGCGCCTCGTTGACCCTTGCCACGAGTCCACGCAGGGTCTCGTCGGTCGCGTCCTGCAGGATGTCGCGCACGCGCCCGAGGCTCTCCACGACCGAGGTCCCGTCACCGGCCACGAGGTCGTGCGAGGTGACCGCTGCCGCACGGATCGACTCGAGGTCGGTGAGTCGCCGGATGGTGGCGGTGAGCTCGTCGTCCTCCCCCGGCATCGGATCGACCGCGGCGATCTCGTCGATCCCGAAACGCAGACGGTCGGCCTCCTGGGCGATCTCGCGGTAGTTCGCGCGCCGCGCATCGAGCTCGTCGAGAAGTGCCACCCACGCCGAACGCGCGGTCCGGTAGGCGGTGAGCGCCTTGTCGGCCCGTGCTCCGGCGAATCCGTCGAGAGCCGCCCGCTGGTGCTCCGGGCGCAGCAGTCGCAGCTGATCGTTCTGGCCGTGGATCGCCAGCACGGCATTGGTGAGCCGGCCCATCGTCCCGACCGGAACGGAGCGGCCGCCCAGATGCGCCCGCGACCGCCCGTCGGAGCCTACGGTCCGCACCGCAATCACCGTGTCGTCGTCGTCGAGTTCGGCGCCCGTCGCCTCCAGGATCTCGTCGACCCGTGGATCATGTTGTACGCCTTGCCGGCTTGCGAGGCGGAAGCGGCCTTCGACGACCGCTTTCGGACTCCCGCTGCGTACACGGTTCGCGTCGGCGCGCGCACCCGACAGGAGATGAAGACTCGTGACGATCATCGTCTTGCCCGCACCGGTCTCACCGGTGAGCACGGTGAAACCCGGATGGAACCGCGCAGATGCCTCTTCGATGACACCGAGGCCCGAGATGGACAGTTCTTCGAGCACCGTTATGTCTGCCTCCCCCGCCAGCCGGTCACCGGCAGCGCGAATTTCGTGACCAGACGATCGGCGAACGGATCGGAATCGATGCGCACCCACAGCACCGATCGATCACTGCGCACGACCTCGACGCGCGCGCCGGCCGGGACCTCCAGCAGTCGCCGTCCGTCGCACAGCGCGATCGCCGACCGGCCGTCCTTGTCGATCTCGACCGCGACTCTCGACCGCGGGCTCGTCACCATCGGTCGCGCGAACAGCGCATGCGCGTTGCTCGGCACCACGAGAATCGCCTCGAGGTCGGGCCACATCACCGGTCCACCGGCCGAGAACGCGTATGCCGTGGAACCGGTCGGCGTCGACACGAGGACGCCGTCGGCACCGAACGCGGACACCGGGCGGCCGTCGACCTCGATGATGAGTTCGAGAACGCCGCTGTTGGTGCGGTTGAGGATGGCCACCTCGTTGAGCGCCCAGCTCCGCGACGGTGATTCGGGCGCGGCCGGGTCGGTGACGACCACATCGAGCGTCATTCTCGGCTCCACGCGATAGTCGCCCGAAATGAGTTGGGCCATCACGGCATCCACCCGGTTTGCCTCTGCTTCGGCGAGGAACCCGATACGGCCGAGATTGATTCCCAGCACCGGGACGTTGGCCGGGTACGCCAATTCTGCCGCTCGGAGGAACGTACCGTCTCCACCCAGGACGATGACGACCTCGCAGCCCTCGGCCGAGGCCGCATCTGCGGTCGTGACATCGACAGCAGCGCCGATCTGACGGAGATGCTCCGGGTCCACCGGGTGGTTCTCGGCCAGCGGGGTCTTGCCCGGCAGGTGGTCCGGCGGGTCGGCATACGAGTGGGCGCGCGCGCCCTCCTTGGTGTCGTGATCGACCACGCGTAGTCGGACGCCGGCTCCGGCGCAATGTCGGGCGATGGCATCGACCGTGGTCGTGACGATCTCCCGACCGGTGTGGGCGACCACCAGGAACTCGCGGCCGCCGGCTTGCTCGGGCGAGCGCAGCGACGGGGCCGTTGGTTCGGCCACCGACTCGTCGGCCACTCTGGGTCCCCCTTCGTTCGGTTGCGCTGCAGGCTCGGCGGTCAGGCCGGACCGTCGGCGACGGCCCGTTCGATCATTGATCGCAGATCGACCCTATCGCCCTCGTCCGACGCTCCGCCCGGCCGGTGATGCAGCCACAGGAAGTACTCCACATTCCCCGACGGGCCGGGCAACGGACTGGCGACGACGCCCCGGGTGACGAGCTGCAGGTCGGCAGCCTGACGCGCGACGTTGAGCACGGCTTCGGCACGCAACGCGGGGTCGCGCACGACGCCGCCCGAACCCACCCGGTCCTTGCCCACCTCGAACTGCGGCTTGACCATCGGTACCAGGTCTGCGCCCGGGATTGCACACCGCGCGAGGGCGGGCAGAACCAGGCCGAGCGAAATGAAGGAGAGGTCGGCGACCACCACGTCGACCGGCCCGCCGATGTCGTCGGGCTCGAGATGACGGACGTTGGTCCGGTCGTGCACGTGCACCCGGTCGTCGTTCTGCAGACGCCAGATCAGTTGGCCGTAGCCGACATCGACGGCGACGACCTCGGCGGCACCTCGTCGGAGCAGAACGTCGGTGAATCCTCCGGTGGAGGCGCCCGCGTCGAGACAACGCCGACCGGTTACGCGCAGGCCGCCGGGCTCGAATGCATCGAGCGCGCCGATCAATTTGTGCGCACCTCGCGACGCCCAGTCCTCACCAGG
Organism: Gordonia gummivorans; assembly: GCF_022513585.1. Classification (GTDB taxonomy): domain Bacteria; phylum Actinomycetota; class Actinomycetes; order Mycobacteriales; family Mycobacteriaceae; genus Gordonia. The sequence continues at coordinate 17,812 of NZ_JAKWBF010000050.1, forward strand.
TTCTTCGATCAGCAACACCGGGGTATCGCGGGTGACGTTGGTGGCGGGCTTGCTGGCTACCACTCCGCCAACCTTGACCACGCCGGATTCCACGAGCTGGCGAGCGTGGTCGCGTGACCGCGCCAGTCCGCGGCGGACCAGTTCGGCGTCGAGTCGTGCTCGGGTGGCCATCGTTGGGTCCGCGTCAGCGACGATCGACCGCGTCGAGCGCCGCCGTCAGCGACTCATGCGCTTGTTCCAGCAATGCGGTCAGCCGTTCGAGAGCGGCCGGGTCGAAGGAATCTCCCGCGGATTCGCGGATGGTGTCGACCTGCTCGAGCAGCACGGAGATCTCGGAGTGCACCGCCTGCGTCGCGGCGTCGGTGTCCACCTCGGACAACTCGGCCATCGACCCGGGGTTCGCCTCATACTGCCGACGCGGCATGGCGGCCGGACTCGGGAATTCGCTCATCGTCGTCAACGCTAGCGCAGCGGGACGCCGAGCACCGCTAGGCGATCCTGCGTCGCGGCGTCACCGGCCACCACCGACAACGCGTCGCCCGAGGCGGTCCCGTCGTCAATCGCCGCCCAGGCTGCTCCGACGAGCGCAGGCACGAGCGACGCAACCGATGCCTCGTCGTCGGAAATTCCCCCGTCGCTGCGCTCGCCCCGGGAAACTCCCCCGTCGCTGCGCTCGCCCCGGGAAACCGGCGTCACCACGATGCGGGAACCCTCGACCGCCACATCCCAGCCGGGCTGCGGCCCGACTCGTACCGCTTCGAGGTCCTCGAACAAACCGGCAAGGTCGGCAAGGACGTAGGTGGGCCGCTGTTCCGGTGGTGCGACCAGCAGGTCCGAGACCGTACTGACCCCGGTCAGGACGAGCGCGCTGTGCAGGCCGACCGCGTGGGCGCCCTCGATGTCGGTGTCGAGCCGATCGCCCACGACAAGCGGTTTGCGTGACCGCGAGCGGGCGATCGCATCGGCCATGAGCGGGGCAGCCGGTTTGCCCGCGACCAATGGCTCAGTGTCCGTCGCATGTTTGAGCGCGGCAACCATGGACCCGTTGCCCACCAGCAGGCCGCGCTCCGACGGCAATGTCGCGTCGACGTTGGTGGCGATCCACAACGCACCCGCCCGGATCGCCAGCGCCGCCTCCGAGAGCTGCGCCCACCCGGTATCCGGCGAATGTCCCTGAATCACCGCGGCCGGCCGATCGTCGGCGCTCCGAGTGACCCCGATCCCGACCTCGCGAACCTCTTGCGCCAGTCCGTCGGTCCCGATGACGAGGGCCCGGGAGCCAGGCTGCAGGTGTTCGGAGAGGAGTCGCGCCGCGGACTGGGCGCTCGTCACCACCAGTTCGGGTGTTGCTTCAAATCCGAGGTCGGTCAGGTGAGCGGCCACCTCGGGCGGGCGTCGACTGGCATTGTTGGTCACGAAGAAGCGTGGGACCTGGGTACGGGCAAGGGACTCAACGGCATTCGGCAATGCCTGGTGCCCCGCGAACACCGTACCGTCCAGGTCCAGGAGCAGTGCGTCGTAGGCGTCGAGAAGCGTGTGCGACCTCGATGGACTCACAGTCGCCGATGTCTCCACACTGCGCTCCGTCGGCTCCGCATCGTCGTCCGCAGGCTGCGTCGACGCCACCGCGACTTCGACGCCATCGGTTGCGGTGGTCACCTCCGCGGATTCCTCGGGTACGGAGTCTTCGGGGACCTCCGGCTCGTCGGGGCCCTCGGCCAACTCGGTGAGTCGGAACTCCGCGTCGGTCGCATCGTCCACGTCGGCCGCCGACGCGTTCATGAACCATGTGATCGCGTCGTCGGTGCGGCCGGCTGCGGCCAACGCCGACGCATAGGCATAGAACAGACGCGCCGGCCCGGTACCGGTCTGACCGGGACGGAGATCCTCGGCCTGCAGGGTGACCAGTGCCTTCTCCGGTTCACCGAGGTCGATGCGTGCGCCGGCCTCGACGATCCGCATCTCGGTCGCCGCGTCCCCGGTCAAGGCTCGACCTTCGTCGCCACGGGCAATATCGATGGCTCGCTCCGGCCGGCCCAAACCGCGCTCGGCGTCGGCAATGAGTGGCAGAAGCGCCGAGTTGCCGGTGATCCGCCGCGCGGCCCGCAGCTCGGTGATGGCCTCTTGCCACTCACCGGCGCTGTATGCGGCAATACCGACGGTCTCGCGAACCACACCGACGCGCGACGCCCGGCCACGGGCTGCGCGAGCGTGCTCCAGGGCGAGCAGCGGGTCCTCGTCCAAGAGTTGGGTGACCATGACGAGATGTCGTGCGACGGTATCGGCGTTCGTCTTGTCAAGGGTCAGTAGGTCGCGGCGGACCTCTCCATCGAGATCTGCCGCGGTCACCTCGTCCGGAATCGACGGACCGGCCGGCCGTTCCCGATCCCGCCGTCCCCGACCACGCGGCTCCGGCCGCGAACGATCACGATCACTCATGGTTTGTCACCCTATGCCCTCTGAAGTTTGACCAATAGCACAAGACCCCGTATTCGATATGAATGTATCGAATACGGGGTCTTGATGAAGTTGTGTTCGGCGGTGTCCTACTCTCCCACACTGGTTAAGGTGCAGTACCATT
>NZ_JAKWBF010000051.1 GCF_022513585.1 Gordonia gummivorans
GGGGCATGCGTCCAGAATACTCGAACACGTATGCGAGTCAAGGACTATTTTCGCAGCTCAGGGACCATAAATCACTTCAGTGAACTGCAGTGAACCGTGGTGAACAGGAGCCACTCCAGTCACAAATCAGACATCGAGATCGTGCACCATCACGTGGTCGTGTTCGATTGAGCCGTTGAGGTCGAAGGTCTTGGTGCCGACCCGGCGGAAGCCCATCTTCGTGTAGAACCGCTGAGCCCGGAAGTTCTCCTCGTTGACGCCGAGCCAGATCTGCACACTGCCGTGCGCACGTGCCGACTCGATCGCGGCCGTCATCAACGCTCGAGACGCCGACTGGGCCCGGCCGCGCGCGTGATGGTCGGGCAGCACGTACATCTTCGAGACCTCGGAGACCGGTCGGGTGGCGATCACCTCGCGCACTTGCGGGTTCTGCGGTTCGGTGTGGAACACGAGGGAGTATCCGAGAATTGGTCCGCCCGGTTCCTGCCGTGCGACCAGCACGTCACAGTCGGGGTCGTCGATGTACCCGCGAAAGTCGTTCGGTCGCAGGTTGGTTGCCAGGAAGCCCGCAATGTCCTCCGGTGTGGAGTGCGGCGGGCACGCCAGCGGGAAAGTCACTTGTGCCACCGCGGACACGTCGTCGGCGAGACTGCGGTCGGTAACCGCCTCGACACTCAGGTGTGCTGTGGATTCCACGATCCGAAAGTATCCCAGAGAGGAGTGTCGCAGAGGGGTGCGGCCGCGTCGGCGGCTACTTGCCCGCCCTCACACCAGTGCGAGGCGGCGCGATTCGACGCGCGCAACGGCGGCGCGCAGACGATCTTCACGGTCGACGATGTCGTCGACGTGACGCGTGATCGGCAGCAGTTCGGTGACGACGTCGGTGCCGCTGACGGCGAATCCGTTGGTCTTCACCCATTCGAGAGTGAACTGGAGGGCATCGCGATCAGCGGTCATGACAGATCCTGGGGGTGGGCTGTTGGTTGGGGGTTACAGCATTTCGGACCCGCTGCGGGCAACGGGTCCGATTGGTGCGCGATACTGGGATTGAACCAGTGACCTCTTCCGTGTCAGGGAAGCGCTCTCCCGCTGAGCTAATCGCGCGGGTATGAAATTGATGGTCTGGAGGTGGCGACGGGAATCGAACCCGTGTACACGGCTTTGCAGGCCGTTGCCTCACCACTCGGCCACACCACCAGATGCGAGTCGACTCGCGCCGAGCGGATGACGGGATTCGAACCCGCGACCCTCACCTTGGCAAGGTGATGCGCTACCAGCTGCGCTACATCCGCATGCTCGTGAGCTGATCTTGTGGACCGTTTTGTTGCTCACGACGCGATGGTGAACATTATCCGACCAACACGCAGTAGCCAAATCGCCTGGTCAGAGGCGTAGCTCGGCGGCACGGCGGCAACACGGCGCATCGGCGCGAAGGGATTTGGGATGCAGCGGTGCCAGCGTGTAGTCTTCTGCCTCGTGCACAGCGCCAACGCGCGTCGCACGCACGGTCCCGTGGCTCAGTGGAAGAGCGTCCCGTTCACACCGGGAAGGTCGCTGGTTCGATCCCAGCCGGGACCACCAAGTATCAGCCGGTGACGACTGCTCTCGCGTACCGTCGATCCGATGACGCACACAGACGTGACGGCCCCTGCGGTGTCCACCACGGGCGGCCGGGTGTCCGGCCTGAATGCCGATGGGATCTTCGCCTACCTCGGAATCCCTTACGCGGCACCGCCCATAGGCGAGGCGGCCTTTGCCGCTCCCGCTCCTCCCGCTGCATGGGATGGCGTCCGGCCGGCCACGGAGTACGGGCCCACAGCCCCACAGGTCGGCTATCCCGCTCCGGTCGCGGCGCTGCTCGACAACGTGATCGTGCTCGGCGACGACTACCTGAACCTCAACGTGTGGACCCCGGACCCGAGCGCAGGCGGCCGACTGCCGGTGATGGTGTGGATTCACGGCGGTGCGTTCACGAGAGGTTCCAACCGCATCGAGATGTATGCCGGGGACACGTTCGCGCGGGACGGCGTTGTCTGCGTCGGGATCAACTATCGGCTTGGCACAGCAGGTTTCGCGTCGATCGAGCGGGCGCCGGACAACCGCGGGCTACTCGATCAGATCGCCGCGCTGCACTGGGTGCGCGACAACATCGCGGCGTTCGGCGGCGACCCCGACAACGTGACCGTCTTCGGCGAGTCCGCGGGCGCGATGAGCGTCGCGTCACTGTTGGCGTCTCCGCTCGCCGCCGGACTGTTCCAGCGCGCCGTCATGCAGAGCGGCAACGGCTCTGCCGCTGCCGATCCCGCCGACGCTCGCAAGGTCACCGCCCGCATGGCGCAGATCCTCGAGATCGAGGCCACCGTGGAGGCCTTCGGCAAGCTCGGCGTGGAAGACATGCTGCAGGCGCAATCGACGGTGGCGTTGAAGTTGATGCTGGATCCGAACCCGGAGGTGTGGGGACGCACGGTCGTCGATGTCGGCATGGGGATCATGTCGCAGTTCCCGGTGGTCGATGGGAAGGTGCTCACGGCGCTTCCGCACGAGGCGATCTCGGCTGGTGCCGGTGCTGACATACCGCTGCTCGCCGGCTGGAATGCCGATGAGTTCCGGTTCTTCCTGGTCGCGACCGGCGGTGCGCAGGCCGTCACCGAGGAAGCCGCGGCCGGCATCCTCGGACGCGGTCCCGGCGGCCTCGATTACCTGCGCAGTCGGCTCGATGCGGGCGCGAGCCCGGGTGAGGCGGTCAGCGAGGCGCTCACTGCACGAGCGTTCTCGTCACCCACCACCGCGATCGCCGAGTCTCGGACGACCGGCACGACGCACGTGTACGAATTCGGGTACCGCAGTCCGCAGGCAGATATCCAGGCCGGTCACGCCGTGGAGATCCCGTTCGTCTTCGACCATCTGGAGTCCGCTCATGCGTTGGTGGGGCCCGAACCCGACCAACGCGTCGCCGACGAGATGCATCACGCGTGGGTGAGCTTCGCGGCCACCGGTGATCCGGGGTGGGCAGCACATCGAAGCGCCGACGATGTGCAGCGTTTCGTCTGATCTTTCTGCGCACGGTGAAAGTGATGGAGCACGGCGAAAGTCCGTTTTCCGACGGGCAGCGTTGACGCCGGTCGCGTGACGCAACGACAATTGACTATGGCGTTGCACGACGGCGAGTACGAGCCCGCAGGCCCGCTCAGCGAGTACGAGATGATCCTCGGCGCCAACGCCGAGGCGTACCTGAGCGAGCAAGCCGTCGTGTTCCTTAGCCGGGGCTTCGACCGGTTGGCCGACCGTGAGTTCTGCGTGGCGTGCCCGGCCGCGCTGCTGTGCGCCGCGGCGGAGCACGAACTGAACAGGCTTGTTCCCAACACCCGCCGTGACGTTGCACCGTGGCGGCGACAGATGGCGGCTCGAGCGCTCAGCGGCATGAGCATCACCACCGTCGACCACCCTGACGCCGAGGACATCTGTTTCAGCAAGGTGGTGCGTGCCATCGAACACGGAATCCTCCTCGAACCGGCGGACACGCCGAGTTCGATGGACCCGCTCGATCCCGTTGACCGTCAGTTGTTGTGGCTGGCCGATCGGGTTCGGACGTTCATCAAGGACGTCGCGGGCCGACTGGCGAGTGGACAGCACCTCTAACGCTGTGAGCCAGAGTCTCGTTGCCGAAACGCCAGCGATGTGGTCCCGTCTGGACCACGATCACTTCTTCCGGGGCTGGCGGAGGTACCCGTACAGCGCGGCGCGGTAGCCGCGTTCGTACGCTTCCTTCTCGTCGGGGATTCGACCGTCGGCCAGCATGGTTGACGCGTGGTGTGAGGCCCAGGCACGTGGCAGCGACGCCAGATGCGCTGATGCGTCGTCGAATCCGGACTCGAAGCGCTCGTGATCCAGCGACGCGTCGCAGATTGCAGATTCGGGCGGGATGGCGTGGGGGAGAGCGATGACGCGGGAGTCCGAAGTGGTCATGACGTAGACCGCCTTTCTGCAAGTGTCCGATAGAGGGTGGCGCGACTCACTCCGAGTGCGTCGGCGATGGTGGGGACGCGATCTCCGTTGGCGCGCATGCGTTCTGCGAGCTCGATCTGCTCGTCGTTGAGAACTCGTGGCCGGCCCAGGGTGGCACTCCCGGTGGGTCGACGAACGGGTGGCTGTCGGGTCGAGGAATCGTCGACCGCGCCCAGGGAGGCGAGAACCCCGATGATCATCGAGCCGGTCTCGTCACCGCTGTCTACTCGTTCGCGCAGCGCGCGCAGCGCGATCCCGCGCTCGGTGAGCAGGCGTGTCGTGCTGAGGATCTCGGTCCTCGTCTGCCCGAGACTGTCGATGCTCGGTACGACGACGGTGTCACCAGCTCGCGCGTAGTCGAGGAGGGCATCGAACCCCGGACGCGACCTGGCCGGTGGGCCCGTCGAATGATCGTCTGTGTAGATGCGGTTGGCATCGAGGCCGGTCGACAGAAGGGCGTCGATCTGCGACTCGAGGCCGGCGGCCGCCGCATGGCCACGTGCATAGCCGAGTTCCAGGCCGGCCGGAGTCTCCGGTGAATCGAGCGACATGTTCTGCATGCTATCTCGAAATAGTTTCGAGATGTGCGAGGTCTCCCCAGAGTGTTGTGAGACGTGACGCCCAAGTCGTGCGCATAGCAGCGAGTAACAGCGAGATGAGACTTTAGATACGAGACAATCTAATTTGCGACAACTGAGATGCCTGGTCCGGTGGGTAGGGCATCGGTTTGCACGCCTTACGATTTCGCCACCATCGGCGTTTCGCCCTCTGGCCTGCGGCGACTCTCCAGTACCGTCTGACTCATGCCGGAGACGAGTGCGCTGTCGCGACGCTCGTCGATGACGATCGGGCGGCGTCCGGTGATCGTGGTCGCGATTCTTGCCGTGTTGGTGATCTGGTGGCAGGCAAAGGTTCTGCCGTTCGGCGACCCGTTCTACGGACTGTTTCAGAACGCCACCGACCTGCGCGTCTACCGGGCCGGAGCCCGCACGGTCCTCGACGGCCGACCGCTGTACACGAACAGCGTGTTGTGGAATCTCGACTTCACCTACCCGCCGTTCGCCGCGCTGGTGATGACCCCCTTTGCCCTCCTGGAGGTCGCCACCGCCAAGGCGGTCTGGTTTGCGGCGACATTCGTCGCGCTGTGTGCGGTGATCGTGCTGAGCTTCCGCAGCCTCGGATACCGGATCGACCGGCGCCTGCTGATCTTCGCGATGTTCGCGACAGTTGCGGCGACCGCACTCGAACCCGTACGAACCACAGTGTGGCTCGGCCAGGTCAACATCTTCCTGATGCTGCTCGTGCTGGCCGACCTCGTGCTCCTGGACATGATCCGACCCGGGAGCCGGTTGCGCGGGATCGGAGTGGGCATCGCGGCCGGCATCAAGCTGACCCCGGCGTTCTTCGTCGTCTATCTACTGTTCGTGCGCCGCTGGCGGGCCGCGGCGACCGCCGTCGTCGCCTTCGGATGCACGGTGGCGCTCGCGTTCGTCGTCATCCCATCGGATTCGTGGCGGTTCTGGACGGTCGACGCGAGTGGGGCGCCCGCGCGGATCGGTCGCGTCGACTCACCCGCGAATCAATCGATCAACGGATTCATCTCGCAGTTGCTTGCCTACTTCGACATCCGGCGTTTCGCCCATCCGATGCCGGGCGGACCTGTCTTCGAGGCGCCGCTGTGGATGTGGTTGCCGGTGGCGCTGGTGGCCGCCGCACTCGGACTGTGGGCGGCGGTCGTGGCGCAGCGCAACGGGCGCGCGCTGCTGGCGGTGACAATCGTCGGGATGACCGGGTCGACCGTGTCGCCGTTCTCCTGGGGACACCACTGGGTGTGGTTCGTGCCACTGCTGGTTATTGCCTTCGACGAGGCCTACCGTTCGCGCACGCTGTGGGTCTGGTTGGCGCCCGCCGGCATCGTGGCTCTGTCGTTCACCTATTGGTACAACTGGTGGGACAGCGGCCCTCGCTGGACTGCGGACCATGCGATTGCCTTGGGGCTGTTCATGATGCCGCGCTGGCCCGACCCGCAGTGGTTCGACTACCCGCTGGTGGTGCTGTACGCGGGCTGCTATCCGCTCGTGCTGCTGATCACCATCGTCGTGACCCTCGTGGCGGGTGCCCGCCGTCGTCCGGCAACGGTCACGGAGGCCACCACGGCCACATCGGTGATCGTTGTCGACGGTCCGGACCGGCCGGTGGCCGCGTAACCTGTTGGGTATCTGGCATTTCGGACATACCGAAAGGCAGCGTGGAACGGATGGGGGATGATGTCGGCGGCGATGAGGGTGCGCATGTGGCATCGCAAAGGCAGGTATGTCATTCGCCGCAACCGGCATCTGAATCTTGCGTATCGGATCGCGGTCGGCGTGATCGGCGCACTGGTTCTCGCCGGCGGTATCGTCGCCATCCCGTACCCCGGACCTGGCTGGCTCATCGTGTTCCTGGGGCTCGGCATCCTCGCGTCCGAGTTCGACTGGGCGCATCGCCTGCTCCGGTTCGCACGTGGGAAGTACGACGACTGGGCAGAGTGGATGAAGCGTCAGCACTGGTCGTTGCAGGGGGTGTTTGCGCTCGGGACCTGCGCGGTGGTGCTCGGTTCGCTCTGGGTGCTCGGTGCCCTCGGCACCTTCGCGGGCTGGCTGAACATCGACGCGCAGTGGCTTGCCAGCCCGATTTTCTGATCTCTGACCCGGCGGGTGGGAGAACACGGTGGCCACGCGGATACGATCATCGGTGCAAGAACTCCCGAACCGAATCCGAACCAAGGAGCGCTCGACGTGCCCGATGAAGTGTTGGTGACCAGCCCCGCCACGATCCGTGTGCCAGCTGGGACTACCGCGGGCACGGCGCTGCGCGAGCACGACCTGCCGAACAAGGGGCCCGACGCGATCGTCGTCGTACGCGACGCCGCCGGTGAGCTGCGGGATCTGTCGTGGGTGCCCGAACTCGACACCGACGTCGAGCCCGTCGCCGCCCACACCGAGGCCGGGCGCAGCGTGATCCGTCACTCGTGTGCACATGTCCTCGCGCAGGCGGTGCAGGAACTGTTCCCGCAGGCAAAACTCGGCATCGGACCGCCGATCAAGGACGGCTTCTACTACGACTTCGACGTCGCCGATCCCTTCACCCCGGAGGATCTCGCGAAGCTCGAGAAGAAGATGAAGCAGATCATCAAGTCGGGGCAGAGGTTCTCCCGTCGTGTCTACCAGTCCAAGGACGAGGCGAGACTCGAGCTGGCGAACGAGCCCTACAAGCTCGAGCTCATCGATGACAAAGGTGCGGCGGCCGACTCGGAGGTCATGGAGGTCGGCGGCGCAGAGCTCACCGCCTACGACAACCTCAATCCCCGCACCGGCGATCTCATCTGGTGCGACCTGTGTCGCGGCCCGCATGTGCCGACCACCAAGTACATCGCCGCGTTCAAACTCACTCGCAGCTCGGCGGCGTACTGGCGCGGCGACCAGGACAATGCCGACCTGCAGCGGATCTACGGGACCGCGTGGGAATCGGCCGAGGCGCAGGAGGCATATCTCGAACTGCTGGCCGAGGCCGAACGCCGCGATCACCGCAAGCTCGGTGCCGAGCTGGACCTGTTCAGTTTCCCCGACGAACTCGGGTCGGGGCTTCCGGTGTTCCATCCCAAGGGCGGGATCATCCGTACCGAGATGGAGGACTACTCGCGGCGTCGGCACATCGCCGCCGGCTACGAGTTCGTGAACACGCCCCACATCACCAAGGGGCATCTCTACGAGGTGTCGGGCCACCTGGACTGGTATGCCGACGGCATGTTCCCGCCGATGCAGATCGACGCCGAGTTCAACGACGACGGCAGTGTGCGCAAGCCGGCCCAGGACTACTACCTCAAGCCGATGAACTGCCCGATGCACAACCTGATCTTCCGGTCGCGCGGGCGTTCGTACCGTGAACTCCCGTTGCGGCTCTTCGAATTCGGATCGGTCTACCGGTACGAGAAGTCGGGTGTCATCCACGGGCTGACCCGCGTGCGCGGCATGACGCAGGACGACGCGCACATCTACTGCACGCGGGAACAGATGCGCGACGAGCTGCGCTCGTTGCTGACGTTCGTGCTCGACGTGCTCGCCGACTACGGGCTCGACGATTACTACCTCGAGCTGTCCACCAAGGACCCGAAGAAGTTCGTCGGTGACGACGAGTCGTGGGAGATCGCCACCAACACCCTCGCCGAGGTCGCGCAGGAGTCGGGCCTGGATCTGGTGCCGGACCCGGGCGGGGCGGCGTTCTACGGTCCGAAGATCTCCGTGCAGGTCCGTGACGCGCTCGGCCGAAACTGGCAGATGTCGACGATCCAGCTGGACTTCAACCAACCGGCCCGGTTCGACCTGGAGTACACCGGCGCCGACGGTGCCAAGCATCAGCCGGTGATGATCCACCGCGCACTCTTCGGCTCCATCGAGCGCTTCTTCGGTGTCCTCACCGAGCACTACGCGGGGGCCTTCCCGGCCTGGTTGTCACCCGTGCAGGTGGTCGGGATTCCGGTGGCGGAAGCGTTCGCCGATCACCTGCAGGGCGTCGTCGGCGAACTGCGCACGCGTGGGATTCGTGCCGAAGTGGACCACTCCGACGATCGCATGCAGAAGAAGATCCGCAATCACACCACCGGCAAGGTGCCGTTCATGCTGCTGGCGGGGGAGCGCGACGTCGAGGCGGGCGCGGTGAGCTTCCGGTTCCGCGACGGCACCCAGGTCAACGGGGTGCCGGTCGGGCAGGCCGTCGACCTCGTCGACGCGTGGGTTTCGGCCCGACGCAACGAATCGCCGACCGCCGATCTCATCGCCGGGACCACGAGTGCGGATCCGGCCGATGGCTGAACCGGACGGCGTGATCCGCGACTGCGGCACCGGCGACCCGGACCGGCTGCAGCGGCTGTGGAGTCCGCACCGGATGACCTACATCACGTCCGACCCGCCGGAGAAGACGAGTAGCGGGCATCCCTTCCTGGACATCCCGCACATGTCCGACGAGGACGGATTGATCGTCGCTCGGGGCGAGACCGTGTACGCGGTGCTGAACCTGTACCCGTACAACCCCGGTCACACCATGATCGTGCCGTATCGGCAGGTCGCGGACCTCGAGGACCTGAGCCCGGCGGAGTCGTCGGAGCTGATGGGATTCACCCAGCGCATCATCCGGACGATCAAGTCGGTGTCGAATCCCAACGCGTTCAACGTCGGACTCAATCTCGGCTACGCGGCGGGCGGCTCGTTGGCCGAGCACCTGCACCAGCACATCGTGCCCCGGTGGGTCGGGGATGCCAACTTCATCACCGTTGTCGGCGAGACCAAGATCATGCCACAGTTGCTGCGCGACACCCGCGCACTGCTGGCGCAGGCCTGGCAGCGGCTCGGTGACTGACCTGGTGACGATCTTGTCGAAGGGAGTGCGCGGGTGCTGAGCATCCTGGGCCGGGCTTCGGTCTCGAAGGTCACGCTGCCGATCGGACGCGGTCTGCTGCGTACCGGTCTCACCCCGGACGGTATGACACTGATCGGGACGGTCGCGACCATCGCCGCGGCGTTGACCCTGTTCCCCATGGGCCACCTCTTCTGGGGGACCATCGTCATCTGGCTGTTCGTCATGTTCGACATGCTCGACGGTGCGATGGCTCGGGCTCGTGGTGGCGGCACACGATTCGGGGCGGTGCTCGACGCCACCTGTGACCGCATCGCCGACGGAGCCATTTTCGCTGGTCTGGCCTGGTGGTGCGCAGTCACCGAACCACACGACCTGCTGCTCGTCGCGACACTGATCTGCCTGGTCACCTCGCAGGTGATCTCGTATGCGAAGGCACGTGCCGAGGCCAGTGGACTGTACGGCGACGGTGGCCTCATCGAACGTCCCGACCGCCTCATCATCGTCCTGGTGGGATCGGGTCTGACCGGGCTGGGCCTCGATTGGGCGATCCATGTCGCCATGTGGCTGCTCGCGGCGGGCAGCGTGATCACCGTCGGGCAACGCATGTGGTCGATCTCGCGTTCTCCGGGGGCCGGCGACCTCATCCCGACGGCGAAGACGCCGCCCGACGGGGAGCAGGCAGACGAGAACGAGGGGCACTGATGCGCGTCCCAGGACTCGGGCGCGTGCGGGAATCCTTGTCCGCCAACGCCTACCGTGCGGGATGGGCCGCGATCCGCTACGCTCCCGACGGCCTCGCACGGCAGGGATTCGACACCGCGGGCCGACTCGTGGGGCGTATCGACGACAACGATCAGCTGCGTCGCAACCTGGCCCGGGTGCTCGGCGTCGAGCCGCGCGATGTTCCGAGCGAGCTGATGGGGCAGGCGATGGCGTCCTACGCCCGCTACTGGTACGAGGCATTCCGGTTGCCGTCCATGGACTTTCAGGAGGCGGCGGCCAACGTCTACCTCCCGGATGACCAGATCGAGTTGTTCGAGGCCGAGCTCGCGAAGGGCAAGGGCCTGATCTTCGCGCTGCCGCACAGCGGCAACTACGACATGGCCGGGGTGTGGCTGGTTCAGCACAACGGGACATTCGCGACCGTCGCCGAACGGCTCAAACCCGAATCCTTGTTCCGTCGATTCGTCGACTATCGCGAGAGCCTCGGCTTCGAGATCTTCCCGCTGACCGGTGGTGAGCGCCCGCCGTACGAACAGCTCGCCGACCGTCTGCGAGCGGGAAAGATCATCTGTCTCATGGGTGAACGCGATCTCAACCACACCGGTGTTCCGGTGACCATGTTCGGGGAGCGGACCCGGATGCCGGCCGGGCCCGCGAAACTCGCCATCGACACCGGCGCTGCGCTGATGCCCGCGCACCACTGGTTCACCGAGGGCGCCACCTCGCGGCTGCAATGCGGTCCGCGCATCGATACCGAGGGCGGCGTCGCAGCGACCACTCAGCGCCTCGCGGACGCCTTCGCCACCAACATCGCCGCACACCCCCAGGACTGGCACATGTTGCAACCGTTCTGGGAGGCCGACTGGACCGAAGGGCAACGCGCCCGAGTGGCGGGCAATCCCGGTGCGGCACAACATGCGGACGGGGAGGCGTCGTGAGAATCGGCATGGTGTGCCCCTACTCGTTCGACGTGCCCGGTGGCGTGCAGGCCCACGTAATGGAACTCGCCCAGGTGTTCATCGAACGCGGACACGAGGTCAGCGTGCTCGCGCCGGCCGCCGACGACACCGAGCTGCCGGACTACGTCGTCCGCGCGGGACCGGCGCTGGCGATCCCGTACAACGGCTCGGTCTCTCGGGTGAACTTCAGCCCCAAGGGATACCTGCGGTTGCGTCGCTGGATTGCCGAGAACGCCTTCGACGTACTCCACGTGCACGAGCCGAACGCACCCAGCATTTCCATGTTGTCGCTGATGGTGGGTTCCGGCCCGATTGTCACGACCTTCCACACCGCCACCTCACGGTCGTTGTGGCTGAGCACCTTTCAGGGAATCCTGCGGCCCTACCACGAACGCATCGCGGGCAAGATCGCGGTGAGCGAACTCGCACGTCGCTGGCAGATGGAGTCGCTCGGGTCCGACGCGGTCGAGATCCCCAACGGAATCAACGTGTCCGCATTCGCCGATGCCGAGCCGCTCGACGGTTATCCGTGGCCGGGCGGCTCGGTCCTGTTCCTGGGTCGTTTCGACGAACCGCGCAAGGGTATCGACATCCTGATGCGCGCACTGCCCGCGATCGTCGAGCAATTCCCCGACGTCCGCATCCTGGTGGTGGGCGGCGGAAACCAACGAGCGCTGCGGCGGCGCGCGGGCGATCTCGCCGACCACCTCGTGTTCCTCGGCCAGGTCGACGACGCGACCAAGGCCCGGGCCCTGCGTTCGGTGGATGTCTACTGCGCGCCGAACCTCGGCGGCGAGAGCTTCGGCATCGTCCTCGTGGAGGCAATGGCGGCCGGCGCCGCGGTGATCGCCAGCAGCCTCAACGCTTTTCGGCGTGTTCTCGACGACGGTCGGGCCGGACGACTCGTGACCACCGGATCGCCGGAGGAACTGGCCGAGGGGGTCGTCGATCTGCTGTCCGACACGCAAGCGCGGGCCGAGTTGGTGCGGGCCGGTCGGGTGCGCGCGGACCGGTACGACTGGTCGCGGGTCGCCGACCAGATTCTGCGCGTGTACGACACGGTCACGGTTGGCGCCGGCCCGGTGGTGGTGTCGGACTGATGTCTCCCACGACGACGCTGATTCTGCTGGTCGCGATCGTGGCGATCGTCCTTCTGGTCGGCTGGGCCGTGCAGACCGCCAATCGCCTCGACCGGCTCAATGTGCGCGTGGACCTCGCGCGCCAAGCCCTCCATGCCTCGCTGGACCGGCGATCGGTGGTGGCCCGGGCCATCGCAACCGACATGGCGGCATCGGGCACCCCGGAGGTCGTGACATCGGCGCGTGACCTGGCTGCGGTCGCAGATCATGCCGAACGCGCCGACCCCGCGACGCGGGAGGCCGCGGAGAACGCGGTCTCGGCGGCATTGGCGCGCGCCGACCCGCAGTCTCGACCGCCCGGACTGGTGGCCGAACTCGCCGACGCCGAGACCCGCGTGATGATGGCGCGCCGCTTCTACAACGACGCCGTGCGCGACACCCGCAACCTGGCCGAACGCCGGCCGGTGCGGTGGCTCCGGCTCGGCGGTCGGGCCCCGTTGCCCGACTACTTCGAGATCATCGAGCGCGGCGTCCCGGGCGGTCCGTGACCCATGTGCGGGTGCGGCGTGGATGGGTCGAGCCACGGTGGACCGCCGCCCCGTCGGCCCCCCGATCGCACTCACCTAGACTGGAGGTCGGATGTGTCGTGGTTCCGGTGCGCCGCGGCGTTCGCGGGCGGGGCCGGCGTGATGGCTGTGCACCGACCCGACACCGCACATCAGCGAGCAACAACTGAGGAGACATGGCAGTGAGTCACAACGGCGCGACCGTTCCCGAGGTCGGCCAGGGTACGGCGCGGGTCAAGCGTGGAATGGCCGAGATGCTCAAGGGCGGCGTGATCATGGATGTGGTCACCCCCGAGCAGGCGAAGATCGCCGAGGACGCCGGGGCGGTCGCGGTCATGGCGCTCGAGCGGGTGCCTGCCGACATCCGCGCCCAGGGCGGCGTGTCGCGGATGAGTGACCCCGACATGATCGACGGCATCATCGCCGCGGTCAGCATCCCGGTGATGGCCAAGGCCCGCATCGGACATTTCGTCGAGGCGCAGGTCCTGCAGAGCCTCGGTGTCGACTACATCGACGAGTCGGAGGTGCTGACCCCCGCCGACTATGCGAACCACATCGACAAGTGGCAGTTCACCGTGCCCTTCGTCTGCGGTGCCACCAACCTCGGGGAGGCGCTGCGCAGGATCACCGAAGGCGCTGCGATGATCCGGTCGAAGGGGGAGGCCGGCACGGGCGACGTCTCCAACGCGACCACTCACATGCGCAAGATCCGCGACGAGATCCGCCGCCTGACCTCGCTGCCGAAGGACGAACTCTACGTTGCGGCAAAGGAATTGCAGGCTCCCTACGAGCTCGTCGCCGAGGTCGCCGAGGCCGGCAAACTGCCGGTGACGCTGTTCACCGCCGGCGGTATCGCGACTCCGGCCGACGCTGCGATGATGATGCAGCTCGGAGCCGAGGGCGTGTTCGTCGGATCCGGAATCTTCAAGTCCGGCAACCCCGCACAGCGGGCGGCCGCCATCGTGGCCGCCACCACGTTCCACGACGATCCCGATGTGCTGGCGAAGGTGTCCCGCGGCCTCGGTGAGGCCATGGTCGGGATCAACGTCGACGAGATCCCGGCGCCGCACCGGCTTGCCGAGCGGGGCTGGTAACCGAGGTGATCGTGGGCGAATACCGGTGCGAGTGCACAATTGCCGCCGAACAGCCGACGTCCGGAGCTGTTTTCGGTCGGTCCACCGGTAGGATCTGCTGACCATGGATGCGGCGACAATCGTCCGGGACGACACACGGTCGGGTACGGACTTCGTGGGCGAGCTGCGGCTCGAATGGGCGGCGGCGTGCAACGTCGGTCGGGTGCGCGAGACCAACGAGGATGCCGCGCTCGCCATGCCGGGTATCTATCTGCTCGCCGACGGGATGGGCGGACACGACAGCGGTGAACTGGCCAGCGAGGCCGCCCTGTTGACGCTGTCCGAGGCGCCCGCCGCCGGTGACATCAACGACACCCAGGTCGCGCTGAACGACCTGCTCGCGCTGGCGCAGCAGCGAATCGGCGCGATCGACACCGAGAGTGATCGTCGTGCCGGAACGACGGCAACCGGCGTCGTTCTCGTCACCGACGAGGGCCGTCCGCACTGGCTGGTGGTCAACATCGGCGATTCGCGCACCTACCGGTACCAGAACGGCACCCTCAATCAGCTCACGACGGATCACTCGCAGGTGCAGGAGTTCATCGAGGCGGGCTTCCTGACCCCGGAGCAGGCGCGCACCGATCCACGCCGCAACGTGATCACCCGTGCCCTCGGCGCGGGAATGATCGATCCGATCGCCGATTTCCGCAGTACGCCGGCGTATCCCGGTGATGTCCTCCTCATCTGCAGCGACGGTCTGACCGGCGAGCTACCGGACGAGGAGATCGCCGACATCCTGCGTGAGGCGGGCAATTCCGAACAGGCCGCGCAACGGCTTGTCGATGCGGCACTGGCGCTCGGTGCCCACGACAACGTCACCGTGATCGTGGTGACCGCCCACGATTCCGTCTCGACACTCGAGAACCCGGCCATCGTGGTCGAGGATCAACCGACGACCGTCGACGGTGCCGGAGTGGACGGCGCCGGAGTGGATGGCGCCGGAGTGGATGGTGCTGCGGTGGACGGAACTGACGGGCAGCTCGACGGACACGGGCCGAGCGCCGCAGACGCAGACTGACCCGGGGGGAATGCGGGAATGACGATTTCAGGTCACGATCGGCCGTCAGGGGACAACCTGGCCGGTGGTGCCGATTCCCGTGCCGACGCACTGGCGGGTCCGCCCGACGACGGGTCGATGACCTATGTCGAGTACTGCGGCGAACGCTTTCCGCTGGAAGCCGACCACCGATTCTTCATCGGTCGCGAGGCCGACCTGTCGATCGACGACAACCCCTACCTGCATCGCCGATTCCTGGTCCTGCACAACGAGAACGGACTGTGGTGGCTCACCAATCTGGGCACGCATCTGTCGGCGAGTGTGTCGGCGGGTGATGTCGGGTTCTCGGCGACGCTGGGGCCCGGTGCGCGTATGCCGCTGGTGTTCGGGGAGACGACCGTGGTCTTCACCGCAGGTCCGACCACCTACGAGGTGAGCGTGTTCGCGCGCGCCCCACAGGTGCGGTCGGTGACGCGCCCGGAGTTCGACGGCGGTCGGACTACCCAGGGTGTGCCCACGCTGACGGAGAGCCAGAAACTGCTGATCGTCGTTCTCGCCGAAGAGATCCTGCGACGTGAGGGCACCGGTTCGAGTGCGATCCCGTCTTCGGCGCAGGCCGCCGGACGTCTGGGGTGGCCCCTCACCAAGTTCAACCGCAAGCTGGACAACGTCTGCGACAAGCTCGATCAGCTCGGCGTGAGCGGGATGCGGGCCGGTGGCGGCAAACTGGCCAGCAACCGACGCACCAAGCTCGTCGAGTACGCGGTTGCGTCACGGATCGTGACCCGCGAGGACCTCCCGATGATCGACGAGGAAGCCGCGCGCAACGCCGCCACTTGAGCCGGTGTGCCCGCCCGGATGGGTAGTGGTTGGGTACCGACCGGACCGGCCGGGTTCTTACCCCTTCTGACCTGCGGCTATGGCATGGGTAGTTCTCCCCATGCCGAGGGGAGTTCTCCCCATCGACCGGACTTGGGAACGCTCATAATCTCTAACTCACAAGCGACGGAAACCCCGTCCGACGACAGAGACCAGTGAGTGAAGAGGACATCGAAATGACTGCAATCGCCCATCACATCCCGCAGTACCGTCCCGCCGATGCCCCCCGTTCCGACGCCCGCCGTCAGGCTGCTGCTGCCGCCCGCCGCCAGGAGGCGCTGGCTCGTCTCGCCGCCCGCCGGATGCCGCTGCCCGGTCAGCCGGTGGCCGGCATGGCCGCGGCCGATCGGCCGCAGGGGCGACTGATGGCGATCGTGCCCGGGCTCGAGGAGCAGAACGCGGGCCGCGAGGAGCCGCAGCGTCCCGAACTGCCCCGTCCGAGCCTCACCGGCCGCGAGGTCGAGGTTCTGCGCACCTGGATGCTGGTGGACTCCAAGCCGGCTGTCGCACAACAGCTCTTCATCTCGTTGGGCACGGTCAACACCCACCTGACCCGCATCCGTGCGAAGTACGCGGAGATCGGTCGTCCGGCCCCGACCAAGGCGTCGCTCGTGGCGCGCGCCGTGCAGGACGGCCTGATGACCCTCGACGAGCTGTGAAGCCGGCCGGTCCAACGATTTGACGTGATTTGTGTGTCGGGTTTCCGCGGCGGTCGGGGCCGCGGAAACCCGGGCACGCGTTGGTAGGCGATACTTGACGGCGTGGCAGCCATCGAGGACATCCTTCAGGTCGAGCGCATCGAGACCGACATCTATCGCGGCCCGGCATTCCCGAGCCATCTGCAGCGCACGTTCGGTGGGCAGGTGGCGGGGCAGGCGCTGATGTCGGCCACGCGGACAGTCGACGACGAGTTCGGGGTGCATTCGCTCCACGGATACTTCCTGCGGCCCGGCAACCCGGACCTTCCGGCCGTCTTCCTGGTCGACCGGATTCGGGACGGTCGGTCGTTTGTGACCCGGCGTGTCACCGGGATCCAGAACGGCGAGGCCATCTTCACGATGTCGGCCTCGTTCCACGTGCGCACCGACCAGGGCTATTCCCACCAGGACAAGATGCCGCCGGTGCCCGCGCCGACCGAGCTTCCTGATCGCCTCGACGAGTTCTCCCCGGAAGAACGCGCGGTCTTCAAGGAGTGGAAGAACTTCGACATCCGGGTCGTCCCGCGCGCGCAGATGGTCACGTCGGACTACTTCGCCGCCCAGCAACGCGTGTGGTTCCGGTATCGGCATCCGTTGCCCGACGACCAGGTCTTCCACGTCGGCACCCTGGCCTACATGAGCGACATGACGCTGCTCGGTTCGTCGCGCGTGCCGCATCAGGAGTCCAATCCGCAGGTGGCGTCGCTGGACCATGCCATGTGGTTCATGCGCGAGTTCCGCGCCGATGACTGGCTGCTGTACGACCAGACCTCGCCGTCGGCCGACGCGGGTCGAGCCCTGACCCAGGGACGGATCTTCGACCGGTCGGGAACCCTTGTGGCGGCAGTGACGCAGGAGGGTCTCGCGCGAACGGGTCGCGAGATGCCCGAGGATCAGCACGCCCGGCGCGATCGGTGAACGCGGCCCCGCGCATCGGTGTGCTCGCCCTGCAGGGCGACGTTCGCGAGCATGTGTATGCGCTCGAGGCGGCGGGCGCGCGGGCGGCCCCGGTGCGTCGAGCCGCCGAACTCGGCCAGATCGACGGTCTCGTCATCCCGGGTGGCGAGTCGACGACGATGAGCAGACTGCTGGGTGTGTTCGACCTGTTCGATCCGCTCCAGGAGGCGCTCGCCGACGGGTTGCCCGCATACGGGTCGTGCGCGGGCATGATCATGCTCGCCACCACCATCTTGGACACTCGGCCCGATGCGCGCCATCTCGATGCCCTTGATATCACCGTGCGCCGCAACGCTTTCGGGCGTCAGGTGGAGAGTTTCGAGACCGACCTGGAGTTCCGCGGGATCACCGATGTCGCGACGGCCGAACCCATGCGTGCCGTCTTCATCCGCGCGCCCTGGGTGGAGTCGGTGTCACCGGAGGTCGAAGTGCTGGCCCGCGTACCCGACGGTCCGGCGGCCGGCCGTATCGTCGCGGTTCGGCAGGGCGACGTGCTCGCGACGTCGTTTCATCCCGAGGTCACCGGCGATCGTCGCGTACACGAATATTTCGTGACGATGGTGCGTCGGTAAGATCGATCGAGCGACAGGTGCAAGTGCACTCGACAACGAACGGCGCCGTGGGATCATCGTCGGCGCGGGTGATGACACCCGCGGCGGCACCGGGCGTGTGGAAAGGATCACCAGGTCATGAGCGGCCACTCCAAATGGGCCACCACCAAGCACAAGAAGGCGGTCATCGACGCCAAGCGCGGCAAGATGTTCGCGAAGCTCATCAAGAACATCGAGGTGGCCGCCCGGACCGGCGGTGGTGACCCGGCCGGCAACCCGACGCTGTTCGATGCCATCCAGAAGGCAAAGAAGTCGTCGGTGCCCAACGACAACATCGAACGCGCTCGCAAGCGCGGCGGTGGCGAAGAGGCCGGCGGCGCCGACTGGCAGACCATCATGTACGAGGGCTACGGCCCCAACGGGGTGGCCGTGCTCATCGAATGTCTCACCGACAACCGCAATCGCGCGGCCGGTGAGGTCCGTACCGCGATGACCCGCAACGGCGGCAACATGGCCGACCCGGGATCGGTGGCCTACCTGTTCACACGCAAGGGCGTGGTGACCCTCGAGAAGAACGGTCAGAGCGAGGACGACGTCCTGATGGCGGTCCTCGACGCCGGCGCCGAGGAGGTCACCGACCTCGGTGAGTCGTTCGAGGTGGTCAGCGAACCCACCGATCTCGTCGCGGTGCGCGCGGCACTCCAGGACGCCGGCATCGACTACGACTCCGCCGAGGCCAGTTTCCGTGCGTCCGTCGAGGTCGCGGTCGACGCCGACGGGGCCCGCAAGGTCTTCAAACTCATCGATGCGCTCGAGGATTCCGACGACGTGCAGAACGTGTACAGCAACGTCGACATCAGCGACGAGGTTCTTGCGGAGCTCGACGCGGACTGATCCGAAGAGTCTGGTGACCGCCGCTCTGACCTGGGTAGATGCCGAGGAACCAGCCGTGGTCGTCCCACCAAAAATAGGGGAGGAAGTTTCTTCCGCGAGGTTCGTAGTCTTCCGCGAGAATCTTCGCGGGGAGGACACCAAGGGTAGGGGAAGAGAGTTCTTCCCCTACTTTTTGGGCCCTTCTGCTCTGAATGTGGATGGTTAGTTAGGCGTACGGGCCGGGTGTGT
>NZ_JAKWBF010000052.1 GCF_022513585.1 Gordonia gummivorans
CCGGGTGGGCCAGGTGCTGAATGTGGATGTCTCGGTCAGGGATGTGTTTGATGCGCCGAGTGTGCGTGAACTCGCCGCAGCGACCATGGACCGGGGTTCCGCGTTGGCCCCGATCGTGGCGGTATCGCCCAGGCCGGAACGGATTCCGCTGTCGTTTGCTCAGCAACGCATGTGGTTTATCAACCAGTTCGAACCTGACCAGCCGACCTACAACCTGCCCATTGGAGTCAAGCTGGCCGGAAACCTCGACGTGGATGCATTGCGCGCCGGGGTCGTAGACGTGATCGTCAGACATGAAGTGCTTCGCACCACCTTCCCGTCGATCGACGGAGACCCCGTTCAGCTGATCCATGACGAGGCCTGGGCGTCGGACAACCTGGACTGGAGCGTCGTCGCCTCCGAGGCGGAGGTCATCGCCGCCGCGATGCGCGGTTTCGACGTCACACGCGAGTCTCCGCTTCGAATTGTGTTGTGGAAACGTGAACGGTCCGAATGGGCACTACTTGCCGTCCTTCATCACATCGCCGGTGACGGCGAGTCGATGCGCCCGCTGATCGGTGATGTGATGACCGCTTATCAAGCGCGTGTCACCGGGACGGCACCCGACTTCGCACCACTGGAGGTCCAGTTCGCCGACTATGCGATTTGGCAGCACACAATGCTGGGCGCCCCTGGCGACCCGTCGTCGGTCTCCGGCAAACAACTGGCCTACTGGACCCGACAGCTGGCGGGTGTACCGGACGTCCTGAACCTGCCGACCGATCGGCCCCGACCGCGGGTCGCATCGTCGAGCGGCGCGGTGTTGTCCGACGAAGTGCCCACGGACCTGGCCCGACGCATCAACGAGCTTGCCTCGGCGCACGGGGTGACCTCGTTCATGGTCCTGCATGCCGCACTCGCAGTACTGCTCGCGCGCCTGAGCGCAACCGACGACATCGCGATTGCGACACCGATCGCCGGTCGAGGCGACCGCGTTCTCGATCCGCTTGTCGGAATGTTCGTCAACACGCTTGCGCTACGAACCCAGATAGAACCGGGTATGAGTTTCGCCGAGTTGCTCGACCACGTTCGGCATGTCGACCTCGACGCCTTTGCGGCAGCGGATGTGCCATTCGAATCCGTGGTTGAGGCCGTCAACCCCGTGCGGTCGGAGGCCTTCGCGCCGCTTGCACAGGTGATGCTGGCCGTCGATCATCGGCCTGAGGGTGATGGCGACGGCGGGATCGAGTTCGACGGGTTGTACGTCACCCCGATGCGAGCGCCCGCGGCTTTCGCCCAGGTGGACCTCCTCCTCCGGCTCGCTGTGTTCGGAGACAGACCATGGGGCCTGGAGATCACCTACGCAACGGACCTCTTTGATGAGGCATCCGTGGGGGCGATCGCCCGCCGCTACATCGCGCTCCTGGATGCGCTGACCACGGATCCAGGAGCGGCGGTCGGCGATGCCCCTATCATGGACGAGATCGAGGAGAAGCGATTGATCGGCTGGTCCAGTGGGCCCGAGGCCCTACCGGGCGAGCAGACCGTCACCTGGATGCTCACCCGACCGCCCTCGACGTGAAACGACATAACCGATGAAAGCATTGATGGTGACATGGGCCATCAGCCAAATCTTCGACAAAGGACTGTAGAACTGTGGCAGATTTCATCCGGGTTCCCGCCGACCCGAGTCAGACTGCGCTGACGTTCGGTACCCGGAACGTCTCGTACGAAGAACTCTCGGCGCGAGTGGCAACTCTGGGACGCGAATTGATTTCGCATGGGGTCGCGCCTGATGTCGCAGTGGCGGTGTGCATCGAACGCTCGGTGGAGATGTTGGTTGCGATCCACGCAGTCGTGGCCGCGGGCGGACAGTATGTGCCGATCGACACGGCTGCACCGGCCGAACGCGTGCGGTACATGTTGCAGACCGCCGACGTGACCCTGGTCGTGGTGGCCGCCGGACAGCGTCCGGATTGGGCTGAGGAATCGGCCGGCCTCCGCCTCGTCGAGGTTGATTGCACGGGGACTGTCGATCCGGCGGCTGCCGATGCCGCCCCGATCACCGATCGTGACCGGCTGTCGCCTCTGCGTCCAGACCATGCTGTCTACACGCTGTTCACCTCGGGCTCGACGGGACGACCGAAGGGCGTGACGGTGTCACATCGGTCCGTCATGAACATGCTCACGTGGTTCGACGAGCTCATAGGTGACACGGGCGATGCGACGATCGTCATCAAGACGCCGTACACGTTCGATGTGTCGGTGCCAGAGATTTTTTGGCCGATGGTGCGCGGTACCCGGGCGGTGATCGCTGACCCGGACGGGCACCGTGATTCGGTCTACTTGCGGCGGTTGTTCGAAGACACACGGCCGTCTGTGGTGCAGTTCGTACCATCGATGCTGGCGGCCTTCCTCGACGACCTCGATGGTGAAGCGGCAGACCTGTCTTCAGTGACACGGCTGGTGGCCTGCGGAGAGGCGCTGAGTCCGGCGACCATGGACAAGGCGTTCACGGCGATGCCCGACGCGAAAATTGTCAATCTGTACGGTCCGACCGAGGACGCGGTGTTCGCGACGATCGCCGTCCTACGCCCGGGATCGAGTGTTGTGCCGATCGGTGTTCCGGCACTGAACATTACCGCATATGTCCTGGATCGCCGCCTTCGGATCGTGCCGGCCGGCGTTCCGGGCGAACTGTATCTAGGTGGGGTGCAGTTGGCACGAGGGTATGCGGCGAGAGGCGATCTCACCGCTGACCGATTTGTTGCCGATCCGTTCGGTGGGCCGGGGTCACGGATCTACCGGACCGGTGATCTGGTGCGGTGGAGCGGCGCGGGCGAACTGGAATACCTGGGACGCACGGACTTCCAGGTGAAGTTGCGGGGTCAGCGAATCGAGCTGGGAGAAATCGAATCGGTGATCGCGGCCGCTCCCGGAGTCGTGCACACCGCCGCGACAGTCGTCGAAGGCCCAGGCGGATCGCAGCATTTGGTGGCGTATGTGTCCGGTAGGTCGACAGATGAGCTGGACCTCGACGATGTCAAGCAGTCCGTCGCCGCGGCGCTGCCGTCCTACATGGTGCCGTCGGTGTGGGTGAATCTCGACGAGGTGGTGCTCAACACGGCGGGGAAGCTGGATCGAAAGGCGTTGCCGGCGCCGGACTTCAGCGGGGCAATGGCAGAGTACGTGGCACCGGGGACCCCGACCGAGGAACTTCTCGCCCAGGTCTTTGGTGATGTGCTCGGCGTCGAGCGCGTCTCGGTGGCGGAGTCGTTCTTCGATGTGGGTGGTAACTCGTTGTCGGCGATGCGGTTGGCAGCGAGGGTGTCTGAGGCTCTCGGTGTCGAGGTGTCGGTGCGGGATGTGTTCGACGCTCCTTCAGTGCGTGAGCTCATCACGGCGACTGCCGACCGAGGTGCGGGTCTGCCGCCGATCACCGCCGTCGAACCCCGTCCCGACAGCATCCCACTTTCCTTTGCGCAGCAACGGATGTGGTTCATCAACCAGTTCTCCGAGAAGACGTTCGCCGGATACAACCTGCCGTTCGTTGCTCGTCTGGTGTCGTCGGAGGGCGCCGTACGTGTCGACCCGGCTGTGGTGCATTCCGCGTTGATCGACGTGCTCGCTCGGCACGAGACCTTGCGTACCCGGTTCGTCCAGAATTCCGATGCCGACGAGGCGCAGGCACTGGTGTTGCCGGTGAGCCAGGCAGAAGAGGAACTGCGCTGGGAGAGTGTGCGCGTTGCCGACCGTGAGACTGCCCTCGGGCTGGTCGCCGATTCGGTCTCGCGTCCGTTCGACGTGTCTCGTGAACTACCCATTCGTGCCTCACTCATCGACGTGAACTCCGATGAACAGATATTGGTGGTGGTGCTGCACCACATCGCCGCCGACGGTGAGTCCCTGGCGCCGCTGTTGGCTGATGTGCTGAGTGCCTACTCGTCACGAGTGGCAGGGCGGGCTCCGGCATGGAATCCGCTGGCGGTGCAGTACTCGGACTTCGCGCTGTGGCAACGGGCCGTACTCGGCGACGCGACCGATGGTTCGACAGTCGCCGGTCGACAGTTGGCTTACTGGCGCGAGAGGTTGGCGGGCCTCCCGGATGTCCTCGAGCTGCCGACCGACTTCGCACGTCCGGCGGTGGCATCGATGGCCGGTGACGCGGTGTCGTTCAGTATGTCGCCCGCGATTCGTTCGGGCGTGGCAGCGCTGGCCCGTCAGCATGGCACCACCGAGTTCGTCGTTGTGCACGCGGCGATCGCGGCGTTGCTGGCTCGCCTGTCGTCGACCTCGGATATTGCGGTGGCAACGCCGATTGCAGGCCGCGGTCAACGCGTGCTGGATCCGATCGTGGGTATGTTCGTCAACAATCTCGTGCTGCGGACCGAGGTCTCTTCGTCGATCACGTTCGCCGAGCTTCTTGACCACGTGCGCAGGGTGGACCTCGACGCGCTGGGTCACGCCGACGTGCCATTCGAGCAAGTGGTGGACGAGGTGAATCCGGTTCGCTCGGAGGCGTTTGCCCCGCTCGCGCAGACGCTGTTCACCTTCGACCAGTTCGATCCGCAGCCGGTCGAGGTCGAGGGGTTGTCGGTGGAGCCGCTGAGTCCCGGAGTAGAGGCGGCCAAATCAGACCTGAACTTCGTGGTGGGTCGGGCAGAGGACGGCGGATACACCGGGAAGTTGATCTACGCGACTGACCTGTTCACGGCGGGCACCGCGCAGTCGATCGTCGAGCGGTTTGCGGTATTGCTCGAGACGTTCATCGAGTCGCCTTCAGCCGTGGTAGGCGATGTGGACCTGCTGAGTGCACAAGAACGCGAGAGCCTGGAGGGGCTGCCGTCACCGGTGCCCTCGACGGTGAACGCGAGTCGCTCTCTGGTCGAGGTTTTCGCTGATTCCGCTGGTGTGCAAGGGGAATCGGTGGCGGTGACGGCCTTGGGGCGGTCAGCGTCGTATGCGGAGCTGGCCAGCCGGTCGGATGCGGTGGCCGCACGTTTGGTTGCCCGGGGTGTGCGGCCAGGTGACCTCGTGGGTGTGGCGACGGCGCGGTCGGTGGACCTGGTGTCGTCTATTCTGGGGGTGTTGAAGGCCGGCGCGGCGTATGTGCCGTTGGACACCGGTAATCCCGTGGCGCGGTTGGCCTACATCGTTGCCGACTCGGGTGTGCGTGTGGTGGTCACCGACGAGTCGGTGGCCGGGCATGAGTTGTGGTCTGCGATCGATGGTGAGGTCGACGTCGTCGATGTGGCCGAACTGATCTCGGAGCCGGTGCCTGAACCTGTGCTGCCTGCGATTCCGGCAGACGCACGTGCGTATGTGATCTACACGTCCGGTTCGACAGGTCTGCCCAAGGGTGTCGAGGTCACCCATCGGAATGTGCTGATGCTGATGGACACCGCGGCAGCCGAGTTCGATTTCGGTGCCGACGATGTGTGGACGATGTTCCATTCCTATGCATTCGACTTCACGGTGTGGGAACTGTGGGGACCGTTGCTCTCGGGTGGCCGATTGCTGATCGTCGATCGCGACGTTGCCCGTGATACCGAACTGTTCATGCAGCTGTTGACCGACGAGGGCGTGACCGTGCTGTCACAAACCCCATCGGCGTTCTACCAGCTTATCGATGCGCGGCGCCGTCACGATACGCAGTTGGCCCTGCGGTACATCGTGTTCGGTGGCGAGGCACTGAGCTTTGAGCAGGTGCGGCGCTGGTACGACAGCTTCCCGGCCGATACCGCCGAGCTGGTAAACATGTATGGCATCACCGAGACGACGGTGCACGTGTCGTTCCGTGGGCTGGATCGGGAACTGGTGTCGGCGGGCGACGGGTCTTTCATCGGTCGTCCGTTGGCGTCGCTGGCGATTCATGTCCTCGACGACCGGCTGCGGCCGGTTCCCGAAGGGGTACCTGGTGAGATGTACGTCGCCGGTGGACAATTGGCGCAAGGTTATCTCGATCGCGCGGGGTTGACCTCGACGCGCTTCGTGGCCGATCCGTTCGGCGGGTGCGGTGGTCGGTTGTATCGCACCGGGGACCGGGCTCGTCGCGTCGGCGGCGATATCGAGTACTTGGGCCGGGGGGACGCGCAGGTACAGCTGCGTGGTTTCCGCATTGAATACGGCGAGGTCGAGTCCGCGTTGCTGACCGCGGACGGGGTTGCGGGTGCGGCTGCCCGAGTGGTCGAGATCGCCGGTCGCGGAGAACAACTCGTCGGCTACGTGGTGGCCGACGCGGACGCAGAGATCGACGGGCAGCGGGTCCGCGCTGCTGCCGCACTGGCAGTCCCGGGCTACATGGTTCCCGATCAGGTGGTGGTCGTGGAGTCGTTGCCGTTGACCGGCAACGGCAAACTCGACCGAGACGCGCTGCCGGTACCGGGTGCGATCACCGGAGCCGCCGAGTTCGTTGCCCCGTCGGATGAGCGCGAAGTACTGGTGGCGCAGAAGTTCGCCGATGTGCTCGGAGTGCCACAGATCTCGGTGGTCGAGTCGTTCTTCGACCTGGGTGGCAACTCGTTGTCGGCGATGCGGTTGGCGGCGCGTCTGGGGGAGTCGCTTGGTGTCGAGGTCTCCGTGCGAGATGTGTTCGATGCGTCGTCGGTGCGGGAGCTCATTGCGTTGACGGCAGACCGTGGCGCTCCCCGGACAGCATTGACTCCGCAGCATCGACCGGAAGAGCTGCCGTTGTCAGCGATGCAGCGCCGGATGTGGTTCATCAACCAGTTCGATACGGACTCGGCCGCGTACAACATTCCGTTGCCGTTCCGGTTCCGAGGCGGCATCGACCTGGCCGCGTTGCGGCAGGCCGTTGTCGATGTTCTCGATCGGCACGAGGTCCTCCGTACCTATTACCCCGGTGGAGTGGGTGGTCCGCGTCAAGAGATCGTGGATGGCGCTGATCTCGCCAGACGGCTTGATCTGAGCGTCGTCTCGGAGCAGGCGGATCTGATCGCCGATGCTCAACGGGGCTTCAACGTCGCTGTCGAGCTCCCGATGCGCGTACGCGTCTGGCAATCTCCTGATGGAGCGATCACCGAGGTTCTTGTCGTGGTGCATCACATCGCGTTCGACGGTGAGTCGGTACCGGTGCTCTTGCGGGATCTTCTGTCCGCCTACGCAAGCCGGGTCTCCGGCGAAGCTCCGGGATGGGCACCCCTCCCGGTGCAGTACGCCGATTACACGTTGTGGCAGCAGCGGGTGCTGGGCGATGTCAGTGATCCCGATAGCGCGTTGGGGCGTCAGCTCGCTCACTGGAATGAGCGGCTGAGGGGCGTGCCGGCGGTCACTGATCTGCCGATGGATCGACCGCGTCCGGCTGTTGCCGACCTGACTCCGGGCATTGTGCGCGTGGACATGCCGGCGGAATTGAGCGCTGGTGTTGCGGGGCTGGCGGCTGATCAACAGGTCACCCCTTTCATGATTTTCCATGCGGTGTCGGCGATCACGGTGGCGCGACTGGCGGCCACCACCGATGTGGTGATCGGTGCGCCGATTGCCGGGCGGACGGATCCAGCGCTGGAAGATTTGGTCGGGATGTTCGTCAACACGCTCGTGTTGCGGACCGAGGTTGATCCGGGCACCACGGTGGCCGATCTGCTGACTCATGTGCGGGTCAGGGATCTGGAAGCGTTCGCGAATGCCGACGTTCATTTCGAGCAACTGGTGGAGAAGCTTGCGCCGGAGCGATCGACGGCGCACGCACCACTGGTGCAGATTGCGTTGACGCACACCGCCGGTGATCTCGACATCGGGCCGGTCTCGCTGGGCTCGGCTGTGACGGCCGAGCCGATCGAGGTGGATGTTACTGAGGTCAAGGGTGATCTGACCATCAGTGTGCATGAGGGCGAGACGATCTCGCTCCAGTTGCACTATGCCGCAGCCTTGTTCGATGAGTCGACAATGCGCCGATTTGCGGCGGTGTGGCAGCGGGTGCTGGCAGCAGTGATCACCGACAGCACCGTGGCGGTTGGCGACATCGACATCGTCGCGACCGGCGAGGCGACAGCAGGGGCTCCGCGTCTGGCGGCGGCCCAACCGCAGAGCGACGTGGCGCGAGCCTTCGGGGGAACCGTGGAGCCAGGTACTCTGATCGACCTGCTCGATCGGCGGGACGTCGATCCGACCCATCCGGCGGTGATCTGCGGGGACGTCGAGCTCGACTACGCCGAGTTCGAGGCTCGGACGAATCGTGTTGCACGGGCGTTGATCGCTCGCGGTGTCGGTCCGGAGTCGGTGGTGGCTGTTGCTCTGGAACGGTCGATCGAGTCAGTGATAGCGGTATGGGGCATCGTCAAGTCGGGTGCGGCATACGTGCCCATCGACCCGAGCTTCCCGGCTGACCGAATCGCGTACATGCTGGCAGACTCCGGTGCCCGCCTTGGGGTTACCGCGCCGGCTTCCGCCGCCGTGATCGAATCGGCTGAGGCCGCGTGCCACTGGTACACCATCGACGAGCTAGACGATCCGGCGACCGGCAGTGAACCCATCGCAGCTGATGAGCGGCGTGGTTCGGTCCGACTGGACAACCTGGTGTACCTGGTCTACACCTCCGGCACCACCGGGCGCCCCAAGGGAGTGGGTGTCAGCAATGCCGGGATGGCTGTGCTCGCGACTGCATCGTTGACGATGACGGGCACCCGCGACGACGACCCGGATACCCGGGTACTTCATGTGGCCTCGATGAGCTTCGATGCGGCCTTCGCGGAGATGGTAGCCGCGATTGTTGCCGGGCACACGCTGGTCGTCGCACCGCAGACCGCCTATGCCGGTGACGCGCTGGGGCAGGTGCTCGACGGTGGCGAGGTCACCTACATGCTGATCACACCGACTGTGCTGGCCACGCTGGACACCCGGTACGGGGAGACGATCCGGAACGTGATGGTGGTGGGTGAGGCGTGCCCGCCGGAGCTGATCGAGCGCTGGTCGGCGCGTGGACGTCGAATCTTCAACGGATACGGCCCTGCTGAGACCACCGTATGGGCCACCAAAGGAAGGCTCCTGCCCAACAAGCCGATCACCATCGGACGCGCCCATCCAGGCTTCACCGCGCACGTCCTCGATGCTCGCTTGCATCCGGTACCGCAGGGTGTGGTCGGTGAGCTCTACCTGTCGACTGCGGGTGTGGCTCGCGGCTACGTGCACCGTCCGGGGCAGACTGCGACGAGTTTCGTTGCCGATCCGTTCAGTGGCAACGGCGTGCGAATGTATGCCACCGGAGACCTGGCCAGGCTCACCGCGTCCGGCGACCTGGAGTTCGTCGGACGTGTCGACCACCAGGTGAAGATCAACGGGCAGCGCGTCGAGCTCGGTGAGATCGAATCGGTTCTCGCCGAAACACCCGGCGTGACCCAGGCTGTGGTTCTCGGTGTCACCTCCGACGCCGACAACGGCGGACGCACCAGGCTCATCGGCTATGTTGTTGCGCCACAGGGTGTCGATGTCACCGAAGTGCTCGCTGGCGCCGCAACCCGACTGCCCTCGCACATGGTGCCTGCACAGGTCATCGCCATCGAGACCCTCCCGCTGACTCCCGGTGGCAAACTCGATCGGAACGCGCTGCCCGCGCCCGAGGGGCCGGCGGAAACCGAGATCGTGCCACCGGCAACCGACGACGAACGCAGACTCGTGGAGATCATCGGGGCGCTGCTGGGACTCGATCAGATCGGTGTCACCGATTCGTTCTTCGCCCTCGGCGGCGATTCCATCATGTCGATCCAGCTCGCGTCTGCGGCCAACGCAGCGGGGCTTCCGCTCACCCCGCGCGAGATCTTTGAACAGAAGACGGTGCGCGGCATGGCGGCGGTTGCCGCCCAGGCCCACACAGTGCCCACGCTGGCCGAACCCGACGGTGCGGGCGCCGGGACGCTGCCGATCCCGCCGATGGTGTCGTGGTTGATCGAGCACGCCGGGGTCCCTGCCGATTTCGCAGATTTCTCGCAGTCCGCGGTGGTGCGGGTTCCCTCGGACGCCGCACTGGACGACATTCGTGCGATCCTCGCGGCTGTGGTGTCGGCGCACCCGATGCTCACTGCCCGCCTGCTCGTAGCCGACGGCGCTGAGGAAGCATCATTCGTCGCGGGTGGGGAATTCGATGCAGCGTCGGCCGTGGTCGAGATCCGAACCGAGGACGACCTGAAATCCGCACTCGTAGAGGCCCATGCCGGCGCACTCGAACGACTCGATCCTGCCACGGGCAATCTGGTCCAGGCGGTCCTGGTGACCTCGACGCTGGGTGAGAGTCGAGTCGTCCTGGCAATCCACCACATCGCGGTGGACATCGTTTCCTGGCCGATCCTCATCGAGGATCTGGCAACTGCGTGGGCGCAACTGCGCAGTGGCGGGGCGATCACAATCCGTGAAGAGAAGACCTCGTTGCGCGCCTGGATGATCGAGTTGGCCGGTCAGTCCCAGCGTCGAATGGCCGAACTTGAATACTGGCTGCGCCGATCACCGGCCGTGCCGACGCTGTTGCGCGCGGAGCTCGACCCGGCGCGGGACAGTATCGCCACCTCCTTCACCGTCACCGCAAGGGTGCAGCCGGAGCTCACCGAAGCCATTCTGGTTCGCATGCCCACACTGTTCGGTGGGAACGTCAATGACGTCCTGCTGGGTGCCCTGGCGCGGGCGATTCGTGGGTGGCAGCACGCCAATTCGATCGTCGACTCCGCACCGATCGGTATCCAGCTGGAAGGGCACGGTCGTGACGAATCAATCGTGTCGTCGAGCGAGCGTCCGCTGCGTACTGATCTGTCGCGCACCGTCGGATGGTTCACCACCATCGCTCCGGTGACGATCGACCCGGGTGCCGACATCATCCATGCGGTGAAGGCAGCCAAGGAGGAGCGGCTGGGTCAACCAGACGCCGGGGCCGGGTTCGGCGTGCTGCGCTACATGGCCGACACCGAACTCACCGAACGGCCGTTGCCGAGCATTGGATTCAACTTCGGCGGTGCGGGATCGGTAGGAATGGCGGGCGAGGCGGTCGGGACGAATGAGGGTCGAGAATCGATCCTGGCGGATTCGCTGCTACCGGCGCAGGACGCGCCGGTACTTCCCGGCACGATCAGCGGAGCAATGGTCGCGCCCTCGGGCCTGAGCGTCAACGTCTCCACGGCGTCGGCGCCGGCCGGGCGAGAACTGGTGGCGGACTTCGCAGCACCTCGCGCTGTCTTGTCCGAGACAGATGTTGCCGACATCAGTGCGCGCTGGGCCGGTGGGCTCGCCGAGTTGGTGGCCGCTGTCGGCGATCGCGATCGGGTGGGATTGTCGCCGTCGGACGTGCCCGGGGCGCAGCTCACTCAATCCGATCTCGACAACCTCTTCTCCGATTACCCCGATGCCCAGATCTGGCCGCTGGCTCCTTTGCAGAAAGGCTTGTACTTCCAGTCCGAACTGGTCGCGGGCCTGCCGGCAGGCGATGCAGTCGACGTGTATGTGACGCAAGCCGTGGTGAACATCGGGGGAGATCTCGATGCCGCGCGGCTGCGCGGTGCAGCACAGGCGCTCCTCGCCGAGCACGCGGTACTGAGGTCGGGATATGTTCGCACCTCCAGTGGAGCGGTGGCGGCCGTGGTTCCGCCCGCCGTCGAATTGCCCTGGCAGGAAATCGACCTCCGTGACGTTCCTGTGCAGGAGGTGGCCGAACGAGTGTCGGCCATCGCCAAGGCGCAGAACGTCGAACCCTTCGATTTGACCGCTCCGCCGCTGATTCGTTTTGTGCTCGTACGCCACTCGTCGGGCGCCGCACTCATCGTGACCAACCACCACATCCTGTTCGATGGCTGGTCGGGTCCGCTGGTGCTGGCGGACATGATCGCGCTGTATGCGACGGGTCAGACCTATACCTCACAGGTGTCGGGTGAGGTGGCGACCGATTTCGGTGAACACCTCCGGTTGATCGGACGGCAAGACAAGGCTGCGGGCCTGGCGGCGTGGTCTCGGGTGCTGGCACCGGTGGAGGGTCCCACGGTGGTGGCGCCGGCGGTGGCGGCCACCGACGAGTTAATGCCCCAGGACTTGGATTTCGCGGTCAGTCCGCAGTTGCGTGAGGCGTTGGAAGCGGTGGGTCGCACGCACGGTGCGACCCTGGCCACGGTCCTGCAGCTGGCGTGGGCGGTGCTCCTGTCGCGCTTGAGCGGCAACCGGGTGGTGACCTTCGGCGAGACGGTGTCGGGCCGACCCGCAGATCTTGCCGGTGCCGAGGCGATGGTGGGGCTGTTCATCAACACCCTGCCCGCCGTGGTGGACCTCGATCCGCAGGCGCGCATCGGTGAGGTGCTGGGCAAGCTGCAGGCCGACAAGGTCTCGGTGCTTGATCATCAATACCTGACCCTGCCGGAGATCGCTTCGGCAGCTGGTGTTGCGCTCGGCTTCGACACGTTGACCATTCATGAGTCGTATCCGGTGGATGCCGATTCGCTGGCGAGCGGTGGAGCGCAGGTCGAGGGGGGTCTGCAGATCGTCGACGTCCAGGCACACGACGCCACGCACTATCCGTTGAACATGGTCACGATGCCCGCCGGTGATGGGCTGACCGTGCGCTTGAAGTATCTGCCCGCGGCGTTTGACGCACAGCAGGTGGCGGTCTTCGGCGAATGCGTGATGCAGATCTTGGCCTCGATTGCCGAAGCGTCGGAGACGCCCGTGGGCGAGATCGCCCTGGCCTCCGCAGATACGGTCCGGTCGCTGATCCGAAGCAGTATCGGTGAGGAAGTGGCCATCGCCGAGGGCGCCGTGTCCGACGTGGTTGCAGCCCAGGTGGCGCGGTCACCGGAGGCGACTGCGCTCTGGTACGAGGGCCGGACGGTGTCCTATGCCGAGTTCGGTGCGCGGGTGAATGCGTTTGCGCGGGAACTGATGTCCTTCGGTGTGGGACCGGATGTCGCGGTGGCGGTGTGTGTTCCGCGGTCGCTGGAGATGATGGTCGCCATTCACGCGGTGGTTGCCGCGGGCGGGCAGTATGTGCCGATCGACACGCAGGCGCCGGCCGATCGTGCGCGGTACATGCTGGAGACCGCCGATGTTCGGGTGCTGGTGGTTTCGACAGGCTCAACCAGCGGGGTGGGCTCAACCAGCGGGGTGGGCTCAACCAGCGGGGTGGGCGACGACGTTGCCGGGGTGGTCGAGGCTGCGCAGTCGGTGGCCGTACCAGTGCTGGGTGTGGATTGCTCCGGTGAAGTGGACGTGAGAACGCCACCTGTCTCGGTTGCCGAGCGCGGCGTGCTGCACCCTGATTCGGCTGTGTACACCTTGTTCACCTCGGGGTCGACGGGTCGGCCGAAGGGCGTGACGTTGTCGCACGAGGCGCTGGTCAACCGGCTGTGGTGGGGCTTGGACGAACTGCCGATCGACGCCTCGGATGTGGTCGTGCAGAAGACGCCGTACACCTTCGACTGCTCGGTGCCGGAATTGTTTGCGCCACTGATGGTGGGTGCGACACTGGTCGTGCTGCGTGACGGCGGACATGTCGACCCGCTCTACGTTGCTCAAACCGTCGAGGAATCGCGGGCGACGATGGTCCATTTCGTCCCATCGATGCTGTCGGTGTTCATCGAACTGGTCGGCCTCGAGCGCATCGCGGCGATGGACCACGTGCGGATCGTCTCGACGACCGGTGAGGCCTTGCCCCCGGCGGTCGCGGCCGACCTGCGCCAGGCGCTTCCGGAGATCCTGTTCTACAACCTGTACGGTCCGACCGAGGCTGCCGTCGAGATCACCTATCAGCGCATCGATGAGGTCGCAGCCACCGATGTCACTGTGCCCATCGGCGTTCCGGTGTGGAATTCATCTGCGCTGGTGCTTGATTCACGACTGCGGCCGGTTCCCGCGGGTGTCCCGGGTGAGTTGTACCTCGGTGGTGTCCAGCTGGCACGCGGGTACGCCGCACGCGGTGACCTCACGGCCGACCGTTTTGTTGCTGACCCGTACGGGCCGGCCGGATCCCGGTTGTACCGCACCGGAGATCTCGTGCGCCGTAATACCGCCGGTGACCTGGAGTACCTGGGCCGTACCGACTTCCAGGTGAAGCTGCGAGGACAGCGAATCGAGTTGGGCGAGATCGAGTCGGTGATCGCCTCGGCGCCGGGTGTGGTGCACGCGGCGGCAACCGTCGTCGAGGGTCCGGCCGGTTCACAGCATCTGGTGGGATACCTGGCGCCGGCGTCGGTCGATGTCGACCTGGTGAAAGCATCTGTGGCCCAAGCGTTGCCGGGGTACATGGTGCCATCGGTGTGGATGGTGATCGACGAGTTCGTGCTCAATACTGCGGGCAAAATCGACCGGAAGGCGTTGCCGGCACCGGAGTTCGGTTCTCTGGAAGCCGAGTATGTGGCTCCGGTGGGTGCAGCCGAGGAGGCTGTGGCGGCGGTGTTTGCCGAGATCCTGGGTGTGGAGCGGGTGTCGGTGACCGAGTCGTTCTTTGATGCGGGTGGTAACTCGTTGTCGGCGATGCGGGTGATCGCGCGTGCGGGTGAGGTACTCGACGCCGATCTGAGCGTGCGGGATCTGTTCGATGCTCCGAGTGTCCGGGAGTTGGTGGCTGCGGCCGCTGGTACCGCTGGTTCGGCGTTGGCGCCGATCGTGGCGGTGGTTCCGCGTCCGGAGCGGGTGCCGTTGTCGTTCGCTCAGCAGCGGATGTGGTTCATCAACCAGTTGGATCCGTTGGCGGCAACCTACAACATTCCTGCGGTGCTGCGCTTGTCCGGCGACCTGGATTCAGACGCCTTGCGGGCCGCGGTGGGTGACGTCGTCGGCCGGCATGAGGTGTTGCGGACAACGTTCCCTGCAATCGCGGGCGAGCCGTATCAGTTGGTCGGTGATATCGCCGAGCTCGAAGGCCGAGGGGTGTGGCAGATCGTCGCCTCGGCGGAGCAGCTGAGCGCGTCGGCGATGGCCGGCTTCGACGTGACCGTTGATTGGCCGTTGCGGGTGCGGTTGTTCAGTGAGAACGAGCGTGAGCATGTGTTGGCTGTGGTGGTGCATCATATTGCGGCTGATGGTGAGTCGATGGGGCCGTTGGTTTCTGATGTGGTGACGGCGTATGCGGCGCGGGTTGCTGGTCGGGTGCCGGTGTTTGTGCCGCTTGAGGTGCAGTTTGCTGATTTCGCGTTGTGGCAGCATGCGGTGCTTGGTTCTCCGCGGGATGCGGAGTCGGTGGTTGGTCGTCAGTTGGGTTATTGGGTTGAGCAGTTGGCGGGTGCTCCGGATGTGTTGGAGTTGCCGGCTGATCGGCCGCGGCCTGCGGTGGCCAGCCATCGTGGTCGTAGTTTTGGGTTTGAGGTTCCGGCGCAGCTTGGTGAGCGGGTTGATCGGGTGGCGCAGGCTGCTGGGGTGACGCCGTTCATGGTGGTTCATGCGGCGTTGGCGGTGTTGCTGGGTCGGTTGGGTGCTACTGGGGATGTGTCGGTGGCCACGCCTATTGCTGGTCGTGGTCAGCGGGTGCTGGATCCGTTGGTCGGCATGTTTGTCAACACGTTGGTGTTGCGTACGCGGTTTTCGTCGGCGGAGTCGTTTGCGGAACTACTTGACCAGGTTCGCCGGGTTGATCTGGATGCGTTTGCGCATGCGGATGCGCCGTTCGAGACGGTGGTCGAGGCGGTTGATCCGGTTCGTAGTGAGTCGTTTGGTCCGTTGGCGCAGGTGGTGTTGGCGGTGACGCAGGGTGCGGTGGCGGTGCCGTCGGTGCAGGTGGGTGATCTGCAGTTGGAGCCTGTTGTCTCTCAGGAGGTTCCGGCGCAGTACGACCTGCATGTGAATGTGGCGATGGCGTCGGGTTCGGTGTGGCAGTCCTCGATTGTGTATGCGACGGATTTGTTTGATGAGTCCTCGATTGCGGTGTTGGTACAGCGGTTGTTGGCGGTGTTGGATGCGGTGACTGCTGATCCGGGTGTGGCGGTCGGTGATGTGGCGTTGTTGACCGGGGCTGAGCGGGAGCGGTTGGCTGGTTTGCCGGTTCCGGTGGCTGTTGGTGGTCGGTCTTTGGTTGATCTGTTTGCTGGTTCGGTTGCTGTTCATGGTGGTTCGGTGGCGGTGTCGGCGTTGGGTCGGTCGTTGTCGTATGCCGAGTTGGATGTGCGGTCTTCGGCGGTGGCTGCTGGTTTGGTGGCTGTGGGTGTGCGGCCGGGTGATTTGGTGGGGTTGGCCACGGCGCGGTCGGTGGATGTGGTGTGCGCGATTGTGGGTGTGCTCAAGGCTGGTGCGGGGTATTTGCCGTTGGATGTGACCAATCCGGTGGACCGGCTTGAGTACATCGTTGGTGATGCGGGTGTGTCGGTGGTGGTGACTGATTCGTCGACGGCTGGTCATGGTTTGTGGTCGGTGGTCGGCGGCGGTGTGCGGGTTCTTGATGTTGATGAACTTGTCGCCGGGAATGCTGATGTGGCAGCCGATTTCGTGCCTGTTGTGGTGTCGTCTTCGGCGCGGGCGTATGTGATTTATACGTCGGGGTCGACGGGTCTGCCCAAGGGTGTGGAAGTCACTCATGGTGATGTGTCGGAGTTGATGGCGGCGTGTGCGCAGGATTTCGAGTTCCGCGGCGATGATGTGTGGACGTTGTTCCATTCGTATGCGTTCGACTTCTCGGTGTGGGAGTTGTGGGGGCCGTTGCTTTCTGGTGCGCGGGTGGTGATCGTTGATCGGGACCTGGCGCGCGATATTGATGGTTTTGTCGATGTGCTTGCTGCCGAGCGGGTGTCGGTGTTGAGTCTGACGCCGTCGGCGTTCTACCAGTTGATCGATGCTCGGCGTCGTCGTGCGCCGGAGTTGGCGTTGCGGTATGTGGTGTTCGGTGGTGAGGAGCTCTCGTTCGAGCAGGTTGCGCGTTGGTTCGAGTTCTTCCCGGCCGATGCTGCGCAGTTGGTGAACATGTATGGCATCACCGAGACGACGGTGCATGTGTCGTTTAGGCCGATTGATCGGTCGGTGGTGTCGGCGGCTGATCCTTCGTTTATCGGTCGGGCGTTGTCGTCGTTGGCGATTCACATTTTGGATGACCGGTTGCGGCCGGTGCCGGCGGGTGTGGTCGGTGAGATGTATGTGGCCGGTCACCAGTTGGCGCAGAGCTATTTGGGTCGTGCTGGGTTGTCGGCGACTCGGTTTGTGGCCAACCCGTTCGCGGGTGTTGGTGGCGGTTCGCGGTTGTATCGCACCGGTGATCTGGCGCGGTGGGTTGGCGCTGATATCGAGTATTTGGGTCGTGCTGATGGTCAGGTGCAGTTGCGTGGTTTCCGTGTCGAGTACGGGGAGGTCGAGGCGGCACTGTTGACGGTGGCCGGGGTGGCTGGTGCTGCGGCGCGGATTGTTGCTGATGCCCATCGTGGTGATGTGTTGGTCGGCTATGTGGTGGCCGATGCCGATGTGGTGCTCGATGTGCAGGTGGTGCGTGAGGCCGCGGGTGCGAAGGTGCCGCGTTATATGGTGCCCGATCTGGTGACGGTGGTGGATCGGTTGCCGTTGACGGCGAATGGCAAGCTTGATCGGAAGGCGTTGCCGGAGCCTGATTTTGAGGGCAGTGGCGGTGAGTTGGTGGCTCCGGTGGGTGCAGCCGAGGAGGCTGTGGCGGCGGTGTTTGCCGAGATCCTGGGTGTGGAGCGGGTGTCGGTGACCGAGTCGTTCTTTGATGCGGGTGGTAACTCGTTGTCGGCGATGCGGGTGATCGCGCGTGCGGGTGAGGTACTCGACGCCGATCTGAGCGTGCGGGACTTCTTTGACGCGTCCACCGTGCGCGACCTGGTGACCCTTGCTGCCGGAAAGAGCCCGGCGCTGGCGCCGATCACCGCGGTCACGCCGCGCCCGGAGCGGGTGCCGCTCTCGTTCGCGCAGCAGCGACTGTGGTTCCTGAACCGGCTGAATCCGTCGAATGCGACCTACAACATCCCGATCGTGTTGCGGCTGACCGGTCGCCTGGATGAAGCAGCGATGCGTGCGGCGATCGTCGATGTCGTCGCACGGCAGGAGATCTTGCGGACAACGTTCCCCGAGATCGATGGCGAGCCGTACCAGCTGGTGCATCCGATCTCCGAGATCGAGTCGAGTGTGCCGTGGGCGACGGTGTCATCCCAGGAGGAGATTGCCGCAGCTGCCGGTCGTGGCTTCGATCTGACCAGCGAATGGCCGCTGCGCGTTCTGTTGTGGCCGGTCGCCGAGGACGAACACGTCCTCGCCGTGATCGGGCAGCACATCGCCATGGACGGCGAGTCTCTCCGACCGCTGGTGACCGAGGTCGTCACCGCGTATGTCGAACGGTCCGCGGGTCGCGCGCCGGAGTGGGAGCCACTTGCGGTGCAGTTCGCTGATTTCGCGATCTGGCAGCACGAGGTGTTGGGGTCGCCGGAGGATTCCGAT
>NZ_JAKWBF010000053.1 GCF_022513585.1 Gordonia gummivorans
CCGTCGATAAGGGGTCAGATTTCAGCCGCCGTTGACACCGTCTCTGCGGTGCGTCCGTGCATGCCGTGGAGCCAGTTGAGGAACTTGATGACCTCGGTGATCTCCTGTTTCGCGTTGCGGACCGCGCCCTCACTGGATTGCCCGGGTGTGGAGTTGGCGCGGATGCGTCGCAGGTGATGCCAGGTGGCGAAGCGGTGGGTGATCGCCCACGTTTCCGGAGTATCAGCCGCGGCTTCTTTGGCGGCCAGCCACTTTTCGAACAGTGCCAGATAATGGTCACGGCGCTGCTGCGCATCCAAGTCATGATGCTCTCGGGTCGTTCCGCGGTAATGAGGGCATCGATCAACGTGCTGCGTAGTTGCTTGCGGGTGGCGCCTCGAGGTGGGGGAGCAAGCTGTTCGAGGTTCTCGCGCAGCGCACACCGGGCGCAGCGTCCGCGGCGATAGATTTCGCCTTCGTGCGTACATGTGAGGCATCGGTAGCCCGAGGGGTTGATCCCACCGCATTCGAGGCAGCAGGGGCGAGGATCATCGGCCCGTGCCCGGGCGGGCAGCACACCGTCGTGGCCGCAGATCGGGCAGATTCCGAAGGTACGCATCGCGACGTAAAAGCAGCTGTTGCACAGCCTTTCGCCGGGCCAATG
Source organism: Gordonia gummivorans (assembly GCF_022513585.1). GTDB lineage: Bacteria > Actinomycetota > Actinomycetes > Mycobacteriales > Mycobacteriaceae > Gordonia. Next base: position 644 of record NZ_JAKWBF010000053.1, read on the forward strand.
CACGCGCGGCTTACCCATCACACGTCCGCAGCGATCACAGAGGTAGTCGCCGGTGGTCCGTGTCGGGCGGCCCCGGCGTCGCCGCACGCCGGCACGGTCTTGCTCAGTCATCACGGATCACCCGCGCTCGTTTGGGCCGTCCGGTGCGGCTGAGGTCGACAACATTGTCGGTGGCGGTCTTGCGGCGTCGGGCATCGGTGGCCGTCACCGTCACAAGATCGGCGGGGGTACAGGCGAAGACATCGCATATCGCCGCCATGACCTGGAGCGATACCCTTTTCAGGCTGGCCGGCCACCAAGCGGTAGATCTGTGACGCCGACAGGTCGATACCGCGCTCACGCAGTAACGGCACCAGGTCAGTGCTGTTGTGCAGTCCTGCTGCTGCCATCAATTCCGCGAGCCGCCATCGGTAGTCGACTGTGCGTGCTGCCATCAGTTAGTCACCTGTCTCTCCGTGTTCGCCGGTATTCATCGCCTCCCGCATGGTCGAGTCCAGTGCGCCCCGCAGCGTCTGTTGGCGGAAGTCGGTCGTGGTGCAGTCGTAGATGCCCGTTGTCGAGGCGAACTCATGGCCCAGCTGATCCTCCACGAATTTGGGGTCAATCCCCGCCTCGATCAGGTGCGTCGTATATGACCGCCGGAACGAGTGCATGTCCACGCCCGGTGCCAGCCCGAGTTCCTCGCAGTATCGGGAAAATCGTTGTCGCACACAGTTAACCGATACCATCGTGCCTCGCTCGCTGGTGAACAGGTCCAGCGGTCCCTCGTCGCCACCCAACTGAGCGACCGCTACCCAGTCCTCGACGACCTCGGGTGACCAGTCGAATACAGTCAGCACCGATCGTGGTTTCGGGGGAGAACCGCGATGGGGCTTTCCGTATCGGACGCGAAGGACACCATACTTCCCGAACTCCGGGGCCTTCGGATTCCGATAGAAGTCGCTGGTCTGAAGATGCCTGACTTCATTGCCGCGCAGACCCCAGCCGTAGGCCACCTTGAACCACGTCGCATCCCGGTACGCCGCGAACCATCCTTTGCGGCCGCTCGCCGCGATCCTGTCCACTTCACCATCGGCGTGATCGAAAAACCGTTGCAGCTCAACACGACTGAACGCGCGCTTGGTCGGATTGGACTCAAGGCCATGTCGACGATCATTGACTCGCCGGAGCCGGGATCGGGTAGGCGCGCACGAGTCCGAGTGCACATTAGCGCTGGTCAATAGGCGTGCACCGATAATCAGACATCCCAAGGGTGAGGGACCGGTCCGCCTGCATCTGCTGCAACATTACCGGAATACTGGTAACCCTGCATATTCGATTGCTGCATATTCGCAGCCAACGCACAGCCTGGCCACCCCGGAGCGTTACATGTAACATGGGGCCATGGCAGTGAGGGACAGGGTTGGTGAGTATCGACGCCGGATGCGTGAGCGCGGTTTGCGACCACTGCAGGTCTGGGTTCCCGACGTGCGCACGCCCGAATTCGCCGCGCAAGCCCACACGCAGTCGGTTCTCGTCGCTCGGGCCGATGTCGATGGGGACGAGCAGGATTTCGTCGAGGCTGTTGCGGCACCCTGGGACGACGAGGCGTGATTCGCGGCGAGATTTGGACCGTTGCGGGTGGTGTGTATGCGTCCAAGCCGCGGCCTGCCGTCATCGTCCAGGACGACCTCTTCGATTCAACTCTGTCGGTGGTGGTTGCGCCGATGACGAGCCGGCTCATCGATGCACCGTTGTTGCGGATTCGCATCCCAGGCGACGACGATGCGATCTCGGGCCTTGAACGAGACAGCGACGTGATGGTCGACAAGCTCACGGCAGTAAGACGGTCGAACGTGCTGACCCGTGTTGGTCGGCTGACGTCCGAACAGTTAGTGGAGGTCGAACGCTCACTGATGGCGTTTCTGGGACTCGCGCGATGATGTGATGCGAGGTGGCGGCTCAATGTCGGGCGGGAGGGCTCCTTCCGGTCCGGTGCTGAATCTCAGTGCACCGCAGCGTAATACGCTACGGTTTACTGGTAACCCTGCATATTCGATCGCTGCATATTCTTCAGCTCATGTGCGGTCCTGCCAGTGTTCGTTCTCGTATCGGATACCTTCCGACAGTGCTGGACACGACGTGTCCTGAGGGCCGAGCCGGTCCAGGGCCGTTGGGCTGCCGAACTTGCTCGTGTATCGTGTCGCGGCCGCGCGGGTGTCAAGTTGGGCGGCCGCGCTGATGGCCGTGAGGTCACAAGCTGAGATCATGCCTGAGGACCACCTCCACATGAATCTTTCCCGCGCTCAGCCCGCAAATCATGCGGTAACATTGGCTGCACCGAGCCATATACGGGGAGCGGCAGGAGTAGAACGTGCCCATCGGTTTGCTCAGTAACTCCGACGTGTGGAGTGACAGACATAAAGCCGTCGCGCTATATTTCGATCAAATGGCTCTTGCTGTACCTGCTGTGTGGGACGAAAACCGTATCTATCAACGGCAAACGGCAGTGCGGGAGTTGGCGGACCGACAAATGCTGTCCGTATTGAAGTATCGCGCGGAAGACCACGAGAATGCAGCTGCACCCATCATAGATGCCGTACATAGGTGGCCCGAAGCGATCCGCGCTGAAATCGAAATCGTTCAATGGAGGCCAAGGACTGGCCTCCGTGCAACATTAGTTGAGCATTGGTTCAGCGAAGATCTGGCGAGGTGCTTAGTCGATGCCAACCTTGGCTATCTAAAGTACGAAGCTGAGCCACCGTTCGATCCCTTCCTTCGCACGTCGGCACGCATAGCTCAGGTATACAACAGCCGCCTAGCAGAGATCGTTGCCTCGCGTTTAGGGTTCAGCCTGACAGGCGTTGACCACGGGCCCTTCCCAGGCTCTGCTCACTGGGGGCCCGAGACGGTACGAGAGGTCCTAACCACCGGAACTTTCGTGGGCGATGTGCGGTTTCATGAATCAACCGGGTTTGCGGGGCTCGCCTTGATCTCGATTCAAGCGGTACTTCCGGGTGACCTCAAAGCGATGACGATTCGTCAGGTAGCCGATTTCCGCACTCGAAACAGACTGGCTTTGACGACGTTTCAAGATTTTATTGAGCGGATCGTGACCTCCAGTGCATTGCCGGAGGTGCTTAGCAGTCCTAGTGACGCGCAGGCTGTTGTTCTGCAACTTCAAAATGAGTACGACCGGTCAGTCGCACCCGCCCTGCGCTCGTTGGAAAAATCGCTCCAAAAGATCGGCGTGGGAGCAGTCTGGCGTGCGCTATCGCTCAATACGGCCGCGCCCTTGCTGGTCGCGGGCGGACTAAACAGTATTCTGCCAGACGGAGCGCTCTCGCAGGTTATCGTATCCAGCGCTGGGCTTGCTCTCGCAGCTGGAAGGCTGGCTTACGACACCAGATCGGAACGAACCGAAGAAGTGCTTGCCAACCCGGTGGGCTATCTCCTGGCACTCCAGCGGGAGGATTGGCGTGATAGTTTTCACCGGCATCAGATCTCAGGACCCCTGGTAGACCCCTCCTAGGAATTTGCTCGCTTCACGCCAGATTCTGCCAGCATGAACGACTCTCAACACCGCGGCGTTCGACCGACTCGGTCGCCGGGTTATATCGGTTGTATCCGCAGACCCCAAGAACTATCGACGAGCCCGCAAGCCTGACTGAAACCGGATAGTGCGAACTATGCTGCAGGCTGAAGTGGCGTCCCGCAGCTAAGATCGGCAAACATGGCATCACTGTCGGCATCCGAAGCGCTAAGCGCGTGTGAGCGCTCTTTGCGGCAGCTAATGACGCACTCCTACTACCTTGAGTACGGCAAAGACTGGCTTGAGAGAATCTCGAACGCCGATCAGCGAGCCGCTTGGGGTGATCGACGCGACGCCGAGATGGTCAGTGCTGGGCGCCGAGGCGTCGCGCCCGCCGCAGTGTCGACGGCACTGCTCGACTACTCGAACTTCTACGAGCTCCGCAACATCGCCAAAGAGCATTGGGCGCCTTTGGCCGCGGCCTTAGGGAAGGCCAGAGAGACGATGCCGCTGCTGAACCGGTTCGACCAAGTTCGTAACACCGTGGCTCACAGCCGCGACCTATTACCCCACGAGATCGATCTACTTTCCGGGATTGCCGGCGAGCTGAGAAACAAGGTGACGATATACATGTCCAGCCAGGACGCCGGCGGCAACTACTTTCCACGAGTCGAGCGGGTGTCCGATCAGTTCGGCCACACCATCGACAACACCCAAACGGAGAACTTCATGGCCGCGTGCACGACCGGGGAAGTGCTTCGTGTCGGGCAACGAGTGCAGTATACGTGTGTCGGAATCGATCCCCAGGGTCGAGAACTCGAATGGGAGCTGATGCACTCCGACGTCAGCCCAACCTCTGGCGATGTCGAACTCGCGCACGGTACGAACGTGACCTTGACGTGGGACATCCGTCCCGAACATGTCCGGCACCATGCGGCCACGGTCATTCAGATGAAGGCACTCGGTACCCCATACCACCGACATTCCCGGTTCGACGAACAAGTCGAGTTCCACTATCGAGTGCTTCCGCCGTTACAGCAGTGAACAGAAACGCGAGCTTGGGTCCACTAGACCCCGGTGGTGACAGGCCTGGAGCGAGACGTTCGCATCTGCCCGACCGACTCCCAACCGCGCTCTCGCCCGACAGGCCAACAGTGGAGCGCGAACCCGTCGCTCTTGCAGGTAGTTCCGGCCTTACTCTGGCAAGCCTGCGCACTCGGGCTATGTATATTGCTGTGTGCAAAGAGTGTCATCTCGCACTCAACTGACTCTCGACAACTCTACGAAGTTCGCGTGAACGGGACCTACGCGATCCAAGATCTGACGAGTTCCGGATTCCGGACACGTAACCGAGGACGATCTCGCGTGTATCCTCTTCAGGAAGGTCCAAGATCGTCGCAAGATCGGTTAAGTTGCCATCTTCTTGGGAAGACCCGATTCTCTTAGTATCCGAAACTTTCCGTTGAAATACATCAAGTGCCGAGCATATGTTCGAAATTTCGGTATCGTCTGCCGTGTTAAGCTGATCGTAGGTGATCCAGCCGACGTGAAGCAGTGTATACATATCGACGATATTCGACCACCGAACTTGGCCTTGCCACTTTATCGTTCCAGAAAGAATGGTCAACAAATTCAGGAAGTCGTCCGACTTTTGCCGGTAATCATCGAAGTTTTCTGACAGGACGTCATACCGCTCGTCCAACTCGGACTTCTTATTCGACAAACCAAACATGCATGTTCCGAAGACTTCCGCAAAAAATTCGAGATCCCCTCCTCGTCGTCTACGGGCGCCACTAAATACTCCCGACTTAGTCGTGATGTCGTGACTAGCGCAGTCCTTAAGGAAATCAAAGAACGGTCCAGGAAGCAGCGCGTTGCGAATTTCTTGATCGGTCAAGACCATATTGACCCGATTCACACGCGCGAATATTTCTCGAACAAACTCGTCTTCAAGATTTGACAGCCTCCTTACAGGAAACCGGTAGAGAAAGAAGCGAGTGCGAACGTCCTCGGGCAAGTCTCTAAAGAATCGTCCCTCATGCTGCCCCGTTCTGTTGTCCTCCAAACCGAGTAACGCAAAATCGTTTTGGAGGAAGCCAAGAAGGGAATTGAGTCTTTGCTGACCGTCAACAACTGCAACGGTCTGGTCCCCGTCTGGCGTGGTCTCGTAGGCGAGATATATTTCGGGAATCGGATACCCAAGGAGAATAGTCTCCATTAGTGAAACCTTGGCTGCTTCTGGCCAAACAGCTTGTCGCTGGTACTGCGGCCGTAGAGTTAGCTGTCCGGATTTGTGCATGCTTCGAAAATCTGCGACCGTTAATGACTCAATCTCGAAGTTGAGTGCTGCTGGCTGTGTCAATTGTCTACCCCTTCCTCGATAGCTCGGTCTCGCGCTTTCGATACGCTGGAGAGTTGGTACTCGCGCAGAGCTCCATGATTTCGATATAGGCGATAGTTGATCTGGCGATCGTTGAATTCCTCGCCGAGCAATTCGATTATCTCATCCCTCGCCACGGCCCAACTAGCACCAAACGAAAGGTGCGGGAGAACTATATCAAGTGCAATGCACTCATCGAACACAAGTTTGCGAAGATATGTTTTCCGTTCCTTGAGTTCATCATGTCGATCTACTATATTCCGCAGTTGCAGCCAGGCAGCCTCGAATAGTTCGGGGGAGACTACCGCGATATCAAGATCCGAGTCTTCGTTAAAAATCTTGAAATTTTTGGCCGGATTAATTGAGTATCCAAGTCGGGCGCTACCAACCAGTTGGATAGCGATGGGGTCGACGTCCAATCGTTGTGCGATCTCATGTCTCCATCTCACATATTCAACATTCCTTGTCCAGATCGCTGGGACTCCATCGAACAGGCGTGCGGAAACGAAATATTCGATATCCTCGTCTAGTTGCTTGAAGTCGTCCCAAAATTGCTGAATACCCGTGTCTGGGGTCACGTTAACCTCGTATTTGGCAGTTTCTAAGTTCCGGTCATCATTTAATAGTTGGTCAACGTGACACATAGCGTCCCCATGCCTCTGAAGCAAGATCAGCATGCTTCTGCGTCACCTGGTCGCTATACCCGAGCATCTCGGCGACCACCGGGGCTGGCACCTGGGTCACGAGCTCTCGGAGCGCACTGTTTCGCGCGCCGAGCAAGTTGATCCCGAGCTGGCGGAGTCGGTCCATCAAAGTGTTCGGGTGTAGGTGTTCTCCAGGTTTGTAGCCCGGAAAGAGCCACGGACTGTCTGCTCCGCTGGTTCTCAGGTTGGGACGTTGGGTGATGTGTTGCCGAAGAAGCGAGTCGAACGGGGCGGGAACAGGGGAGGGCGTCACTCCGAGCTGCAAAGCAAGTCCGTCGGGGGAGATGTTCACTTTCGCCATGGGTAGTTCGGCAATCTTGACGAGTGGCTGGGCATAGAGAAGCAGCAGTGTGCCGGCCACCCGGTAGGGACGTGACTCATTGTCGCCTTCGAGGAGCTCTCGGATCCAGGCGAGTCGTTGGTCTTGCGTGAGTAGTCGTACAGACTTGGCCTGACGAAACCCAAGGGACACTGAACGATTGATGCGTGAGTTCGCGCACCACACTAGGAAAGTCCGGATAGAGTGGCGCGTTGTCGGGCCAGTAGTCACCCATTCGTCCACGTCTTGCTGGGCGCACGTCGCGATTGTGCGGGCGTGCTCGTCGTGAAGCCACTGAAGGAACTTCAGAGTCTCCGTGATCTCTTGCTTGGACGAGTGAACTGGCCCGCGTGTTGAGTCGCCGGCGAGCGCTATTTCGTTGATCCGTCGCAGATGATGCCAGGTAGCAAACTGGCGGACGGGCCGCTCGATGTCAGCATTCGCGATGTTGGCGAGCTTCTCTTCGAGCCATCGTTCGAAGAGTGCGATGTATTTGTCGCGAGAGGGAAGTGCCTGGTGGTGCACGAGAACTGATCGGAGGTGCTCGACATGTTTGCCGCTCGGCTCAAACTGGTCCAGTCCATCATGGCTGAGCGGTGTCGTGCCGGAGGCTATCGCTGACAGAAGCCCCTGCACTTTGTCGGAGCGCTTCCAGGTGAGGATGCTCTCTGGCCGGTCTGCGGCGCATAGCGCATCGATAAGGGTCTTGATGCCCCCGGGGGAGCCGTCATGCAGTAAGTCGCGTTCCAGGTCGGATCGCAGTGCGCAGCGCGCGCAACTTCCGCGACGGTAGGGGCGTGTTTCTTGCTCGCATGTGCGGCAGTGATAGTCCTGACGGATGCCGGCGCAGTTGCGGCAGACGGGCTGGTCGCCGATGTCTAGGCGGCCAGGGAGCATTCGGTTAATTCCGCAACTGGGACAGGGGCCGTAGAGGCTCGTGGCGTCGTAGTAGCAGGAGTTGCAGATTATGCCGTCTGGCCATGTGACTGCGGCCTTGCGCATGTGGCGGCCACAGCGAGCGCACTGAAGATCGCCGTCGGTTGCTTGAGGCCGCCCGCGAACAGTGTTGCGTCGGCGTGGTTCAATCGTCGTCACTGACAATCCTTGCTCGTCGTGGACGGACAGACTTGTTCAATTCGACAACGTTCTCACGGTCGGCGCTGGCCGCCTTCTTGCGAGCATTGGCAGCGGTCACGGTGACTAGATCCTCTGGGCCGCAGTCGAAGATGTCGCAGAGCGCGGCAATGAGTTTGAGTGACACGCGCTCGGGACGTTGGTGAACCAACCGGTAGACCTGTGGCCGGGAAAGTGTGATTCCGCGCTCATGGAGGCGGGGGATGAGGTCCGTGCTGTTGTGCATCTGGTGGCCGGCCATGAGCTCGGCGAGCCGCCAGTTGTAGTCGACGTCGCGTTTCACGATGCTCCACCATTCTCGGTGGACGAGAGTGCGGCAGCGATCGTCGCATCGAGCGCGGTGCGGAGGGTTCGGGTGCGATAGTCGCTGCTTACGCAGCTGTAGATGGCGGTGGTGGATGCGTGCTCGTGTCCCATTTGGTGTTGGACGAACATTGAGTCCCAGCCGTCTTCGAGTAGGTGTGTCGCGTACGAACGTCGGAAGGAGTGAAGGTCGAGCCCGGACGAGAGGTCGAGGTCATCGCAGTACCGGCGAAATCGACGGATGAGAGTGGTCTCCGATACCAGATTTCCACGTTCGCTGGGGAACAGGTCGATTCCATCGTCCATGTGGGGCTGGCCGTTCTCGAGCCAATCTGCGATGACCTCGGGAGTCCAATCAAAGACGGTGAGGACGCCGCGGCGCTTGGGAGGTGAGCCCTTCTTGGCTTTGCCGTAGCGCACGTTGACGAGCCCGTACTTGCCGAATTCTTTGGCGTGGGGGTTTCGAGCGAAGTCGACGGTTTGGAGGTGGGCCAATTCGTTGAACCGCAGACCGTAGGAGTACGCGAGTTTGAACATCACCGAATCACGGTAGGCGGGAAGCCATCCTTTACGCCCTGACGCTGAGACGGCAGAAACCTGTTCATCGGCGTGATCGAAGAAGTCCTGAATCTCGCGTTTGGTGAATGCGCGCTTGTTTGGCCGTGATTCGTTCTCCTGGACATGCTGCGCAGTGTTCCAGTCGAAGAAGACCTGCGAGGGATGCGTACCGAAGAGCTCCTCGCAGACACGGTCCCAGCCGTAGTCCGGATTGGCGACGTAAGAGCAGAACTGACGCAGCCCCACCTGGTAGGAACGGATGGACGACTGTGACAGGTTGTGGATGGAGCGTAGGTCGCCGAAGAATTCGTCGACCATCGCGACGGTCCACGTCCACGGATGCTCGTTCGAGTGTTGTACGAACCGCTCAACCTGCTTGATCCGGGCGTCGATCGTTTCGAAGCGCAGGTTGCGACTGAGTTGTTGGTTTCGCCATCCCTGAAGCATCTCGGCGAGCGTCTGTTCCTCGGGATGCAGCGGCCGGACAGTACTAACGAGGTAGGCGCGACCAACGTCGTCCACCGCCATGGGAAGCCTCCAGAGCCCGTCTCATCTGTTGCATCAATGATTCATCGGATGCATCATCAAGTCAAGGCTCCAGGTCAGCGAGTCGCGCGCGGTGCCCGGCGGTGACCTTGCGGCCATTGGGTGTGCTTCTCGAAAGATGCGTGGCGCGGTGGAAACCCTTGATGGACAGCGTCGTTGAGGAAGTTGCCGTAGGAACGTGCGGTGGTCTAGTTGTGATTCATCTGATGAAATATGCAGTGGTTTACTTAACATAATGTATCTTATCGGCAGTTGGTGGACCTGCGCTTTCCAGTTCGATGCGCCCACTGTGAACCGTCAGCGAGATTGGCGAATTGTCATCTACGGTGCCCTGATTTTCATCAGATTGGCGGGCCGTGACAAGTGCGTTGCTCCCGAGGCCTGGCGTTGCACATGAGGCTCGTGTGGCCTTGAGCTGCGCGTTGGCCGATGGTCCTCAAGGTTGGAGTCGTCGTCGGCACGGTTCGGACCCAGCCGCGCCCACCCTGTAGTCCACCTCGCTCGGCCGACCCGGCCAGAGGCATAAACGTCACAGTGACGTAAAGGCGCCTGCTCAGCGCATCGCGCGGTCGACTAGCCGCACGATCAATCGCGGTGCACCGACATCGATTCCCCTTTTGAAGGCCGCCGCGGCCCCCATCCCCGCCGCGTTACCCACGCGTTTGTCGAACCTAGCTCGCCACACTCGCGACCGTAGAATCTTGAACAGATCGCGAGCGACTCCAGCCTGGCCCGGTTTGAATGCTCCCAGCATGCTAAACACCAACTCAACGAGGTCCCGCTGGAAGTACTTCGCGAACACGGTGACACCGGCGAAGACGGCGGATTGCGCAGCATCAGCTTTTCCGTACATCGCCGTAATCTTGGTGGTGCCCAAGATGATCCGTTCCCCGAGCGCCGTGAACTCGGGTCCCGAGTGCGGTACAACGCCCCTCACGATCGCGAATGCCATCGTGAGACAGGCCACTGTCTCGACTACCCGTTGATTGGGGTTATCGGAATGGAGATCGTCCTGGAGCTTGATCATGAATTGGCGCTTGACTATTCGGATCATCGTGTCCGCATCAGCACCTGGATGCTGCCGTTGAAGCTCCGAGACCGACTCTCGTGCTCGCGGAAGCTGCTGACTGAACAACTCGCCGAGAAGCTCTGCGGCTTCCTCGGCGCCAAAGTCCGCGGGTCCCGCCGTCTGTTCCGGATCCTGCACTATTGCAGGGAGCAATGCGATATCGGTCGAGACCACTCGATCGAGTTCCAAGAGCTCATCGAGTGCCTGCTGCCATGTCATGTGCTCAGCGGAATCGGGATCGGGCGACGCGAATGCTGAGGCGTAGGCAAGGCATCGCTCCCGGACTTGCTCAGCGTCCCGAACGAGATGGCGTTTACGCAGTCGCGCTGCGATGTTGAGTGGTGGTTCTGGCAATCGAGACACAATCACGCTGATGATTTCAGAGATGTCGCCCGTCTTGAGTCGCTGCGAGGTGCACTGATCGAACGCATTTCGCGCACTAGCGAGACCACTGGCGCTATCCCTGTTGTCAGTATCGAGCGTCAGGAGAAGTTGGATTGCGCGAATCTCCTGCGCTACAACGAGAAAACGAAGCTGATCGCCCCATTGCCCAGTGTCCAGACAACGCTTGATGGCCTTCGTGAACTCGCCGTCATCGGTTTGCGATGCGGCGGCGAGTCCGAAGCGGATTGACGCGAAGAGTTCGTCGATCGCGGCGTCAATCACGCCGGCGAGAGCCTGTTGATCGCCGACAAGTGCGTCCCCTCCCGATATCCGTGCGCGGAGGAGTCGCCTCTGCTCGGCATGAAGACCGGTGATGAGGGGCTTGCCGGTGATGGCGATCTGACCGAACTCGTTCGCGTCTTCGGAGGTCAGGGCAGGCATGACGTCCGCAGCATCCGACAGCCTTTGGCGCCAGGCAGTAAGTGTGGCCTCGGTGAGGGCGAGCGTGCGGCCCGTCTCGTCGAGGGTCGAGACGGCCGACGCAAGAGGGCTTTCCTCTTGTCCGTTGATGACGATGTCGATGGCGCGAGCGTCGTCGCCCTTCGTTGTGGAGACCCCATCCTCGACTATGAGGAGCGCGTCTGTCGCGTCGGCCGACGACTCCAGGATGGGTGAGAGTGCACGGAGCTCGGCAGGTTCCAATCGCGTCTTGTCTCCCGCTGCTGAGAGTTCCATCGCGGTGATCGCTTGTTCGTCTCCAAGGACAAGTCGTACGGGTCCGCTACGCAAGGCGACAGCTACGTGCTCACTAGGCATGCGGTGATCGTAGTAGTCAACAGCGACATTCCAGGCTCTATCGATCAGCCCGCCAGGGCGGCCCTCCGGCGTTCGCTCGTTCGAACTACAGGGCAGATCTGAGGTCCGTCCGAACGCGGTGAGCGTCCACAATCTGTCCTCCTCCTGAGGCAAGATGATCTCTCGGGCATGCTGCCGTCTCCGAGTGATTCGGCGACGGACGCCACGAGGAGAAGGGAAACGATGGACGTCTTCGGAGTGCACGAGCACCTGATCGATGACTATCTATCGTTCACGACTGCATCCGTCGACGTCAGAGATGCGAGGATCAAACAGCATGTCGATGAGTTGGTCGATCGCGGGGACCAGTGGCCCGAGCCCTGGCTCTCGCTGAACCCGGTTTTCGCCTCGGGTGGAGCCATAGGCGACCTCGTGCAGGAGGGTCTCCTCGACCCGGAGTGCGAACGGATCTTCCGGCCCAAGAAGGACGTCTCCGATCGGGGCACGCGGGCCATTACTCTCCATCACCACCAGCGGGAGGCGGTCGAGGCCGCGCAAACGGGAAAGTCCTACGTACTGACGACCGGCACCGGCTCGGGTAAGTCGCTGGCATACATCGTGCCCATCGTCGATCGCGTGCTGCGCTCCAAGGACCGTGTCCCGGGTGTCAAGGCGATCATCGTCTACCCGATGAATGCCCTCGCGAACAGTCAGGTGGGTGAGCTGGAGAAGTTCCTGCAGTTCGGGTACGGCGTCGGCAACGAGCCTGTCACGTTCGCCCGATACACCGGGCAGGAGCAGGGAGAAGAACGCCAGGAGATTCTGCGGAATCCTCCCGACATTCTGTTGACCAACTACGTGATGCTCGAATTGGTGCTCACGCGCCCCGAAGAACGTCGGCGCCTGGTACAGGCCGCCCAGGGCTTGCAGTTTCTCGTCCTGGACGAGCTGCACACATATCGGGGTCGGCAGGGCGCCGACGTTTCGATGCTTGTCCGTAGAGTTCGCGATGCGTGTCAATCGCCCGACCTGCAGTGTGTAGGTACCTCGGCAACCATGGCCAGTGCCGGCTCCCAAAGCGAGCAACGCGCGGTTGTCGCAGAGGTGGCCACGCGGATCTTCGGCTCGGAGGTAACGCCCGAGCGGGTGATTGGCGAAACTCTGGACCGAGCGACGTCGGGTGATGCCAACGATGTGACGACGCTTCGTTCCGAAGTCCGCATGGGCGGAGCTGACGGCAGCTACCCAGAACTAGCCACCTCTCCCCTGGCCTCGTGGATTGAGTCGACCTTCGGACTCGACACCGAGGAAGGCAGCAACCGCCTCACCCGCAAGAAGCCTGTACGCGTCCGCGAAGCTGCAGCGCGCCTGGCTGCATCAACGGACCGCACGCTTGACGAGTGCATGCGCGCAATCCGCGCGACACTTCTGGCAGGCTCGGCGGCCCGCCCGGCCGATCACCAGCCCCCGCTGTTCGCATTCCGGCTCCACCAGTTCCTCTCCAAGGGCGACACGGTCTACGTGTCGATTGAGTCCGAAGACGACAGGCACATCACCTCGGCGTACCAGGTCTCCGTGCCGGGCGAGCCCCACAAGTCGCTGATGCCGCTTGCTTTCTGCCGTGAATGCGGACAGGAATACCTCGTCGTCGCACGCGTCGACGAACGAGGAAGCATCCGTTACCGTCTGCGGCGCGACCGAGACGCCAGCGGCGGCGACGATGCCAACGGCTACCTCTACATCTCCACCGACCAGCCATGGCCTGCCGACCCGATCAGCGACGGCCGGTATCCAGACTCATGGATCGTCGACAACGACGTAGTCGAACGGCTGCGGCGGTACCGTCCGCGCAATGTTCATGTCACCTACGACGGCGCCGAAGACAACAGCGGCATAATTGCGACCTATGTTCCCTCCCCGTTCCGATTCTGCCTGCGCTGCAAGGTCTCTTATGAACAGGCACGCGGCAACGACTTTGCCAAGCTGGCGACACTTGACGCAGAGGGCCGCAGCTCTGCGGTAACTTAGCGAGGCGAACGTCCAGGGAGACGTGAGAGTTGCCAGGTCACAAGCCCGGCTTGGTCTCACCTATTTCTGAATCGGACAATTGGCGAGTTTTCACCAGTTTGGCGAATCTGGGCTCGATTCTGGCGAGGTTTGACAACACTTCGGCTCTGAGCGGTCGCAGGGCGCCGCGACGCTATCGCTCTCCGCCTGTGGACAGTTGTGAGAATTGTTGGACGCGTACACTATTGAGGCGCGACATGCCTCTAATTTCGACCTGGTGCGAGGTCGAGATGCGTCCCGCTCCACGCCGACAGGCGAGTACGTTGCTGGTCGAATTCCTCTGGGGGACGGCGTAGAACTGCAGGTCAGCACCTTTCCCAACATTCGCCACGTGGTTTGACAAGATTTCGGGTTCGTGGATTTCGCTCAACATGGCGAGCGGTAGGTCAGACGCCCGCGGTTCGCCACTCCCCCTGCTCGTTCACATCCTCCTCCTCCCGACTGTGAACGCTCACCGAGATCGGCGAGTTTTCAAACAATTTGACTAATCTGGCTGCCCTTTCGGCGTTGGCGTGTCGTCCGGGAACTCTCGACGCCGGCGATTGCGATTCGCCTCAATACGCGGGGTGATCGTCGATGATGTTGGTGAACATGTGGATGAGGCCGCTTAGGTCGCCGGTGTCGCGGGCGTCGTGGCATGCGGTATGGAGTTCGGTCGAGTCGGTGCGCTCCCAGTCGAGTCCACAACCTCGTTCGGCGAGTAGTTGGTCGAAGAACTCACGGGTGCTGCGCCCGTTGCCCTCGCGGAATGGGTGGGCGAAGTTCACGTAGTCATAGAGGTAGGCGACCGTTCGGGGCAGTTGGTCTGGTGTCACTACCCGGAGTTGATCACTTCGAGCGATCTCGTCGGCGACGTGGTTCATCGGCTGACCGATATTTGCCGGCGGACAGAACGCCACACCGCCCTTGTTGAGTCCGACGGTGCGGACTTCGCCAGCCCACTCGTATACGTCACAGAATAGCTGGCGGTGGATCGCGCACAGGTGGGCAAGGTCGTAACTGCGTGGACCTGTGAGCACCGGGTTCTCGCGAAGTTCGAGGAGTCGGTATTCGCTCAGGTCGACCTCAGCGTCGGTGAGCTCGTCGTGCGTGGTCGCGTGAACAAGGTTGCGCAGCACCGAGGATGCGGGGATGAAGTATCCCGTCCAGTTGCGATCGAGGTCGCCGGTATCCCATGGCCGCGTCGTCACGGCGTGCGACCTACGGGAGGTTGTAGCGCTGACGGACGAGTTGGCCGAGTTGGGTCAAGTCGATCTCGCCCTTCGCATAGGCCACCTGGTCGGCGCGAGTGGCGTCGGTGCTGCGGACACCTTCGAGTGCAGTGGTCCGCCGGATTGCGCGGACACGGCGCACACGGCGCGAGACCTCGTCGCGACGTTCCGTCATCTGGGCACCCACTTTCGTCAGTATTGAAGCTCAATTCTACCGTCTCGGTCTGACATCTAGTCCGCAGGTAGCGGCGCGTCAGATGGATCGCTACTCACGGGTGCCGACGGCCCGGGAGGCGTTCTCAGCCTCTCGTGACCACGTCGTGCGACGAGGTGGGCACCGCAGGATGGTGGGAGTTTCCACTGTACCGCGGGTCGGCGGAGCCGATGCCCCGTTCGGCCCGCTCGGGGTCAGGCGGTAGGCGGCCTCCGAACGAGCTTTGTCGACATCGCCGGTCACTGCCGACAGGATGTCCGCCAGCCCGATGACGGTTCCCAGCTGCCGCGAGGTCCCAAACGAGGCCCAAAACTCGCTGGTCAGGAAGTCGCCGAACATTCGCCACCGACTTTGACAAGAATTTGGGCTTGCGATTTTCACCCGAGATGGCGAGCCGCAGGTCAGAGCTTCGGCGCTCGCCACTCCCCTTGCTCGTTCACATCGAGATCACGACGACGATCACGACGACCGAGTGCTGCTTGCCCGGAGAGAGAGCCGAGCCCTATCCCAGCGCCGACGCCGCGGCTTCCCAGGTTTCGTGTTGCACATCGGGCCTCAATAGTTCTGTCTGTGTGACGATGACGTCGGTGGCTCCGGCGTCCAGGTACTCACGAAGTCCCGCTGCCACCTCGTCGGCCGAACCGACGAGCGCCAGATCTGCCGCCCTCGAGAACCCGCCGAGGTCGAGAACGCGCGGATACGACGGAATTGTGTTGTACAGCGCCGTGGCCTGAGCCAGCCGCTCCCGAGCATCACCGGAATCGGTCACCAGTGCGGGGACCAACGCGATGACGCGCGGTGTGGGTCGTCCCGCTTGCTCGGCCGCAGCGGACAGCGTTGGGATGATGTCCCGCTCGAGCACACTTGGTGCCGCAAGATTTGGCAGGATGCCGTCGGCCACTCGCCCCGACACCGCCAGCGCACGGGGCCCCAGGGCGGCCACGAGGATCGGTGGCACCGGGTCGGCGCCGGGAAGTGTGGCCGGGAATGGCAGCGTCGTGTCGAATGCGTCGCCGTGAAACTCCACCGAGCCGGTGGTCAGGACCTGACGGACGATGCTCACGAATTCTTCGAGCCGAGCCGCGGAACGGGTGAACGGCACGTCGAAGGCCTGCTCTGTCAGCCGTGCGGCGCCCAGCGCCAGCCCGAGCTGGAAGCGGCCATGAGTGGCTGCCTGCGCAGTGAGCGTCTGCGCAGCGACAGTGAGCGGATGCCTGCCGTAGATCGGCACCGCCGACACACCCACCGAGACGTCCGGCACCTCGCGCCCGATCAGCGCGAGGAGCGAGATGGCGTCGTAGTCGAACCGTTGACCCAGCCAGATGCCGCCGATCCCGGCGTCGGCAGCCGCCCGTGCGCGGGCAATGGCCGCATCCACGGCATTCTCGGCGTCCGGCGAGAACGAGATGGCGGCGCCCAAGGTGGGGCCTGTCCCTGAGGATCGCGATGTGTCGGTCATTCCTGGGCCAACGCGCACCGCCGGGCGGTTCATGTCTTGACGCGGC
>NZ_JAKWBF010000054.1 GCF_022513585.1 Gordonia gummivorans
CCACACCCGGCCCGTACGCCTAACTAACCATCCACATTCAGAGCAGAAGGGCCGAATTTTCTGGGGGAGGACTCCAAGGTTAGGGGACGAAGTTTCTTCCCCGACTTTTTGTGGGCGCCGGCCCACCCCCCGCCGCCACCGTCGGCTATCTGTACGCCACAGCCCGACCACGTGCACTGTGCATTTGACTCGGCTCCCAGGTACATATTTCCGCAGTTCAGGAGGCCGAAGGCAGTACGTTTCGCTCAGAACGGCGCGTCGACGACTTTGCGCTTCGCGGCGTCCTGCGCTTGTTGAAGGTTGCCGACCTTGGAGATGCGGATGCCGCTCGGCAACTTCTCGTCGGTGCCGACCGGAATGATCGCGTGGGTGAAACCGAGCCGCTTCGCCTCGGCGATCCGGCGCCCGACCGCGGACACCCGGCGCACCTCGCCGGCCAGGCCGACCTCGCCGATGGCGACCGTCGTGTTGGGAATCGGCTTGCCGTCCATGGCGGAACTGACGGCCAGCGCGATGGCGAGATCGCCGGCCGGTTCGGTCACCCGCATCCCGCCGACGGTGGCGACGTAGATCTCGTTCTTGGCGATGGCCTCGATCTTGGCGCGGCTCTGCAGCACGGCCAGCACCATCGCGACCCGGGCCGAGTCGAGCCCCGACACCGCACGCCGCGGCGTGGCCATCTGAGATCCGTTGGCCAGCGACTGTACTTCGCCGACCAGGGGTCGCTTGCCGTCCATGGTGACCAGCGTGGCGGTGCCACTCACCGTCGAATCACGTTGGTGCAAGAAGATTCCGGACGGATCGGTGACCTGGTGGATGCCATCGTCGCGCTGCTCGAAACAGCCCACCTCGTCGGCCGCACCGAACCGATTCTTGATACCGCGCACCATGCGCAGCGTCGAATGCCGG
The DNA here is from genome assembly GCF_022513585.1 of Gordonia gummivorans. Taxonomy (GTDB): domain Bacteria; phylum Actinomycetota; class Actinomycetes; order Mycobacteriales; family Mycobacteriaceae; genus Gordonia. Next base: position 910 of record NZ_JAKWBF010000054.1, read on the forward strand.
TCGCCTTCGAAGCTCAGCACGACGTCGACGAGATGCTCGAGTGAGCGAGGTCCGGCGACCGCGCCGTCCTTGGTGACGTGCCCGACGAGGATGACGGCGATTCCGCGGTTCTTCGCCAGCGACACCAGAGCCGTTGTGACGGAACGGATCTGGGTTACTCCGCCGGTGACGCCGTCGGCGCCGGTGGCCACGACCGTCTGTACCGAGTCGACGATCATCAGCGACGGTCGGACCGCGTCGACGTGGCCGAGAATGGTCGCGAGATCGGATTCGGCCGCGAGATAGACGTTTTCGTGTACAGCGCCCGTGCGTTCGGCCCGCATACGCACCTGCCCGGCCGACTCCTCGCCGGTGATGTAGAGCGCCGTACGACCTTGCCGGGCCCAGTGTTTGACGGCTTCGAGCAGCAGCGTCGACTTGCCGACGCCCGGCTCGCCGGCGAGGAGGATCACCGATCCGGGAACCACGCCGCGCCCGAGTACGCGGTCGAACTCGCCGATGCCGGTGGCCACCGCGGCCGACGATGCGGAATCGATCTCCGTGATGCGACGGGCGGGACTGCTTGGTGCGACGGCAGCGGTGGTCGAGGTGCTCGACGGCAGTGCCGTCACTTCGTCGACGGAACCCCATTCGCCGCAATCCGGGCACCGGCCAACCCATTTGGCGACTTGATGCCCGCACGCGCTGCAGCGGTAGGTGTTCTTCGGCTTGGCCACAGGTGTCAGGGTAGGCAATCGGACCGACAGTCGGCCGACGCCACGGCCGGGAAGGTCAGTGACCGCCCTCGGGGTGAGCGCCCTCGGTGCTGCTGGGGGAACCGGTCTCATGGCCGCCCTCGTGGTGCTCACCCTCGGCGGCATGCTCGTCGCCGTGGACGTTGTGTTCTTCGGCAGGGACCTCGGCGGAGTACGCCGCACCCTTACGCGCGTACCCGGGGTCGGTGTCGACCGGTGTGAGGACTTCCTTGCTGCCGGCATCAACCCAGGCGCCGTCGGCGTTCTTGATCTCGAAGACGAAAGTGAGATTGGTGGTCAGGCCGGCCGCGACCGACTTACCGGCGCCATTGAGCGTCGCCTTGATCCGGCTCTCCTTGGTACCGGCAGACGAGGCATGGGAGACCGGCTGGGATACCCGGCAGGAGATGGTGGTCGCACGTTCGGCGACGTCCTCGGTCAGTCCCACGGGACTGCCGGCGCGCAGAGCGATCTCGGGCGTGATCTCGAGCTGCGGCCCGGCGGCGGGCGACAGCGTGACGGTGCCGCCCTGCGGAGCCTTGATCTCCTTGAGCCGGTAGTACTCGGTCGGATTGTTGCTGCTGATGACGAAGGACAGCTCGAACGGCCCACCCGCGGCGAAGACCTCGTCGGCCTTGTCGTTGGGGTAGATGATCTGGACGTTGCGCAGCGTCAGCGACAGGTGATTCGCATTGGCGCCGTTGACGGCCGGAAGTTGATTGGCGGTCTGCGAGGTCTGGCCCGCGCCACACCCGGTGACACCGAGGGCGACGGCGGCGCCGAGCGCTGCGATCGCTGCCGCGAGGCGAGTCCGCGTACGTACCGACCGACGTGCGGATTGTGGAAGCACTGACACCCGTTCCTCCCAGGTCAACGAAGCCAACTGCGCGGGTTGCGAACCCTGCACTACGCAGCGTAGTGGGCGCGGGTCGGAAAAGTCCGCCGGGGTGCCGTTTTGGTCCCGGGAAAGCACTCCGCAAAGCTGTCGTCCACACCGCGAAATGGTGGGTGTTGCGTTGTGGGTCACGGCCTGCTAAGGACAGGCTCACTACCTCGCAAAACGCCGTGGACACCATGCGTTCAGGGCGTTGACCTGCACCGTTGTCTACAGCCCCTCGAACGCCCGTGCTAGACTGGCGATACTCGAAAGGGGCAAGGAACATTGAATTTCAAAGTTGGCGACACCGTCGTTTACCCCCATCACGGTGCTGCCCGGGTCGAAGACATCGTGACCCGGACCATCAAGGGTGAGCAGATCGAATACCTTGTTCTCAAGGTTGCCGACGGTGACATGACCGTTCAGATTCCCTCCACCAAGCTCGAATACGTCGGTGTTCGCGACGTCGTCGGCGCAGAGGGTCTCGACGAGGTTTTCCAGGTGCTCCGCGCTCCGCACACCGAAGAACCCACCAACTGGGCACGCCGATTCAAGGCGAACCAGGAGAAGCTGATCTCGGGCGACATCATCAAGGTCGCCGAGATCGTTCGCGACCTGTGGCGTCGCGAGCAGGACCGCGGCCTGTCCGCGGGTGAGAAGCGCATGCTGACGCGCGCCCGCCGGGTGCTCGTCGACGAGTTGTCGCTGGCACAGAACACCGACGACGAGAAGGCGACCAGCATTCTCGACGAGGTTCTCGCCGCCGCATCCTGACGCGTTGCCGATCAACGTTGGTGTGATCGTCCCGGCGGCCGGATCGGGGACGCGGCTCGGTGAGCCGGTCCCCAAGGCGTTCGTCGACCTCGGCGGTGCGTCGATCTTGGAGACGTGTGTGTCTGGGGTCGTGGCTGCCGATGTGGCCGAGCGGATCGTCGTGGTGGTCCCGTCGGAGTTGGTCGACGAGGCGCGCGATCTGGTGCCCGAGGCGATCGTCGTCGCGGGTGGCGCGCACCGGTCGGACTCGGTCCGGGCGGGACTCGCCGCCGTCGACTCCGACATCGTCCTGGTGCACGACGCGGCTCGTCCGCTCACCCCACCCGCGGTGTTCAACCGTGTCGTGGCGGCGGTGCTCGCCGGTCATCCCGCCGTCGTGCCCGGGCTTCCGGTGGCCGACACGCTCAAGCAGATCGACGTCTCGCCGCCAACCGAGCCGGGCGTCGAACGCGTCGCCCACACCGTCGACCGTGAGCTTCTGCGTGCGATCCAGACACCACAGGGGTTCACCCGTGACGCGCTGGTGCGTGCGCATGCCGACGACTCCGGCCTGGCCACCGACGACGCCGGACTGGCCGAGCGGTGCGGGATCGACGTGCACGTGGTCCCCGGGGACCCGCTCGCCATGAAGATCACCACCGGCTGGGATCTGCGCATCGCGCGGGACATCATCGCCGAGGGAGGACGCTTGTGAGGGTCGGGATCGGGTCGGACGCACACCGCGTCGACGAGGACGCCGACTGCTGGATGGTCGGTCTGCACTTCCCCGACACGCCCGGCTGCGAGGGGCATTCCGACGGTGACGTCGGCGCGCACGCGCTGTGCGACGCTGTGCTCTCGGCGGCCGGTCTCGGCGACGTGGGTTCGGTATTCGGTACCGGTCGCCCGGAATGGGCGGGGGTGTCGGGTGTCGCCATGCTCCAACACGTGCGTCACCTGGTCACCGAGGCCGGGTTGCGCGTCGTCAATGGCGCGGTGCAGGTGATCGGCAATCGGCCCAAGATCGGGCCGCGTCGAGACGAAGCCCAGCGGGTGCTGTCGGAGGCGCTGGGGGCGCCGGTATCGGTGTCGGCGACCACCACAGACGGTCTGGGCATGACCGGTCGGGGTGAGGGTGTGGCCGCGGTGGCAACGGCGCTGGTCGAGTGAACGACCTGTAAGATCGCACGTCGTGACCCTGCGCCTGTTTGACACCGCCACGCGAGAGGTGCGCGACTTCGTGCCGCTGCACCCCGGCCAGGCGTCGGTGTACCTGTGTGGCGCGACGGTGCAGGGCGTTCCCCACATCGGGCATGTGCGCAGCGGTATCGCTTTCGACGTGCTCCGACGGTGGCTCGAGTATTCCGGGCTCGACGTGCTCTTCGTCCGGAACGTCACCGACATCGAGGACAAGATCCTGCGCAAGGCCGCCGACGCCGGCCGGCCTTGGTGGGAATGGGCGACGACGCACGAGCGTGCGTTCACGCAGGCCTACGACGCACTTGGCGTACTGCCGCCCTCGGGTGAACCGCGGGCCACCGGGTTCGTGACACAGATGGTCGAGTACATGGAACGGCTCATCGAACGCGGGCATGCGTACGCGGCCGACGGCAACGTCTACTTCGACGTACTGAGCCTGCCCGATTACGGTTCGCTGTCCGGGCACAAGCTCGACGACGTGCATCAGGGCGAGAGCGCGGGCACCGGCAAGCGGGACCCCCGCGACTTCACGCTGTGGAAGGCCGAGAAGCCCGGCGAGCCGTCGTGGCCGACGCCATGGGGCCGCGGCCGGCCGGGCTGGCACCTGGAATGCTCCGCGATGGCCACCGGACTTCTCGGACCCGAGTTCGACATCCATTGTGGCGGAATGGATCTCATCTTCCCGCACCACGAGAACGAGCTCGCGCAGGCGCATGGCGCGGGTGATCCGTTCGCGCGGTTCTGGATGCACAACGGTTGGGTCACCATGGGCGGCGAGAAGATGAGCAAGTCGCTGGGCAACGTTGTGTCGATCCCGGCCATGCTCGAACGGGTGCGGGCTGTCGAACTGCGCTACTACCTCGGCAGCGCCCACTACCGGTCGATGCTGGAGTACTCCGACGGCGCGCTCACCGAGGCGGCTGCCGGTTACCGTCGTATCGAGTCGTTCGTGGAGCGGGTGGCCGCCCGGGTCGGCGAGGTGACGATCGGCGAGATCGAACCCGAGTTCGCGGCGGCCCTCGACGACGATCTCGGTGTGCCGGCCGCACTTGCCGTGGTGCACAACGCGGTTCGGCAAGGTAACACCGCACTCGAATCCGGGGATGGCGCAACCGCATTGGCGGCCGCGTCGTCGGTGCGGGCGATGACGGGAATCCTCGGGGTGGACCCGCTCGATCCGCTGTGGGCGTCGGATGGCGACGATTCGGCCGCCACCGCGGCGCTCGACGTCCTCGTCCGTGCCGAACTCCAGCGCCGTGCCGATGCGCGGGCCGCCAAGGACTGGTCGACGGCGGACGCCGTTCGCGACCGCCTCGCCGAGGCGGGTGTCGAGGTGACCGACACCCCGGACGGGGCGCAATGGGCTCTCAAGGGTGAAGGCTGATGGCGGGTAATTCCAAACGTAAAGGCGCAGTTCGCAAGTCGGGCTCGAAGAAGGGCCAGACGGTGGGCTCGGGTGGGCAGCGTCGTCGCGGACTCGAGGGTCGGGGTGCCACCCCGAAAGCCGTCGACCGTCCGTACCATCCGGCGCACAAACGCGCCAAGGCCGCCACGAAGACGCCCGCCGGGCGCGGTGGGGGGGCGCGGCGCAAGGACGAGGGCGGCCCCGAGTACGTGCTAGGCCGAAACCCCGTGCTGGAGTGTCTGCGTGCCGGGGTGCCCGCGACGGCGCTCTATGTGGCAACAAATTCCGAGCCCGATGATCGGGTCGCGGAGTCGGTCAAGATGGCCGCCGACGCGGGCATATCGATCCTGGAGGTCGGCAAGCCGGAACTGGATCGGTTGTCGGCCAACGGATTACACCAGGGCGTCGCTCTGCAGGTGCCCGAGTATCAATATGCTCATCCCGACGATCTGATGGCGCAGGCGCAATCGAGCGGTGCCCCGGCGCTGCTGGTTGCGCTCGACAACATCACCGACCCGCGCAATCTCGGTGCGGTGATCCGGTCGGTCGCCGCCTTCGGTGGTCAGGGGGTGCTCATCCCGGCCCGTCGAAGTGCCAGCGTCACCGCGGTGGCCTGGCGCACCAGCGCCGGTGCGGCAGCACGACTTCCCGTCGCCCAGGCGACGAATCTGACTCGCACGCTCAAGGATTGGGCCGCTTCGGGCGCGCAGCTGGTGGGGCTCGACGCCGACGGCGACGTCACCCTGGACGACTACGACGGCACCGGTCCGACGGTCATCGTGGTGGGTTCCGAGGGCAAGGGGCTGTCGCGGCTGGTCCGCGAGAGTTGCGATTCGATCCTGTCGATCCCGATGGCCGGCGACGTCGAAAGCCTCAACGCGTCCGTCGCCGCCGGCGTCGTGCTCGCCGAGTTCGCACGCCAACGACGTCAGGCCTGACGCCGGTCAGGAAGCGCTGATCGCGATGTCCGCGTCGGCCAGCGCGGCCCGCACGGCGCGAGCGTGCCCGACGGCCCCGGGGGTGTCGCCGTGTAAGCAGATTGATTGCGCTGCAACGGATATCGAACTCCCGTCGATCGCGGTGAGCCGACCGTCGAGCGTCAACTCGACCACTCGTTTGGCAATCTCGGCGCTGTCGGAGAGCACTGCGCCCGGCTCGGAACGCGGAACGAGGGTCCCGTCGGGGCGGTAGGCGCGGTCGGCGAAGGCCTCCAGGATGACCGGCAACCCGGCCCGTTCGGCACGGCCGATCACTTCCGCACCTGGCAAACCCATCACCGCGAGTCCGGGACCGGCGTCGGCAATCGCGGTGACCACGGCCTGCGCTTGCTGCTCATGATGCACGATCGTGTTGTACAGCGCGCCGTGTGGCTTCACGTATGACACCTGCGCACCCACGGAACGCGCGATCGCCTCGAGGGCTCCGATCTGATAGATGAGGTCGGCGATCAGGTCGTCGGCGTCGATGTCGAGGAAGCGTCGTCCGAATCCGGCGCGGTCGGGGTAGGACACCTGGGCGCCGATCCGAACACCCGCCGCTGCCGCCGCACGACAGGTCGCGAGGATGTCGCTGGGATTGCCGGCATGGAATCCGCATGCGACGTTGGCGCTGGTGACGATCTCGACCATCGCCGCGTCGTCGCCGACACCTTCGCCGAGGTCGGCGTTGAGGTCGATGCTCGAGACGGATCCCGGTCGGCGACTCATGGGAACAGTCTAGTTTGGGCCCGGTCAACGGTTTGGGACGCCCAGTCAACGATTTGGGACGCACGGTCAACGAGGGAGGGGGCACACGGGGTGGACCACGCAATGGGACGTTTGGTCTACCGTGTGTCTTATGACATTGCTCGATAGCAAGGTGACAACGACCAACGGCATCGTTGCCGGTGCGCGGGGCAAGCGCACACGGCGCGGAACCATCAGCTGGCGAGGGATTCCGTTTGCCGCGCCGCCGGTCGGCGCGAAGCGGTTCCGCGCACCGGAGCCGGCACCGGCGTGGCCGGGGGTGCGGGATTGCACGCAACTCGGCAAGGCCGCGATGCAGGAGAAGCGGTTCACCGCGGTCGCTCCCGGCAAGTTCGCGCCGATGGGTGAGGACTGCCTGTCGCTCAACGTGTTCTCGCCGGAGGAGTCGTCGTCGACGCCACGACCGGTGATGGTGTTCATCCATGGCGGCGCCTTCATCCTCGGAACCGCGGCCACCCCGCTCTACGACGGTTCGTTCCTGGCCCGGTCGCGCGACGTGATCGTCGTGACCGTCCAGTACCGATTCGGTCCGTTCGGCCTGCTCGACTTCGGTGCCTACGCCACCGACGACCGGCCGTTCGACGTCAACTGCGGGCTCCGCGATCAGGTGGCCGCCCTGGAGTGGGTGCGCGACAACATCGCGGCCTTCGGTGGCGACCCGGCCCAGGTCACCGTCTTCGGTGAGAGCGCAGGCGGGTCGTCGGTGCTCTCGCTTCTGTCCACGCCGGCAGCCGCCGGGCTGTTCTCGCATGCGATCGCCCAGAGCCCCGCCGCCGAGCTGGCCGTCGAACAGAACGAGGCGCGGATCTACGCCGACGAGTACCTGCGCCTCCTGCGCGACCCGCAGCACCGGAGCGCCGGCGTCGAGCGCACCGAAGCGCCCATCGACCCCGAGGAAGCGCAGCGGCTGCTGTCGCGGGCCAACCCGGCCGAACTCCTGCGCGCGGGCGACCGACTGATGAAGTTCACCGTGCAGACCGGTGCGCCCGACCCCATCCCGTTCTGTCCTGTCGTCGACGGTGAGTATTTTCCGCGTTCACCGCTGGCCGCAGCACGCGCGGGCACGACTCTCCCGGTCCCGCTCATCATCGGTACCAATCGTGAAGAGGGCCAGCTCTTCGCCAAGCTGTGGAACGTCATGCCGGATTCCGAGAAGGCACTGATGCGGATCACCGACGACGAAACCCGTCGCGACCTCGCAGCGCTCTACCAGGGTGGCGACCGTGATCTGCTCCGGCTGGCCGGCGACGCCATCTTCTGGGCTCCGATGACCGCGTTCGCCGACGGTCACAGTGCCGTCGCCCCGACCTACGTGTACCGCTACGACTTCGAGCCGGCCGTGCTGCGGACGACGGGCTTCGGCGCGACTCATGCCACCGAACTGTTCGCCGTGTTCGGCGCCTACCGAGCGCCCATGGGCGCAGGACTCGCGGTGGGCTCCTGGAAGTCGACCGGCCGGGTGATCGACGACGTGCAGTCGCGATGGGTCAGCTTCGCCCGGACCGGCGATCCCGGCGTGGGCTGGCCGGCCTACCGCACCGACGATCGCAAGGTGCTCGTGATCAACGATCCCGACCGCGTGGTCACCGACCCCGACGCCCAGCGTCGGGACGCGTGGTCGAAGGCGCACAACCCGGCCGTGCCCGACCAGAGTGAGCGAGTGAGCTGATTCGGGTCAGGGCCGCCACACGGCAGGCGGGTCGGCGGTCAGGAACGACGACACGAGCGGGTTGAACAGCTCGGGTGCCTCGACGGGCAGGATGTGTGTGCCCGGCAGAATCGCGAGCCGACCGTTCGGTAGCGTCCGGGCGAGTTTCAGGCTGTGTTCGAGGCTCACGACGCCGCGGTCGGCGGCAATCACCAGCGTGGGAGCGGTGACCTCGGAGAAGCGTTCGACATCGAAGTCGGGTTCGTCGCCGAGCCACTGCACCAGTTTGTCGAACACGACCGGGAAGTGCGACGGGCCGTCGGGCGACATGGTGTCGTAGTCGGTCCGCAAGAACTCGACGATGTCGGGTCGTCGGCTGCGCACCCGTTCGAGGAACTCGTCGTCGTCGCGTCCCCGGCCGTCGACATAGTTTCCGAAGAGGACCATGCGGTTGACGAGGTCGGGTCGTTCGCGGGCGACGAGCAGAGCCACGACCGCACCGTCGGCCCAGCCGACGAGATGCGCCGGCGCCCCGACCACCCCGTCGAGATACTCGATGGTCTGATCGACCAGGGCCGCAAAGGAATACAGGCCGGCGGTGTCGGGGCTGTGGCCGTGACCGCTGCGTTCGGGCACGTAGACCTGCATGCCGTCGGCGAGTAGCCCCGCGATCTGTGCGCCCCAGGTCGACGCCGCTGCGAAGGCCCCGTGCAGCAGGACGGTCGGGGCCCCGTGACGGTCGCCGTCGTGGAAATGCCAGATCACCTGGCCGCCGACCGAGACGTACTCGCCGCCGTCGATTCGATCCCCGACATGCACCTGGGACATCTGTGTTCTCGTCCTACCTTGTCTTGCTTCTGGGGCCGTAAACGATCGATCGCGCAAGCGCCATCGTGTCAGACATTGTCTCGGCAAGGGGAAACAGTTGTGACTCGAATCCGCAACGGCGTCTCGGAAGAGGAATCGCCGCCCCAATAGCCGCGTGCGGGGCTGTTTGCTCCACCAACTTTGGAGGTCGGGGATATGAATGCGCACTACCGGGGGCCTATCCGAAGGGTGGTCTGATGCAGCGGTGGCCGACAGCGCACCTTGCCCGTGTGTTCGTGATCCTGCTGGTCGGCATGCTTATCGGTTCGCCGTTGATTGCGCCGCAACTGTCTCCTCGAGCGGGTGCGGCACCCGGTGATCCGCCACCGCCGATGAGTCTGCGCGACGTCGGGTCGTCGTCGACCATCACGTTCGTGGGGCAGCAGGGGGCGGTCAGTCTGTCGCTGCCGGTCCCGGAGAACCTGACGCCCAGCGAGATCCGCGGCACCGCGCAGCTGCCCGCCTTCGTCACCGGTGGCAGCGTCGACGTGATGCAGGGCGACCGGCTGCTCTCCCGCAATCCGATTCCGTCGACCCCGAACGCGCCGATCACCCTGTCGTTGCGGGGTGTCCGGGTCGACCGCCATGCCGCCGACATCGTGTTGCGCTCCTATCTGCGGGCCGACGGTTTCTGCCAATTCGACCCCGCCAACGCCTTCCGCATCGTCAACTCGACGCTGACCTACACCGGTCGGGAACGACGCCCGACCGCGGTTGCCGACTTCCTGCCGCCCGTCTTGCGCAAGCTGACGATCTATGTGCCCGACGACGTGCAGCAGGCCGAAGGGGCTGCCGCGGTGAACCTTGCGACCGCGGTGGTCGCCAATTATGGCTCGGCACCGGTGGCCGTGGAGACGCGCTCGTTGCCGCGGAACAACCTGGTCCCGACCACCCCCGTCGGGCCGCTCGAACGCCAAGTGGTGATCAGCACGTCGGCCCCGGCCGGGCTCAGCCTGCGCGACGGGCCCGGCTGGCCGTTCCTGCAGATCGGCGGGCCGGCGCAGGATCTCCTCGTGCAAGTGCAGTTCCTCGGCTCCGACCTCTCGTCGATCGCGATGAGCTCGTCGGCGGTGGCCGGACCGCTGCGCAATGCGCCGCAGTTGGCGCCGCAGGTGCAGACCCTGGCCGACCTCGGTGTCGGTGATCAGTTGGTGACGTCGAGCGCGTGGCCGACCGTCTCCTTCGGGATCGACCAGACCCGGCTCGGCCGACCGTCGCACAACGTGCGGGTCCAACTGGTCGGCTCCTACAGTTACGGCGGCGACTCTGCCGGTCAGCTCTCGGTTCGGGTCGGCAACCGCGTGATCGACTCCTGGGCCGCCGGCTCGTCGGGCGCCTACAACCGCTGGGTCGACATTCCCGACGGCGTGCTCAGCCGCTTCACCCAGGTCGTCGTCGCCTACACGCGGTCCGGGGTGCCCGAGGCGTGCGGAAACGGCACTCGGGGTTCGCTGAGCCTCGACTCGTCGGGCGAGGTGACCTCCGACGCCGCGGATCCGCCGGTCCCGGCCGGATTCCAGTCGCTCCCACAGTCGTTGATGCCGCGAACCCAGCTCGCCTGGACCAAGGGCGACGTCGGCGACGTGGCGCGCGCGGTGGCGATCATGACCGGGATGCAGCGCATGTCGGCGATCCCGCTCGGCGTCGACGTGGTGTCGATCTCCGACGCCACGGGTGCGCAGTCACCGGCGATCCTGATCGCCGCCGACGGGCAGGGCCTGCCGGATCTGGACCTCCCGGTCACCTCCGACGGCAGCACCATCACCGTGACCAACACGGCGGGGCAGACGTCGCAGGTCACGCTGACGCCGGCCACCCGGTACGGAACATTGCAGGTGGCGCGCGACGACGACCGCACCGTCCTCGTCGCAACCTCCACCGAAGACACGGCCGACCTCGACGCGATCCTGGCGTGGCTCGGCGACGATCCGGACCGCTGGGCGGCGATGTCCGGCGACGCGGTGTTGCAGGTCGCCGACCGTGAGCCGGTGTTCGTCACCGTCGACGACGCCGTGCCGCCGTCGGAGTCCTCGGATTCCGGGCTGTCGAAGACGGCGGCCGCGGCGGTGGCGGTGGGTGCCCTGTGCGCTGCGGGAGCGGTGGCGGCGATCATCGTCGTGGGCCGGAGACGGCGAGGGAGACAGGGGTGACGGGAGCAGGGGCGACGGGGTCGCGATGACCGTCACCGAAAAGTCCTTCGCGTCGCATCACCGCCCGACGATCGCGGAGTGGACGAGTGCACATCCGGGCTGGACCGTCGTGATCCGGTGGTCAGTGTTGCTGGCGCTGACCGGGATTGCGTTCTGGAACACGATCGTGGCGATCGTCGAGGAGATGTACGCGCAGACACTCATCGGCTATGTGCCGATTCTCCTTCTCCTGTGCGCCATAGCTGCCATCGGTGTGTCCTGGCGGCGTCATCTCGAGCCGCCGATCTACGACCGCCAGACCGACGTGATTGTCGGGCTCATCGTGCTGTCGCAGGCGATCGTCATCAAATACCTTGTGACTCCGCGTTATTCGCAGACCTACCTCACTGCCCACATGGATCTGCTGGCACTGTGGGTCTTTGTGCTCGGGGCGGCGATCATGATGTTCGGTCTGCGTCCGGTCGCACGGTATCGGTGGGTGTGGTTGATCTTTCTGGCCATCTGGCCGATCCCGACCCGGGTCATCGTTCTGACGCTGGGTGGCTCGTCGTTTGCCGAGGGCGCCGTCACGGTCCTCTACGCCGCCGGTGCGACAGCGATCGCGGTGGGCCGTACGTGGCGGCGTGCTGCGGCCGGGGCCGCGATGACGATGGCCGTCGGCCTCGTGACGCTCGTCGGCGCGGTCGCGGTCGGCGGCTCGCGCATCTCGATGGTCACCATCCCGGCGTTGGCGGCCGCACTGGCCACGTCGACCGTCATGTACATCGACTACCGCCATCGCGGCGGGCATCCGTGGTCGCCGCTCGGGCGGGAGGTGTTGCCGCCGACGCTCAAGCAGGTGGGCCGGCCCGGCGTGGTCGTGGTGCTGGCGGCGGCGTGTCTGGCGTTCATCCCGGTTCCGCCGGTAGGGACGTGGCCGTCCGCGTACATCGCGGGTATGCCGATCGGGCAGCCGCAGGTGATGCCGCCCGGTTGGCGTCAAGAGTCCATCACGCGATATGACTGGGTCACACGACTTTACGGACCCGAGTCGGTTCTGATCAGGCAGGCCGTGGTGCAGTCGCGCGGCGACGTCGCCTACGACAAACAGGGCCGGCCGCGGCGGGTGATGGTCGACAGCGTCGACACCGAACGTCCACTGGCACTTGAGGTGTACCCCTACATCTTTCGCTACGACCTCGTCGGTGACCGCTTCAGTCCGGCGGTGGAGGTGAAGCTTCCCGAGGGGGTGCGGTCGTGGATCTGGACCGTCGTCGACGACGTCCGCTACCTGACCTACACCGTGCTGTCCTGGTGGTGGAACAACGGCGACCGCACCCAGCAGATGATGCTGTGGTCGGTGGACAATCATGAGCCCGACGCTCGATTCCCGGCGCCGGAGATGACCGTTACGGCCAACCTCAACACGATGTTCACGGTGATGTTCCGCGGTAACGCCGTGATCCAGGCGGTCGACCAGCCCACCAAGGACCGTGATCTGCTGGTGTCGCTCGGTACCGCTCTGGTGACCGCGCAGGCCGATGCCGCCGCACGGAGTGCGACATGACCCCACGTGGCGACCTGGCCCGCGTCACTCGACCCCAGCGCGATGTGGCGGAGCTGCTCGCCGACCCCGACTATCGGGCGGCGGCCTTGGAAGACGCGGTCGGCCGGTTACGCGAGGCCGACGTCGATCGGTCGGCATCGGTGCCGTTCAACCGAATTCAGAAGGTGATCGGCGCTGTTGCGGGTGCGGTGTCCGCGGTGGCGCTGGTGTTCTTCACGGTGCCCGCGCTCGCGACCTTCGTGTCGATCGCGACCATCGTCTACGTCGTCACCATCCTCGATCGGTTGGTGATCTTTCGTCGTGGTCTGGTCAACGGCGCGATCGGCGTGACCGACGAGCAGGCCCGGTCGCTGGCCGACGACGACCTACCGCCCTATACCGTCCTCGTGCCCGCGTACGGAGAACCGGAGGTCGTGGGCGATCTGATTGCGGCGGTCGAGTCCATCGAGTATCCGCGCGACAAGCTGCAGGTGTTGTTGCTTCTGGAGGAGGACGACCAGCCGACGATCGACGCGGCGCGTGCGGTCGAGGCGGGTGGCCTGGTCACCGTCGTGCTCACACCGCCGGCGCAGCCACGCACCAAGCCGAAGGCGTGCAACTACGGACTGCACTTCGCGACCGGCGACATCGTCACCATCTTCGACGCGGAGGACAAGCCCGACCCGCTCCAATTGCGCAGGGCCGTATACGTGTTCACCACCATCGGCGACGACTCCGTGGTGTGCGTGCAGGGCAAGCTCAGCTTCCACAAC
>NZ_JAKWBF010000055.1 GCF_022513585.1 Gordonia gummivorans
GGCGATCTGCTCGACTTGTCGATCGAGCAGTGGCCGTACGAACTTCTCGGTTCGCGAGTGTGGGAACTCCGCAGCAATTTGTCTGGATACGAGCCAGCTACGTTGCGGTCGCCGAACTGGCGGACGCGCCGCTCATCACGCTTGATCGTCGCATCGGTAGGGCGCCGGCCTAGGGTGCGAGGTTAAGGTTCCGTGACGTCAAGGTTTAATAGTGTTGCGGCACAGTGCGATATGCAGTGGTCTACTTACTGGATACCGTCAATATCGAGTTGATCATATTCCCCTGCAAGAGGTTTCAAGGTCGGCAGTCTCGCGGTGGCGATAGATGGTAGGGGCTGAATTGGCTGCTGATTCGATGTGTGTCAATATTGATATATGTCGAATCAAGACGTGGTGGTTGCGGGCGGCGGGTTGAGCGCGAAGCGGGCTGCGCGGGTCGCGGCGGAGTTGAAGGCGTTGGCGGAGTTGAAGGCGTTGGCGGATCCGGTGCGCCTGCGCTTGTTGTCGGAGGTGGCGTCGCGGCCGGGCGGTGAGGCCTGTGTGTGTGATATTTCGGGGCCGATCCGGTTGTCGCAGTCGACGATCTCGCATCACCTGAAGGTGTTACGAGAGGCTGGCCTGGTGACCAGTGAACGCCGGGGCACGTGGATCTACTACCGCGTGAATAGCGTTGTGCTCGAGCAATTGTCGGAGGTACTCGTTCGTCTTGCGGCAGTGGTCGGCGAGCCGGGCTCGTGCGAGGAACGTCGATGAGCGGGGCTTGTACTGCGGTCGCGGGCAAGTTGTCGCTGCTGGATCGGTTCCTGCCTGTGTGGATCGCCGGCGCGATGGCCGCAGGCTTGCTTTTGGGCCGAGCTGTTCCGGGGCTGGGAGAGACACTGGCGACGGTAGAACTCGACGGTATCTCGCTGCCGATCGCTCTCGGGCTGCTGATCATGATGTACCCAGTGCTGGCAAAGGTGCGCTATGACCGACTTGACGCGGTCACCGCCGATCGTCGCCTGCTGCTCAGCTCGCTGGCGTTGAACTGGATCATCGGCCCGGCGTTGATGTTTGCGCTGGCGTGGTTGATGTTGCCGGATCTGCCGGAGTACCGGACGGGCCTGATCATCGTCGGTCTGGCCAGGTGTATCGCGATGGTCATCATCTGGAACGACCTGGCCTGCGGCGACCGGGAAGCTGCTGCCGTCCTCGTGGCGCTGAATTCAGTGTTCCAGGTCATCATGTACGCCGTGTTGGGCTGGTTCTACCTGTCGGTGCTACCCGGCTGGCTCGGTCTGGAACAGACCTCCATTGACACTTCGATGTGGCAGATCGCGAAGTCGGTGCTGATCTTCCTCGGCATCCCCCTGGTGGCCGGGTACCTGACTCGTCGCATCGGTGAGCGGGCCAACGGCCGCGAGTGGTACGAGTCCTCGTTGTTGCCGCGCCTCGGGCCGTGGGCACTCTACGGTCTGCTGTTCACCATCGTCATCCTGTTCGCTTTGCAGGGTGAGCAGATCACGTCGCGGCCCTGGGATGTTGTGCGGATCGCTCTTCCTCTGTTGGTCTATTTCGCGGTGATGTGGGGTGGCGGATTCATCCTGGGCGCCACGATGGGACTGGGCTACGAGCGGACCGCGACACTCGCATTCACCTCGGCGGGCAACAACTTCGAGCTTGCTATCGCCGTCGCGATCGCCACCTACGGTGCGACCTCCGGGCAAGCTCTCGCCGGAGTCATCGGCCCCCTCATCGAGGTTCCCGTCCTCGTCGGTCTCGTTTACGTGTCCCTCGCGCTGCGGAAACGGTTCACCGCAACCACCAACTCAACCCAGGAGCCCGTGCGCCATGCCTGAACCCATCGATGTGCTCTTCGTGTGCGTAAGCAACCGCGGCAAATCTGTGATGGCCGAACACCTCACGCCGACGGTCACCGACCGGATCGCTGCATCATCGGCCGGGACCAGTGCGAAGATCGGCGGCCAGGTCAATAGCCTGTCGGCACAGGTGCTCGCCGAGATCGGCGCCGACGTCGCGGAACATCAGCCTCGCCAACTCACCGACGAGCTGATGCGGGCCGCAGATCTCGTCGTGGTGATCGGCACCGCCGAGGTTGCCCCGCCCGAAGGTGTCGCCCTCGAGGTGTGGAACACCGACGAACCCTCCGAACGTGGCATCGAACGGATGCGGTTGATCCGCGACGACATCACCAACCGTATCCGCTCTCTCGCCGATCGGCTTGGGCGATAGGCGAGAGCGCGAGCTGCGGCTTGTCAGCAGCAGGCTGGGCGAGCTTCAGTAGAATCGCTGGCGCTGCCTCCGCAGCACACCGAACCTTGGCCGGCACTATCGACGGCGTTCTGTGCCAACAGTTTCGGGCTGCTCCCGAAGGTGTCAGAGTCGGCGAGCACGGTGTAGACCTCCCACTTCTCGTTGGCCGGGCCGGTCACCCACACCTTGTCTTGGGTCGCGAAGCAACAGGTGGAGTTGATCTCCTCCTGCGTGAACAGACCCTCCCCGGCCAACCGGGCGATCTCGGCGTGCACCTTCTCGCTAGATTCCACTTCGACGCCGAGGTGGTTGATGGTGCCGCCTTGGCCAGGATTCTCCAGCAGCACCAGTTTCAGCGGCGGCTCGGCGACCGCGAAGTTGGCGTATCCCGGCTTGCGCTTGGCCGGAGTGGTGTTGAACAGCTTGGAGTAGAAGTCGATCGCGGTATCGAGATCATCAACATTGAGCGCGAGCTGGATACGGGACATGACCATCACCTTCACCTGTGAGACATATATCGAACTAGGGCCACCTGCAGGGTGCCCACCTTTTCGACATATGTCAAGTAAGAGGTATGGTTGGGTCGTGCCGAAGACGTTGCCGGTGGTTGATATCAGTGGTCCAATTTGCTGTGCTCCGGTGTCGTCGGGTCCGCTTGGCGATGATGATGCGCTCGAGATTGCGTTGCGGCTCAAGGCGCTTGCTGATCCGGTGCGGATCAAGTTGGTGGCGATCTTGCTCGCCGATGAGTCGGGTGAGGGTGTGTGTACGTGTGATCTCGCGGCGGCGGTTGGGGTGACGGAGGCGACGACTAGTCATCATTTGGGGCAGCTGCGCAGGGCGGGGATGGTGGTGGGGCAGCGGCGGGGTATGAACGTGTACTACCGGGCTCAGCCGGAATCGCTGCAGGCGTTGTGTGCGGTGTTGGGGGCGAGCACCGGCTGCTGCTGAAGACAAGGTCAGTTCATGGACGCGATCGTCGCGGCCAGCGATTGTGCGTAGCGGGCGTAGGTAGTGGTTGCCAGCGCGGCATGGCGTTCGGTCACCTGATAGCTATAGCCGAGCATGTCGGCGACGATCGGTGGCGGTGCCAGTTTGACGAGGTTGTCCAGAGCGCTGTTGCGTGCTCCGTGCAGGTTGATGCCGAGGCGACGGAGTTCTTTCATCGCGGTTTGTGCGTGCAGGTGGCGGCCAGGACGGTAGCCGGGGAACAGATACATCGTGTCGCTGCCCGTGGTCTGCAGGTTCGGCCGGTGTTCGAGCAGTTCGTAGATCAGGACGGGAAGTGCCTCCGCCTGCATCTCTGGCTGAGTCGCGTGCCTGCAGGACAGCAGCGGCGTCTTCGGCGAAGTCGGCGTGTACGCGACGCCGCTACCGGGCAACAGCAGTTATTCGGTCGGACTCAGCGAAACCGTCGGCGTCCGCGACGACGGAACGTTCATCGACCCTGCGGCGATTCGATCGCTGGACGAACGCGCACGCGAATACGTGACACGGGCGCTGCCCGGTCTCCACCCAGAGCCGCGCGACTTTCTTCACTGCTGGGTGACCGACCTCCCATGGAGCGAGGACGGCGTGGCGGTGTGGGAGGCAGGCTCTGTCTTTTTTGTGGCCGGTCACAATCTGTTCAAGCAGGCACCTGCGCTGGGTCGCGCTCTTGCCCGGGCTGCGACCGGCGGCGGTCTCGCCGCCGACCTCACGCCCGCCGCTCGCCTCGGCGAAGCCCTGCGATAGTTCGCCTGACCCCAGAACGGACGCACTCAATGGGTAAACGTCTCCTCGTCGAGGACAACGGCGGCCCGCCCTGGGTCAACCCAAAAGTCGCGGATGGACAGCAGTCACAGGCTCAACCACCTTGTCATGGGGTGTCTTCATGGTGAGGATCGGTACGCGGAGGTGCCGCAGAGGGATCCACGCGGTCGGTGACGTGACGAACGACATCCCGAAGCGCGACTCGTTTCCATGCGGACTTGTCGAGATCAACGCTCATGCCGAGATCTCCGAGCGGAGCAGGGCGATGATGTCGGCTATGGCGACCACCGAGGCATCTGCGGCCGACCGCCACTGTGCCAGCGAGGTTTTGACGCTCGGCCCCGGAGACTCGCCGGCGACGGCCGGCGCGACGTATTGCGTGATCGCCAACGTGTTGCCCTTGGTAATGATCTGGTCGATAGTTGCGACCGCCGCGAACCCCTCTGCCGTCTCAAACGCGTTGTACGCGTCCATGATGCGTTGCTGGTGCTCGTCGCGCAGGAACGACTGCGTCTGCTCGCGCGCCATCTCCTTGGACGCGTCGATGAAGAGCACCTTTCCGCGGCGCACAGGATCTTTTCTAGTTCGCATGACGACAATGGCGGCGGGCATCGGTGAGTTGTAGAACAGTCCTTCACCCATCCCAAGCACGGCCTCGACGAGGTCAGACTTCACCAGTGCTTCCCGGAGGGCGGCCTCGTCTCGGCGGAACAGGACCCCATGCGGGAACAGGATCGCCGCCCGGCCGGTCTTCGGGTCGAGGCTCTTGGCGATGTGCTGGAAGAAGGCGTAGTCGGCGCGGCCTTGGGGCGGGACGCCCCACATTCTGCGGCCATATGGGTCCTTGGCGAAGGCGTCGCGGTTCCACGCCTTGATGGAGTAGGGCGGGTTGGCGAGCACGATGTCGAAGGTCTGGAGCCGGCCTTGCTCGTCGTGGAAGGCGGGCTTGCCGAGGACGTCGCCGTGGGCGATCTCGCCATCGGCGATGCCGTGGAGGAACAGGTTCATCCGGGCGATCGCGGAGGTCCCGTAGTTGAACCTTGGCCGTAGAGCCGCAGGTTGCACCATTACCTGTGATTCATCTGATGCAATATGCAGTAGTTGACTGGATACCGTCAATATCGAGTTGATCATATTCCCCTGCAAGAGCTTTGGTGGGCATGTATCCATCGTCCGCTCGTGAGGGGTGGACCGACTTGCGTCACTGATTAGATCAGTGTCAATATTGATATGTGTCGAAACAACATGTGCTGGCGGTAGGCGGCGCTGGCCAAGGTCTGAGTACCGAAGATGCCGCGAGGTGGGCGGCGGCTCTGAAGGCGCTCGCGGATCCGGTTCGATTGCGGTTGGTCTCCGAAGTGGCGGCGCATCCCGGCGGTGAGGCGTGTGTGTGCGACATTTCCGGCTCGTTTGCGGTGTCACAGCCGACCATCTCGCACCATTTGAAGGTTCTGCGCGAAGCTGGTGTGGTCACCAGTGAGCGGCGTGCCACGTGGGTGTACTACCGGGTCAACACGGGCGTGCTGAGTCAGTTGTCGGAGTTGTTGGGTGGCCTTGCCGCGGTGGTGGGGGAGTCGAAGTCGTGCGAGGCTCCGGAGTGAGCGGCATGAATAGTGTTGTTGCCGGACGACTTTCCGTTCTCGACAGGTTCCTGCCTGTGTGGATTGGTGCGGCGATGGTCGCCGGTTTGCTACTCGGTCGTGTGGTGCCCGGGCTCGGTGACGGCCTCGCGGAGGTGGAGATCGACGGTATCTCGCTGCCGATCGCTCTCGGGCTGTTGATCATGATGTATCCGGTGCTGGCCAAAGTTTGCTATGACCGGCTTGACTCGGTGACCGGCGACCGTCGGATGCTGGTCGGGTCACTCGTATTGAACTGGGTCGTCGGGCCAGCGCTGATGTTCGCGCTGGCGTGGTTGCTGTTGCCGGACCTTCCGGAGTACCGGACTGGGCTGATAATCGTTGGGTTGGCGCGTTGCATCGCGATGGTGATCATCTGGAACGACCTGGCGTGTGGCGATCGCGAGGCCGCGGCGGTGCTGGTCGCGTTGAACTCGATCTTCCAGGTGGCCATGTTCGCTGTGCTCGGCTGGTTCTACCTTTCTGTCCTGCCGGGCTGGCTCGGGCTTGAGCAAACCACTATCGATACCTCGCCGTGGCAGATCGCCAAGTCGGTACTGATCTTCCTAGGGATCCCGCTGTTGGCGGGTTATCTGACCCGACGTTTGGGCGAGCGCGCCAAGGGCCGCGACTGGTACGAGAACACACTACTACCACGATTGGGACCATGGGCGCTCTACGGGCTGCTGTTTACCATCGTGATCCTCTTCGCTCTTCAGGGCGACCAGATCACCTCCCACCCATGGGATGTCGTGCGCATCGCGATCCCGCTGCTGATCTACTTCGCCATCATGTGGGGCGGCGGCTTCGCTCTCGGCGCCGTGATGGGACTGGGGTATGCGCGAACCACGACACTGGCGTTCACCGCGGCCGGCAACAACTTCGAACTCGCCATCGCCGTAGCCATCGCAACCTACGGCGCGGCATCAGGACAAGCCCTGGCCGGGGTGATCGGCCCGCTCATCGAGGTACCGGTGCTGGTGGGCCTGGTGTATGTGTCACTGGCACTTCGCCAACACATTACCGACGCAGTTCCGAAATCCAAAGAATCGAAGGAGTCGATCCGAGATGTCTGAATTCCCGCTGGGTGATCGACGATGACGAGCAACCGGTGGTCAGTTCTGTTCGTATGTGTCAGCAACCGGGGCAAATCGGTGATGGCCGAAGGCCTCGCGCGTAGCGTCGCGGCGAACATGCTCGACCCGTCGTCGGCGGGGACCGAGGCGAAGCTCGGCGTCGCGCCGAATGCTCAGTCCGTGCAGGTGCTGGACGAGGTGAATGTCGACGTCAGCGAACACCGGCCCAGTCAGTTGACCGACGAGATGATGCGCGCTGCCGACCTCGTCGTCGTGATAGGCACCTCAGCACATGTGAGCGCGCCTGAGGGTGTTGCCCTCGAGGTGTGGGACACCGACGAACCATCGCTGCGCGGCATCGACGGGATGGACCGGATGCGGCTGATCCGCGACGACATCACCACCCGCATTCGCGACCTCGTCGAACGCATCGGGCAGTAGAGGACGGCATTCTCGGCGTCCTACCTGAACAGCAACACGCCGACCGTGGATCTTCGTGCGCGGACGTCCTAAACAACACACAGAATCCTGCGGTTCAGTTTCAGTGGTGTTGACTTCCAACAGCTTTGGGCTCGTGTCGAAGGTGTCGGAGTCGGCCAGCGCCGTTCGAGTACCAGACTGAATCGGTAGCGGCCATCGATACCGCCTATCGTTACCGATCGTCGACGGGATCGCACAAGGGCGGGGAGGGCGATGAATACGCAGTCACGGGACGATCGACCGCAGTTGCAGCGTCGGCTGGGGGTGTTCGACGCAGTGGTGATCGGTTTGGGATCGATGGTCGGGGCGGGCATCTTCGCTGCGCTGGGACCGGCTGCGGCAGCGGCGGGTTCCGGGTTGTTGATGGGGCTGGTGGCGGCTGCGGTGGTGGCATATTGCAACGCGACGTCCTCGGCACGGCTAGCCGCCCGGTATCCGCAATCCGGCGGCACCTACGTATACGGGCGCGAGCGGTTGGGTGACTTCTGGGGCTATCTGGCTGGATGGGCGTTCGTGGTCGGCAAGACCGCATCGTGTGCGGCGATGGCGTTGACCGTCGGGGCCTATGTGTGTCCCGCCTATGCCCATGCGGTCGCGGTCGCGGCCGTGGTCGCCTTGACCGCGGTGAACTATTGCGGCGTGCAGAAGTCGGCGCTGCTGACACGGGTGATCGTCTCGGTCGTTCTGGTGGTACTGGCGCTGCTGGTGGTCGTCAGCCTGACCTCGGGGCAGGCGGTCGTGGGCCGGTTGGACATCGGTTCCGACATCACCGTGGGCGGGGTGTTGCGGGCAGCGGGGTTGTTGTTCTTTGCCTTCGCCGGCTACGCCCGGATCGCCACCCTGGGCGAGGAGGTCCGAGAGCCGGCCCGCACTATTCCTCGGGCGATCCCGTTGGCTCTGGGGATTACCTTGGTCGTCTATGCGGCGGTGGCGGTAGCGGTGTTGTCGGTGCTGGGCGCCGACCGGTTGGGCTCCTCGACCGCGCCGCTGACCGACGCGGTCCGCAGTGCCGGGGTGGCGTGGATGGTCCCCGTCGTGCAGGTAGGCGCCGCGGTAGCGGCTTTAGGATCACTGCTGGCTCTGGTGCTGGGGGTTTCCCGCACCACGTTGGCGATGGCCCGCGACCACCACCTACCGCACGTGCTGGCTGCAGTTCACCCGCGGTTCGAGGTGCCCCATCGCGCCGAATTGGCCGTGGCGGCGGTCGTCATCGTGGTCGCGGCAACCGTCGACGTTCGCGGCGCGATCGGCTTCTCCTCTTTCGGGGTGCTGATTTACTACGCGATCGCCAACGCCGCCGCCTGGACCCTGACCCGAGATGAGGCCCGCCCCCCACGGTGGGTACCGGTGATCGGTGTCGCGGGCTGCGCGATCCTCGCGGTGGCTTTGCCGCTGGTCTCGGTCATCATCGGTGCCGTTGTCATCGCAGCCGGTGCGGTGTTCTACAGACTTCGGAGAACCCCTGGCAGCCGCACCTCACCCCCGTCGACCAGTTGACTGGCGCAGCGTTCTTTCATCACGAAGGACCCTCTCGGCCCAACTCCGCAAACGATTCACGATCTTCGGCCAGTGTCTGCTCGCCCGCCTTCGTTGCACCGTAGACCCGCCGTGTAGGACCGTCCACGACCCGTGATGCACATGTGGAGTCACACAGCGCCGGGCTGAAACTCCGGCACCGTCCACCCCTTGCAGTGACGAATCCGATATCGGCGTTGCACCTTACCGGCAGAAGTCGCCCGTCCCAGGCAGCTGTCCAGCCGCCGCGCACCTTTGGGATCGCGAAGCTAGGCCAACAACTGGACGCACCTGTGGCACTCTCAGTTGAGGGTGGCGATGGTGGTGGCGATCGAATGGGCCTAGCGGGCGTAGGTGGCTGCGGCCAGTGCTGCATGGCGCGCGGTCACCTGATGACTGTAGCCGAGCAGTCAGCGACGATAGGCGCTGGCGCGAGCGCGACGAGGTTGTCCAGGGCGCTGTTTCGACTGCCGCGCACGTTGATCCCGAGGCGGCGAAGGGTGTGCATGACGGTCTGCGGATGCAGGTGGCGGCCGGGTCGGTAGCCGGGGAACAGATACATGGTGTCGGCGCCGGCGGTCTGCAGGTTGGGGCGATGTTCGAGGAGTTCGTAAATCAACACGGCGAATGGCGCGGGAACGGGTGTGGGATCGGTGCCGAGGCGAATCCGCAACTCGGTGGGTGTCAGTTCCAGGTCGCCGATCTGTAGGGTAACGATCCGGCCGATCGGTTTGGGCGTAAAGGAGCATTAGCAGGCCGGCCACACGTTGGTGCAGGCTGGTGACATCTCCACGCATCAACGTCTGAATCCATTGCAGGCGTTGGTCATCGGTCAACGAGGGCGTGGTCTTGGCGTAACGGTGCTCGATCGTGACGGTGGTGTTGATCTGCATAGCGCGGCACCACACGAAGAAGGTTCGTATGAGGTGTCGGGTGGTCGGCCCGGAGTGCAGGTACTGGTCGATATCGTGCTGGGTGGCCGT
>NZ_JAKWBF010000056.1 GCF_022513585.1 Gordonia gummivorans
AGGGCATGCGTCCAGAATACTCGAACACGTATGCGAGTCAAGGACTATTTTCGCAGGTCAGAGACCCGACACTAGTGTTACTGGTGGTGCGAAGAGAGCGTGTAATCGAGTACAGGAGTCACAGCAACACCATGCGTTTCAGGCCCTGCGACAGCACGGGCTCTCGGCCTTGCGCTCCTTCGCCCCCGAACCGATCGGCACCGTTATCTCGCATTCGCCCTGCACGTCGTCGCATCCGGGAGCAGAATCGATACACCCTGGCCAGGAGGCACTGATGACGCAAGCACAGTCAATGACCAGTCTGCTGTTCCGCCGCAAGCCGGTCGAGGGGAAGGACGCTCCCGGCGGCGGTGCCGGCGAACCTCACCTCAAACGCAGCATCGGGACCTTTCAACTGACGCTGTTCGGCGTGGGCGCGACGGTCGGCACCGGTATCTTCATCGTCGTCCCCGAGGCCATCAGCAAAGCCGGCCCCGCAGTTCTCCTCGCATTCGTCATCGCCGGCGCGGCGGCCGGTCTCGCTGCGATCTGTTACGCCGAAATGGCGTCCGCCGTGCCTGTTTCCGGATCGAGCTATTCCTACGCGTATGCGACGCTGGGCGAGATCGTGGCTGTCGGCATCGGTGCATGCCTCATGCTCGAGTACGGAGTGTCGGCGGCCGCCACGTCGATCGGTTGGGGCCAGTATCTCAACGAGTTGATCGGCAACTTGTTCGGTTGGACGATCCCGCACCAGCTGAACGCGGCGCCATGGGGCGTCGACGATCCCGGCTGGATCAACCTGCCCGCCGTGATCCTCGTCTTCCTGTGCGGCGCTCTCCTCATCCGCGGTGCCAGCGAGTCGGCCCTGGTCAATACCGTCATGGTGCTCATCAAGCTGGGCGTGCTCCTGCTCTTCGCGGCAGTCTGCCTGACCGCTTTCACCTCCAGCCATTTCTCGCCGTTCATGCCCGAAGGCATGTCCGGGGTGACGTCGGCCGCCGCGGTCATCTTCTTCACCTTCATCGGACTCGATGCCGTGTCCACCGCGGGCGATGAGGTGAAGGACCCACAGCGAGCGATGCCGCGCGCGATCATCGGCGCCCTGATCGTCGTCATCAGTATTTATCTGCTGACCGCGATCGCCTCGATCGGTGCTCAGGCATGGACGGAGTTCAACCCCGACGACGAGGCCAGCCTCTCGGTACTGGCGAACAATGTCACCGGTTCGACGTGGGTCGGGAATCTCATCGCCGCCGGCGCGGTCATCTCGATCTTCTCGGTCACCCTGGTCGTGATCTACGGGCAGACGCGCATCCTGTTCGCGATGGGCCGCGACGGTCTGCTGCCGAAGTCGTTCTCGAAGGTCAGTCCTAAAACGATGGTGCCGGTGAACAATACGGTCGTCGTGTGCGTGATCATCGCAATCCTGGCCGGCTTTGTGCCGATCGACAAGCTGTGGGATCTCGTCTCGGTCGGCACCCTCGCCGCCTTCATCGTCGTCTCGGTCGGCGTGATCATCCTTCGTCGCACGATGCCGAATCTGCCGCGCCCCTTCCGTGTGCCCGGCTACCCGGTGACCCCAGTCCTGTCGGTCGCCGCGTGCATCTGGATTCTCAGCGGGCTCGCACCGATCACGTTCCTGTTCTTCGGCCTCTGGGTGGGTGCGGCGCTGATCTTCTACCTCCTGTGGGGACGTCGGCACAGCAAGCTGAACAACCCACCTGAGGAACCGGTCTCCACGGACAAGTCGCTGTCATGACGGTTCTCGTCGGTTACGTCCAAGGTGAAGGCGGAACGGGCGGTGTGCAATTGGGCGCGATGCTCGCCGAGTCCGCGGGCACCGACCTCGTCGTCGCGACGGTGGTACCGAAGCCGTGGACCACACCGTCGATGGCAAAGGTCGACGCCGAGTACGCGTCGTGGACCGACGAGATCGTCACCAAGGCCGAGCAGGAGATCGCCGACTACATGACGATCTACCCTCCCGATCTGGATTGGCGTTTCGTGCGCCTGGATCACCGGACCGCGGCGTCTGCGCTTTCGGCACATGCGGTGGAGATCGGCGCACGGGTACTCGTCATCAGCTCGGCCAACGGAGGGCAACTCGGGCAGATCGTGACGGGCTCCACCGCGGACTGGCTTCTGCATCGTTCGCCGACGCCCGTCGCACTGAGCCCGCGAGGCTACCGTTCGCCGAAAGATGGCAAGCTCACCCGGATCACGGTCGCGTACGCGGGAACCGACGACGACGGGATCATCTCGCGGGCACGTGACGTCGCGGGGCTGATGGCAAAACCGATGCGCGTGGTCACCTTCGCGGTGCGCGGTGGCGCCATGTATCCGCCTCTGGTGGGTATCCGTACCGAGAACCAGGTGCTCGATCAATGGATCGAGCAGTCGACGGCGGCGCAGCAGAAACTCGCGGCCGACGGCGTCATCGAAAGCGGAACGCCCACCGAGGTGGCCTCCGGTACCGGATGGCGTGAGGCGGTGGATTCGATCGAGTGGATCGAGGGCGAGGTGTTGTTCGTCGGCAGCAGTCACGAAGGTCTGCTGTCCCAGGTGTTCGTCGGATCGAGGGCACACAAGCTGATTCGGCACTCACCCGTGCCGGTGGTTGTCCTACCGCGCTGATCACCAACCGTCGCGGTGGATGACGTCGTCCGGCTCCACACGGCTGACGGGACCGAACCGACCCACCGGCCAGCCGACGGGGATGACCGCAAAGGTCTTGACCCGCCGGGGAATTCCCAAGATCTTCTTGAACTCGGACTCGAACATCAGATGCCAGGTGGTCAGAGTTGCACCGAGACCCAACTCCCGTGCTGCCAGCAACAGGTTTTCGACACCCGGGTAGACGCTCGCGGCCTCCGACATCTCCCCCGTGCGTCGAACGTGGCGCATGGTGTCGAGTATTCGTCTTCCACCGAGACACTTTGTGGCCGAGATGATTTCACGAAGATTGGCCCGGGCAGCGTCGTAGAGCGGTCCGCTGTCGTAGCAGAACACAATGAGCGCGGGTGTCTCGTGGAAGTGCTCCTGCTGATACCGCAGCGCCGCTCTCAGCTTCCGCATCTTCTCTGCGGTCGAGTTCGGTGGAACCGAGTCGCCGGTCATCTGCATGTAGAAGTCGGCGATGACGTTCCACAGCTTCGCGATCTCGGCCATCTTGGCGCGATCGGTGACCACGACGTACTGGTAGCCCTGGATGTTGCTGCCACTGGGCGCCCACGTCGCAGCCCGGATCAGTTGTGTCAGCAACTCTTCGGGCACCGGATCGGGTTTGAGCCTCCGCATGGCGCGCATCGTCGACATGGTGTCGAACATCGGCGAGTTCGTCATCGACCCTCCAGCCGGCAGCAGCGTACACGCGGTGTCACGAAGACCAGTTCAGCGTGCGGTTGCGCACGCCCATTGTCAACGACGCTTAGTGGCCCTGTCCATGAATTTGTCGGGGGTCTTCGGCGTTAGATCAACGGGCAACCAGGGGTCAGTTGGTCCGCTCGCCCCGGATTCGGCTGGTGTAGGCGGCGCGCACTTGTTGATCAGGGTTCATGAAGATCGAGTCGAGCTTGGTGAGCTTGCGCGACAACCGTTTCATTCCCTGTGGGAACAGCGCACCGGACTCGGCCCACATCATCGCCCGTGGCGCGTACACCCGCACTCGCGGCTTGGCGATGGTCGACACCACGATCTGCGCCACCTCCTCCGGGCCGACGGTCTGCACCAGCGCGTTGGTCTTGAGGCCGGAGATCAGGGCCGTGCGAGTGAAGGTCGGCAGGATCGAACTCACCTGGACGCCTTCGGGTTCCAACTCTGCATTGAGCGCCTCGGAGAATTCGATGACCGCGGCCTTGGCGCCGTTGTAGATGGTGAGACCCGGGGTCGGGATGCGGCCGGCGGTCGACGCGATGTTGACGATGTGCCCACCCCCGCGAGTCACCATGCGCCGGGCCATCAACTGGCTGCCGAGGATCACCCCGATGACGTCGATGTCGAAGGTGCGGCGAATGATGGTGTCGTCGTAGGACAGGAACGGTCCGACCGGCATGATGCCCGCATTGTTGACGAGCACGTCGATCGGACCGAGTCGCGCCTCGACCTCGTCCAGGAACGCGTCGAAGGAGGCGCGGTTCGTGACGTCCACCTCCACACCCTCGATACCGAGATCGGCCGCAGCCTTGCCGACCGCCTCGTCATCGATGTCACCGATGGCCACCTTCGCACCGGCCTGGAAAAGCTGCGTGGCCGTTTCGAATCCGATGCCCCGAGCACCACCGGTGACCACCACGACCTTGTTCTCGAGCGCGGCCCGCAGTGCGTCGTGGTCGGGTTTGCCGGACAGCTTGTCACGCAGACTCATTGGATGTATCCCCCTGGGGTGGAATCGAATTGATGTGCGGTTTGGTTCACCAGATCATCGGTGCAAGGAACTTCTCGGCGAACCCGCGAACGTAGGCGGGTTGTTGACGCTCCTCGTCGGACGCGGGTGTTTCGAGGAAAGAGATCACCAGCCGGACATGGAGTTCGACCGCCTGCAGCAGATCGTCCTGGGGCATGGTGGCGCCTTCGTCGCGCATCGTGGCGGCGACACGCTTGGTGACCATGTCGATGAACAGCGACGTCATCGACGCGGTGATGCCCTTCATCTCGAGATCCGTCAGCACGATGCGGTGCAGCAGTGGATCTTCGGAGATCATCGTCGCACCGATGGCGAAGGCCTCCACGATCGCACCCTTGGGCCCCAATCCATGCGTGGCTTCCTCGAGTCGCGTCATCCCACGCTCGTACGCGTCGTTGGCGACGGCGAGCAACAGCGCCTCTTTGTTGGGGAACCGCCGATACAGTGTGCTTCGGCTGACCCCGGCCCGCGCCGCGACCTCGTCGACGTTTGCCCGCCGCACGCCGACCGAGGTGAACTCCTCGGCAGCGGCGGCCAGGATCGCGGCCTCCTGGGCCTCGGGACTCTCGGTGTTGCGTACCTTTCGGGACCCGGCGGGCCGTACCGCGTTGCTGCTCACCACGTCACCGGCGCCGTAGGTTCACCGGCAGCTTGTCCTTGGGCACCGGGAGCGAGCTGTAGTCCATCGGAATCTCGTAGTCGGCGGGCACCGACCATTCGTAGCCGCGCAACAGGTGATGCAGGATCGTCTTGATTTCCATCTGGCCAAAATACAGGCCGATGCATTTGTGAACGCCACCACCGAACGGAGTCCACGCCATTCGATGGCCCTTGTCCTCGGCGCGTTCCTTGCTGAAGCGCTCGGGGTCGAACATGTCCGGATTCGTGTAGAACTCCGGGTCGCGATGATTGGTCAGCTGAGAAACCGTGACGATCGTGCCCTTCGGCACGAAGAAGCCTTGCACGGAGGTGTCCTTGATCGCCATGCGCGGTTGCGCCGGAACCGGCGGGCACATCCGCAGAGATTCTTTGAGGATGAGATCGAGTGCTCCCATCCGGCTCAGGTCGTCGTAGCCGAGTTCGGGGTTGAGCTCCAGCGATTCGGCGCGGGCCCGCTCCTGCCATTCCGGCGACTTGGCCATCCGGTAGGCCATCTGGGTCATGGTGATGGTCGACGTGTCGTGCGCGGCCATGAGGACGAAGATCATGTGGTTGACCACGTCCTCGTCGGTGAATCGGTGTCCCTCTTCGCTTTCCGCGTGGCAGAGCACGGAGAACAGGTCCGGTGTCTCCTTGGCGCGTTTGGCGTCGATGTTGGCGTAGAAGAACTCCTCGAGAACCTTGCGGCCCCGCAAGCCCTTCCACCAGCGGCCCCCGGGTACCGGCTTGCGCACATACGCGACACCCGCGCGCACGGTGTCGATGAAGGCCTTGTTGAGCTTGTCGGCCTCGTCCTTCGGGAGTTCGAGGCCGAGGAACACCTCGAGCGCCACATCGAGTGTGAGTTCCTTGAACTCGTCGAACAGCTTGACGTCGCCGGTGGGCATCGCAGCGACTCGCTCGGCGATGATCGGCTGCATCTCCTGCATGTACCCCTTGAGCACGCTCGGGGTGAATGCCTGCTGAAGGATGTGCCGGTGATGCCGATGCTCGTCGAAGTCGAGCAGCATGATGCCGCGGTTGAAGAACGGTCCGATGAAGTAACTCCACGCGGGCCCGTTGGCGAACGCGCGATCCTTGTTCATCAGGATCTCGTTGGCCGCCCGCGGCCCGCCGGTCACCACGAGCTTGAGCCCGAGCGCGTTCATTCCCGAGATGTTGCCGAACTGGGCCTGACGCTTGTCGCCGTACTTGAAGGGGTCACGGCGCATCTCGATCATCTCGAGGATGCCGGGCCGATTCGAGTACGGTACCGGACGCAGGTCGCTACCTGTCGACACAGATGCAGACTCGGTTGTCGTCATGGCTGTCTCCCTCCAAAGCCGGCGAGCGCGACCGCTACGGGCGCTCGATGTGACCCACGTCGCACACCCTAGCGCATGTTGGAACAGATTGGCCAATATGTCTCTTCCTACTGGTTGGTGGCACCTACCACCCGCGGGCCGGGATCGATCGTCGGCGATCGTGGACGCGGGAAGAGCCCGGCTTCGTCGCAGAAACCGCACTTGTCGCCAGAAACCTCAGGTGCGGCCAGAAACCGCTGGTGCGGCTCGGGTTTCTGACCAGACACGCGGTTTCTGAAATCGCGACACGCCGACGACGCGCCTCGGAGGTCGGCGAAGCCGCCGTCGCGGCCAACCATCACCGAGGTCCCAGTCGAGCACAGAAAGCGCCCTTCGCCACCCAAGAAACTAGGGGAAGAAAACTCCTCCCCTACTCTTGGAGTCCTCCCCTTCAAATTTCTAGGGGACGACTGTGAACCCCGGGGAAGAAACTCTTCCCCTAGATTGCGGGCTGGGCGTATCCACATCTCCGCAGGTCATCGCGGTGGTCACGGGACTCTTCGGATCAGCGTCCCTCCGTCGGCGTTGCCGACGATCGTGGAGGCAGGAAGAGCGCGGCCGCGTCGCGGAAACCGCACTTGTCGCCAGAAACCGCAGGTGTGGCCACAAACCGCTGGTGCGCCTCGGGTTTCTGACCAGACACGCGGTTTCTGACATCGCGACACGCCGAACGAGTGCCCGTCCCTGCGCGGTCCTCGGAACCGGGAACATCGTCGTCGAGCGAGAATCGCGATCCGCC
>NZ_JAKWBF010000057.1 GCF_022513585.1 Gordonia gummivorans
GCTATCCATCGCCCGACACCCGGGCACCGCCCTGCACGCCAAATACAAACGGCTGGCCAGCTCCACCAACCCCCAAAAGGCCATCGTCGCTCTCGAACGCACCCTGCTCACCATCATCTGGACCATGCTCACCAACAACGTCGCCTACATCGAACGCGGCCCCGACTACTACCAACGCCGCAACCCCGAACGCACCATGCGTAACGCGGTGCGCGCCCTGGAAAGCCTCGGCCTCGACGTCACCATCACCCCCCGGCGAGGTCGCCTAACAGCCAACACCACACAGAAAGCGACTTTTCCATTCCCGCAGCTCAGCGGGATTGGTCACCTAACTCTTCGAGTCAGAGACCCACCCGCCGACGTGGTCGGCGATCGTGTAGGCGGCGGCGGCCTCGTCCCGGAAACCGCGCTTGTGGGTTCGCGATACGCCGACCAGCACTCGGACGGTTGGTGTCCGGCCATGGGCCGCACAAAAGTAGGGGAAGAAACTCGTCCCCTATCCCTGGAGTCCTCCCCGCGAATTTTCTCGCGGACGACTCAACAAGCAGGGGCAGAAAGTAGGGGAAGAACCTTCCCCTACTTTCAGTGGTCCGGCGCCTCGCCGACGTGGCCTGTTCGCCTGCCCTTCGAGGCATCCTTCGGCCGGCGCCTCGGGCACCTCAGAGAGCGGTGGGGTGGT
Source organism: Gordonia gummivorans (assembly GCF_022513585.1). GTDB lineage: Bacteria > Actinomycetota > Actinomycetes > Mycobacteriales > Mycobacteriaceae > Gordonia. The sequence continues at coordinate 680 of NZ_JAKWBF010000057.1, forward strand.
GGACGCTTATGTGCAGGTCAGAGCGCTAGTCACCGAACTCTTCGAATCAGGCGAAGCGAACGTCCAGCGTCGCCATGCCGAAGATCTTCTTGCCGGCGCACTTTGCGACGAGAATGACCACGCCACTACGGGTTTCGGGATCGAGAGATTTGATGCGTCCGCTGTACTCGATATCGCCACGACCATTGGCCGGCACGATCGCCGGTGCGGAGAGCCGCACCGCGTAGCGCGTGACTGCTCCCGGATCGCCCGACCATGCCGAGACGAATCCCGCACCGATGCCCATGGTGAGCATTCCGTGTGCGATCACGTCGGGCAGCCCGGCGAGGTTGGCGATCTTCTCGTCCCAGTGAATCGGGTTCGCGTCACCGGCGACACCCGCGTAGTTCACCAGGTCACCACGTGTGAGTCCGGTGTGGTGCACGGGAAGCTGGTCACCGACCGACAGGTCGTCGAAGTTGAGACTGCCGACCGTGCGGGTGCGGCCGAGTTCCGACCGCGGCGCAGGGTCACCAACTCGCTCCGTCTTCACGTAGTCGATGGTCGACGCCTGGTTCGCCATGATGTCGACGTCGTGCATCATCACCTTGGACACCGCACCGGTGAGTTCGGGGTCGACCTCGTCGGCGGTCACCCCGACAACGGTCGTGTGCATGGTGTGAACGGTTTCACCCGACGTGTCGACAAAGGTGTTGGTGATCGTGATCATCTCGCGGCCGGCCACAGTCCGCACCGACGAGAGTTCGACATCGGTCTGCAGTTCGTCGCCGACGACGATCGGCCGGTGCTGCTCGAAGACCTGCTCGGTCTGCACGTAGGTGTCGTACCCCACGACCACCTCTTCGAGCAGTTTGCGGTTGGCGGCCATCGCCGGAATCGACGTGAAGGTCAGTGGAGCGAAGAGGCCGGTCCCGCCGAGTGCGGCAGCTGCCTCGGCATCCCAATGTGCCGGTCCGTAGTCCTGGACCGCCCGGGCATACTCGCGAACTTTCTCGCGTCCCACCTGATAGGTGTGATCGGCCTCGTAGTAATGGCCGACCCGCTCCCCGAGCGCAGACACTTCCGACGCTGTCGTCAATTCACTCTCCTGCCATTGGGGACTCGCCGCGAACAAGTATCCACGGAGTCGTCGACCCGCGTCACATGGGCAGGCAGACATGCGCGCCACACCACGTTCAGCCCAAAGACCCCTGGCGCGCGAATGCGACAGTTCTTGCTACTTCTTGCCGCAGTTGCAGTTCTCGCCGCACTTGCAGTCCGGTCCGCAGGTGCAGTCCGGATTGTTGCAAGCTCTCGTATTGCCGCTCATGCATATGAGGCTACGCCCGGTGCTCGTCGACACGACGATGAACGGCTGCCCAACTCCCGATAAAGCGACCTGCCCGAAGGCCCGCGACGCGCATCAGCGACCATAGATGCCACAGTCCTACCGGGCGATGGGAATGAACGGGTGAGTGACAGCTATGCCGGACACAGCGGTGATGCAACCGTGCCGGTCTTCTTCCTGTCCGACAGCACCGGCATCAGTGCCGAGACCATGGGGAACGCGCTGCTGTTGCACTTCCCCGATCACCGATTCGATCGCACCCTGATCCCGTTCATCACCACCGCCGACGAAGCACGCGACGTCGTGCGCAGGATCGACGCCACGATGACCGGCGACGTGACACCGCTCGTGTTCGTCACGGCGGCGCTCGACGACGTCCGCGACGAGTTGCAGAAGACGCGTGCCCCACTGATCGACTTCTTCGACCCGCATATGCAGGAGGTCGAGACGATCCTCAAGACCCGCGGCGCGCGCACCCCTGCGCGTCTACACGGCGTCGGCGATGTCAAGCGCTACAACGCGCGGATGCAGGCCGTCGAGTACGCGATCGAGCACGACGACGGTCAGAGTGTGCGCTCACTCGACAAGGCTGACGTGATCCTGGTGGCACCGTCGCGCTGCGGCAAGACACCGACGACCATGTATCTCGCGCTGCAGCACGGCCTCCGCGTCGCGAACTATCCGTTGATCGACGAAGACCTGGCGAGCACCGACATGCCGCGTCCGATCCGGCATCTGCAGGAGCGATGCTTCGGACTCATCACCACCGCCGCCCGACTCAGCGCGGTGCGGACCGAACGCCGACCGGACTCGACCTACGCGTCGCTACGACAGTGCACCTACGAATTGCGCCGCGCCGAGGAGTTGTACCGGGCGCACGGCCTTCCCGTCATCGACTCGTCCGCGAAATCCGTGGAAGAGATGTCCACTCTGATCCTGCAGGTCCTCGCCCGCAGGCCCCACCCTGGCAATTGAGGAGCCATTTCATGAGCAGCAACGTCCGTTGGTTCGCCGACCTCGGCCTCGCCGATCTCGAGCAGGTCGGGGGTAAGAATGCTTCTCTCGGCGAGATGGTCCGCAATCTGACCGACGTCGGAGTGCGGGTCCCCAACGGATTCGCGACGACCGCCGACGCGTACCGGCGGTTCCTCAGCAAGCCCGACGAGTCCGGCACGAGCCTGGCCGACCGGATCAGCGCGCGGCTCGCCGATCTCGACACCGACGACGTGCAGGCGTTGGCCGAGGCCGGTCGTGAGATCCGCGCGGCCGTGATGGAGCAACCGTTCCCCGAAGACCTCGAGGCCGATGTCCGGGCAGCGTTCGCGGAGTTGTCGGGTGGCTCGGACGAGGCGTCGTTCGCGGTGCGGTCCAGTGCGACCGCCGAGGATCTCCCGGACGCATCCTTCGCCGGCCAGCAGGAGACCTTCCTCAACGTGCGCGGGATCGACGCGATCCTGCAGGCGACCCGGGAGGTGTTCGCGTCGCTCTACAACGACCGGGCGATCGCCTACCGCGTGCACCACGATTTCGACCACGACGCCGTGGCCCTGTCGGCCGGCGTTCAGCAGATGGTGCGCTCCGACATCGGCGCGTCGGGCGTCATGTTCACCATCGACACCGAGTCCGGCTTTCCCGATGCCGTGTTCCTGACGTCGTCCTATGGCCTGGGCGAGGCTGTCGTGCAGGGTGCGGTGAATCCCGACGAGTTCTACGTCTACAAACCCGCCCTGCGTGCCGGACGTCCCGCCGTGCTCAAACGCGGCATCGGGTCGAAGGCAACCAAGATGATCTACACCGATGACCGTTCGGTGGGCCGGACAACGGAGTTCGTCGACGTCGACCCCGCCGATCGGCGACTCCTCAGTCTCACCGACACCGAGGTCGAGGCGCTTGCCCGTCAGGCACTGTTGATCGAGGAACACTACGGGCGCCCGATGGACATCGAGTGGGGCAAAGACGGCGTCGACGGCGAGCTGTACATCCTGCAGGCCCGCCCCGAGACCGTGCAGTCGCGGGCTGCCGTCACCGGACAACAGCGGTTCCGGCTCAACGAGAGCGGCACGGCCCTCATCGAAGGACGGGCGATCGGTCATCGGATCGGCGCGGGCGAGGTTCGCGTACTCGAGTCGGTGGAACAGATGCACGAGTTCCAGGTCGGCGAGGTACTCGTCGCGGACATGACCGATCCCGACTGGGAACCGATCATGAAGCGCGCCAGCGCGATCGTCACCAACCGTGGTGGCCGCACCTGTCACGCCGCGATCATCGCCCGCGAGTTGGGCATTCCGGCGGTCGTGGGAACCGGCGGTGCGACGCGGTCGCTGACCGAGGGCCGGGCAGTGACCGTCTCGTGCGCCGAGGGCGACACCGGTTACGTGTACGACGGGCTGCTCGACTTCGACGTCACCGAGTCCACGATCGACGCGATGCCCGAGATCAGCACCAAGATCATGATGAACGTCGGCACCCCCGAGCAGGCCTTCGCCTTCTCCCGCCTCCCCAACAACGGTGTCGGGCTGGCGCGGTTGGAGTTCATCATCAACCGCCAGATCGGGATTCACCCCAAGGCCCTGCTCGACTACGAAACGCTCGACGGACCGCTCAAGGAGCGGATCGGCGAAGCGATCGCGGCATACGAGAATCCCCGCAAGTATTTCGTCGACCGGGTGGCCGAGGGTGTGGCGACGATCGCCGCGGCGTTCGCGCCGCACCCGGTGATCGTCCGCATGTCGGACTTCAAGTCCAACGAGTACGCGAAGCTCGTCGCCGGTGAACTCTACGAGCCCGACGAAGAGAATCCGATGATCGGATATCGCGGCGCATCGCGGTACCTGTCGAAGGATTTTGCCGACTGTTTCGCGATGGAATGTGCGGCACTCAAGTACGTCCGCGACGAGATGGGTCTGACCAACGTCAAGATCATGATCCCGTTCGTCCGCACGGTCGCCGAGGCCGAGGGCGTGATCGCGCTGCTCGCCACGCACGGCCTGCGGCGCGGCGAGAACGGACTCGAGGTGATCATGATGTGCGAGGTGCCGTCCAACGCCGTCATCGCCGACGCCTTCCTCGACCACTTCGACGGTTTCTCCATCGGCTCCAATGACATGACCCAGCTGACGCTGGGACTCGACCGCGATTCGGCGCTCGTCGCAGACTCCTTCGACGAACGCGACCCCGCCGTCAAACACATGCTCGCCGCCGCCATTGCCGCCTGCAAGGCCCGAGGCAAGTACGTGGGCATCTGCGGGCAGGGGCCCAGCGATCACGTCGACCTGGCCGAGTGGCTGCTCGAGCAGGGCATCGAGTCGATGTCGCTCAATCCCGACACGGTTGTCGACACCTGGACCCGGTTGGCCGCGCTCAATTGATGTGCCCGTCGGCCACCGGGTTCGACGCCCGGTGGCCGATACTCGGTGCGGACTCTGCCTGCGGCTCGGAGTACGCGTAGTTTGTCCGCATGGACTATGCGCTCTCGCTGCCGTCAGCCGTCGAATTCCGTTCGGCCGTACCGGGAGTGACAACTCACGTCGTGCCCCCGGTTCTCGTGCCGCCTCGACTTCTCCACTTCACCGTGGTCGCGCAGACGACGATCGTGGATGACGAGGACGGCATGCTCGCCTACCTCGCCTATGCCGACGTGGCCGTGGACAACGCGCCCCCGCGCCGACTGGGCTATGCGGGTACGTGGAGCGCAACAACCGCCGTGGTCGACTTCACCGACCCGGTACCCGACGCGATCGACCTCGGGCGACCGCACCGGTTCACGATCACGTTGTACGACGGCCGTGACCAGGAAACCGCCAACAGTCTCGTGTGCACGCTGCGCCTGGACTACACACCGCCTCCCGCGTACTGACCGTGGTCGGTTCGCGTAGTCAACGGGCTGGTGGGTGTCAGCAGATGTCGGTTGCCGACGTGTTGCGCCCGATCTTCAGCTTCCGGTAGGCCATGACTCCCTCGCACATCCCGATGTCGGAGGCGACCATGGTGACCGGCGAGCCGGGCCCACGCGTCGAGCACAAGACGCCGGAGCCGAAGGCGACCTGATCACCCCAGCCCGTCCAGGCAATCTGGTCGATCGAATTGGTGCAGCTTCCGAGCGAGATGGAGCTGGGTTGCGCCGTGCCGTAGCCGGTTTCGTTCCCGGTGGTGGCCGCACCGAGCACCACGGTCGACGCCGCCTTGGTCGACGACGGCGCCGCGGTCTGCGCACTCGCCCAGGTCGCAGGCCCGATTCCGATCGCCGTTTCACTGGCGACGACGCTGC
>NZ_JAKWBF010000058.1 GCF_022513585.1 Gordonia gummivorans
GGCGCTGGAGGGCTTAGCTTCCGGGTTCGGAATGGAGCCGGGCGTTTCCCCTCCGCTATGGCCGCCGTAACATTATGAAACCCCACACAACAGGGTTTGTTTGTTGTGTGTTGTCTCGGAAGTACATAGTGGATGCGAGTCAATCTTTTGAGTGTTAGATGTTGTTGGTAAGTCCTCGGCCGATTAGTACCAGTCACCTGAACCTATTACTAGGCGTACAGTTCTGGCCTATCAACCCCATGGTCTGTAGGGGGCCTTAACCACTCGAAGGTGGTGAGAAACCTCATCTTGGAACAGGCTTCCCGCTTAGATGCTTTCAGCGGTTATCCCTTCCGAACGTAGCTAACCAGCAGTGCCCCTGGCGGGACAACTGGCACACCAGAGGTTCGTCCGTCCCGGTCCTCTCGTACTAGGGACAGGTTTCCTCAAGTTTCTAACGCGCGCGGCGGATAGAGACCGAACTGTCTCACGACGTTCTAAACCCAGCTCGCGTGCCGCTTTAATGGGCGAACAGCCCAACCCTTGGGACCTACTCCAGCCCCAGGATGCGACGAGCCGACATCGAGGTGCCAAACCATCCCGTCGATATGAACTCTTGGGGAAGATCAGCCTGTTATCCCCGGGGTACCTTTTATCCGTTGAGCGACACCGCTTCCACTTGCCGGTGCCGGATCACTAGTCCCGACTTTCGTCCCTGCTCGACATGTACGTCTCACAGTCAAGCTCCCTTGTGCACTTACACTCAACACCTGATTGCCAACCAGGCTGAGGGAACCTTTGGGCGCCTCCGTTACATTTTGGGAGGCAACCGCCCCAGTTAAACTACCCACCAGGCACTGTCCCTGAACCCGATCAGGGTCCGAGGTTAGAAGTCCAATACGATCAGAGTGGTATTTCAACAACGACTCCACAACCACTGGCGTGGCCGCTTCACAGTCTCCCACCTATCCTACACAAACCGAACCGAACACCAATACCAAGCTATAGTGAAGGTCCCGGGGTCTTTTCGTCCTGCCGCGCGTAACGAGCATCTTTACTCGTACTGCAATTTCGCCGAGTCTGTGGTTGAGACAGCAGAGAAGTCGTTACGCCATTCGTGCAGGTCGGAACTTACCCGACAAGGAATTTCGCTACCTTAGGATGGTTATAGTTACCACCGCCGTTTACTGGGGCTTAAATTCTCAGCTTCACACACCAAAGGTGCATTAACCGGTCCTCTTAACCTTCCAGCACCGGGCAGGCGTCAGTCCGTATACATCGTCTTACGACTTCGCACGGACCTGTGTTTTTAGTAAACAGTCGCTTCTCTCTGGTCTCTGCGACCCCACCCAGCTCACGTCGTCAAGACGGTCACCAAGCGAGGTCCCCCTTCTCCCGAAGTTACGGGGGCATTTTGCCGAGTTCCTTAACCACAGTTCTCTCGATCGCCTTAGTATTCTCTACCTGACCACCTGTGTTGGTTTGGGGTACGGGCCGTGTACCAACTCACTAGAGGCTTTTCTCGGCAGCATAGGATCATGGACTTCGCCGCAACGGCTACGCATCACCTCTCAGGCACATGAAACACGGATTTGCCTATGTCTCGCCCTACAGGCTTACACCAGGACTTCCACCACCTGGCACCACTACCTTCCTGCGTCACCCCATCGCTTGCCTACTACCAGCCGAGGTCCCACGCAGCCCCCGCCAGCTACCCGAAGGTAGTCTGTTGGGATTTGGGTGGTTAGTACAACTGATTCAGCATGGGCGCGGATACACGGGTACGGGAATATCAACCCGTTGTCCATCGACTACGCCTGTCGGCCTCGCCTTAGGTCCCGACTCACCCTGGGCGGATTAGCCTGGCCCAGGAACCCTTGGTCATTCGGCGGCAGAGTTTCTCACTCTGCTTTCGCTACTCATGCCTGCATTCTCACTCCCACACCCTCCACCACTAGATCACTCTGTGGCTTCCACGGATGCAGGACGCTCCCCTACCCACCCACACACCTGGCCACCACCCCGTAAGGCAGTGACGGGCTTATGTGAGTGCCGCGGCTTCGGCGGTGTACTTGAGCCCCGCTACATTGTCGGCGCAGGATCACTTGACCAGTGAGCTATTACGCACTCTTTCAAGGGTGGCTGCTTCTAAGCCAACCTCCTGGTTGTCTTCGCGACCCCACATCCTTTTCCACTTAGTACACGCTTAGGGGCCTTAGCCGGCGATCTGGGCTGTTTCCCTCTCGACTACGAACCTTATCGCCCGCAGTCTCACTGCCACGCTCTCACTTACCGGCATTCGGAGTTTGGCTGACGTCAGTAACCTAGTAGGGCCCATCGGCCATCCAGTAGCTCTACCTCCGGCAAGAAACACGCAACGCTGCACCTAAATGCATTTCGGGGAGAACCAGCTATCACGGAGTTTGATTGGCCTTTCACCCCTACCCACAACTCATCCCCTCCATTTTCAACTGAAGTGGGTTCGGGCCTCCACGACGTCTTACCGTCGCTTCACCCTGGCCATGGGTAGATCACTCCGCTTCGGGTCTAGACCCAGCGACTATCAACGCCCTATTCAGACTCGCTTTCGCTACGGCTACCCCACACGGGTTAACCTCGCCACTGAGCACTAACTCGCAGGCTCATTCTTCAAAAGGCACGCCATCACCCACCACCGACCAAACGATGCACAGGCTCTGACGGATTGTAAGCGTCCGGTTTCAGGTACTATTTCACTCCCCTCCCGGGGTACTTTTCACCTTTCCCTCACGGTACTAGTCCGCTATCGGTCACCAGGAAGTATTCAGGCTTACCGGGTGGTCCCGGCAGATTCACAGCAGATTCCACGAGCCCGCTGCTACTTGGGCACCCATCACGCAAGACCGCATGTTTTCAGCTACCGGACTCTCACCGACTACGGCAGACCATTCCAGGCCACTTCACCTAACACACGATTTTCTCACTCACGCTTCCACAGGTAGATGGAAGAAGATGAACCCCACAACCCCACACACACAACCCCTACCCGGTATCACATGCGCATGGTTTAGCCTCCTCCGCTTTCGCTCGCCACTACTCACGGAATCACAATTGTTTTCTCTTCCTATGGGTACTGAGATGTTTCACTTCCCCACGTTCCCCCCACACCAGCTATACATTCACTGGGTGGTAACACGACATCACTCGTGCTGGGTTTCCCCATTCGGACACCCTCGGATCACAGCTCGTTTGACAACTCCCCGAGGTCTATCGCGGCCTACCACGTCCTTCATCGGCTCCTGGTACCAAGGCATCCACCGAACGCCCTAAAACACTTACAACAACACCTACAAACCCACAGGGGAACAAACCCCCGCGAAAATGTAGAAAAACAAAAACTCGAACAAAACACACAAACCAAAAATGATTCGTAATGCATTGCAAAAATAAAGATGCTCGCATCCACTATGCACTTCTCAAACAACACACACCTGCACAACCCTGACCGCTCCAGCCCCCATCACAGGAACCCTCACCACAATCATCGCCATGCAAGCCCAGAAGAAACGTGTGTTCCCTCAGAACCCCGATAGCGTGACAACAAACCCACCCACCTCACGGACAAGCGGAAGACCGCGCCTACCAGCACACGCCGGCACACAACAATCCTGTCTGATGTTTCACCCTTGAGCTTCCCTGTGCAGCACACTCGGCCACAAACAGGACTCCGCACACACACGCTTCCACATGCATGCACGTCAAATGCTCCTTAGAAAGGAGGTGATCCAGCCGCACCTTCCGGTACGGCTACCTTGTTACGACTTCGTCCCAATCGCCGATCCCACCTTCGACAGCTCCCTCCACAAGGGTTAGGCCACCGGCTTCGGGTGTTACCGACTTTCATGACGTGACGGGCGGTGTGTACAAGGCCCGGGAACGTATTCACCGCAGCGTTGCTGATCTGCGATTACTAGCGACTCCGACTTCATGGGGTCGAGTTGCAGACCCCAATCCGAACTGAGACTGGCTTTAAGGGATTCGCTCCACCTCACGGTATCGCAGCCCTCTGTACCAGCCATTGTAGCATGTGTGAAGCCCTGGACATAAGGGGCATGATGACTTGACGTCATCCCCACCTTCCTCCGAGTTGACCCCGGCAGTCTCCTGCAAGTCCCCGGCATAACCCGCTGGCAATACAGGACAAGGGTTGCGCTCGTTGCGGGACTTAACCCAACATCTCACGACACGAGCTGACGACAGCCATGCACCACCTGTACACCAACCACAAGGGAACCAACATCTCTGCTGGCGTCTGGTGTATGTCAAACCCAGGTAAGGTTCTTCGCGTTGCATCGAATTAATCCACATGCTCCGCCGCTTGTGCGGGCCCCCGTCAATTCCTTTGAGTTTTAGCCTTGCGGCCGTACTCCCCAGGCGGGGTACTTAATGCGTTAGCTACGGCACGGATCCCGTGAAATGGAACCCACACCTAGTACCCACCGTTTACGGCGTGGACTACCAGGGTATCTAATCCTGTTCGCTACCCACGCTTTCGCTCCTCAGCGTCAGTTACTACCCAGAGACCCGCCTTCGCCACCGGTGTTCCTCCTGATATCTGCGCATTTCACCGCTACACCAGGAATTCCAGTCTCCCCTGTAGTACTCAAGTCTGCCCGTATCGCCTGCACGCCTACAGTTAAGCTGCAGAATTTCACAGACGACGCGACAAACCGCCTACGAGCTCTTTACGCCCAGTAATTCCGGACAACGCTCGCACCCTACGTATTACCGCGGCTGCTGGCACGTAGTTGGCCGGTGCTTCTTCTCCAGGTACCGTCACTTGCGCTTCGTCCCTGGTGAAAGAGGTTTACAACCCGAAGGCCGTCATCCCTCACGCGGCGTCGCTGCATCAGGCTTGCGCCCATTGTGCAATATTCCCCACTGCTGCCTCCCGTAGGAGTCTGGGCCGTGTCTCAGTCCCAGTGTGGCCGATCACCCTCTCAGGTCGGCTACCCGTCGTCGCCTTGGTAGGCCATTACCCCACCAACAAGCTGATAGGCCGCGGGCCCATCCCCAACCGCAAAAGCTTTCCACCCGAAGCCATGCAACCTCGAGTCATATCCGGTATTAGACCCAGTTTCCCAGGCTTATCCCAAAGTCAGGGGCAGATCACCCACGTGTTACTCACCCGTTCGCCACTCGAGTACCCAGCAAGCTGGGCCTTTCCGTTCGACTTGCATGTGTTAAGCACGCCGCCAGCGTTCGTCCTGAGCCAGGATCAAACTCTCCATGAAAAAACATCGAAACAACCAACCCAAAGGCCAGCACAGTTTCAACACAATCAGGAAAGAAAAACCTGACCAATCCAAAAACAAGCAACACCTGCCCCACGAGGAGGAACAGATGCCACAAAAAAAATCATCATCCATCCAAAAACACTTGGACACACAATGCCAAACAAAATTGGCATCAGACAATTCATCATCACACTATCGAGTTCTCAAAGAACACACACCCACCG
>NZ_JAKWBF010000059.1 GCF_022513585.1 Gordonia gummivorans
GACAGGTAGTCGATGAACAGGGAGAGTGCGGGCGAGTAGGTCCGCAGTTGTCGTTCCTCGGCGTATCGCAGCACGCTGGCGCGGATCTCATCTATCGGGCTCATGCTGCACTTGCCTTTCGGGGTCGGCCGGGGTTGCCGGGAAGGACGGGTCGCCGGCCACCGACGACAGCGTTTGTGTCGGGTTGCGTTGCCGCCCAACGCGCGCAAGCGTCGACAGCGGGGCAGGTGCGACACAGCTCGGCCGCGGCCCGGTGCCGGTACGCGGCATCGACGGATTCCTCGTTGCGTGCCTTGGGGTCGAACAACGTCTCGGAACCGATGCAGTTCGCCCCGGACAGGTCGGCGGTCCCGCGCAGTATCTCGGCTGTCAGATCGACCCAGCCACCTTCGCGGCGAGCGGGACCGCGATACTTGGCAACCATCAGCGCACCTTCCATTCGGGCGTGAATCGTTCGGAGAGTTCGCCGATCCACTCGGGTGGTGCTGCGAGGTCACCGTCACGCCGAGACTGCGCTCGGCATGACACCGTGTTCCACGGTTCGCCTGACGCTTCGACTCGGGCCTTCGTTGTGGTCATCCAGTCGGCGTGCGCGGTCAGGACCTCGGTTGCCTCGTTCTGCCGGCAGGAAAGTTCGGCAAGGTGGGCCAGCGTTCCGTCCCACGGTCGGCACGTCATCTCGTCGCAGAGTTCGGAAAGGCTCTCGAATGCGTCGCGGTCGATCATCGGGTCTCGACTTCAGCGAGGGGTGTGTAGTCGATGCCTTTGCGTTCGCAGAACTTCTTCCAGAGCCAGTCGGCACGTGGACGCCCCTCCTGGTCGGGTGGCGGTGGACCGTCTGCCACCTCTCGCAGAATGACGGCACGCTCGGTGAACTCGATCCCGAGGTGGGCTGCGACCGGGTAGCCGTCCACGATGACCACGGGCTCGATGAATGTCGTCACACCGCCGTCGATGTCGATGTATTGGTCCTGCTGCGTAGCCCACATGTGAATCGGCCGATGGAAGATCGCGGTGTCGAACTCATCGACCCACGTTTCTCTGAGGTGGGCTGGCGAGGTTGCTGGAGCGGTGTGAATTGTCTTCCAGTCAGGTGACATGGTTCCTTCGTTTCCTCGTGCGTTGTGTGCGTTGTGGGTTTGACCTGCGGTTTTGACTGCGTTCTGGTGTGCGTTGTGGTGCGCGGTGGTGCGTTGTGGCTCTGACCTGGGGTTTTTGTGGCTGCGGTCCAGAACGCACCAGAACGCACCAGAACGCAGTCCACAACGCACGTGTTTGTGCTGGTCAGAGCCACAACGCACACAACGCACCTACTCGGGGATGAGACGCCAGAACCACGGGCCCTTGGGGTTCTCGCGGCGGCTGGCTTCGATGAACTTCTTCTTGATGCAGTTCGTGCGCGCACGCCCGATCTGCGAGTCCGACCACTTCGTCTTGCTGGCGGCCTGACCCTTGCGGAGAAGGTCAGACGCGTCGGTGGCGAGCAGCCAGCCGCTCCCGTCGCATTCCTTCTCGACGACGCCGAGAAGGTCGGCCGCGCAGCCGTCGACCCGTTCGCTCTCGGCCTCGTCCTCGGCCACCTGTGATTGGGCGGCCATCGTCGAGAACATCTCCTTCGCAGACTGCTCGGCGATGCCCACCGGACGAGCCACGGTGATCGTGATGCCTTCCACAGTGACCTCGGTAATGTCGAAAAGTTCGGCCGGCTGATCGTCGCGGCATATGTTGGACTTCTCCACGCCGATCGCCAGACGGCCGTCCTCGTCGCGCTGGGCGAGCAGGTTGAGCCGGATGCTCTGCCGGATCTGACCGGAGAGCCCGACCGCGCCGCGAGTGCCGTTGAGCGTGTCCCGGTTCGTGTGCCCCAGGGTGAGGACCGCGGCGTTACGTTTGCGGGCGTACCGCTTCCACGCGTTGATCACCGGCCGCCACTCGGTGGCCTTGGGCAGGCCGCCGTTGACGACCGCAGTGGCGTCGGCGAGTCCGTCGACAACCACGAGCGCGATGTCGGGGAGTCCGTCGAGATCAGCCAGGTATCCGGGTCCGGGTATGCCCATCTCGAAATCGTCGTCATCTTCGGCGACGTTGAGCACGAGCACGTAATCGAGGTCAACACCAGCCGCTTCCATGCGCGGGCGTGCGGAATCTTCCCAGCCGTCCTCGGTGATGATGAGAACCACGTACAGCCGCAGCGCGGTGAGTTTCGCGACTTCGCGCACCCACCACGTGGACTTGCCGATGCCCTCATTGCCGAACAGATACGTCACGTGACCGCGGGCGAGACGTTCAGGGACAAGCCATTTCACCGGCCGCGACTTGGGTGCATCTGACCCGCGTATCCAACCTCTTGGGAGATTCATCCGATCACCCGCCGATCGAGAACTTCTGAAGTTGTCGATCGGACAGCCCACGGGTTCGCGGCCAACCATTGGCGACGATTGGCGATACGTCGGCCGGCGTCGCCCCACGGCAGTGCCTGGGAGACTTCGACCGCGGCGTCCTTGCTCGCGCGGATCTCGTCGAGCGCGTCCAGCTCGGCGAGCAGGACGTCGCGGACTCCCGCCGTCAGCAAGGCGTTGAACTGTGCCCGGTCGAGGCCGTCGGGTATCGGCAGATTCACAAGGCGCGCACGGATCTCGAGCGCCTCGGGATAGGTGAGGCTCATCCGGCCACCCGCTTCCGGCAGTCCGGACCGACGCCGAGCTGGCGTGATCGCTTCGCGGTCAGCGGGGAACCGCACACACGGCAGACGACGGCGAGGACGTAGTTCCCCTCACGCAACGCGGCCAACATGAGGCGGTCGGCAGGGTCCAAGTAGGCGTCGAGGTTGATAGACTCGATGTCGAGATTCCCGCCACCCGCTGAATCTTTCGGAGCCCCGCCGTTCGCCCCGGCGGGGTTTCTCATTGCAATCAACCGACCTCACCGCCGATCGCGTCGGCCTGGAAGTCGTCGTCGAGCAGATCAGCGTGGTTCTCGAGTGCCTGGTAGTCGGGATCGGTGCTCACGCGGCACCGCCGACACCGCCGAGTAGCTGCGCCGCAACCTCATTCGCGTCGAAACGAATCACGCGCGGACCGACGCGCCGGCCGGTGATCCGCCCCTCGGCGAGCCAGCGGCGCACGGTGCGGGGATGCACGCCGAACTCGTCGGCGATCTGTGCTGCAGACTTGTTGTAGCGGCGTGCCGGTTCGGGTTTCGCGGGCACGGACGAGCGCCTATCGTGGGCCATTGGGGACCACCTTTCGTGGTTTCTGTTCAGGTCGGTGGTGGGCGCCGTGTCCGCCAAGATCGCGCGCCCGCCACCGACTTCTCGTGCGGACTTGTGTCCGCTAGTAACCAAGCCTAGGTGGGGAAATCCCCTGTTTGAGCCCTTGTGTGCAAGTCATCGTGTTAACGGTGAGTTTCCCGCCCAGGGGGTAAGGGGACTCGTGACCCTTGCTGCACCTTGCCCGAACTATGTTGTGGGGCAGTGCTTTGGATGCTCTGCATACACCAGTCTCGCCTCCACTCGTCTTCACTCGTCTCGTCTCGCCTTGCAGAGCTAGGGCTCTTGCAGCACGCAGAAAGTGTTCCCTTCGCCAGGTGGTGGCGGGTAGCCGGAGGTAGATGGCGGGGTACGAGAAAGTGCCCAGATTTCTCGAGGTCTACGGGCGTGTCGCACTACTGGTCGGCTAGTTCCGACAGCTTCCGCGCTATCGCGGCATCTCGATCGGCGGCCGCGTGCTGGTAGCGCATCGACATCTCGGGCGTGGTGTGCCCCAGCCGCGCCATCAGTTCCTTTGTGGTCGCGCCGGCCTGTGCGGCGAGGACCGCTCCGACGTGGCGTAGGTCGTGCACGCGCACATGCGCTTTGCCCTTCGGCAACGCTGCCTTGAATGGCTTTGTAAACGCCGTCTGCGATAGCCGGAGTCCGCGAGTTGTGGTGAACACGAACGACTCTGGACCGCGGCCGGTGTGCGCCTTCATATGCTCGGTGAGCATGTCCGCGACGTGCGGCGGCACGTGAACGTCCCGAATGCCGGCATCCGATTTTGGCGGCCCGACGACGAGTTTGCCGTCGACTCGGGTTGCTGATCGCCGAATACGCAACACCATGCGACCATCCGAACGCGCTATATCCTTGCGCCGCAACTCGATCAGTTCGCCAAACCGGAGTCCGCACCACGCGGCTACGGGTACGGCCGCCCGGTACTGTTCCGGCATCTTGGCCGTGACGTCGACCAGCTCGGCCGGTGTCAGTAGCTCGACCTCGCGCCGCTTCGGCGGCTTACCGGCCCCGGCGACCTGGCACGGATTCTCGGCTACAAGCTTGTCCGCAACCGCGGTGTTGAAGATCGTCTTGAGCAGTTGGTAAGCGTGGGCCGATCGTGTCGGCGTCGCTTTGCCGAGTCCTGCCCACCATGTACGCACGAGCGCGGGCGTGATGTCGCGGACCGCTTCATCACCGAACGCCGGAAGAATCCGACTGTCGAGCAACGTCTGATACATCCATCGGGTTTTCGGTGAGAGATCCCGCTCGGCCAGCCATCGGGTCGCGAAGTCACGGAACACGATCATGCTCGCGGCCTGCTCGGCGGCCCGCTCGGCCGGCGGTTTCCACTCCCCCAGCTCGATCAGCTTCCGCTCAGAGGACAGCCAACCCTCAGCATCCGCTTTTGCACGGTAGGTGTGCGGCCCGTAGTAGCGAACGCCGTCACGGGCGACGTACGACGCCTGGTATGCACCGTTCCTCATGCCGCGAACGGTGCCCCACGATCGGCGTGTGCTGGCCACGCTGCAACCTTATCGCACGTCTCAGGTGTACGTTTGCAGGTAATTGCGTGGTGATATGTCCGCGTGTAGAGTGCAGATCACCAGGCAGGCAGACCACTGTTCGGGCTGGTAGACAACAGAATATGACCCCCTGCGGGGGTCTGGTTGTGATCCTGGCTGTCGCGGGTTCGAGTCCCGTCATCCACCCC
>NZ_JAKWBF010000006.1 GCF_022513585.1 Gordonia gummivorans
TGCGGGTCCTCGGGATTGATGAGACCCGCCGCGGCAAGCCCCGCTGGACGCGTGACAAAGACGGCAGACGCTGGGTGCGGGTCGATCCGTGGGACACCGGATTCGTCGACCTCAGCGGCGATCAGGGCCTGCTCGGGCAGGTCGAAGGCCGCACGGGTGCGGCGGTCACCCGGTGGCTCACCACGCAGACCACGAAGTTCCGTAACGAGATCACCCATGTGGTGATCGATCCGTCGGCAGCGTATGCCGCTGCGGTCACCGCCGAGTTGTTACCCAACGCACAGGTGGTGGTCGATCACTTCCACCTCGTCAAGCTCGCCAACGACGCCCTTACCGCGGTGCGGCGGCGGGTCACCTTCGACACCCACGGCCGCCGGGGGCGAAAACAGGACCCGGAATGGGCGAATCGTCGACGGTTACTCTCGGCGCGAGAACACCTGTCGGACAGGTCATTTGCCAAGATGTGGAACGCATTGATCGATCACGATCCGTCCGCGCAGATCCTCACCGCCTACATCGCGAAAGAGGAACTACGCCAGCTACTTTCCGCCGCGCGTCAGGGTGTGGACAACAGTGAGATCCGTCGCCGGCTCTACCGCTTCTACACTTGGTGCGCGCAGGCCGACATCCCAGAAGTCTCCCGGCTGGCGACCACGATCGAGGCGTGGTGGCCGGCGATCCTGGCGTTCGTGCAGACCGGGCTGACAAACGCCCGCACCGAGGGCTACAACCGACTGGTGAAACAGGTCAAACGCGTTGCTTGCGGATTCCGCAACACCGAGAACTCACGCCGCCGGATACGATTCCACTGCACCCGCGCCCAGCGGGCCAACAACCAGCAATTCCACTGCTGAGCAGTGCCCGCCTAACTTCGAAGAGCCGCCAAACACCACCTGGCCAACTAACCGAGGAACGTATGCAACCACTGCTCGTAATGTTTCGCCCCAGTTGCGGTGTACCTGCCGGCCAAGGTCTGCGATACGACACCCCTCAACGCGTCCGCGACAACTTTGGCGGGTTGGTACTGGAAAAGGGCCTGTTCCGCATCTATACCCGCGGTGAGGCAGATGTGGCTCGGGGTATCGTCGCTCAGTCAAATCGGTTGTTGGCGAGTCACATTGAGGTAATCGCGGGTGATTGGCTTGGACGCTTTTATGCTTGGGACACGCGCCCGCTGGATTCCGGGGCCGGTGTGAGCTTGCTCGATCCGACTGAGGGCGAGTTCGAAGTGTGTGATGAACTGCCGGATCTGTTCGACAAGGTACTACCGGAGATGGGGCATGAGGTGCTCGAGGTGGAGCTATTCAACGAGTGGCGAGTGAATGCGGTGACGCCGAATTGGATGAGTTGCGCGTCGATGGTGGTGCCATTCGAGTTGGGTGGAGAGTTGGTCGTGAGCAATTTGGAACTCGCGGACCTGAGTGTGCATTGGGGAGTGGCGTCGCAGATTTCTCAGCAGCTTCGACGAGTGGAGCCGGGTGAGTCGGTGCACTTCTCGATCGATGAAGCTGAAAGCTGAGCTGCGGGCGACGAAGAAATCGGCCTCAGCTCGTAAATGCCACCAGTAAGCAGACTCGCTCTTCTCAATCGACGCTGACGGTCAGAATCTCTTGAGGTCTTTGGCTAGTTCCTTGAGAGATGGGATCTACTCACCTTCTTTGGACTACGACCACCGCAGACGGTGGCACTGCACGACCAGCTGTTCCTGGTAACTCCGACCGAGGCTGTGGAGCGCCGCGTCGAAGGTGTCGGTATCGCCGATACTGTTGATGCATGCGCGAGGAAGATGTTGCGATCGGACGATTCTGGCGGTGGTGGGCCGACGCTGGGCGTCGGGCCGTCGTGGCCGGGTTGGTTGCACGGGACGGGGAAGCACTGGCTGCGACCGTGAGCGCGGCCGTCGAGGCCATCGATCCCGCTCTGGCATGGGAGTTCGGCACCGACGGGACCTGCCAGCACCAGTTCGTCGTCAGCGGTGGCGGCGACCCGCGATTGCGGGCCGTCACCCAGCGCTGGGCGGATGCGAGTCCCGCCGACGACCAATTCGTATATGCGCCGGCGCGGCTCCCCGAAGCCGACATCGAGAACATTCGCGCGCAGTTCGGTGGCCTCGCGGTCGATGTCGCCGACACGCGCTTCCAGTTGTTCGTCGACGAGGAGCACTGGTGGGTGAGTGTCGGGGTCTTTCACCCGGTGTTCGCGAAGCTGCCCGACGAGGAGGCGACGCAGATCGCCTTCCTCGTGCTGGATTGGGTGCTCGGCGAGGATTGGGTCGGTCAGTGGATCGGGCCGATCGGCGTGCTGACCAGCCCGACGAACGATCTCGTCGATGTGGCGGATCTCCGGGCGGTGGTCACGGCGTTGGCTGTGCGAGCCCCGACAGACGAGTGGGCCATGCTGTCTGCCGAGACGCCGGACGGCCCGGTCCTGGTGTCGGTGCGTCGCCCGCTGCAATGGTTGTCCGCGCCCTTGGCGACGCAGGCGGTCGTGGTGCGCAGGGAGTTTCGGGCACGAGCGGACGGGCTCCCCGTGGACGGCGAGCACGAGCGGTTGACCGCCGACGAGGAGACACTGGGCGATTCGCTGCAAGGCGACGTCGAGCTGGTTGCGACGATGACGCAGGGCGGTGCCCGGACCCTGTTCCTGTACTCGCCACCTGGCGCAGGCCTCGATGCTGTTGCACAGTGGTGCCGCACGGTCGGCGCACAGTTCGATGTGCTCGAGGACCCAGGGTGGTCTGCCGTCGCAGATTTTCGTTAGCGGTATCTCTCAGAGGAGTTGGTAGTGGGCGCATGGGGATCGGGGATCTTCGACAACGACGACGCGGCCGACTGGGTCGTCGAGTTCGACGAGGCCGACCCGGATGAACGGTTGTCGGTGGTGCAGGCCGCGTTCGATGCGGTGACCGACGCCGACGACCCGGACGAACTGGAGATCGACGTCTGCTCGGCGGCATTGGCGGCGGTGGCGACCGTTGCAGCACTGATGCCGGGCGGGCCCGAGCCGGACGAGTCGTACGGACCGCAGACACTCGACGAGGCGCCGTTCGAGGTCTCTGACTCGCTGCGATCGCGAGCGGTGACCGTCGCCGAGCGGGTGCTCGACGAGGCCACCGAATGGTCGGAACTCTGGATCGAGGCCGACCGATGGGACGAGGCCAAGGAGCCTGTGAGGCAACTCGTTTCGTTCCTGCGCAGGTCAGAGTAGAACGTCGGCGGCAAAATGTGACCCTTCTCACTCGCGGGCGTGATTTGGGGCCGAAACACCGCATATGTCCTGGTCGTTCGGCGGACCCCGTCGATTTGTCTCTTGGTCACGATCCGGTAGCGTGCATCGCGTGCAAGGTGGTGGGGGAGCGCGTCGTCGCTGGCTGTTCGTGGTGGGGACCGTAATGGTTCTTGCCTTGATCACGTCATGTTCGTCGCGATTGGACAAAGACGACGACCAGGCCGAACGGCAAGTCCCGTCGATGCAGTTGAAGGAATGATCGCAGCTACACAGCGGCCCGTACGGCATCCCGGAACGGGCACTCCGCTCCTACGCGTACGCCGCGGCGGCCATGGACAAGGCGCTCCCAGCCTGCGGAATCGGCTGGTCGACGCTCGCCGCGATCGGCGATGTGTCGAGTTCCAATGCGACCGCAGACGGCGCCGTCGTCGAATCCGATGGGGTTGCGCGGCCCTACCTGCGCGGTCTGGACCAGGCGAATCCGGCTGGTGCCAAACCGATTCCGGACACCGACGCCGGTCGCTTCGACGGCAGTGAGGTCGTCGACCGGACCATGGGCCCGATGCAGATGATGCCCAGCCGGTGGGAGCAGTTCGCCACCGACGCCGACGATGACGGCAAGGCCGACCCCGACAACATGGACGACGCGACGCTCTCGGCGGCCCGCCTGCTCTGTGCTGCCGGCGGCGACCTCCGACAGCCCGACGGCTGGGCTCGTGCGGTGGGGCAGTTCAACTCGACGCCAGGCTTTGTCGAGCGTGTCCATGAGCGCGCAGCGGTCTTCGGCCGATGAGCCGACGGCAGGTCGCGGGTGTGGTCAATCCGAATGGGGGAGTCTGACGTGAAACCGTCGCGAGTCATCAACTCTCGGCCGGCGCTGGCCGTGATCGCGCTGGGCGTGGTCTCCGTGACCGTGCTGAGCGCCTGCTCGTCCAGCAGCAGCGGTGCCACCAAGGAACAGCCGGTCAATCTCAATGCGCAGCCGCAGCTCTCGGTTCCCAACGTGAACCCGGTCGGCATGATCGTGCCGCCTGCGCCCGCCGTGCCGGAACTTCCGCGACCGGCCCCGAACGGCACCCCGACCACGCCGCAAGCGCCGGTCATCATCAACCCCAACGTGCCTAATGCACCGCAAGGCCCCGACCTGTATCCGACACCGAATCCGAATCGCGTTGGGCAGCAGCGTGGCGCGGGCCAGCCGGTCACCAAGAACGGCATCACCAACGCCTTCGTCGCCAAGCTGACGGGCGCGCAGTCGGTGGACCACACCGACACCAAGTGGGGCGTTGCCGGTGCCGGCAACGCGGTGATGTGGGACAACGGTCAGGGCCAGGTCATCACGGTGTTCGGCGACACCTTCGGGCGCCCGCGTCCGCAGGGTGAGCGCAGCGATCAGCCGCCGTACGTGAGCGGCGCGGGCCTGAACGTCCCGATCATGCCGGCCCAGATCCCGTTCCCCGCACTGCCTTACGTGAATCTGCGGCAAGGTGGCAAGCAGGGCTCCGGGTTTGCCGGTGACACCGGGACCAAGGCGCCCACCGGTTTCGACTGGCGCGTCAACACATTGGCGTACAGCAACACCACCAATCTGCGGCAGTTCTCCTACAGCGACTTCCTCACTGGCCAGGCCGGCCGGGCGCGTGAGGTGATCCCGGCCCGCCGGATCAACGGCAGCGAGATCACCACTCTCCCGACGTCGGGCATCTCCGTCGGCGGGCGCCAGTACCTCTCGTATGCGTCTGTGCGCCAGTATGGTCCGGCTCCCGGGTCGTGGACGTCGAACTACTCGGGCATCGCCGTGTCCGACGACAACGGCGTGACCTGGCGCAAGTCGGGCAGCGCGTTCTGGACTAACGCCGGACCCGCCCGCAACTTCCAGATGCCCGCACTTACTAAGCGCGGCAACATGGTCTACATGTTCGGCACCGAGCAGGGCCGTGTCGGCGGTGTGTACGTGGCGCGTGTTCCGGCCAACCAGATCCTCAACAAGGCGGCCTACCAGTACTGGATGGGCACCTACTGGGGACGTGGCCTCACCGCCGAGCCGCGGCCGGTGGCCTCCGGTGGCGTCGGCGAGGTGTCGGTGCAGTGGAGTCCGTCCCTGCGACGCTGGCTGATGCTGTCGACCGACGTCTTCAGCAACGGAATCGTATTGCGCCAGGCGGCAAATCCGCAGGGGCCGTGGACGGCGCCGCGAGTGGTGGCGTCGGCGACTAACTACCCGTCGATCTACGGTGCGAGCATTCACCCGTGGTCGAAGGGCAACGACCTGTACTTCACGATGTCGCAGTGGACGAGCTACAACGTCTACCTGATGCACGCCACGGTCACCCGCGCCGGCATTCCGGCACCGCGGCCGTGGGTTCCGGAGATCCCGCTGCCCGGTGGTGGTCGAATCCCGATGGGGCCCGCACCCGACCTGGGACCGCTGCCGACCCTGCAGCTCCCCAAGTCGCTGCAAGGGCCGCAAGGGAGCCCGAACGCACCTCGCGGACCGGGTGGCTGAGTTCGTCGGGGCTCGCCGGGGCGATTCCGCCGTGAGCCCAGCTCCGCTTCGTGAGCCCACCTCCGCTCCCTGAGGTGCGAGCGAAGCGAGCCTCGAAGGGTTCGTGAGACAGAGCAATTGGGTTAATAACCAGCGACGGCGACCGGGCCGTCGAGGCGCTGCGACGTCGATCAGTATGATTTTATGTCCGGAATCCGAACCTAAAATCATACTGATCCGAGTGCCCCCTTCGACGCTGTCTGGAACGGTCCGCCTCACGCGTATCCGAGGGCATAATGCCCTCGGAGGCACGTCGCGGCGACCGTTTTGGTTGCCATCCCGAGGGGGCTTGTTGAGGTGGCGTCGCCAGGTCTTCGAGGCTCGTCGCTTGCGCTCCTCGCACCTCAGGCAGCGGTGGGTAGTCGCTTGCGCTCCTCGCACCTCAGCTGAGAAGCGGAGGGGCCGACCTTAGACAGCAGTGAGAGCTCAGGCGAGGAACGGGTCCTCGCGTCGGACCGGGGCGTCGGCGAATTCGTCGGCCATGCTGGCGGCGAGTTCGACGAAGGCGCGCCGGGCGGGTTTGCTCATCAGTTCCAGGTCGACGTCGGCGCCCTCGGAGAGATGGTCGTCGAACGGAATCTGCTGCACTGCACGACATCTGGTGAGGAAGTGCTGGGCGAGCTGGTTGGTGTCGATGGTCGATGCGCCGGGTCGGGACGAGCTGAGTACCACCACAGCCCGCGATACGAGGTGCCCGTAGCCGTGGGCCTCGAGCCAGTCGAGGGTCGCGCCGGCGCTGCGCGCACCGTCGAGCGCGGGTGAGCTCACCAGGATGAGGGCGTTCGCCAGGTCGAGAACCCCGTTCATCGCCGAATGACTCAGTCCCGTACCGCAATCGGTGATGATGATGTTGTAGAACCGCTGCAAGATGGTCACCACGCCGCGGTACTCGTCCTCGTTGAACGCCTCGGCCATCGCCGGATCGCGTTCGGAAGCAAGGACTTCCAATCGGCTCGGCGCTTGCGAGGTGTGCGCGCGGACGTCCGAGTATCGGTAGACGTTGTCGTCGGCGAGCAGGTCGCGCACGGTGGAGCGGGTCTGCTGCGGGATGCGCTGTGCGAGCGTGCCCAGGTCGGGGTTGGCGTCGACGGCGATCACCCGGTCGCCGCGCAACGACGCGAAGGTCGACCCGAGCCCGACGGTGGTGGTGGTCTTCCCGACGCCACCCTTGAGCGACAGCACCGCTATGCGGTAGTCGCCGCGAACGGGTCGTCGGACCCGTTCGAGAAGCTGCTGGTACTCGATATCGCCCTGCGACTCACCGGGATTGATCGTGCCCGCCGAAAGAGTATGGACGGCTCGGCGCCAGCCACGGCTTGGGGCCCGACGCGCCTTCCGCAGCAGCGCCACGTCATCGAGCGCAGGTCCGGCCGGACCAGGCTGTCCGGGGAACTGTTGTCCCGGGAACTGTTGGGGCGGATAGCCTGCCGGCGGACCGTACTGGGGCCCATAGGGTGCGCCGGGTGCGGGGGGAGGTGGCGTCGGCGTGGGACCCGAACCCGCGGGTGGACCGTATGGTCCTGCCGGCGGACCCGGGTATGGCCCGGGCGGCGGTGGATCGAACACGGGGTGCTCGGGACGTCCCGGCGCGGGGTGATGCTCCGCGGCGTGCGTCGGTCCGGTGGTATGTCCTGTCGGTGTGCCCTCGGTGGGTCGCTGGCCATCTGCCGGGGGTTGGGGCGCGAACTGCAACCACGGCGGCGTGACCGGATGTCCCGCTGCGTCTGATTGTGTTGCCGGATCGTTGGCCGGTTGCTCAGCTGTCATTGTCGGCAGTCCCCCTGGTGGATCGTTCCCCCGACGCGGTGTCGGCGGCTGCAGGGCCTGTGGCGGCACCAGTGCCGTCGGCGTTCAGTCTCGTAAACGCCTGGTTGTTGACGGCACAGGCCGGAGTGTACCCAAAGCGAGGGCGGCCGGTCGGGCCGGTGGGACGCCGAACGAGCTGTGCACAAAGTGTGGGCGCAGTCACGGACCTGTGGCAGGATCTTTTCAAGCATTCGGTCAGTGCTGACCGGGTCGGCATCTCTGCAGGTCGGCCAGTGCGGGGGCATCGACCAAGAATCCATGGATCCGAAATCCCCGACGCTGCGTCTAAAGAATCAGAAGGGGGCGATCGTGACGACATTCAGCGAGTCCATCCACCGCGATTCGATCGGTGATCATGCAGCGGCTTCTGGTGGGGGTGAGGAACTCCCGCCGGCAGACCACGGGGCGTGGGCGGCATTGCATCAGCCGGCGCAGGCACGGTCGCGGTCGGGATCGCTGTCGGTGGTCACCACCTATCAGGGTCTGCCGCTGTCGGTGCGGATCGAACCGTCGATGCTCGACAAGGAGCCATCCGTGCTCGCCGGCGAGATCTTGCGTCTCTGTCGTCAGGCCGCGATGTCCGCAGGTGTGCGGCTGCGCGCCGATCTGCTGGCCGACGGGATGGCCGCCGAGCTCGTCGACGAGATGAAACTGCCGAAGGCCGACGACGTGGCACGTGCCGAGTACCAGGACGACTCCGACGCCGATGAGCCTGTCTCGTGGCTCCGGCGCGGATGACGGGGGTGTCGAGATGAGCTGGGCGATGGACGAACTCGAAGCCCGCGCGCAGGCGCAGTTGAACGGGCTGCACGAGTTCAGCGAGAAGCTGGGGTCGATTGCGGTGCGGGCGACGTCGCCCGACGATCTCGTGACGGCGGAGGTCGACGCGAACGGTGCGCTGACCGGACTCTGGTTGGCGTCGGGTGCCAACGAACTGGGTGCCACTCGGCTCGGCGAGCAGATCGTCGCCACCGCGGCCATGGCTGCGCAGCGCGCCTTCGCTCAGCGGGCGGCGGCCACCGACGAGTTCAACGAAGCCTTCGCCGACCTGCTGGCGTCACGGCCGGCGACCTGATTGCCGCTGTTCCACAACACGATCCATCCGACATCACTACTAAGGGGGTTGTCATGACCGATGTGCGCGTGACACCAGAGGTGCTCGAGGCGTTCACCGGGACCAATGTCGCGATGGCGACGGCGGTGGGTGCGGCCGGCTCCATCAACGCGGCGGCCAACACCGCGATCATGGTGCCGGTGTTCGGACTGATCGGCCAGGAGTTCCTGGCGGCTTTCATTGCCGCGCAGGTGAATCACCTCACGTCCGTGGGCGAATTGGCGGCGGTGCATGCGGCTACGGCGGCCTCTACCGCGGCCGGTCTCGCCACCTTCGAGACGACCGACGGCAACAACGCCGCAGTCATCAGGTCCGCCCTGTGACACCGGCCCACATGCCCCACACGCCGCAGCCGTGTCTGCCCGACGTGCCGGCGATGATGCACATGACCGTGCAGGACATGGTCGACGCGACGCCGCTCGGACCCATCCTCGACACACCCGTCGCCGACGTCCTTACCCGCCTCGGTCTGCCGCCGTTGCCGGTGCTGCCGCCGCTGCCGCCGATGCCCGGTCTCCCGCCGATGCCGACCATCGACCTCGACCTGCTGATCAAACCCATGACAGATCTGTTGGGCGGCTTCGGAACCGGTGATCTCTCGAAGGCAGGCTTCGACCCATCGGCCATCTTCCAGAGTTTGTCGAAGGTGCTCGAGACAACGATGACGATGAGCAAGGGCGCACTCGGCCTCGCCGACAAACTGTGGGCGGGCCAGTCGTCGCTGGGTGCCGGTGCCAAGACCGCGCAGGCGTCGACCAACAGTGCGGCACTCGCGACGCAGGGCACCGGAATGTCCTTCGACATCAACGCCGCCGCCGCGATCGTGGCCCACGGTCTGGCTGCGGTGCAGGCGATCATTGCCGCGACCGTCGCCAAGATTGCCGCCGTGGTGCCGATGATCGTGAGCCCCGCCTTCGCGGCCGGCATCGGACTTGCGGTGGGGTTCGCCAATCTCGGCCTCGGCGAGGCCACCGCCGCGGTGGCCGCCACCCGGGCGGCGCTGCTCGCACCGACCGGCAAGATGACCGTGAACGGCACCAAGGTGCCGGTGACCAACGCGCCCAAGCCGGCTGCCGGTCCGTCGCCGTTCGCGATCGCCAGTTCGGTGCTCGACGTCGTCTCCCCGGCGCTGTCGACGGCAGTCGAATTGCCCTCGGCCCTGGCGAAACCCGTCGGCAAGATGATCACCACCATCAACCAGCCGGACCGCAACCAGAACAACAATCGTGAACAGCCAAAGAAGGACAAGCCCGCTCCGGGCGGCCCGATGCCGCATCCGGTGGGCAAGGGCGGGGCGCGAGTCACTGGTGCGGCGCTCGGTGGCCTCGGCATGGTGCCGGCGCTGAACAATGCCCGGACCACGGTCCCGACCACTCCGGCAGCGGTCGAAACCCCCGGCGCCAACGTCGCGGCCACCCCGGTGCGAGGTCCGGGCTCGACGCAGGCGATGCCAATGGGTGCTGCCCCGCTGGGCGCGGGTGCCGCCGGGATGGGGCGCACGGCAGGCGCATCCGCCGATCAGCACGCGATCGCCGACTATCTGGTCTCGGAGATCAACGGACAGCGGATCGTCGGCGACGACCTCGAGGTGGTGCCCGCGGTGCTCGGCCACGACGAGACACCCGAACCAGATCCTGCACCCGACATCGAACTCCGGCTGGGACCACCCAGCGCGGATACAACACGGAAGTGAGACACCCATGACCGACTCACAACTTCGCGTAGATCCATCCGAACTACTCGTCGCCGCTGCGGATCTCGACCGCATCGCCGAACGGTTGGAGCATTCGGTGACCTCGGCCGGACACACCTTGCAGGTCGCGCCCCAGGGGCGTGACGAGGTGTCGATCGCCGCTGCCGACAGCTTCTCCACCGTCGCCGAGACATTCGGGGCCGACGCTGCGTCGGGCGTCCACGAGTTGCGCAAGATCGCCGCGGTGCTGAGAGCGCAGGCCGCGGGGTTCACGCAGGGCGACGATGACGCTGCCAGCATGTTCCGGGTTCCACCACTCGCGCCGCACTGAGGAGCGCGCCCTGTCGTTCCCTGAGGTGCGAGCGGAGCGAGCTTATACCGCTCCCTGAGGTGCGAGCGTAGCGAGCCTCGAAGGGCTTCCGAAAGCAAAGTCATTCAACCGATTTCATGTCCAGAGAGGAGGAGCAGTGACCGGATTCACCGGCGTCGACTGGGACGCTCGAAACAGCGAACAACTCGCCTCCGATCTGGGTGACGGACCAGGGCCGGGGCCACTGGCAGAGGCCGGCCTCGCCTGGGCGAGGTTGTCGGCAGATCTGGGCGAAGCGGGCGCCGAGTACGCGGCCGTGCTCGCGAGGTTGGGTGTGCATTGGCAGTCGGCGCAGTCGAGTGCGGCCTTCGAGCGATTGACCCGACTCGCGCCGTGGTTCGCCGACACTGCAGTCGAGGCCGGATACAACGCGGCCCGCGCCCATGCGCAGGCAGCCGCGATCACGGTTGCCCGGCTGAACATGCCGGCCATCGCCGAGATCGGGCTCGTTCAACAGATGCACGAGATATCCAGGGCAGCAAACAGTGTGGTTCCGTTGATCGCCGGTGCTGCCGCGCAGATCGAGCGCGCCGCCCACGATCAACACATGCGGGCCTCGCGGGTGATGCAGGCCTACGAGGTGGCCACCGAACCCGTCGCCAAGCCCTGGAACTCGGCGTCACCGGCACCCGACCTGGTCTCCGCCGCGCCACTGGATGCCGAGCATGCCGCGCAGCGGGTAACCACCAACGCCGCGGTCCAGACTCCACCATCACCTGTTGCGTCACCGGGAGCACCGTCCGTGCTGCCCGCGGGATTTGTTGCACTGCAACAGGAGAAGCTCGCCTACATCCCGACAACTCTGGCCCAACCGCAGTCTCCGGTTCCCGGCGTGGCACGTGACTTGTCGGCACCGCAAGTCTCGCAACCCCATCCGACATCCGCAGCGCCGCCGATGGCACCGTCGCCGGTCACGGCCGCGGCCGGCGATCGTACGGTGGTCCGCGTCGTGGACTCCGGGATTCCCGGATCCAGCGAATCGGGCGTTGTTGCAACGGAATCGGAGAATCCAACCACCTGGGCCGACATCGCGGTCGCCGACCACGCCGTCGCACAGCACGTCGTCAAACCTGGATCGGTCGATCCCCGGTACACCGCCGAGACCCTGTTGCTCGGTCCGGACGGAGGGCGCCGACCATGACGACAACCGACATGACGGCAATCGCGCTCGATGTCGCGGTGCTGCGCCGCCTCGGCGAACGACACGGCGTGCAGACCTGGCCCGTGGTACTCGATGTCGACGGCGTCCTCGAACCCGAGCCGGCGAGAATGTCGCCGGCCGATCTCGACGCGCGGATCGTCGACCTCGGCCTCTGGGCGGACGACGAGCCGGTGGCCTGGCTCGGCGCAGCGATGCGGGTACTCTCCACGCCGGATCGGACCATCGAAGTCCGGACCTTCACCGACGACGGTGTCCGGCGCATGTGCCTTGCGCGGGCCGGTAACCATCACGCACTGGCCGTTCGTGACGGCACCGATGTCCACCTTCGTCTCGTCGACCTCCACGAGGCCGATGCGCTCGGGCCGCTGTTTCAGCGAGAACTCGGCGAATGCGCTCCGTGTTCCTTTGGCGCACTGAGTCATCCGACCGACGATTTCACCGATCGCTTGGGCTCATGCCGAACGGGCCTCGAGATGACTGATGCATTGCACGCCCTCGGCGCCTCGCCGACCGACGCCATGATGATCTCGGCTGCGTTAGCGTCGTGCCGAGCCCGTACCGAGATCGTCGCGATCGCGCACGACGCTGGTGTGCTCACCCAATCTTCTGGAGCGGTAGCGGTTTTCGACACCGGCAAGGGTCGAATCGTATCCAGCCCCAGTAAGTCCCTGGACGGACGTCTGTGGACCACGCTGTCGCCGGGTACGGGGCATCGGATCACGCAAGCGATTGGCCTGCTGATCGAGACCCTGCCCGACAGTCGTTGGTTCCCATGATGATTCAGGTCGGGGAACGGTCAGGGGTGTCCGCTACGTGGGCGCCAACGGGGGCATCGCCGAACGATGCCGAAACACAGGAGGAAAACTCATGCTGAATCTTCCCGGAATCGGATCGGCGGGCCCGGGGGTCGCCCTCAACGTGGCCGACGCGCAGGCAACCGCGCAGTCGGTCGCGAGCATCGTCGACGACATGAAGGAAACCATCGGCGTCATGGCCCGGCACGCGGGCAACGCCACGCCCACCTGGCAGGGCCGGGCGGGGGTGGCCTTCGACGGTACGCACACCGACTGGAACCGCGCGGCGATCACGCTCAACAACCTGCTCGACCAGATCCGCACCCAGCTGAGCCAGGGCTTCGCCGGCTACGAAGACCAGGACGCGTCGGCGGCCAACGGTCTCGCCGGCGGCCCGGTCTCGGTCTGACACTTCCCATTCCGACACGAAAGGAACTCCCATGTCCGGACAGATCAACTATGACTTCGCCTCGCTCGGCGACCTCAGCAGCGGCCTGCTCGCCGCCTTCAACCGTCTCGAGGACCTCAACGGTCAGCTGAAGACCCAGGTGGCTGCGCTGCACGGCAACTGGAACTCGGCGGACGCCAAGCAGGCCTACACCGAGGCGCAACAGAACTTCGACCGCATCTTCACCACGTCGCGTGACCAGCTGATGGCGTTGAAGACGGGTGTGTCGAATGCGAGTCGCGTGATGTCGGAAACCGACTCGAGCATCGGGCAGGGCTTCCGCGGCCTGGTCTGAGCTCCACCCGATCGCCCGTTTCGGCCCACCTGGCAATCCCGGGTGGGCCGTAACGGGACACGCTCGACGCTGATTCCCGCGCGGCGCCGGTGATCGTTCGGTTAGCGTAAATGAACGCTGCATCCGCTCTGACTCACGGGAGGATCGTTCATGGCCAATCCGTTGACGCGCATCAAATCGGTCGAGCAGTCGATGGCCGACACCGACGAGCCGGAACACAAACTCCGGAAAAACCTCAGTGCGTGGAACCTGATCGTTTTCGGCGTATCGGTGGTGATCGGCGCCGGAATCTTCACCCTCACCGTCCAGACGGCCGCCGACAAGGCCGGTCCGGCGATCTCGGTCTCCTTCATCATCGCCGCGATCACCTGTGCGTTCGCCGCGCTGTGCTACGCCGAATTCGCGTCGACGGTGCCGGTGGCCGGGTCCGCGTACACCTTCGGCTACGCGACGCTCGGCGAGTTCGTCGCCTGGATCCTCGGCTGGGACCTGATTCTCGAGTTCGCGGTCGGCGCTGCGGTGGTGGCCAAGGGCTGGTCGCAGTATGTGGTCAACGCCTTCACCACCAACAGCACCGCGTCGTCGGCCTCCTTCGACATCGGGTCGGTGACGGTCGACTGGGGCGCGATCCTGATCATCGCCGTTGTCACGACCCTGCTCGTGATCGGAACACGGCTCTCGTCGGTGGTGAGTGCCGTGATCACGGCCATCAAGGTCGGCGTGGTCCTCCTCGTCATCGTCGTCGGCTTCTTCCACATCAAGGCCGACAACTTCACGCCGTTCGTGCCGCCGGCCGAGTCCGGCGAGGGAACCCACAAGTCGGTCGATTCGACCCTGTTCTCCCTGATCAGTGGCGGCGGAGACTCCTCCTACGGCTGGTACGGCGTCCTCGCGGCGGCGTCGCTGGTGTTCTTCGCCTTCATCGGGTTCGACGTCGTTGCGACAACTGCAGAAGAAACACGCAACCCGCGCAAGGATGTGCCGCGCGGCATCCTCGGCTCGCTCGCCATCGTCACCGCCCTCTACGTGCTCGTGACGATCGTGGTGACCGGCATGGTCAGCTACAAGGAATTGGCCGGCAAGGATGCCGACCTCGCCGACGTGTTCCAGGTCGAGGGCATCACGTGGGCGGAGAAGGTCACAGCCTTCGGTGCGCTGGCAGGTCTGACGACCGTCGTGATGGTGCTGATGCTCGGACAGTCCCGGGTGCTGTTCGCGATGTGCCGCGACGGGCTGCTGCCGCGTGCGATGTCGAAGACCCATCCGCGGTTCGGCACCCCAGCTCGTCTGACGATCCTCATCGGCGTCGTATGTGCCCTGGTTGCCGGGTTCCTGCCGATCGACAAGCTGCACGAGATGGTCAACGTCGGAACGTTGTTCGCGTTCATCGTGGTCGCCATCGGCGTGATGGTCCTGCGGCGCACTCGCCCCGATCTCGAGCGGGGATTCCGCGTGCCCGGTGGCCCGGTGATCCCGGTGCTCGCGGTGATCGCCTGCATCTGGCTGATGCTGAACCTGTCGGCGCTGACCTGGATTCGGTTCCTGGTCTGGATGGTCCTCGGCGTCGCCGTGTACTTCCTGTACAGCCAACGACATTCGATGGTCGGCAAGCGTGAGCGCGGCGAGGTCCCACCCCTCGACGACGCGAAGGTGGCCCCCGAGGGTCGCGCCGAGCTCTGAGTCGGTCGTCGGTGGTGACACCTGCCACAGGTGTCGCCTGACGCCGTCCGATAGCCTCTAGTCGAACGCCTTTCGAGCTGCATCCGAGCAGCATTCCGACGCGAACGACAAGGGGAACACATGACGAGCTCCGCACTGCAGGCCGACACCCGAAACGGCATCGACTACAAGGTGGCCGACCTGTCACTCGCGGACTTCGGCCGCAAGGAGATCGAACTCGCCGAGCACGAGATGCCCGGCCTGATGTCGCTGCGCCGCGAGTACGCCGACGTCGCCCCGCTGAAGGGCGCCCGCATCTCGGGGTCGCTGCACATGACGGTCCAGACCGCGGTGCTGATCGAGACGCTCGTCGCGCTCGGCGCCGAGGTGCGCTGGGCGTCGTGCAACATCTTCTCCACCCAGGATCACGCCGCCGCGGCCGTCGTCATCGGGCCACACGGCACCCCCGACGAGCCCAAGGGCGTCCCGGTGTTCGCCTGGAAGGGTGAGACGCTCGAGGAATACTGGTGGGCGGCCGAGCAGATGCTTACCTGGCCCAACCCCGACGAGCCCGCCAACATGATCCTCGACGACGGTGGTGACGCGACCATGCTGGTCCTGCGTGGCGCCGAGTTCGAGAAGGCCGGGGTTGTTCCGCCCGCCGAGGACGATCATTCCGCCGAGTACAAGGTGTTCCTCGAGTTGCTCCGGACGGGCTTCGAGAACGACAAGTCCAAGTGGACGACCATCGCCGAGTCCGTCAAGGGTGTCACCGAGGAAACCACCACCGGCGTGCTGCGGCTCTACCAGTTTGCCGCCGCGGGTGATTTGTCGTTCCCGGCGATCAACGTCAACGACTCGGTCACCAAGAGCAAGTTCGACAACAAGTACGGCACCCGACACTCCCTGATCGATGGCATCAACCGCGGCACCGACGTGCTGATCGGCGGCAAGAAGGTTCTGATCTGTGGTTACGGCGACGTAGGCAAGGGTTGCGCGGAGTCGCTGGCCGGTCAGGGCGCGCGCGTGCAGGTCACCGAGATCGACCCGATCAACGCGCTGCAGGCCCTCATGGACGGCTTCGATGTCGTGACCGTCGAGCAGGCGATCGGCGACGCCGACATCGTCATCACCTCCACCGGCAACCTCGGCATCATCACCCTCGCGCACATGCGTCAGATGAAGTTCCAGGCCATCCTCGGCAACATCGGCCACTTCGACAACGAGATCGACATGGCCGGCCTCGAGGGGTCGGGCGCCAAGCGGATCAACATCAAGCCGCAGGTCGACCAGTGGATCTTCGAGGACGGCAAGTCAATCATCGTGCTCAGCGAGGGACGTCTGCTCAACCTGGGCAACGCGACCGGCCACCCGTCGTTCGTGATGAGCAACAGCTTCTCCAACCAGGTGATCGCGCAGATCGAACTGTGGACCAAGAACGACGAATACGACAACGAGGTCTACCGCCTGCCCAAGCATCTCGACGAGAAGGTCGCGCGCATCCACGTCGAAGCTCTCGGCGGCACGCTGACCAAGCTCACCAAGGAACAGGCCGAGTACATCAACGTCGACGTCGAAGGACCGTACAAGCCGGAGCACTACCGCTACTGATCTGCCTGGTCAGCGCTCCGACCTGGGGAAACACGATGGCGTCGTGCCCGCAAAATCTAGGGGAAGAACTTCTTCCCCGGGTTTCATAATCGTCCGCGAATTTTCTGGGGGAGGACACCGAGGGTAGGGGAGGAAGTTTCCTCCCCTACTTTTGTGGGCCGCGTGCTCCTGGCGTCACGTTCGGCGGGAACGCGATGACTGGTGACGGAGATCGGGCCCGTCCGCTTCGGGATACACCCGGATGACCACGATCCGCGGTTGGCTCAGCGAGGTGCTACCGACACTCTGTGTCCTGTTGGAGAATCTGTGTGCTGCAGCACCCAGTTGACCCGATTCGACACAGGGTGTGGCCGCCACGAGCGGAGTCTCAGCCGACGGCCCTCACGTCCCGATCGACGGCTCGGCTCCGGGGCAGTACAGCCATTGGTTGTTCTCCTTGAGCAGCCGGGCATTCGCCGGTTCCGACGCTGTGCGCCGGGTGCCCTCTTCGACGTGGACGAGCATGCGTGTCTGCGCGAAGTCGCCGTCGATCTGGGTCGCGAGCAGCGATTCGATGATGATGTTGCCCGGCTTGCTGGGCAGCGTCACTTGGCTGCGGTTCTGGCTGCAGACGGCGGCCTTCATGCGCGTGAGGTCCCGGGCGTTTCCGGCCGTCACATAGTTCTGCATCGCGACCTGAATCGCAGCGACTTCGGTCGGATCTCCGCCGCTGGGCGGGGTCGTGGAGTCGGGCGTCGAATACGTCGAATAGGGCGAATCGGTTGTCGTGGTGTCCGACGTGGTCTGCGTCGTCGACGCCGCGGCAGGCGTGTCGTCGCCCGATGAGTTCGATTTGACGATCAGCGTCACCACCAGGCCGGCGATCGCGAGGACCGCGATGACGCCGCACACGATGGCCGCGATGGTGCCCCCGTTGCCGCCCCCGTTCGGGGGCCGACCGGGACCCGGTGGGGAATAGCCGGGACCTGGACCGAACTGGCCGGGTCCAGGCGGTCCCGGCGGCCCGTAAGGCGTTGCCGCAGGACCGTACTGGCCGGCCGGACCGGTCGTCGGCGGTTGCAGCGGACCCGGGCCGGACAGACCTGGAAAACCCCCGGTCGGCGGCCCGACCGGATGCGAACGCGGACCGGGAGGCGGCCCTGCGCGACCACCCGGTGGCGGCGGCTGAAACGTCATGGGTACTCCTGCGCTGAAGTCATTGTTTCCAGGCTATCCAAGCGACGGGGGGCCGTTACCGCACGGTCATTCGGGTAGCAGAAGTCGTGCCAAGATCGAGATGTCGCCACCGTCGAATTCGGTCCACGGCGAACGCCAGGACGTGCTCGCCAGACCGCGGTAGACCGCGTCGACCCGACGTTGGAGGTCGGCGTCGCGCTCGTAGTGATCGCGTGCGCGAGTCGCGTCGGCGTCGGCCCGGGACTCGGCGCGTGCCATCGCGACCTCCGCGGGCACCCCGAGCAGGACCTGCCGGTCGGGCAGCGGTAATCCGAACCGCCCGAACTCGAGGTCGGCGACCCAGTGGACGACCTCACCATCGGCGTCCTGATGGAGCCGGGCAGCACTGTAGGCGGCATTCGACGCGACGTAGCGGTCGAGGATCACCACGTCGAATTCGCTTCGGGCAGAGCGGATCTCGTCGGCAGCGTCGGCACGGTCCAAAGCAAACAGCAGAGCCATCGCGTACACACTGTCGCGCAGGTCGCCGTGCTTGCCGTGCAGCGCCTCGGCTGCGATGTCGGCCGTCGCGGTACGGCCGTACCGAGGGAAGGTCAACTGCGCGACGCGTGCTCCGCGCGAGTGCCAGTGCTCGACCAGGCCGGTCACCAACGTGTTCTTGCCCGCCCCGTCGAGGCCCTCCACCGCGATCAGCTCGCCCACGACCTGCAGCATATAGAGCAGACCACCACAGCTGCCCGGCGCGTCGATCACCACGGTTGCATCACGGAAGTGTCACCATTGGTGCATGAAGCCGCGCATCCTTGTCGTCGACGACGACGCCGCTCTCGCCGAGATGCTGACGATCGTGTTGCGCGGGGAGGGCTTTGAACCGTTCGTCGTCGGTGACGGCACCCAGGCCCTGACCGCGGTCCGCGAGATCCGGCCCGACCTGGTGCTGCTGGACCTGATGCTGCCAGGCATGAACGGCATCGACGTGTGCCGCGTGCTGCGGGCCGACTCGGGCGTCCCGATCGTGATGCTGACCGCCAAGTCCGACACCGTCGACGTGGTGCTCGGCCTGGAGTCCGGCGCCGACGACTACATGGTCAAGCCGTTCAAGCCGAAGGAACTGGTCGCCCGCGTGCGTGCCCGGCTGCGTCGCACCGACGAAGAGCCGGCCGAACTGCTGTCCATCGGCCCGGTCGAGATCGACGTCCCCGCCCACAAAGTCACCCGCGAAGGCGTACCCATCTCGCTGACCCCACTCGAGTTCGACCTGCTGGTCGCGCTGGCCCGCAAGCCGCGTCAGGTCTTCACCCGGGACGTGCTCCTCGAACAGGTGTGGGGCTACCGCCATCCGGCGGACACTAGACTCGTCAACGTGCATGTCCAGCGGTTACGCGCCAAGGTCGAGACGGACCCGGAGAATCCCGAGGTCGTCCTGACAGTGAGGGGGGTCGGCTACAAGGCCGGCCCGCCGTGATCGGGAGACCTCGGCGACGCGTCAACAGCACCTTCGGACGATTCACTCGCGCAGCGAGCAGCCTGGGCCGGGCCTTCGGTCACATCTGGCGGCGGTCACTGCAACTGCGTGTGGTGGTCTCGACGTTGGTGCTGTCTTTTGTCGTGCTCCTGATCTTGGGTTTTGTGCTCATCAGCCAGATCACCGACCGCCTGCTCGACGTAAAACTCACGGCCGCGACCGAGGAGGTCGACCGCGCACGCGTGGCCGTCGAACGCGACCTCTCCAGCGGCGACGGCAACATGTCGGTGCAGAACCGGCTGCGGCAGACACGCTCGTTGCTCACCGACCGTGATGTCGACACCGGCGAGAGTTCGGGTGCGGTCGGCACCTTCGACACCGTGCTGCTGGTGCCCGGGTCCGACGCCGACGGCGCTCCGCCGGGCGTCGGTCCGACGTCGGAGATACCGCAAACGCTGCGGGACATGGTGCAGGGCGGTCAGGTCGCCTACCAGTACACGTCGGTCCCCACCGGGAGTGGCGGTTCGGAACCGGCACTCATCATCGGCTCGCCGACCAACGCGTCGGTTCCCGGTCTCGAGCTGTATCTCGTCTTCCCGCTGACCAACGAACAGAACACCGTCGACCTGGTCCGCGGCACCCTGCTCACCGGTGGCCTGGTACTGCTCGGGTTGCTGGCGGCCATCGCGTGGCTGGTGTCGCGGCAGGTGGTGATCCCGGTGCGGTCGGCGTCGCGGATCGCGGTCCGGTTCGCCGACGGCCGCCTCAAGGAACGAATGCCGGTGCGCGGCGAGGACGACATGGCGCGCCTGGCGATGTCGTTCAACGACATGGCCGAGAGCTTGTCCAAACAGATCACGCATCTCGAAGAGTTCGGTGGTCTGCAACGGCAGTTCACCTCCGACGTCAGCCACGAGCTGCGCACGCCGCTGACGACGGTCCGGATGGCCAGCGACGTGCTCTACGACGGCCGCGACGAACTCGACCCGGTGCGCAAGCGGTCGGTCGAGCTGCTCGACAAGGAGCTCGACCGGTTCGAGACGCTGCTCAACGAACTCCTCGAGATCTCCCGCCACGACGCCGGCATGGCGGAATTGGCGGCCGAACGCATGGACATGGCCATCCCGATCGATGCTGCACTGGCCACGGTCGGGCGCCTGGCCGAGGAGACCGGGACCGAGCTCATCCTCGACCTCCCCGCCGAACCGGTGATCGCCGAGATCGACCCGCGCCGCGTCGAACGCATCCTGCGGAATCTGCTGGCCAACGCCATCGACCACGGCGAACGCAAACCGGTGACGCTCACCATGCGCTCCGACGGTGATGCCGTGGCACTCACCGTCCGCGACCAGGGCATCGGCTTGCGGCCCGGCGAAGAGAAACTCGTGTTCAACCGGTTCTGGCGGTCGGATCCGTCGCGGTTCCGGCGGTCCGGCGGTACCGGTCTCGGTCTGGCGATCAGTATCGAGGACGCACGCCTGCACCAGGGACGTCTCGAGGCATGGGGCGAACCCGGCCGCGGCGCCTGTTTCCGCCTGACCCTGCCGCTGGTTCGTGGCCACAAGGTCCTGGGCAGTCCGCTGCCGCTCAAACCGGTCTCGAGCACCACCCGCACCACGGCCCGCACCGCCACGCGGACCTCGGGGGCGACCGATGACTAGGTCTCGTCTCATCGTCGTGACGATCCTGGCGATCGTCGGCGCGTTCCTCGCGGGCTGCGGCTCGATCCCGAACAACTCGTCGCCGCAGCCGATCAAGTCGTTCGAGCGGGAAGGCGCGACCGACGAGGTGCCGGTGCCCGAGCGCGACATGGACCCAGAGTCGCTGGTCCGCGCCTTCCTCAAGGCGACGGCGGCTCCGGAGAACGGTCATCGCGCAGCGCGGCGGTTCCTCACCCGCACGTCGTCCCAACAGTGGGACGACGGCGGCGACGCGGCCATCGTCGACGAGATCAGCATCTTCATCGACCAGCGCGACGAGGACTCGGTCAGGATGCGGCTCATCGGCGACAGCTACGGGACCCTGAGGTCCGACGGTCAGCTGGTGCCGGCGACCGGACGGATCGAGACCGCCATCAGCCTGGTGCTGGTCGCCGATCAGTGGCGCATCGACGGGCCGCTGCCCGACGAGATGTTGATCGATCGCGACCAGTTCGAGGCGTCGTATCGAGCGGTGTCGCTGTACTACACCGACCGCACCGGACGCCGTCTCGTGCCCGATCCGCGCTGGTTGTATGCCGGCCAGAACAACGATCCGACGGCCCTGGTGAACCTGCTCATCGCGGGACCGTCGGCCGACCTCGCGTCGGCGGTGGCGACCGGCTTCCCTGAGGGCGCGGCGCTGCGGGGTCCGGTGGCGCCGCTGGCCGGTGGTGGCGTGCGCATCGAGCTCACCGGGATCACCACCCAATCGGTTCGAGACCGGACAGTGCTTGCGGCGCAGATCATCTGGACGCTCGCCGGCGCCAACGTGCCGGGCCCGTACGTCATCAACGCCGACGGCGGGGCGCTCGTGGCCGAACGCGCGTCGGGCTGGCAGACGACCGATGTGAAGGCCTTCGATCCGACGCTGATCCCGGCCACCGACGTCGGACTCAACATCATCACGGGTGGGTCGCTCCTGGCCGTCACGAACACCGGAACGGTGCCTGTCGCCGGGTCGCTCGGAGCGAGCCGAGCGGTGGCGTCCGCGTCGATCTCCCCGGATGGTCGTCGGGTCGCGGCGGCTCTCAACCGCGTCGGACCCGGTCCGCGGATGGAGTTCATGGTCGGCGACTACGGCACCAATCCGACCCAGGTGAGCACCGGCGCGTCGATCACCCGCCCGTCGTTCGGGGGAGACGCCGACACGGTGTGGGTGGTCGTCGACGGCCGGCCGATGCGCTGGACGCGCGACGCGGACGGCACCTCGATGGCGGAGGTCAACGCCGCCGCCATCCCCGCGGTGGCCCGCGGCCCGATCAACGAACTGCAGGTGGCCCCGGACGGGGTGCGGGTCGCGCTGCTGGTCGGCGGGCAAG
The DNA here is from genome assembly GCF_022513585.1 of Gordonia gummivorans. Classification (GTDB taxonomy): domain Bacteria; phylum Actinomycetota; class Actinomycetes; order Mycobacteriales; family Mycobacteriaceae; genus Gordonia. The sequence continues at coordinate 22,386 of NZ_JAKWBF010000006.1, forward strand.
TGCTGTTCGCGGTGGTGTCGACCAACGCCGACGGCGAGGTGTCACTGACCAGCCCACGCATCGCGGCCTACAACATCGGCAACCGGGCGGTGTCGCTGGACTGGGCGTCGCCGACGACGCTGATGGTCGCCCGGGAGGCGCCCGAATCCCCGGTGGTGCAGTTGTCGATCAATGGCACGCCTGCGGTCGGGCTGCTCAGCGGAAACCTCTCACCGCCGGTGCGGGCTGTCGTGGCCAACCCGACCACCGTTTATGCCGGTGACCAGCGCGGAGTGCTTCGTCTCGGCAGTACCAACGGGCAACCCGATCAGTACTGGACCGAGGTGGAGCCCGCGATGACACCGGGCGCGATTCCGGTCCTCCCGTAACCGTCGAAACCGATCCGCCGACGGTATGTCAGGTGCGACGATGCCAAGCATGACGTCGTCAACGCGAATCACCAGGCTCTCGTCGGACTTGTCGCGGCTGGGCCGGGAGTCGGAGATGCTCGACGCGATCGTCTCGATGATGAGCGCCGAACGCCTGGCCGCCCCGACCGCCGCCGGCACGCCGCGCTCCGAGGTCATCGGCCGGCTCGCCGACGACGGCTTCGCCCTGGCCGCGGCGGTCCGCTCAGCCCTCGGGGATTCGTCGCCGGGTGAGGGGTCGGTGTCAGACGACGTGTGTGCCCGCTTCCGCGAGGCGCATCGTGCGTTCTCCGACGCCGCGGCCGGATTGGGATCGGCGGCGCCCGACACGGTGGTCGCCTACGCGGACCTCGACCTTGCGCCCGGCGAGGTGGTACCCCAGCGCATCGCCGAAGTCGTTCTCGCCCACGACGCCCTGGACTCGGTGTGGACCATCGACGAAGCCGACCCGGACTCGGTGCTCGACGCACTGGACGCCATGGTCCGACGCCTCGAGCGGAGCGACGACATCCCACCGATCACGCTCGCGACCCTCGAGGGTGACCGGTGGGAGCTGTCCGGCGGTGGTCAGCGCATCTACGGAACCCGCGAGAGCCTCGCCCAATGGCTGGCCCGCGGCGTCGAAGGTGTCGACATCGAGGGCGAGGACCCGCAACTGCCGCGGTGGCACTGAGCCCCCGCCGGTGGCGCCACGATCACGCCGGAACGGCCGCCGCGACCGGTGTGTATTTCTCCCGGCGGATCAACCGTCCGGCCATCCGGCGCCGCTTGCACGCCTTGACGCCGGCGTCGACCATCGCGGGCGGCCCGCACAGGTAGGCGGAATATCCGCGCAGCGAGTCGAAGTCCTCGACGAGGACATCGCCCACGTATCCGCGCCGCCCGAATCCGTCCTCGCGGCTCAGGCACGGCGTGTATCGCATCCCGGGATGTCGGGCGGCGAGCGACTGCCAGAAGTCGACGTCGTAGAGGTCACCGCGGGTGCGCACACCGTGATAGAGGTGGACCTCGCGTGCGGAGTCCAGCTCGAGTGCTTGCAGCGCAATCGCTTTCAACGGCGCGAGGCCGGTGCCGCCGCCGAGCAGGATGATCGGGCCGTCGTGGTCGGGGTCGTGGACGAAGTCACCCCACGGTCCGCGGATCGCGATCGAGTGACCGTGTTCGAGAGAGTCGAAGATCCATCGATCGGTGGCCAGCCCGCCGTCGACCCGACGGATGTGGAATTCGAGTGAACCTCCGTCGCCGGGCGGGTTGGCCATCGAGTACTGCCGTACCTCGTCGGTGCCCGGGACCGTGAACTCGACGTACTGGCCGGCCGAATACTCGAGCGGTTGGTCGAGGTCCACGGTCACCGTGACGGTGTCGTCGGCGACCGACTCGATCCCGCTGACGATTCCCGCGACATCGCGCAGCAGGTGTCCGGGACCGCTCGCGGCATCGAGTGGCACTTCGATGCGGGTGTCCGACCGCGGCGTCGACTGGCAGGCGAGCACGAATCCGTTGGTTTGCTCCTCCGGCGAAAGCACGGTGTCCGACGGGGGCGGCGCATCCACGGTCCCGCACAACACCTTGACCTTGCAGGTCCCACACGTGCCCTGATTGCACGAGTTCGGCAGGTAGACGCCGTTGCGCAGGAAGGCGTCGAGCAGCCGCTGATCGTCGGCGCACCGCACGGTCTGCGTCGAGGACCCGACGACCTCCACGGAATGGGACGTGTCCATCGGTCAGACCTCCCAGGTCACGTGCAGCGACGTCGGGCCGCGGAATCCCCAGCCCCAGAATTCGACATCGGCGCTGGTGTCGCGTTCGAGATTCGGGATCGAGTCGAACAGTTCTTCCAGACCGATCCGGCAGACGTGGTTGGCGAAGTAGATGCCCGCGCACGCGTGGTTGCCCGCGCCGAACGCCAGATGCGGCAGCGGCGGCCGGGTCAGGTCGTAGGCCGACGGCGCGTCGTAGACGGTGTTGTCGTGATTGGCCGACCCGTACGACATCAGCACCACCGATCCTTCCGGCAGTGACACGCCGGCCACCTCGACGTCGGTGGTGCTGATGCGGGCGGTCGCCGACCAGATCGGCGACGTCCAGCGCATGCCCTCAGAGATCGCGCGCGGGATCAAGCCCGGTTCGTCGACCGCCATCTCCAGCTGCTCGGGCCGGCTGAACAACCCCACCAGCGTCGACGCCATCGCGTGGCCGGGTTCCTGCATGGCGCCGAGCAGGTAGACGTACAACGTGGGATAGATGTACTCGCGATCGCGGGTCTTGCCCGGTTCCATCCCGTCGTGGAGCCAGTGGCTGATCGCGCTGTCGTCGGGGTGTTCGATCCAGTGGTCGATCTTGGGGTCGACGATGGCGCGGATCTCGGCCTTCGCCTCGTCGCCCTCGGTGAATCCCTCGGGGTTGGCGAACTCGCCGTTCTCGTCGACCGCCGCGTTGGTGAACGACCGCGACAGCTTGTGGAACCACTCGCGCAGTTTGTCCGAGCTGACGTCCTGAAGTCCGAGCAGGTCGCCGAGCGCGCGCACCGACACCGGTTCGCAGTACTGCGCGACGAGCTCGGCCCGACCCTCGTCCTCGAACTCCTCGAGATAGCGGCGCGCGATGGGACGGACCAGGTCGTCGATCCAGCGGTCGACCTCCTGCGGCTGCAACGCGGGATCGACCATCGAGCGCAGATCGTCGTGGATGGGGCCGTTGACGCCGATCACCGCCGGATGCCCGAAGGTCCGACCACCGGCCTTGGTGATGATCGCCTCGAAGTCGGGGCTGGTGGCGATCTCCCGGCAGACCTCGGCGGTGCTGGCCACATACGAGCCCAGGACCGGGACGTAGGCGAGTGGGGCTTCTGCGCGCAGACGCTCGTAGACGGGGTATGGGTTGCGTTCCAGCTCGGTCATGGTGATGTCGTCGAGCCAGGAGATGGTCGCGGTCATGGTGTTCGACTCCTTCGTGTGTGGACCACATCGGCTGTGGTGGGGTCAGACGCTAGGGCCGCGGACACCGCGCGATCGACACCGATTGCGCGGAGGCGGTACACATCGCGCGAAAGAGTTGTGATCTGCATCGCATCGACGACCATCGATGCGGTAGAACACAGATACGTCGGTAAGCCCACCGGCGGAAGCCGGCCCAATCAACCGGGTCGCACTGGGAGATCTGAACTACCGATGTCCACACCGAGCAGCCTCGTCGGAACCCAGGATTGGGACACCGCTCACCGCGCGGTCGCCGACGCCTACTTTCCGCACGAGCTCGCCGCGCTCGACGGTCGTGCCGACGTCGACCTGACGATGCGGACGGTCGAGCTCGACGGCGTGACCATCGGGCGGCTTCGGTGGGGGACAGCGGTCTCCATCGCCTGCGAATATCCGAGCGCGTACGAGGTGAACATCCCGCTGTCCGGGCGTCTGCATTCGCGCGCCGGGCACGGCGAGCTGGTCTCGACCCCGGGCACCGGCACCGTCTTCACCGCCGACCGGGAATCGCTCATCACCAACTGGACGGCGGACTGCCAGGTCATCGGGGTCAAGTTCGACGCGGAGTACCTGGAACGCGAAGCCGACCGCGTCCTCGCGGCGCCACTGCGGCGTCGGCTGACGTTGCCCGACCAGATCAACCTCGAAACCGACGACGGCGCATCGTGGTTCGGGCTCGTCAAGGCGTTGTCGGCGCAGGTGCGCGAGCCGGGTGACCTGCTGGCCAACCCGCTCGTCGGACCGCAACTCGCCAGCGCCGTGACCACCGCCTTCCTGCTGTCGGTGTCCGACGCTGCGCCCGACGACGTCGGGCGACTGCGGCCCGGGATGGTCAAGCGCGTGCTCGACGCGTTGCACGACGATCCCGCCCGGCCGTGGTCGCTCGCCGACATGGCGGGTCTCGCCGGAGTGAGCGTTCGCAGGCTGCAAGAGGCATTCGCGGAGTTCGAGGAGACCACGCCGACCCGCGCGCTCGCCGACATCCGGCTCGAGCGGGCGGGCGCCGACCTCGAACGCGGCGGTGTCACCGTGGCCGACGTCGCCGCCCGTTGGGGGTTCAGCAGTCCGAGCCGGTTCGCGAGCGCCTATCGCCGCCGGTTCGGGGTGAGTCCCTCCTCGGTGCTGCGGGGGTGAGCCACGGTGGCCTCACGCCGCCGCGATCACCACAGCCGCCGCCACCTCGACCCCGACCGACGCCAGCACGTGCACCGATTCGGCGACCGTCGCACCGGTGGTCAGCACATCGTCGACCAGGATGACCGAAGACCCCGGACCCGGGCGTCGGGCGCTTGCCCTCAGTTGCACCGCGCCGCGCAGGTTGCGCGCCCGGTCTCGGGCGTCGAGGCCCGCGGAGTCCCGCGCGGCGCCCGCGGTGACGAGCATCGGTGCCACCGAGACGCGGGAGCCGAGCGCCTGTGCGGTGCGGGTGGCGATGGCCGACACGGGGTCGCCGCCGCGGCGTCGAGCCGACAGGGTGCGCGTGGGCGCGGGTACGAGGTGTAATCGCGGGGCGTCCGGGAGTTCGCCCCAGCGGGCGAGGGTGCGCATCGCGCGAGCGACCGACGACCCCAGGGGAATCACCAGGTCCCGTCGGCCGTGCTCCTTCAGCGCCAGAATCGCCTGCCGGTGCGGACCCCGGTATCGGCCGAGCGCCCATACCGGGATGCCCGGCGGCACTCGTGGTCGGCACAAGACGGGGTCGTCGGCCAGGCGTGCCGAGCACCGCGCGCACCACCGGCTACCCGGTCGGGTGCATCCGCCGCAGGTCACCGGCAGCACGAGGTCGGCGCCGGCGCGAAGTACACCGGACGCGCGTTGCGCGGCGCTCCCTGCCATGGATGCGACGGTAGGGCCCGTCGCCGGTTGGTCGGCGGAAGTGGAGCGATTCGACGATCGAACTGTGGACAGGTCCCGGTTTGTGAGGGCTTTCATCGTCCACGGTTGTCGACAAAACCCCGCGGTGGGTCGCCGACTCGACGGCGACACCCTTCTGAGCTGGGGAAGCACGATGGCGTCGTGCCGCAAAATCTAGGGGAAGAAGTTTCTTCCGCGAGGTTCATAGTCGTCCCCCAGAATTATCTGGGGGAGGACTCCAAGGGTAGGGGAGGAAGTTTCGTCCCCTAGATTTTGTGGGCACATGAGCCTGGGCGTCACGTTCGGTGGAACGCGACGGCCGACGACCGGTGACTGAGATCGGGCCTGTCAACGTCCGCTTCCGGGACATACCCGGACGACCATCGTCAGGGGCCCGATCCTGGCCACCAGCCCCGACCCCCAACCCTTCCCGGTGATCCGACGAGTTCGGTATCCAGTCGCTGACCGAAGGTAGAGGTCCCGTGTTCGGAGCGCGACGAATCGCTGACATGGGACCAAGGACCCGAGTTTCAAATCACGCCGCGCAAGGGCCCGCGAAACGTGGCCGGGAGGCAAACGACCGACTACGGTCAGAGGTAGAGCAGGTTGCCGGCGGGGGGCTGTTGTCCCCGCGGAGGCAACGATTGCGACGGCGCGGTAGGAGGTGTTGCCCCTGCGTATGGATGCCAGCCGCTCGGCTGGCATGGCCACGATCCCCGGTAACGACGAATTTGTCAGTGCGACAACAGATCACGACGCTTCGATCGCCGCCGGGTGAACCACTCTGGAGGTAGTTGAATGTCAACAGTCATCCACCGTAAGGGCCAGCGCGAATCAAAGGTCGGCGACGCCCGGCCACCCGAGGAGACCTCGGCCGCCGAGCCCACCCGGACCGAAGATCCCTTCGATCCCAAGTTCGCCTACGTCCGTCCGCCCAGTTCGGACGGCGCCGACGAACCCGCCGAACCCACCGCGAAGGTCGTGTTCGCCGGCCGCAACGTCGAGATCCCAGACCACTACCGCATCTATGTGGGCGACAAGCTCGCCCGCCTCGAGCGGTTCGATCCCAGCATCTTCCGTTTCGACGTCGAGCTGAACCACGAACGCAACCGTCGGCAATCCAAGATCTGCCAGCAGGTAGAGGTCACCGCGACCGGCAAGGGGCCGATCGTCCGCGCGCAGGCCAGTGGTGAGAACTTCTACGCCGCACTCGAAGGCTCCCTGGACAAGCTGGAGTCGAGGCTGCGCCGCGCCAAGGACCGTCGGCGCGTGCACCACGGCAACCGGCGACCCATCTCGGTGGCCGAGGCGACCGAGATCGGCGCACCGCCGTTGCGCGACGATCAGCTGTCGGTGGACGGCTTCGTCGGCGATCCGGGTGAGGTGGAGAAGGTCACCGAAAAGACCTGGGACGACGGTGTTTCCGAGCACGAGCCCGGTCAGGTGGTCCGCGTCAAGGAACACGCTGCGGTGCCGATGACGGTGGATGACGCGCTCTACGAGATGGAACTCGTCGGGCACGATTTCTTCCTCTTCCACGACAAGGAAACCGACAAGCCATCGGTGGTGTACCGCCGCCACGCATTCGACTACGGACTCATCCGTCTCGCCTGCGACGGGTAGGCGACCCCGTCTCGGATGTCTGATCGACTCCGATCAGCATTCGCTCAGGGGGCCTCGGTACCATGGGATCCGGCCTGCGCGCACGCGTAGGCCGGATTTCGTATGTTGGCGACATAGTGAGGGACTCGATCCACGGTGCTGAACAAGCTGCTGCGCGTCGGTGAAGGCCGAATGGTCAAGCGACTCGATGCGATCGCTTCGCACGTCGAGGCGCTGTCGGATGAGACAGAGGCGCTGACCGACGCCGAACTGAAGGCCAAGACCGACGAGTTCAAAGAACGGCACGCCGACGGCGAGTCGCTCGACGAGCTTCTGCCCGAGGCGTTCGCCGTCGCCCGCGAGGCCGCCTGGCGCGTGCTCGACCAGAAGCACTTCCACGTGCAGATCATGGGCGGCGCGGCGCTGCACTACGGCAACATCGCCGAGATGAAGACAGGTGAGGGCAAAACCCTCACCTGTGTGCTCCCGGCCTACCTCAACGCACTCTCGGGTGACGGCGTGCACGTCGTCACCGTGAACGACTATCTCGCCAAGCGCGACTCCGAATGGATGGGCCGCGTCCACCGTTTCCTCGGCCTCGAGACCGCCGTCATCCTCACCGGCATGAGCCCCGACCAGCGTCGTGTCGCCTACGCCGCCGACATCACCTACGGAACCAACAACGAGTTCGGCTTCGACTACCTGCGCGACAACATGGCGCATTCGCTGGAGGATCTTGTCCAGCGCGGCCACAACTTCGCCGTCGTCGACGAGGTCGACTCCATCCTCATCGACGAGGCCCGCACCCCGCTGATCATCTCGGGTCCGGCCGAGGGGTCGAGCAAGTGGTACGTCGAGTTCGCGCGGATCGCTCCGCTGCTCGAGCGCGACGAGCACTACGAGGTCGACATCAAGAAGAAGACGATCGGCGTGCACGAGGCCGGCGTCGAATTCGTCGAGGACCGTCTCGGCATCGACAATCTCTACGAGGCCGCCAACTCGCCGCTGGTCAGCTACCTGAACAACGCGATCAAGGTCAAAGAACTCTTCCACCGCGACAAGGACTACATCGTCCGCAACGGTGAAGTGTTGATCGTCGACGAGTTCACCGGTCGCGTGCTCGACGGCCGCCGGTTCAACGAGGGTCTGCACCAGGCCATCGAGGCCAAAGAGGGCGTCGAGATCAAGGCCGAGAACCAGACGCTTGCCACCATCACGCTGCAGAACTACTTCCGCATGTACGACAAGCTCTCCGGCATGACGGGTACCGCCGAGACCGAGGCGGCCGAGTTCGACCAGATCTACAAGCTGGGCGTGCTCCCGATCCCCACCAACAAGCCGATGATCCGCAAGGACCAGACCGACCTCATCTACAAGACCGAAGAGGCCAAGTTCGCGGCCGTGGTCGACGACATCACCGAACGCTACGAGGCCGGCCAGCCGGTGCTCATCGGTACCACCAGCGTCGAGCGTTCCGAGTATCTGTCGCGTCAGCTCAAGAAGCGCGACATCCCGCACAACGTGCTCAACGCCAAGTTCCACGAGCAAGAAGCCCAGATCATCGCCGAGGCCGGCCGTAGTGGCGCCATCACGGTGGCCACCAACATGGCCGGTCGTGGTACCGACGTGGTGCTCGGCGGCAACCCCGACATCATCGCCGACACCCGTCTGCGCAAGGCCGGACTCGACCCGGTGCACACCCCCGACGAGTACGAGGCCGCCTGGGAAGAGGCCATCGAACTCGCCCGTAAGGAAGCCGCCGAGGAAGCCGAAGAGGTCCGCGACGCCGGCGGACTCTACGTCCTCGGCACCGAACGCCATGAGTCGCGGCGCATCGACAACCAGCTGCGTGGACGGTCGGGTCGTCAGGGCGACCCCGGCGAATCGCGGTTCTACCTCTCGTTGGGCGACGAACTCATGCGGCGCTTCAACGGCGCTGCGCTCGAGGTCATCATGAATCGCGTCAACCTGCCCGACGACGTGCCGATCGAGGCCAAGATGGTCACCAAGGCCATCCGCAGCGCGCAGACCCAGGTCGAGCAGCAGAACTTCGAGGTTCGTAAGAACGTCCTCAAGTACGACGAAGTGATGAACGAGCAGCGCAAGATCATCTACGGCGAGCGCCGCGAGATCCTCGAGGGCGAGGATCACGGCGAGCAGGTCAAGCAGATGATCGACGACGTCGTCGGCGCCTACGTCGACGGCGCGACCGAAGAGGGTTACGCCGAGGACTGGGATCTCGACGAGCTGTGGAGCGCGCTGCGCACGCTGTACCCGATCGACCTCGATCCCAAGGAAGTTGTCGGGGAGACCGAATACGGTGAGCGCGACGACATCTCGGCCGAGGAACTGAAGGAGACCCTCGTCGAGGACGCGCGCGCGGCGTACGACAAGCGCGAGAAGTCGATCGACGAACTCGCCGGCGAAGGCGCCATGCGTCAGCTCGAACGCAGCGTCCTTCTCGGCGTGCTCGACCGCAAGTGGCGCGACCACCTCTACGAGATGGACTACCTGCGCGAGGGCATCCACCTGCGCTCGATGGCTCAGCGCGACCCGGTGGTCGAGTACCAGCGCGAAGGTTTCGACATGTTCAGCGGCATGCTCGAAGGGCTCAAGGAAGAGACCCTCGGCATCCTCTACAACGCCCAGGTCCAGACCCAGCCCGCCGAGCAGCCGCCGCTGCCGTCGGCCGCGGCGCTGCGCGAAGCGGTCCGCGGTGCTTCCGCCGAATCGGGTACCGCAGCACCGGACCTGAGCAAGAAGGCGCCCGCCGCTCTGCGGGCCAGCGCGGCCGAGAACGACGATGTCCCGATGACCTTCTCCGGACCCAGCGAGGGCGGCGGAACCGAGATCCATTCCGAGGACGAGGAACTCGCCGATCCCGCGGTCGAATCCGCGAGCCGGCGCGAACGTCGTGCCGCCGCCCGCGCGAACGCCAAGAGCAGCCGACCCAAGCCACCGAAGTCCCGCAAGAAGCGCTGACCACCTGGCTCTGAGCCGCGAAGCCTCCACCGCTCCTGAGGTGCCGTCCGCTCCCTGAGGTGACTTTCGCTCCTGAGGTGTGTCTTCCGCTCCCTGAGGTGCCCGAGGCGCCAGCCGAGGGCCTCGAAGGGCTGGTGAGCCGACAATGTCATCTCACCAGGGGTAATCGCGGCTTCGGTGAAAGTCTCGGAACTTTTTTTCGCAGAAGAGGGAACCGGATCGGTACCTGCTGCGTCCGATCTTGTATGGAGACCCGAATCCGCATTCAGCCGGCACCCCCGTACGAGCACACCGGAGCGATGGTCGGCGTTGTCGACGCACCGGTCCGTCGACCCAAACCCGCTCGACCCAAACCCGCTGCGCCCGCCCGCAGCGCGATGGTGACGGCGACCCGGGAGGCCAGACAGTTCGCCATTCTGTCCGCGCGGATGATCTTCGAGGTGATCGACCGCCGACGCGGTATCGCTCAGCTGGGCGGCATGGTATCGCCCGCGATCGTGGAGCAGGTGTCGGTTCTCTTGCGCCACAACGTGCTCCGATCGTCCGATCCCACCGTCGGGACGGCGTTGCAACGGGTCCACGTGCAGTTGCGTGACACCAGCACGGCGGAGGTGTTCGGTTCCTTCGCCGTCGGCGGTCGGGTCCGCGCATTCGCCGGCCGCGCCCAGCGCCTACCGTGCCGCCTTCGGTCCAACGGGCCCGCGCAACCAGGCCGGCTCGGGAAGGTCGAATACCGCTGGCAGCTGGTCGAGTTCACGCTTGCGTGAGTGGCCCACTCACAGACCCGCACCCGACGGCGACACCAGGATCTTCACGGCCGTCTCGTTGCGGTGGATCAGGGTCTCGAATCCCTCGTCGATGAGGTGGTCGAGCCCGATGCGGCCGGTCACGAACGGCGCGAGATCCACCTTGCCGCTCTCGACGAGGTCGATGACGGCGGGATGGCTGTTGACGTAGGCGATCGTCCCGCGCATGTCGATCTCCTTGAGCACCAGCTTCTGCATCTCCACGCTGCCGGGGTGGCCCCAGATCGACACGACCACCAGCACTCCGGTCGGCTTCAACGCGTCGAACAGGGTGTCCAGTGCGGGCTGCACCGAGGTGCATTCGAAACCGACGTCGGCTCCGTGTCCTTCGGTGAGTTCGTTGACGCGCGCGACGACGTCATCGGCCGTGGGGTCCAGGACGTGGTCGGCAACCTTGGTGTCCAAGGCCTTTTGGCGCCGCAACGAACTGGGCTCGCTGATGACGGTGGTGAGCCCTTCGGCCTTGCAGACCGCCGCAGTGAGCAGTCCGATCGGGCCGGCGCCGGTGATGAGCGCGGTGTCGCCGGCAGAGGCGCCGCTGCGCTGGAAAGCGTGGAACCCGACCGACAGCGGTTCGATCAGTGCCGCCTCGTCGAGTGGCACCTTCTTCGAAACGCGGTGTACCCAGCGCCGTTTGACGACGATCTTCTCCGCGAGACCGCCACCGCAACCGCCGAGCCCGATGAAGTTCATGTCTGCCGACAGGTGATAGTCGTGGCTGTGGGGTCCGGTGTCGACATCGTCGCGGATGATGTACGGCTCCACCACCACGTGGTCGCCGACCGCGACGCCGTCCACGCCGTCACCGACGGCGTAGACCACACCCGACATCTCATGACCGAGCGTCACCGGCGCGCTCTCGTGGCTGATCGGCTGCGGATGCCCGGCCGGCGGGATGAAAATGGGGCCGTCGGAGTACTCGTGTAGGTCGGTGCCACAGATGCCGCACCATGCGACGTCGATCCCGACCGTCCCGGGTACCACCTCCGGCTCGGCGATGTCCTCGATGCGGATGTCTCCCCGGTCGTAATAGCGTGCCGCGCGCATGGCAACTCCTTCGGTGATCACCGCGTCGATGTCGGACGCCGATGTCCGGCGGCGGTACATCGAGCACACCCGCCCGTCGATGACCCCGCAACAGTTGCACCGGGTTGCAACTGGCGACCCACTAGGATCAGGCAGGTGGTCAACCGTCTCTCTCCGCGCGACGCGATGTTCTACTTCCTCGACGAGTCGCGTACGACCACCCACCTCGGTGCGTTGCTCATCGTGACACCGGAGCGGGCGACGGCAACGTCCGACGACGCCGACGCATCACACCCGCCCCGGCCGGCGCTGGACTACTCGAATCTGGTCACGCTGGTGGAGAACCGGCTGCAACTCGTGCCTCGGTATCGGCAGGTGGTGCGTGAGGTGACACTCGGCCTGGCGCGGCCGGTGTGGGTCGACGACCGTGACTTCGACATCAACTTCCACATCCGACGCTCCGGCCTGCCACGTCCGGGTGGTCCTGCCGACCTCGCCGACCTCATCGCCCGGGTGATGTCGCGCCCGCTCGACCGCACCCGGCCGCTGTGGGAGATGTACCTCATCGAGGGGCTGGCCGACGGCAAGCTCGCGATCCTCACCAAATCGCACCGCTGCCTGCTCGACGACGACGGCGGCAACGAGATCAGCGAGGTCATCTGCGACGAGGGGCCCGAGTCGGTGCGGCTGCCCGAGGAACTGTGGATGCCAGGGTCGCCGCCCGGTGGCACGCGGCTGTTCGTCGGCGCGCTGGCCGAGGCGCTGTCGCGTCCGGGCGATCTCGTCGACACCGTCGTGAACGGCAACGGGCTCATCTCCGAGGCGAGAACGTCGGTGCGACGGATGGGCGCGCTCGTGCAGCAACTCACCGATTCGGCGCCGAGCAGCCCGCTGAACAACGGCGGAACCTCGACGCGGATGTTCACCACGGCGTCGGTGTCGCGGCGCGGCTGCGCAAAGGTGGCGCAGCGCTACGGGTGCACGGTGAACGACGTCGAGCTGGCGATCGTGTCGGGGGTGATGCGCCGGTGGTTGCTGTCCTTCGACCCCGCGGCGTCGATCTCCGACACCGTCCGCGTGGTGGTCCCGCTCTCCGCACGCGACCCCGGTGTGGAGCGCCAGATTGACACCGATCCCGGGTGGATATCCGTCGGGAAACCCAGCTTTGTGACGGATCTGCCGGTGGGAGAAGCGAATCCGGCGGTTCGGTTGGCGCAGGTGGCCGGGTTGGCGAATCGGTTCGCACAGTCGTCGCGGCGGGTCAGCCGCGGACCCCGACCGCTCTTCCCCGAACTGGGCGTCGTGCCGTTCCCGGAGTTCAGTTCGCGCGCATTCCGATCGCTCAACAGCCGCGCGTACAACGTGCCGATCGCGATGGGGTCGGCCCCGATCGCCGACCGCTTCCTGCTCGGTCACCGCGTGCAGGAGATGTACGCCGTCCCGATGCTGGTCACTCAGCGCGCGTTGGCCATCAGCATCGTGGAGTACGGCGACAACCTGCAGTTCGGTTTCATGTCCGACCGCGGCGTCATCGGCGACCTCCCGGCCATGGCCGACTATGTTGCCGAGTCCTACGACGAACTGGCCTCCACCACGTGACCGCTGACCGTGCGTCCCAAATCGTTGACCGTGTGCAAGAACAAGGAGCTGACCGCCGATGAGGGTGTACCTGCCCGCCACGCTGACGATGTTGATGGAGCTCAACGAGACGGGGGAGTTCCGCGCTCTGGGCGGAACGGGTTTCGCGTTGACGCCCGCGCTGCGTGAGTCCTATCTCTCCGGCGACGACGAGGAGCTTGCGGAGGCTGCCATGCGCGAGGCCGCCCGGGCATCGTTACGGCTCCTCGCCGGCGAGGCATCCGAACCCGGAGACACCGAGGCCGACGCCGAACTCGCCGACGACGCGTCGACCACCAAACCCGGTGACACCCCACGCCTTCCGCCGCGTCGGGCGGTGGTGGCCGTCGACGTCGCCGACGTGAAGCTGCGCCCCGACCTCGACGACGCCGTCGTGAAGATCTCCGGACCCGTACCGCTGTCGGCGATCGCGTCGGTGCACGTCGACGGGGCCGACGCCGAGGACAAGGTCCGCGCTGCCGTGGTGGTCATCGACGCCGCCGACATGGGCGACCTCGACGCGGAGCTCGCCGTCGGAGATGTCGAGGATTTCGATCTCGCCTGGTACGCGACGCAAGAACTGCCGTTCCTCCTCGAACTGTTGTAGATATCCCACGCACCAGGATCGCTAACCTACGGTTCCGTAGGTTATGGTTTACCCATGGGTTTTCTGGAGCGATTCGAGGAGCCGGTCGCAGACGTCGCGGCACGTAGTCGTGCGGCGCACTGGGCGCGCGCGGCATTCACGCGGATCACCACGCCGTTGTTGCCCGACGACTATCTGCACCTGGCCAATCCGCTCTGGTCGGCGCGCGAGTTGCGCGGCAAGGTCGAGTCGGTCACCCGGGAGACCGAGGACACCGCGACCATCGCGATCCGACCAGGCTGGGGCTTCTCGTTCGACTACGCGCCCGGCCAGTACATCGGCATCGGCGTGCTGATGGAGGGCCGTTGGACGTGGCGGTCGTACTCGCTCACCTCGACCCCGCACACTTCGGCGTCGGACAAGACCATCTCGATCACGGTCAAGGCGATGCCGGAGGGATTCCTGTCGTCGCACCTGGTCAACGGCCTCACCCCAGGGACCGTCGTGCGACTCGCGGCACCACAGGGCGAGTTCGTCCTGCCCGACCCGCTGCCGGAGAAGATCCTGTTCGCCACCGCGGGCAGCGGCATCACGCCGATCATCTCGATGCTGCGAATGGTGCGACATCGCAAGCAGCGCACCGATATTCGCCTCATCCACTCGACTCCGACCGCCGACGATCTACTCTTCGCCGATGAACTCGCCGAGATGGCAGACGACGGCACCGTCGACCTGCACGTCCAGCACACCCGGACCGACGGGAAGGTCGACGCGGTGCGTCTCGCGCAGCTGTGTCCGGACTGGGCCGAGCGCCAGGCATGGGCGTGCGGCCCGGGTGGGTTCCTCGAAGTCCTGGCCCAGATGTACGACGACGCGGATGTCGCCGACCACCTGCACATCGAACGCTTCGCCTTGGAGCGCGGCCACGTCGGCGCGCAGGGCGGCACGGTGACGTTCGCCCGATCGGGCAAGACCGTCGAGGCCGACGGTGCGACGACCCTGCTGGAGGCAGGGGAGTCCGCCGGCGCGATCATGCCGTTCGGATGCCGGATGGGTATCTGTCAGAGCTGCGTGGTGATGGTCGAGAAGGGTTGCGTGCGCGACCTGCGGTCGGGCGTCGAACACGTGGAGGGGGAGCGCATCCAGACCTGCGTGAGCGCGGCCGCTGGGGACTGCACGCTCGACGTCTGACCACTCAGTCGGTCATCTGACCTGCAACATTCCGATCCAGCCTGCCCATCCGTACCCGAGGGGATAGGGTGGATTCGATGCGTGCCGAGATTGCCAAATCACAGGAATCGCAAGTGCCGGTCCTCACGGACGGTGAGGTGACACTGCGCTCGCATGTTCCCGCCGACATCGATCGCATGGTCGAATTGGCCGCTGATCAGGCGAAAATCCGTTGGACTCCCATCCCTGCCCCATACGGACGGTCGGCTGCCGAGCGATTCGCGCTGGAGTACGCGCCACAGTGCTGGGCGTCGGGCAGCGAGATGGTGTGGGCGGTGGACGTCGACGGTCGGTTCGCCGGCACCGTCGACCTCGCCGGCGAGGGCGTTCTCAGTCACCTCAGCTTCGACCTCCATCCCGACGCGCGCGGCTGGGGCATCATGCGACGCGCCGTCTCGCTCGCGGTCGACCACGCCTTCACCGAGGCCGGCAAGGAAGTGGTGCGCTGGACATCGCTTGCCGGCAACATCGACGCGCTACGCGTCGCGCATGCGTGCGGGTTTCGGCTCGACGCCGCGATCCCCGATGGTGTGGAGCTGCGTGGCGAGCCGCACGCCGCGTGGGTCGGCTCGCTGCGCAAGGACGACGATCGCGAGCCCAAAACGACTTGGCACGCAGACACTTTCGACACTGAGCGGTTCCGGTTGCGGCCGCTGGAGGAGAAGGACGATCCGCGTATCCGGGAGACGCTCGACGACGCCGATTCGCGAAAGTACCTCTTCGCCCGTCCCGACCCGCTGCTCGACGAACACGCCGCTGCCGAACGAATCCGCAAGTGGTGGACCGCCGCGTGCGGTCAGACGTGCACGTGGGCGGTCGCCGACAAGGACTCCGACGAGTACTTCGGTGACGTGTCGATCTTCGAGATCAACGAAGTGACCGGTGCCGAGATCGGTTTTTACACCCATCCCGAAGCGCGGGGCAAGGGAGTGCTTCGGGAGGGTATGGCCGCGGCCGTCGACCACATCTTCGACGTCATCGGCCTGCGACGACTCACCCTGTTCGCGGCCGCCAGCAATGCGGGCAGCCGCAAGCTCGCCGAGGCATGTGGCTTCCGCGAGTTCGGTACGCAGCATCTCGCCGCCCGCTCCGACGGCATCTTCGAGGACCTCGTGGGCTACGAGCTGTTCCACGACTGGCGCTGACTCGATTCGGCGACCAGCTTTCTGAACTGGGGAAACACGATAGCGTCGTGCCCGCAAAATCTCTAGGGGAAGAGTTTCTTCCCCGGGTTTCATAGTCGTCCCCCACGATTTTCTGGGGGAGGACACCAAGGGTCGGGGACGAAGTTTCTTCCCCGACTTTTTGTGGGTGCATGTTCCTGGCGTCGCCGTCGGCGGAACGCGACGGCCGACAATCGGTGACTGAGATCGGGCCCGTCAGCGTCCGCTTCCGGGACATACCCGGAGGACCACCGTCAGGGGCCCGATCCTGGCCACCGGCCCAACCTCCAACCCTTCCCGCCTCCATGATCGTCGCCGTCGGCGGGTGGGTCCGTGACCCGAGGAGTTCGACGGCGGCCCCTGACCAGCACCAACGTGTTCGCTCCCGCCTGCTCGTTGATTAGGCCGAGGCACTAACGGCCAACGCCGTATGTACGAGTCACCACGCAGCACTGATCTACGGCACTGATGCATGCTCGCGATGGTCGCCGCCCGCCGCCGCATCTCCCGAGAGTGTGTGACGCCTCACACCGCCGATCTTCTCCCAACGATTCGCTGGACTCACTTGTCGCGAACAACCTACGATTGCGTAAGTTACGGAAACGTAGGCGTAAGTGAACTCGGCGAAGGGACATTCGATGGCGATCACCGACATCCCCGAATACGCACACCTGTCCGACTCGGACATCGAAGCGCTCGGCGCGGAACTCGATGCCATTCGGGCCGACATCGAAGCGGATCGGGGTGAGCGCGACGCTCGCTACATTCGCAACACCATCCGCTTCCAGCGCGGCCTCGAGCTCGTTGGCCGTGGGCTGATCTTCGGTTCCACCAAGCGGTCGGCGTGGTGGGCCGGTGCGGCCACGCTCGGCGTCGCGAAGATCGTCGAGAACATGGAACTCGGCCACAACGTGATGCACGGCCAGTGGGATTGGATGAACGATCCCGAGGTGCATTCGACGACGTGGGAGTGGGACAACACCGACCCGTCGGCGCACTGGAAGCACACCCACAACTACATCCATCACAAGTACACCAACGTGCTCGGTATGGACGACGACGTGGGTTACGGCCTGCTGCGCGTCACCCGCGACCAGCGGTGGCGACCGTTCTACCTGGGCAATCTCGCCTACAACACGCTGCTCGCACTGGCCTTCGAGTACGGTGTCGCGGCCCAGCATCTCGAGCTCGGCAAGAAGCGCAAGACCCCCGAGGCCAAGGCGGAGTTCCAGCGTGACCTGCGCGACGTGGGCACCAAGGTCGGCAAGCAGATGGCCAAGGACTACGTGGTCTACCCGGCGCTCGCGGGACTCGTCGCAGGACGTGGCGACCTACGACGCGGACGCCATGCGTTCCGCAAGGCGGCCACCGCCAACATCATGGGCAACGTCATCCGCAACGTCTGGACCAACGCCGTGATCTTCTGCGGCCACTTCCCCGACGGCGCGGAGAAGTTCACCAAGCGCGACATGGACAACGAGACCCGGCCCGAGTGGTACCTGCGGCAGATGCTGGGCAGTGCCAACTTCCACTCCGGGCCCGTGCTGGCCTTCATGTCCGGCAACCTCTCGTACCAGATCGAGCACCACATCTACCCGGATCTGCCGAGCAACCGGCTGGCCGAGATTTCGGTGCGGGTGCGCGCGCTCTGCGAGAAGTACGACCTGCCTTACACCACCGGGTCGTTCCCGCTGCAGTACGCGAAGTCGTGGCGCACCATCGCCAAGCTGTCGCTGCCGGACAAGTACCTGACGGCGACCGCCGACAACGCACCCGAGACCGCGTCGGAGCGCCGCTTCAAGGAGGGTCTGCCCGAGGGCGTCCGCCTGGCCTCGACCGTCGACCCGTCCACCGGCCGACGCAGCGGTCTGCGGTCGGCGATCGCCGCGCTGGCCCAGGGCCGTCGTGGGCGTCGCACTCGCCGGATCGCCGACGCGGCCGCCGCCGTCGAGCGCCGCGAAGCAGCCTGAGTGTCGCCGGACAGATCCCGCAGATTGGGATCGGGTGTGTGACGCGCGCATAATGGGTGCCAATGGCGATCACTGACATCAACGAGTACGCGCACCTCACCGACGCCGACGTGGAGGCGTTGGGTGCCGAACTCGACGCACTCCGCCGCGAGGTCGAAGCGGATCGGGGTGAGCGCGATGTCCGCTACCTACACCGGACGATCCTGGCCCACCGTGCGCTCGAAGTGGTCGGACGCCTGGCCCTGCTGGGCAGTCACAAGCGGTCGCTGTGGCTGCTCGGCACCACGGCGCTGTCGCTCTCGAAGATCATCGAGAACATGGAGCTCGGCCACAACGTGATGCACGGCCAGTGGGATTGGATGAACGATCCCGAGGTCCACTCCACCACCTACGAGTGGGACATGGTGTGTGCGGCTCCGCACTGGAAGCACTCGCACAACTTCATCCATCACAAGTACACCAACGTCGTCGGCATGGATCACGACGTCGGCTACAAGATCCTGCGCGTCACGCGCGACGAGGAGTGGGAGCCGCGCCGCCTGTTCCAGCCGCTGTTCAACATGATGTTGGCCGCGAGCTTCGAGTGGGGTATCGCGCTGCACGACCTCGAGCTCAAAGAGGTCATCAAGGGCGACAAGCCCAAAGAGGTCGCGATCCCGCAGATCAAGGTGTTCCTGCAGAAGGCAGCCAAGCAGGTCGGCAAGGACTACATCCTCTTCCCGCTGCTGTCCGGTCCCAACTTTCGACGCACCCTGTCGGCCAATCTGACCGCCAACCTCGTACGCAACCTGTGGGCCTACGTGGTCATCTTCTGCGGCCACTTCCCCGACGGCGCAGAGAAGTTCACCGTCGAATCGCTGGAGAACGAGACCCCGGGTCAGTGGTACCTCCGACAGATGCTGGGCACCGCGAATTTCAAGGCCGGCCCCGCGATGGCGTTCTTCAGCGGCAACCTCTGTTACCAGATCGAGCACCACCTCTACCCCGACCTGCCGAGCAACCGGTACGCCGAGATCGCCGAGCGCATCAAGGATCTGTGCGACAAGTACGACCTGCCCTACACCACCGGATCACTGATGGTGCAGTACCTGCAGACGCTGCGCACCATCAACAAACTCGCCCTGCCCGACCGCTTCCTCATCGCCACCTCCGACGACGCCCCCGAGACCGCCTCGGAACGACGCTTCGCCGGCATGCCCAACGCCGGCGGACTCAAGACCGCGATCGCCGAGCTGCGCGCCCGACGCCGAAATCGCAAGCGCCGCTAGGGCGAACCGCCACTCCCTGCTGGTTGAGTAGCGTCGCGCCAGCTTGCGCCCTTCGATACGCTCGCAAGCTCGCTACTCAGGAACCGCCCGACGCGTATCGAAATCCGGCGAGATCACCATGTCCGAAACAACATTCACGCGCTGAACCGCGACCCCCGCACCGCGACGCTCGCCGCATGACGGATACAGCCCGCCGCCACCACGATCGATGCCAGCGCCACCAGCGCGAGTTCCGCTGTGATCCAACGTAGTTCGGGGATCTCCGTCGGCTGCAGACTGCCGAGCACGATGTAGAGGGCACCCGCCGTCGCGGTGGCTCCGACAACCAACGCGGGCAGAGCTGCCCGCCATTCCAGCCGATGCTTCTCCTCGATCAGTTCGGCGCGCCAATCGGTCCCGGACGACGCACCGTCGTTGACGAGCGCACTGAGCAGGAAGTATTGCGGATCCCGACGGGGCGCGCCTGCTCGTCGCACAGACATCGACCACCCGGCGAGCGCCAGGAGCGCGATGGTGACGATGACGAGCAGGGCCATACCCACCACTCAACTCGTGTCTGAGCTGCTGTTCAACCCCCGCAGCGCCGCCAACTCGGACGCATGTTCGGCGTGATCATTCGCGACGTTGCGTCGCTGCTGGTCCGGCGGGTCCGCGGTGAGTATCGAGCCCGTACCGGGTGCACCGGCGGAGCCGAGTTTGTTCATGCGCTTGGGCAGGGCCACGCCCTGGTAGGGGAGTGGGATCGGGTGACCATGATCCCCAGAAGGATCGTGACGGACCGGGCCGAGGGGCTGGTGCACCTCGATGTACTCACCCTGCGGCAGGCGTCTGATGAGGCCGGTCTCGATGCCGTGCGCGAGAACCGCGCGGTCGCTGCGCTGCAGCGCCAACGCCCAGCGGTAGGCGATGAAGTACGCCAGCGGCGGCACCACGATCAGGCCGATACGACCCATCCACGTCGTCGCGTTCAGCGAGATGTGGAACTTCAGCGCGATGATGTCGTTCATGCACGACAGCGTCAGGATGATGTAGAACGACACCGCCATCGCACCGATTCCGGTGCGCACCGGGACGTCACGCGGACGCTGCAAAAGGTTGTGGTGCGCGCGGTCGCCGGAGAGCCGCTTCTCGATCCATGGGTAAATCATCATCGAGATGAACACCGCGCCGATCACCAGCACGCCCCAATTCGACGCGGGCACAGTGTATTTGCCGAGATACAACTCCCACGCAGGCATCAGTCGGAGTAGTCCGTCGGTCCACATCATGTAGATGTCGGGCTGCGATCCGGCCGACACGTGCGCCGGGTTGTACGGTCCGAGCACCCACACCGGGTTGATCTGGAAGATGCCCGCCATCAGCGCCAGCACACCGGTCACCATGGCGAACATCGCGCCGCCCTTGGCCGCGAAGACCGGCATGATGCGCACGCCGACAACGTTCTTCTCGGTACGGCCGGGGCCGGGGAACTGGGTGTGCTTCTGGTACCAGACCAGCGCGAGGTGCGCGCCGATCAGCGCCAGGATGATGCCCGGAAGCAGCAGCACGTGGAGGACGTAGATGCGCGGGATGATGATCTCGCCAGGGAAGTCACCACCGAACAGCGCCCAGTGAATCCAGGTGCCGACGACCGGCAACCCGAGAGCACCTGCGGTGAGCGCGCGAAGGCCGGTGCCCGAGAGCAGGTCGTCGGGGAGCGAGTAGCCGAAGAAGCCCTCGAAGAGTGCGAGGATCAGCAGGAAGCAGCCGATGATCCAGTTGGCCTCACGCGGACGCCGGAAGGCGCCGGTGAAGAAGATGCGCAGCATGTGGATGATGATCGACGCGGCGAACAGCAGCGCGGCCCAGTGGTGGATCTGCCGGACGAACAGGCCGCCGCGCACCTCGAAGGAGATGTTCAGGGTGGTCTCGTAGGCCTTGGTCATCATCACGCCGTTGAGCGGTTGATAGGAGCCGTCGTAGATGACCTCGCTCATCGACGGGTCGAAGAACAGGGTCAGGTAGACGCCGGAGATCAGCAGGATGATGAAGCTGTAGAGCGCGACCTCACCCAGCAGGAAGGACCAGTGCGTCGGGAAGACCTTGTTGACCTGCCGACGCATGCCGGCGGCGAGGTGATACCGCGAATCCGCCTCGTCCAGTTGACTTTTCGCACGATCAGATATCGCCATGTGGCCTCATCTCCGAGGTTGCCCGGCGTCTATTACTACAACCGATAGTAGGCCCTTTGGCCCTGGATGGGAACCCCCCGATGGTGTAGCGCCCGCGGAGGGCGCACACAGATCTCCCATTTACACAGGAGATCTTCGGTGTAGATGGGAGTTTCGTGTGTGCCCAAATTTTGGACCGATAAACCTCTTGCCCTGTGCATGAATGCCGCCTACTCTGTCATCTCGTGCCTTTCGCCGACCACTCGTCGAGCTCGAGGCGAAAGTTGTTTGACAAGTGAATCTTTGAGCGGCATGGCGCATAAGCCGGGGTGACCCGGTGAAAGGCGGGTGACATCCGTCGCCGGGGAAGCCCGGTACCCCATGCACTCCGAGCCGGAACCTTCACCCCAGGGTGGAGGCAACGTCGAAGCGATCTGATGGCGCAAGCCGGGAGAGCCAATCGGTGACCCAACACCTGCCGGGTGTTGTTCAGTAGCGACGAATGTTGCGGCGAGGGAAGGAATATCAGTCCGAGATGGTCAGTCGAGGGCGTATTCCATGATCGCGGACACGGGGCGTGGCGGCCTCGAAGAGGCAGGAGAGATCGAGTAGGACCGACATCCGAAAGGTCGAGGGTGTGCGGCATTCTGATCCCAAAAGGATTGGAACCGCGCGGAAGAGCACATCCTCAGTTGTTCGACAACTAGCTCAAATGGCAGAGCAGTCGATTTCAGATCGGCAGGTTGCTGGTTCGAGTCCAGCGTGGTCTCATCCCACAAAGCGAAAGCCTCTTCCCGACGACAACGCGACAGTGTCCTAATCCCCGACCTCCCAGGAGGAATCGGGGCGCACGCCGAACCCGCAAGGTTCGACGCGCGTTCACGCGCCGGTAGCGGTAGCGGAGAGACCGGCCAGTCTCTCTTCGACGCGAAAGCGGTGGAGAAGCGGTCGTCGTAACGCGTGGTGCCACGTCACGGCACTGGACATGGTGGATACCGTCGAGAGGCGGTGGACACGCCGCAAACCCTGGCAGGGAATACGGCGCGCAAAAGGCCACCGGCAGTGGGGAAGTAGTCTCATTCCCCGCACCACAAACGTTGATCCACCACTGCCCGATTCGAGCCGCTTCCGCTCCCTGAGGTGCGAGGAGCGCAAGCGACGAGCCTCGAAGGGCTGGTGACACGACGATTTTCACTCGCCATGGGCTTCGAGGCTCGCGTCTCAGCCGGCGAAGGCCGACCTACAACGCCGGCCACACGATGTCGACGCGCGAGAGCGGGTCGACCCGTTTCGTCGCTCGCCAGATCGGCGTCGTATCCGGTTGTGTGGCATAGAGTCCGTGGGCCGCGGCCACGACGCGGTCGAACTGCGACGGCCAGTTGATCGATTCTGCCAACGCGTCGAGCCGGTCCCGGCCCCGTCCCAGCGCACGTCTGATGTGGGCAGGGTCGGGCAGCAGGTCGGATTTGTTGGTGTTGCACAACGAGCACGCCAGCACGAGGTTGCTCAATCCGTCGAGCCCGACGCGCGACCACGGCAGTACATGATCGACGTGCTGCCCGCTCGTCAAATGTGATGCGCAGTAGAAACATTCGCGTCCGAATGCGTCGCCCAGCACGAACCCGGGTTTCTGCAGGGCGACGCGGTCGGCGCCGAACAGGTGGTGGGCGAGGTCGGGTTCGTCGTCGAACAATGCGCGATTCATCCGCCGCACATCGTCGACCCAAGCCAACTGGAACGCCGGCTTCACCAGCGGAGCCAGTCGCGCCAGTGTGAAACATACGCCCGGAAGGAGCTCGATTGCGTTGTCGTGCTGGTCAATCAGACGCAGCGAATCGGTTCCCAACCACGCGTCGTCGTAGAGGAAGCGCTCATGCGTCGACCCCACTCGCTGCAGCAGATGAAGCGGATAGCGCACCAGATTGCGCTTGACGACCAGCTTCTCGGTCTCGTAAACCCTGGGTGCGCGGATGGCCGCGGTCTCGATTGGCGTCTCACGAAGATTCGACGACGCGACCGCCGCGCGCAAGCGTGAAACCGCCGCGAAAACCACACCCCGACCGTCATTGGACTGGCGCAGGACCTCGCCGTCGAGCGGTCGGAGTTGCCGCCAGTACAGGTCCATCACGCGATGGGCGAGGTCGTCGAGGTCGATCGACACGGCGGCCTCAGGATCGTCGGGCACCGATTCGACGGCGAGATCGAGCAGCGCGACCATGACGGCCAGCTTGTACGTCGCCGTGCGCTGCCCACCTTCGAGGACAGCGACCAGTCGTTGCCCCAGGGTCAGCGGATCGGTCGTCGCCACCAGCCGAGTCTAACGACGACGGACCGAGCATGTTCGACCTCGACCTCAGCTTGATGCGCGGCTTCGACGACTGGCCCACGACGGCACCGTGCCGAGCAGCGGGAACGTGCCGGCGTTCAGCGACGTCGTCGACACCTTCCTGGGGACTGACGACATCTAGCGAGCCCGCAAGCACCTACCCTCTACGCATGCCCCCGCACCTTCCCCTCCGCTTCGACACCGAGGAGCTATACGACCTCTACGATCCGGGAGCGGTCTCGCGGGGCACCAAGTACGCGACGGAAGGCCGGGTCAGCGACCTGCGGTGGTCCGCGGACGGCCTGCAGGTCATGGCACGATGTGCCGGCTCGGGCGGGCGGTACTACCAAGTGGTCGCCGACTTCGAAGATTTCGAGGACTACATCTCGTTCATGGGCACGGCCTGCACTTGCCCCGTCGGGTACGAGTGCAAACACGGGGTGGCGGTACTGCTCACGGCACGGTCGCAGTCGTCAGGAACCGGCGAACTCGCGCTGCCCTTCGGCGAACTCCCGTCGCTGTGGCGGTCGATGCTCACCGAACTGGCGGCAACTACTACACCGGAGGCCGACGAGCTCGCGCCCCTGGGCATCCAGTTCGAACTCCCCAAACCTGAACCCTGGCAACCCACGCCATCACCGATCATGCGGCTCGTCACGATCGGCAAACGCGGCACGTGGGTGCGGACCGGCGTCGGCTGGCGAGAGGTCGGCGATTCGCACGACACCACCCGGTTCGGCAAGGCTCAGGTCGCGGCGATCCGGGCGATCCGGCGCGCCGTCTTCTACACGTACAGCGACAGCACGATCGTCCTTGCCTCCACTCCTGCCGACATCTGGGATCTGCTGGCCGACGCACGGGACGCCGGCGTGGCGTTCGTCGCGCACAAATCGCTCGACGCCGACGCCGTCGAACTGATCGACACGTCTCGAGTCGGCCTCCAGGTGCTCCGTGACGAGAGCGGTGTCTGGGTGCAGCCGCGCGTCCAGGTCGGCGGCGAGGCATGGCTCGACGGCACGCGGGCCGCACTGTTCGGCGATCCGGCACACGGCTTGTATGCGTTCCGCGGAACGACGATGGTCGTCGGCCGACTCGATCCCTCGCCGGCCTGGCGGACTTTCGAAACCCTGTTCAGGACCGGCGGAGTGCAGATCCCCGACAGTGACCTCGAGGAGTTCGCGTCGGACCTACTGCCGACGCTCGCCGGCCAGTTCCCCATGATCGTCGACGACGGCGCTGTAGCTCCACCCGAGGTCGACGGCCCACGCGCGCTGCTGCACATCAACTGGAACGACTTGGGTTCGCGGGTCAACTGGCGAATCGCCTACGACGTCAACGGTCGACGACGCGAGTTCGAGATCGGTGTGCCCGCCCCCGCCGCCTTCCGCGACTCCGACGCCGAAGACCGGCTCCTCGACGAGGTCCGACCGTGGATGGAGCGCGTCGCCGAGTACTGCGGCGGGTGGTACGAGCAGGCGCACGCATACGCGCAACTCAACGCCGCTGATTGGCGCACATTGGTGTCGGCTGAGGCGGACGAGGCGATCGGAGTGCTCAGTCATCGCGTCCTCGCGCGCGGATTCCTGTACACGCGTGTGGAAGCCGCCGTCTTGACGGCGGAACTGCTCGACGCGCTGCGCGAAGCCGGCATCGAGGTGGAGGTGACCGGCAGCGACTCCGACGAGTTCCGCGCCGCCGACAGCACCAGCATCGCCATCACGAATGACACCGCAGCCGAGAATGATTGGCTCGACCTGTCGATCACCGTCGATGTCGATGGACGGCAGGTGCCGCTCGTGGACGTGCTGCGGGAGGTGGCGTCCGGGGCCTCGCACATGCTTCTGCCCGATGGCACCTACTTCCGCCTCGACACCCCCGAACTGCGCAAGCTTGCCGACCTCATCGAAGAGGCGCGTGCGCTCGGCGAACTCGACGGCACCCGCGTCAGCAAGGCGTCGTACAACGTCACACTGTGGGAAGAGTTGCTCGAACTCGGTGTCGTCGACGAGCAACTCGCCACCTGGCAGGAACGGTTGCAGCGCATCGCATCTGCGCGACTTCCCGAACCCGCAGACCCACCGGCGACGCTGCACGCCGATTTGCGTGACTATCAGGCGGCCGGCCTGGACTGGCTGCGCTTCCTGAGGGAGACCGGACTCGGCGGCATCCTCGCCGATGACATGGGCCTCGGCAAGACGGTCCAAACGCTGGCGCTCATCGCATCCGCCGTCGAAGAGCGGCCCGACGCGACGTTCTTGGTAATCGCGCCGACCAGTGTGATCAGCAACTGGGTGGCCGAGGCGCAGCGCTTTGTGCCCGACATCGGTGCGGTGGCGATGACGGCCACCGGTGCGCGCTCGGGTGTCGACGTCGCAGAGTATCTCGCCAGAGGCCGGATCGTGGTCACCTCGTATGCCTTGCTGCGGCTTGACTTCGACGCGCTCGACAAGATCGACTGGACCGCAGTCATTTTCGACGAGGCGCAGTTCGTCAAGAACCACAACAGCAAGGGTCATCAATGTGCCCGACGCCTGGGTGCGCAGATGAAACTCGCCATCACCGGCACGCCCATGGAGAACAACCTGATGGAGTTGTGGTCCCTGTTGTCGCTGACCGCACCCGGACTGTTCCCGTCGCCCAAGGCATTCACCGAGCACTTCGCCAAGCCGATCGAGAATGGCTCCGAACCGGACCGACTTGCCGTGCTGCGCCGACGAATTCGTCCGGTCATGTTGCGGCGCACCAAGACCCAGGTGGTCGCCGACCTGCCGCCCAAGCAGGAACAGGTGCTCTCGATCGATCTTGTTCCCAAGCACGACAAGCTGTATCAGACGCGCCTGAATCGCGAACGCCAGAAGGTGCTGAAGCTGATCGACGACTACGACGAGAATCGCTTCGCCATCTTCCGCTCGTTGACGATGCTCCGACAGCTGAGTCTGCACGCCGGGCTGGTGGACGAGAAGCACGTAGACGTGGCGTCGGCCAAGATCGAGTACCTGGCCGAACAACTGCCGGAGCTTGTCGCCGAAGGGCATTCGGCCCTGGTGTTCAGCTCCTTCACCGGGTTCCTCGGCCTGATCGAGCAGAAGCTGACCGAACTCGGCATCGAGCACAGCTATCTTGATGGCAGCATGAGCGCCCGCCAACGCGCCGCGGCGATCAAACGATTCACCGGCGGAGAAACCAAGGTATTCCTGATCTCATTGAAGGCGGGCGGCTTTGGCCTCAACCTGACCGAGGCCGACTACTGCTTCGTGTGCGACCCCTGGTGGAATCCCGCCGCCGAGGCCCAGGCCGTCGACCGCGCCCACCGCATCGGTCAGACGCGCGCCGTCACCGTGTACCGGCTCGTGTCGGCCGGGACGATCGAGGAGAAGGTGGTCGAACTCCAGGACCGCAAGCGCGACCTGTTCCGCGCCGTCGTCGACGACGGTGACCTCTTCGGCTCCGCCATCACCGCCGACGACGTGCGCGCCCTCCTCGACCCACCCCGCTGATCGAGCCACCCCCCGCTGATCGAGCCACCCCCGCTGATCGAGCCGACTCCGAGCCGCTAGGCGAGGCGTCGTGTCGAGATCACTCGCCACCAACCACAAACCACAAACCCCGACAAACCCGACACATCCCTCCGCCGATTGAGCACACTGGACCTATGAGCAGATCCGATGTGGTGGCGATCGTGCAGGCCGGCGGTAAGGGTTCGCGAATGGAGGTGCTGACCGACTCGCGTGCCAAGCCGGCGCTGCCGTTCGGCGGGAATTATCAACTCATCGACTTTCCGCTGTCCAACCTGCACAACAGCGGGATCGACGAGGTGTGGTTGTGCCTGCAGTACGAGGCGCACTCCCTGCTCGAGCAGGTGGCCGGCGGTAGGCCGTGGGACCTGGATCGGACCCGTGGCGGTCTGCGGTTCGTGCTGCCCGAGCAGACGAGCGAACCGCAGACCGAAGACGGATTCGCCACGGGCAACGCCGATCTGCTCTACCGGATCCGTGACCACATCAGCAGGCGATCACCGGAAGCGGTCATCGTGATGAGCGCCGACCACGTCTACTCGCTCGACTACGACGACGTCCTGGCGACCCACCGCTCTTCCGAGGCGGAATGCACAGTGGTGACCACCCGTTGCCCCCTGGACGAGGCCGCCGCGCACGCCACCGTCCGCTCCCGCAGGGACGGCACCGTCATCGGATTCGATTACAAGCCAGACAAACCCACGACGGGGGTCATCGCGGCAGAGATCTTCGTGTACCGCCCCGACCTCCTCGTTGATGCGCTCGAAGAACTGGTGTCGCGTACGCACGTGCAGGCCGACGACGACTCCGACACCGGACTCGGTGACTTCGGTGAGCACCTGCTTCCGTGGTTCGTCCGCCGCGGAAAGACGGTGGCACACAAGATGTCGGGCTATTGGATCGACGCGGGCCGGCCGGAGACGTACATGCAGGCCCATCGCGATCTGCTCGACGGCACCATCGACCTGGACGATCCCGAGTGGCCGATCCTCACCCATCAACCCCAACGCGCGGCTGCCCGCATCGCCGATGGTTCGGAGGTCGTCGACAGCATGATCAGCAACGGGGCGCATATCCTCGGCGCCGTTCGACGCAGCGTCATCGGACCTGGAGTGATCGTCGAGAAGGGTGCGACGGTCAGCGATTCGATTGTCTTCGGCGACACAAAGATCTCGGCCGGTGCCACCGTGTCCTGGTCGATCCTTGATCAGAACGTCGTCATCGGTAGCGGTGCGACCGTAGGTGGTCACCCCCGCACCCGACCGGTACCCACGAAGAAGATCACCATCGTCGGCAAGGGTGCACGTGTCACCAAAGGAGCCAAGGTTGCTCTCGGCGAACGACTCTCGGTGTCGTCGAGGCGCAGATGACACCCTGTTTCGTATCAGCTAACCCGGGTGCTACAGCACACAGATTCTCCAACACGACACAGGGTGTCGGCACTCAGATCCAGCAGCGCGTCAGAGCCGCGTCACCGATAGATCGCCGTCCTTGTACTGAGACCGCAGGCGCTTCTTGTCGAACTTGCCGACGCTCGTCTTGGGCACCGCGTTGATGACCGTCCAGTTCTCCGGGACTTGCCATTTGGCGACCTTGTCGGACAAGAACGCCTGCAGGTCTTCGACTTTCGCGTCCGACCCTTCACTCAGCACGACGGCGACCAGCGGCCGTTCGTCCCACTTGGCGTCGGGCACACCGATGACGGCGGCCTCGATGACGTCCGGGTGACCCATCACGGCGTTCTCCAGGTCGACCGACGAGATCCATTCGCCACCAGACTTGATGATGTCTTTGGTGCGGTCGGTGAGCGTGAGATAGCCGTCGGGAGTGATGGTTCCGACATCGCCGGTGCGCAGCCAGCCGTCGTGGAACTTCTCCGGCGCGTCGACACCGTAGTACGAGCCGGTGATCCACGGTCCGCGAACTTCGAGCTCGCCGATGCTCTTGCCGTCGCTGGGCACCACGTCGCCGAGGTCGTCGACCAGGCGTGCCTGCACCGACGCGGGGAATCGGCCCTGGGTGTAGCGGTAGCGCCACCGCTCCTCGCCCTCGGTGCCGGCCGGGGGTCGGGCGACTGAACCGAGCGGCGAGGTTTCCGTCATGCCCCACGCGTGCAGCACCTGAACCTCGTGGTCCTCCTCGAAGGTGTGCATGAGCGACGGCGGGACCGCGGAACCGCCGATCAGCACGTCGTGCATGCACGAGATGTCCTGCGGGTTGGCCTCCAGATATTGGTGCAGGCCTTGCCAAATCGTCGGCACCGCCGCGGCAAACGTCGGCTTCTCGGCGGCGATCAGCGCGGCGAGGGGTTCGGGCTGCAGGAACCGGTCGGGCATGATGAGCGACGCGCCGATCATGAACGCCGCGTACGGCAGACCCCACGACATGGCGTGGAATTGCGGCACCACCGCCAGCGCCCGATCACCCTGCTTCAGGGCAGGTCCCTCGGTGGTGCACACCTGCATCGAGTGCAGGTAGATCGAACGATGGGAGTAGGCAACACCTTTCGGGTCGCCGGTGGTGCCCGAGGTGTAACACATCGCCGCCGCCGACCGTTCGTCGACCTCGGGCCAGTCGAACTCGGTGGGCTGGTCGGCGATCAGCGTCTCGTAGGCGTGCACCTGCACGCCGTCGGGCGCCTCGACGCCCTCGGTGGACTCACCGGTGACGATGATGTGTTTGACGGTGCCCAGCTCCGGCAACAGCGGGTTGAGCAGTGGCAGCAGCGAGGGGTCGACGATGATGACGTGGTCCTCGGCGTGGTTGGCCACAAAGACCACCTGTTCGGGGAACAGTCGGATGTTCAGGGTGTGCAGCACCGCACCCATCGACGGCACCGCGAGGTAGGCCTCCATGTGTTCGGCGTTGTTCCACATGAAGGTCGCGACGCGTTCGTCGCCGGTCACGCCGAGTCCGCGCAGCGCGTGCGCGAGCTGGGCACAGCGTCGTCCGACGTCGGCGTAACTGCGACGACGCGACCCGTCGCCGGTCCACGTCACCACCTCGGCCTGGCCGTGGACGGTACTGCCATGCCGGAGCAACTGGGCGATCGAAAGGGGGGTGTCTTGCATGGTGCTCAGCATTGAGTGCTCCTGGTTCGTGACGTGCGCGCCGGTCGGGGCGCCGCATCCATCCTGGCACCGTGGGACAACTTGCGGGAAGTGGTTTGGGAATCGGACACGCTCGTAGTTGCGATGCCCGATGAGCGACGACGTCAGGCGGCCGCAAAACGCCTCGTCGTCGCCGGTCAACCCGATAAGCTCGAAGTATCTGGCGACCGTCGATCAGCGGAGAGCGACGACATGGATACACAGACCGAGTGGTTTCGATGAGCGCGCCCGGGACAGGCCGCCCGATGTCGCAGGTGCCCGAGGCGCTGACCTCCCGCCACCAACTGACCGCGAGAATTCACGCCGGGCCACCCGTGCTGATCCTGGATCTCGACGGCGTCATCGAACGATCCGAACTCGAGTTGGTCGACGGTGTGCGTGAGCAGATCGTCAGGGTGGTGCAGTTTTGTCCGGTGGCGGTGATCAGCGCACACGACGCGGAGGATCTGCGGAATCGAGTCGGCGTCGGCGGTGTCTGGTACGCCGGTGGCGACGGAGCGCAGATCGTCGGACCCGACGGTGACGCTGCGGCCGGAGACGCCGCTGATAGGGGCGCTGGCGTCCGACGCCTACTCGAGGTCGTCGGAGGCCGGGGCACGCTGCCGATCTACCTCGGCGACGGGCCGGCCGCGGAGTCGGCCTTCGAAGCGTTGCCGTCGGAGGCGATCAGCGTGGTGGTGCGCTGGGCCGAAGACGATGACCGTCCCACCGCTGCTCAGTTCGTTGTGGCGGGTGCAGACGATGCGCGCGAATTGCTGGAGCGGCTCGCCGACCTGCTCGGCGCCGCGCGCGACATCGACGCCCCGCCCGACAGTCCGTGGACGGTGACCTACGACGGCTACGACCCGGCCGCCGAACAGTTGCGGGAGTCGTTGTGCACCATCGGTAACGGTGTGTTCGCGACTCGCGCCGCTTCGCCCGACTCCCGCGCAGGAGACACGCACTATCCGGGCACCTATGCGGCCGGTGTCTTCAACCGCTTGGAAGATCAGGTCGCCGGCCACACCATCGACAACGAGAGCATGGTGAACCTGCCGAACTGGCTGTCGCTCACCTTCCGGATCGACGACGGAGCGTGGTTCGACATCGATTCCGCAGACCTGCTCGACTACCGGCAAACGCTCGATGTTCGACGCGCAATCCTGCACCGCAACTTCCGGTTCCGTGATGACGAAGGTCGCGTCACGGAGGTCAGCGAACGCCGCTTCGTCGCCATGCACCTGCCGCACGCATGTGCACTCGAGACGACGATCACGCCGCACGGATGGTCGGGCCGCGTCGAGTTCCGGTCGCTGCTCGACGGAGCGGTCACCAACTCGCTGGTGCCGCGGTATCGAGCGCTGGCGAGTACGCACCTTGAATCGGTCGCCGCCAGAGAAGTGGCCGACGACTCGGCGGTGCTGTCGGTGCAGACCAACCAATCACGGGTCGGGGTCGCAATGGCCGCCCGAAACACGCTGTGGCGCAGCGAAGAATCCGTGGAAGGCGAGTATCGACTGGTCCACGAGAACGACGGTGGCGACCGCATCGGGCACGACATCTCCGTCGATGTCGTTGACGGACAACCGGTTACGCTGGAGAAGATGGTCACGGTATTCACCAGCCGCGATCCCGCGATCTCCGAACCGGCCGACGAAGCTGTCCGGTGGCTGGGCCGGCTGGGCCGCTTCGACGACCTTCTCGACGGCCACGTCCTGCGCTGGGGCACACTGTGGGACTGGTTCGACATCGAATTCGAGGGTCGCGGGGACGCGTTGCGCATCGCCCGATTCCATTTGCTGCATGTGCTGCAGACGTTGTCGCCCAACACCACCGATCTCGACGTCGGCGTCCCCGCGCGCGGCTTGAACGGCGAGGCCTACCGCGGCCACATCTTCTGGGACGAGTTGCTCGTGTTCCCGGTGCTGAATCTGCGGCTACCGGCGCTGACCCGGTCGTTGTTGCGCTACCGATACCTCCGCATGCGAGAGGCGAAAGCCGCCGCGGCCGAGGCCGGACACCAGGGCGCGATGTTCCCGTGGCAGTCGGGGAGCGACGGACGCGAGGAAAGCCAACAGCTGCACCTGAATCCGGATTCCGGGCGCTGGAATCCCGACCCCAGTCGCCGCCAGATCCACATCGGCATCGCGGTCGCCTACAACGTCTGGCAGTACTATCAGGTGACCGGCGATCTCGAATTCCTCGTCGATTCCGGCGCCGAGATGCTCGTCGAGATCGCCCGCTACTACGCCAGTCTCGCCACCCTCGACGAGGCGAGCGGCCGGTACGCGATCCGCGGCGTGATCGGGCCCGACGAGTTCCACGGCGGTTATCCGGACAAGCCCTACGACGGCGTCGACAACAACGCCTACACCAACGTGATGGCGGTATGGGTGATGCGACGCGCGTTGGAGGCGCTCACTCTGCTTCCGCTGCAAGTGCATTCCGACCTCACGCAGCAGCTGGGTCTGCACGTGCAGGAGACGTCGCGCTGGGAAGACATCACCACGCGGATGACGGTGTGCTTCCACGACGGCGTCATCAGCCAGTTCGAGGGCTACGAGAAGCTGGCGGAACTGGATTGGGACGGCTACCGCGCCAAGTACGGCAACATCTCTCGGCTCGATCGAGTGTTGGAGGCCGAAGACGACGACGTCAACGCCTATCGCGTCTCCAAGCAGGCCGACGCGCTGATGCTGTTCTACGTCCTGTCCAACGACGAGGTCCGAGACCTGTTCGAACGCTTGGGTTATCAGCTCTCCGACGACGACATCCGACGAACCGTCAACTACTACATGGCCCGCACCTCACACGGCTCGACGCTGAGTAGGCTCGTACACTCCTGGATTCTGGCCCGCAGCAACCGGGCCGAGGCGATGGAATTCTTCGACGACGTGCTGCGCTCGGACATCAACGACATCCAGGGCGGCACCACCCCCGAAGGCATCCACCTCGGTGCGATGGCCGGCAGCGTCGACCTCCTGCAGCGCTGCTTCACCGGCCTCGAAACCCGCGGCAACCGCCTCATCCTCCGTCCACATTGGCCCGATTCCCTTGGCGCCCTGGACTTCGCCATGTTCTACCGCGGCCACCGCCTGCGCCTGCGCGTCAGTGGCAAAGAAGTTCAGGTCACCGCCGCCGCAGGTGCGCAGCCACCGATCGAGATCGAATGCCGCGGCCACGTCGAGAAACTCAGCCCCGGCGGCATCGTCCGCCTCGGCTGAGATTTGCCGCCCGCCCCACCACTGGTTGAGCCGCCCGCGCACCTACCGCCCCACCGCTGGTCGAGGCCCACCGCTGGTCGAGCCGACTCCGAGCCGCTAGGCCGCCGGGTTGAGGAGCGACGAGGGAGCGAAGCGAGTCCGACGCGTCTCGAAACCAGGCGTCGTGTCGAGACCACCTCCCGCACCCACCCCTGCCCCTTCCGC
The DNA here is from genome assembly GCF_022513585.1 of Gordonia gummivorans. Taxonomy (GTDB): domain Bacteria; phylum Actinomycetota; class Actinomycetes; order Mycobacteriales; family Mycobacteriaceae; genus Gordonia. The sequence continues at coordinate 56,383 of NZ_JAKWBF010000006.1, forward strand.
TCCCTGAGGTGCGACGAGCGCAAGCGAGGAGCCTCGAAGGGCCTGGTGAGACGACATCGCAAGCGCACGAAGGGCTTCGAGGCTCGCAGGCTCGCACCTCAGCCAGCGGTGGTGGCTCGCGCCTCAGCCGGCGGGAGTCCTCAAGGCAACCCCGCCTTGTCGAACTCCTGCTGTAACCGCGGTCGGCGTCGGTTGTCTTCCCGGAGATCGGCGATCAGTTCGTCGACGCTACTGGCGCGATCAGTCCCCTTCGCGATCGTCCGCATCCGCTTGAGGTGCCGCGCGGCCGCCTTGTAGTGCCCGACTCCCGTGTACTCCAACTCGGCGTCGACCAACCCGACCAGCGGGTCGAGAACAGCGAGCTTGTCGATCTTCTCGTACCGCTTGATGAGGTCGAGCCAGAGTGAGTCATCGGGCGAAAGGCGCAGTGCGCGTGCCTGTTCCCAGGCTCGACGCGGGTCGTCGAGGGTGAACAGACTGAAAGCCACTGCGTCCCGCGGCTGGTCCGACAGCGTCGCGGTCACCTCGGCGGACAGCGCCGACCACTCGTCACCGGCAGCTCCATACAGTCGGCTGGCGGTCGTCGACGACGGCCACCGTCGGAACACCTCGGTGCGTGCGGCGAGGAGGTCTTCGGGTCGGTGGGCGGCGAGCAGGTTGCACCACGTTTCGGACGCGGTCAGCGCCTGATGCCCTTGGTCGTGCAGCGACGCGCGATGCGCCCAGTCGATCGCGAGGTCGTATTCACCGATCTCGGCCAGCGCCTCGGCGGTGTCTTCCAACCAGGCCGCTCGCTTCTGATCGCGCGCGTGCGTCCGGATGACGGCGTCGAGGTCACGATCGAACACGGCGAGCCGACGGTCGTTGTACTCCAACCTGGATCGTTCGTGACGATCGGGGTCGCGCCAGTCGTCGGGAGGGGGCGGCGGGGAGATGCCGGCCCGGATCGCGTCGAGCCGTGTGCGGTAGCGCGCCATTCCGACGTCGCCGAGCGCCGGCGCGTAGGCCACGGGATCGATGGTGAAGAAGTCGCACCTGTTGTGAAACTGGAAGTCGATCATCCAGTCGACGAGCTTCGCCGGCGCGACACCCGCGCGTTCGGCGACGGTGGGGTGCAGGGCGAGCAGCCGGCGGATGGCGCCGCCGATGATGCCGCTGGAATCGTCGGCACGCATGATGAGCGTGAGCGACGAGGCGAGCGCTTTCTGGGTGACAGCGAAGACGTCGGCGGGATCGTCGCCTGTTGCGGCCTCCTCGAGAATGTCGACCGCCTCATGCATCTGACCGCCGTGTGCGTCGGCTGCACGCCACCTGTGCAGGTCGGCTCGGGTGCGGATGAGCGGCAGAACGGTGTCGGCGAGTTCGGTCACCTCACCATTGTGGATGAAGCCGTTCACTTCGACGCAGACTGTCGGCGCCCCTTCGTAGCGTGAGCCTCACCAGGTCATCTCCGATGGCCGACAGCACGGGGAGGGTGCCATGACCGAAGCCAAACTGAACGCCACCATATGGTCCTCATTTCGTGGCCGTCTCGCTCGACGGTTGGTGACGTTGAAACGCGACGAGTTCGTCGAGGTTCACGGCGCAAGTCAACGGAGTCATACCGCGCTGATCTTCACCTTGACCGGTTCGGGCCGCATTCGATGCGCAGTAGACGGAATGGCTCTCGGCCCCTTCTGGCCGCCAGAGGAGGCGTCGGTCGGGCTGGCGCAAGTCGCGACGCTTGATCGGCTCGGTTGGCGGCAGTTGCGGTCGGGCGAGTACATCCGCGAGTCTGGCAAACGCAGTCTGGGTGAGCTCGTGTCCGCGGTCGTTGACGTCCTCCGGCAGGTGTGGGGCGTCACCGACCCGTCGTCGTTGACGTTTCACGATCCGTTCGGACTGGAGGCAAAGAAGGCCGCGCCACCGCCGGACAGTCCACAGGAGGGCATCGCGCTGCCCGGCACGACCACCTCGGTCGGGATCGTCCCCGACGACGCGCAACACCTGCTGGAGTTGGTCCGTCAGGTGCTGTCCGCAATCGTGGGTGCCCGTGTCGAGATCGAAAGCAATGCGGTTCATTTCATGACTGTGGATCGTGTCGACACGAAGTGTCTGGTGTCGCCGCATGCGATGCGAGTCGAATTGTGCACTCCGGTCGGGCATGTGACACCCGATATGGCGCTCTTGGGCGCGGTGATCGCGGAGCATTCGTCGCGCTGGCCAGACATTTCCATGGTTGTCACGAAAGGCCACGTGTTCGCTGTGCGTGCACTGGACTGTGCAGTCTTCCATCCACTCAACTTCGAGGCGATGTTGACATCGTGGGTCGAGTTCTGCAGTGACGGTGCCATCGACATCATGGAGCAATTCCACCCCGGGTCGGTCAGTCACTACGACCCGCCGCCCGGCAAACTGCCGATGCGACTGGCCGCTTTGCTCGAGGAGTTCACTGCAGATCCGACCACGATGACACCCGCCGAACTCGTGCGACGCACGAAGGCCAACACGCCTCTACTCCGACGCTATGCGCGGATATGCACTGCGTTTCTTGAGGATTCGACCGTCGCCACCGATGCTGACGGCGAACTTCGACGATCAGTGATCGAGAAGTTCATGCCGGTGCTGGTGGCTGCGACAAGCCTTGCCGCCCAACATAATGTTGCGTGGGAGATGCCGCGAGGTGCGTAGTGTAGGCGTGCTCAGCAATTCACTCCCGCGAGCCTCATGCAGTGCGGCGGGAGCGGTACGGTCGGACCGAAGCCATCGGCGCTGTCGGGGTGGTACCAGATGCTGCGTGTCTCGTTCATCCAGTGGTTCGACTCGGCTTTGGACACATGCTGTTCGGCGAGCGCCTGGGTGAGCATGTCCCAGCAGACAACGTCGCTCGAGGGATCGCCGATCGCACGACACTGCCGGATTGCCTGTTTGCGGTGACTTTGCCCTGACGCCAGGCCGCCGCGAGTCTGTGGACCTCACGTTCCTGGCATCCTTCATCGCAGAGTGAACCACGGTGTCCACACTGGGAGCGATTCTCCCACGCAACCGGGATCGTTGGAATCCTTCGATTGGATGACCTCCGGAGCGCCGCCTTCCCAGCCCGACGGTCGGCGCGTGTCGCGGTCACGATGCTGTAGCCAGTCCGCCCGAATTGTCGGTGCTGCCCGATAGCTTGTCACTACTCGTCGGCACGAGACCCAAACGGCCACGGCAACAACGACGAACAGTATCGAAAGCAAGGAGTGAATGATGATGAAGGTACACAAGCTGCCGTGGGTGAGTGCTCTCGCCGCAGTTGCCGTGATCGGTGGTGTGGCTGTGACAGCGGGCCCGGTCGTGGGCGACGTCGCCGTGCGCGACTCGGGACAGATGTCCATTGTGTTGGCCGGCTACACCGTCAGCCAGCAGAACGCGATCGGCAAGGCCAAGGAATACCTTGCGATTTCGGAGTTCTCGCGCTCCGGACTGATCGGTCAGCTCAAGTACGAAGGCTTCTCGGAGTCGGATGCGACGGTGGCGGTCGACAGTCTGCGAGTCAATTGGAACGCGCAGGCGGTCAAGAAGGCCAAAGAGTACCTGGCGATCTCGTCGTTCTCGCACTCCGGTCTGGTCGACCAGTTGGAGTACGAAGGCTTCACCTCCAGCCAGGCCGAGTACGGAGTGCGAGGCGCAGGACTCTGACGTCGCACACCGGTGGGGTGTGATCTATCTCCGGATGTGAAGGACGACACCGACAAGTGGGCGAGTGTGGGCCTACGGTGACGTATGGCAAGTACAAAGTCGTACGCCCAGTTCATCGCTCACGACGTCGAGTCGGTGTGGCAGGTCGTCGGTGATCCGACGCGATTGCCGCAGTGGCACAGCGGATATCGGGAACTCTCGCTCGACGGTCCGGCTGCAACGGGTGCACGCGGTGACTACGTACAGTCGCACCGCGTGGCCGGACGGTTTCACCGCCGTCTCGCGCCACCGTTCACCATCACGGTGTACGACGAGCCACGACACTTGCAGCTGACCCAGCCGGAACCGGTGGGTGACGCCGTGATCGACTTTCGTCTCACTCCGGCCGACGGTGGCTGCATCCTGACCGAAACCGTCACCGCGACAGCCCGATCGGGTTCGGTGAGTCGGCTCATCCGGTCTGGAGTGCCGCAGTTGGCCGACCGGGTCGACGTGGCTCGCCTGGCCACGCTGGCGGGTGTGGCGCCCGCCGACGACGCGCTCACCGTTGTGCTGGCCGGTGGCAGCGGCGCGCTCGGCCGCCATCTCGCCGCCGATCTTGTGTGTCGCGGGATTCGTCCGGTGATCCTCACGCGCAGTGTCGATCCGGAATTGCCGTTCGAACAGGTTCGCTGGGACGGGCGCAGCGTCGGGGAATGGTCTGAGGTGCTGACCGCGGATCGTCCGACCGCGGTGGTGAATCTGGCGGGCAAGCTGGTGGATTGTCGACCCACCGAACGCAATGTGGCGCTGCTGCGGGACAGCCGGGTCGATGCGACCCGCGCGTTGGTCGAGGCGTCGAAGCGCCGCGCCACCCCGATCACACACTGGCTGCAGGCGAGCACTACCGCCATCTGGAGCGACGCCGGCGAGCAGTGGTGTACCGAGACCACGCCTGTCCCCGACGGCCTACCCCAGATGACCGGGGTAGCCCGGCCGTGGGAGGAAGCGGTGGCCGGCGCGAACACCGACCACTTGGTGACGTTGAGAACCTCGATTGTCCTCGACGCGCAGGCGCCGGCGATGAAACGTCTCGCCGACCTCACCCGCGTCGGACTCGGTGGTCGTGTCGGTTCAGGTCGCCAGTGGTTCAGTTGGATTCACGTCGACGACTGGCTCGCGATCGCCCGCGCCGCACTGGGTCTCGACCAGCAGATCACCATCCCCGACGGGCTGGTGATCGGCGCGAGCCCCAACCCGGTGCGCAACGTCGAACTGATGGCGGCACTGCGCTCGACGCTGCACCGACCGCCCGCGCCGCCGACACCTGCACCTCTGCTACGACTCGGCGCAATCGCGCTGCGCACCGACCCGGCGCTGGGCCTCACGGGGCGACGCGCGCGGTCGCAGGTGCTCGACGACGTCGGATTCGAGTTCCGTTTTCCCCACCTCGAGCAGGCGTTGGTGGACCTGTTGGGCGAGACGTCGTAAGACTCAACCTGGCCGAAGTCGTGGCGAGCGGGTGGGGGATATGGGAGTACGCTGCGATGTTTACGATGTTGTGGCGCAAAGTGGTCCGACGCTGTCTCTATGCGTGCTGCGCCTCAAATCAGTCGTAGATGGCGAACGGATGGACGGTGCTGCATGGGTCGCGGAGCGTGAGAAACGACGGATGGATGACCCACCAGTGGCGGCGCAGAAGCGCGATCGATTGCGTCGCGGCCCGGAAGAGCTGCTTGCGGCCGAATTCGTAAACGTACTCCTCCTTGCGCGGCAGATATCGCCACTCGCGGTCGTCCAGTGAGGGGTGGTCGGTCGACGAATAGCCGACGGCAAGAGAGTCTTTGGGGACAACCGCGCGCATACGACGGGACCTGGTGACGCGATAGGCAATGAGCAGATGGTCGCGCCCGTTCATTGGATGCGATAGCTCGATGAACTCGAAGGTCCCCGGGCTCAGGTCGCCGAGACGCGCGGCCAGGTCGTCGATGAACTCGCGCCACGACTGGTTGATCTGAGTGTCGTAGTCGCCAAGCTCGTCGAGATAGTCGTCGTGACAATCGATGGTGATTCTCCGTCCGTGCAACGCCGCGTAGCCGACCAACTCGTCTTTGCGGGGATCAGGGACCCAGAACGATCGGGGTCGGGGGAGCGAAGCTCGTGTTGTCGGGGAGGGATTGCTCGTCATTGTCTTCGCCGACCTGCTTCACCGTCTTCGCTTTGTTGAAGGGGGAGTCGCCCTGGCGGGCAAGTGAATCGTCGTACCACTGGAACCACGGGTAGTTGTACTGCCGGTACTGTTCGATGGTCAGCGGCTCGTGAGGCGGCTGTGTATCCGTGATCTCTTGCCACGCAACTGTGTTGACGATCCGCAAGACCGCGCTGGCCGGCGAACTGGTGTCCCAGTTCTCGGTGGGTTCGATCGGCGTCGCAATCGACTGTATGATCGATCCGCCCGCGCCCAGCCCCATGCCATCGGTGCTGGCATCGGGCACTGAGCCGCAGATCTCGGACATGTATTGGAACCGTGGGCGCTGGGCCCACTTGTCCGCACGCAGTGGTGCGACGACGAAGCGGATCGTGCCGTCGTCTTCGCCGGTCAACTGTTCTGCGACCGAGTACCCGCCACCGAGCGGCATCGCCACGAACTGCCGCACAGTGGTCGGGTCGGCGTAGAAGCCGTCGAGCCACGGCTGGGTGGGAATCTCCACGTAGTCGTCGTCTGCGGAGTCGATCTCCGGGCGGAAGGGCTCGCCGGTGATGGCGTTGAGCCCGCCGACACCGATCTTGACGAGAAACGGATAGCCCGAGTCCGTGGAGAAATTCATCCACATCGCCTCCGACTGCCACATCGGAATCACCGACTCGCGCGCTCGAGGATCGAGATACACGGGGAACTCGCCGAGGCTCGGCGGCAATCCGTAGGTGGTGTCGTCGTCGGGTACGCGCAAGGTGCGCTCGAAGGTGATGCGCAGGATCGCGTCCTCGTGGACCTCGGGGAACGTGAAGACGAGGGCGTCGAGATCGTCGGTGGCCGACATGGAAATCTCCGTTCGTGGATGTTGAGACCACCGTACGAACCGGGTACGACAAACAGGCGCGGGCGACGGATCTAGAGTGCTCAGCGTGACGTCTACTGCAGAGACCCGTGGCCACCTCTTCGTCCTCCATGGGCTCATCCAGAACTTCGACTACGACGCCGTCATCGTCCCAACCGACCATCGCTTCCACATCACCTCGAGCTGGCCAGAGTCGGTCACGGGAGTCCGCCACGACGCCAAGCCACATGACTGGCCGCGCCCCTTCGCTCGGAGCGCGACCAAAGCGCCGGTCTGGTTCATCAGCGTCGCCGACGAAAGCACGCTGATCGAGGACGAGTTGATTGGTCGGGTCGCCGACACGCTGTCGGCGATCGCCGACGCGGGATTGGTGAAGCCGGACAAACGTGAGTACCTCCGCATCGCGATTCCGGTACTCGGCATCGGAGATGGCGGCCTCGGTGACAGCCGAGGTGCGATTCTCCGATCGTTGCTGGCGACGCTGCAGTCGTTCACGACCAACAATCGCATCGACGTCCTCCTGGTGACCTCCAACCGGGCCGTCTTCAGCGCCGCCCAGCATGCTCGACGCGAACTCGCGCGGCAGGGTTCGCCGGTGTGGGACTTGAACGCGGACGAGATGGGCGAGGCGCGTCGGCTCGGTGGGCTGGCTGCCGATGGGCATCTCGCGCTGTTCTTGGGTGCGGGCGTCAGCATTGCCGCCGGACTACCGACCTGGGACGGGCTGTTGGAGAAACTCGGCACCGACGCCGGCGAGCGGCCAAAGGATTTCGATGACTTGGGCGCCCTCGACAAAGCTGAGTACCTCGCCGTAAAGGTGGGGGCGAGCGAACTGAATGCCCAGGTGCGCGCCGCGATTGGTGAACCCGCGAAAGTGGCTGTTGCACATGCCCTTCTCGCAGCGATGAGTTGTCGCGAGGCGGTCACCACCAACTACGACGCTCTGTACGAGCGTGCCGTTGAGGCGACCGGACGACATCGACCGACAGTCTTGCCGTGGGAGTCGGTCGACCCGAAACGGGAGTGGCTGCTGAAGCTACACGGTGACGCGAGCCGGCCCGAGACGATCGTGCTCACTCGCCGGGACTTCGTCCTGTTCGACACGAAGTCGAAGCCGGCCGGGTCGCTTCTGCAGGCGCTACTCCTCACCAAGCACCTGCTCATCATCGGGGCGTCGCTCAACGACGACAACGTGATCCGACTCGCCATGGAAGTCGACGAGTACCTCGTGCGGAGCGGATCACGCACAGCCCGTGGCACTTTCGTAGACGTCTCCGGCAAGCCGGCGAGGCAAGAACTCTGGACCGAGCAGTTCCACTGGGTTATTTGCGAGGGCGACAGCACGTCAGCACGTGCTCGACGCATGGAGGTCCTGCTCGACGCCGTCAGCGCGTTCGCGACCGCCGACGCGCCGTGGGTGCTCGACGAGCGATTTGATGGGTTGCTGTCTGAACAAGATCGAGCGGTGACGGCGGATGCGCGAGCGTTGCTGCGCGCGACGGGACTAGCGCACGCGTCCACTTTGCTGCGTTCTTCTCTTTGACTTTGGGGCTCAACTCCACGAGCTCGATCCTTTGTCAAGGGACATGTAGAACTGCCCACTGGTGGCCATCAAGACTGCCCGTAGGCGGTCACGTGGGGGTGCCCGGTGGCGGCCATGAAAGTGCCCACGAGACCACCACCGGGTTTGGAGTTGGGGTTAGGTCAGTGCGGTGACTCCTTTCCCGGTGAGGGCTTGGGCCAGGCGTACGGAGTCGCCGCTGGTTTGGCAGAGGTGTGCGTGATGCAGCAGCCGGTCCACGGTGGCGGTGGCCAGTGTTTTGGGCATCAGCTCGTCGAATCCGGAGGGGTGCAGGTTTGAGGACACTGCGACGGATTTGCGTTCGTAGGCGGCTTCCACGACGCGGTAGAGCCCTTCGGCGGCATCGGTACCCACCGGGAGCAGGCCGACGTCGTCGATGACGATCAGTTCGGCGCGCACGATTTTGGCGATTGCTTTGCCGAGGGTGTCATCGGCTCGGTGGGCACGCACGAGGGTGCCGAGTTGTTCGAGGCTGAACCAGGCCACCGGCATGCCCGCTTCGATCACTTTCTGCCCGAGGGCTTCGAGGAAGAATGTCTTACCGGTCCCGGCGGGCCCACACACGACGAGGTTCTCCCGACGACCGACCCATTCGAGGGTTTGCAGGGCGTGTTGGGTGGGGATCGGGATGGAGGAGGCGGACTCGTCCCACACGTCGAAGGTTTTGCCGGTCGGGAAGCTCGCCGCTTTCCGTCTGGAGGCGAGCATCGAGCGGGCGCGGCCGGCGGCCTCTTCGTCGAGGAGTGCTTTGAGGACGTCGGCGGGGTCCCAGCGTTGGGCGCGGGCGGTCGCCAACACCTCGGCGGCGATGGCGCGGGCATGGGGCAGGCGGAGTTGTTTCATCAACGCTTCCACCTCGGCGGGCAACGATGCCAGTGTCGTGGTCATCGACCATCCTCCTCGGTGACGTCGTCACTGTTGGTGTCGTCGATCATGTTGGTGCCCAGCATGTTCCATCCTTTGGTGCCTTGTGCCAGTGAGGTGGTTTCCGAGGCGTGCGCGCGGGTGAGGTCGAGGCCTTTGCTGGCCAGTACCGAGTCGAGGTCACCGGTGGCGAAGCGGCCGTGCACCGCGGCATGCCCGAGTGCCCAGTCCACATCGGTGTGGCCGTGCAGGGCCGCCAACTCGACGGCGTGGGCCATCTTCTGAAACATGCGTTCGGTCCCGACGGCAGCGGCTTCTTTCAACCACAACCCCGCACCCTCACCGATCGCCAGGAACGACCGCTCGGCATCGGTGCGGGCCCGAATCCGGTAGTCGCCCGGCGTTTTCGGGTGATACCCAGGGAAATGGGCGTCATCAATGGCCGGGATACCCCGGGTGGTTCGGGCATGCCGGGCTACCTCGGTCGGCCCACCCGCATCCAGGGCGCACACGATGACCTCATCGGCGCCGGGATGGTGCCGTACCCACACCGACTGTCCCAATAGTGTTGCCGGAACCGAGTATTGACAGTAGTCGAAGGTGATCATCGGGGTGTTGTCGGGAACCCGGCGGGTCACTCCCAATCCTGTCGTGTGTGGCATGTCGGGGATTGGATGCAACCGCTGTCGTTCCTCGGCGAGCATCTCCACCGGGCGCCGCCCGGTTGCCCGGTGCTCCCGATCATTGATCTGGGCCATGAACTGTTCACACGCCGCCTGCACCTGGGTGAACGACTCGTAGGCGTCGAGCAGGTTGGTGTCGGTCGGCACGATATCGGCTTTGGCCAGTTTGACCGCGTTTTCCACCCCGCCCTTGGTGGCGGGGTCGGCGGGCTCGCAGGTGAGCACACTGACGCCGTAGTAGCGGCCGAGGCTGACCGCGTCGCGGTTGCGGACCGGGACCCCGGCGACATGCCCGGTGGTGACGGTTTTCTCGTTGTCGGTCAACACATACGTCGGGGCGCCACCGAGGATCCGGAACACCCGGTCCAGGCCGGCGAACACGCTCGGCGCGGTCCGATCGCGCAACGGGATCACCACCCGATAGCGGCACCACGCCAGCCACGCCACCAACAGCACCACTTTGCGGCCATCGACGAGCGGGCCGTCACCGAAGTCGTACTGCAACCACAGCCCGGGTTCGGTGATCCACGGCCGGTGGACCCGTGTGTTCCCCAGTCGCCATTGGGTTTTCACTTCCGCGACCGCACGGCGGGTGGTGCGTTGCGCGCCGGTGAAACCCAACGCGACGAGTTTCTCGTGTGCTTTATCGGCGCGGATCTTGCCGCGTGACTCGGTCACCCATCGTTCGATCTGCGGTAGGAAATCGTCGATCAGCCGGGCCCGGCGCACCGCCGGCGCCAACCCCGCAGCCCGATCCTCGACCGCCTTCTTCACCGTGTGATGGGAGCAGCCGCACAACGCGGCCGCCGCCCGATACGACCCAGTCAGGTCGTAGGCATTGAGTATGTCCATGAGTTCTCCGTCAGACTTCAAGAGGGTCTCTCTCGTGAGGTTCCGATACGACTAGGCATCGACATCGAAACCAACGGGAGAGGCCCCCACAGCGCAGACGCGCCGGATCAACAAGCAGACGTGGGCAAAATCGTGGCCACCAACGGGCACCTACCTGACCGCCAGCGGGCAGTCCTTATTGGCCGTCAGCGGGCACTTTCGTGGCCACCCATGGGCAGTTTTTCATGGCCGTCGACAATCCTTCCTTGGCGGGTGCAGCCGGGACTCCGTCGGCCTCCGGATTTACCCGATCGGACAGTACCTGACTGGCCAAGAGGCAATCAGCGGTCTGCGTCATCGTCGCGTGCTGGAGATGGATCGCCTCGTTCGTAGTCCGAACGAACTCAGATCCACAGACACAGTGTCGACTGTCGGTGACGGCCGATACCGTATGTCCGGTAAGTCGGACACCGCATGGCAGCGGTCTGAGTTGGGGTGGCTAGTGGGCAGTCGTGAGGATGACGTGGAACTTCGGGACCGCGTTGGCAGATTGATGCAGTTCCTTCGGGAGATCGTGAAGGCGAGAAGCGCGCCAGTACTCAACGTTGAGGGCCACGAGCGGGTCCGATGGCTGTACAGCGACTCGACACCCTTGAACATTGACTTGAGTGCCTCCGCGGGTGAAGTGGTCGTTCGAGCGCCGCGGGTCAACCTAGACGAGCCACCAGCTGTCACTGCTGCTCTCCGTGACTGGCTGGATGACTATTCGTACCTCGATAACAGCTGTAGCGAAGGCCCTCGGCTGCGCGGCGAACTCGCCGCGGGAACATCATCGAGGTTCACTTCGGATCAGGCAGGTGAGGCGTATCGCCGCTGGTACGAGACTTGGAGGCGGTGGGCGCAGACCGACCGCCAACGTCGACCCCATGCAGAGCTCTACCAGTCGCTCAGCGACATGCGGCACGAGTTGAAGGCACAGCCTGAGTCGGTGGAGCTTGTCGTAGCTTCCGGCCTGCTGACGATGCCTGCACACCTATCCGGCGGCGATCGGGTGCGCACCCACCTCGTCACACAGGAAGCCACGATCGAGCGCGACGACGAAACTGGTGACCTACTTGTCCAACTCGCTGAGCTGACATCGTGCCGTCTCGAAGACACCCAGCTGCTGACCGGGATCGAGATGTTCGATCAATCCGGTAGCAGACTCCTACAGACACAACTTCAGGAGCATCTATCGCCGATCGACGATGGAATCGGGGTATTCCTGAAGGCCTGGGCGTTGCGCGCACTAGGGGCTGATATCGAGATCGACGGTTCATTTGAACCGCCGACGGAGACCCGGGATTTGGCCTTGCACGTCGCACCAGCGCTTGTGCTGCGGCGAAGAGGTGCATTCGCGCTCGTCGACTATTACGACCGGATGATCGCCCAGGCCGGACTCCCGGACGCGAAGACGCCGCTCGGGTTGGCGCAGCTCGTCACGTCGATTGAGGCCGAAGATCGCGTCGAATGGCTCGAATCGACGGGCGCAACCGCACCGCGTGAGCTTGCCGAGGACCCGCTCTTCCCGTTACCCGCGAACACCGAGCAAGCAAAGATTATCGACCGGCTCGGCGGCGATAGCGGAGTGGTTGTCGAAGGTCCTCCTGGTACCGGCAAGACTCATACGATCGCGAACCTCGTCTCGGCGTTGCTCGCCCGTGGACAACGTGTCTTGGTGACGAGCGAAAAATCCCAGGCATTGGAGGTGTTGCGGGGAAAGCTGCCACCCGAGATGCAGGAGCTGTGTGTCTCGATCACCGATCTCGCCAGAGGTGGATCGCAGGAACTCAACCGTAGCGTCGCCACGATCGCAGAACGTAAGACCTCCTTCATCCCCGAGGTCGCGGATCAAACTATCGCTGACCTCGCTCAGAAGCGCGACCAGGCACGAGCACGCCGCGCGGAGACTCTCGAGTCGATTCGTGCGCTGCGCGAATCAGAGACCTTTCAGCATCCTGAGATCGCACCTGGATATAGCGGAACTCTCGCGAACATTGTCCGTGAGCTAGAGAGCAAGCGTTCGAGACTTGCTTGGCTCCCAGGACCAGTCCGCGTTTCCGAACCGCCGATAAATCCTGACCAGCTCACAGAGTTCGCTGCCCTTCTGAAGGCACAGACGCACGAGCACCGATCCCGCGCCGATCAGTACCTTCCGTCACTTAACGACGTACTTCCGCCCCATGGGCAGATGATCAAGCTGTTCGACATCGTCAGCCGCCCAACTCTCGCAACGTCGCCACGCTCAGCGGAACTACTCGCCATAATCGACAGCGCCGACGTCGACACCACCGCTCGCGTACAAGCTACCTGTGAAGAACTGCAGAGAGCCATCAGTCGTATTCGGGCCTTACCGCCCGAACTGCAACAACTCGCCGATCGTGTCATGTCCGGGACCATGGATCACCTATGGGCACGCATCGAGAATGTCGACCAGTATCTGACTGCGGCGATTGACGCTGACCGAAGAATCGGTGTCACACAGGTCGACAGTCCTCCTGTTTCCCGTGGTGCGCTAAACGTCATCAAGCAATGGCTGGCAAAGCTCGAGGCAGGTGCTGAGTGGCGGGGTCGGTTTCGTAGGTCTGACGAGCAGAAGGCTTTCGACACGCTCGAATTGAGCCTCGTGGTCGACGGTGACGCGGTGACCAATGCTGCAGCACTGGTGACCGTCGTCGCGCACCTGAGCTGCCTCGACGCCATCGATTCCGCGCGGCACATCCTGCTCGACCTTGGGGTACGATTCGACCCGCCACCATCGAGATCCGGGCAGGTCAATGCGCTTCACAACCTGCGTCGACAGCTCGCCGACATCGAGCATCTGATTGCGATGAGAACATCGCTTCAGCGCGAGATTGAGCAGGTGAGTGGTCACCAGATCTATTTCGGCACAGTCGATGAGGCCTCTGACACCGCGACTGCTGCCGCCGGTATCACCCGCGAGATTCAACGGCGGGAAGCACACGACGAGATCGGTGCGACGGTCGACAACCTTCACAGCGTGTTTGGGAATGCACCGGCGCCTGAAGCTCGCGAGCTCGTCCAGAGCATCAGGTCTGCGTCGTCGTCGGCGTTCGACCAAGCGGTGCAAGCTTATGTGCGTGCCCAACAACAGCAACGGGAGTTGACGAACGCCAGTGCCATCGCCGCAGCCCTTCGCGATGCCGCACCAGGACTGCATACCGCGATCGTGGACAACCCGGACGACCAATGGGCCACTCGCGCAGACACTTTGTTTGACGCATGGCACTGGCGGTTGACAAGCGATTGGCTCGCCAACCATCGGCAGCCAGGTAGGGAAGCCACACTCAGTAACGAACTCGATGCCGCCACTGAGGACATTGCTTCACTTACCGCGCGACTGGCTGCACAGCGCGCTTGGAAGAGTTGTTTGCAAAGGATGACGGCCCGAGAGGTCACCGCGTTGCAGGCGTACCGCGATCACATCCGCAGCGTTGGCAAAGGCACAGGCAAGTACGCCGAGCGGTATCGACAAGCGGCTCGCGAGGCAATGAGCGAAGCGCAGACTGCCGTGCCCGCGTGGGTGATGCCGACGCAGCAGGTCCTCGCGTCCATCCCGCCGCAGCCTGGGGCCTTCGACGTAGTGATAGTCGATGAGGCCAGCCAGGTCGACATCACCAATCTCTATCTACTCTGGCTCGCACCCAGGATCATCGTCGTTGGCGACGATAAGCAATGCACACCAAGCGAAGTCGCCCTGGGAAGCCTTGACGACGTGTTCACCCGGCTCGACAATTACCTACCCGACCTTCCCGGTCACGTGCGAACGACCTTCACGCCCCGATCGAGTCTGTTCTCGTTGCTGCGGTCCCGGTTTGGGCAGGTGGTGCGGCTCCGCGAGCACTTCCGGTCGATGCCGGAGATCATCCATTGGTCGAGCAACCAGTTCTACCTTGACGCTCCATTGGTTCCGGTGCGTCAATTCGGATCGGACAGATTGTCCCCACTGCGAACAACATTCGTTCCTGGCGCTACCGTGACCGGCAAGAATCAAACCCTCGCGAACCTCGCCGAGGCCCGGGCAATCGCCGATCAAATCCTTGCGTGCGTCGACGATCCTACTTACGCAGGAAAGACGATGGGTGTGGTCGTGTTACAGGGGCAGGCACAGGTCGTTGCGATCCAGAATGCCCTGCGCGGGCATCTATCGGAGGAGGAGTGGAACGATCGCCGTTTCCGTGTGGGCACTCCTCCGGACTTCCAGGGCGACGAGAGGGACGTAGTGTTCATGTCGCTGGTGGTCGCTCCGGAACAGAACTTTCAGTCGCTGACTCGAACCGAGTTTGAGCAACGCTTCAACGTCGGTGCCACGCGCGCAAAGGACCAAATGTGGCTATTCCACTCGGTCACCATTGACCGACTGCGAGCGGGAGACTTGCGGCGATCGTTGCTGGAGTACATGACATCAACGGTGTCGGCGCCGGCTGATCCCATGCCGGAGAACGTTTCGAATGACTTGCGTGACAGTAGGTTCGATAGCCTCTTCGAGCAACGAGTATTCAATGAGATAGTCGCACGTGGTTACCATGTGAATCCGCAGGTACCCGTGAACAACCGACGAATCGATCTCGTTGTGACGGGCAGCGCGTCGCGCCTCGCTGTCGAGTGTGACGGCGACGCATTCCATACAACCCCCGACCAGCTCCGGGCAGACCTGGAGCGTGAGATCGAATTGCGTCGTTGTGGTTGGACGTTCTGGCGAGTGCGCGAATCAGAGTTCTACACAGATCCCGTGGAAGCAATGTCCGGACTGTGGGATGAGCTTGGTGCACTGGGTATCCTCCCCGGAGCACGAATCGCGGGACCAGAACCTGGACCATTTGACGGGCCGATCGCCGCCGCGACCGACGAAGAGGTGGAGAATTCCGCACCTGCGCGCGCCGCCGACATGGACACGGCGACTGCAGTGTTCGGAAAGGTGAGCGACCCTGTTGACCACGTGATCCGTGGGGGTGGGGTGTCTGGCGATTCGACGGCGTTCATGGCCGCTACGCGCGGCAACGAAGTTACCCCGATCGATGATGGCATGAGCGAGTTGGCCGCAAACGATCTAACGCTTCTGCCGGGCAGGGGAGCCGATCGCGAGCAACGGCAGGGAGAGAGGCCTTCCAGCAACGATGTGCTGGCACCGCCGCCTGCTCCAGCGAGCACGCAGGAAGAAGATCAGGGCGATGGCACACAGGTGACTGACGTTGTCATCCGAGATGCCGTGCTATACAACGTCGAAAAACTCGGCATCGTCGAGCCACAGGACCTCGCGGAACAGTTAGAGGTATCGGCTGACCGAGTAGAGCGAATCATGGATCAACTTGTCGCCGACGGCGAATTGTTGTGGGAAACAGAAGAACTCGACGAAGCTGCGGAGGCCGATTCTGACGACACCGTTCGGATGTCTGAATCGGTAGCCGAACCTTCGGGAACGGCCCGTGAAGCTGAGACCATTCGGCGTGTCCTGGTAGCAGGTGCGTGGTCGGCTATACCGATGACCGTCGAGCGGGCACGCGCGATCACTAAGCTCGACGAGGACGACGTGCGTGGTCAACTTGCTGCGTTGGTGGCGGCTGGCGAGCTGAAAGAGCAGACGGTGCATGGAGTCCAGGCTTGGGTGCGTCCTCAGCGAGTGCATTCATGACCGAACTACGCGCTTGGCAGCAGGAGGCCCTCGACCAGTGGAGTGAACTCGGCTACCGTGCGGTTGTCGAGGCGGTAACCGGTTCGGGGAAAACGGAAGTCGGGATTGCCGCCACGATCGCCGCGGTCGAGGAATATCGGCAAGTACTGGTAGTCGTGCCATCGCGGGACCTGCTTCGCCAGTGGTACGACCGTCTGCGTCATTCTGGATTCGCGGGACGTGTAGGCCGGCGCGGTGACGGCAGTAGTGACTCGTTCAGGCAATGCGACGTGTTGATCTCAACGGTTCAGTCGTCAATCGGCAATCACGTCGAGTTACCACACTCGGGTGCGTTGCTGGTAGCCGATGAAGTTCATCGATACGGGGCCGACAGCTTCGCTCGCGTGCTGTCCGACGTGTTCGAGCGCCGGCTTGGCTTGACTGCGACGTTCGAACGTTCTGATGATGGAATCGAGCGCGTGCTGGCGCCGTTTTTCGAGCACACCATCGTTGGCTGCACCTACCAACGAGGTTATGCCGACGGCATTCTCGCGCCTGTCAACGTTGCGATGGTTCCTGTCCCTTTCACGCCCCGCGAGCGTGCGCAGTACGACAATCTCGATGTCATTGCACGCTCCGAGCGCGGTGTTCTCATCAATGAGTTCAGTTGTCGTGCCGAGCCGTTTGGTGCATATCTCCGGGATGTCCAGCTACTCGCGGGGGACGCGAACGGCGATCCTCAGTCCGTTCGGTCTGCTCGGCGGTACCTAAAGGCGTTTGCCGATCGGCGGGAACTCTTGGCATCTTTGCGGGGCAAGGAAGAGGCGCTTGCCGAGATTGCTGGCGGATTGGAGCGGTCGGGCCGAGCCCTGGTCTTCGCCGAGACGAAGGCGGCTGCGGCGTCCGCGTCGGAAACTCTTCTTGCACAAGGTGTGGCCGCCGCGCCCTACACAAGCGATCTCAACCGTGCGGACAGAATCGCGCTCCTCAAGACCTTCAAAGAGGGCTCGATCACCACTCTTGCAGCTCCCCGGGTGCTCGATGAGGGCATCGACGTGCCCGAGGCCGATGTCGGGATTGTGTTGGCGGCCAGTCGTACTCGGCGACAGATGATCCAGCGGATGGGCCGCGTCATTCGGCCCAAACCTGACGGCCGGCCGGCAGTCTTCATCGTGATGTTCGCGGAAGGCAGCTCCGAAGACCCTAAGGAGGGTGCCCACGCGACATTTCTCGAGCAGCTCATCGAGATCGCTCGAGACCAGGTTCGAGTGGAAGCCCGTCAGGTGCGCGATCTACTCAACTCTTGGCTGCCCGAATCCAGACCGGGGAACTCCGCCGCGGACAGCGCGGTTGCGAAGGAGTTGGCGTCGTCGGCGACGATCAAAGTCGCCGAGAACGCTGCGCTCATTCACCGGCGTGCGTCCCAGATTCGACGTAGCGTGGTAGACGCGACCAAGTTCGCACGACCGGATGTCCTCGATACTGTGCTGACTGCACTGCTGGAGCTGGACCCTATCGAGGCCGAGATTCTGGTTCACAGTTTCGGTCTCGATGGTGAAGACCCGCTAGACATCGCATTGATTGCCGAGCGATGTGGTTCGGACGCGGGCACGGTCCTGAAGCACCACGAAGCGGCACTGCTGAAAGTTGTTCTGCCCGAGGGCAAGGCGTCCGAAGCAGCACCACCGCCGACGATCAATAAGGTCGTCGGGCCACATCCAGAACGAGTCACGCAACGCCCCGCGCGAAGTGGCGCGACGCCGACTCCGCTCGACGTGTTGAACAGAGCCCGTGGTGTTCGTTCGGTTCAGCCCATCGATAACCGAAAAGTTGTCCACAAGCAACGGTCTGCGCTGATCCTCGACCCCAACCCAGAGATCCAGAATCAGCCATTTGGTCTGCGGCATATCCACCTTCCGGGAAAGGAGGATCGTGGAGCACAAAAGGCGGCCGCGTCGATGAGTGGACCCGTCGTACAAATCTACCTGGAATATGAGGGCTACCGAGCTGATGCGCGCCTGGACTTGCGCACCGGAAGAGTAACCGTCGACCAACCGGTCCAGGGCCGTCGGGAGTTCGACGACCCTGATGCTGCCGCCCTCGCCGAGGTCGAATATTACGGAGGGACGGTGGCTGGCAAGGTCGACGGGTGGTCGATGTGGAGGGTGCGACATTCGGGGGAGTCCATTGACAATCTTCGTGATTGACGGGCCGAAGATCGCTGAGACTCAGGCTCTCAGGAAAAAGAGCTGCGGGCCAACAGTGGTCACGGTGGGTCCCAAGAGCGCTTCTGCGCTCAATGGAGAACTTTCAGTTGGGGGGCACGAATGACTCAAGCCTTGCTAGACCAGTTTCCGCACTTCTCTGAATTTGACCCTGGCGCCTACGGCGAGGGAAGTCTGGATCCGCTGGGCCTTTCAGCAGTTGCCGAACGAATGGCTGAGCAAATGGTTCCAGGCCTGCGAGCGCGCATGAGTCAACCAAGGTTCACGACTTTGGCAGTTGCCGGGGCGCATGCTTGTCAGGCAATCCGCGACCTGACGGCAGCTGATGGGAAGACGAAGCCCGACATCGCTTTTGAATGGATCATCGTCGAATCCTTTGTCCGGCATCGTGCGTCAAGTGACATACGCGCACTGCCGGGAACTCAGAAGACCTCACGTGCAATCAAGATGAATCGGCGGCTCGGTCCGTCGACATACTTGTCGGGCCCGCGAGTGTTCGGTTTCACGGGCGTCTATCGCCCGTTCGCATTGGATTCGGACCTACTCACCAAGGATGGCAGTCCAGGGACGAACGCGGACGCGCTTCTCGGCACTTGGGAGAAAGAGCGAAGCCTGGACGGCTTCTTGGGCGGTGTACCTCGGACCCCCGGCGGAAAGCTTCGACGCAAGATCGAAGAGGCTTGCGTCGCGGCCCTACAATCGTCGGAGGCCACGCTAGCGCCTGGTGGCAGTGTGATGCGGGACCTCGCTGCGACCATGGTGCCCTCCGATTCGGGGCCTGGCGAACGCAGGATTCTGAGGTCACTTATCCTGAGTGCCGTTGGCGGTGAGCCACATGAGATCCGGGCAGAGTTGTGCGACCGGCTCCTGCAAATGCCGCACAACGATATGGGGCAGCGGGAGATAGCCACCAGACTCTTGGACGATGGAACGGTGTCCGTCGCCGCGCGGGCGGTGCTACAAGCAGCATCCACTTACGAGGAATGCGCCAGCGCAATCGAGCGCAGCTTTCGCCGCATCCTGCAAGACGCGGCCGCCCGCGGCGGCACGTTCTCGCAGTCTAAGGCCAGCAAGACCGTGGGCCTGGAAGAGATCGCTGCCAAGTTGCCCGAACAGGTGAGGCGTGCGGTGAATGCTGCCGGCCACGTGCAGGATCACCTCGCGGAGGACGTCAGTCGAAATCTACAGGCGTTCGAGGACGCTGCAGAGCCCGCAGCATTCATCGAAGCATTGCTTTCCCGCCACGATCAGGTCCAGTCGGACAAAGGGAAGCGCCCGTGGATCGACCCGCTGGGAAAGAATTGGATCGTGCGCACGCCGTACCGCAACCAGTCCGTTGATCTAACCCACACGAACTGGATCCACCCGATGCGTTTGACCACGCTGGCAAACTTTCTCGAAGAGACAGCATGACGAGCAAGCTACGTCAGAAGCCGCTGCTAGACCTGTGGCAGGCGCCCGATGGTGCTGGCAAACCCGTTGGTGTTCTTGCGAGTACATTCGTCATCGAACCTGATTTCTTTGAGCGTAACTGCTTGGCACGCTTCTTATCGGTGCAAAGCGTCGATGAGGGGACTGGGTCGGTGGAGGACGTCGTTGCCCAAATCGAGCTCGAAGAGAAACTCTCTGAGCCAAGTGTTGCCGTTCTCGCTGACCGCAGCGCGCAAGGAGACCGCCTAACACTGCGATGGAACCTTCTGCACTGTCACGTCGGCACTGGTCTCATGCATTCGAAAGTTTCGATACTTCTGTGGGAGAACGCCACCCGGATCATCGTGGGATCGGCAAACCTAACGCCTGCCGGCTACCGATACAACCTGGAACTTATGATCGCGGCTGACTTCGGTGAAAACTGCATCCTGCCCCGTGACGTCCTCGATGAACTCGCCGACGAGTTCGAGTCGTACCTCGATCTGGTTCCTGGTCTGGGTCCGCAAGTTCCGTCCCGTCTGCAAGCCGAACGAATACTCGTTCAGCTTCGCGCCCGTATCGCGGAGCAGCCACGGACTCGTCCCCGTTTTCGAGTGGCCTTGGCTCCGACGAACGCGAATTTGACACCCCTGGAGCGCTTACCCGACGTTTTCGCCGGCAACGATCCTCTGTCGGCGACCCAGCTATCTCCGTACTGGGATAGCGCGAACAGCGCTGCACTAGAATCGGTCTCGGCATTGCTTACGGGAAGGCCAGCAATTGGTCGACGTCATGATGTCGCGGTGGTGGTCGGACCTACAGGCGAGGTGCCTTTCCCAGAGCAGCGCACGAGCGACGTCGGAGGGGTCTATCTCCTGGAAGGCGTTGTTGGCGACACTCCTCGCGTTCTCCACGCGAAGTGCCTCTTGATTCAGAACCGGGAGTGGGTCTCGGCGCTGATTGGGAGTTCGAATCACACCGCAGCGGGCCTGGGTCTCTCGTCTTCGAAGAGGCATCGCGAGCTCAATCTGTGGCTAGGTGCTCCCGCCGCTAGTAAGGAAGGCGCCGCGCTCAAAGCGCTCATCCCGCTTGGCAGTCCAATCGCAGCGGAGCCAGTATATGAAACTCCAGTAGATGAGGATGAACCGGAAATGACTGTGTCACTCCCGACCTTCTTCACGCTGTGCCGAGCAATGAAAGGTCCAGGGGGCTGGAAACTGAGTCTTGGCTTCGCGAGCAACCCTCCATCCTTGTGGACTATTACCACGCACCAGGGCAAGAAAGTAATCGACGAAAAGGTGTGGATTGAGCACGGTCGGCAAGAACAAGTCATATGGAAAGTCGAGACTGAGAACATCCCACCGTACCTAACGGTCGCGTGGTCGGATGGGCAGGCCAGTTGGGTCGTGCTTGCGGATAACCGTCACGATCTACCGCCTGGACCGCGTCTTGCCGATATTCGATCGAGCCAGCTACTCGACGCGCTCGGCAGAGGAAAGCCGTTGTCTCAGGTTGTGCGTGAGCACCTCGAAGATGAGACAACCCAACGCAGTCCAGACGACAGCGGTGTCATTACCGATCCGCTCAAACGATTCGACTCGCACAGCACCCTGCTGCGTCGAGGCCGTGCTCTGGCCAATTCGCTCACAGCGCTCGAGCGGCGGCTCGCCCGGCATGTCAATACCGTCGACGCGCTCGAGGCTAGGCTCAAAGGCCCACTGGGGCCGAGCTATTTGGCTACTCGAGTTGTCGATGACTTTGAAGACGGGCAGATTGGGCTTTCTGAAGCGCTGTTCACGGTCGCTGAAATCGCACTCTCCGTGTCTCGAGTGGATTGGGACGGCGTACTCCCAACCGATGATCGTCCCGAGGGGCGTGCTGCTGTTCGCGATACGGTGCGAGTGATCGATGCACTCCGTGTGAACCTTGGCAACGAACCACCAGATCTCGCGGGCTATGCCGCTCGTGCTCTCCAGGAGGCCAAGAAGTGCACAGCAACCTAACCTCGAGTCTCCGCAGCCATGCTCGAAGTGATTTCGCCGACGCGTGGCAAAGGCAGCGGCACACTGCAGACGACATTCTGGGTCGCCTGGCAAACGGGCAGGAAGGGGTAATCCTTGCCGATCAGGTCGGCATGGGCAAAACCTACGTTGCTCTGGCTGTAGCATCCTCGTACATCCTGCGTTCTGCGAAGAATGAGCAAGTTGTCGTGTTCGTACCGCCGCGGGTGGCACCGAAATGGGTCGAGGAATGGAAGAAATTCAGCGAGTCATTGCTTCACGAAGGCCATGGGATTCGCTGTGTCGATACACCGATCCGAAGTGGCGAGGACTTTCTACGCGCATTGGACGATGCACCGTCGCGTCGGAATCACGTTGTAATTCTCACGCATTCAGCGCTTACGGCGAACCTGCAAGACGCGTTCATTCAGCTCGCCCTCATGTGGTATGCGACCCGCAAGCGATGGGGAGCTGGATATAGGCGCGCGCAGATTGCAAGGTGGTCAAATGGCCGACGCGGGCTGCTTCGGGATCGCAGGTTCACTACTGAAACCGTCGACCAACTCATGCAGTCATCGCCCGAACAGTGGCGCGCAGAGTGGACCAGAATTACCGGGCAGGATCTCGCCGACGACCCTGTTCCGGCGCAACTCCACCTCGTGATGAGTGACATCAACCTCGACGGAATTTGGGAGGTGATCCAGGATCTGCCGCACCGAGCTTCGGCGAATACAGACGAGCGCCTGAAAGTCGCGCGCAAGACGCTCAACCAAGTCACCCAGGAAGTCTGGAGGCGAGTCCTTGCCCAGGCTAAGCCGAGAATGCCGCTGATCATCGTCGACGAAGCACACGCGCTGAAGAACGACGCCACTAACATTAGCCGTCTATTCTCGCCTCGCTCAGATCATCCTAGCGATGGCGCTCTCGCTGGAATTTTCGAGCGCATGCTCTTGCTGACGGCGACACCGTTTGAGCTGGGACACGACGAGCTCATTCGTGTCCTCAGCCGACTTAACGCGATCCGCCCGATGCGACCGAAGCCAGCAGAACCGCTCGTAGACCGCCTAGACCGACTCAAGATGACGCTCCGACGAGCTCAAGAGACAGCGATAACGTTGGAGCGATCATGGGCACGCCTAGTTGAGGACGATTGCATTCCCTTTGACCAGTGGTCACTAGATGGGGAGCCGAATGGCGAGTGCAGGGCGGAGGTTCGGCAGGCGTGGAGAGATGCGGGCTCTGCCGTCCGTGCTCGCCGTGAGCTCTTCAAAGAGCTTCAGCCTTGGGTCATTCGGCACGAACGAGACCAACGACGGGAATATTTCGAGGGCAACGCAATCCGTCTCAGTGCTGACAAGGGCGGTGGAGGTCTCGTGATTCCGGATTCAGCAGCTCTACCATTTCTGCTGGCCGCGCGAGCGCAGGCAGTCGCAGCTGATGAGCGTTCCGGCGCCGCTAGACCGCTGTTCGCGTATGGGATTGCGTCCTCCTATGAGGCATATCTTCGACTCGAATCAGGAGAGGGCGTTCTCGATGCAGACACGGATCACGAGGGGGTCGAATCCAATACGGACGTTGACGAGGACCCTGGCAGGGCGCACGTGCACTCTGGATCGTCGGCAGGGTGGTACAGCCGTGAGATTGCAGCGATGCTTGGTTCGGCAGAGATCCGCGCTGCTCACCCTAAGATTGATGCAACGGTCGAACGCGCTGTCGCACTGTGGGAATCGGGTCAAAAGTGTCTGATTTTCTGCTGGTATATCCGCACAACCGCCGCTCTGCGGGATGCCCTCAACAAACGAATTGACGATGTGGTGGAGGCCCGTGCGTCCCGCGCCCTAGGCGTATCAGCGGAGGAAACCAGCAGAGAGCTAGAAAGAATTGCCGATCGCCTGCTTCGAACTGGGAGCGCCAATCACAGTCGGATACGAGCGCATATTAAAGATCGATTTCAAGACGGGACGGCGGGTGACGTCGAGCTGGCCAATTCACTAGCCGAAGTCGCAATCCGGTGTCTCCGCACTCCTGGGTACCTAGTCCGCTACACCAGGCTTGGGCCAAGATTCGGTGTCGACGAGTTGCTCAGTGGAATTGACGGCGACAATCCCGCTCATGTTGACCTAGTTACCAGGTGGTCCGGCTATGCCGGTCGGGTTGCATCTATGACTCCAGCCGAACGGGCGAGCATTCTGCATCACTTACTGGGAGAGGATAAATCGGCCTCGGGGCGTGGCGCCTCCCTGCAGCAGGTTCGACGCGCATACGGTCAGACTGGACGAGAAGATCGCGAGCGGCTGATCAGGGTATTCAACACTCCATTCGCGCCCGACATCCTCGTCGCAAGCTCAGTCATGGGCGAGGGCATAGATTTGCACCAAGAGTGCCGTCACGTGATTCACCATGACCTTGACTGGAACCCAAGCAAACTCGAGCAACGAACTGGGCGGCTCGATCGAATCGGCGCTCTAGCTGAGCGCGAGAACACGAAAATCGCTGTATACGAACCGTTCCTCGCTGGAACCCACGACGAGAAGATGTTCCGTGTCGTGAAGGATCGCGCGGGCTGGTTCGGCATCGTCATGGGAAGTGCGGTACGCGAGGATGAGATCTTTACCGACGCGGTGGAGTCAAGGATCCGGTTACACCCGCGTATCGCCGGTGCGTTGAGGATGGATTTATCGAGCCCAAACGGGGATTAGTGTGTTCACGCGATACGAGACGGCCGTTCATTTCGGCGATGTGGTCACCGGCGGCTCAACTCCGTGTAGTCCTGAAGGCGCTGGACAGTGCGCCGTCCCGGAGCGCCAGTCCGCCAGGTTGTTGTTCTCCGTCGTCTTCAACGGGAACCTCGACGCGTCGATGGCACGCAACGAGATACTCAAGCGCGGCCTGTGCAGTGACGCTCACCCCAGGCGAGTGCGCGACGCGCAGCACGAACTCCACGAAGGTTGCGGCCCGCCATGACAGGCTGTAGACCGTCGCCCGTGCGACACCTTCACGGAAATGGCGGCACTAGTTGAAATAGGACTCAGATGGGGCTGAACGCATACCAGGCGAAGTACTACGCCTACGAGCTTCAGCGTTCCTATGCGAACGACCACGTCGGCAAAATTGCAGGCCTTCTATTCGATGCCCAGGTGGAGCCCAAGCCGCATCAGATCGATGCGGCCCTTTTCGCGCTTCAGACCCCGTACCTCAACGGCGTCATCCTTGCCGACGAGGTAGGCCTCGGGAAGACGATCGAAGCTGGCATCGTCATAACGCAGTACTGGGCTGAGCGCAAACGGCGAATCCTGATCATTGCGCCGTCCAGTCTGCGCCAGCAGTGGCAACAGGAGCTCATGGAGAAGTTCCTGATTCCCAGTCAGCTGCTCGACCCCAAGCTCAAGGACGAACAGCTAGCGCGAACGGCTGCCCAAGGCGCAGAGGTGCTGATCTGCTCCTACGAATTCGCACTCCGCCACGAGACGAGCCTGCTCCGCCAATGGGATCTGGTGGTATGCGACGAAGCCCACCGGCTTCGCAACTTTTACACTGGCCGCAACAAGGCCCCCGAATCCATCAGCCATATCGTTCGAGGTTCTAGAAAGACCATCCTGCTCACGGCGACCCCACTGCAGAACCGCCTCGAGGAGCTGTACGGGCTCGTCAGCGTCTTCGACCCCGACTACTTCTACTCACTCGACGCATTCCGTGAGCGGTACGTCAAGGCCAAGGGCCTAGGCGACAACGACGACCTCGTCGAGCGTGTCGCCGGGATCAGTAAGCGCACGTTGCGGCGTGACGCCGAGAAGTACATCCACTTCACGAAGCGCATGCCCCTCACCGTTGAGTTCATGCCCAGCCCTGCCGAGATCGAGCTCTACGACAAGGTCAACGACTACCTGCAGCGAGACGAGCTATTCGCGTTCTCGAACTCCCAGCGTCACCTGACAGCTTTGATTCTCCGCAAGCGCCTCGGATCGAGCACCTACGCAACGGCCAGC
This sequence comes from Gordonia gummivorans, assembly GCF_022513585.1. GTDB lineage: Bacteria > Actinomycetota > Actinomycetes > Mycobacteriales > Mycobacteriaceae > Gordonia. The sequence continues at coordinate 82,333 of NZ_JAKWBF010000006.1, forward strand.
ACGCTCGAACGCATTGCAGGCCGGCTTGACGCGGAGGTCGAGGCTGGCATTCGTCGAGACAGCCGAGGCGGCCTGGTCCTCGTTGATTTCGATACCGACGACCTGACCGACGAAGAGGTCGAAGAGCTCGAAACAAGCTCAGCGTCAACGGAGTTCGTCCCGACGGCTGGGGCGAATCTTGGCAACGAAACGCTTGAAGCGATGCGGGTTGAGGTCGAAGAACTCCGCAGCTACGCGGCTCTAGCGCGGTCGATCACGGTCAACCAGAAAGCCGTGAAGCTCGCCGAAGCTTTAGATCGAGGGTTCGAACGGCTCAAGGAACTCGGGGCGCCCCAGAAGGCCATCATCTTCACCGACTCCACCAAAACTCAGGATTACATCGCCCGCACACTGACCGAAGCGGGCCGTGGCGAGGGTCTCGTTCTCTTCAACGGCACCAACAACTCGGCCGCGGCCAACGAGATCTACCGCGAGTGGCTCAAAGCTAACGAGGACGGCGACGTCATCACCGGCATCCCGGCCGCGGACCGGCGCAAGGCACTTGTCGACTACTTCCGCGATCAAGGCACCATCATGATCGCCACCGAAGCAGCCTCCGAGGGCATCAATCTCCAGTTCTGCTCCATGCTCGTCAACTACGACCTTCCCTGGAACCCGCAACGTGTTGAGCAGCGGATCGGCCGCGTCCATCGCTTCGGGCAGAAGTTCGATGTCGTTGTTGCCAATTTCGCCAACAAGGGCAACGCGGCGGAGGCGCGCATTCTCGAACTCCTCGCCAACAAATTCCACCTCTTCAAAGGTGTCTTCGGAGCCTCGGACGAAGTGCTCGGCTCCATCGAGGACGGCTTCGACTTCGAGAAGACCATCAACCGAATCTTGAGCAACTCCCGCAGCGACGCGGATATCAATAAGGCGTTTAAGGCACTCGAGAAGCAGTACGCAGGCGAGATCAGTTCAGAGATGGCGGCCGCCAAGTCCAAGGTGTTCGACAACCTCGACCCCAACGTCCAGGACCGACTCAAGTCGTACGACGCCCAGTCCGGAGCGGTACTCAACAAGTTTGAGCGCTTGCTGCTCGCGATTACGAAGCGCCAGCTGGCCGACTGTGCAGACTTCGACGGCGACGGACGCCGCTTCCTCCTTCGCGAGTCGCCGGTCAACGACGCGCCGACAGGTCGCTATTACTTCAGGTCTGAACCGCTCGATAACGCCCACCAGTACCGATTCTCCGGACCACTTGCGGGCCACGTTGTCGAGTCCGCCAAGGCCGTCGACACCCCTGCCAGGGAACTTACCTTCAGCCTTAGCAAGTCCGAGCGGGCCAGCACCGCAGTCAAGGAACTTGTTGGCAAGTCGGGTGAACTCACGGTCAAGCTCATCACGTTCAGCATGAAGGCCAAGAACGACGACATCAGCGAGTCCTACATGCTCGCCGGAGGCGTGGCCGATGACGGTCAGTGGCTCGACCACGAATACGCCGCCGACCTGCTCGATCTGGCCTGCATAGATGAAGGCGCCCAGGTCAGCATCGACGACGCCAAGTTCGAGCAGTACCTTGCCGAGCGCCGCGGCCACCTTGAGCGGGAGGTGCAGGGCAGAAACTCTCGCTACTACGACCAACAGGAAGAGTTGCTCTACCGCAACCAGCAGGATCGCCGTGCCGAGTCTGAGGGCAAGATCCGCGAGTACAAGGCCAAGGAGAAAGAAGCCCGCAAGAATGCTCGAACTACCGACGACCCGATGCAGCAGCTCAAGTTCAAGAAGGAAGCCCGCAAGTGGGCCGAGCGCGCAGAGGACGAGGACGAAGAGGCGCGCATGGCTCGGAAGAAGATGCGCGAGGAAGCCGACCACTACCTCGAGCTGATCGAGCAGACCCTCAAGGGCACACAGACCATCAAGCACTTGTTCAACATCCGCTGGAACGTGGTCACCTGATGAGAACTACCACCGCGACGACACCGACTACTAACCCGTAAGGGAACAACCGAGGAACCAAACAATGACCAACGACGATCACCAAGACATCTACGAAACACCGGGCAGCACACCCGACTTCAAGACAGAACTGGCTGCTCAGCTCTCGGAGCTGATCCCTGAGGCTATCGCCGACGGCAAGGTCGATGTAGAGAAAATCAAAGAAATCCTCGGGGATGACGCCGGTGACGACCGCGAGCGGTTCGGCCTTTTCTGGGCGGGCAAGAAGCGAGCCCTTCGCGCAGCGCAGGAGCCGACGACGGCAACGCTGAAGCCCGATGTGGAGAATAGCAAAGACTGGGATACGACGAAGAATGTGTTCATCGAGGGTGACAACCTTGAAGTGCTCAAGATCCTGCAGAAGCACTACCACGGCAAGATCAAGCTGATCTACATCGACCCTCCGTACAACACCGGCAAGGACTTCGTTTACCCAGACAACTACAAAGAGGGTCTCGACACTTACCTCGAGTGGACACGCCAGGTCAACGAGGAGGGCAAGAAGGTCACGACCAACGCCGAGACCGAGGGCCGCTACCACTCCAACTGGCTGACCATGATGTATCCGCGCCTCAAACTCGCGCGGAACCTGCTCACGGATGACGGTGTCATCTTTGTCAGCATTGATGAGAACGAAGACGCGAACCTTCGGTTGCTCATGGATACGGTGTTCGGCGCGTCAAACTTCGTGGGTGAGTTCGTCTGGCAGCACAGCATTCAGCCGAAGGGTTACACCAACACGGTCTCTCTGCACCACAACGTTATTCTTTGCTATCGTCGCAGCGAATTGTTTGAGCTACATGCGCTTGAACGCACTGCTGAGCACAACGTCAACTATCGGAATCCTGACAACGACCCTCGTGGCCCTTGGCGCGCGGGCGACGTTCGAAACGCCCTCTACAGACCCAATCTTCGTTACCCGCTTGAGACTCCGAGTGGCAAGACGATTGAGCCGCCTGAGAATGGCTGGCGATGGAGCAGGGAGACGATGGCCGCGAAGATTGAAAGTGGTGAGATCGTCTTTGACAAGGCCGAAACCAAGATCACGCGAAAGATCTACCTCGACACCGTCGAAGGCCGCGCCGTTGAATCGATCTGGTTCGGCAAGGAGGTTGGCGTCACTCGCGATGCTGCGCGCGAACTCAAGGCTCTCTTTGACGGTGTTCTGCCTTTTGATACGCCGAAGCCGATCGGGCTGATCGAGCGAATGATACAGATTGCTGGGGTTGGCAATGGCGACATCGTCCTCGACTTCTTCTCTGGTTCCGCTACAACCGGACACGCAGTGATGGCCTCGAATGCGAAGGATGGCGGAACCCGTCGTCACATCCAAGTGCAGCTGCCGGAACCGACCGGTGAAAACTCTGCGGCTTACAAAGCTGGGTTCCCAACGCTGGCCGACATCGCACGCCGGCGACTTGAGCTGGCGGGTAGTCAGATAAAGAACGAGGTCACCGCTCAGACAGTGGACACAGGATTCCGCGCGTACCAGTTGGCCGATACGAATTTTTCGAAGTGGCGGCTGTCGAGCGACGTTGAAGAGGACGCGCTACAGCGGCACTTGCTCAGCCTTCGTGACAGCGCAACTGACGATGCTTCAGCCGATGAGCTGCTCAGCGAGATTCTGCTCAAGCAGGGCTACGCGTTGACCGAGCAGATCGGCAACGCTGAGGTCGACGGGCTCAAGCTCAAGACGGTTGGTGGCGGCCTGGTCGTGGCCTACCTCGACGAGAACATCAAGCCAACACTGCAGCAATTGCGGGCCGTGCTTTGCAGCGAGGACCTGGCAAGGTTCATCATTCTGGAGGACGCGTTCAAGGGTGACGACGAGCTGAAGACCAACCTGGTGCAGGAAGCGAAGACGCGCGGCGTGGAATTGTGGACGGCCTAAGCGATGGAGTTCAAGTTTGATCCCAAGCAGCCGTATCAGCAAGAAGCGATCGCCTCGGTGGTTGACCTGTTCGAGGGCCAGCCTGTAGACGCAGACGCACTAGAGATCAAGCTCGAGGGCACTTTGCCTACGCCCGGCGGTCAGCAGGCGCTCGACATTGCTGGAGAGGTCGGCGCAGTCGGTAACAACCTGTTGCTTGACGACGAGGCGCTGCTGCAGAACTTGCAGGCGGTCCAGGACCGCAATGGTCTCGAAGTCGTGAGCGAACTCGCTGGTGACGCGCTCGACTTCGACATCGAAATGGAGACCGGAACGGGCAAGACGTACGTCTACCTTCGGACGATCTTCGAGCTCGCGCAGAAGTACAACTTCCGCAAGTTCGTGATCCTCGTGCCGAGCACTCCGATCAAAGAGGGCGTGACCACCAGTATCAAGCTGATGGCCAAGCACTTCCAGGATCTCTACGCCGAGCCGTTCGACGCCACCGTTTACAGCGGTTCGAGCGCCGAGGAAGTGCAGTCGTTCGCGACCAGTACGAGCGTTCAGATCATGGTGATGAGCATCCACGCACTCCGCGGTGACAAGAACTCCCGTGTCATTCACCAGACCCGCGACAAGCTCAACGGACTACGCCCAATCGACTACTTGAAGGCCACCCACCCGGTCGTCATCATGGACGAACCGCAAAACATGGAATCGTTGCTTAGCCAGTCGGCGGTTGGGGAACTCGACCCGCTCTGCACACTGCGTTTTTCTGCCACGCATCGGAAGACCCGCAACGTCGTCTACCGACTTGACCCTGTGGATGCCCACGACCTCGGCCTCGTGAAGCAGATTGTTGTCGCAGAGGCAGTCCAGCAGGGCGCCGACGCTGCGCCGTATGTGAGGCTCGAACACGTTCGCAACGACAAAGGCTTCGTGGCGCGCATGGAGTTGGCCGTCCGCAAGGAATCCGACGGCTCGATCGAGCGCAAGTCCGTCAACGTCAAGAATGGTCAAGACCTCGCCGTAGTTACGAAGAACTCCGCCTATGAGGGCTGGCGTCTCAACGAACTCAGCATCGAACCAGAATCGGTTGAAATCTTTCCGCACGGGTGGTTGAACGCGGGTGAGTCCATCGGCGGCTCAAACGACTCGATCTACCGCGAAATGATTCGAGAGACTATCCGCGAACACCTCCGCAAGGAGACGATGCTTCGTCCGCACGGCATCAAGGTGCTCAGTCTGTTCTTCGTCGACAAGGTCGCAAGTTTCCTCGGTGAGGGCTACGACAACAGCACCGCCAGTGGCGACTTCGTGAAGTGGTTCGACGAGCTGCTGGTTGAAGAGCGAGCTAAGAGCCGACAGTGGGCCGCGATACTTCCGCTCGACCCGGTGGACTATCGCCGTGCCTACTTCTCGGTCCTCAAGGGTAAGAAGGGTCAGAACGACACGTTCAAGGACACCAGTGGCACGACCAAGGCCGACGACGACGCCTACGAACTCATCATGCGCAACAAGGCGAAGCTGCTCGATCAAGACGAGCCGGTCCGCTTCATCTTCAGCCACTCTGCGCTGCGGGAAGGTTGGGACAACCCGAATGTCTTCCAGATCTGCGCGCTGCGCGAGATGGGCGAGGCCGCCGAGCGACGGCAGACGATCGGACGTGGACTTCGCCTGCCGGTCAACCAGTCGGGTGAACGCGTTCCTGATCAAGGTATCGCCCAGTTGACCGTTGTGGCCAATGAGTCGTATCGCGAGTTCGCCGACAGCCTCCAGAGGGAGTACCGCGAGTCCGGAGTCAGTATCGGCCTTGTCCGGGTGGGCGAGTTCGCCAAGATCATGACCGTCGACGACACGACTGGGGAAGAAAAGCGCCTCGGGTTTGCTGGGTCGAAGTTGATCTGGGACGAGCTGGTAGAGCGAAGCTTCCTCGACAAGGAAGGCAAGGTCACTGCCAACTTCCGCCCCGAGACGCTCGGGTTCACGCTCGGCCCCAAACCGGACTTCTTCTGGCCTCAGGACGACATGATTCAGGTCATGCTCGACTGCCGAATCGAGCGCATGGTCAAGACCCAGCGCAAGCGCGTCGCGCGCAAGCTTAACAAGGAGATCTACACCTCCCCCTGGTTCGAGGATTTCTGGCGAACCATCTCCCAACGGACCACCTACAGGGTGTCACTCGATCGTGAACAGGTCATCGCGGAAGCAGTGGACAAGATCAAGGCTGAGCAGCCTATTCACCCGCTTCGTGTCCAGGTGACCCGTGCTGGCGTGAAGCTGGTTCGCGGTGGCACCAAGACCCGCGAGACCGCGACCCGCTCGGCCGAGCTCGCTGGGGCGTATCAACTGCCTGACATCATCAGCGAGCTGCAGGAAGCAACGTCTCTGACGCGCAAGACCCTGGTTGACGTGCTGACTCGTTCCGGCAAGCTGAACGAGTTCATCGGGAACCCGAACGACTTCATCGCCATGGTGAAGCGCCACCTCCTCAACGTCGTCGCTGCGTCCGTACAAGAGGGCGTGCAGTACGAGAAGGTCGGTGGATACGTCTACGAGCTCCGCGAGCTCCAGGCTGACGGCGCCGAAGCTCGCGACCTTTTCATGGACCGCGTCTATGAGGTCACATCGTTCGAGTCGAGCAACGCTAACGGCAAGACCGACTTTAACTACATCCAGATCGACTCCGACGGAGCCGAAGCACCTGAGCGAAAGTTCGCCGAGTTGCTCGACTCTCGCGAAGACGTGAAGTTCTTCATGAAGCTCCCCGGTAAGTTCAAGATCGAAACGCCGGTCGGTCCTTACAACCCGGACTGGGCGATCATCAAGCAAGAAGATGGCGAGAACCGCATCTACATGATCCGCGAGACCAAGAGCACACTCGACGAGTCGAAGCGTCGCCCGACCGAGAACGCCAAGATCAAGGCGGCAGGTGAGCACTTCAAGCAGCTGGGCATCGGTTCTGCAGAAGTGTCTGGTTACGCCGTGAGCACGCCAGGGAACTGGAACCTTGGATGAGCAGTGACATCCACTTTCCACAGATGTTCGGATTGTGTGCCGGTGGCGCTTGTTCGATGTCTTGTCGTCGTAGATTCTTCCTGCTCGAACACTCGAGCAACAGAGTCCAACAACGACTGGACCAACTCCGAAGGGCTCACCTCACAGCAACTTCTCACGGTGCGTGATTGCCCCTCGGACCAACCCGGAATGATGTCCCCATGACCACGCAGCTCGGCCAACTTCCCGGTGCCGTCGCCGAGGCGAAAGCAGGCAACCCGCTGGCCTCGGTCACCATCGTCGTGCCCAGTGTCGGCGCCGGCCGAGACGTTCTGCACCACCTCGCGCGCACGCGGACGGTCGCGAACATCGAGGTCCTCACTGTTCCGCGGCTGGTCAGCAAATGCGCAGCTCCGGTTCTCGCGCCGCGGGAGGCGTTACCGTATCCGCTACTCGAAGCGGCTATTCAGCGCGTCCTCGCCGAAGAACCAGGCCTGTTTCGCGATGTTGCAGAGGAGCCGATTACCGCTCAGGCGCTCGCGGGCGCTGCATGGGAACTCACCGCGCTGGGGCAGCCCGCGATGGAGTCCCCGACGCCGTTGGTCGCAGACCTGCTCCGCGTATACCGCATCGTGGTCGAGCGACTCTCGGACCGCTATTACCTCCAGCACGAGGCATTCACGGCCGCGGGTCAGAACACTCGCGCCCCTGGCTCGCTCATCCTGTACTGCTTGCGGCCGACCGCGGCGGCCGAGCGGGCATTCATCAGTCGCCTGCATCCGGTCGCCGTCGTCGAGGCCGAACCAACGGTCACTCCGACCCAGGTCGTCCATACTTCCGACGCCGACGACGAGGTACGTGCAATCGTTCGGCTTGTCCGCAAGCGTCTCGCCAATGGCGTTCCAGGCCATCGGATCGGAATCTTCTATCCTGCCGACGACCCCTACCTGCCGCTCTTGCACGAGCATCTCTCCGCCGGCCACATTGGCTTCACGGCGCCCGCGTGCCACACCCTTGTCGACCGCCCTGCCGGTCGGGCGCTGCTCGGCCTTCTCGAACTCGACCACGAGAAGATGCCACGTCGCGAACTATTCACGCTCCTTGCTGAGGGCGCACTTCGACGCCCCGAGGTCAACGACCAGCCCATTTCGCAGCATCGCCTCGAAATTCTCACTCGGCGTGACGAACCCATCGTCGGCGGTAGCGACTGGCAACGACTCACGCAGGTCGGTGCCCACGAAAAGCACCACCCCGCAGCCGTCGCGGTCCACACCTACATCAAGCAACTCCAATCGCAATTAGAAAATATCGTGGCCTCGCCAACCTGGGAAGCTGTCGCCCGCGAACTCGGCACCCTCATTGAGACCCAGTTCCGCACACCGGCTTCCGACATCGCGATCACCGACCTCCGAACCATCCGCGCCGATTGCGCCGACCTCGCCCATATGGATGGCATCGCACCGCCACTTAACGGTGCCCGGGTGCTCGATGCCGTGGCGGTTCGACTGCGCGCCCATCGCGGCACGCACGGGACGTCTGGCGAGGGCGTGACGGTGGCACCTATAGCAGTGGCTGCGGGCCGCGACCTAGACGTCAGCATCGTCGTTGGCGCCGCCGAAGGATTGGTGCCGCAACCGCGCCGCGATGACCCGCTGCTCCCACCCGAACTGGTGGGTATCTCCGCCCGGGATCACATCCAGGCGCAGTACCACGCTTTCGCGAGCGCCGTCAGCGCCGGTCACAACGAACGGATAGTCAGCTTCCCACGTGGCAACCTCCGTGGCGGTGCCGAGAAAGTGCCCTCGCGCTGGCTCATCCCGGCCCTCGCCAACCTGTCCAACCGCGACGTTGACGTTGTGCGTTGGCAACAGCAAACCGCAGGTGTGTCGACAATCGTGGCGGTCGAGTCTTTTGATGTCGCAGCGCAGCGAGCCGACGACCGCATCGGAGCTTCGGCAGCATCCGAAACCGAATGGTGTCTCCGGGAACTCGCGTCTGTTCCAGCCAACCGACGACGCGGCACCCTCAATGATCCGACAATCAACCTTGGTATGGAGATGCGCAGTGACCGCCTCAACGGTCGATTCACTCGCTTCAACGGAAACCTTGGGTCAGTCCGCGAACTGATCACTACCTTCGATCATCCGGTCTCGCCGACCGGACTTGAGCAATGGGTCGCAAGCCCGTATCAGTACTTCCTGGAACACATTCTGCGGTTGCAAGCGCTCGATGACCCCGACGAAATCGCACAGATCGACGCGCTGACACGAGGAACCCTGATCCACAAGATCCTCGAACGCTACGTCCTCGACACCATCGAGGGCGCACAACTGGACTACCGTCGCCTGAATCAGATCGCCCAGGACCTCCTCGACGAAGCCCAAGCCAACAGCCCTGGGTGGCTTGAACAACTCTGGGCCAAAGACCGCGGAGTCATCACACGCGACCTCGCTGACTGGTATCACCACGACACAGACGATCACATCGCCGGCTGGCGCCCCACCGCCGCCGAACGCGACTTCGGCACCGAACACGACGTGCCATTGAACCTGTCCAGCAGTGTCATCCGATTCCGCGGGCAAATCGACCGCATCGACAAGCACGCCGACGGGCGCATCCGGGTCACCGACTACAAGACCGGAAAAGCCGACAAGTACCGCGACCTCTGCGACGACACCCCGACCAACAGTGGCTTGCAGTTCCAGTTGCCGGTCTATGGGATCCTCGCACGCACGCTGGGCGACAACGTCGAAGCGCGCTACTGGTTCGTTACCGCCAAGGGGCAGTTCAAATCCATAGGCTATGCAGTGACCGATGACGTGATCGGGACACTCGCAGCTGACATGGAATTGGTCTACCGCCACATCACCGCCGGACACTTTCCGCCGAAAATCGAAGACACTCACTGGGAACTGCCGGTCGTCGACCTTCTTGGCCGTGCCGGGTTGCGCCGCGCCTGGGCGAACCTGGAGAACGTCGATGACCTCGCCGACTACCTCGCGAAGTATGGAGGCTGAGCATGACCACCTTCGCCCTTGCTGACCAGGCAGCCCGTAACCGGATCACCACCGAGACCGCTACGACGTTGTTCGTCGAAGCCGGTGCGGGCAGCGGGAAAACGCATTCGCTGGTCAATCGAATTTGTCAACTGGTGCTGCACGATGGAGTCGAACTCGACGCGATCACCGCCATCACCTTCACAGAGAAGGCCGCGGCCGAATTGCGTGAACGCGTCCGCGTCGAACTGGCGAAGCACGATTCAGACTTGGCGCGAACAGCTCTCGAGCAGATCGACACCGCGGCCATCGGAACATTGCATGCCTTCGCGGCCCGCATCATCGGCGAGCATCCACTCGAAGCTGGGGTACCGCCACGCATCGCCGTGGTCGACGCGATGGGATCGCAGCTGTCCTTCGAACGGCGCTGGCGACGCATGCGGACGAGGCTGTTCACCGACGAAGCGCCACCGATGCTCGTCGACGCGATGGGCATCGTCATGGCGACGGGCGCCTCGCTCGACCAGATCCGTGGACTCGCCGACGCGCTTGACCGTAACTGGGATCGGCTGACTCTCGACGACAACCCGCTAGGCATTGCATCCGCCGACATCGACCGAATCCTCTGGGAAGCCGACGACATCGTAAGCTCGCTCGATGACTGCCTAGACGTGAGCGACAAGCTCGCCGCGAAGCTTGAGGAACTCCGCGAATGGCGAATCCTCGTCGCAGCGGAACGTGATGCGACGGGCTGGATTCCGATGGTTCGCCTATGCCCTGGACCGGGCAGCGGCGGTGCCAAAGACAACTGGGTCGGCGGCGCCAAGCGGGTCAAAGAGATCAAAGCCCGGATCAAAGAGTTGCGCGATGAGATCTGCCCCGAAGTGGTCGGCTCCTACATTGACGGAGCCATCCGGGTCGTCGTCCGCCATATCGCGGAGATCGTTGTCGACGAAGCCGCCCAACGTCGGCGCAGCGGCCAACTCGAATTCCATGACCTGCTTGTCCTTGCCCGCGACGTCCTCGGTTTCCCCGACGTCGCCGCCGCAGCTCATAGCCGCTACCAGCGAGTGTTGCTGGACGAATTCCAAGACACCGACCCACTGCAGCTGGAATTGGCCCAACGCATTGTCGCCGGCAGAGACGAATCCGGGCGCTTATTCACCGTCGGTGATCCCAAGCAGTCGATCTACCGTTTCCGTCGTGCCGACATCACCGCCTACATGCGCGCCCGCGACCACGCGCCCGCGGCCGACATCGTTCAGCTGACCACCAACTTCCGATCGACGCTACCTGTTATCGATTGGGTCAACAGAGTATTCGGTTCGCTGATCGTCCCCTCCGCGGGAGTTCAACCCGACTACACACCACTCGATGCCGCGCCCGGACGGCCATCTTGGGACTTCATTTGGGGACCAACCCCATTCGTCTTCCCCGACAGCGACGAGCCGGTCGCTGACGAGCAATCGCTCTCGGTCGCTGAGGCCACCCGTGCCCGCGAATCCCGGGACGTAGCACGCATCATCGCCACCGCCGTCGAACATCGCTGGTGCAAAGAAACACTCAACGGCGAGGACTATAAGCACACGCCACTGCAGTGGAAAGACGTGTGCATCCTCATCCCGTCACGGGCGATATTGCCGTTTCTGGAGAAGAGTCTCGACGCAGCGGGTATCGAGTTTCGGTCTGAGGCGTCGAGCCTGGTGTACTCCACGCAAGAAGTGCACGACTTGCTCCTCGTGTGCCGAGCGTTGTCCAACAGCGCCGACGAGGCCGCGCTCGTCGGCGCTCTCCGCACGCCGTTGTTCGGGTGTGGGGACGACGACCTGCTTCGTTGGAAGGCCGCCGACGGCCGATGGCGCATCTTCACCGATCTTCCCCTCGGACTGGATGACTCACCAGTCGCGGCGGCATTCACCTACTTGCGGGGCGTGGCTTTCGAGCTTGGCAATCTGAATCCGGCCGCGCTGCTCAGCCGGATCGCAACCGATCGACGGGTGTTCGAGGTGTCGATGGACTCGCCCCGACACCGCGACGTCTGGCGCCGATTGCGCTTTGTGATCGACCAGGCCCGAGCGTGGTACGCCGAAGATCGCGGATCGTTGCGTGACTACATTGATTGGGCCTCCACCCAGGCCGACGAGAATGCACGTGTCGCCGAGACGGTACTCCCGGAGATCGGTGTGAATGCTGTGCGTATCATGACAATTCACGCGGCCAAGGGTCTGCAGTTCCCGATGGTCATCGTTGCGGGCATGAGTGGTGGGTTCCGCACTCAACCCGAATCGGTGCTGTGGGACGAGAACGACACACTGCAAGCCTGCATCTCCGCATCCGCGACCTCCGCCGGCTACGACGATGCTGCCGATGCGGAGAAGATCCACGCAGAGGCGGAGAAGATCCGGTTGCTGTATGTCGCGTGCACACGCGCCGAAAGCCATCTGGCGGTGTCGGGGTATGTGGGCAAGCGCGGAAGGTCGTGGGGTGAAACGTTGGCGCCCGGCCTCGATGGCCTGCAGAACCAGGTGCCCGACCTCGTCGAACCGGAGCGCCGCGACGACGAGGAAGTCGGTCAGGAGGCGCGGCAGTCGTGGGCTGCGTGGTTGGCAGAGACTGCAGCTATCGAGTCTGCGTCGTCGGTGAGAGCGTCGTACTCGGCGACCAGGATCGCGCACGGCGAAGACGAGACTGTGGAGTCGATTCTTCGGAGCTACCGCGATGCGGGTCTGTTGACGGCGGCTGCGTCGCCCGAAAGGGTGGCTGGCGGAACTGACAGCGCTGACCACGGCACAACACTGGGAACCGCACTTCATGCCGTACTGGAGAGCGTCAGGTTCGATGCTGACCCGCAGCTTGTCGATCAGACGGCGCGCGCGGCCGCATCGGCCGCCGCCATGGTAGATGTCGAGCGATTCGTCGCTCTCGTCCAGTCCGCGTTGGCATCTGAACCTGTTCGACGTTCCGCGGAACGTGAGCATTGGCGCGAGATGCAGCTAGCCGGGGTCGGCCCTGATGGCGAGACCGTTGTCGAAGGCATCGCCGACCTGATCTACCGCGACGACGACGGGTCCCTGGTGATCGTCGACTACAAGACTGATGTCGGGGTGGCCGAGGCGACGTTGGAAGCGTATTGGACACAGCTTTCCATCTACGCTGACCTGCTCAGGCGTGCGACGGGGGAGCAAGTGTCGAGGCTCGAGTTAGTGTTCTGTCGAGTGGGGGATGCATCGGTCCTCGCACGGACCATCAGCAAGTGAGCCCGGGCGATCAACCTTTTTGCGGAACCGGTACCCCTAGACTGACGGCATGTCCTCCGATATCCATATCCTGTCGGTTGATGGCGCTAGATCGCGACCTCTGGAACCGAGCACACTTGCTGCCTCGCATTACCTGGAGTCCACGCATCTAGAACAGTGGGTTTGCGATAACCCATCCGTCCTCGGGGAGGGCGTGATGGTCGTGACCCGCCAGTACGCCCAATGGTCGTCGGATGATGGCGATCTGGCACGCGAGCGTCTGGATATCCTCGGACTTGATACCTCAGGACAACTCGTCGTCGTCGAACTCAAACGCGGCAACGATTCCCGCATCCACCTCCAGGCCATCACCTACGCTGCGCTCGTCGCAGGTTTCGACAAGCACACGTTGGCGGACGCGCATGCAGAGTACTTGGGAACGCTTGGAGTCGAAACGTCGACAGAAGACGCCCTGAACAGACTGGTCGATCACGTCAGCGATGACTGGGACGACGACATTCTTAAGGCGCCACGAATTGTCCTCATCGCCGAGTCGTATGCGGCGCAGACGCTTACAACGGTGTCGTGGTTGTCCGAGATCGCTCCGAAGCTCGTCCTCGAAATGCACACAGCCAACCTGTTTCACGGTTTGGCGGACGGATCGGAGCCATGCGTCGTTTTTCGGCGGCAGTTCCCGCCGGATGATCCGGCGGCTCGCGTCCTGACTCCCGGTGTCGCAGCGGTTGAGTCAGCCTCGACTCGAATCGCAGAGCGCAAACGTGCGGCTCGATCGACCTATCTACTGCACGAGAACCGGGCGATCCCCGAAGGCGCCAGCATCGCACTCCGACTCCGTGGCTCGCTGTCCGCTGAGCTCGTCGACCAGGTGGAAGAGTGGGTTGCCGAGGCTCCGGAGCGAGGTCTATCAACGTGGGTTCGCAACAAGGACAAACCTCTCCAGTGGAATGCCGAAACGGTGCTAGGGCGCACCTGGACCCCGACAAACCTTGCTCGGCACGTCATTGCCGAAGCAACAGGGGTGGACAAAGATTCGATCCCCGGCGGAGATGTGTGGTACTTCGAGGGGAAGAGTCTGATCACCCTGGCACGCGAGGTTTCGGGGCAGGAATGATTGAAGTCCGGGTACGCGCCTGCATTGGTGCAGGAAGGGAAATGTGACGACTCAGGAGGAGTTCGACCGCGACCTGCGGCTCGAAGCGATGGGGTGGCTTACACGACGTAGCCAGGACGGTCTCGATGCGCTCCGATCGGACGACTTGCTCGAGTTCACCTTTCGAGGTGATCGATTTCGCCTCATGGACGCCCAGCGCGGGATTCGCAAGCCGCGTCAGCTAGACAGCGCGCTCTCCATCCGCACGGTGTACAGCGCTGACGAGGCTAAGCGACCCTATGCGGACGAGATCGGTGACGACGGGTCGATCAGCTACAAATGGCGAGGGGATGATCCCGAGCATCCGGAGAACCGAGCCCTGCGGCGCGCGATGGAGAATGGGCAGCCGCTAATTTGGTTCTTCGGCGTGGGCACAGCATTGTACAAGCCGATCTTCCCGATTTACATTGTGCGCGAAGAGCCCGAGAGTCATCAGTTCATTCTTGCGCCGGACGACGTCGCCCAGATCCTTCGTGACGGCCCTCCGACTGCCGAGCCGCTTAAGCGGTACGTGCAGGTTGAATCCAAGCGGCGCCTGCATCAGCCGGTATTTCGTGCGACTGTCATGCGCGCCTACGAAACGCGTTGTGCTGTCTGTGCTCTACGGCACGGAGAACTCCTCGATGCTGCGCATATCGTTCCGGACTCACATGAGTCGGGAATCGCCTCGGTCCGAAATGGTCTTGCGCTGTGCAAGATTCACCATGCAGCTTATGATCGCCACATTCTGGGGATCACGCCGAACAAGGTCGTCGAGATCCGTAAGGATTTGCTCGATGAGATCGATGGACCGATGCTGCAGCACGGCCTGAAGGAACGGCACGGACAGAAGCTGATGGTGCTACCACGTGCACGCGTTGAGCAGCCAGACCCCGAGTTGCTGGAGCTGAGCTACGAGCGGTTTAGGACAGCTGGGTGAATAGTGTTCGCCTCGAACAGTCGTTTATGCGCGCGGCAGGAGGTACGCGAGCACGTCGTTCCAATTGCGATACGGATCTTGGCCGAAGTGGATGTGCTTGCCTTGCTCCCACTTGTCCACGCCGCGTGCCGTTCGGTCGTCGATGATGTAGTCGCCGTGGTTGAGGTTCTTGTGGTGCGACAGGATCAGTCGCTTGTAGGCGGGCGAGTTCCTGTCTTCGCCAAGGTGCTGCTTAACCCACAACAGCTTGTCGGTCCAGGCGGTCGGATTGTTCCACGGTGCCGTCGACAGGATGTAGGTGTCGAAGGCCTCGGCGAGTTGGCGGAACGCATCGAGTGCACCGTCGATCGGGTCCATCAGCGAGAAGATCCCAGGCGCATCGTCGAACCTGCCCTTGAACTTCGCGCGGTCTGCGTCGCTGAGCCGGTTGATGCCCGACCGGAAGTCGACAAGGGTGTTGTCCATGTCCATGTCGATGTAGAGCACTTTCTTCGGTGATCCGGGATCGACTGTGACGTTATGGGGTCCGGTCATGGGTCTCCTTTCGTTGTAGGACTCTCTACCCGATTCGGTTGAAGAGCGTTCCTTCGATCCCGGAGTCCGTCAGGAACTGCTCCAGCGTCGGGGTGTCCCCGAAACGCTGGGCGATTGTCGTCAGCAGATCGTCGTCGGCGTTGAGCCCGAGTAGCGTGCGCAGCCGAGTGGTGTCCTCCGTCGAGAACGTCCTTGTGAACTCGTACTCGTCGTGTCCGAAGAACCGCTCGACGCCGCGGCCGATGTCGTGGCCTTCGATGCGCAGCGCTCCGTTGTCGTCGAGTTCGATCACTCGAAAGACGGTTCCGTCGCTGTCGTGCCTGTTGGTGAGCACCAGGCTGCGGGGGTGCTGCCGGTGTGTCGGCTGCGTTGGATTCGGGTTCATCTCAACCTTTCTGGTGATCGTGGCCGGACCGCCCAGCACGACGAGGCGCAGCGCCGCGCGGAGTTGCTCGGTGGTGGCGCGCCAGACCTGTTCTTCGTGTCGGCAGGCGGCTGCTTCCTCGGCGTCACCGGCGTCCTCGGCTTCGGCGGCCGACTTGCTCCACTCGATCGACTGCTGCTGGGTGACGCGGATGTAGTCGAGGATGGCGGACTGGTCCTGGTCGCAGATCACGGCGACCTCGTGCGCGCTCAACGAGGTGCCGTCGTCATCGAGCACGACGAGCGTCTGCAGCGGGTCGGGCAGATTGCCGTCCTCGGGCTCAGAAGGGTTGTCCGCGTGGGTGATCGCCGAGATTACCTCGGGGGCGGAGTCGGTCATGAACTCGAACCAGCAGCCGAGAGCGTTGACGAGATTCACCCGATGAAACACTCGTACGTTCACGGTCATGAACGCCATGACCGAGGTCTCGTGAAGGACCAGCTTCACGCCGGGAAAGTGGACCGATTCTGTAGCAACGTATTCCGCAGCTTTCGCTGTGTCGGGCACCTCGTCGACAAGCGTCGTGAACAGTTCCACCGTTGGTTCCTCGCCGAGCACCCGAAGCCACGATGGGGCGGTGTTGGTGGGCAGGGCGATGTCGCCGTCGGCGTCGGGCTGGATGTGCTGGCCGGCGATGTCGGAGATCACCTCGATGACGCAGCGCAGCAGGTGATCTCGCGAATCGGGGACGGTGGCAATGGCGAGCGACGCCTCGCGCGGCATCGATGCGGCGTCGGCCAGCATCGCCGGATGGACGACCTCCCAGATCTCGCGCAACGTCCACACCGCAAGGTGGGCGAGTTCGTCGACGCGTCGGCGCGAGACTTCGTAGATCAGGCGTCCGCCATTCAGGAGTCGCCAGTTGGCTCCCTGCATCTGCTTCACATTGACCACCCAGAACTCCCGGGTGCTGTGCAGATCGGTTACCTGGACAGTGGCGCGCACGCGGTGCGCGCGGGTCACCGTGAAGGTGATGACGCCGTGCGGTCCCTCCGGGAACTCGTCGGACTGTGCGACAGTCAGCTCGCCGCCGACTGGCAGCGTGCTGAGACGGTCAGCGAGGTCGTTGCGGAACGTCCGCCAGGCGTCGTCGACGAGGGTGTCGAAATTGGCGCCGGTCATGGTGGCTCCTCCTCTCTGTGGATGACAGTTGATCAGTAGTGCTTGGTCGGCTACCGAGGTCGCTGCACCAGGGCTTCGAGGCTCGTCGACTTCGAGACGCTCCATGCTCGTACCTCGCATGGGGCTCCTCAGCCCGGCGGCTATCGCTCCTCGCACCTCAGCCGGCGGGGGGTGTCGCTCCTCGCGCAGCCAGTGGTAGGGGGCTGACGCTCCCCACGCCCGGCTGATGGTCGGGAATCAACTTGCACCCTCAGAATAGGAGGGGGGTACGACAGTTTCGGGCATCATGGCGGGATGGTGCAGACCTACCCCGAGAATCCGCGTTTCGCCGCGTCGAGCGAGGAGAAGGTGTGGAATCTACTGACCGAGCAGTTGCTCGACCAGGATCTCGTCGTCGCCGGTCAGCGGGTCACCGACCACGATAAGGACCACGAGATCGACTTTGTGGTCGCCATCGAGGGTGCGGGGATCGTGTGCGTCGAGGTGAAGGGCGGCACGGTCTGGCACGACGGCGAGTCGTGGTGGCAGGAACGAGTGGGGCAGCCCAAGCAGATTGACCCCGTCGCGCAGGTGCGGTCCGGGTGCTATGCGTTGCGGGAGTTCGTCGAATCCGATCCGGGTTGGACGCAGGGCCGGGTGCGGTGGGATCACGTGGTGGTGTTTCCGAACACCGAGTTCGAGCCGGCATTTGCGGTGCCGGACTGTCCGCGGTGGAAGGTGATCGATCGAAACCAGCTCGATCACCTGATGCCGCTGATCAGGAAGGTGCTGCTGGACAAGGGTGGCGACCTACCCGTCATCGACGCGGCCGGCATCGAGCAGTTGCGCACGGCGCTGGGTGGTCGGGGTCTGCCGCAGCGCGACGTCGTGGCTCGGGCGTTGGAGAACGAGGATGTCGCGGATTCGCTGACCGAACATCAGGCCGTGATTCTGGGGGCCATCCGGAGTCTGCACCGCGTTGAGATCCGTGGCGGCGCGGGGAGCGGCAAGACGTTCCTGGCGGTGGAACAGGCTCGGCGACTGGCGAAGTCGGGTCTGCGTGTCGCGCTCATCTGCTATTCGCATGGCCTCGCGTCGTACCTTGAGCGGCTCACCGCGACGTGGAAGCGGCAGGAGCGTCCGGCCTATGTGGGCGAGTTCCACGATCTCGGTGTGCAGTGGGGTGCGCCGAGCGGGCCCGACGAGCTCGAACGGACCAAGGCGGCGTCGGAGTTCTGGGAGCACGACCTCCCACGGCTGATGCTCGAGAAAGCGCTGGAGCTGCCGCCGGGGCAGCGGTTCGACGCGATCGTCGTCGACGAAGCGCAGGACTTCGCCGACTCCTGGTGGCGTCCGCTGCTCGCGAGCCTCCGCGACGAGGATGCCAGCGGGATATACGTGTTCAGCGATGAGGGGCAGCGCGTGTTCGATCGCCAGGGGTCGCCGCCGGTTCCGTTGGTGCCGCTGATCCTCGACCATAATCTGCGTAACACCAAGCAGATCGCCGAAGCATTCAAACCGCTTGTCGGACAGCGCATGCAGCTGCGTGGCGGCGACGGCCCGGATGTGCGGTTCGTCCAGTGCGCACCTGAGGACGCGCTGGGCATGGCCGACGACGAGGTCGAGGCGCTGATGGAGCAAGGCTGGCGCGCCGAGGACATCGCGCTGCTGACCACCGGGAGTCGTCACCCTGAGCAGGTGGAGCGGCAGAACGAGGGCAACAAGTCGTACTGGGCGACGTTCTGGGATACCGAGCAGGTGTTCTACGGGCACGTCCTGGGTTTCAAAGGGCTCGAACGACGCGTCGTGGTGCTGGCGCTCAACGAGTCGAAACCGCGTGATCGCTCCCGGGAGCGGCTGTATGTCGGGCTGTCGCGAGCGCGGGATCAGCTCGTCGTGTGCGGCGACCCGGAGTTCGTGCGGGAAGTCGGCGGTGGGGAAGTGGTGAGGCGTTTGGGGATGGTGTGACGCGCGAGGTCAGAGGGCTCTTTCGGTCGCTGCGACACCCCCGTGTGCAGCCTGTTTCCGGCCGTCACGCGCAGTATTCTCGACCATTGTGACCACCCCTTCGCTCACCGTCAGTGTCGCCGAGTTGGGCAGGAGATTCACCTCCAACACCATCGCGAACGGACGGGCATCATCGAGTGGGCGGAGCGTGCAGGATCACGAGTGGTCGGAAGACGGCTTGACGCTGACCGGCACGGTCGCGGGCATTAAAGGCCGCTATCACACCTACCGACAACATATCCGTTTCCGTGGCGAGCCCGCGGTCGCGAGCATCAGTCACACGGTGTGCACCTGCCCTGCGCGCACCGACTGCCAGCATGTGGTTGCGTTGTTGCTGGCGGTGAGCAGAGCGACCGCAGTACCTGCACCTGCGCTGCCAGGCATCGTCGCGTCAACTCCGTCCACGACAGTGACACCGCTGCCGCGGACGTGGCGCTCGGCGGTCAAAGATATCGTCGGCGGTTCTTCGGCGTCGACGAACTCGGGAGGGAAACCGTTGGCGTTGGCGGTCGGGCGGACCACGCCGACACGCCACGGTGACGGTGTGCTGACCCTGCGCCCGATGACGGTCGGCGCTCGCGGCAATTGGATCAAGACCGGTGCCACGTGGCGCGACGTCGTGTCGCCCTACGCCGCCGGGCTCGACCCCAACCAGCAGGCTTCCTTGCGCGCAATGTATCGCGTGCTGGCCGGTGGAGCCTACGGCTACTCGTCCAACGACGACACCGTGTCGCTGGCCGCTCCGCCCCGCGCGTTGTGGCGACTACTCGCCGATATCGTTTCCGACGGCGTCGAACTTATCGCCGAACCGTCGCTGCGCGTGAACGAGATCCGGGTTGGTCGGGCGTCGCTGGGTTATGCGATCACCGCACATCCCGACGGTGCCCAGCTGTTCGGGGAACTCGTCATCGACGGTGAGGTGGTCGACGCCGCCGATGTCGACACCATCGGCCTGCCCGACCCGCACGGGGTGTGGCGCATCGCCGACGGAGTGCTGACGCTCGCGCCGCTCGAGCAGTCGGTGACAGCACGCGAGTTCGAGGCGCTGCAAGAGGGTTCGGAGATCGTCATCCCGTCGGCCGACCTCGCCGAGTTCAGCCTCGACGTGCTGCCCAATCTTTCGCAGCGTCGCGCTGTGACAGTCGCCGACGGTGTGCTTACGCCACCGAAAGTTGAAGGCCCCGAAGCGGTTTTGACTGTCACCGACTCCGAGAATGGTGCTCGCTACTCCTGGAGCGTCGGCTATCGGGTCAACGACGCCAACGTCGTGTTCGACCCATCCCAGCCCATCGGTGCCACGGCCTACCGCGACGAGTCCGCCGAAGACGCGCTGTGGACGCGCATCACACCCGACATGCAGACGGTGGCATTCCTGAACTCCCACTGGACGTATCACACGATCCTGCGGCTGGTCACCAAAGCTCGGCGCGCTCCCACCCAGGACGCGATCGACGCAATCGAACGCCTCGACGCAGCTGCCACACACTTTGACGCGGTGGCCGAGGCGTCGGTGACGATGCTGCGCCACCCGATGACCTTGACACAGCCGGAACTGGCCGTGCTCTGCGGCGAAGTGATTCCGGCAATGCGCGAGCAGGCCGACATCCGCGTCGACTACCGGTGCGCCGACGAGTACCGTCCAGCGGCGCATCAGGGAGAGATCGCCTTCAGCGCCGACGACCAGCCGGGAAACGACTGGTTCGGTCTCGAGGTCACAGTCACCGTCGGCGAACTGACTCTCCCGATCGCGGACGTGATCGCCCAATTGGCCACCGGGGCAACACACATGCTGTTGCCGGGCAATGAGTACATCGCGCTCGACACTCCCGAGCTGCTGCGGCTCACCGAGTTGCTCGTCGAGGCTCGCACGCTCGGTGAGATCGACGCCGACCGCGTCAGCACGCGCAGCCTCAATGCGACATTCTGGGAGGAGCTACTCGCTCTCGGCGTCATCGACAAACAACTCGAGCAGTGGCGTCAACGGATGGCACAGCTGGCGAAAGCCAGGCCGCCCCGACCGGTGAAGCCTTCGAAGCGGCTGAAAGCCGACCTGCGGCAGTATCAGCAAGACGGCCTGAACTGGCTGTCGTTCCTATGGAAGAACGAGCTTGGCGGTGTTCTCGCCGACGACATGGGTTTGGGTAAGACGGTGCAGACGTTGGCGTTGGTGGCCCGTGCCGTCGACGCTGATCGGACGTCGCGGTTCCTGGTGGTTGCGCCGACGAGCGTGGTGCCCAACTGGGTCGCCGAGTGTCGTAAGTTCGTTCCCGGGCTGAAGGTTTCGGCGGTCACGGCGACGGGCAAGCGCAGCGAGATCCCGTTCGACGAGCAGGTCGACGGCGCGCACATCGTCGTCACGTCGTACACCTTGCTGCGATTAGGGTTCGACGACTTCGACCGATTCCAGTGGAACGGTGTCATTTTCGACGAGGCGCAGTTCATCAAGAACCACACCGGCAAGACACACCAGTGCGCGCGTCGAATCGAGGCGCCGTTCAAGTTGGCGATCACCGGCACGCCTATGGAGAACAACCTGATGGAGTTGTGGTCGCTGCTGTCGGTCACCGCACCCGGCCTGTTCCCGTCGCCGACCACCTTCACCAACTACTTCCGCAAACCCATCGAATCCGGTTCGGCACCTGAGCGTCTCGACACGCTGCGGCGTCGGATCAAGCCGCTGATGTTGCGTCGCACCAAGGACCAGGTCGCCATCGACCTGCCGCCCAAGCAGGAGCAGGCGATGGTGCTGGATCTGTCGTCGAAGCACCGCAAGATCTACGACACCCGGCTCGCACGAGAACGGCAGAAGGTGCTCGGACTGCTCGGCGACTGGGAGAAGAACCGCTTCCAGGTGTTCCGCTCGCTGAGCATGCTGCGCCAGCTGAGTCTGCATGCTGCGCTGGTGGATTCGTCGCACAACGCGGTGAACTCGGCCAAGGTGGACTACCTGTCCGAGCAGCTCCCGGCGTTGGTCGACGAGGGACACAGCGCGCTGGTGTTCAGCCAGTTCACCCGGTTCCTCGACATCGTGCGCGCCCACCTCGACGAGGCGGGTATCACCTACAGCTACCTCGACGGCTCGATGTCGGCGAAGCAGCGCGACAAAGCGGTGCGGCAGTTCACCTCCGGCGTCAACCAGGTCTTCCTGATCAGCCTCAAAGCCGGCGGGTTCGGGCTCAACCTGACCGAGGCCGACTACTGCTTCGTGTGCGACCCCTGGTGGAACCCGGCCGCCGAAGCGCAGGCCGTCGACCGTGCCCACCGCATCGGACAGCAGCGTCCCGTCAACGTGTACCGACTGGTGTCGGCGGACACCATCGAAGAACGCGTCGTGCGACTCCAGGAACGCAAGCGAGCCCTGTTCGACGCGGTCGTGGATGACGGGGAGCTATTCGGAACCGCGTTGAGCGCGGCGGATATTCGGGAGATGTTGGCGTAGGGAGCCAGATAGCGACCAGCACCGATATCGCCTGCAAGCAATATCGTTTCGAAGTAATGTTTGTTTCATGCGTGGAAACGAGCGACTCGCGGAGATGCTGGCTGACCCCGAAACCGCGCAGCGAGTGGGTGTCATCCGCGCCGAGATGGCGCAGGCCGACCGCGCTCACGCGAGTCTCCCCACGGAATCCGACGATAGCGAGGGGCAAGAGTAACTTGCCCCGGACTGGAGTGGCTAAGCAGTCCTTGGAGCCGACATCTGCGGCGGAGCCGCCGCGATGGCGAGGTCCGCGAGCACCGATAGGCGGCGGACAGGCACGAAACCGAGCAGGAGTTCTACGGAGTTGTCCAGTCGAAGGTCTTCGCCGTCAGCTCCTCGTACCGGGGTTCAAACGGCATCACCCGGAAGTCGCCAGAAAGCTCATCGACGTCGTCGCCGTCGAACGTGATGCCGGACCAGATCCCGATGACGCACCGGCCAGGATTGTTCCGAGCATGGTCGACCTCACCCTTCGTGACGATCACCGTCGCCCCGTTCGACTGTGTGCCCTTGGCCTCGAGGTAGCAGACCTCGCGCCCACGGGTGGCTTTGGCGTCGTACGGATGCGTCAGATGGGTGTCTTCAACTGTCCAGCCTTCTGACTCGAAGTGTGCCATCAGGCGATTCTGGGCTGCCATCTCGATCTTGATTCGTATCGCGGTGAGGGTCTGGTGTCCCTGGCCGCCTCCCGGCGCGGCAGGTGGCAGTGTCTGGGCGATGTGCTCAGACCACAGCTGATCGACGCCCGCGGACACTTCTGGGCGCACTTGGGTGCCGCTGCTTTGTGGCCTCCAATTCTGCCCTGGGAATGCCGCTTTCAGATCCTCGATGTCGAGTCGATCCTCTGTTGCGACGATGCGATCCCACTCGACGTCAATGTAGTTCGCGGTCTTGGAGCTGTCGGCCCAGTGCTGGTCGGACTCGATGTGTGAGATCGCGATCCCGCTACCGACGATTCCACGACCGGCGGTCCCCTGACGAAGCAGGTAAACGCGGTCGCCGGGCTCGATACCTTGGCGCCGCCCACCAGTGGACCAACTCTCAGTCCACGGGACACCCGACGCGGTTGAGACTATCGCCTCGGCCATACCTTCATCGGAGGTGCGGGCCGGATTCCACGTAAGGAGGAATGCTGATGGGGGTATCCACATGTCTCGCGTGTCTTTGGGCATCTCGGGTGCGGTCGCCGCCATCGTGCGGGTCTCCAATCAGACGCGTTGGTAGTGCTTAAGGTCAGCAGCTGAGCCACGACGCCGAGTTCGCATCCGTACCGTCTTCATCTATCCAGACTGATCGTCGGAACTGGCCAGAGTCGGTGCCGTCACCAGGCCGCTTTGAGCGGGGTGATTCGATTTCCACGGCTGTGGTGGGTGTCAACTGTCATGTTCTTGATCGCAACCTCGATTGCGGCGTTACTGCTCGATGATGTGCCGAACTTGAGCGGCGAGCGCGACGAGATCCTGGTGGTCACTCGGTCGATCTCCTCGTGTGGGCCAGCCGTTGACGTCGCTGCGCCAGCTTGCGGGAATCGCCTCCGCGCCCCACCGACCACCGAGAAGTCCGCCGGCGATGGCTGCAACCGTGTCGGTGTCGTGGCCGATGCGGATCGCGTTGTGCAGCGAGTGCTGGAAGTGTTCTGAGGGCGTGTCGGCGGGTACGGGTGTCTGCATGATGGCGGCAGCCGCAGCCTGTAGTGCGGAGACGGTAAAGCCGTTGGGATTGAACGACTTCGGGTCGTCGGTGGCGGCGGCGTCGAGCCATCGTGACCATTGAGCGGCGCGCTCGGTGGGTAGGAGGTCGAGACCGGCTCGGATGTCGAAGCGACCGTCAAGCACGGCGACGCGGATGGCCTCGCACCAGATGACGCAGGAGTCGCCGGCAAGCGGGTCGGCGTGCGTCAGCGAGGCGACCGCGCGTGCGGCCTCGGCGAGGTGGGCGCGGTCGTCGAGGTGAGCGAGGGCGACGGGGGCGGTGCGCATGAGTGCACCGTTGCCTGCGGATCGCGGGCGGTGGTCTGCGTACTTCTGAGACTCCTCGCGCATGATGCGGCCGAGGCCTTGCTCGCCTGTGCGCAAACGATCGCGTGTGGCGTGCAGGACGTGGCTGGTCTGCACACCGATGTCGGGCGGGCCGTCGTCGAGCCAGCGCAGGAAGTTCGCTGCGATGGCGTCGAGTGCGTCGTCGGTGGTGAGGTCGGCGCCGGTGGCAGCGACCTCAGCGATGGCGACGGCCATCGAGGTGTCGTCGCTCCACTCGCCGGGAGCGAAGTTGCCCAGACCCCCGCCGAGCATCTGGGCCTCCTCGCCGGCGCGGAGGACGATGCGGTCGAACTCGTAGGGAACGCCGAGAGCGTCGCCGACGGCAGTGCCGACGAGAACGCCTGCAGCGCGGTCGAAATGGGTGGGGGAGAGGTGCAATGTGGTGGCCCTTCTTTGGGTGCCTGCGTGAGTGGTCTCGACACGACGCCTCGCCCAGGGGCTCGGTGTCGGCTCGACCAGCGGGGTGGGGCTCGGTGTCGGCTCGACCAGCGGTGGATGGCTGAGCCTCGAGGGTTTGGGACGTCGTGTCGCCAGCCCTTCGAGGCTCGCAAGCTCGCACCTCAGGGAGCGGTAGGGGCGGGGTCGCGCTTGTCGCACCTCAGGGAGCGGTGGGGGTGGGTCGCGCTTGTCGCACCTCAGGGAGCGGTGGGGGAGGGGGTCAGCTCCGTCGCCGACCGCGCTTGCGGTTCTGCTGGTGGTACGAGTCGCGCGTCATCTTCGACATGTACTGCGCCCCGGTCTCTTCCGCCATTGCCTGCATGCGGCCGAGGTCGTCCAACTCGTCGTGGATTGCGCCGGCGGCCGCAACGGGGGCGATCATCGCCGCGTCGTCGAGCCGCATGCGTGACTCGGCGAGACGGGCATTGCCGCCGTCGACGTCGCCGGACTCGTAAGCGCGTGACGCCTCGATCTTGGCGGCCTGGGCCTCCTGGAACAGCTTCTCCGACTGGACAGTTGGGTCGGGCACGCGGCCGGTGGCCTCGTCGCCGGGCACCACGTTGACCATGACGGGTACGGTGACGGTGTGCTCGACGAGGTCGGGCATCTCGACGTACTGCAATTCGAGACGGGCGATCTGGGTCAACCCCAGTGCGGAGAGGCTGTCGATACCGAGGCGCAGCAACAGCTTTCGCTGCTCGTCGGCGTACAGGTCGCCGAGTTCGATCATCACCTGACCGTCGCCGATCTGGTTGGCGGGCAGGTCGTTGTAGAGCTGCAGCGACTGCACCTGCGGCTCGTAGTGCACGGTGACGCTCACGGCTTGCGCCACCTTCGACAGCAGGCCGTCGACCTCACCGGCGATCGCAGCGCTCGCCGCGTCGGGGTTGTCGGCGAACACGTGGTTGCCGTTGCCGGCGCGTGCCATCGCCGAGAGCATCGTCTCGTCGTAGCGGCGGCCGTAGCCCAGCGTCGACGTGACGATCGCATCGCGCGCGGATTGTGCTGTCACGTCGGCCATCTGGTCGGCGTCGCGGATGCCGGCGTTGACGTGGCCGTCGCTGATGACGAGCACGGTACCGCCGCGGATGTCGGCGTCTCCGGTGGCGCGACGCAGTTCGCGCAGGCCGCGCAGGTAGCCCGACGACAGGTCGGTCGACCCGCCGGGATAGACCGCCTTGATGCGTTCGATGGCGTCGGCCTTGTCAGCCAGGGGAGCGGCCGGGATCGCCACCTGTGCCTCGTTGTCGAAGGTGACGAGGCCGAACACGTCGGTCGGGTCGAGGCGCTGCACCAGTGCGATCAATGCCTGCTTGGCGCCCTCGATCGGGGCGCCTTGCATCGAACCGGAACGGTCGAGCACGACCTGTAGCGCGGTCGCCGCGCGGTCCGTCGTCGAACGGCCTGCGGGAGCCTCGATCTCGAGGAGCACGTTCACTTCGTCGGTGGCCTCGTGAGCCACCACATTGACATCCAGAGCAGCGGAGAACTTCATTGCTCTACTCCCTTCTCCGCCTCGGCGTCGGACCGAAGCGACTTTGCGTGAAAATGAGATTACTACTTTGCGCAGACATTCGCATAGTCTTTGTCCATGGCGTCTGCGAAGAGCGCTCGTTTGAACGACTACCCGCGGCCGAATGTCGCCGTCGACATCGCCGTGCTGACCGTCGTCGATGACCGTGTGCACGTGGTGGTGCAGCAGTCCGACGAAGGGCCGGCCTTGCCGGGGCGGTTCATCCGTGAGCGGCGAACCGTCGGCGAGACGGTGCGGGAGGTGCTCGAACTCAAGCTCGGGCTCTCGCCCGACCACGTTCACCCGCACCTGCTGGAGGTGTTCAGTGAACCTGACCGAGATCCGCGGGGGTGGACGATCTCGATCGCGCATTCCGTGGCACTGCCGTCCGACGAGCTCGACCACGTGGCCGGTGAGCTGCAACCGCTCACCGAGGAGGGGCGGTTGGAGTCAGGTGAGCGGTTGCTCTACGACCATGACCTCATAGTGGCAGCAGCCACCGACAGTTTTCGTCGGCGCTACGAGGACCGGCCCGACCCGGACGGGTTGCTGCGTCCGCCGTACACGCTGACCGATCTGCGTGAGCTCCATGAGGCGGTCCTTGGGCGGCGGCTGATGCGGGACTCGTTCAACCGTCGCGTCGAACCGCTGTTGGCGCCGCTGGCCGATCCGACGGGCAAGCCGCAGACGAGGGTCGGGGGTGGTCGGCCGGCGCGGCTGTTCACCCCGAGCGGACCGCCGACGGCGACGTTCGGATGGCGGTTGCCGAGTGCGGAGGAATAGCAGCGCGGCCCGATATCGTGGTTGCCTACAGCTCACGTGGGATTGGAACTTTTCAACATGACCGTCATCGACGCACCCACACTGGCCGGGTCGCGCGACAAAGCGAAGGAACTGCTCAGCACGCTGCCGATGGACCTCAGCAATTCAGACGTCACGCTCGATTGCGGCGATCTCATCGCTGCAACTGCGTCGTTCGCTGACGAACTTGTGCGCGAGATTCTCGTGGTCCGACATGCACGTAGCCTGCGAGCCGTGCGTCTCGGCGACGAGGATTTCAGTACCTACCTGGTGCAGCGAGCGGCCGCGCGCGAGGTCGGGGATCGACTGTTCCTGATTGCTTCAGCATGGACTCAGCGGCTTGGGTGATCTTGACACGACGCCTCGCCCTTGGGGGCTCGGTGTCGGCTCGATCAGCGGAGGGGGTTCGATCAGCGTGAGGTGGGCTCGATTAGCGATGGCGGGTCACGAGAAGAACAACTTCGACGCCGCGGTGTCTTGGTGCACGCGTTTGGCGCCCTTCAGTGAGGCGTCGGCGCCGAACTTGACCTTCAAACCTGTTCGGATGCTGGATAGTTCGAAGTAGCCGCTTTGGCTGAAGGGTTCGTCGGCGTCGATGGCGGTCACGGTGAACTCTTCGGCGTGATCAGTGTTGTCACCGGGGCCGGTGTAGAGCATCTTGTGTCCCTGGCCGGTGACCAAGCCCTTGCTGGCGTGCAGGTGTCGACCACTCGCTTTGTTGGTCAACGACTTTCCCGTACCGAGATCGCCTATGGTCCACAGGTCTGAATCCTGGATATCGGCGGGGCGCGGGCGATGGGTGACCTCGAAGTTGATCGACTCGGGTGGGATGGCTTCGGTGGAGGCGTGCAGGCAGTCGTTGGTGGCGTCGTCGCGGATGTACACGGCGTCGGAGGACGTGAGCCCGCCCGCGAGGTATCCGGCGGACAACGCCAGACGCAGTTGCTTGCGCACTGTGCCGAGTTCGGTGGGCAGGTTCGGGACGCCGAGCGGGGTGAGGATTGTCTGCATCTTCTCGATCATCGGGATTAACACCGACTGCTGCACGTCGCGGTCGAACACAGACTGTCGCAGCTCGCGGATCTGATCGAGGAGTTGGGCGTGGCGCGTCGGATCTTTGCGCACCATGTCGGCCAGCATGCCGTCGTTGCCCATGAAGAAGTGGCGCTTGGGTTGCAGGATCTGGTCGAGGCCCCAGGGGATCAGCGTGAAGTGTACGTTGTCGAGGCCGGGTGCGGCGACGGCGTCGACGTCGTTGTAGACGTAGGTGTTGTTCGTGTTGCGCGAGTAGCCATCCCAGTGTTTGAGGAAGAAGTCCATGGCGTAGAGCCGGATGAACCGGTCGAGGTCAAACACGTCCGCGGCGCCGGCGATGCCGTGGGCTTTGAGATGGTTGATCGCGAGCCGAAGGTCGGCCTTGTCGTCGAACTCCGAGAGATCCTCGACGCCGATGAAATCGAAGCGCTTGTCGATGAAGTCGTCGGTGTGCTCGATCTCGTACAGGTTGCCGTCGCGGTGGGCGAAGTTGCGTTCGATGTAGCGCGGCATCACCGGTTCGACGCTGACGAACACGCCGGGCGCAGGAGCGGTCGGGATGCCCTGCCCGATCGGCTTGCCGTTCACCAGCACCCGCACGATGTTGCATCGGGAGTAGGGAAGGCCGGCGAGCTCGAACAGCTTGTATCCCACCACTTGCCGGGCGAATGACGGGTCCTGGATCGAGTTGTTCAGGGTCAGATATCGCGATCCGATCAGCCCGGTGATGAGTGGCTTGTTTGCCTCGTTGTCCTTGGCGAAATCGATGTGCAGACAAGGCTTGTCGCTGCGGATGGACCCGCAGAAGGACTTCTTCTTGATCCCGACGTTGGTGAAGGTGGTCTTCGGTGGGAACGACGTACCGGAGATCTCTACGGACGACGCCCGACGCCAGGTGTAGCGCGCACCTTTCGTCCAATCGAAGTTGCACCGACCGCCCTTCGGCTGCTCGTTGCGCACGAACTCCCAGTCGGCGGGCGGCATGGTGATCTTCACCGTCACGACGTTGTCGAGGGCGTAGAGCGAATCGAGCTTCTGTTGTTCTTCTGCGGACATGTACCGACTCTGCACCCGGTGAAGCCCGGTGTCGTGAGTAGTGCACTACGCGATTGCGGCCCGGAGTCTATCCGCCACGTCGGCGATCGCTGATTCGAAACGCTCACGCCCGCCTGCCGTGTTCAGTCCCCGCATCGAGCAGTGCGGGATGTTGCCAGGCGGGACGTAGAGACCGCGGCGGACGATTGCGGCCCGCTTCCAACCGTCGCGAGCGGACGCGCCGAGCAGGAGAACGATCTCCAGGTCGGGCAGCAGGTCGACGACCTCGCGCGTCCACGCGGTTGCTCGCGCGCGTTCAGCCGTCGTCGAGCTGCCGTTCTTCACGCCCGCGACCGGGAAGGGCACAACATTCCAGTGCACGACGTCGGACCAGCTGATCCCGTTGCGGGCGTAGGCCTCACGGCAGTTCCGTGCCGTGCGATCGTTGTTGTCGAGACTCAGCAGCCCCGACCCGGTGCCGGTTTCGGCCTTGGTCGACGGGTTGTCGAGCAGAACCAGCATGCGGGCGTTGACGCCACCGGTGTCCGGGTCGACGTAGGGCACAAGCCCACGCCGCAAGCCCTCGGCGTCGGCGATGCGGTCCGACAATGCGTTCAGCGCCGCGACGTGCGGGTCCCGGATTCGAGCGATCTTGTCAGCGACGACCCGCGGGTCGGCGTTCCGGCCGTTCATTCCGACGCCTTGTCTCAGGACGCGACGGGCGGCAGAACGAAAACCGAACCGTCCTTCTCCTGAACGATGTCGATCGTGACGTCGGCTCGTGCGTCGGGTGAGTCGACCAGGGCGCCAAGCCCTTGCAGACGACGCGAGGTGTCGAGGAGCTTGTCGACCGAGCCCGACGAGAACATGAAGTCGCGTGTTCCGTGCGAACGGTCGAGGTGCAGCGTCGAGAGTCGAAGGAGCACTGTGCGTAGACGGTTCGCGAGTTCATCGATCTCGCGTTCTTCGTTCTGCAGGGTTTGGACGAACCGCTCAAAGGGGTTGTCCTCGTCCTCCTGCGCGTGCTCGACCGCTTGCAATACCAGGGTGCGTCGTTTCATCTCGATTGCGGTGCGTGCCAATTGCACGTGGACGTAGAACTCGCCCGACGGGTCATCGATCGTGGGGATCTCCTGCACGAGTTTATTGAGTTCGACTCTGCCCTCATCGAGTGACTTTAGCGCCTCCTCCCACTTGATGATTCGTGCGTCGGCACGGACCACCGCGGTGTCGATGACATTCACTGCACTGTCGAGACCCAGGCTCACACCGAGACGTCCCTGGTCGAGCACGATAGATGTGGCCTTGCTGATGGCGCTCTTGCAGCCCTGCAGCTCATGCTGTTCGTCGGCGAGCTTCTCCGCGTGGAGCTTCTCGAGCAGGGCCGTGATGTTCTCGATGGCGCGCTGCCGCTTCTGGTCGGCGTGAGCACTTGCCGCCACCGCAACCGCCATCAGCACGAGCGGTGCGGCGACGGTCAATGCCGCAGCCCCTGTTGCGGCGAGGCCCGCAGTTCCGGCGCTACCGGCCGCGGCACCGGCGGCAGCGGCTTTGCCGGCACTGACAGGTACAAAGCTTGCATGGGCGGCGATCTTGGACCCGTTCATCAACGCGCTGTGGACTCCGCCGCTACCGGCCGCCTTAGCCGCCATGGGTGTGAGGGCCCCGGCACTCATCTGCGCTGCGGCCTTGGCCGGAACAACCATCCGATACAACGTCTCCCCGCCGTCTGTCACGACCTTTGGCGTCCGACTGACTAGCGAAGAAAGCTGCTGAGCGAGCGGGCTGGCCGCCGATAGTGCGAGGCCGCTGGATCGGTCGACCGACCCATCCAGCGAGTGGGCCTCCAGAGTGGCGATCGGAGCGTCGGCAAAGGCCGCCAATGCGCTGCGCAGCCCTTCAAGGCGCGCGGGAGTCATGGTGTCGTCGTTCAGCACCGCGGGAACGTCGGTGTCCCGCGTGGTGAGTGTCCAGAAGGGAATGACCTCGCCGGCAGTGTCAGACATGAGCACCTCATTCGTAGCTCTAACGGTTCGTTGGAATGAGGTGAATGTATCGGACGACTCGGACAATGTGCAGCGTTCATCCGTTCGGACCACATCGTCGAATACCGCGCGCCGCGAGAGTCATTCGCGATGCCCGACCATGCCGCGGCTGTATCTTCGTCCCATGCCTGCAGGTCGACCTCTCATGCCGAATCGCACACTCTCGACAATCTGGCTGACCGTCGTTGCTGCGCTTGTGTTCGCCGGCTGCAGCGTCGACGGAACGCCGACGAGCGAGACCGACCGACAGGTCCAGCCGAATCCGGTGCCGACGATGGTCGTGCTCGACGCCTCCCATTCGATGAACACCGCCGACGCACCCGGGCCGCGGTTGGACGCGGCCAAGGCCGCGGTGAGCTCGCTGGCCGGTGGGCTGCCCGCCGGAACGCCGTTCGGAGTCGTCGCGTTCGGTTCGCAGCAGGTGGCCCGCGAGACGACGCAGACCGTGGGGTGTGCGGATGTGCGGACCGTCGTACCGCTCGGACCTCTGAACACCACGGCGCTCGATGGCGCACTCGGCGCGCTGCAGGCCAAGGGCTACACGCCGATCGCGTTGGCGCTCCAGCAGGCCGCCGAGCAGCTTCCCGCGAGTGGTCCGGCGTCGATCGTGTTGGTGTCCGACGGCGAGTCGACCTGTCAGCCGCCGCCCTGCGAGGTTGCCGCAGCCATTCACCAGCAGCGTCCGGACGTCACGATCAGCGCGGTCGGGTTCCGGACCGACGACCCGTCGCTCGCCTGCATCGCCGAGAAGGGCGGCGGACTGTTCGTCACCGCCGACAACGCCGCGCAACTGTCGGCGAGGCTCGCCGCAGCGCAGAACGCCCAGGCCGCCACCACACGTCTCACCCCGACGTCACGGGGTGGGATCACGATCGGCCAGACGCTGTCCGATGTCCGAGCAGCGAATCCGAGCTTCCCGACCTCTGGCCGCACCGACGGCGACCGCACCATCTACCGCTGGATCGACTGCGACTACGCCTTCGTCGACGACGTGCTCGTGGAGATCGCGCCGGGTGATCCGCCGGGATCTGCGGGCACCACGATCGACGGGGTATCGAGCGGGACGCCGGGTTCGCGGGCCGTCGAGTTGTACGGCGAACCACTCGAAGACTCCGACAACGTGGCCGTGTTCACCGCCGACCAGGCGGCCGGTACCGCCTACCGGATCGGCTACGAGGGTGGCGACACGATCGCCGACGGCACCGTCACCACGGTGATCCTTTGCCACTGCCTGCCGTCGAAGAACTCGCCCGACGGTGGGCCCGAGCAGGTCAAGGTCATCGCCGTCGACCAGTCGGGAAATCCGATCAACGGATTTGCCGTCACCGGCAGTACGCAATCCTGGGACAGCAGCACGATTGGATACTGCTCCAACGCCATTGGTGCGATCACACTGGGCGTGTACCACTGCGGCAGCACAGCCGACTCGGCAAGCGTCTGTTGGCCCTCTCGCGGTCAGTTACTGTGCGCCTATTCGCCTTTCAAATCAGAACTGACGGCGTACAGCTACTCGGGAACGCTTCCCACACTTGATCAGCCCGACCCGGACGTGTCGCCCTGGGGATTGGAACTCGCCAACGGCGCTCGCTGTGTGAAGATCATCGGCGGTTCGTACCCGCCTGGGCCGACCGGCTATCTGTATTCGTATGGTTGTGGG
Organism: Gordonia gummivorans; assembly: GCF_022513585.1. Classification (GTDB taxonomy): domain Bacteria; phylum Actinomycetota; class Actinomycetes; order Mycobacteriales; family Mycobacteriaceae; genus Gordonia. The sequence goes on from NZ_JAKWBF010000006.1 coordinate 115,603, forward strand.
TCGGGCTCCGAGAACACCTACGTGTTCGTGCGCAGCGACTCCGAGCAGCTCTTCGACAAATCCGGGTCGACGTGGACGGTCACCTACGGTGACAGCGATTCGGTGCCGACGCAGGTTGCCGTGACGAAAGCGTATTACTCTGCGGCGCAATGATTTAGCTCAGTCATCACCGTCGCCCGCGCCGGCTGAGGCGCGAGTCTGCAGCCTCAAAGCCTCTGGCGGATTGCGTTGTCGGCTCACCGCGCCGTTCGAGGCTCCTCGCTGCGCTCGTCGCATCTCAGGGAGCGGATGGAGGAAAGTACACCAACGTGACGTTGGTGTACTTTCTACCGCGCAAAGTTCGCTTGCGACCTCAGGAGTGAATTCTCCCCCGTAGGTGATGGGTGTAGATCGCGCCGGTGGTGACGTCCTCCTCGACTTCTTCCAGTGTCCGGCCCCGGGTTTCGGGCGCCTGCGTGTACACGAAGGCGAGGGCGAACAGCCCGATGACGCCGAACATGAAGAACGTTCCGGTGATGCCGATGGCCTCGACGATGGTCGGGAAGAACAGGCCGAGGAAGGCGTTGGTCATCCAGAGGCAGAACACCGAGATGCCGATCGCGAGTCCGCGGATCTGCAGCGGGAAGATCTCCGACAGCAGCACCCAGGTGGCGACGTTGAGGAAGGTCTGCATCGAGCCGACGAAGCCGACGATCAGGACCAGCAGAACGTACGGCCGGATCGAATTGCCTTCGGGGATCGCGAGGGAAGCGATACCGATGAGGAAGTGGAACGTGGTGGTGGAGGCGTAGCCGACGATCAGCGTGGTGCGTCGGTTGATGCGATTCATGAGCCACAGTGCGGTTGCCGAGCCGACGACCGCGATGATGCCGGGTGCGATGTTGGCGATCAACGCCGCGTTGGATGTGAAACCGGCATCCTTGAGCACCGATTGGCCGTAGTACATGATCGCGTTGATGCCGGTCAGCTGTTGGGCGACACCAAGTCCGATGCCCACCAACACGATTCGTCGAACCCATCGGCTGTCGCGGATCGCGCTCCAGGTGCCGTGGACCTGCTTCTCCTCGAGTTCCTTGACCTCGGCGATCATGTCGACCTCGGCGCGGGCGCGCTGCTGGCTGCGGATGGTGGAGAGCACCTCGTAGGCTTCGTCGCGTCGGCCCTGCGAGATCAGCCAACGCGGTGACTCCGGCACGCGAATCATGCCGACCATCAAGCAGATTGCGGGCAACGCGGCGATCGCGAGCATGTAGCGCCACACGCCCTCGTGCTCACCCCAGACGTTGCCGATGATGGCGTTGATGACGAAGGCGGCCAGCTGTCCGACGACGATCATCAACTCGTTGCGGCCGGCCAGCGAACCGCGGATCTCGTAGGGGGCAACCTCGGCCAGATAGACCGGGACGACGGTCGACGCGCCGCCGACCGCGAGGCCCAGAATGATGCGGCCGATCACCATGACGCCGAAGCCGGGCGAGAAGACGCAGGTGATGGTGCCGAGGAGGAACAGGACGGCCAGGCCGATGATGGTCTGGCGTCGGCCCAGCTTGTCGGCGACGCGTCCGCCGATCATCGCGCCGAATGCCGCGGCAAAAAGCAAGGAGCTGGTGACCACGCCTTCGGTGAAGGCCGTGAGTCCCAGCTCCTCTTTCATCGGCTCGAGTGCGCCGTTGATGACGCCCGTGTCGTAGCCGAACAGCAGACCGCCCAGTGTCGCGATGAGCGCGACGGAATGCAGGCGCCGCCGGAAGGGCCCGTGGCCCAGCGGCGGCAGCTTGGAATGGTCGGTGATAGTTCGGGGACTCTCGGCAGTGGTCATCGGAAAACTCCTTGTGCGTTACTTCGACGCGCTGTGGTGATCGCCGTCACAGGTCAGCATAGCGCATGACGGTTATATGTCCTAACAAACTGTCAAATTAGTTTGTGATGCTCGTCGCTAGGAGGTGAACCGTTGATCTGCCGACGTGGCACGCCTAGGATCGACCACACATGTCAGGACAAAGGAGTTGACGATGCGTCTTGGGCTGGTCGGATACGGTGCCGGTGGACGGCTTTTTCACGCTCCCTACATCGCGGCGGTCGAAGAGATCGATCTCGTCGGGGTAGTGACGCGCAACCCCGATCGTAGGCGTGAGGTGGCCTCCGACCTGCCCGGTGTCGCCGTGTACGACACCCTCGGCGACCTCCTCGACGCGGGCGTAGACGCGGTCACCATCACCACGCCGCCGGACACCCGACACGACCTCGTCCTGGAGGCCATCGGTCGCGGCGTCCACGTCGTCGCCGACAAGCCGTTCGCGCCCTACGCGGCGGGTGGTCGGGAACTGGCCGACGCCGCGCAGCGTGCCGGCGTCCTGCTCAGTGTCTTCCACAACCGTCGCTTCGACGCCGACCTCACCACCATCGCCGACGTGCTGCCCAAGCTCGGGCAGGTGTGGCGATGCGAGTCGCGTTTCGACCTGGACGAGCCTGGCAGCCTCGACGCAGGTCCCTCGGGCGGGTTGCTCCGCGACCTCGGCGCGCACCTCGTCGACCAGATGCTGGTGCTGTTCGGGCCGGTCGAGTCGGTGTCGGCGCATCTCGACGTCGTCGATCAGCGCGAGGGTCGCACGGATTGTGGCTTCGCTGTGTCGATGACCCACCGGTCTGGCGTCTACTCGACGGTGAGCGCGAGCAAGATCAACCACATCGCGGCACGGCAGTGGCGCATCTACGGGTCGCTGGGCACGTACGCCAGTGACGGCACCGACGCGCAGGTGGATCAGATCAAGTCGGGTAAGCGCCCGGCGGATGACCTCTCCGCGTGGGGGTTCGAAGACCCGACTCGGCTTGGCGCGGTCTACACCGCCGCCGGCGCCGAGGTGATTCCGTCGGCCCAGGGGCGCTACGACGAGTACTACCGCCGCTTCGCCGCCGCCGTCGACCATGCTGCGCCACAGCCGGTTCCGGCGTCGGAGGGTATTGCCGTGCTGGAGGTACTCGACGCCGCGCGTCGGAGCGCCGTCGAGGGGATCACGGTTCGGCTCTGAGGTCCACACACAGAACTACCATCTACACAGGAGATCCCGTGTGTAGATGGTAGTTCTGTGTGTGCGGAAACGCGATGGAACCGGATTCGGGTCGCCTGCGTCCAACCTGGTATGCAGACATTTCCCACTGACGCCAACGGCATCATCTTCCGCCAGACTGCCATCGACCGCGGGTTCACCGACAATCAGCTCGCGAGGGCGGTCGAGAACAAACAGATCGAGCGCATCTGGCCCGGTGCGTTCCTGCCGAAACAGACGCTCACGCGCGAAGAACGACACAAACGAACGGCGATCGCCGCGGGAACGCTCAGCGGTGGATCGACAGCGCTGGCCGACGAATCGGCCGCAGTCCTGCATGGACTGTCGCTACTCAATGCGCGGTGGAACAAGGTGCATGTGGCCAGCGGGCTGAAGTCCGGTGGCCGTATCGACAAACGCAAGCACATCCACTCCGGACCGCTCGACGCCGCCGACGTGGTGACCGTGGAAGGCGTGAAGGTGACTTCCCTCGAGCAGACGGCGGTCAGCATCGCGTGCTCGCGAGGCTTCTATGAGGCCTTGGCGGTGTTCGACTCGGCTTTGCGGCTCGGGGCCGATCGCGACGTGATGGCCGGCAAGCTCGAGAGTTACCGGCCGGGCGTACTCATCGGACGACGCGGTCTCCACTACGCAAATGGGAAATCGGAGAATGCGGGCGAGTCATGGGGCCGCGGCCAGATCATCGACGACGGTCTGCCGATTCCTGACCTGCAACGGGAATTCCACGACAGGGAGGGCGAGTTCATCGGTCGATGCGACTACGCATGGTCGGGCAAGTTGGTCGCGGAGTTCGACGGCATGCGCAAGTATCAGGGTGATCTGCGAAAGGGGGAATCGCCTTTCGACGCGATGAAGCGGGAGAAGATTCGCGAAGACGCGCTGCGCCGGATAGGCGTGATGGTGATCCGCTGGATCTGGGCAGACCTGAAGGACTTCAAGGTGGCGGCGATGGTCCGGGAATGGCTGGACCAGTTCGGTTTGCTGGCCGCCTGACGGTCAGAGGGCACACCGAAAACTCCCATCTACACACGGGATCTCGTGTGTAGATGGGAGTTCTGTGTGTACGGGATTCAGGCGTTCTGCGGGAAGCCCAGGTTCAGGCCGCCGTGGCTCGGGTCGAGCCAGCGGGTGGTGATGGCCTTGGTGCGGGTGAAGAAGTGCACACCCTCGGTGCCGTGGGCGTGGGTGTCGCCGAACAGCGACGCCTTCCAGCCACCAAAGCTGAAGTAGGCCATGGGAACCGGGATCGGCACGTTGATGCCGATCATGCCCACCTCGACCTCGTTCTGGAACCGACGTGCGGCGCCACCGTCGTTGGTGAAGATCGCGGTGCCGTTGCCGTACTGGTTGGCGTTGATGAGGTCGATGGCCTCGTCGTAGGAGTCGACGCGCACGACGGAGAGCACCGGGCCGAAGATCTCGTCGGTGTAGACGCTCATGTCGGTGGTGACGTTGTCGATCAGCGTCGGGCCGAGCCAGAAACCTTCTGTGTAATCCCCCGTCGCTTCGCTCGCCCCTGACCCGCCATCCACCTCCACGGTACGGCCGTCGAGAACCAGTGTGGCACCGTCGGCTTCGCCGGCGTCGACGTACGAAGCAACCTTGTCGCGATGCACCTTGGTGACCAGCGGACCCATGTCGGAATCCTTGGTGCCGTCGCCAGTCTTGATGGTCCTGGCGCGCTCGGCGATCTTGGCGACGAGGTCGTCGGCGATGTCGCCGACGGCGACGCACGCCGAGATGGCCATGCAACGCTCACCGGCAGAACCGAATCCGGCGTTGACCATAGCGTCGGCAGCAAGGTCGAGGTCGGCGTCGGGCAGCACGATGGCGTGGTTCTTGGCGCCGCCCAGCGCCTGCACGCGCTTACCTGCGGCGGTGCCGGTGGCGTACACGTACTGCGCGATCGGAGTGGAGCCGACAAAGCTGATGGCCTTGATCGACGGGTTGGTCAGCAGCTCGTCGACGGCGAGTTTGTCGCCCTGCAGAACGTTGAACACGCCGTCGGGCAGGCCCGCTTCCTTCCACAGCGCTGCCAGCCACAGCGATGCCGACGGGTCCTTCTCGGACGGCTTGAGGACGACGGTGTTGCCGGCGGCAATCGCGATGGGGAAGAACCACATCGGGACCATGGCCGGGAAGTTGAACGGCGAGATGATGCCGACCGGGCCGAGCGGCTGGTACACGGAATGGACGTCGACCTTGGTCGAGGCGTTCTCGGTGTACCCACCCTTGAGCAGATGCGGGATACCGCAGGCGAATTCGACGACCTCCTGGCCGCGCGACACCTCACCGAGGGCGTCGGAGACGACCTTGCCGTGCTCGGAGGTGATGATCTCCGCGAGTTCGCCCTTGCGCTCGTTGAGCAGCTCGCGGAATTTGAACAGGATCGAGGTGCGTTTGGCGAGGCTGGTGTCGCGCCAGACCGGGAAGGCGGCGGCTGCGGCGTCGATGACGGCGCGCGCGTCCTCGAGGTTGGCCAGCGCGACATCCTTGGTGATCTCGCCGGTGGCCGGGTTGGTCACCGGGGCGGTGTTGGTCGACGTTCCGGGGAACGCCTTGTTGTTCACCCAGTGTGAGACGGTGCGGGTGATGGCGGGTGCAGACATGGGGGTACTCCTGTGTGGGTTCTTTCGCTCCCTGAGGTGCGAGCTTGCGATCTGTTTTCGCTCCCTGAGGTGCGAGCTTGCGAGCCTCGAAGGGTGGTGGTGCGAGCGCCCTTCGAGGCTCGTCGCTAGCGCTCCTCGCACCTCAGGGAGCGGGGTGGTTGCGTTTGGTGGGTAATACAGGGGGTGGGTTGAGTTGGGTTGTTCAGCTGAGCGACGCGCGGTCGACCATCTCGACCTTCTGCGGCTCACCGGTTTCCAGGGACTTGACGCCGGCCGCGCACACGGCGGCGGCGGCGTAGCCGTCCCAGGCGCCCGGGCCGTCGACGTTGGTGCCGGCGTGCACGGCGTTGACCCAGCGCTGGATCTCGGTGTCGTAGGCCCGGCCGAAGCGTTCGACGAAGGATGGGGTGATGTCGCCACCCCAGATGCCGGCGATCTTGCGTCCGTCGCTGCTACCATTCGGCCCGCTCGCTCCGCTCCCGGCGCCGGCATCCGATTGAACCGGGTTGCGCTGCTTACGGACAACGCCGCCCTGGTCGAGTCCGATGAAGGCCGAACCGAATTCGCCGACCACCTCGGTGCGCACCTCGTAGGCGACGCCGGTGGTGACGAAGCACTCGACGTCGATGTGGCGGCCCGAGCTGGTGGTGAAGATCGCGATCTGCGGATCCTTCAGTCCCTCCGGTGCATTCGGGTTGGCGCCGGGGGTGATGATCTGGACCGACGCGATCTCCTCGTCGAACAGGAAGCGGGTCACGTCGACCTCGTGGACGAGCGAGTCCTTGACGATCATCGCCGAGTCGAAACTCGGCGGGACGGCAGGATTGCGGTGCACGCAGTGCGCGACGAGCAGCTGCCCGAACGTGCCGTTGTCGATGAGCGTCTTCAGCTGTTCGTACTCGTCGTCGAAGCGGCGCATGAAGCCGACCTGGATCAGCTTGCGGCCCGACTCGGCCTCCCGCTTCACCACCTCGAGCGACGTGGCGACGTCGGTGGTCAGTGGCTTCTCACACATCACCGGCTTGTTGTGTTCGATACACGCGAGCAGTTGCTTCTCGTGCGTCGGACCGGGGGTGGCGAGGATGACGGCGTCCACCTCGGGGTCGGCGATCGCGTCGAGCGGGTCGTTGATGACCCGACATCCGGGGATGGTGGCGGCGAGTTGCTCGGCCTTCTCGGGGAAGTAGTCGTTGACGACACTGACCCGAGCACCCTTGATGCGTTCGGTGATTCGGGCGACGTGGTCGGCGCCCATCATGCCGACGCCGAGGACGGCAACACGGAGTTCTGTCATGACTGTTCTCCCTGAGGGTTGGTCGGGTTGAAGTACGGCCGCTGCACGGCCTTCCACTGGGCGTAGACTTCGTAGGCCTGCTGGGTCGAATCCAGCGTCGACACCTCGGAAACCGGTACATCCCACCAGGACTCGCTGTCCGGTGCGCCGATCATCGGGTCGGTTTCGACGTGGATGACAGTGGTGACCTCGGCGGCCTTGGCCTTCTTGATCGCTTCGGTGAACTCGGCCGCGGAGGTGGCGCGGATGACGTCGGCACCGAGCGAGGCCGCGTTGGCCGCGAGGTCTACGGGGAGAGTGCCACCTTCGAGACGGCCGTTGTCGCCGCGGTACCGATAGTTGGTGCCGAACCGCTGCGATCCAAGCGATTCCGAGAGGGAACCGATCGACGCGAACCCGTGGTTCTGCACCAGCACGACGATGACCTTGAGGTTCTCCTGCACCGCGGTGACCAGTTCGGTGGCCATCATGAGATACGACCCGTCGCCGACCATGACGAACACGTCTCGGTCCGGGCAGGCCATCTTGACGCCCAGCCCGCCGGCGACCTCGTAGCCCATGCACGAGTAGCCGTACTCGACGTGGTAGCCCTTGGAATCGCGAGTGCGCCAGAGCTTGTGGAGATCGCCAGGCATGGAGCCCGCGGCGCAGACGACGACGTCGCGCGGGTCGGAGGTCTCGTTGACCAGACCGATCACCGAACCTTGCGTGAGGGCTTCCTCGCCGGTCGCGACGTTGGTGCCGACGGCGGTGGGTGAGTAGGCCTGTTCCACGATGTCGTCCCATTCGCGGGCCAGCGTGCCGACCCGCTCGCGGTAGGCGGCGTCGACCTGGTAGTCGGCCAGCAGCTCGTCGAGCGCATCGATCGACTCTCGTGCGTCGGCGACGACGCTGTAACCACTGTGCTTGACCGAATCCAGCGACGCCACATTGATGTTCACGAACCGGACACCGTCGCCGGTGAAGGCGGTACGCGACGCGGTGGTGAAATCGCTGTAGCGGGTGCCGATACCGATCACCACATCTGCCTCGGCGGCAAGCGCATTGGCGGCGGTGGTGCCGGTCGAGCCGATCGCGCCCACCGATTGCGGGTGATCGTAGGGCAGTGATCCCTTGCCTGCCTGGCTCTGGCCCACCGGAATTCCGGTGCGCTCGCAGAACCGGGCGAGCGACTCGGTGGCGCCACTGTAGATGACACCACCACCGGCGACGATGAGTGGACGCTTGGCCGACGCGATGATCTCGGCGGCATCGGCGATCACGCGTCGTTCCGGGAGTGGACGCGATATATGCCAGGTGCGCTGCGCGAACAGCGATTCCGGCCAGTCGAACGCCTCGGCCTGCACATCCTGCGGGATGGCGACCGTCGCGGCGCCGGTCTCGGCGGGATCGGTCAGCACGCGCATTGCGCCGAGCAGTGCACCCGGCAGCTGCTCGGGCCGCCACACGCGGTCGAAGTAGCGCGACACCGGCTTGAACGCGTCGTTGACGGTGACATCACCCGACGACGGGAGTTCGAGCTCCTGCAGCACCGGCGCGGTGGCGCGGGTGGCGAAGGTGTCGGCGGGCAGCAACAGCACCGGAATACGGTTGATGGTGGCCAGCGCGGCGCCGGTGAGCATGTTGGTGGCGCCGGGTCCGACGGATGCGGTCACGGCCCAGGCCTGCAGCCGGTCCTTCATGCGGGCGTACCCAACCGCCGAGTGCACCATGGCCTGTTCGTTGCGGCCCAGCACGTACTTCAGCGATGGCTCTCGGCGGCGATTCGGCCCGCTCGCTTCGCTCCCGGCGCCGGCAGCTTCGACGTCGTCGATCTCGTTCTGCAGCAACGCCTGGCCCAGGCCGGCGACGTTGCCATGGCCGAAGATGCCGAAACAGCCGGCGAAGAATTTGGTGCGTTCGCCGTCGCGTTCGACGTACTGGTTGGCGAGGAACCGCACGGTCGCCTGGGAGACGGTCAGACGTACCGTCGACTCACCGTGTGGGGTGCGCACGCCGGTGACGCCGCCGGCGCGTCCGGAGTTGATCGGTGCCACGATTGCTTCTTTCTCGGGTGGGGTCGGTTGTCGGGTTGTGTGATCTCGACACGGTGCCTCGCTTCGCTCGGTACCGGCTCGATCAGCGTGGGCGGCTCGGTACCGGCTCGATCAACGGGCCGGGCCGTGCAAGGGGAGTCGGGGGTCGATCTCCCGGTGTTCCCAGCTGCCGCGCAGCCAGGTGTGGGCCGGGTCGTCGCAGATGCGCCAGGCGCGTTCGTCGCCCGGTCCGGCCATCACGTTCAGGTAGTACATGTGGTAGCCGGGGGCGGCGATGGACGGTCCGTGGTAGCCATGCGGGACCAGCACCACGTCGCCGCTGCGGACCTCCTCGAGGACCTCGATCGGACGCTCGGGGGTGCCGTACACGCGGTGATAGCCGAAACCGGCTGTGCCGTCGGGTCCTTCAGAGATCTCAAAGTAGTAGATCTCCTCGAGCTGCGACTCCACGTCGGAGTTCTCGTCGTGTTTGTGTGCCGGGTAGCTCGACCAGTTGCCGCCGGGGGTGATGACCTCGCAGGCGATGATCGAGTCGGCCTCGAAGGCGTCGGCAGTTCCGAAGTTGTGGACCTGGCGACTGCAGTTGCCTGCCCCGCGCAGTTCGACGGGGACGTCAGCGGCGGGAACATATCGGAACGGCAACGACTTCGACGCACGGGCACCGCAGAGAGCGAATCGTCCACCAGCACTGCTGGTGAGGGTGAACTCCGAATCGCGACCGACGTAGGCGAAGTCGCTCGGGCGGTCGAAAACGCTTGCGCGACCGGTCAGCTCGAACGTCGTGTCGCCGGATGCGACACTGGCGGAGCCACTCAGCGGCACGACGATGATCTCGTCGGGTCCGGTTGTCCGGGTGAGGGATTCGCCCGCACCGAGTTCGGCGACGAACAGCGATGATTCGCTCCATCCGGCGGATTCGGGTGTCACGTCGACGGTCAGCGGCGCGGTCGCCGAGCCCGCCGGGATGTACCACTTGCTGTTCATGGCCCTCTCTCAGCTCACCAGGTTCACGGCGGTGTCGACCGCGGTCGACACGTCGTCGTCGGACGGGTACAGGAGTGTGCGGCCGACGATGAGACCGCGCACCGACGGAATGGACAGGGCGCGTTCCCAACTCGCGAAGGTCTCGTCGGGCGCGGTTTGCGGGTCGCCGCCGAGCAGCAGGGTCGGCATGGTGGTGGCGTCCATGACGCGCTCCATCTCGTCGACCACCGGAAGCTTGAGCCAGGTGTAGGCGGAGGTGGAGCCGAGTCCCTGCACGATGTGCATCGACTTGATCACGGCGTCGGCCGAGAGGTCGTTGCGGACCTTGCCGTCGAGCCGGCTGGACATGAACGGCTCGAGCATGGCGATCGATCCGCCCGCGGCGAGTTCGTCGACCGCAGCGGCACACGCGGTCATCATGTTCAGGGTGCCCGGATCGTCGAGGTCGACGCGACACAGCATCTTGGCGCCGTTGAGACCGGCGTCGATGGTCCAGCGTGCGGTCGCGGCGGTCATGCGGTCGTCGAGTTCGAAGGACGCGCCGGCCAGGCCACCGCGATTCATCGACGAGAAGACCACCTTGTTCTCCAGGGCGCCCAGCAGCAGCAGGTCGTCGAGGATATCGGAGGTGGCGAGCACGCCGTCGACGCCGGGGTTGGCCAGCGCGGTGCGCAGTCGATCGAGGAGGTCGGTGCGGCTGTTCATCGCGGTCGGCCGGTTGCCGACGGCGAGCGCGCCGCGGGCGGGGTGGTCGGCGGCGACGATCATGAGCCGCTCGTCGCCGATCACGGTCGGGCGCGGCCGGCGTCGGGCCCAGGCCTGGCCGATCGCGGCCGGATTCTGCGTGCGGACCGCGGTGACCTCGGCGTATGTGGAGCACATGGGGGTTGTCATTGGAGGGCTGGTGATGGTGATGTCAGACATGGGCGCTCTCTTGGGTGCGGGAGGTGGGCTCGGCTGAATCGGCCAGATCGGCGACTTCGACGGCGGTGGGCATCGCGGTGGAGCATTCGAGGCGGCCGGCGACGATCGCACCGGCGGCGTTGGCGTGACGGAGGATCTTCTCCAGCGGCCAGCCCGCGAGCAGTCCGTGGCAGAGACTTCCGCCGAAGCTGTCGCCTGCGCCGAGGCCGTTGACGACGTCGACCGGGATCGGCGGAACCTCGACCGACTCGTGACGGGTCTTGCCGAGAACTCCCTTCGGGCCCTGCTTGACGATGGCCAGCTCGACGCCGAGGTCGAGCAGGGCGTCGGCCGCGCGCTGCGGATCGGTCTCGCCGACCGCGACCTCGCACTCCTCGCGATTGCCGACGGCAACGGTGACGTGCTGCAGTGCGCGTCGAACCTGGGTGGTCGTCTCTGCGGGCGACTGCCAGAACATCGGGCGATAGTCGAGGTCGAGGACGGTCAGTGACTGGCGCCCGCGGGCTTCCCAGGCGGCGAAATGCGCTGCGCGGGAGGGTTCTTCGGAGAGGCCGGTCACCGTCGACCAGTAGAGGCGGGCGTCGTGCACCGCGGCGGTGTCGATCTCGTCGGCGCGGACCTGCAGGTCGGGGGCCGTCGGCTTGCGGTAGAAGTACAGCGGGAAGTCGTCGGGCGGGAAGATCTCGCAGAAGGTGACGGGTGTGGCGTACTCGTCGTCGACCCGCACGTACCGGTTGTCGACGCCGAGCCGGGCCAGTTCGGCGCGCACGAAGCGACCGAACGCGTCGTCACCCGCGCCGGAGATCAGCGCGCTGCGACGTCCGAGCCGGGCTGCGGCGACGGCGACGTTCGCCGCGCTGCCGCCGAGGAACTTGCCGAAGCTCTCGACTTCTTCGAGGCCGACGCCGACCTGGTGCGGGTAGATGTCGACGCCACTCCGGCCGATGGCCAGCACGTCGAAGATCGGGGTGGGGGCTGGTTGCTGGGTGGTGGAACCGCTCATGGCATCTACTGTGCGTCACACCACACCGCAAAGTCAAGACTTTGTTAGGACATTATTACCTGGCATGATGGACGTGTCTCCGGTCACACGACCACGAACCCATAGGGAGAGGAGCGACGCGCATGTCCATCGACACCGCCGTCGACATCGCAACGCCGACATCGGACACACACCTGACCATCCCCGTCGCCATCGTCGGTTTCGGCTGGATGGGCCGCGTGCACGCGCAGGCCTATGCACGCGTACGACACCACTATCCGACGCTGCGGCCGCTGCCGAAACTGTCCGTCATCGCCGACGAACTCGGTGATCGTGCTCAAGCCGCCGCCGAGCAGTTCGACGTCGCATCGGTCGTCACCGACTGGCGAGACGTGATCGCCGACAACACCATTCGGGCCGTCAGCGTGACCGCACCGAACTTCCTGCATCGCGAGATCGGCGTCGCTGTTGCGAATGCGGGTAAGCATCTGTGGATCGAGAAGCCGGTCGGGCTGTCGGCGGCGGATGCCCGCGCAGTGGCTGACGCTGCGTCGGACGCCGGTGTGGTGACGGCTGTCGGCTTCAACTACCGCAACGTGCCGGCGGTCGAAGCTGCGCGCGAGATGATCGCGGCCGGGGAGATCGGCGAGATCACCCACGCCCGATTCCGCCTGTTCAGCGACTACGCCGCCCACCCGGACGGTGCGCTGACCTGGCGCTATTCGCGTGACCGCGGCGGCAACGGGGTGCTCGGCGATCTCGCGTCGCACGGCGCCGATCTCGTCTGGTACCTGCTCGGCGACATCGACTCGCTGATCGCGGACACCGCCACGTTCATCACGGAACGGTCGAAGCCGACGGGCGCGACCGCAGGCCACCAGCTCGCGGTCGGCGGTGAGCGCGGACCGGTCGAGAACGAGGATTACGTGAGCGCGCAGCTGCGCTTGGCGTCGGGCGCACGGTGTGTGCTCGAGGCCAGCCGGGTGTCGGTGGGCGAACAGAACTCCTACGGCTTCGAGATCCACGGGACCAAGGGAATCGTGCGCTGGGATTACCGCCGCATGGGCGAACTCGAGGTCGGCACCGGGGGCGCCTACCAGGACCAATCGGTCGCCACCCGCTACGTCGGGCCTGGTGCCGGCGACTACGCCGCCTTCCAGCCGGGGGCCGCAAATCCCATGGGCTACGACGACCTCAAGGTCATCGAGGCTGCCCGCTTCTGCGCGTCGATCGCGGGGCCGGAGCGCCTCGGGGCGAACATTCTTGACGCCGTTCGCAGCGCCGAAGTGCTCGACGCGATGTCGGAGTCGGTGCGCTCGGGAACGTGGGTGTCGCCGGTGCGCGTCTGATCCTTGGTGACCGTGCGTCCCAAATCGCTGACCGCGCGTCGTGGACCGTTGACTGTGCGTCTCGAAGGGTGCCCTTCCGCCGGCTGAGGCGCGAGCCTGCGAGCCTCGAAGCCCCTGGCGAGACGACAACGTTGGCTCGCGAGGTTTCGATACGCGCCGGGCTCGCAGGCTCGCGCGACGCTACTCAACCAGCAGGTGGTATCCGCAGTTCAGGGATGTGGCCAACAGATCGGGACGCACGGTCAACGGCTTGGGACGCACGGTCAACGAGGAGGTGGCATGGACAGAACGGCCGAACGCACGACGTTTCCGCGTGCGCTGGCGCTGCTCGGGGCGTCGGCGATGTTCATGGAGATCCTCGATGCGACGATCGTCGTCACCGCACTCCCGGCGATTGCGTCGGACTTCGGGGTGTCGGCGCTCGACGCGACCGGGGTGGTCACGTCGTACCTGATGACGCTGGCCGTGGTGATCCCGGTCAGCGGGTGGGCGGCGCAGCGGTGGGGTGTGCGGCCGGTGTTCCTCACCGCGATGGCCGTGTTCACGCTCGCCTCGCTGGGCTGTGCGCTGGCCGGGGGCCTGGGCTGGCTGATCGCTGCGCGGGTGATCCAGGCCGCGGGTGGGGCGATGATGGTGCCGGTCGGTCGGCTGGCGGTGCTGCGGTCCGTCGACCGATCGGACCTGGTCCGTGCGATCGCCTATCTCACCTGGCCGGCGCTGGTTGCGCCCGTCGTCGCACCGGTGCTGGGCGGGCTCATCGTCACCCATTGGAGCTGGCGCGTCATCTTCTACATCAATGTGCCGCTCGGGGTCGTCGGGCTGGTTGCCGCGGCCATCATCTGCCGACCGGACAAGACTTCCGTTCAGCCACTTCGGCTCGACGTGCCCGGTCTCGTGGGCTCGGCGATCGCCATCGCGGCGATCATGGTGGTCGCGCACGAACTGACCGGGTCGCCGCCGCGGTGGGTCGTGGTGGGAGTCGGGGCCGCGATCGCGATACTCGCCGGCGCATGGACCATTCGCCACCTGCGTCGCGCCACCGATCCGTTGCTCGATCTCTCTGCACTGCAGCATCATTCGTTCGCGTCGGTGATGTCCTACGGGTCTCTCTACCGCGCCGTCATCACCGCCGTGCCCTTCCTGGTGCCGATCATGTTCCAGGTGCGATTCGGCTGGTCGCCGACCGCCGCGGGGGCGATGGTTACGGCACTGTTCGTCGGAAATCTCGCGATCAAACCGTTCACCACGACGCTGATGCGCGTCCTCGGCATCAAACGCGTCCTCGTGTACGACACCGCAATCTCGGTCGCCGGATTCGTCGCGCTGGCCTTCGTCGGTCCAGCGATCGCGACCGGGATCATCGCGGCACTGCTGGTGGTCTCCGGCGCGCTGCGTTCCATCGGCTTCTCCGCGTACAACACCCTCGCGTTCACCGACGTCGGACCCGACGAACTGCCACACGCCAACGCGCTTCATGCTGCGGCTCAGGAACTGTCGGCAGCGCTCGGAGTCGCGGCTGCGGCGGTTGCCGTGGCGGTGGGCGCCTCCCTGGGGGCCGATGCGCTGCCGGCAGGTCCGTACGGATTCGCGTTCCTGCTGCTCGCGGTGCTCACGATCGTGATGGTCGTGGGTGCGCTGAGGCTCCCCAGGGACGCCGGTGACGTGTCGGTTGGGCGACACTGACCAACCAATTCATCTGAATGTCTGGACAAAGTCTTGACACGCACCGTGTGACGGGTATTACATCTTCTCAGTGGGAGTGACACCCTCGACACTCCTCGTACGGATCGAAGGGATCGACAACGATGTTCTCCACAGAGCGCCCACGGCGCCGTCGCACCGGCCGGTCGGTCGGCCTGGTCGCGATTCTCGCCTCGGCCGTGGTGGCCGCGGCCGCGTGTTCTTCCACCGGCGGCAAGCCCGACGACTCCGCGAACGGCGCCGGCGTCGGCAACGCCGGTACCGAAGAGCTGACCATTGCGATGATCACGCACGAGGTTCCCGGCGACTCGTTCTGGGACCTCATCCGCAAGGGCGCGGAGATGGCCGCCAAGAAGGACAACGTCAAGCTCCAGTACTCCTCGGACCCAGAGGCACCCAACCAGGCCAACCTCGTCCAGACGGCCATCGACAGCAAGGTCGACGGTATCGCGGTGACACTGGCCAAGCCCGACGCCATGGCCCCGGCGGTGCGCAACGCCATCGCCGCCGGAATCCCGGTGGTGGCCTTCAACTCCGGCTTCAACGACTGGCAGCAACTGGGCGTGCAGCAGTACTTCGGCCAGGACGAGACGATCGCGGGCCGCGCCGTCGGTGAGCGTCTCACCAAGGAGGGCCGCAAGAATGTGCTCTGCGTGATCCAGGAGCAGGGCCAGGTCGCTCTCGAATCCCGTTGCGCCGGCGTCAAACAGGGCTTCACCGGCGGTTCGTTCCAGATCTTGTATGTCAACAGCAAGGACATGCCGTCGGTCGAGGCGACCATGACCGCCAAGCTGCAACAGGATTCGGCCATCGACACCGTGGTCACCCTCGGTGCCCCGATCGCGCAGACGGCGGTCCAGTCCAAGGGCAATGCAGGTTCTGACGCCGAGGTCGTCACCTTCGACACCAACGCGGCCCTCGTGCCGCTGATCGAAGGCGGTCAGGTCAAGTGGGCCGTCGATCAGCAGCCGTATCTGCAGGGCTACTTGGCGATCGACTCGCTGTGGCTCTACCTCACCAACGGAAACACCATCGGCGGCGGTCAGGCAGTCCTCACCGGACCGGCATTCATCGACTCCACCAACATCGGCAAGGTCGCTGACTATGCGAAGGCAGGCACACGATGAGTACCCAAGCAGATCTTGATCTGAGTACGCACAAACCGGTCACCGACGAACGGGTCAAGCGGCAGAAGCCGGTTCAGCGCCTGCTCGTGCGGCCGGAGGTCGGCGCCCTGTTCGGCGCGATCGCCATCTTCATCTTCTTCTGCATCGTGGCGCCCACCTTCCGGACGCCCGAGGCACTCGCGACCATCCTCTACGCGAGTTCGACGATCGGCATCATGGCCTGCGGCGTCGCGGTGCTGATGATCGGCGGCGAGTTCGACCTGTCGACCGGTGTCGCAGTGACTTTCGCATCGTTGGCGGCGTCGATGCTCGCCTACAATCTGCACCTCAACGTGTGGATGGGTGCGTTGCTCGCGCTGGGATGCTCGCTCGCCGTGGGCTTCTTCAACGGCTATCTGGTGATGAAGACGAAGATACCGTCGTTCCTCATCACGTTGTCCACGTTCCTGATGCTGACCGGTATCAACCTCGCGGTCACCAAGATGGTCACCGGTCAGGTTGCGACACCGTCGATCTCGGACATGCAGGGCTACGACTCGGCGCAGAAGGTCTTCGCGTCGTCCTTCGAACTGTTCGGTGTCTCGGTGCGGATCACCGTGGTGTGGTGGATCGTCTTCACCCTTGTCGCCACCTGGGTGCTGATGCGGACTCGCGTCGGCAACTGGATCTTCGCGGTCGGCGGTAACCAGGATTCGGCTCGGGCCGTGGGTGTTCCGGTCACCGCGGTCAAGATCGGCATGTTCATGTTCGTCGGCTTCTGCGCCTGGTTCGTCGGCATGCACCTGCTGTTCGCCTTCGACACCGTGCAGTCCGGCCAGGGCGTCGGCAACGAGTTCTTCTACATCATCGCGGCTGTCGTCGGCGGCTGTCTGCTCACCGGCGGCTACGGCACGGCCGTGGGTGCCGCCATCGGTGCCTTCATCTACGGCATGGTCAATCAGGGCATCGTCTACGCCGGCTGGAACCCCGACTGGTTCAAGTTCTTCATGGGTGTGATGCTGCTGTTCGCGGTCATCGCCAACAACACCTTCCGTAACTACGCCGCAAAGAGGTGACCGGACAATGAGTTCAGCAGTGGAAACCCGACCCGAATCCGAATCCAGCGACGGCAAGGTGCCGTTGATCGAACTGCGCAACGTCGGCAAGTCCTACGGCGCGATCATCGCGCTCAAGGACATCAGCCTGCGTGTCAACGCCGGTGAGGTCACCTGCGTCCTCGGCGACAACGGCGCCGGCAAGTCGACGCTCATCAAGATCATGGCCGGCCTGCACCAGCAGACCGACGGTGAACTCCTCGTCGACGGTGAGGAGACGCGGTTCGACTCGCCCAAGCACGCCCTGAACAGTGGAATCGCCACCGTGTACCAGGATCTCGCCGTCGTCGGCCTGATGCCGGTGTGGCGCAACTTCTTTCTCGGCCAGGAGATCCGCAAGGGTCCGTTCCGGATGCTCGACATCCAGGCCATGCGCGCCACCACCAAGGAAGAGCTGTTCAAGATGGGCATCGACCTGCCCGACGTCGACGCCCCGATCGGCTCCCTGTCGGGCGGCCAGCGTCAGTGTGTGGCGATCTCGCGCGCCATCTATTTCGGTGCGCGCGTGCTGATCCTCGACGAGCCCACCGCCGCTCTCGGCGTCAAGCAGTCGGGCACCGTGCTGCGCTACATCTCGGCCGCCCGTGACCAGGGCTTCGGCGTCGTGTTCATCACGCACAACCCGCATCACGCGCACATGGTCGGCGATCACTTCGTGTTGCTCAACCGTGGTCGCCAGAAGCTGGACTGCACCTACGACGAGATCACTCTCGAGGAGCTCACCCAGCAGATGGCCGGCGGCGACGAACTCGACACTCTCAGCCACGAATTGCGGCGCACCGAGTGACGAACGTCGGCGTGGTCCTCAGCGCGCGAAGCCCGTTCGAATGGGACCTCGTCGACGACCTGTACGAGGCCGCGGACGGTGCCGGCTACCGGCTCGTCCTCGGTCTCTACGGACCACGCCGCAGCCGGCATCGGGTGACGGCCGAACTCGCCGAAAGCTGTTCGGCCGTCATCGTTGTCGGGCCTGATCGGGCCGACCGGCTCGACGCGGTGTCGGGTCCGTTGGTGATCATCGGGGAACGCATCCCCGACCTCGACGCGGTGACCGTCGGCACCGACGAGTGGCTCGGCGGCGAACTGGCCACCCAGCACCTCATCGACCTCGGGCACACCACCATCGCGCATCTAGATGGCGGCGAGAACTCCGGTGCAGCCGAACGACTTCGCGGCTACCACGACGCGATGGCCGCCGCCGGATTACGCGAGCATGTCCGCGTCTTCGACGGCGACTACAGCGAACGCTCGGGGGCTCGTGTGGCCGACGAGATCATCGACGGCGACGACGCGCCGACGGCGGTGTTCGCCGCCAACGACCGGTCCGCCATCGGCCTGGTCACCGAGCTCCGACGCCGCGGAGTGCGTGTGCCCGAGGATATCTCGGTCGTCGGATACGACGACAGCGAACCCGCCGCGCTCGCGCACATCGCGCTCACCTCGGTCCGTCAGGACACTGCGGGGTTGGCCTCCGCGGCGATGTCGGCGGTGGGCTCGTTGGTGGGGGACAGCGACGAGGCGGCCGACACCGGCGGATGCGGCTACTACGGGGCGGTCGCGCTGGACCCGGTGCTGACGGTGCGGTCGTCGACCGCTGGTGCGCGGACTCGTGTCAGATCAGTATGAAGTTGTGCCCGGAATCCGGGCACAACTTCATACTGATCAAGCCGCGTCTCGTTTGATCGCATTGTTGACCTGCTCTGCGACGTGAGCAGCGCGATCGACGACGTCTCCGTAGGTGTAATTGAACATGGTCCATCCCGCGTCGGTGAGCGCGTTGCGTTTGGTGCGGTCTCGCTGGAAGGACGTGTCATCGCTGTGGAAGGCGAGACCGTCGATCTCGACACCTACCTTGAGCTCGGGGAAAGCAAAGTCGACCACGTACCCACCGACAGGCAAGTTCGCAACCCAGCCAACAATCCCGGCTGCATTGAACAGCTTGACCGTGAGGCGCTCCGCTTCAGACCGTGCGCCGTCCCCCAAGAGACGCAGGTAGGTTGCGACGCGTGTCGCGCCGTGCCGCCTCGGATAGCGAGCGTGCGCGGCCTCGAGATCCTCCACCGACACTCGCCCGGACAGCAATGCTCGGTCGATGACCGCGATCCCCAGCTCGATGGAGGCGTCGAGCACCGTGAGTGCGGCCGACGTGGTCCGCAATCCGTCGTGGACGACAACATCCTGGTCGAGCAAGACGCAGTATTGGATTACAGCAGTGGCAGACGATCGGGCGTGTGCCCCGCGAGTCTTGGTGAACACGAGGTGCTTGCGGGGTTCCTTGTCGTGGAACCCAAGCCACCACGCAGCGGCAACCCGCCGAGTGCCGCTTGGGTGTGGACCGACAGCACAGCGATGCGCGCTTGCGCTCGAGCCGACCGCAAGTGTCCGGCAACGATGTACACGCCTCGAGCGACAACTTTCCAGGCACCCGAGCGCACTTTGCGAGAGATGGTCGAGGCACTTACACCACACTCGCGAGCTTCCTGTGTCGTGAAGACACCGTCGCGTCGTGCGGACAATTCGTTGATGTCCATGAAAGTCTGACGCAGCCGGCGCCGAACCGGTTCCGTCGATGGTTCGAATTGATCAGTATGATGTTGTGCCCGGATTCCGGGCACAACTTCATACGGAACGTGGGGTGGTCGCGGACATCGTTGTCTCACCTGGCCCTTCGAGGCTCGCTTCGCTCGCACCTCAGGGAGCGGAAGGGGTTCTCCGCGGATTCAGGCTCGGGGAGCGGATGGTGCCCTCAGCGGGGGTCGAGTCCCGCGGCACGGTAGGCGGCGTCGATGTAACGCATGTTCTCGATGGCGTCGTCGATGCCGATGGGTAGGGGTGTGCCGTCACGCACGGCCGACGCGAACGCTTCGAGCTGGTAGGTGTAGGTCGAGCGGGTGCCGACGTTCTCGATGACGGTGCGTTCGGTGGTGGTGACGGCCAGGCGGTCGTCGCGGTTGGGGCCGAGGAAGTCGTGCAGGAGTAGTGCACCCTCGGCGCCGATGATGTGGCAGGCGAACTCGTACTCGCCTGACACCATCGAGTTCGTGTTGAATCCCGATGCGCCGCTCGGAT
Organism: Gordonia gummivorans; assembly: GCF_022513585.1. Classification (GTDB taxonomy): domain Bacteria; phylum Actinomycetota; class Actinomycetes; order Mycobacteriales; family Mycobacteriaceae; genus Gordonia. The sequence continues at coordinate 135,840 of NZ_JAKWBF010000006.1, forward strand.
ATTGGACGTTTATCGAGCACGCTTCATCGATCTGGTCGTCCCGCAGCAGGGCGCGTGCGCCGGTGATGTTCGGCGAACCACCGCAGTAGCGGCCGAGTTGCCGGAACAGGTGCAGGCCGTAGCAGCCGAGGTCCATGATGGCGCCGCCGGCGAGGTCGTAGCGCCAGCGCGGGTCGTCGGGTCCGGGTTCGGGCATCCCCATGGTGATCTCGACGTGGCGGATTTCGCCGATCGTGCCGGCGTCGAGGAGTTCGAAGGTGCGGTGCATCATCGGGTGGAACAGGTAGTGGAAGGCCTCCATCACCACAGTGCCCGGTTGCTGCGCCATATCGCGTACCGCGGCCGCCTCGATCGCGTTGCGGGCGAATGGCTTCTCGGTGAGCACCGACTTTCCGGCCTCGATCGCCGCCCGATTCCACGGCGCGTGCAGCGAGTTCGCGAGCGGGTTGTAGATCATCTCGATCTCGGGATCGTCGATGAGGCTTTGGTAGTCGTCGTGGACCCGCTCGACGTCGTACTTGTCGGCGAAGGCCTGCGCCCGGTCACGATCGCGCGCGGCGACCGCGACCAGACGATGACCCAGCGTGTGTGCCGGACCGATGATGGCGGACTCGGCGATGCGCGACGCGCCCAGCACGCCGATGCGTAGCGGGTTCATACGCGCACCGGACGCTGCGTGGCCTTACGCAGAAAAGCCAGGGACACAGCGACATCGCCGGCTGCGGCGTCACCGTCGTTCTCGGAGGTCAGGATGGTGTCCTGCTCGAGGACGTACCAACCGCGGTAGCCGGAGTCGACGAGGGTCGCGACGACCTGTCCGATCTGGGCCTCACCGGCGCCGAGCGGCACGTACATGCCCTGCCCGACGGCCTCGGTGTAGGTGAGTTCGCCGTTCTGGACACGCTTGGCCAGGTCGACGCGCACGTCCTTGAGGTGGGCGTGCCGGATGCGATCCGGTACTGTGCGAGCCACTTCCAGCGGATCGGTGCCGCCGATGAGGAGGTGTCCGGTGTCGAGGCAGAGTCCGATCTTCGATCCGTCGATGACCCGGAAGACCTCGTCGTGCTGCTCGATCATGGTTCCCACGTGCGGATGCAGGGCGGCGACGACGCCACGCTCGGCGGCCATGTCGTCGATGCGATCGAGGTTGCGCAGCAACGTGTCCCACTGTTCCTCGGTGAGGTCGGGGCGCGAGTCGTATCCGTCGACGCCCGTGGCGGCGGCGACCACGAGGACGTCTCCGCCGCTGGTGACGATGCGGTCGAGTGCCGGCGCGACGTCGTCGAGCGGGTCGGCTGCGGCGTCGTGCAGCACGACGGGCACAAACGAGCCGACACATCCGAGGCCGTACGCGGCCAGCGCATCTCGCAGTTCGACGGGATCGGTGGGCAGAAAGCCCTCGGGCCCGGTCTCGGCGGAGGTCATGCCGAGCTCGTGCATCTCACCGAAGACGCGCTCTGGCGGCAGTTGGTGGCCCCAGCCGGGGACTTCGCAGACACCCCAGGAGATGGGGGCGCCGGCCACACGGAGCTGGGTAGCGGTCACAGCGGAGTTGGTCATGGGAGTGTCCTTGTGAGTCGAGGGTCGACCTCGGCGGTTTCTACGGGTCGGCGTTCGGTGAGGGAAAGTGTTGCGGCGTCGGCGATCACGGCGACCGCGAGGGCGTCATCGACGCTGCAGAGCCGGACTGGGCCGGGTGTGTCGTCGGTGACGGCGTGGCAGAACGCGGTCAGTTCACGCCGGTAGGCTTCGGCGAATCGGTCCATGAAGAAGCCGTGCGGGGTGCCGGACGGGAACGTGACCGCAGGGTCGGTGGTGCGCATCGGAGTGCCGTCATCCCAGCCGGCGGCAACGGAATCCTCGCTGCCGTGGACTTCGAGACGGCAATCGTAGCCGCGACCGTTGTACCGGCTCGCGGACACGATCCCCATGGTTCCCGACGCGAAAGTCAGTACCGCCGTGGCCGAGTCGACGTCGTCGTACTCGCTGAAGGCGGGGTCGCCCTGGTTGGTGCCGGTGGCGAACACTGTCTCGACTTCGTCGTCCAACACCCAACGGAGAGTGTCGAAGTCGTGGACCGCACAGTCGCGGAAGATGCCGCCCGAGCCGGCGATATACGCCATGGGTGGCGGTGCGGGGTCGAGGGTCGTCGAGCGGGCCGTCGTGATGAAGCCGAGTTCGCCCGATGCGACGGCGGCACGCGCGGCGCTGAAGGCCGGGTCGAAACGCCGGTTGTAGCCGATGGCGACCAGCACCTCGGAGCCTGCGATGCGTCGGGCGACGTCGGCCGACTCCTCCGCAGACATGGCGATCGGCTTCTCGCAGAAGACGGGAGTATTTGCGGCGACTGCCTTTTCGATGAACGGCGCGTGAGTGGGTGTGGCGGTCGCGACGATCACAGCGTCGACGTCGGCGTCGAGCACCGCGTCGATGTCGGCGACGGCACGTGCCGTCGGGAAAGCGGCGGCCGCTGCGTCGACCGCGGCCGGTACGGCGTCGGTGATCACCAGTTCGTCGACCTCGGGGAGGCCGGCGAGGGTGCCGGTGTGGAAGGCGCCGATCCGGCCGAGGCCGACAACGCCGATGCGCAATCCCATCAGTCCACCGCTCCCATCACGATCTGATCCCAGTCGATCACCGAACCGGTGACCACGCCGCTGTGGTCCGACAACAGCAGCACCACGAAGTCGGCGATCTCGTCAGGCTGGCCGAGCTTGCCCATCGGCACCGACGCGTTCGCCTTCTCGACCCACGTGTCGTCACCGCCGTGGAAACGCTTCTGGATGTCGGCCTCGCCCTCGGTTTCGGTCCAGCCGATGTTGAGTCCGTTGATCCGGACGCGGTCCCAGCGGTGGGCGTGGGCGGCGTTCTTCGTCAAACCCACCAACCCCGCCTTCGACGCGGAATACGGTGCGAGGAAAGGCTGTCCGCCGTACGACGACATCGTGATGATGTTCACGATGGAGCCCGACGCGCCGCGGTCGACCATGTCGCGCACAGCCGCCTGCATGGTGAAGAACGGCGCGCGCATGTTGAGTGCGACGTGATGATCGAAGAGCTCGGGCGTGGTGTCGAGCAGGCTGCCGCGACTGGTGGCGCCGGCGGCATTGCACAGGCAGTCGATGCGACCGAACTCGGCGATGGTCGCCGCCACCGAGTCCGACGCCGCGGCCGGATCGGTCAGGTCGGTCTGCGTGAACCGGACGGGCGTTTCGCCGTCGAGTTCGGCGACCAGCGCCTTGCCCTTCTCCGCATTGCGGCCGGTGAACATCACCGACGCCCCAGCCGCTGCGCCTGCCCGCACGATCGCGGCGCCGACGCCCTGCGTGCCGCCACTGACCAGCAGGACCTTGCCGGCCAGAGCGTTCGTCGTCGAAAAGGTCATCAGTGCGCTCCGTTCGGGTCGTGACGGGTGTCGAGTGCGGTGAGTTCGGCGTCGAATCGTTCGGCGGTGACATCGCCTGCGAGGCAACGTGCGACGAGTTCGGCCTGCGTCTCGCCGGCGAGTCCGGTGATCGGGGCGTCGATGTCGAGGTTGGTCGGGAATGCGTAACCCTCTGCCGCCGAGGCGATCACGTTGGCAACGGCGCGGTGGTCACCGGTCGCCGACAACTTACGCAGAGCGGGGTAGAGAGCCCGCAGCATCGCCGAGCGGTCGACGGCGTCCATCGCCCGCCCGAAGGCCGACGAGATCTGCAGCAGGTTCGCCATCCGCCTGATGTCACTGGACACATTGTGGCCGGCGCCATGGAAGAGGGCGGGATTGAAGAACACCGCGTCGCCCGCCGACAGCGGCAGCTGCACGTAGTTGCGGGCGAAATGCTCACGGAAATCGGGCAGATTGAACGCCAGGTAGCCGGGCTCGTAGGTCTGCGAATACGGCAGGTACATGGTCGGGCCGGACTCGATGGGCATGTCGACGTGCGCGACCGCACCCTGCAGCGTGAGCGCGGGAGAGAGCCGGTGGATGTGGGCGCGGAATCGGGCGGCGGTGTCGGTCGACATGAAGCCCAGGTGGTAGTCACGGTGCGGATTCTGTGCGGCACCACCGGGATTGACGACGTTGACCTGTGACGTGACCTGATACATCGGGCCCAGCCACGCCTCGCTGATCAGCGCGAGGACGTCGTTGGCGTAGTAGCGGCTGTAGAGCTCAGGTGCGCGTTGCGCGAACTTCTGCAGCGCGTTCCAGATGCGATCGTTGGCGCCCGGCTTGGCGAAATGGTCGCCGCCCGCCATCCCGGCGGCGTGCTGGTCGGCGATGATCTCGCTGAAGACACCGGTGGTTTCGCGCAGTGCGTGAGCGTCGCCGAACGCTCCGGCGAAGACGACGATGCCGGGTCCGGCGAGGAGTGCGCGGGCGAGTTCGTCGGAGATCTGCGCGCGGGTGCGATCGTCGGTCCCGGTGACCGCCGCGGCGTCGTAGAAGAGGACGCCGCGCTCGGTGCTCGCCGCGAATGGGTAGTCGGCGAGGTCGGTGGTGCGGTCGGTGAGCGCGATGAAGTCGTCGATCCGGCATTCCTCGGCGGTGATGCGATCGGCGCGGGCGGGGGTGATCTGCTGGGTGCTCATCAGTCTGGTCTTCCTCTCGGCACTGAAGGTGTCGAGATCAGGATCACAATATCCTATTGTCTGGACAAGAAGGAATATCCATCAAGAATCCCTCAGGAGTGCGGCATGCCACATCGGTATCCGGTGCGCGAGATCGCGCGGCAGGCGGGCGTCAGCGATGCGACGGTCGATCGCGTCCTGCACGGCCGGCCAGGCGTGCGCGAGGTGACGGTGCGGCAGGTCGAGCAGGCCATTGCCGACCTCGATCGGCAACGCACCCAGCTGCGGCTCTCGGGCCGACAGTTCCTCATCGACCTCGTGATGGACACGCCACGCCAGTTCTCGCGGCTGGTCACCGACGCCCTCGAGGCCGAACTGCCCGCACTGCGCCCGGCGGTCATGCGTGCGCGCTATCACGTGCGCGAGCGGTGGGAGGTGGCGTCGATGGTCGACGAACTCGACGCCATCGGACGGCGCGGCAGCCATGCGGTGGTCCTCAAAGCGCCGGACGTACCCGAGATCGAGGACGCGATCCGACGCCTGACTGCGCAGCGGATCCCGGTGATCACGCTGGTCACCGACGTCGTGCGCAGTACTCGCATTGCCTACGTGGGCATGGACAATCGGGCGGTCGGAGCCACGGCGGCCTACCTGATGTCGCGCTGGCTGCGGCACGTGGCGGGCGATGTCCTGGTGATCACCAGCGGTGCGACCTTTGAGGGCGAGGGGCTGCGCGAGCAGGGCTTCCGTGAGGCGCTGCGGGTTCACGACCCGGGTCGCACGGTGGTCGCGGTGTCCAACTCCGACGGTCTCGACGCGACGTGCCGACGCCTCGTCGACACCGCGCTCGACAAGCATCCGGGCATCGTGGCGGTCTATTCGATCGGTGGTGGAAATCGTGGCATCGTCGACGCGTTTGCGGCGTCGGATCGCGCGTGCGAGGTGTTTCTGGGGCACGACCTCAGCGACATGAACCGCACATTGCTCGCCAGTGGTCATCTGAGTGCGATCCTGCATCACGACCTGCGATCGGACATGCGGGCGATGGCCCAGGTGGTGATGAGTCATCACGGCGCCATCCCGGAGTTTCGGCCGCGGCGATCGGCGATCGCGGTGATCACGCCACACAACATCCCGGAGTACTGACACAAACATAGTTTGTTATGACATAATGACAGGCATGTCCGAGACGACGCAGTTGGCCGTGGAGCTCGACCGGTCGACTCCGGTGCCGCTGTATCACCAGCTCGCGCAGGCTTTCGAGTCTGCCATCGTCAGCGGTGACCTGCGCCCCGGTGACCGGCTGGAGAACGAACTCGATCTCGCCAAACGGCTCAAGCTGTCCCGCCCGACCATTCGTCAGGCCATACAAGAACTCGTCGACAAGGGCGTCGTCGTACGCAAGCGGGGGGTCGGGACCCAGGTGGTGCAGAGTCCCGTGCACCGTTCGGTGGAACTGACGAGCCTGTTCGACGACCTGAGCACCGCCGGTATGCATCCGGCCACGCAGTTGCTCGAATACCGGATCGGCATCCCGGACGAGGAATTGCGCCAGGATCTGGCGCTGCCGGTCGATGGCGAAGCGGTCACCATCAAACGTCTCCGCAGTGCAGGCGGAGAACCGCTGGCCGTGATGACCAACCACCTGCCCGCCGACATCTGTCCGCCCGCAGGGGAACTCGAAGACGGTGGTCTCTACAAGGGACTCCGCGCCCGGGGTGTACACATTCGACTTGCTCGCCAGCGGATCGGCGCCAAGGCCGCCGACGCCGACGAGGCCGCACTGCTCGGCGAAGAGGTCGGCGCACCGCTGCTGACCATGCAACGCACGGCGTTCGACGACGCCGGACGCGTCGTCGAGGTCGGGCGCCACGCCTACCGCGCCGACCGGTACTTCTTCGAAACGACCGTCGTCGACCGCTGATGGCCCCATCCGCTCCCTGAGGTGTGAGGAGCGCAAGCGACGAGCCTCGAAGGGCTGGTGAGACGACAATGTCCTCTCACCAGGGGCGAGGTTCGCAGGCTCGCACCTCGGCCGGCGGGAGGGGCGTCGGGGGTGGGCGCGCCCAGTCGGACGGGAGGGGACGCGCAGGTGGCGAAGAGACAAAGAGCCGTACCGGTTAGGCTGAGGTCCGTTTGGTGCAGGACGGTTGGGGGTGACCTTGCTGAACATTGGTGCGGATTTCGCCGGTTACCGCGTGCTCGACATTCTGGGCAGCGGGGGCATGGGCGCCGTCTACCTGGTCGAGAACGCGCAGCTTCATCGGTGTGAGGCACTGAAGGTGATCTCGGTCGGGGGTTCGAACAGCGCCGAGTTCGAGCGCCGATTCGTGAACGAGGCGCGAGCCGCCGCGGGTCTGGACCACCCGGGCATCGTCACCGTCCACCACTACGGTGTCGCCGAGGGCACTCCGTTCTTCACCATGGCCTTCCTGGCTGGGCAGGACCTTTCCGCTGCTGTGCTGAATGCACACGACATCGGCGCGGTCGTTGCGTCGGTTGCCGATGCGCTGGACTACGCCCATGGTCGCGGCGTCATTCACCGCGACATCAAGCCTGCCAATGTGATCGTGCGACGTGACGACAGTGGTCGCATCAGCCGGGTGGTCGTGGTGGACTTCGGGATCGCGCGACTCGTCGATGTGCCGGGAGCGACGACGTCGGGCGCGTTCATCGGAACGCTCGCCTATGCGGCACCCGAGGTGCTCGACGGCGGCGAGGCCAGCCCGCGTTCGGATCAGTACTCGCTGGCCTGCACGACGTATGAACTGCTGTGCGGACGGGCACCCTTCTCCGAACCGACGCCAGCGGCGTTGATGCTTGCCCACATCACGAAACCTGCGCCGAAGGCGAGTGCGGTTCTCGGAACCGGATACGTGGGAGTCGACGCCGTCCTCGAACGGGCGCTCGCGAAAGACCCGGCCCATCGATTCTCCACCGTCACCGACTTCGCGCGTGCGCTGACCCGGGCGCTCGAGGCGAGTTCGGCACAGTCCGCGGAAACGCTTCCGGGAGAAGTGATCACACACGCCGCGCAGCTGACCGATACGCCGGCCCCGAGATCGACAGCGAAGATCGTCGTCGGCATCGTCACGGGTGTCGCGATCGTCGCGGTCCTCGGGGTCGTCGCGGCCACCCTGTGGTGGAGGTCTGACTCGGAGTCGGCGCACGCGGCATCGGCAGCTGCACCGGACACCACGTCGGCGACGACATCGGTGGCCGCACGCGCGAACGGGCACTGTTCCCCGGAGACGACGACGATGACCCTGGTCGCCAGCAAGCCGGCGTTCCGGGTGGGTGATCGCATGATGTTCGCCTGGCGGATCCGCAACGACGCCGACACCCCGTGCCCGCTCGACATCGGTGTCTCGGCGACCGAGATCGTCGTGACGTCGGCCGCCGGAGAGCGGCAGTGGGGAAGCCGGGATTGCAGTCCGGAGAAGGGCACTCGGGTCGTGGTGATCGCACCACACCAGTACGCGCCCGCCGTCGGATACAAGTGGTCGCTCAAGACGAGCGAGTTGACCTGCACACAGCCACGGCAAGATCTGGTTCCCGGAACCTATCGCGCGGTCGCGAGCGTGGACGGGATCGACGCGGAGCCGGTGACGTTCACGATTCGCTAGGAGATTCGACGCCGGTGGTGACGGCAACGAGCAACTGCCGCACCGCCATTGCACGTCGGTGTGAGTGGCCTTCGAGCAGATCGAGCGCACACTCCGGGTCAGCGGGTGGGCCGAGATGGGTGCAGCCGCGCGGACAGTCCTCGATGGCGTCGCGGAGATCGTCGAAGGCGTCGACGATGTCGTCGGGGGTGACGTGCGCGAGTCCGAACGACCGGATACCTGGGGTGTCGACGACCCAGGTGCGGGGCAACTCGTCACCAGGCAATGCGAGAGCGACCGACTGGGTCGACGTGTGCCGTCCCTTGCCGACACCCGACACCACGCCCGTTGCTCTATCTGCCTCGGGCACAAGACGGTTAACCAATGTCGACTTGCCGACACCCGAGTGTCCGATGAGCGCGGTGAGGTGGCCGTCCAAGATGGTGAGGATGTCGTCGAGCGGGTCGTCTCGGCCGGCCCGGACAATCGGCAGGTCGAGGTCGGCGAAGGCGGCGGTGAACTCGGTGGGGTCGGCGAGGTCGGATTTGGTCAGGCACAAGATGGGCGCGAGACCGCCGACATAGGCTGCGGCGAGCGCTCTTTCGACGAATCCGGTGCGAGGTGGGGGATCGGCCATGGCGGTGACGATGAGGAGTTGGTCGGCGTTGGCGACGACGATCCGCTCGTACGGGTCGGAGTCGTCGGCGGTGCGTCGCAAGATGGTGGAGCGTTCGGCGACACGGACGATCCGGGCAAGGGTGTCGGGCTTTCCGGACAGATCGCCCACCACAGAAACGTTGTCGCCCACCACGATCGGTGTGCGGCCGAGTTCGCGGGCGCGCATGGTCACGAGGTGACGGTCGGGGTCGCCGCCCAGGACACATCCCCATCTGCCACGATCCACCGACACCACCATCGCGTCGGCTGCGTCGTCGTGCGTGGGACGTTGCTTGGTGCGCGGCCGACTGCCCTTACCGGGACGAACCCGGACGTCGGACTCGTCGTAGCTGGCCGCGCGGCGGGTCAAGGGCGGACCGTCGCGTTGCGCTTGCCAGCCGTTTCCGCTCCCTGAGGAGCGAGCTTGCGAGCCGTTTCCGCTCCCTGAGGAGCGAGCTTGCGAGCCTCGAAGGGCTGGCGAGGAAGTGTTGCGAGGCCTTCGAGGCTCGTCGGTTTCGAGACGCGCCGGACTCGCTGCGCTCGCTCGTCGCTCCTCAACCCGGCGGCTAGCGCTCCTCGCACCTCAGGCAGCGGGGGGCGGGTCACGGGTGCCCGATCATCTGCTGCCACATGCCGGGGAAGTCGGGGAGGGTTTTGGTGGTGGTTTCGATGTCGTCGACGGTGACGCCCTGGGTGACGAGGCCGATGATCGCGCCCGCGGTGGCCATCCGGTGGTCGGCGTAGGACTCCCAGGTTCCGCCGTGCAGAGTGGTCCCGGTGATCTGGAGGCCGTCGTCGGTCTCGGTGCAGATGCCGCCGAGCCGCGTGATCTCGGTGGTCAGTGCGGCCAGCCGGTCGGTTTCGTGTCCGCGCAGGTGGGCGATCCCGGTCAGCTCGGAGTCGCCGTCGGCCACCGCACAGAGCGCCGCGATCGTCGGGGTGAGCTCGCCGATGTCCCGCAGATCCAGCGATACGGCCGAAAGTCGTTGCGGGCCCTGCACGGACAGTGTGCCGTCGATCAGTTCGACGGTGCAGCCCATCGCGGCGAGGATGTCGGCGATGCGAGCGCCGGGCTGGGTGGTGACCGCGGGCCAGTACGGTACGCGCACGGTGCCGCCGGTGACCGCGGCCGCGGCGAGGAAAGCGGCCGCGTTGGAGAGGTCGGGCTCGACCGTCCAGTCGACGGCGGCGATCCTCCCCGGCGCCACCCGCCATGTGTTCGGCTCACTGGTGTCCACGGTGACACCCGCGGTGGCGAGCATGTCGACGGTCATGTCGATGTGCGGTGTGCTCGGTACAGGCGCGCCGACGTGGCGGATCATCAGGCCGTCGTCGAACCGGGCCCCGGACAGCAGCAGACCGGACACGAACTGCGACGATCCGGATGCGTCGATGGTGACCTCGCCGCCCCGCACTGTTCCCGCACCGTCGACGGTGAACGGCAAGGCGTCGCCCTCGACGCCCACGCCGAGTCCGCGCAGTGCGTCGAGGATGGTGGTCTGCGGTCGGGTGCGGGCCTGCTCGTCGCCGTCGAAGGTGACCGGTCCGTCTGCGAGAGCGGCCACCGGCGGCAGGAATCGCATCACCGTGCCGGCGAGTCCGCAGTAGATGTCGGCGGCATGCAGCGGTGCCGGTTCGATCGACACCGTCGTCTCCTGCGCCGGGTCGACGCGCACGCCCACTCCCAGCGCCGTGAGCGCGCCGAGCATCAAGTTCGTGTCGCGACTACGCAGCGTTCCGCGAATGGTCGACGGTCCGTCGGCGAGAGCGGCAAGGACGAGCGCACGGTTGGTGATGGACTTCGAGCCGGGCAGTTCGACCGTCGCGTCGAGCCGGGTCGGCGCCACCGGTGCGATCCAAGTGCTCATGGCGACAAGTCTGTCATGTGTCTATCACCGGGTGTCGCGGCGCAGCGGGTGGTCGTCGGGCACCTCGACGACGATCAACAGCCTGCCGTCCGGGTCCTCGATGTGCATCTCGATCAGTCCCCACGGCTCGGTCACCGGTTCGCGGGAGATGGCGACCCCGTTGGCTCGCAGTTCACGTTCGCATGCCTGCGCGTCGCGGACCTGCAGCCAGAGCACGGCGTCGGTTGCCGGGCCGACATCGTCGGACATGTGCCCGGGTACCTCGATCAGCCCGTTCCCGGCATGGAAGACCATGCCTCCGGGGTAGACACGGGCAACGGCGAGCCGCAGTTGGTTGCGATAGAAGTGCTGAAGTCGCTCGGGGTCACCGGAGCGCAGAAGCACACGGCTGGACAGAACCTCCACGACGGTTATTGTCTACTGCCCTTCGGTGGTCCCGTCGGTACCGCCGAGCGCGTGTCCCCGGTTGAGGTCGTTCCCGTGACGCGCAGCCTCGTAGATCGCCTTCTCGCGGGCGATCCGGTCGGTCTCGCCGATCGGCTTGGCGTCGCCGAACGCGAATGCCGATTCGTGCGGGTAGTCGTGCGGGATGTCCGGGTCGTCGGTCGGATCCTCGGCGGCCGGATTGTTCGGGCTCGGTTCGGTAGGGACATGCTCTGGGCTGGGAGACATGGTTCAACGATACGGTGGATCGGGAGGGCCAGCCGCGTTCCGCCCAACGTCGACGGTGCCCGATCACTCCCGGCGCGAGAACTGCCCGTCGGTCCGGCCGTCCCAGACGTCGAACACTTGAGTCACCTTGGGGTCGCCGAGACTCTTGATCCAGTCACACAGGTCCTGTGGCGCATTGGGATTGGTGACGATGAACCGGTGTAGTCCGGCGTCGTGTTCGGCGAGGACGCGTAGCGTCTCGGGTGGGGTGTCGGGGTCGGCCGCGGCCAGGGCGTCGCGGGGGTCGAAGGCCGCGCCGCGGGGTGCGTCGGAGGCGGCGATGCCCACTGGATCGCCGGCCACCTCGATCTCGCCGGTGTTGTGATAGTCCAGCGGGTCGGCCGATGTGCTCCGGGTGTTCAACAGCAGGTTGAGCAGAATGGCGGTGATCGCACCCGCTGAGATACCCGAATGGAAGATCGTCTGGAACCAGTCGGGGAACTGGTGGTAGAGGTCGAGCGAGACGTTGACCGCCTCGCCGCTGCTGCGGTCGGTGTAGTACAGCTTGGCCTCGGTCAGCATCGCGACACCCACCGAGATGGCGACGACCAGGATGTTGGTGTTGTTGAACTTCACCTTGGAGAGGGTTCGCACGCCACTCGCGGCGACCATGCCGAACAGTGCGACGCCCGCGCCGCCGAGCACGGGGAGCGGAATGCCCTCCACGATCGCGGCCACCTTCGGCAGCAGCCCGAGACCCACCAGAATGACGCCGGCGCAGGTGGCGACGTGCCGGGTCTTGACGCCGGTGATCGCGACCAGCCCGACGTTCTGGGCGAACGCGGTGTACGGGAAGGTGTTGAACACGCCGCCGATGACGGTACCGAGACCGTCGGCACGCATACCGTCGGCCAGCTTCTGGGGGGTGATCTTCTTGTCGACGATCTCGCCGACCGCGACGATGTCGCCGGTGGTCTCCGTCATGATCACCAGCGCCACGATGATCAGCGAGATGATCGAGCTGAGCTCGAAGGACGGCACACCGAATTGGAACGGCTGCGGAACGGCCACCCACGCCGACTCGCCGACACCATCCCAGTCGGCCATGCCGAAGGGCAGCGAGATCAGCGTGCCGAGCACCAGGCCGACGAGCACCGACACCCGCTTGATCGTCGGGGGAGCGAACATCTCGAGCGCGATGATGATGGCCAGCGTCAGGAAGCCGAAGGCGATGGCCTTGGGTGCGCCGAAGTCCTCGCCCTCGTTGGTTCCGCCGCCGAACCAGCCGGCCGCGACGCGCATCAGGGATACGCCGATGATGAGGATGATCGTGCCTGTGACCAGCGGCGGGAAGAATCTGATCAGTCTGCCGACGATGGGTGCGGCGGCGATCATGAAGACACCCGACGCGATCACCGACCCATAGATGGCGGTCACGCCGTGGTTCATCCCGATGGTGATCATCGGTCCTACGGCGGCGAAGGTGACGCCCTGCATGAGGGGGAGTCGGACGCCGAATCGCCAGAAGCCGACCGCCTGCAGGATCGTCGCGATACCGGCGACGAAGAGGTCGGCGGTGATCAGGTGGACGATGTCGCCCTGCTCGAGTTTGCCTGCGCTGACCATCGCGCCGCCGACGATGAGCGGGACGGCGACCGCGCCCGCGTACATCGCCAGCACGTGCTGGATGCCGAGCGGCAGAAGTTTGACCAGAGGCGGAATGTCATCCACCGGATGCTGGGCTTCTTTGCCGTGCTTGATCGTGTCGAGAACCGCCATGCACAGTGTCTACGATTCGGACATTTCGGTACTGCCGCATTCGTGTGTCGTCGGTGTTTCCGTGAAAATATATCCATGGCACATGGTTCGAAGCGCAGCGCGGGCATCCTCCTCTATCGGCGATCCGACGACGGAGTCGACGTTCTCGTCGCGCACCCGGGCGGACCGCTCTGGGCGCGCAAGGACGACGGCGCGTGGTCGATTCCGAAGGGGCTGGTCGAGCCCGACGAGTCGGCCTGGGAGACCGCCCGCCGTGAGTTCGCCGAGGAGATCGGCAGCTCGGTGCCCGACGGAGGCCACATCGATCTCGGGGAGGTGACGCTGAAATCGGGCAAGGTCGTCGTCGCTTTCGGGGTCGAAGGCGATCTCGACGTCACGACGGTTCGGAGCAACACCTTCGAGATGGTGTGGCCGCCACGGTCGGGGCAGATGCAGAGCTTCCCCGAGATCGACCGTGCCGAATGGATGTCACCGGACACCGCCCGGCGCAAACTGAACCCGGCCCAGGCCGCGTTCGTCGACCGCCTCCTCGACCTCCTGGCCAGTCGATGATGATTGCCATCAAGAGTGATCGGTACCGCCGAACGACCGTGGGGTCGAGGGTGGATTCAGATCTCCGGCCAGCGATGCTCGAGTCCCATCAGGATGAAGTCGACCTTCAGGTCGACCACCCCCCGCTCGCGCCAGGACTCCCGGGGTTCGATGACCGAGTGGGTGCTCACGGCCGCTTTCACCCGGTCCAATCCCGTTGTGCCGCTGTCATCCACGGTGCGCATCGACTCCACGGAAAGGTGGCAGGCGAAGACGGTGTCGCCGATGAAATCGAGTGCGAACATCGCCTGACCGGGAGTCTTGCCGTACGCGGTGATGCGTCGTGAGTATTCCGCCAGGATCTCCTCGATCCGGGTGAAGGCGGGTGCGTAGTCGTAGACCACGCGTTCGAGGCCCGGAAAATTCTCGCACACCCGCCAGCACTCGTCGGCCCAGAGTTTGAGCACCGCATGCCAATCCGGTTCGTCCGCGGGCAACCGGATACTGGCGGCGGCGCGGTCCAGGCATGCCACGACGACCTGTTCGCGAGAGTCGAACAGCCGGTAGATCGCCGGGGTGACCACGCCGAGCCGTTGTGCGACAGCCGACAACGTGAACCTGTCGATTCCCTCGTCGAGCGCAGCGGTGACGACGTCGGCTTCGGTGAAAGCCGGCTTGCGGCCGGCCTTCTTGCCCACCGTCCGTGCGTTGCCGTCGACGTTGCTCTGACGCATACGCAGATTCTAATTCGTCAGCTGCCAGCCTTGTGCGCTCTCGAGTCGATGCCAGAACCGGGCGTATGTCCCGTCGGTGGCGATCAGTTCCTCGTGTCTGCCCTGCGCTTCGACGCGGCCCTCGGCGTCGAGGGCGATGATCGTGTCTGCGCCGGCGATGGTCGCCAGGCGATGGGCGATGATGATCACCGTGGCCTGTGCGCGCAATCGCTCGACGGCGGCGACGATATTGGCTTCGTTCTCGATGTCGAGTGCCGACGTCGCTTCGTCGAGGAGGACGATCGGCGCTTGCTTGAGCAGTGCCCGCGCGATCGCCACACGCTGACGTTCGCCGCCCGACAGCCCTCGGCCGCCTTCTCCCACTTGCGTATTCCAGCCGTCGGGCAGGCGGGCGGCGATCTCGGTGACGCCCGCGAGGTCGGCCGCCTCGCGGACCTCGGCGTCGGTCGCGTCCGCTCGGCCCACTCGGACGTTGGCCTCGAGGGTGTCGTCGAAGAGGTAGACGTCCTGGAACACCATCGACAGCTGGCCCATCAGTTGTTCGGTGGTCTGTTCGGTGACGGGCACCCCGCCGACCAGCACACGCCCGGTGTCGACGTCGTAGAAGCGGCTGATGACGCGGGCGATGGTCGTCTTGCCGCCACCCGACGGTCCGACGAGGGCCACCATCGACCCGGCGGGAACGGTCATCGAGACGTTGCGCAGCGCGGGTGCGGATGCGCCGGGGTAGGTGAAGGTGACGTCATCGAGTTCGACGGTTCCCGGCTTGGTCAGTGCGACAGTCGTGTTCGGTTCGGGAAGCGGCGTCGCGGTCAGCACCTCGTCGAGGCCGTCGAGGAGGGGGCGGCGCGATTCGAGCGCCATTGCACTGGTGGTGATGGCCGAGACCGTCGAGGTGAATCGGAGTGCGAGTCCGATGAAGGCCAGTGCCGGAATGGGTTCCAGCGAGCCGTCGATGGCGAGTGACCCGGTCACCGTGATCAGGACAACGATCACACCTTGGGTCACCATGCCGCTCAGCAACATTCCCACTGTTTCGAGCCACAAGCCTTTGGTCTTTGCTTTGTAGGTGTCGTCGAGGGCTTGACTCAGGGGCCGGTAATCGTCGCTCCGATCGCAGGACCGGAGTGCGCCCTGGCATTGGGCGTACTCCACCACTCGATTGGCCAAATTCACTTCCTGCGGATCGTGAATGGCGCGTCCTTTGCGCATCAGCGCCGTCGACGCCAGGGTGATGAGCACGAACACCGGAACCGCAACGGTCAGAATGAGTCCGAGAGTCGGATCCCAGAACCACGCGGCGACGATGATCACGAACGCAGCGGTGCTGCGAGACACGAGCGGCCCGAACATGTGCGCAAAGATCTCGCCGGCCGACATCAACTCCGACGACACCATCCGGGACAGCGCCCCGGCCGCCGGCCGTGCGAACCAACCGAGTGGTTGCTTGGCCACCTGGTCGCCGACCAGCCGGTGCAGACTCCGCAGGAAGTCCAGCGCGACTGCGTAATTCGCGCTCTCCGAGAAGTAGTGTAGGCCAAAGCCGACGACGGAGAGAATGCCGAGTACCCAGAGCCAGCCGGCGAGGCCCATGCCCCAGACCGGGGTGCCCTGCGCCAGCGTGGTGATGGTGGGGAGCAGCGCCGCGAGCGCAACGCCCTCAACCAGGCCGACGATGATGCTCCCGGCGATGGCAGGCCGCATGTTTTCCGGATGCGAGACCATGCGCTTCATGCGCGGGACGATGTCGATGAGGGGGAGTGTGGTCATTTCTGAACTCGCTTCGCCGCGCCGGTGAGTTTCCACAGCCGCGCATAGTCGGGATTGTCCTGGAGCTCTTCGTGTTTGCCGATCGCTGTCACGTGGCCGTCGTTGACGACGATGATCTGGTCGACCCCCTTGATGACCTCGGGGCGGTGGGCGATCACCAGAACCGTTCGGCCATGCGCGAGCGTCGACAGTGCTTGCTGGATCTGGTGTTCGGACTCCGGGTCGGTCAGCGCGGTCGCCTCATCGAGGATGAGGATCGGTGCGTCGACGAGGACGGCGCGGGCGATCGCGATGCGCTGTGCCTGGCCTCCGGACAAGCCGGAGTCGGCACCGTACACCGTGTCGAATCCGTGTGGAAGAGACTCGATCTCGTCGAGGATACGGGCGGCGCCGGCCGCTCGTCGTACCTCGTCGTCGGTGGCATGCGGCCGACCCAGGCTGATGTTGTCGCGGATGCTGATGTTGAGGAGTTGAGCGTCTTGCAGCACAAAACCCACCCTGGAATAGAGGTCGGGCAGGTGGGCGATCGGGACGCCGCCGATGCTGATGGTTCCCGATCGCGGGTCGTCGAAGCGGGCGAGAAGGGTCGCGATCGTGGACTTTCCTGAGCCTGACGGTCCGATGAGGGCGGTGACGGTGCCCTCCGGCAACGTGAAGCTCACGTCGTCCACGGCGAGGATCGCGTCTGGGCCGGTGCCGTAGGAGTAGCTCACGTGGTCGAATGTCACTTCATGTGAACGTAATTCGTGGGGCACTGTCTCGTCTGCGCTGGGGAGGATCGGAGTGTTGGCCAAGTCGACGAGTCGCAGCGCCGACGCGCCGGCGATCTGCTGTGACCACATCGAGTGCATCAGGGTCTCGAGTGCGTAGGGGATCAGCAGGGCGATGAGCGACGTCGCGAGCACATCGGCCGTGGATACGATGCCGTTGTGTACGAGGATCGAACCGATCCCGATGTTGATGACCAGGATCAACGGAACTGCGAGGAACGACATCCCGAGTGCGGACACCCGGATCAGCGGCTTGACCCACTCGGAGTAGAAATCGTAGAACTCGTCGGCGGCGTCCTGATAGTTGCGGTGCGAACGTCCCACGCGCCCAAAGGCCTTCACCACGGCGATCCCGGTGACGAACTCGACCATGCGGGCCGAGACCGTCGACAGGCGCTGATCCATCTCGGCGGTCTTGCCGCCCATCCCGCGCATGGACAAGCTCATCGCGCCGACGTACAGCGGGAGAGTGGCGATGGCCAACAGGCCCAGGCGCCAGTCGATGACGAAGCTGTAGACCATCAAGGCCAGCGGCATCACGATGGCCATGGTGCCGTCGACCGGCTGGTGGGCGATGAGCTGGTGGATGGTTCCGATGTCGTCCTGCAGGCCCTTGCGCACTCGCCCCGAGTTGGTGGAAGTGAACCACGCGAGAGGTACCCGCGCGAATCTACGCACCAGTCGCAGCTGGATGACGTGACCGAGCTTGACGTCGGCGAAATGCGTGACGAGCAGCGCGATCAGGTAGACGAACAGTCGTAAGGCGAAGGTGATCACCAGGATTCGAATCCAGCGTTCGACTTCGTCGCGGTCGACTGCGGTGCCCGTGTTGTAGGCGTCGAGCAGCACGTCGCCGATGTGCACCAGTGCGACATAGGGGAATACCGCGAGGATGCCGGAGATCACGGCGAGAATCCGGCCGATCGCGAGTTGTCCCGCAACCGGTTTCATCAGGTCCTTGAGAGCCCGAGCGTCCGCCTTCTGTTGTGCCTTGTGCTCCTCGGCCGGATCGGGCTCGAGGCCGTGCTCGTCCGACTGGTCGGTCGGTGAAGATGTAGCCGTCGTCATGGACGCTCCCGAACGTAGGAGAGAATGGAACTTAGGGTAACCATACTCATTTGTGAATGGGCTTCAGTTTAGGAGTCGTCCGGGTCGAGCACAAGGGCGAATTGCGAGTGTCGAAGCCCCTCCGCTGCGAGATGCGACGCCTCGCGCCTCGAGCACCGTCAGGGAGCGGAGGAGGTCCCGGCAGGTGTCGTGTGCGTCTGGGTGCCGTGGCTGGGCGGCGCCGTGTCGTCGAGTGCCTGTGCCGTGGCGCGAACACGTTTGCTGCTCACCCAGACGATCAACCAGAACGCGCAGACGATCGAAACGATGAGGAAGCTCGGCGGCATGTTGTACATCGCGGACAGTGTCAGACCTGCGCCGACGGCGACAACGCTGATGAGCGTCGAGATTGCCATTGCCCGGGCCGGCCGGGGAGTGAGCATGATCGCCGTTGCGGCCGGGGTGACCACGAGAGCAAACAGCAGAAGAGTGCCCACGGCCTGTACCGCCATCGTCACCGCCAGACCCAGCAGGGCCATGAACAGAATCGACAACGTACGGATCGGAACACCTTTGGCTTCAGCCACTCCCGGATTCACCGAGGTGTACAGCAGCGGCCGATAGACGAATCCGATACACACCGCGAGAACGGCGAGCATGGCGGTGAAGGCGAGCAGCTGCTGATTCGAGATGGCCAGCAGGTTGCCGAACAAGACGTTGGTCATCGTCGACGAACTCTTGGTGGCCAGCGAATTGAAGAACAGTCCGAGCCCGGTTGCGAAGGCCAGCACGGTGCCGGTGATCACCTCGCGTTCGCCGGCCTTCTTACCGAGGAAGCCGATGACGAGTGCGCCACCGATACAGAAGGCGCCGAGCCCCAACGTGACCGGAACCCCGATGAGGACTGCCCCGGTGGCGCCGGGAAGACCGATGTGCGCGAGTGCGTGCGCGGCGAACGAGGTGTTGCGGACGACGGTGAAGTAGCCCACCAGTCCGGCCGCCAGGGCGACGAGAATGCCGCCGACGAGCGCGTTCTGCATGAACGGTGATGTGAGGATGTCCCACCAGTTGGACTGGTACCCGATGGCCAGAGTTGTCGTCGTCATCACGGTCAGACGCTCCTCGTGTAGAGATCGCCCTGTGGGGTGCGGAGGACCTGGACGCGCGTGCCGTACAGGTGGGTCAGGAGGTCTTCGTCGATCACGTCGTCGGTCGCGGCATAGTGTGCGTGGCCGTCGAGGAGGTAGATGGCCCCGCTCAAGACGGGTAGGAACGGATTGAGGTCGTGGGCGACCACCAGAATGGTCACTGACATCTCTTGCTGGATCTTGGTGAGAAGACTGACGATCTCATGCTGGCTACGCAGGTCCAACGAGGCGAGCGGTTCGTCGAGGATCACCATATCTGGTTGGGAGACAAGCGCTTCGGCGATGGCCACCCGCTGGCGCTGACCCCCGGAGAGGGACGCCAGGCGGGAATCGGCGAAGGACTCCGCGTTGACGGCGCGCAGTGCGTCGTCAACACGACGTCTGTCGGACGCCGAGGTGGGGCTGAATGCCCAACGTCGACCGGTCAATCCGAGAAGAACGGCGTCGCGTGCGCGGATGGCTCCACCGCTGATCTCGGCGTAATGCTGTGGGACGTAACCGATGCGATCCCGTTCGGCGCCGGGAGCCTCGCCGAACACCCGCAGCGATCCTTCGCTGGGGATCAACCCGAGGATCATCTGGAGAAGGGTGGTCTTGCCCGATCCGTTGGTGCCGATGACCGCATAGATGCCGCCGGCCGGGATCTCGAACGTCGCCTGCGACCAGATCACCCGACCACCCCGAACCGCGCTGACATCCGAGAATGCCAGCGCAGTGGTACTGCCGTCCTCAGACTTGGACACCAAGCGCCTTCGCCAGGGCAGTCAGCTGTGCCACCTGCCAGGCCGCAAACGAATCCTGGCCCGGCGGAACGGTTTCGGTCACCTCGACCACCGGGACGCCGGCGGACTCGGCGGCGGAACGGATCTGTGCGGGGATCGACCCTTCGGTCTGGCTGTTGTAGATCAGCACGTTGATCTGCTTGCCGGCGAGCGCGCTGGTGAAGGCGGTGATGTCACCGGGTGAGGGGTCGCTCTCCGCGGCCGCCGCAGCACGGAATCCCGCAGGAGTCTTGTCCATCAGGCCCACAGCTTGGGCCATGTAGTCGAAGACGCCCTCGGTCGCGCCGTAGGTTTTGCCGGTCGCCCCGGCCTTGATCTTGGTGATCAGGTCATTGTAGGGGGCCATCGAGGTGTTGAAGGACTGACGCTGCGTCGCGAAGTACTCGGCGCCCTTCGAGTCGATCTTGGTCAGCTCGGCGGTCACCGCATCGGCCACCGCAGTCACCGCGGTCGGCGAGTACCAGAGGTGGGGATTGGCGCCTTCGGCGGTGTTGGTCACCTTTGCCGCATCGACTGTCGGAGCCTTGGTGCCCGACGACGCTGCGAGCTTGGACGCCCATGAGTCGTAGTCGGCACCGTTGACCACCACGAGTTGCGCGTCGGTGAAGGCGGCGCCGTCTGCCGGGCTGGGCTCGTAGTCGTGCGGGTCGACCGAACTGCTGGCCAGGATGGTCTTGACCTCGGTGCACTTGCCGCCGAGTTCGGAGACGATGTCGCCCCACTGGTCGACGCTGACGACGACCTTGATCGGGGTGATGGGACACGCAGGCGCAGAGGCGGCAGGACCGGACGGGGACGCGTCTTCGGTGTTGGAAGTACATCCGACGAGACCCAGGGGCAGTAGAAGAAGGGCAGCGGCCGACAGCTTGATTCGGCGGGGGATGAGCGGCATATGCATAACGATAATCGATATCAACTAGCGTCGCGAAGTCGGTGCCCGGAACTAGCGACTCGACGCAGGTCGAAGCCGGTCATCCTTGACGCGCCTTGAACCGCGGGTTCGCCTTGTTGATCACATAGATTCGGCCCTTGCGTTTGACCACCTGTGAACCCGGCTGATTCTTCAGCGACCGGATTGATGCACGTACCTTCATGTCGGAGTCCTCTCGTTAATGACAACAATTGCCATTAGAGCACATCCGGGGGAAGCCCTGCTCGCGCCGGCGGTGGCTCAGTCGAGCAGGTACGTCTTGATCATTGCCTTCCACAGATCCAGGTGCGGATCGGTGGTGGGATCGCGTCGGTCGATGAGGTACGTCGTGGCGGCACCGCGCATGCTACTGAGCAGGACCGGGAAGAGTTCGCGATAGCGCGGGCGTGAGGTGAGGTCCTCGCCGAGGAACCCGGCGACGGCCTGACGCACGATCAGGCCGATCTCCCTCTCCGTCGGCAGCAATGCCTGCCGTAGGTTCTCGTTGTTGCGCGCGGCGATCCACAACTCCATCGACGCCACGAAGTAGGGCTGGTGGAAGGTCGACCAGCCGGTGTCGACGGCCAGCGAGATCCGGGCGATGGGGTCGTCGGGCCACTCGACCTGTAGCGGCAGCTCTTCAATCCGGGTCCGGGCAAGGTGCTCGACCGCTGCCATCAAGAGGGCGTCACGCGATGGGAAGTGATGCAGCATGCGGCCGCGGGAAACCCGGGCTTCGTCCTGGATCGCCACCGTCGTCGCACCCGCATACCCGCGTTCGACGAGAACGCGGATCGCGGCGTCGAGCACGCGGGTGCGCGTCACGTCGCTGCGATGCTGACGTGACTGTTGAATGTCCGCAGTCAAGTGGCTGCTGCCCACATCCGCATCGTAGCTGTCGGTGATGCTCACCTGGGCTTCAGAAGTCGAGGACGTTCGTTGGCCCAGAGCGTGCGCATCGCGTCGATGTAGTCGGCGGTACGTTTGCCACGACGCTCAAACGGCACCCCGAGCGCATCGAATTCTTCTCGTGCCCAACCGATTCCCACGCCGAAGGTAAACCTCCCGCGACTCAAGCGGTCGAGGGAGGCCACCTGCTTGGCCATGATCAGCGGATTGTGTTCCGGTAGGAGTACCACTCCCGTGGCCAGCCGGATCCTCGAGGTGTGCGCGGCCGCGAAACTCAGGCAGGCCATCGGGTCGAGCCAGTCGGCTTCGGCGGGCACCGCTATGCGCCCGTCGGCTGTGTACGGATAACGCGACGTCGGGTCGTCGACCATCACGACGTGTTCACCGCACCAGAGTGTGGCGAAACCTCGGTCCTCTGCATGCCGTGCGGTCGCGGCGATGATGTCCGGATCGGCTCCGGTGCCGATGCCCAGGGCGTGCAGGCCTATCTGCATGTCAATCCTTCCGTGCGGTGGCGCGGTTTGTCTTCGTCATCGAGTGATGATGCCGTGTAGCGACATGGTCGCGCAGGCGTGTGCCGTAGATCTACGCCACCCAGTGACCTAGAACTACGGCACAAGCCAGGTGCGTGTCCGCCGAACTCGCCGGATCACTCGACGGCTGCGAGGAACTGGCGCATCCACGGTGGGGCGGTGGTCGCGATGACGCGGTCGGAGGCGGCGTCGTCGAGGTCGACCAGTTCGTATCCCTCGGAGCCGGCGGCGGTTGCGAGGATCACGGTGCGCACGTCCGCGCGCCGCTGAAACCACGACGCGCGGGTGGCCCAGCCGACGATGCCGTCGCGATCGAGTGCGTTCCGGTGCCGTGCGATCTTCGGCGGCGCGATCACCACGGACTGATCGGTGATGGCATGACCGAGGTGGCGGTAACGCGCCACGCCAAACGTCATCGACGCGGCCAGTGCGATGACACCGAGCGCCAGAAACCACACCGGACCGCCGGTCACTGCCGGGATGCCCGAGAGAATCAGCGCGGCGGCACCGGCCATCGCCGCGCGATTGAGCCGACGGGTCCGCGCGGTGCGTCCGTGCTCGACGAGCGGCATCGTCAGTTCCACCCCATCGTCGGCGACCAGGTTGCCCACGCGCACTGCCTCGTCCTTCGGTGCGGGTGGGAGCAGAAGGGGGTGCTTGATGTGGCCAATGGCGATACCGCCCAGGCGGGCGCCGTGTACCGGTCGCATCAGAACCGGTTCGTGCAGATGCGTACCGCGGATACGGGATTCGTCGAAACTCACGGCGTTGGTGGTCAGGAGTCCGCGCTCGGTGCGCAAGGTGCCGTCCGGGTGGCGGGTGAGGGTGAAGTTCCAGAAGCGCAGAATGTAGCCGAGAACCGAAAGCGCGGACCCCAATCCGATGACACCGACGACCACGATGATGATCACCACGGCCACCGGGATGCCGCGCACTGCATCGGCCGCGCGTTCCGCGGTCCCGACGCTGCGTTCGAAAAGTCCGGCGTCGTTGGCTATCTGCGCGCCGAGCCCGAGCGCGGCACCCGCAGTGGCCAGGCCGGCCATCGAAAATGGGGAATACCGAAGCCATTCCGGGCGAAAACGGGTGAGAACGGTGACCGGTTGGTGGTCCACATCTACGGCCGGTACGTCGCCCCGGGGCGCGGTGGTCATCAGGTATCCGTGCAGTCCGTCTGCATCGGCAGCCGACAGGGCATTGAGTTTGACTGTCGCGGAATCCTTGTCGCCGCCGGTGCCGATGATGACCTTCTTGAGACCCAGAATTCGGTGGACCGGGCCTGCGGTGAGGTCGACGCTGCGGATGCGGTCGCGGCGGGCAGTGACGACCTTGCGTGTCAACAGTCCCTTTCGCACCTGTACGTGTTCGGGTGTCACCTGGTAGCGGGTGGTCAGCCAGGGCAGCACCGTCACCAACAGCACCACGACGACCGTGGCCAGCAACGAGAAGACCGGCGCAGACTGGCCGGCGAAGACGAGTGCAATCAGGGCAGGAATGAGTTGCGGTAGCTGCTCGACCGGCTGCACCACCATTGTCCCTGGTGAGAGCCGCCGCCACGGCTCAGGTTGCGTCATCGCGGTGCACCTGGGTCCGTCGGGTCAGCTCCGCGGCCACCTGCGCAGCGACCGCCGCGTCGAGTCCGACGATGCGGATGGTGCCCGCCGACGACGCCGTGGTCACGGTGAGCGTCGACAGGCGCAGTAACTGCTCGAACGGTCCGGCCTCGGTGTCGACGATCTGGATTCGGGCGATCGGGATGATCACCCGATGCCGGACAAACCAGCCGGACTGCGTGTACACCGCCTCGTCGCCGATCTCCCAACGATGAAAGCGATAGCGCCACGCGGGTATTGCGGTGACAGCGACCACCGTTGCGACAGCCACGACGACAGCTCCGAGCGCAGCGATCCAGCGTGCTTCGGGGACGAGGATCGCGACGACCAACCCGGCGATGGTGAGGGGTATGCCCACCACGGCGGGAACGATCCGCCACAGCGTCTTGGCACGGGGATCGACCCGATTCGTCGGCTCGCGCAGCGTCACCGAATCAGGTTATCGTCACTCCGCCGTCGACCGCGACCGTCTGCCCCGTCACGTAACCCGACGCCGGCGACGCGAGCCAGATTGCGGTGGCCGCGATCTCCTCGCCGCGCCCCACCCGTCCGAGAACCACGCGCGGTAGCTGGCTGTCGAGGTAGCCGTCCTGGTAGGTGTCGGTCATCTCGCTCTCGAAGAAGCCGGGCGCGATGGCGTTGACCCGAATTCCCTTGCGGGAGCCCCACTGTTGGGCCAGGTCGCGGGTGAGGCCGATGACGCCGGCTTTGCTCGACGCGTATGCGGCCTGCGGCAGACCGGCGGTGGTGATGCCGAGAATGCTCGAGATGTTGATGACGGCGCTGCCGGGCTGCATCACACGCCCGCATGCCTGCGCCATCCAGTACGACCCGTTGAGGTTGATGTCGATGACCGTGCGGAACTGCTCGGGAGTCTCGCGGGTGGCCGGGAAGGCGGTTCCGACGCCGGCGTTGTTGACCAGCACGTCGACCCGCCCGAACGTCTCCATGGCCGTGTCGACGACGTTGCGGCAGGCGGCCGGATCGGCGACGTCGGCGGGCACGACGAGCGCCTTGCGGCCCAGGCCTTCGACCATGGCGGCGGTGTCGGCGAGTTTCTCGGCACGACGCGCGGCAAGGACGATGTCGGCACCGGCCTCGGCGAAGCCGCGGGCGAACGCGACGCCGAGCCCCGATGACGCGCCGGTGACGATCACGACCTTGCCGCTCATGTCGAACAGATCAAGAATCGGCATGGGTGAATCTCCTTGGTGCGGTTGGTCAGAACCACGCCGGGTCGGCGTCGAGGGTGGTGCGGTCGAGGGTGGCGAGCAGATCGAGCTGTGGGCCGGTCTTGGGTAGCTCGTACCGGTAGAAGTATTGGGCGGCAGCGCGTTTGCCGTCGTAGAAGGCGCCGTCGTGGCCGTCGGCCGCCAGTGCTTGTTCGAGCCAGATCCAGGCGATCACGATGTGGCCGGTTGCCTCGAGGTAGGCGGTCGCATTGGCCAGCGACACCGCCGGGTCGCCCGCGGACCAGATCTGTGCCGTGGTGGACACCAAGCGGTCGGTTACCTTTCGCAGATCGTCGGCGTATCCGGCGACGGAGCCGACCGACGATGCCCGATCGATGGTGGCACCGATCGTCTCGACGAGCAGCGCCAAGCCCTTACCGCCACCCATCACGACCTTGCGGCCGAGCAGGTCGAGAGCCTGAATACCGTGCGTGCCTTCGTGAATGGGGTTCAGGCGGTTGTCGCGGTAGTACTGCTCGACGTCGAACTCCTTGGTGTAGCCGTACCCGCCGTGCACCTGGATGGCCAGGCTGTTGGCCTCCAGGCACCACTGCGACGGCCAACTCTTGGCGATCGGGGTCAGCACGTCGAGCAGCAGGGTGGTCTGTGCCCGTTCGTCGCCGTCGGTGGTGGCTTCGATGTCGACGAGCCGGCTGCAGTAAAGGCCCAGTGCGAGTGCGCCTTCGGCATACGACTTCTGGGCCAGCAACATCCGCTTGACGTCGGCGTGCTCGATGATCGGCACCGGCTTGCTTGCCGGATCCTTGGCGTCGACCGGTCGGCCCTGCGTGCGTACCTTGGCGTATTCGACGGAGGCCAGGTAGCCGGCATAGCCGAGCGACGTGGCGAGGAAGCCAACGCCGATGCGGGCCTCGTTCATCATGTGGAACATGTAAGAGAGTCCGCGGTGTTCCTCGCCGACCAGATAGGCAACGGCGCCGGGAGCGGAGCGAGCGGGCCGACTTGATGCGGCGCCGGAAACGTCTGTCGGCGTGTGTGTTCCGTCGCCGAAGTTCAGGAGCGTGTTGGTGGTCGCCCGGTTGCCCATCTTGTGGTTGAGGCCGACCAGAGCGACGTCGTTGCGGGTGCCGTCGGCGAGATACTTGGGGACCACGAACAGGGAGATCCCCTTGACGCCGGGACCGCCGCCGGGTGCCTTGGCGAGGACGAGATGCACGATGTTCTCGGCGAGTTCGTGTTCGCCCGCCGAAATCCACATCTTGGTGCCGGTGATCCGATACGTTCCATCGTCCTGGGGTGTGGCCTTGGTGGTGATGTCGGCCAATGACGATCCGGCCTGCGGTTCGGACAGGCACATGGTGCCGAAGAATCGGCCCTCGACCATGGGCCGCACCCAGGTGTCGATCTGCTCGTCGGTGCCGTAGGTGGCCAACAGGTTCGCGTTGCCCACGGTGAGGAACGCATACGAGGACATCGCTGCGTTCGCCGCCTGGAACCAGGCCGACGACGCCCGGCTGACCACTGTCGGCAGCTGCATGCCGCCGAGCTCGGCGTCGAACGATGCCGCCATCAGGCCGGTCTTGCGGAACTCGTCGATGCCGGCGCCGAGTGCGTCGGGCAGAACCACACGACCGTCGTCGCCGACGTATGGTTCGTTCTGATCGCCCTCTTTGTTCACCGGCGCAAAGCGTTTCGTCGCGAGATCTTCGCTCAGTTCGAGGACCGCGTCGAAGGTTTCACGGGAGTGCTCGGCGAACCGTTCCCGCTCCGTGAGCGACTCGACGTCGAGCCATTCGTAGAGCAGGAATTCCAGATCACGTTTGCTAAGCACTCGCTTATAATGGCTGACGAGATGAGTGACGTCAACGTGCTTGGGGAGAATGATGGCTGAGCGACGGGCAGAATCGGCAGCGGCCGAGCGAATCCGCAACGCCGCGATCGCGTCGTTCGCCGAGGTCGGCTACGGTGCCACGTCGACGCGGCAGATCGCCCGGAAGTTGGGCATGTCTGCGGCCGCGATGTATCCGCACTACCGGTCCAAAGAGGAATTGCTCTACGCGATCGCGCTGGACGGACACCGTGGCGTACTCGCCGCGCTGTGGGCCGCCGACGACGAGTCCGCGCCACCGATGCAGCGACTTCGATCGGTGGTCGCGGCGTTCACGGTCTGGCAGGCCGAACATCACGACCTCGCGAAGGTGGTGCAGTACGAGTTGCACGGGCTCACCCGGCCGCACTACTCGGCGATCACCCGGATTCGGCGCGAGACAAGTTCGGTCCTGGCTCAGATCGTCGGGGCGGGGATCGAGTCGGGCGACTTCGACGTCGACAACCGGGACGACGTCGTGCTGGCGATCTCGTCGCTCTGCGTCGACGTGTGCAGATGGTTCCCGACGCGCACACATCGCGATCCGCAGCAGTTGGGCCGCGTCTACGCCGATCTCGCGGTTCGGATGGTCACTCCCGCTCCGTGAGGTGCGAGGACCGTGAGCGGCCACCCCGCTCCCTGAGGTGCGAGGAGCGCAAGCGACGAGCCTCGAAGGGCCAGGTGAGACGACTTTTCATATCGGCAGAAACGACCCCGACGGGGCCAGTGGCTGATTGATGCGTGGGGCGTACTGATCGAAGTACACGCGGGCGATGAGGTCGCGGCGGCTGCGGACCCCGGCCTTGTCGAAGATCGACTTGAGGTGATCTTGCACCGTGTACGCCGACACGTGCAGGGCAGCGGCGATGTCCTTGGTGGCCACGCCTTGAAGCACCAACTGGGTGACGTCACGTTCGCGGGCGGTGAGCCCGAAGGCCTCGACGACGATCGGCACGATCTCGGGCGGCCGGGCCTCTTCGATGGTGATGACCACCTCGCCGACCCGTCCGTCGGCCGACGACAGCGGCGACGCATTGATCACCAGCCACATGCCTGATGCCCCGCGCACGCGCAGACGCGGCGGCACCGTCGATTCGCCGCGGCCGTATAGCCTTGCGGCACCGATCAATCCGAAGATCGGATTGATTGCGGCGCCACTGTTCGCACCGGCGACCAGTTCATCGATCCGCTCCTGGCTGCCGGCACTCATCTGCACGATCTGATCGTTGCTGTCAACGATGATCACCGCGGGTCCGGTCATCGAGGTTTGCGATTCGAGGATCTGTGGTTCGGCCACGACGGTGCTGAGCAGCCCGGCTCGGACGCCGACAGCAAGCGTCTGGGACACCGAGGCGAGGAAGTCGATCTCGGCGCGATCGAAGGGCAGACACCCGGTGCCGCTTCGGAACAACGAGATCCCGCCCCATACCCCGCGGCCGTCGCGCAGGAGAACCCGCGCCTCATCGTGGTAGGAGAACTCCGGAATCATCAGTTCGCTCATCCGGTCCGACCGCCGGGTCTCGCCACGGGTGAGTTCGCTCAATCCGACCGCATCGACGCCGCGTGCCGCCATCTCTCGAAAGGACGATTCCTCGACGCGTCCGTACTCGAGGAGACCCCAATCGGGATCACGTCCGTCCTGACCGAGAAGGTCGCCGTACTTGCGGGCGCCGGTCAGGATCAGGGAACTGGGGTCCAGACTTGCGATGCACACCGCGTCGTTGGGTATTGCTCGGCTCAGTGACGCCACCGATTCGGCGAAAAAGTCATCGAGCCCGAGGCCGGCGTGTGCGACCACGTCCAGGTCGCGGCGCACACGCTCGGCTGTCAGGCTCGATGTCATTGCTCAATTGTGCGGTTGCGCTGGGACGATGTCTATCCCAGATTGTTGGGGTCGGTCAGGGAGAATACGCCCGCCGGGTCGTGGCGACGGCGGATCTCGGCGAGGTGTTCCCGTTGTGCTTGCGGCCAGAGCTCGTCGCGATTGTGGGCGCGACGACCGGACAGATTGAGCAGCGCACCGCGCGACCATGGCGCGACGGCGTCGACGACGCCGGAGAGGTGGGCCTCGACCTGATCGCCGAGAGGTCCGGCAGGAACCCCGATGGCGAGCACGGTGAAGGCGGCATCGCGACCGCTCACCGCGTTGGGTACCCGCTGCGGCGCAACCAGCTTGCCGCCGAGCAGTCGGATCTCGACGATGGCCAGGGGGCTGGCGACGTCGGGCCCGGCCGCATCGAGCAGTGCGTCGACGGCGGATGCGGTCAACTCGCCGAGTGCGACGCCCTGCTCCACCGAGGGCATCGGCCCGGGAGGGTCCATGTGCACCGCGTCGAGCGCGGCGGCCGGGTGTACGCCCACGTTCTCCAGCAGTACCGGGCCGGCCGACCGAATCGGTGCGAGGAGCGATTCGGCGACGCCCGGGTCGCCGGTGTGGGTGTAGCGGACGTGCACCGCGAGCTGACCCTGCAGCGGCGGGGGCAGGTTGGGGTCCGGCGGCAGGCGCAGGATGGCGATCGAGGTTCCGGCCTCCTCCGGCAGCGTCGGTGCCCATTGCCGCCAGGCGTGCAGGACATCGGACGCCGCGTTCCCGGCGAAGAAGATGCCGCCACCGTAGAAGGTGGCTACGGGGAGAAGGTCGAACTCGATGGCGGTGACGATACCGAGACCGTCTCGGGCGCCGAGCAATGCCGTGAACAGGTCCGAACCCGCCGTCGCGTCGAGGGTCCGAACGATCCCGTCGGCGGTCACGACCTCGATCGACCGCACATGGTCTGCGGCGTAACCGAATTCGCGGCCGAATGGGCTCAGGCCGCCACCGAGGGTGTAGCCGACGACGCCCACGCTCGACGACGACCCGGCAAGCCCGGTCAGGCCGTGCGGCGCCGTTGCGGCGGCGACGTCGCGCCACCGGACTCCGGCCCCGACCCGGGCGGTGCGCGCGATCGGGTCGACGGTGATGTCGGTCATCCGGGATGTGCTGATGGTCAGTTGATTTCCGCCCTCGAGGACGGGTCCGTGCCCGGTCGCGCGAACCCCAATGCGGAGGCCGTTGGCGCGGGCGTGGCGAACTGCTGCGGCAACGTCGGCGGCGGATGTCGCACCGACCACGATCGACGCGCCGGGAGTGACCGCGACGTTGAAGCCGGCGAGTTCGGCACCGAATTCCGGGTCGTCGGGGGTGAAGACGGGTCCGGCGACCGCGGCGCGCAGGTCGGACAGCGATGAGGAGGGTGATTGATCGATGGTGATGGACACGAAAGTTTCCTTCTGTGGGTGTGATTCGGTCTTGGCTATCGGGCGGCTTGGGCGGTGATCTCTACGGCGAGACCGGGGAAGGCAAGTGCGGTGACGCCGACCAGTGCGGCGGGCGGGGTGGCGGCGACGGTGTCGAGGCGTTCGGTCAGGGCCGAGTAGGCGGCGAGAGTTGCGGGAACATCGGTCGTGTAGATGGTGAGCATGGTGACGTCGGCCAGCGACATGTCGGCCATTCGCAGGATTTCCTCGATGTTGTGCATCGCCAACGAGATCTGTGCTGCGACATCACCTTCGTGCAGCACCTGCCCCTGCTCGTCGACCGACGCCTGCCCGGCGATGGACAGGGTTCGGCTGGGTGCCGGTCGCAGTTGCGCATGGTCGAAGCGGAACGGCTCGTTCCAGGTCGATGGATTGATGCGGACGGGTGCGCTGGTGCTTGTTGTGGTTGTCATGCAATCGAGAATCGTTGAGTAACCAGCTGCTTCACCATCCCCGGCCGCTGGTGACTTGTGCCGCCAGAACGCTGGGCGCACCGACGCCCCAGAAATCTGGGAGCTGTGCCGGAGGGGGTCATCCCGCTGAGTGTCCGCAACCGTATGGTCACCGACATTCTCGGCTTTCGTGGTTTCGATACGCATCGGGCTCGCTGCGCTCGCTCGTTGCTACTCAACCAGCAAGTGGTGGAGCGGTAGGAGGGGTGGAGCGGTAGGAGGGTGGTGGAGCGGCAGGAGTAGAGGTCGGAGGGACCTCAGTTCGCGGTGATCGAACCCCAGGTGAAGTCGCCGTGGTCGCTGCCCAATCCGGTGGCGACGATCCCCGCGACCGTGCAGCCGACCCGCGCCGAATCGAGCAGGGACAGGTCGTGGCCGCGGGCGGCGAGGAAGCCGGCCGAGAAGGCGTCGCCGCAACCGCTGGTGTCGACCACCTCCACTCCAGTGGCTTCGGCATGCTCGGCGTCGTCGGCGGTGACGACGTGCGCACCGTCGGCGCCGGCGGTCACGGCCACACATCGCACACCACGGTCGATGAGGGAACGGCAGGCAGTGACGAGGTCCTCGATCGCGGTGAGGCCGCGCACCTGATCGTCGTTGGGGAGTAGGTAATCCAGATGCGGCAGAATCGGTTCCAGCCACGCGAGGACGCCGGGATCGCCGTCGGCGAGGATGTCTGCCGAGACGGTCGTGCCACTTTCCCGGATGTCACCCAGAAGCGGAGCCAGCTCGGGTGGATTCAGGAGTTCGGGTGCGCCGATGTGGACATGGTCGGCGCCGGTGAGCAGTTCGAGCGGGGCTCGATCGAGAGGGTAGGCGAGGTTGGCGCCCGGCATGTGGATGGCAGGCCGATCGCCATTGCTGCGGATCGGCAGCATGCTCATCGACGTCGGCGCGTCCACGCGGACAAGGTGATCGGTGACGACGCCGAACCGGTTGAGTGCGGTGTCGAGCATCGCGCCGGCATCGTCGTCGCCGATGGCGCCGACGGTGAACACCTCGGCCCCGAGTTTGGCGAGGGTGATGGCGGTGCCGCCGGCCGGGCCGGCCGCGGACATCCGCATGTTCTGCACGAGTACTGAGCCCTGACCATCGGGGATGGCGTCGACAGGCTGGGCGAGGACGTCGAGTACGTGAGCCCCGAAGGTGACGACTCTCATGCGTCGCTCCCGCCCCGGAAGGCTCGGTAGTGCCGCCGCGTGGCTGTCTCGAGCACCTCGACGACCTGTGCTTGATCGAGAACTGTTCCGCCGGGTGCTTGCAGATGAATGCGGGCGAGCCAATCGAGCAGTTCGATGCTGTCGCAGGCGGATTCGAGGGTGTTCCCGTATCCGACGGAACCATGGTTGCGCATGAGTGCAACAGTGCGGTCGGCCAGGGCGGCGACCACGCCGTCGCTGAGTTCCCGACTGCCGAACACCGCATACGGGGCCACGCGGATGGCTCCGCCGAGCATCGACTGCGTGTAGTGAACCACCGGCAGCTCGTCGGTCAGATTCGACACCGCGATCGATGCGACAGGGTGGGCGTGTACGACGGCGCGGGCCGATGTGGATTTGTAGACGTCGAGGTGGATGTGCAACTCCGACGTCGGCACGTAGGGCGTCTCCTCCACCACGGTGCCGTCGAGGTCGACGACGACGAGTTGGTCGGCGGTCACCGAGTCGAGGTAGCAGCCCGACGGGGTCATCACCACCGCGTCGTCGATGCGGATGGACAGGTTGCCCCCGGTGCCGAACGTCAGGCCCCGGGCGGCCAATCGGTGGGCGGCCGCGACGATCGCCGCTCGTTCGTCTGTGAATCGCACGGTTAAGACCGTACTCGGTGGCGGCAGGTCACACGTCGATGCCGAATTCCTTGATCTTGCGGTAGATCGTCGCGCGGGAGATGCCCAGCGCGTTGGCGGCGGCGATCTTGTTGTGCCCGTTCTCCTCCAGGCTTCGCACGATCGCGTCCCGTTCCAGCGCCTCGATGCGGGTCAGGGTGTGGCGGCTGAGCGACCGGCAGGTCGGGGGCAGTTGTTTGACGGTGATGACGCCGCGACGTTGGTGGGTCACGACCTCCCGCAACATCTGTCGCAGCTCGGCGACGTTGCCCGGCCAGCTGTACTTGCTGAGCTGACGCATCGCCTCACCCGACACGGTCAGCTCCCGACCCCGCGTGAGTTGGCGGAGCAACGTCGGGACGAGATCCTGCAGATCTTCGATGCGATGCCGCAGCGGTGGTAGTTCGACGGTGTGCCCGAAGAATGGAAGCAGCGTCGCGCCCAATCCGGGGTCGGTGGCGTCAGAAGACATCGTGATCCCGACCATCCCGGTGTGTTCACGACCCGGCAGCAGATCGGCGATCGCGGCAGTCGTCTCGTCGTCGAGCTGGTCGACATCGCGCAGAACGACGCAGAAGTCGTCTCGTTCGAGTTCTGTCGCAAGGGTTTCCAGTGATTCGGGGTCGCCGAAGTCGCGTGGTCCGAAGTCGCGCGTCGACCCCTGCCGATAGAGTGCTGCGGCTGCACGCAGGATGGCCGCGCGACCCGAGCCGGGTTCGCCGGAGACCACGATCCACTCGCCGGACCGGGTATAGCGGGCAACGCGATCGCAGCACTGCCGCCACGATGAACTGCGGCCGACGACGCCCGGGAGTGGGGTCGGGGTGGTCCTTTCCACAGGTGACGCGGTCGGTGGATCGACCAGATGGACATGAAATACCGCCATCTCCGGGACGTCCTGATAGCCGTCGACGGGGGAGAGGCGCACCGTGCGGCCGCTCGGCAGCGTGTTGATGCTGCGTGAGGTCGTGCCGTCCATGGTGAGGTCGACAGCGTGCTCTAGCATCGAGACCTGATCGGCCGGGTCGATGCTGAGCCGCAGGCGCCGATTCATCAGGACCACGTCGGCGGCAATCGCGAGCACCATCATCTGCGGCGCCCGACGACACGTCGCGAGGTAGGCGGCGAGCAGTCGCGACTCGCGTTCGCTGGCCATCGACAGCATCTGATGTTCGATCTGCACGGTCGCCGACTTGGCGAGCGCCATCAGCAGTGACCCGCCCTCGTCGACCCAGCCGGTGAGGTCGAGCGCGCCGACCACGGCGCCGGTGATCGGGCTGCGGATGGGCACCCCGGCGCACGACAGTTGTGCCAGGCAGCCGGCGTAATGCTCGGCGCCGGTCACCAGGGTCGGCTGCCGGGATTCGAGAGCGGTGCCGATGCCGTTGGTGCCGGCGAACTCCTCGTTGTAGCTGTATCCGGGGGCCAGGCTCACGTCGTCCAGACGTGCCTGCAGGTTCCGCGACCGCGTGGTCCGCGACAGCACCACACCGTCGGGTGAGGTGAGGATGATGCTCACCGGTTCGGCCGACAGGTTCTCGGCGAGTTGATCGATGACGGGCCGTGCCGCTCTGGTGAGCACACCGTCGGGGTTGGGTTCACGCACGAACGGCAGTTCGAGACGATCGGCGTGCACGTTGAAGGAACGCGACCGCTTCCATGACGTGGAGATGCTCTCGCGGATGGCATCGTCAATGCCGTCGTCACTGAGAAATCGTTCGCGTGCTTTCGCAACGTAGATGGGCGATTGTGGTGCCTGGGCTGTGGGCTGAACTCTCACCGATCCGGTCGGACCTCCTCCTGCGGATGTGTCGTGGATCACATATTTCCAGTGTGCCCACGCGGCTGTGTGGTGGGGGATGGGCCGGCGGCGATCAACGCCGCGAACATGATGTTCGGATCGCCGCCGACCCGGCTCGAGACGTCAGTAGATGTTGGACGGACGTACCATTCCTTCGGCGAGGTCGCCGAAGCCCGGTGCCGGGATGGCACCTGGATTGCCCATCACTTCTTCTACGACGGCCGTCTCCGTGGTGATCAGGAGCGCGGCGATCGAAGCAGCACTCTCCAGCGCCGCTCGCGTCACCTTGCACGGGTCGATGACGCCCTCGTCGAACATGTCGCCGTAGCCACCGGTGAGTGCGTTGAAGCCGTGTCCGAGGGGCAGTCCCGCGACCACCTTGACGACCTCCTCGCCGTCGAAGCCGGCGTTGGTGGCGATCCAGAACAGCGGCTCGGCGAGCGAGCGTCGCACGACGTCGATGCCCACGGCCTCGTCGCCGAGTGCCTCGAGAGGTTCGAGTGCTCGGTGGGCCTGTGCGAGCGCGGTGCCGCCACCGGAGACGATGCCCGCCTCCACTGCGGCCCGGGTCGCGGCGAGTGCATCCTCCACGCGCAGCATCCGCTCCTTGAGTTCGACGCTGGTGACACCGCCGACCCGGATCACGGCGACCCGGCCGGTCAGCCGGGCAATGCGCAGTTCCAGGCTGTCGCGATCGGCGTCGATGCGGGCCCGGTCCAACTGTGCTTCGAGCTGACTGACCCGGGCGTCGACGCGCGCCTGGTCGCCGTGGGCGCCGACGATGGTGGTCTCGTTCTCCGTGACCGTCACCCGGTCGCAGGTGCCGAGATGCTCGACGGAGACCTCGCTGAGTTCGAGGCCGGTGTCCTTGGCGATGACGTGACCGCCCAGTGCGACGGCGAGGTCCTCGAGTTCGGCGACCCGACGATGACCGAAACCGGGCGCGCGCACCACCACGGACTGCATGGTCTTGTGCATGTTGCCGCCGACGAGCAGCTGCAGCGCGGGACCGTCGACATCTTCGGCGAGGATCAGCAGCGGGCGATCGGCGCGCTTGGCCGACTCGATGGCCGGCATGACGTCGCGCACGTCGGTGATCTTCTTGTTGGTGAGCAGCACCACCGGGTTGTCGAGGACAGCTTCCATGCGATCGGGATTGGTGACCATGTAGCCGGAGATGTAGCCGTGGTCGAACTCGATCCCGTCGACGACGTCGACCGCGAGGCCGAGCACGTCGCTCTCTTCGGTGGTGATCACACCATTGCGGCCGACATGTTCGACGGCGGTCGCGATCACCTCGCCGATCACCTCGTCGTCACTGGCCGCAAGGCTGGCGATCCGCGCGAGGTCGTCGCGGCCGCCGATCTGCACTGCCTGCCCGGTGAGGGCCTCGGTGACCGCGCCGACGGCTCGTTCGATGCCGCGGCGGACCCGCATCGGGTTGGCGCCTTGTTCGACGGCACGCAACCCCTCCCGCACCATGGCCTGGGCGAGGACCGTGGCGGTGGTGGTGCCGTCACCGACCACCCCGTTGGTCTTCATCGCGACTTCCTTGACCAGCTGGGCACCCATGTTGGCGAACGGATCGCGCAACTGGATCTCCCGGGCGATGGTCACACCGTCGTTGGTTATCGTTGGCGGTCCGGTCAGCTTCTCCAGCACCGCATTTCGGCCCTTGGGCCCGAGTGTCACCTTGACGGCGTCCGCGAGGGCGTTGACGCCCCGCTCCAGTCGCAGCCGCGCTTCGGCGTTGTAGCGCAACTCTTTGGCCATGATCTCACCTTTTCTCTGTGTTGTGGATTTTCTTCGCTCCCTGAGGTGCGAGGAGCGCTAGCGACGAGCCTCGAAGGGCTGGTGAGGTTGCGTCGCCGGCCCTTCGAGGCTCTCGGCTAGCGCCTCGAGCACCTCAGGGAGCGGGGGTCGGGTGTCGCTCGGGGTGAGCGGCGGTCGTTGTCAGGGAACGAGGATCGCGCGGCCCCGGACGCGTCCGGCGTCGAGGTCGTCGAGTGCCTGTTGGTAGTCGTCGAGGGCGTATTTCGTGGTGTGCAGCTTCACCTTTCCTTGGGCGGCCAGGGTCATCAGTTCGTTGAGGTCGTTGTAAGAGCCGACGAGGTTGCCGATGAAGTTGATCTCGGTGGAGATCACGTCGATGGTCGGGACGTCGATGTTCTCGCCGTAGCCGACCACGAAGTAGTTGCCGGCGCGGCGCAGCATCGCGATGCCCTCGGCGGTCGCGCCGCCTTCGCCGACGAAGTCCAGAACCGCCTCGGCGCCTTTGCCGTCGGTGAGGTCGAGGACCTGCTGGACGTGACTTCCGTCGGCGACGATGCCCTTGTGCGCACCGACTTCGACGGCGAGTTTCACCGCGTCCGGGTTGCGGTCGACCACCACGAGAGTGAGTCCCGAGATGGCGGCGAGAACCTGAATCCCGATGTGTCCCAATCCGCCTGCGCCGATGATGACGCACGTGTCGCCCGGTCGGGTCATCCGGTCGACCTTCGCCGCGGCGTGGTAGGCGGTCAGCCCGGCATCGGCAAGAGCCGCGACGTCGGCGGGTTCGAGGGAATCGTCGATCCGCACCACGCTGCGCGCGGTGGTCTTCAGAAAGTCGGCGTAGCCGCCGGCAGTGTCGATTCCCGGGAATTGGCTGTTCTCGCAATGCACGTCATCGCCGTCGCGGCAGGCACGACAGAGTCCGCAGGTGATCAGCGGGTGCAGGATCACCTTCTCGCCGACCGTCACATTGGTGACCGCATCGCCGATCGCCTCCACGACGCCGGCGTTCTCATGCCCGATCGTGTACGGCAGTGCGACGCCGCTCTTCTCGGCCCACTGCCCTTCCAGAATGTGCAGATCGGTGCGGCACACGCCGGCGCCGCCGATCTTCACGATCACGTCGAGCGGCCCGGTGATCTCGGGGTCGGGGACCTCGTTCAACTGGAGTTTGTCGTGGTAACCGACAACTTGGACTGCTCTCATGGCGTCTCCTCGCGCAGGTTGGTGATGATCGGTTCGCTGGTGCCGTCGCACTCGTCGTCGTCGGCGTAGCGGGTGGCCAGCAGGCCGCGGCAGAAGTGGGCGTTGCCCTCGATCGAGATGCGCACGGACCGCGCGAATCTCAGCCGCATGGGGACCTGCTCGTCGGGAATCGGATGCCCATGGTCGTCGACGAGGACCCGGCTGTTGGGGCACAGGGTGAGTCCGATGTCGGCGCGCCGGCGCAACAACGCCGACCGGTTGGGTCCCGGAGGCAGATCGCGGAGCAGCACGTGACCGACCTCGTCGACGGTCACCTCACCGTTGCGGATGATCTCGGTGAGCGAGCGTTCCATCGCGGCGACGTGAGCCTTGCGGGCGAATGTGCGT
The DNA here is from genome assembly GCF_022513585.1 of Gordonia gummivorans. GTDB lineage: Bacteria > Actinomycetota > Actinomycetes > Mycobacteriales > Mycobacteriaceae > Gordonia. The sequence continues at coordinate 173,499 of NZ_JAKWBF010000006.1, forward strand.
CGCAATTCGTCGAGTCCCTCGTCGGCCTCCGAGCCGAAGGTGCCCACATAGCCGGCCGCCGCCGCCAGTCCCGCGTTGATCTTGTCGCTGTCGTGGTGGTCATCGAGCAGCACATGTACCTCGCCGACGCCGTCGATCGCCTCGAGCGCGTCCTGTGCGTCGGATGCCATCAGGTAGGCGAAGTTGGGCGCGCAGAACGATGTTGGGAGCCGGAGGTGAACGGTCACCGACGTGTCATCGATCTCGATGGACCGAATGAACTTGAGGTCGGTGATCGGCTGGTCGAGTTCGGGATCGATGACCGTCGACAACGCCTGCTGCACAGCGGCACCGATGGCCAGTGAGGCCGGTGGCGCGGTGATGGTCATGCGTTGGCCGCCTCGGGTGCGCCGGTTGCCACCTCGGCGCCGGGGTCTGCTGCGTCGGTGGGAATCCGCAGTTCCTCAGGCACTTCGATGTGCGGATAGAGCGCCGCCGCGTTGAGGCCGAGGATCTTGCGCTTCTGGTCGGTGGTGATCGGGGCGTACTCCGTCATGTCCTCCGGAATCTGGAAGTCGACGAAGCGGTCGACGAGCCAGGTGGGGTTCCAGAGCGCGTAGTCGCTGGCGAAGAGGATCTTGTCCTCGCCGATCCAATACAGCAGCTCGCCGATGATCTGGGCGAAATACCTTGGCCGCGTGTGGATGAACGGAATCGCCACGGCCAGGCCTCCGTACACATTCGACTCCTGGGTGGCGATCCAGCAGAAGTCCTCGAGGCGCGGCAACCCGACGTGCTCGATGATGAAGTTCAGGTCGAGGTAGTCGGTGGCGACCTTGTCGACGTCGGCGACGTCGAACGCGTCGCGGTCCAGCGGCCGGATGGTCGGTCCCTTGTGGACGTGGATGTTCTTGATGCCCAGCTTGATACATTCCTCGAGGTACTTCCGTGACCACGGGTCGTCGAGCTTGTAACCCCGCGACTCGCCATGCCACTCGGCGGTATAGAGCTTGACGCCCTTGAGTTGCATCGAATCGGCGTCCTTGCGGAGTTGCTCGAGGCCGCTCTCGCCGTCACGTGGATCGTAGGCGTGGTTGTAGGTGAGCTTGCCGGGGTTGTCCTGGACGAGCTTCAATGAATCGTCGACCTGCGCAAAGCCGTTGACGTAGAAGTCGCGCAGGATGGTGGCCTGGAAAATCGCGTGATCGGCCGGCCCGTCCTCGAACAGGTCGTTCATGAGCCGGTCGGCTCCGTAGTAGCAGTAGGTGTCGTAGTCCCAGACCTCTTCCTCCGGACTGAGATTGCGGTGATAGTCGTAGAAGCAGTCGATGAACTGTTTGCCGTGGATGTTGCGCTGGTTGCTTTCTCGGCCGTCCCACAGGTGGACGTGGGCATCGACGATGAAGTACTTGTCGCCGTTCTTTTCGAACATCGGATCACTCGCTCTCTCGGAGGTGGGCTGTAACTGTGGGCTGAAAGATGGGCTGGGAGAACTGTGGTGGGAGCGGACTGGAATCACCGCCGGGGGTGCGCTGGGGACGCGCACCCCCGGCAGTGAGGATCAGCTGGACGCAGTCAGATCGAAGCCGATGAACTCGGCCGCGTCCTCGGGGCTGGCGAACAGGATCGTGCGGTCGTCGAGATGCACCATCCGTCCGTAGTGGGTGGAGCTGATCTCCTCGAAGATCGACCCGTCGAAGTCCTGGCCGAGGGCGTCGGTCAGTTCGTCGTAGTCGAAGGTGAGCCGGTTGACCCCGTCCACCCGGATCATCGAGGGGTACTCGGTGAGTTCGACACCGTCTTTGGCGCCCATCACATCTGCGACGACGCGTCCGATCGGGGTGTTCATGAGCGTGACGCCGCACATGTTGGAGAACTCGGTGTCGGTTCCGAACTGCATGGTGCTCACTGGTTCAACTCCTCGGGGATGTCGACGTCGATGGCGGCCAGCACATCGGCGAACTTGGTTTTCGCGGTCGCGAGACTCGATTGGAAGGTGACGGACTTGTCGGCCGGCTGCGACCAGATCGGCTGCAGCGCGTTTGCCGCCTCCAAGCACCTGGGCACCCATTCGGACATCCAGTCCGCGAACAACTTTCGGTTGTCGACGGCGTATTTCTCGTCGCGCGCGAGCATCTGGAACAGTGCCCGGGTGTAATTGAGGTCGCGGTCGTAGTCGTATTCGCCCGTGCCGACGATGGTCGGGGTGATGTAGTCGCCGTTGCGGGCGGCCACCTGCATGACCAACTCGGTGCGGAACAGCGCGCCGACGAGCTGTTCGAACACGATGTTGGTGGCGAACAACAGCTGTGCCCAGTCGCCGATGGCGGTGATGCGTTCCAGCGTCTCACGCACCGGCTGCCACTCCGGCGCCGACTGCCAGACCTCCTTGTGCGCCGATCCGTCGAACGCTTCCTCGGCCTCGGACAGGTCGAGGTTGAACAGCGCCAGATCCTGGGCGAACCGCAACTTGTGTGCCGCGTTGACGGCCACCGCGTTGTTGATCATGTTGGTCGGCGCAGAGCGCTGGATGGAGGTGAACACGTGCAGGCCCATGCCGCTCTCGGCGTGCATCCACGCACCGAGGTTGCGTTCGATGAACTTGAGCCAGGCCGAATTCCAGCCGTCGTAGGCGCGGGCGCGCTTTGCGTTCTGCAGGCACAGGTCGACCTGATGGACCACCGCGGAGTTGTTGCGGTAGATGGTCTGTTCCCACTCCTCGTTGGGGTCGAGGAAGTCGTGCCAGTTGCTGGACTTGGCTTCGGTCCATTCCTGCGGATACCCACCGGGGCCGTCGCCGAATCCGTAGATCCAGCCCTGGGTCAGGTGACGGTCGGGATCCGGCTGCACGTCGACGGTGACGTCTTCGTAGATCGTCGCGCGCTTACGGGCCGGGGTGTAGTAGCTGTACTTGCGGCTCTTGCTGCTCGGGAACTCACGGGCGCCGGCTTCGGCGTCGGTGAATTCGATTGACGGGAAACTACGTTCCCGCGGTTCGGCTGGTGCAGACATACCTGTCATTCCTGTCGTTCGGGCTGAGGTCTAGTCAAATGCCGGGCTGGTGAACTTGTCGTAGAAGATCTGATCCCGGGGGACCGAATGTTGTTCGGCGAGCGCGAGTGCCGCGTCGACCATGGGTGGGGGGCCGCAGAAATACACCTCCGTTCGGGCCAGGTCCGATTCGCCCGCGTCGACGATGTCGGTGACGTTGCCCTCGGCGACGGTGACGCCGCCGGGAGCCTGATCGGCCGATTCGGAGAGACAGGCGATGAACTCGAAGTTGTCGAGTTTCTCTCCGAGAGCGGCAATTTCGTCGAGATAGAACAGATCCGCGGCGGTACGTGCTCCGTAGTAGAAGTGCACCGTACGGTTGAGTCCCGTCTCGCTGATGTGACGGAGCAGCGAGAGCAGCGGTGCCATCCCGGCGCCACCCCCGATGCACACGATCGGGAGCACGTGTCCGTTGCGCAGACAGCACGACCCGTACGGGCCGTTGATCATGATCTCGTCGCCCACCGAGAGGCCGTCCTCGAGCATGCCGGCGAAGAGCCCGTTCGGGTACTTCTTGATGACGAACTCGAGGCGGTCGGGCGTGCTCGGTGTGGTCGCCAACGAGAACGACCGCTTCTCGTCGGTGCCGGGGATGAACAGGTCGACGTACTGGCCGGCCTTGAATTCGAGCGCTTCGGGTTCGACGACGTCGAGCTTCAGCGAGACGATGTCGCGGGTGAGCGGTTCGATGCCGGCCACCTTGGTACGCACGTCCTGGATGGGTGCGCCGCCGAGCAACTCGTCCTCGTCGAAGTTGAGCAGCTCGATCTCACAGTCGCTGTATGCGTAAGTGCGGCAAAGGAGTACGTATCCCTCGGCCTCCTCGGAGTCGTTGCACGCGAACGTCGAGTAGTCGTCCATCTGCACGTCACCGTCGAGCATGTACGACTTGCAAGCCGAACACCGACCCTCTCGGCAACCGTGCATCAGGTGGATGCCCTGCCGGAATGCGGCGTCGAGGATGGTCTCGTCCTCGCTGACCTCCATCTCGATGTCGACGGGTTCGAAGTTGATGCGGTGTGTGTCTGCCACTGGGTCGCCTTTCGGTGCTCAGTCGGGGCTGTGTGCGGGGTCGGGCCGGCAACGGTGGGCGACCTGCGAATGTCGTCCACCGTTGCCGGGCGGGGTCGTCAGACCGTGACGGCCCCGTTCTTGTTGGCGCGATACGCGGCGACGTGGGCCTCGCGTTCTTCGTCGGACATCTCGTTCAGCGCCACGTTGGGGCTGCCGAACTGGATGCCGCGCACGTCGTCGAGCGTCCACATCTTGTCCGGATCGAGATCCAGATGTGGCTGCGGGATCAGCGTCTTGCCGTCGTCACGCACGTACCCGAGGTTCGTGATGATGTCGGCCAGATCGCCGCCGTGATGCAGTGTCTCCCATTCGCGGAAGCCGGTGAGCCGCCCCATGTTCGGGGTCTCGCGGCCCTCGTACTCGCCACGGAAGGCCACCTTGTCGGTCCACGCGCAGGTCTCCGAGCAGTAGGTGCGCCACTGGCCGTCGACCTTGTCGACCACCATGTCCTCACGGATGAGGGCCGGCACCATGCAGGTCCAGCAGCGGTGCGGATACTCGTAGTCGACGTCCTCGAAGGCGATCGGCTTGTTCTTGCCCGGATACTTGAGGCGGTTGTAGTTCTCCCACCACTTGCCGAACTTGTTGTACCAACCGGGATACTTCTCCTCGAACCACTCGAAGTCCTTGTCGGTCATCGGGTCGATCCGCCAGTAGTTGACCGGCCAGCCGGTGGCGAAGAACCGGGCCACCTCGTGCACATAGTGCTTGTTGGTGATGCGGTTCCAGGCCTCTTCGACGAGGTCGTGCGGGATGGTCAGGCCGTACTTCTCCAGTGGCAGAAGGTAACTGCGGTAGTAGTCGTCGTAGATCCAGCGACGCCACATCTCGGCGTAGCTCTCCCGGTCCTTGCGGCGGTCCTTGGTGCCGTATTCGATGAAGGTGCCGATCGCGGCGTCGACCACGCAGTGGTTGTTCCACCACGCATAGCGCAGATCACGTTCCAGCAGTGGACGATTGCGCTCGTCGGCCAGTGCCATCAGGAGGATGGAGTAGCCGTTGGAGATGTGCCGAGACTCGTCGGACTGGACCGAGTGGAACACGGTGGGCAGCAGGTAGTCGCCGTTGGCGGCCGCTTCGTCGGGCATCGCGACGAACAGGGTGTTGGTGAAGGCGGTCTCGGCGACCACGGTCAGGTAGATGTTGGCGGCGGTGATGGCGTCGCCGGTGATGAATCCCTCGCCGAACTGCCGGCCGATGGTGCCCGCGTAGTTGTTGGCGAACGCCTTCTCGGTGATGTCGAAGCCGGCCGGGTCGATGTAGTTGTTCATGTACAGCTTCTTGAGGTTCATCTGGATCGTCGAATGACGAACCTCGTCGATCATCTGCACGGCCAGACCGTTGTGGATCTCCGGGTTGGGCACGGCGTCGATGGCCATCGGCATCGCGCGGGCCGCGGAGATCTCCGGGAACGGGATGATCGACAGGAACAGCTTCTGCCATTCGAGCCAGCGTTCCTGGACCTGGCGGAACATGTTGCCGCGAATCGCGCCGTCCATGGCGCCGTAGACGCGGTTGTCCTTCTCCTCCTCCATGGGGAAGTAGGACCGCATGATCTGCTTGAGCGGGTCCTTCTTCGGGGCCTTCTCAAACGTGTAGTCGGTGCCGAAGCGGGTCGCGGGAGTGGCGAAGGTGGGTTCCCAGGACAGTTCGGTGATCTTTGCATGTGCTTTGGTCAAGCTCTGCCTGCTCAATGTGCGCCTCCTCGTGAGAAGGCCGACGCGGTGCCGGCCTGCTGGGCTGGAGCGACTTTGATACAACCTTGTGATCTGCAACACATACGTCTCACTGTGAGACAACGACCGATGTGAGATCGGTCAGCAGGGGTTCAGCAGCGCAAATGACCAGGTGGGAGGCTTTCAGTCGGCGCCGAGGGCGTTGTACGCGGCGGTCTCGAACTCGAGGTAGCGGCCCACTGAGATGGCGTCGGCGAAGGGGAGGATCTGGGTGGCCCAGTAGCCGCCGATCTTGTTGCGCCGGTCGATCCAGTAGTACAGATTCGCCAGCCCGGCCCACGCCAGTGCGCCCGCGGGGCGGCCGGTCGGCGCGTCCTCGTCGTTGATCATGAAGGTGTACGCCCAGGACTTGGGCATTCCCGGGAAGAACTCGGCGTCGTTGGAGAGGGCCGGGATGACGCCGGGCAGGGCGGTCACCTTGAGATCGCCGAGGTGATTGCGCTCGGCCATCTCGACGGTTTCGGGTTTCAGCACCTGCTCACCGGAGTCGGACATGCCGTCGTTGAGCCACATCCGCATGAACTTGAGGTAGTCGCCGACCGTCGAGTAGAGCCCGTGTCCACCCATGTGGACCTCGGGGTCGGCGGGCAGTGCCCACTTGTGGTTGGGCGAGAGCGAACCGTCTTCGCCGCGATGGTGCATCCGTGCGCGTCGACCGTCGGTGTCGGGGTACAGGTCGAACGACGTGTTGGACATGCCGAGCGGACTGAAGATCCGGTCGCTCATCACGGCGCCGAGCCGTTGTCCGCTGACCGCCTCGACAACCTGACCCGCCCAGTCGATGTTGCTGCCGTACTCCCATTTGGTTCCGGGGTCGAACAGTAGCGGCGTGCGCAACGCGGTCTTGGTCGCCTCGATGATGCTCGGCTGACCCTGTTCGGTGGCCAGCCGGTTGTAGGTCTCGTTGAAGAAGTCGTATCCAAAACCCGCGGTGTGGGTAAGCAGGTGGTGCGTGGTGATGTCGGACGCAGGCTTGCGCAGTCTCGGCGACCCGTCGTCGTCGAAGCCCTCGATGACCTGCAATTCGCCGATCGCGGGCACGTATTCGCGCGCGGGCGCTTGCAGATCCAGCTGACCGTCCTCGACGAGCTGCAGCGCCGCGGTGCCGGTGATGGCCTTGGTGGTGGAGAAGATGGCGAACACGGTGTCGTCGGTCATCGGCTGCTCGTCGTCGATGGCCCGGCGCCCGGACCGGCCGAGATAGATCGTCTCGGTGTCCGTGGTGACGCCCGCGACCACCCCGGGCACCCGATCGTCGCCCGTCGACGCGGCCTGCACCACCTCGTCGACCGCGGTGGAAACCTTCTTCGGATCGATGGTCGGGGTGCTCATGGCTCATCCTCCTTGATGGGCGACGGGTGTGTGGCTCACCCTAGGAGGCTGCCCGACACTCTGGGTCGAATCGGGGAACCTGTGTGCTGCAGCATCCAGATGGCCCGACTGGACACAGAGTGTCGCGTCACGCTGCGGGCATCAGGTGCAGGCTGACGAGCCACTCCCGGACCATCGCGACCAGCTTTCGCTGCTCGAGATCTCTCCACACCCAGCGGATCACCATGATCCCCATTCGTCGCAGTGCATCCTCGCCTTCTCCCGGATCACGACCTCGGCGGGGTCCTCGCCCGGCCGGAGCAGCTTCTTGTATTTCACTTTTCCATCGAACTCCCCGACGAGCTTTCCGTCCCAGTCGAAATCAGTGCGCGCAACCTCGTTGCCGTCGGCGTCGAAGAACTTGTATTGGAGTCGCGCGGGAGGGAGCCCGGCTTCGATCAGCTGCGCCCGACTCCAGGATTCGCCAGGGTTCTCAGCCGCCCCGTCTGCGTGGTGCAGTGCCCTGCGCGCCTGAGCAGTTCCTCGTCGACGATCGGTGAGCATTCTGGCCATCACCTCGCGGTCGGCCTTGGCTCGCAGAGCGGAATCGAAGATCGTCAACGCAGCCGCGAAGTCCTTTGCGGTGCAAGCGACTTCCACGGCGGTGCGTTCGATGCCGGTGACGCGCACACCGTCGACGGTCACGATGTCCTCATCGTCGTACTGCGCAACGTGACAGTGGTGTGTTGTCGTCCGGAAGCCCTTGCCGGTGCGCGCTGTCGTGTGAACGCGGCGAAGGTTTGGACGCAGCATCGGCAGTCCCAGAATCACCGCCGCGGATTGATGGGTGAGGGGTCGTTGAGGGTTGTCCTTTGCTGCGGCGAGCGCCCGGAGACGGTGGACCTCCTCAGGGTTGCGCTTCGCGGCCACTGCAAAGACTCCGCGAGTCACCCGGACGATCTCACCCTGGCGTAGCGACCTGCGCAGGTCGTCGTCGGTGAGGCCGGCCTCGAGAACTTTGGCTCGAAAGATCAGCCCTGAAGAATCTGCGGCGTAGATGGTCATAACAGTTGGACGCGGCCACGTCCGCTTCGGTTCCGTCCGAGAACACTCAGTGCCTTCTCGGACAACCTGGGTGCTGCAGCACACAGATTAGCCAACAAGACACAGGGTGTCAGGCGAGGAAGGTGCCGAGTCGCTCGACAGCCTTGGTGAGGTCCTCGGCCGACGCGGCGTAGGACAGGCGCACGTACCGTTCGGCGCCCGCGACGCCGAAATCCTTTCCGGGAGTAAGTGCTACGTGGGCTTCGGTGAGTGCGCGGTCGCAGAACTCGGACGACGTGAGGCCGGTGTTGCCGACGTCGATGTAGACGTAGAAGGCGCCGTCGGGCACCACCGGAACCTCGAGGCCGATACTGGCGAGGCCGTCGATGATGATCTGGCGCCGGTCGGCGAACTCGATGCGCCGACGTTCGGTGACCGCCAACGACTCCGGGGTGAAGCAACTCAGCGCAGCGAACTGGGCCGGCGTCGGCGGGCAGACGTAGAAGTTCTGGGCAAGACGTTCGATGACGTCGATCAGGGACTCGGGAACGATGCACCAGCCCAGGCGCCATCCGGTGAGCCCGAAATACTTGGAGAAGCTGTTGACGACGATCGCTTCCTGGGTGCCTGCGGTACCTGCGGCGAGCACCGACCGCGGCGGCCGGCCGTCGGGGCCCGGGTCGGACAGACCGAGATAGATCTCGTCGACGATGGTCCAGCCGTCGCGCTCGGACACCAGATCGCACATCGCGACCAGTTCGTCGTAGGGCATCGACGTCCCGGTCGGGTTGGACGGCGTCGCCACCACTACACCGCGCGTCGTGTTCGTCCATGCCGCGTCGACGGCGTTGGTGGTCAGCTGGAAGCGGGTGGCCGGCGTGGTGGGGATGAGGGTGACGTCGGCGCCGAAACTCTCCGCGAACTGGCGGTTGCACGGATACGACGGATCGCCGATGAGGACACCGTCACCCGGATCGATGAGCGCCGCGCACGCCAGCAGAAGCGCCGCCGACGCGCCGGAGGTGACCGCGACCCGATCCGCGGTCACCTCGGCCCGGAAATGGTGCGAGTAGAAGTCGGCGATCGCCTCGCGCAATTCGGGCAGACCGAGTGCGGGCGTGTACGCGAGAGGGCGGCCGTCTGTCAGCTCACGAGCTGCCTCGAGGAATGCCGGCGGTGCACCGAAGTCGGGTTCGCCGATGTTCAGCTTCACCACGTCGTGCCCTTGCGCGTCGATCGCGGCTGCCTTCTTCGCGAACTCCATCGCGTAGAACGGCGCCACCCGCTGGGCACGTCGCGAGATCCTCATGCCCTCATTGTGCTCGACAGCTCGACGGCGTCAGCTCTCCGGCACCCAGTTGAACGTGTCGGGATCGGGTCCGCGTCGTTTGTCCTTGTTCAGCCCCTCGATGGCGGCCACGTCCTCGGGCGACAGTTCGAAGTCGAACAGCGCGAAGTTCTCCTCGACGCGGGACCGTGTCACCGACTTGGGGAACACGATGTCGCCGCGCTGGATGTGCCAGCGCAAGGTCACCTGCGCCACCGAACGACCCTTCTCCGACGCGATCTTGCCGAGCACCGGATCGTCGAGGACGTCGCCCTGGGCGATCGGCGACCACGCCTCGGTCGCGATGCCGTGTTCGGAGTTGAACTCACGCAACGGGTTCTGGGACAGGTAGGGATGTACCTCGATCTGGTTGACGGCCGGCACGATGTCGGTCTCGTCGAAGAGGCGTTGCAGATGTGCCTGCTGGAAATTCGACACCCCGATCGCGCGGGCCTTGCCGTCGGCGTGGATCTTCTCCAGCGCACGCCACGTTTCGACGTAATCGCCAACGTCGGGCAGTGGCCAGTGGATCAGGAACAGATCGACGGCGTCGACACCCAGGTCGGCAAGGGTCTGATCGGTGGCGCGCAGAGCGTCGTCGTAGGCGTGGAAGCTGTTGTTGAGCTTGCTGGTGATGAACACCTCGTCACGAGGCAGTCCGGACTCGGCCACCGCCTGGCCGACTTCCTTTTCGTTGCCGTACATTTCGGCGGTGTCGATGTGCCGGTAGCCCACCTCGAATGCGGTCAGTGTTGCCGCTTTCGTGTCGGCCGGCGGGATCTGGAACACGCCGAAACCCAGCTGTGGGATCTCGACACCATTGTTGAGAGTGATTGCGGGGGTTACCATATCGCTCCTTTCGAGGGTTTACGGGATCAGGATGATCTTGCCGCGGGGGTGTGAGCCGCCGAGTTCGGTGAGGGCCTTGGCGGCGTCGGCCAGCGGGTAGGTCGAGGCGATCTCGGTGACCAGCTCGCCCGATGCCGCGGACGCAATGAGGTCGGGAATCGCCTGTGCGCGATGGGCTTTGCTCTCGGCGGAGCTACCGTCGACGAGCTTGATGCCGTCGCCGCCACGACCGAACGCGGCAATGCTGACGATCTTGTCGGCCGAGTGCAGAGACAGCGAGGTGTCGATGGCCTCGTCGGTGCCGACGGCGTCGATGGTGCTGGTGATGACGCCGGGTGCTGCCGCGACCACCCGGTCGAGAAGGCCGGGACCGTAGGTCACCGGAAGCGCGCCGAGTCCGCTGATGAAGCTCTGATTGGCCGATGATCCGGTGGCGATCACCGTCGCCCCGGCCTTGACGGCCAGTTGCACGACGACGGAGCCGACCGCTCCGGAACCGCCGTGCACCAGCACGATGTCGCCGGCGCTGACGTTCGCCGTGGCGACGGCATCGGCCGCGGTCTCGCCGACCAGCAGCAGCCCGGCGGCCCGCTCGAAGTCGAGATCTGCCGGTTTGTCGTGGATCTTGCTGTCGTCGGCGTTCAGTGCGGACGCATAGGCGCCGAGGACCGAGTAGGCGATCACCTCGTCGCCGACCTCACGGTCGACGCCGTCGCCGACGGCGGTTATCACGCCGGACGCCTCGAAGCCGAGCGCGAGCGGGAGCTTCGATTCGTCGGCACCCATCCGGCCGGTCACCCGGGCGAGGTCGATGGGGTTGACGCCGACGGCCTGCACCTGCACGGTGACCTGTCCGGGACCCGGTGGTGGCAGTTCTTCTTCTACCTGGCCGAGGACGGTGGTCGGCTCTCCGTACGCGGTCGCAACGATTCGTGTGGATGTGGTCATATCGGGTTCAAGGCGATCGCCCGGCGCGGATATTCCACGAGACCGGAGTTTCCGCTCAGCGTGCGAACCACGTTTCCAGGCTGCCGGCGAGCGCCTTCTCGATGCGTAGGCGCGACGTCGCCGACAGGTCGTCGGGCAGTGCGTCCGGCGCGAACCAGGCCACCTCGGTGTTCTCGTCGTCGGCGGCATGCGGTTCACCCGAGCGGTGATAAGCCAGGAAACAGAGGTCGAGGTATTGCGTCTGGTCACCATTCGGATACGTGATGGTCGGTGTCACGTCGATACTGGTCAGCCGGACGACCTCGGCGGTCACGCCGGTCTCTTCGACGATCTCGCGCAGCACGGCGCGCGCCGGTTCCTCGCCGGGTTCGAGGACCCCCGACACCACGGCCCATTGCCCGGTGTCGACGCGATGGGTCAGCAAGATGCGATTGGTGTCGTCGAGCACGATCGCGCTGACGCCGGACAGCCACAGCGGACGCTGACCGACATGTTCACGCAACTCGCGGATGAACTCGGGTATCGGCACACGACCATTCTGCCTGTGACGATTCTGCTGCGACCCTCAGGGTGATCCCTGAACTTTCACCGAGATCGGCGCTGAGCAGGTGAAATCTGCCCGAACTCGCGCCACAGTGGAGTCATGACAACACCAACGCACACCAACAGCGGACTCACCTTCTGGAAGGTCCTGGGCATCATTGCGGTCGCCCTGCTCGCGCTCGCCATCATCGGGCCGCTGCTCAAGGGACTGTTCTGGATCGCCATCATCGCGCTCGCGATCTACGGCGGATTCATGCTCTTGCGGTCGTCGAAGAAGAACAACAACACCACGTACTGACCGCGGCGGGGCGTTAGCATGTGCCATGCCGACGGTGATCGCGACGATCAGTCTCAAGGGCGGCGTGGGCAAGACGACGCTCACCGCCGGCGTCGCCGAGTTTCTGGCCGGGGTCTTCGGTAAGCGGGTCCTGCTCGTCGATCTCGATGCGCAAACCAACCTGACGACGATGATGATCGGCGCCGAGGCCTGGCTCGAATGCAACCAGGATCGCCGCACGGTCGCGACCCTGTTCGCCGACGCACTCGACGGCACCACCGATTTCGACCTCGACCGTGCGATCGCACGTGACGTGTCCCCGGTCGCGGATGTCGACGGCATCGACCTGCTCCCGTCGTCGCTCGACCTCATCGAGCTGCAGGAGGAGTTGAGCGCACGCCGGGTGGCCGCCGACGACCATGCCGAAGCGATAGGCCTGTTACGAAAAGCGCTCGCGCCCATCGTTGATCGCTACGACCACATCCTCATCGACTGCCCGCCCAACGTCGGCCCGTTCAGTCTCAACGGTCTCGCCATGGCGGATGCGTACATCATCCCGACCATCCCGGATGTGTTGTCCACGTACGCGATTCCACATGTCCAGCGGCAGGTGGCCGACTTTGGTGCCGAGATCGGACGGTCCATCGTCGAACTCGGCGTGGTGATCTCGAAGTACCGCCCGTCGTCGGCGCTGCATCAAGAGACGGTCCGACGCCTGCGCCGGGACCCGACCATCCACAACGTCCTCCCCATCTACCTGCATGAGGCGAACGTGATCGGTGCCGCCGCCGAGTACGCACCGTGGCCGACGTTGCACGCGAAGTACGGCTATCACGGCCACTACGAGCAGTTCCGGGATCTCACTCGCGCAATCCTCGTCGAAGCCGACGGGAAACTTGGCTGACCCCAATCATTCTGGCGGACTCGCCGCGTCGGTGGCCGCCGAAGACTAGCGTTCTTGGGCATCACGCCGACCGGCGCGACGATTCGTTCAGAACAGGAGCGTTGTCATGCGCAAAGTCCAGATCATTCCCGTCATCGGTGTCGTCGGCCTCGCCGTCACGCTGTCGGCCTGTGGGTCCGACGACGACGATTCGGCGTCGGTCGAGACCAACAACTCGGGCAGTGCCACGGTCACGGTGGGCGGCGAGTCGGTCGATGTCACCGGCAAGACCGTGGCGTGTGCCGAGCAGAACGGCAAAGTGGTGATCGGGATCGGTTCGGCCACCGGCACCGGAGCGATCGGCGCCACCGTGACCTCGGGTGACTCGCCGCAGGTCGAGACCGTCGGGATCGCGACCACCGACGGCGTCAACTACGGTTGGGTCAAGGGGACCGGTAAGAACGCCACCGCGACCAAGGACGGCAAGAACTACACGATCAGCGGCGAGGTCACGGGTGTCTCGCTGTCGAACCCGACTGCCGGCCCGCAGACCAAGCAGTTCGAGATGAAGGTCACCTGCCCCTGACGGACAGGGGTTCGTTGATCTGGGGTTCGTTGATCTGGGGTTCGTCGATCAGCTCGCTCGGCGCCTCCATCGATGCGTCGGCTGCGACGGCGGCGAGTTCGGCACCCAGCGATTCGGAACGTGTCTCGACTTCGGCTGTCTCCGTTGCGCTTTTGCGTCCACCGGTGAACAGCGACGCGATCGCGCCGATGATGCAGCACACGATGGCGAAGGTGAACGCCGAAGTCAGACCGTCGGCGAACGGATCGCTGATCAGGTGTGGGAAGAAGTCGAGGCCGGTCAGCGTGTGCTGGTTGGCCGCGGGCAGGCTCGAGATGTGGTCGCCGAGTAGTTCTTGCACCGGGTTGTAGCCGAGGAAGGCTGCGAACAGCACGGCCACCGCCGGTAGTCCGGCGATCTGGGCCGCTTGGTCGGCGGGTACGCCGTTCGCGGTCAGGCCGGAAGCCATCGTCGCAGGCAGGTGCGCCGACAGTCCGCTGATCATCAGGCTGAAGAAGAGCCCGATCGAGAGCACCATGGCCGCGTTCTGGAAGGTGGTCATCATGCCGGAGCCGGAGCCGCGGGCGTCGATGGGCAGGCTGTTCATCACCTCGGCCCGGTTGGGCGACGAGAAGAGTCCCATGCCGACGCCGTTGAGGAACAGGATCACCGCGAACACCCAGAACGAGAAGTTCACCGGCAACGCGATCAGCCCGGCGAAGGCCACCGCGGTGAGGAGCATGCCGGAAGTGGTGAACCACTTGGTGCCCAGGCGATCCGAGAGCGCACCCGACAGCGGAGCGGTGATCAGGAAGCCGATTGTCAAGGGCACCATGTAGATCGCCGACCACAGGGGAGTCTGTTCGAAGTTGTAGCCGTGCTGCGGCAGCCAGATGCCCTGCAACCAGATGATGAGGATGAACTGCAGGCCACCGCGACCGATCGACGCCATCAGGTTGGCGATGTTGCCGAAGGTGAAGGACCGATTCTGGAACAGGTGGAGGTTGAACAGTGGGCTCTCGACCTGGGTTTCGATGAAGACGAAGGCGATCAGGACGAGCGCGCCACCGATGAGGCAGCTCAGCACCATCGGGCTGGTCCAGCCCATGGCGTGTCCACCGTAGGGCTGGATGCCGTAGGTGATGCCGACGAGGACCGCGACCAGTCCGACCGCGAAAGTGATGTTGCCCCACCAGTCCATCCGGGCGCGCTTGCGAACTCCGGTGTCGCGCAGCTTGAGATACGCCCACACGGTGCCGACGATGCCGAAGGGAACCGAGACGAGGAAGATCAGGTGCCAGTGGATCGGTGCCAGGATGCCGCCGACGAGCAGACCCAGGAACGATCCGGCGATGGCCGCAACACCGTTGATACCCAACGCGAGTCCGCGTTGGCTTGGTGGGAAGGCATCGGTGAGGATCGCCGACGAGTTGGCCATCAGAAAGGCGCCGCCGATGCCTTGGACGATGCGCCAGAAGATCAGCCAGACAGCGGCCTGCGAGCCGTCGAACCAGGTGATGGCGAGGAAGATCGACGAGATCGTGAAGATCAGGAATCCGAGGTTGTACATCCTCGCGCGCCCGAACATGTCGCCGAGCCGGCCGAAGCTGACCACCAGGACGGCGGTGACGACGAGGAAGCCCATCATCATCCACAGCAGGTAGCTGGTGTTCTCGGGCAGCAGCGGGTTGAGATGGATACCGCGGAAGATGTCGGGGAGTGCGATCAGCACGATCGAGCTGTTGATCGTCGCGATGAGCATGCCCAACGTGGTGTTGGACAGGGCAATCCACTTGTAGCCGTCCGGCGTCGTGTCGTCGGGGGCCATGGTGGCGGGGGAGACGGTCGTCATGAGTGTCCTTTGTGACTGTCGAGAGGTCAGAGGGGGCTGGGGCGGTCGCAGATCTCGAGTGCGTCGGCGAGTGCCGCGAGGCCGCGATGGACCGCGTCGCGATCGGCGTCGTCGAGTTCCTCGAGTGCCTCGGCGAGCAATTGCGCCCGCCGCGACCGTGCATTCCGAATGAGTTCGATGCCGGCGGGTGTTGCCGTGAACAGGCGAGCGCGTGCGTCGTCGGGGTCGACGGTCCGCGCGACGTAGCCCTGTTCTTCGAGCGTTCCGACGATGCGCGACATCGTGGGGGCGGTCACAGACTCGCGTTGCGCGAGCGTCGACAGCCGGATCGGCGAGTGGTTGACGATGGTCCAGAGCGCAGCGGCCACGCCGGCACTCAGGCTGCCCTGGCCGCCTCGGGTCCGCAATGCACGGTTGATCTGGGTGAGCTGGTGGTACACGGTGCCCACGTCGCTGCCCACAGTCATTTGTTTCGCCACGCAACTATTATTAGTTGCTTAGTGCTAAGTAATCGAACCGTAAAGCGATCTTGTCGGGCGTACGGTGGGCGTAGGTCGGGACCCGCCCAAGCCAACTGGAGGAACAATGCTCGGATTGGGAATCATCGGCTGGATCATCATCGGCGGACTCGCCGGCTGGATCGCCAGCAAGATCATGAAGACCGACGCGCAGCAGGGGATACTGCTCAACATCGTGGTGGGCGTTGTCGGCGGTCTGCTCGGCGGCTTCTTGCTGAATCTCTTCGGAGTCGACGTCAAGGGCGGCGGCCTGATCTTCAGCTTCGTGACCTGTCTGGCAGGTGCCTGCATCCTGTTGTGGATCGTCGGACTGGTCCGGGGTCGGGGACGCAGCAGGGTTTGAGCTGACAGGGTCTGACAAACAGACAAGTCAACTGGGAGGTAATCACACGTGACTCGAATCGCCATCATCGGCGGCCACGGCAAGATCGCACTGCGTGCGGCGAAGATTCTGAGTGACCGGGGTGATGAGGTCACCTCGATCATCCGCAATCCCGCACAGGCCGACGACGTGTCCGCGACCGGGGCGACTCCGCTGGTCGCCGACATCGAGCAACTCGACACCGCGGGGATCGCGTCGGTCCTGGCCGGGCAGGACGCGGTGGTGTGGTCGGCGGGCGCCGGTGGAGGCGATCCATCGCGCACGTACGCGGTGGATCGTGATGCGGCCATCCGGTCGATGGATGCGGCGCCGGCCGCCGGCGTCAAGCGCTATGTGATGGTGTCGTACTTCGGGGCGGGCCCCGACCACGGAGTGCCGGAGGACAATTCGTTCTTCGCCTACGCCGACGCCAAGGCGGCGGCCGACACGCATCTGAAGTCGACGTCGCTGGACTGGACGATTCTCGGGCCCAGCAAACTCACCGACGAACCCGGCAGCGGCCGCATCTCGGTGGGCGGGGAACGCACGGCGGGCAGTGAGGTCAGCCGCGCCAATGTGGCACAGGTGATTGCGGAGGTGGTGAACGCACCCGCGACCACCCATCAGGTGATCGAGTTCGACGACGGCTCAACCCCGATCACCGATGCTCTCCCAACTGACTGAGATCCGTCTGGGTGAGATCGTCGGAGACGCCCATGTCCTGACCGATCCGTCGCAAACCGTCGGGTACTTCACCGACTGGACGGGACGGTATCGGGGATCGGCGGAGGCGGTGGTCCGGCCGCGAACGGTGCACGAGGTCGCCGACGTCGTCCGGTTGTGCGCCACCGAGGGTGTCGAGATCTGTGTTCAGGGCGGCAACACCGGGCTGGTCGGTGGTTCGGTTCCGCCCGGTGATCGGGGCGTCGGCGCGCGACCGGTCATCCTGCTCTCGACGGCACGCATGACCGACATCGACGACATCGACGAAGTGGGCCGATGCGTCGGGGTACAGGCCGGTGCCACCGTCGACGCGATCGACTCGACGGCGGCACGGTCGGGGTTGGCGTTTCCCATCGACCTGGCGGCACGCGAAACGGCCACCGCCGGAGGTGTTGTGGCGACGAATGCGGGTGGTATCCGGATGATCCGCCACGGCAACACGCGCGCCCAGGTGTTGGGTATCGAGGCCGTGCTCGCCGACGGCCGGATTCTGCGACGGTGGTCGTCGTTGGTGAAAGACAATGTGGGATACGATCTTCCGGGACTTCTCGCGGGCAGCGAGGGGACGCTCGCGTTGGTCACCGGGGTGCTGTTCCGGCTGGTGTCACCGGCCCGGCACACGACTGTTGCCGTTGCAGCGGTCAATCATGTGGAGGACGCGATCGGACTCATCGGTGCCGCCGGGGCGCGTGGTCTCACGGTGGAGGCCGCCGAGATCATGACCGAGGCCGGGGTCGCGCTGGTCGCCGAGCACGGACATCGGCGTCCGGTCGCGTCGACGGCGTCGTTCTACGTGTTGATCGAGTTGTCGGGTCCCGGCGATGTGGAAGAGGCTGTTGCGGAGTTGCTCGACGAGGCGTCGGGCATCGTGGACGCCGTCCTCGAGCCGGGCCCCGCCCGTGCGCTGTGGGCGGTGCGGGAGAGCCACACCGAGACGATTGCGCGGGCCAGCACGACGCCGGTCGTGAAGCTCGACATCTCGGTGCCGATCCGGGCCCTGCCCGAAGCCTTCGCGGAGTTGACGGCGGTCGGCGAGATCGTCGAACATCCCTGTCGCCCAATCCTGTTCGGTCATGTGGGTGACGGGAACATCCACGTCAACCTGCTCGACGTGCCCGAGGGTGACGCCGAGGCGGTGACCGCGCGGGTGTTCGGCATCGTCGCTGCGAACGGCGGCAGTATCAGTGCCGAACACGGCATCGGCCGCGCCAAGGCCGCGTGGATTCACCTCGGCCGCAGCGACATCGACCGCTCGGTGATGCGGTCGATCAAGCAGGGCCTCGATCCGCAGGGACTGCTCAATCCCGGGGTGCTGTTCGGCTGATCCGAAGGTTCAGTAGTCGGCCTCTGAACTGGGCAAATGCGCTTGGGTCGTGCCGAAAAA
>NZ_JAKWBF010000060.1 GCF_022513585.1 Gordonia gummivorans
ATCAACCTCGAAAAAACCACTACCCGACAAAGCCGCGAAAACACTGCCACCAACTAATCGCCAGTGTCGACATTCAACATGCCGAGAGCAAACTCACCGAAGTCATCAAATCGCTCACCTGGAACAAAATCTCCCGTACCCGGCGACCAAATCTTCACCGGACACTCCCCATCCGCATCACGCTCCGACGTATCCAACACATACCACTCACCCATACCCGTATCGCTCACAATCACGAGCGACGCTGGCAGTCCGCTATCTAGACGCTCCCTGAGGCTTATGCCAACGCTCGGGACCCCAGACTCCGCAGTAACTGGCTTCCCGGGGATCAACCCGTAAAATTCTCTGGAGTTAACATCCCCAAGCCCTAACGACGCCACGAATTGGCGATACGACGGGGGGAATGCCACTCCAAGTTGAGACTCCGCATCGGCTATCTCGCCCTCAGTTACCGCGCCTTCGAAATCGCCGTCCTCAGCCGGTGCCCGGTCTATAAACGACCGCACTTCTTCGATACCCAAGAAATTATTCCTTTCGCTTCAGCACTCACGTGAAGTCGTGGCGCCTGGCCCGCCAGTATCTTCCACGCCAACTGTCGAATGCCGATCTGTTAATCCCAGAAGGGGTTGAACTAGGATTGATATGCAGCAATCCGTGATTCTCTTTATGTACCTGTTGTGTAAGTTCAACAATCGGGCTGTTGTCTCGCTGGCCGATATGGTGCAAGTTCAACGGATTTCCGTCATGCCCAATCGGAGCATTTCCTCGCTTCATTCGTTCGAGGTTGGTTCGGCCGCGCTCATCGACACGGGTCGGGTCGAATAGGTCGTCGCGCTGCCACACATTCTTACCCTTGACCTCCTTACGCGTCCAGAAATCACCCTTCCCCTTGAAGTGGATCTTAAGCCCGAGTGGGTCGACCGCGACGTGTGGGTTGTGGACGTAGGCGGTGGCGCTGGCCGGGTTGGGCCCCACACCCAACGGGTCGGGCTGGTGTAGGTGGCCGTCGCCGGGTTGTAGAACCGGAACCGGTTGTAGAACAGCCCGCTTTCCGGGTCGTGTTGCTGACCGGCGAACCCCAACGGACTCGACACACCCTGCCAGGTGGTGTGCCCCCACACACTGCGCACCGCACGCCCAGCAACCTGCCCGGTGAGCGGGTCCACCAACTCCGTCGGCGCACCCGCCAAATCCGCGACGATCGCATAAAACTCGGTATCCACCCGCCCCTGCGACCACCCATCAACACCACCACGATGACCATCGGGTGCTGGATAGGCGACGGGTGGCGTGATGTCGGGTGGCGTGATGTCGGGTGTTGTCTTGTCTGGTGTGGTGTCGGTGTGCGGGGTGTGGTGGACAACTTCCTGAGACACCACGTCCCCACCATCGGGGTGATAGGTCCACACCCACGTCGACGACGCCCCGGCCGCAACCGGACCGCGCGGGGTCAGGGCCGTATTCGACTGCAGGACCAGATCGTTACCGTCCCACCCGAATACCACCTCATCAAGAATCCGGCCATCACGATCGACATGGGACTTGCTGACCCGACGCCCCAACCCGTCATAGCCGTACCGCCAGCGCGTCCCATCACCGCACCCCACCTCACGAATCTGGCCGCCATCGGTATACGAGAACTCGGTCACCTCCGCCTTACGGGACAACCGTGCCCGCACCCGCACCCGCAGCCGGCCCGCCGCATCATAGGTGAACCGATCCCGACCCACCCGAGTGACCAACGTCCCCGACCGAGACACCCGATCCGAACCATCCACCCGCGCCACACCCGCCACCGGCGACGCCGCCACCCCCACCGGCTGACCCGCACCACTATCCGCGCGCGCCAACACCCCCGACGGCGTGTACCCAAACCACTCACCACCACCAGCACCGGTACCCGCGGCGCGGGTGCCGCCGACAGTCGACGGGACCGCTGCGGTGACCCGGCCCGAAGCGTCCACATCAAAGCGCGTCGCCCCCGCCACCGCATCATCCACGCCGGTCACATATCCGTCGGCCCGATACGACCACACCCGCCCCGCCACCAACCGCTGCGCCCCGGTGGCCTGTTCCCCACCGGCGACTCGTTCCGCACCGGCCAGGACGTGTTGGCGCGACAGGCGGCCACGCCGGTCAAAAGACTGCCGTAACCGTGCCGACCGCCCGAACCGGCGTTCACTCTCCCGACCCGCCCCCTCATAGCCGAACCCGATCCGCCGACCTTCCGGGGTGGAAAAGCGTCCCCCGGCATCGATACCCGCCAACCGGCCGGCCGCATCAAAACCGAACGTCGCCGACCACGACCGCCCACCCGTGGTGACCTCCCGATCCGTACGCCGCCCCACACTGTCGAACCGTGACCGCACCACCACCCCGTTGACCGTCTCGGCCACCACCCGACCCACACCATCGCGCTCGAACTCCACGCGCGCATCACCATTGACCACCGACACCAAATCCCCAGCGACGTCATAGCCATACTCGGTCACACCATCAGCAGTGGCCGCCTCCGACACCAACCGCCCCAACAGATCAAAACGTCGAGCCCGAACATGCCCGAGCGCATCAGTCACCACCACCGGCCGGCCCAGACCATCCAACCCGAACGTGCTGCGCGCCCCGTTGTAGTCGGTTTCCGCGACCACCCGCGCATCCCGGTCACGCTCGAACCGCCACGACAAACCATCAGGACTACGCACCCAGGTCTGCTCCATCGTGGAGTCATACCCGATCTCCACACGCCCACCCGACGGGTCGATCACCGCCCGCGGATGATCGAACACCGTGTACTCGGTGCGCGTCACATGCCCAGCCTCATCAACCACCTCGACCTGGTTGCCCTCCGCGTCATAACCCAACCGCACCCCGGTCCCATCGGGATACACCTGGCCCAGCAACCAGCCCTCCACCGTGAACTCCGAGCTGGTCACCGCACCATCGGGGTCGGTCACCGCCACCACATCACCGAACACATTGCGCTCAAAACTCCACACCCGCTGCGCCGGATCAATCACCCGCACCACCCGACCCGCCGCGTCATAGTCAAACTCGGTGCGCGCACCATCGGCATCCACCCGCGCCGCAGTGACCACACCCGAAGCCCGCACCACATGCTCGAACCGCGTAACCGCACCCACCGGATCGGTCACCGCCACCACACTGCCGAACCCATCCAGCACGGCTTCACTGACCCGGCCGGCCTCATCGGTCACCCGCGCCGGCATCCCCCACGTCCCACGCTCGATGGAACTGACCCGGCCCTGCGGATCGGTCGTGGCCACCTCACACCCGAACTCATCGAACACCGTCTCCCAACGGGCACCATCACCACCGGTAAACGCCGTCGGATTGTGGTGCACATCGTGTTCGAACTCGGTCACCACCCCCTCGGCCGACACGATGCGCCACACATCACCGGCCGCGGTCGAGCGATACACCCACGGCTGAATCCGGCCCAACACCTCATCAACCAGCAACTCCTCGGCAACCACCAAACCCGGCTCAACCACGCTCGAGTCCACCGCACCGTCACGGCCACGACCAGTCAACCCCGCCCCAGCCAACCCACCCGACTCCAACAACGCCACGATCGGCAACTGCGCCAACCGCGCCAACCGCTCCTCGATACGCTCATCACGTTCGTGCTCGGCCAACACGTCGGTCACCGTCTCCACCAACACCACAATCCGGCCACCCACCGGGGCATCGGCACCCACATCCGGCAGATGCACCAACGCATTCGGGAACATCCCCGACGTACCGACCTGCCGCACCACCCGGCCGCGATCGTCGTACCGGTAGTGATACGACACCCGGTTGCGGTCAGTCCACGACACGATCCGCGCAGCATCGTCATAAGCGAACCGCATCGGCACACCACTGGAATTGACCACCTCGGCAAGATTGGCGCGCGCGTCATACCGGTAGGACACCACCGGGGTCGACACACCCACCTCATCACGCACCGCCAACCCCAACACCCGGCCCGTCACCGCATCAGTATCGACCTCGACCACCGCACCGCCACCATGACGAACCTCGCGGACCAACCCGCTCTGCTGGTCATACACCAACTCGAACCGGTGCCCCGTCCGCGACACCACCGCACTGAGCCCGATCACCACCGCCGAGTCCGCCACCCCCGCCAACGACGACGAACCCGCCACCGGTACCGAACCAACCGCCAACACCGAATCCCGGGGTACTTCATCCTGGTGCGGCTCATCAGCGGTCATCCGCACCGAGCCCTCATCGCCGACGACCGAAAACTCATACGTCACACCAGCAGCCACATTGCGTACCCGATACGCGCCATCAACAAACGACAACGGCATCGTGCCCACCCGCGGCATCACCTCACCGACCGCGTCAGGATCGGGCCGGTCGTACCACAACACCGAACCATCCACATTCACCAACGCGATACCGTCAGCATCCACCTCGACCCGGCAATCGAACAACGACGCCCACGACGGACCAAACGCCGTCCCCAACCCGAACGACGACACCGCTTTACGCTCCACAATCAACGGCAACTCGCCACCGATCGTCAGATCCACAAAATCATCGACCATCGCCCCGGTCGCCATATCCACCGGCTCGGCACCACGGCAGATATACCGCGACGGACGAGCCCGCTCCGCCAACTCCTTCGCCGCGTTCTTCCCCACCCCCTTCATACCCAGCTTCGCCAACTGGGCACCCTTACCCGCCCCCGGAATCGCACCGGCCGCCGACATCGCGAACTCACCCCACGACATATTCCCCGTCAACGTCAACGCCAACCCGATACCCACACCAATACCCGCGATGATCCCCCCCCACCAACGTGCCCAACCCCGGCAACAACGCCACCAACGACCCCACCGTGATCAACACATCCGAAATCGTCTTCAACACATCAGCATGCTCATCAATCCAATTACCCACCGACTTCCAAAACGCCTTCCACCCCC
>NZ_JAKWBF010000061.1 GCF_022513585.1 Gordonia gummivorans
CCGGTGACGATGTTGACCAACGGTCTGCCGTTACCGTCGACGGCCCGATGAATTTTCGTGGTCAACCCGCCACGCGAGCGCCCGATCCCGTGACCTGCGGGTTCACCGCCGTCGAGGGCGAGATTCTTGTGATTCGACGATGCCCCCTGTGTCCTGATCAGGGCGCGTGGTGTTTGTTGCGTGCTGATGCGCACGAGCGATCGTCGCATCGACCGAGATGTTCCAGTCGATCCTGCCCGCCGCGTCAGCCTCGGCGAGCACGTGTGCCAACACGCGGTCCCACGTGCCGTCCTCAGCGTAGCGTCGATGCCGCTTCCACACCGTCTGCCACGGCCCGAACTGCTCGCGAGGCAAGTCCCGCCAAGGGATTCCGGTCCGATACCGATAGGCCATACCCTCGACGACTCGCCGATGTTCACCAAACGGGTGCGCACGCTTACCGGTATTCGACGGCAGCAGCGGCTCGATCCGCGCCCACTGCTCATCGGTGAACACCTGGTACCTCGAAGTCGTCATCGCCACCGAAACAGCATCCCCGCCGCACAGCCCCACATATGGGAGACACGCCCTAGTCGAAATCGGTCAGCTGTTCTTCTCGAGCGCCGCTACGGTTGAGTCACTCAGGTCGGTGACGAAGCGCTGCCAAGAGCTGAGCTCCACTACCGGACCATCAGGGTCCAAACGTTCGAGCAGCGTTGCGCGGTGTTTCTGAAACTGCTTGGCCATCTTCTTTCGGCGCGCGCCAGTCGCTTCGCTGGCGATCAGAAATGCCTCCTGCAAAAGCTCTTTCGGATTGGCGGTCGACTCGATGTGTTTCAAAGCTGGAAGGTTGAGTGCCGCCCGACCTTTCGGTCGTCCGACAACAGACCGGATCGCTGAATCATCTGTGAGGAGCCACGCTTCTGTCTCTTGGATGGGAACGACCGCGACGACCTCGTCACCGCAACCGAGTTCGGAGGCGGCACTGTTTATTTCGTCGTATCGGGCATTAGCCGATTTTGAGTCTGAATCTCGGTGAACGACGATCAGTTCGGGTTTGACCTCTTCGGCGAGAACGCGCTCAAGTCTTTCTTTCATGGTGCCCTTGTAGTTGCGTGCTGCGCCGATAGCGCTATCTGCGCCTGCGCGCACAATGAGTGTCCTAATTAAGGGGACCAGTCCGTCGTCGGAACTTCCTTCTCGGACAAGGACGAATTGGATCCCGCCCATTCAGGCGATCCCCTCGATCTCTCGACCGGGATAGTCGAGTTGCAGGGGTGCATCATCTGGCTCGCTCAGGTACTCGCCGATGAATCCCTTGGACACCGCAAACTCGGCGGCAGTCGAGCGCCACGTGTCCCAGAGTGGCACAAATGCGACCGTCTCCACAGTTCCGTTGCTGCTGCCGGTGTTTACGGTCCGCGGGCTAGCTAGCAGGATGTCCCCCGGTTGCTGATATGTCACAAATCGGGGTGAGTGTGTGTTGGTGATGACTTGTCGAAGCGGGTTGTCCGATCCTGGCGACTCATTCGGGTCGACTGCCAGCTCTCGTACAAGCGTTACCATTGCTTCAATCTTCGCAGGATGGATGCCGTTCTCAGGCTCCTCCATGCATATGAGACCGCCAAATGACTCGTCAGCCTCGATGACCGATAGAGCGATGAACCGCAACGTGCCCTCAGACAGTGCTCGTGCAGGCAGCAACGGTGCGTCCCCGACGCGGGCTTCGAGGGTCAGCAGATCGCGCGTGGCGTCAAAGTCGACATTGATCTCTCGGACATCGACCAAAGCGGACGCGGTCGATGCAACCGCCGCGTAAATATTGTCGTCTTCGCCCTGCCGTGCCATTCGAAACAGGGCAGCGGCGAGGTGAGAGCCGTCGGAGCCAATGACGGAGGGACCCGTGAGGCTGTCGGGGGCTCGCATTGCAGAAGGCTCAAGCGAGAGCTTGCGCCACTGCTGCATCTCACGACGTGCAGCGAGCGCTGTGGGATCGCTGGTTGTATTGATTGTTGACAGGACTGTTCGCGGGGCGGCGGCTGACCGTCTCGGCTGACCGCGGCTGCCGCCGTCTTGATGCACATGGAAGGTGCCATCTTCACCCGTGGAAATGAAGCCCTTGCCCTTGCGCTCGTTGCGAACGACCGCTTGGCGAAACTTGTTGGCTCGCATCGGCCAACGAAGTCGTTGGTATGCCAGTGACTGCTTTATGTAGGTGAGGTCTTCACGGAGCAGCCGAATGCCCCCGATCGGTAAAGGCCCGCTGGTGCTGGGTGCTACGTACTCCAGCGTCACTTCATAGCGTAGAAAGGTGCTCGTCGCCTCTGCCTCTTCGCCGAAGTCGTCGTGGATTCGCTTAGGGACCAACATCTCGGCTGCGAGCGTCATTGGCGGTGGACTCTTGCTGCCGTCGACAAAGAACAGTGTGCGCGGGTCCCCGACACGATCGCCGGCCGACCGAATCTGCTGTGCGGCTTCCATGAACGGATAATCGGCGATTAGCGACAGGAACTCGATCACGTCGAACAGGTTTGACTTGCCTACTGCATTCGGCCCGGCGATGCAGGTGTATGGGCCAAAATCGATCTTGACCTCGAATAAGTTCTTGAACCCGTCAACTTCAAGCCGCGTCAACACGAACGCTAGTCTACTCTTCGCCGGTCTACACCCGGTATGAGGTTTCGCTGCTCGCTACAGCCGGAGGGGCAAGCATCGACGCCACAGATGGCTGCAAGAGGCAACGATCGGCCATCACGAGCCAGGGGCCAAGCGACCCGACGATCCTCTGTGGCCTAGCGATGTCGGGCAAGCCATCATGCGTACTGACACCCCTCAGCGAGAAATCCAGCATTGCACTCGATCAGGTCTCGTTCACAAACCGGGCTTGAGTGCGTCTTGTGCAACTCATCTGGGTTGAAGCAGTGCGACACCCACCCGCCACTCGAAGTATTCTCCATGGAATGGAACGCAGACGAGCACCAAGGTGTCTTTTCGTAGCCGGGTGTTCTGGCGTCGCCTACCGGTGTTCCGAGGTTGCAACTGCAATCTGCCACACCTTCGCTGAGTGGTAGAGGACTGTGTCCTCACTCTTCCGTGGGTAAACGACCCGGTGCCAGTTCACGTACGAGCAGAGCGCGACCAACTTTTAAGCGACACGGACGCGGGGGCTCGCCGGAGTTGGTCGCCGTCGATGCTCTCACTGCTGCACAACGCCGACGTGGTCGGTTTCGCCGTACACGGACTGTGTGCATCATCCGATGCTCCGGTCATTGCTTTCAAAATGCTGATACGCCCTCGCGCGAGCGCGACGCCGGATCGCAGCTTCTCGGCGTCGAACTTGCCGAAGGTGCACCCCGTTTGGCGGATCGACGCCCGCGCGGCGACGGACCGTCATGGTCCTGGGTCATGAACGAGGCGGGATACCCGAGGACATCATCGACGAACTGGACGCCTGAGGTTCCCCCGAAAAAGTGGACACGGTTAGCTTGTTTGCTGACTGGTCAGTGACTTGATCTCGAAGTCGATGGGCGAGATCATCCCCAGCGAACTGTGCCTCCTGTCAGGATTGTAGAAGCGGACGTAATTGTCAAGTCCTGCAGTAAGATTCGAGTAGTTAGTGAACGCGTGCCGCTTGTAGTACTCGTGCTTGACCGTCGACCACAGCGACTCGGCACCGGCGTTGTCCCAGCA
>NZ_JAKWBF010000062.1 GCF_022513585.1 Gordonia gummivorans
TGCCTGTTGACCGGCTAATCCGGAGCCCGGGGCTACGGTGAAACAGACACGCCGACAACGGAAGATACTTGACCGGGGTTGACGGTGGCGTTACACCTGTCTCATGACGGATCGGCAGTTGCTGCATCTGGAATCTGGCACTGAGGTTGCCTGGCAGTTGGCCGGTGACCATGCCGGAAGGTACGTGGTGGTCAATGATTACCTCGGCTATCTGGCCGACCGAAACTACTCGGCGCGCACGTTACGGGCCTACGGCTACGACCTGCTGGCGTTCTGCCGGTGGCTCGACGAGTCCGATATCACGTTGGAATCAGTAACCACGACAACGCTTCTCGACTTCATGCGGTTCTGCCGAGAGACGTCGATTCCGGGTCGTCCAGCAAATGTGTTGTCGATGACCGGGCAACGGCTCGATCGGTACTCACCGACCACGATCAATCATCGACTCGCGGCGCTGACGGGCTTGTTCACCTATCGCAGCATCACCGATCCTGACCTGGTCAATCCGGTCCCGAGTGGGCGTGAAGCACGCCGCGTCACCGCCGAAGAACGCAACGCCCTGCTCGGCCATCTGGTCAAGCCGAAGAGGCGGTCAGCGTTGCGGCTGCGCGAACCGCGTCGGCTACCCCGGGCACTGGATCGTCGTGAGACCGCAGATCTGGTGGCGAGCCTGCACACCTGGCGGGACCGGTCGTTGGCCGGGTTGATGTTGTTGTCGGGGTTACGCTCGTGCGAGTTGCTCACCCTGGAGGTGACCGATGTCGATATCGGCGCCCGCTGGGTACGGGTACTCGGCAAGGGCGGCAAGGAACGCCGGGTGCCGCTCGATGTCGAGGTGGCCGGCCTGATTCAC
This sequence comes from Gordonia gummivorans, assembly GCF_022513585.1. GTDB lineage: Bacteria > Actinomycetota > Actinomycetes > Mycobacteriales > Mycobacteriaceae > Gordonia. The sequence goes on from NZ_JAKWBF010000062.1 coordinate 854, forward strand.
ACCTACGTCCTGACCGAGCGGCCCGAATCATCCAATACCCGTCTGTTTCTGGTGGCGAAGGGACCGCACCGGGGTCAGCCGTTGACCGCGGCTGGACTACGCACGATCTTCCGCTACCACCGCCTCAAATCCGGAGTGGCCGCCGGCCACCCACACGCACTGCGTCATACCTTCGGCACCGCGATGGCCGAAGCCGGAGTCGATCTGGCGGTGATGCAAGCGCTGCTCGGCCACGCTCACGTCGATACCACAGCCCGCTATATCCATTTGACCCCAACACATGTCAAGGCAGAGTTCGATGCAGCACGCACACGACTTCGCACCCAGACCTGAGACACCGGCAGAGGTCCAGACTGCCTACCTCGCCCATCTGCGGCGGCGTGGCCGCGGCAACCCGGCCTACACCCAAGCGGCACGCTCCTTCCTCAAGCGCTGGCCCACGGTCGCCGACTGGGCCGAGGAACCTCTCGAGAAACGCCTGGCCGCAAACTGCTCCACCCGCCCGTTCATCACGTTCTTGATGGTCAGCGGGCGCCTGGCACCCGGATACGATTATCTGGTGTACCGCAAACTCAGCAGTATCTGGCTGGAACTCGCGGTCAGTCCACTCAACGCTGACCTTCAGAGATTTGTCAGTGCGGCAAAGGAATTGGGATTCACCGACCGAGTCGCATCGGCGATCGCCTCACAAATCATCGCGCGGTTGCTCATCCAGACCCAGCGCCCGTTGACCGACCTGTACGAGGACGACCTCGCCGACCTCCTGCACGCTTGCACACTGCGCGAAGAACACACCGGACGCGGCGCGAAACACTACCGCAGCACCCTGCACAGTGCCCGCCAGATCCTGTTCCATCTCGGCATCCTCGACTCCGAAGCACCACCGGCGACGACCGCACACAGCCTCGAGGATCGGATGGCCGAGGTGCCCACAGCACTGCGCCCGGCGTTCGTGGGCTACCTCAACCGCAAGTACGCCACCTGCGCGCCGAAGACCGTCAGCAGCATCGCGACCCGACTCGCGCACTTCGGCCGATTCCTGGCCGTCACCGACCCCGATCTGACCTCGCTGGCCCACCTCGATCGTCGACGCCATATCGAGCCGTATCTGGCGTCGTTGCCCACCACCCTCAACAGTGTCACCGGTGCACCCATCACCGTGGCCGACCGCATCCGACGCGTGCACGCGGTCGGCCATTTCCTGGCCGAGATCACCGAGTGGGGATGGGATGACGCGCCAGCGCGCAAGCTGATCTTCCGCAGCGACCTGCCTCGCCCGCAACGGTTTCTGCCACGCTATCTACCCGTAGATGCCGATCGCAAGCTTGCTGCAGCGCTGGCGGATTCGCCGTATCGTCTGGCCGCAGACGCCCTGCTGTTGGCGCGGGCGTGTGGGTTGCGGATCGGGGAACTGCTCGACCTCGAACTCGACTGCATCCACGAGATCCCGGGGCAAGGGTCGTGGCTGAAAGTGCCACTGGGCAAACTCGACTCCGAACGCATGGTACCCATCGACGACGAAGTCCTCACCCTCGTCGACCGCATCACCGCCACCCGCACTCACGGCCGGCCACTACGTCACCCCCGCACCGGAGCACCCGCCGACTTCTTGTTCACCCACCACGGAAAACGACTCTCCCAGAACGCACTACGCGCTGAGCTCAACCGGGCGGCAGCGACCGCCGGGCTCGACCACATCACCCCACATCAACTGCGCCACACCTATGCCACCGCCCTGATCAACGCCGGGGTTTCCCTACAAGCGCTCATGGCGCTGCTCGGACACGTCTCCACCCAGATGAGCCTGCGCTACGCGCACCTGTTCGACTCCACCGTCCGCACCGAATACGAACGAGCCCTCGACCTCGCCAAAAGCCAGATCGGCCCGCTCGCCGCCGACCGACCGCAACTACCGATCACCGACATCACCGGATCCGACTGGAAGCAGGCCCCGGCCATCAAATCGCGGCTGGCCGGCGGCTACTGCCTGCGGGCACCCGCCCAGGGAACCTGCCCGTATGCCAACATCTGTGAACATTGTCCCAGCTTCCACACCGACGCAACCCATCTCGGAGTCCTTGCCGCGCAACGCGTTGATGCGCAACAGCTCGCCGAGGATGCCCAGTCCCGCGGCTGGGTCGACGAGGCCCGCCGCCACCAACAACTCGTCGCCCGCCTCGACATCCTCATCGCCGAGGCCGGCACCGAGACCGCATGAGCAGCAAAGCGCTGGCCGAGGTTGAACGAACCTGCGCCGAACTCGCCGCCACAGGCCAACCCATCACCTTCACCGCAGTCGCTGCCCGCACCAAGATCGGTCGCGCGACCCTCTACCGCAACACCGAAATGCGCGCCGTCATCGACGAACACCGCACCCGACAGACCGACGCCCGCACACTCACCGGCCTCGCCACCGAAGTTGCGCACCTGCGAACGATCGTCGAGAGCCTCGCCGGCACCGTCGCCCAGCACGACGAACAACTCCGACGGCAACGCCGCAAACCAGATCGACAATGAACCATCGGCCGATCGTTGCCGCAGGCTCGACCACGATTAGCCGGTCAA
>NZ_JAKWBF010000063.1 GCF_022513585.1 Gordonia gummivorans
TGTCAAGGGACATCGGGAAGTGCCCACAGGCGGACGTGAAAACTGCCCGTAGACGGTCACGAAGGTGTGCCCGGTGGCGGACATGAATCTGCCCACTGGTCCACCACCGGGGGATGTCAGTTCAGCGCGGTGACCCCCTTTCCGGCGAGTGCTTGGGCCAGGCGCACGGAGTCGCCGCTGGTCTGGCATAGGTGGGCGTGGTGCAGCAGCCGGTCCACGGTCGCGGTGGCCAGGGTTTTGGGCATGAGTTCGTCGAAGCCGGATGGGTGCAGGTTGGAGGACACCGCCACGGATTTGCGTTCGTAGGCGGCTTCTACGACCCGGTAGAGGCCCTCGGCAGCATCGGTCCCGACGGGAAGCAGGCCTACGTCATCGATGACGACGAGTTCGGCGCGCACGATCTTGGCGATCGCTTTGCCCAGGGTGTCATCGGCGCGGTGAGCGCGCACGAGGGTGCCGAGTTGCTCGAGGCTGAACCACGCCACGGGCATACCGGCCTCGATCACTTTCTGCCCGAGTGCTTCGAGAAAGAACGTCTTACCGGTGCCGGCGGGCCCGCACACGACGAGGTTCTCCCGTCGCTGCACCCATTCGAGGGTTTGCAGGGCATGCTGGGTGGGCACCGGGATCGACGAGGCGGTTTCGTCCCACACGTCAAAGGTCTTGCCGGTGGGGAAGTTCGCCGATTTGCGCCGCGAAGCGAGCATGGAGCGGGCACGGCCGGCGAGTTCTTCGGTGAGTAGCGCTGTGAGGGCATCAGCGGGGTCCCACCGTTGAGAGCGGGCGGTCGCGAGCACGTCGGCGGCGATGGCACGGGCGTGGGGCAGCCGCAGTTGTTTCATCAATGCTTCCACCTCGGGGTTGAGCGGGGTGCAAGTCTGGGGTGCGGTCATCGTTCCTCCTCGTCGGTGAGGTTGCCATGGTTGATGGTGTTGGTGCCCAACATGTTCCAGCTCTTTGTGCCCTGTGCCAGGGAAGTGGTTTCCGATGCATGATGCCGCGTCTGGTCCAGGCCCTTGGCCGCGAGGATGGAGTCGAGGTCACCGGTGGCGAACCGGCCGTGCACTGCGGCATTCCCGAGTGCCCAGTCCACATCGGGGGCGCCATGCAGTGCTGCCAGTGAGGTGGCGTGACGCATCTTCTCCCGCATCCGTTCGGTACCGACGGCGGCAGCTTCTTTCAGCCACAACCCGGCACCGGCGCCGATCGCCAGAAACGTCTCCTCCTCGGCGTTGCGTGCCCGAATGCGGTAGTCCCCCGGCGTTTTCGGTTGGTGGCCGGGGAAATGCGTGTCGTCGATCGCCGGGGTGCCGCGGGTGGCACGAGCATGGCGGGCCACTTCGACCGGTCCGCCGCCATCGAGGGCGCACACGATCACCTCATCGGTGCCCGGATGATGCCGCACCCACACCGATTGTCCCAACAGCGTTGCCGGAACGGAGTATTGGCAATGCTCGAAGGCGATCATTGGTGTGTTCTTGGGCACCTGACGAGTCACCCCCAACCCGGCGGTGTGTGGCATGTCCGGGATCGGATGCAACCGGGGACGTTCGGCGGCGAGCATCTCGACCGGCCGCCGACCGGTGGTGCGGTGCTCACGGTCGTTGACCTCGATCATGAACTGCTCACACGCCGCGACCACGTCGGCGAACGACTCGTAGGCGTCGAGCAGATTCGTGTCGGTGGGCACGATATCGGCTTTGGCCAGTTTCACCGCGTTCTCCACCCCGCCCTTGGTCGCCGGATCGGCCGGCTCGCAGGTGAGCACCGTGGTGCCATAGAAGCGGCTGAACGACACCGCATCACGGTTACGGACCGGCACCCCGGCGATATGGCCGGTGGTGACGGTTTTCTCGTTGTCGGTCAACACATACGTCGGTGCGCCACCGATGATGCGGAACACCCGGTCCAAACCGGCGAACACACTCGGCGCGGTCCGATCACGCAACGCGATGACCACCCGATACCGGCACCATGCCAGCCACGCCACCAACAACACGACCTTGCGGCCATCAACAACCGGTCCATCACCGAAGTCGTACTGCAGCCACAACCCGGGCTCGGTGATCCACGGCCGGTGTACCCGCGTATTACCCAGGCGCCATTGGGCTTTCACTTCCGCCACCGCACGCCGCGTGGTACGTTCAGTGCCGCTATAGCCCAGTGCGACAAGCTTTTCGTGCGCCTTGTCGGCGCGGATCTTTCCGTTCGTGTCCTGCACCCACCCCTCGATATGAGGCAGGAAATCGTCGATCAACCGGGCGCGGCGCACCGCCGGCGCCAGCCCGGCGGCACGATCGGCGACCGCCCGCTTCACCGTGTGGTGGGAGCAGCCGCATAACTGCGCGGCAGCCCGGTACGACCCGGTCAGGTCGTAGGCATTGAGTATGTCCATGAGTTCTCCGTCAGACTTCAAGAAGGGTCTCTCCCGTGAGTGAGTTCGATACGACAGGCATCGCTATCGAAGCCACGGGAGAGGCCCGCTCAGCGCAGACGCGCCGTCGGATGAGACAGGTGTGGGCAAAATCGTGTCCGCCAACGGGCACTTTCGTGACCGCACATGGGCAGTCCTTATTGGCCGTCAGCGGGCACTTTCGTGACCGCCCATGGGCAGTTTTTCATGTCCGCTGACAG
>NZ_JAKWBF010000064.1 GCF_022513585.1 Gordonia gummivorans
TGTCAGTTGCCACCGTGAAGGGACCACCGTGAGGTGATTATTGCCACGGGGATGGGACCACCTGGATTGCCAGTTATGGGACCACCGGCGCGTCGCGTCGGTGGTCCCTTCGTTTTGCTCGTTGACTCGACTGTGAGATTCGCAGGAGGGCGGCAGGCATGGGCTACCGGGAGGTTGCAGTGGAAGAGATCAGAGAAGTGCTGCGTTTGTGGTTGGGTCTGGCGGTGGGGTTGCCCTCGCCGGGGCTACGCACGATCGCCGCTCACGCCGGAGTCGACCGCAAGACGGTGCGACGGTACGTCCAGGCCGCGCAAGCGGCAGGGTTGGTGCACGGCGCCGGCGCCGAAGCGTTGACCGATGAGCTGATCGGGAAAATCGTGACGACGGTACGCCCGGCCCGGCCCAACGGGCACGGGCAGGCATGGGAACAACTGGTCGGGTTCACCGATCAGATCACAACCTGGGTTGCCGGTGACGGGGACCAGAAACCGTTGACACTGACCAAAATTCATATCCTGCTCACCCGTCAGGGATGCCAAGTGCCCTATCGGACGTTGGTGCGGTTCGCGACCGATCAGTGCGGGTACCGGCGAACGACGTCAACGGTGCGAGTCGATGACTGCGCTCCCGGTGCGGAATGCCAACTCGATTTCGGCTACCTCGGGATGCTCGAAGACCCGGCCACCGGTAACCGCCGCAAGGTCCATGCCCTGGTGATCACCGCGGTCTACTCGCGGCACACATTCGTGTGGCTGACCCATTCACAAACCCTGGACGCGGTAATCGCCGGCTGCCAGGGGGCGTGGGAATTCTTCGACGGGGTGTTCGCCGTCATCATCCCCGACAACATGAAACCCATTGTCACCCAGGCTGATGCGGTCAACCCGCGGTTGAGTCGTGGATGGCTGGACTACGCAGCCCATGCAGGGTTCATCACCGATACCGCTCGGGTGCGCACCCCGCAGGACAAGCCTCGGGTCGAACGCACCATCCAGTACGTGCAGAAGAACTTTTGGGCCGGGGAAACCTTCACCGACCTCGACCACGCCCAACAGGCAGCACGCGCCTGGTGTGCACACACTGCCGGGATGCGGGTGCACGGCACCACCGCAGCCCAACCCGCGGCCGTCTTCGCCGCCGAGGAACACCAGCATCTACTGCCGGTACCGCAGCAGTCCTACGATGTGCCAGTATTCAAGCAAGTCAAGGTGCACAAAGACTTTCACGCTTGTGTGGGCAAGGCGTTGTACTCGCTACCGGAAACGTGGATCGGCACCACCGTCGACGTGCGCGCCGACACCGAGACCGTGAAGTTCTATCACCGCGGTGAGCTGATCAAGCAGCACCCCCGCCAGGGCGCTGGTGGTCGCAGTACCGATCCGGCGGACTACCCCGCAGATCTGGGTGCTTACGCCACCCGCAATATCACCGCCCAGTTGCAGCAATGCGAACGTTACGGACCCAATATCGGCCTCTACGCTGCACGGATCGTTGATGACCCCCGCCCCTGGTCACGTATGCGGGCGGTATACGCACTGATCGGGCTGGTCTCGACCTACGGGGCCGCACCGGTCGATGCGGCCTGCCACACAGCCCTTGCTCTCGATGTCATCGCGGTCACCAAGATCCGTTCCATGCTCGAGCGTGGCACCGAAACCGCACCCCCGGCACTGCCCCGAGCCGCCGGTCACGCGCCCACCAGATTCACCCGAGATCCTTCCGAATTCTCCACTGCCACAGCAGTACTCACTATCGTTCCCGACACCCAGGAGAACTAGAGAACATGACAACCCAACCAATCGGTGCAGACCTGCTCCGCTCACTCAAAGCCCTCAAACTCGGTGCGCTCGCCGACACCCTCCCGCAACGAGCCGCTTTGGCCCGCCAGCACAAAACCTCGCACATCAACTTCCTCGAACAGCTACTAGCCGACGAAGTATCGCGCCGCGAATCCCGCTCTGCGGCACTACGATCAACCAAAGCAGGCCTGGACCCCGCTATGCGGATCGACAGCTGGCGGGCCGAAGACGACCTGCGTTATGACCGCGAACTCCTCGAAGACCTCACCACACTGCGATTCATCGAAGCCAAACAATCAGCCATCATCATCGGACCGGTCGGGGTAGGCAAAACGCATCTGGCAACAGCCCTGGGACACATGGCAATCGGACGACGCCACACCGTGCTGTTCGCCCGCGCGGACAAACTATTTCACCGACTCAAAGCCGCCCGCCTGGACAACAGCACCGACGCCGAACTCCGCAAACTCACCACCACCGAAGTCCTCATCATCGATGACTTCGCCCTACGACCCCTCGACGCCACCGAAACCAACGACTTCTACGAACTCATCGTCGAACGCCACCACAACAAAACCACCATCATCACCTCGAACCGAGACCCCGCCGAATGGCTGACCATGACCACCGACGCCCTGCTGGCCCAATCGGCCATCGACCGATTGACCTCCCGAGCTCACACCCTGGTCATGGAAGGCCCCTCATACCGCCAGCGCCAACGCCCCGGACTTGACCGCCACGACCCCACCACGCATCCTCAATAACGCGCCAAGGTGGTCCCATGCTCGTGGCAAACAGGTGGTCCCATAGCGGTGGCAAATGACA
>NZ_JAKWBF010000065.1 GCF_022513585.1 Gordonia gummivorans
CATTAACATCGCCGACCATTGAGGCACCGTCACGCCAGTCGTCAACTTGCCACAGGACAGAGTGATGGTCTTGGAATCGAAACCATTGCCGATCGCGTCACGCACAGGCGGTAGCGCGGCGAGTCCCACCCCCGCACCGGTTCCTGCCACAGTTAGTACCCTGTAGTCGTGGAAGAACACATTCTGCTTCTCTCTAAGCAGGTTTGCCATCGCATGGCAGGAAGCCACTGTTGGCAGGAACCAGAATGAGTGGTTCAGATATGGCAGTAGCCTTACGTCGGCGTATGGTACAGCCGGTTTCCTTGCTCCCAGCTTGAGGTTATCGACCTGCGTTAAGGAGCCCGCGCCGCGGATGATGTCAAGCCACTTCTGAACTTCCTCCTTATGCTTGAATTCGGCTCCTGAGCCGACCCCACTCGCGGCGAAGAACTCTCCCAGGTCGAACTCGTCGAATTCGCCCTGGCTTGCGATAGCCAGCAGCTCATCCGGCATTTTGTATGTAAGTAGACGCATCTCAGGCAAAGATAAGTAGGGATTAGGCTCACCGTGGCGGTAGAGCGACCATCTTTGTTTCTCTCGCTGCTCGTCGGTATAGGTCCAGTTGAAGATCTGCTCTTCGATGAACTCCCCGGTCGCCAAAGCCTTAAACGGTGTTCCGGAGAGGTACAAATAGCCTTGGTAGTGATAGGCAAAAACTCGATCTCGTCTTCGCCTAGCTCGTTGAATTCTTCGTTGAATCCGACGAGGCCTGGATTGAACTCTGCGGCTGTCTCCTTCTTAGCCTCGGACACGTCCTCGCCCTCGAAAAGCTCCTGAGCCTTCTCGCGCCATGCTCCGAAGTGGTACTCGTCAAAGATGACGAGGTCCCAAGGCATAGTATGTACCCAAGTATTCTTTGGCTTTATGTTTCCAGCCTTATCCTTGCCCAGCAGGTCTTGGAACGAGCCGAAGTAGACGAGTGGCCTCTTCTTGTCGGCCGTCGTAGGGTCGCCGCCAGCGGCTTTCGAGAGGTACTGCCATCCATCAAAATCGACGTGCGATTCGAGATCGTCTCGCCAAGCATCCTCGACCGCTGGTTTGAATGTCGCCACTAAGACCCTTGTTGCGCCCATCTTTTTAGCCAACTGGTAGGCTGCAAATGTCTTACCGAATCGCATCTTGGCGTTCCATAAGTAGCGCGGAACTGCATGCATGTCCTCCTTCCATATCGAGAGAAAGTATGCGTGAGCTCTGATCACCGCTGTCCGCTGCTCCGGACGCATCTCAAATGTCTGATAATGTGTGGCGGTCAATTTCCGTCCAGTACGGAGTTCAGTGATGGCAGTCTTAACGTCAGCGACGGCGCACTCTATCCACTCCAACCCGGGATTGGCCAAACCCTTTGCCTTGAGTCTCTCCCGCACCTGATGGTCGCTGAAGTGCGAGCCGTCCTCGCGCTCTGCCGACTCGTCTAGTTCGATGGTGTAGTTCTCGATCATCGCGGTCTGGACCTGCTGCGCCACGCGCGTCTTGACGGCTTGAGTCGTCTGGCCGATCTTGAGTAAGCCAGCGTGAGCGGGATCGTCGATCGAGTAGGCATAGATTCGGAGCCGTGCCCGAGGCTTGTCCGGGAAGAGGACTTCCTCAGGCCTACTCATCCGACAGGTTCATCGGTCGGACTACAGTATCGATGAAGGCGATCTCCTCCGCCGTAATGCCGTACTTTGCGAAGAGTTCCTCGTCAGTCCACGTCTTAGTCCATTGTTGCGTCGGCACAAATGTATAGACGTGTCGGGTAGTGTTCTGTGATGGCTTGTGGAGCAGTATCAAAAAGCGCGTGAAACGACAGGACAAGTAGCTCAGAACACTCGCAGCTTCTTTCCGTTCCGCAAAGGGGCCGATGGCGAGGTACGTCTCCGTGCACACGGTGCCCGGCTCTCCAAGGAAGGGCGTGCTGATAATTCGGTGCGGATAGGTATCCTTGTCGCCGGTACCAGGCGCAGCGAAACCGATAAAGACTTTCCATGCGTCGATCAGCGGCTTGCCCGCTTTGATCTCATCGCGCGCAACATACGCATGCCCCCCCTTCTGGAGCAGCCTCAGATCGCCTTTGACCCAATCGTTTCGTCCACGGAAGGTAGAGGCGAAACCGAATGGTCGACGGGCGCTCACCATCTCAGCGAATCGACGGTCAACAGGAAGAGCCAATGTCCCCGAGGCCCCCTCCACCGCCGCCACCTTTTTCAGTATCGACACTCCCACGTGGTAGCGAATGAATACATCTGCGCCGGGTTCGGCTAGGGGTCGCAGCGATGTAGCCGACTCTCCTTGGAAGTGCGTGGTCACCTCGCAGTCTCCTGCGTTGTCGCGGTTCCGCAAGAAGACGCAAACTCCGCCCTTGGGTCCGTTTCTTGGGAACACGTCTGCGGAAATCGGGTAGTCCTCGATTCGGCGAATGTGACCATCGGCCAGCATCGCGTCCCGAAATTCATCAAGGTTCTTGCCCCCTGTGAACCACCGAGAGGGGATGATCATCGTAAGCAACCGAGGTTCGAGTTTCTT
>NZ_JAKWBF010000066.1 GCF_022513585.1 Gordonia gummivorans
TGACGGCGCTCAGGAAAATTCCCCAGTGATGCTCATCTAAATTCCCCACCCCGCGTGGCACCGCCAGTTAAGGCGGGCCTCCCGTGACGCTGATGGTCTCTGACCACTCACCAGCACACGGGAGGCCCGCTTTTCATGTTGACACGGGAGGACGATGTGGAAGTACACGCATTGCACAAACGGGGGTGGTCGATCTCGGCGATCGCCCGCCATACCGGACGAGACAGGAAGACGATTCGGGCCTACTTGAAGGGGGATCGTGTTCCGGGACAACGCAAGAAGCCAGAGGTCGATCCGTTCGAGCCATATCTGGCCTATGTGACGGCGCGGTTGATCGAGGATCCACATCTGTGGGCGCGCACGCTATGCGACGAACTCGAGGACCTCGGGTTCGATCAGTCGTATCAGACCTTGACCCGCCAGATCCGCCTGCGCGGACTGCGCCCGAAGTGTCAGGCGTGCGCCCAGGTGACCGAACGGGCGAATGCGGTGATCGAGCATCCGCCGGGTGAGGAAACCCAGTGGGATTGGGTGGAGTTACCCAATGCTCCAGCCGAATGGGGTTGGGGTCCAACAGCATTCCTACTAGTCGGCACCTTATCGCATTCGGGTCGGTGGCGCGGTTATCTGGCTCCGGATATGACCCGCCCGCACGTGATCGCCGGCATCGACCGAATCACCCGAAGACTCGGCGGCGTGACGAAGTCGTGGCGGTTCGACCGGATGGCCACGGTGTGTCACCCGGCCAGCGGCAGGTTGACGACCGAGTTCGCCGGGGTCGCCAAGCATTACGGCGTGTCGGTCGATGTCTGCCCACCCCGACGCGGCAACCGCAAAGGGATCGTGGAGAAGTCCAATCACACTGCCGCGCAACGCTGGTGGCGCACCGTGCCGGACGAGATCACCCCCGAACAGGCCCAAACGAGTTGCGACACGTTCTGCCGCACCCGCTCGGATGTGCGGATGCGCCGCACCAAAGATGGCCGGTCGAACGTGGCCACCGTGGCCAAACGCGAGCCCCTGAGCGCCCCGCCAGCGGCCCCGTACCCGGCCACGGTCACCGAGGTGCGCAAAGTGTCGCGTCAGGCGCTGGTGGCGTGGCGAGGCAACCAGTACTCGGTGCCGCCGGAACTGGCGATGAGCGAGGTCACCGTGGCCGAGCGTCTCGGCGGCGGCTATATCGACATCGCCACGGCCTCGGGCATCGTCATCGCGCGGCATCGCCTCGCCGCACCCGGGACCGGGGCTCAAGTGCGTGATCACGGGCATGTCGTGGCCCTGGACACCCTGGCCCAGGCCAGCGCGTCCTCGAGTCGCCGACCGCATCGCCGCAAGGAACGCATCCCACCCGGCGACACCGCCCGCGAGGCTGCAGATGCGTTGCGCCACAACAGCACTGATTCATCCACGACCGACGCTGCCGCGTCGGTGATCGACATGAGCGTCTACGAACGCGCCGCACAGAACAGGACCCACCTGCCATGACCTCCACCAAGGAAACCGCACCGACTGCTACCGCGGCCGAGTCGAATACTGTTGAGCCACAGTCACAGTCAGCGATCTCGGTGTATCAGCAACTGCGTGGACATCTCGCGGCCCTCAAACTCGAGGCCGCCGCCGAAGCCCTGCCGCAAGTGCTGCAGACCGCTGGTGAGCAGGACTGGTCGATGACCCAGACCCTCGAACACCTGCTGGGTATCGAGGTCGACGCCACCGAAGCCCGCCGACTGGCCGGTCGACTACGGTTCGCGTGCCTGCCCACCCCGGCCACCCTCGAGGGTTTCGACTACGACGCCGCTCCCGGGGTGGACCGGGCGTTGATCCGCGAACTCGGCACCTGCGCCTACCTGGAATCGGCGACCAACGTGTTGCTCGTCGGCCCGCCCGGTACCGGCAAAACGCATCTGGCCGTCGGGTTGGCCCATGCCGCCGTGCACGCCGGATACCGCACCTACGTGACGACCGCCGCCGATCTGGCTGCGCGCTGCCACAAAGCGGCGATCGAGGGACGCTGGGCCACTTGCATGCGGTTCTTCGCCGGACCAACTCTTCTCGTGATTGATGAGCTGGGGTATCTTCCGTTGCCGGCCGAGGCCGCGTCAGCATTGTTTCAAGTTGTGGCACAACGATATTTGAAAACCAGTGTCGTGATCACCACCAACCGCTCGGTGGCCGAATGGGGCGAAGTCCTCGGCGACACCACCGTCGCCGCCGCCATGCTCGACCGGCTGCTGCACCGCTCGGTCGTCCTCAAACTCGACGGGGATTCCTACCGACTGCGTGACCACCACGCCCGCACCCAGAACCAGCGGGCAGCTACCGCACCAACCCGGCGGACGCTACAGTAGGAGCCGCCCGCATGGTGGGGAATTTCGGTGAGCACATCTGGGGAGAATTTTCGAGTCCCGTCAC
>NZ_JAKWBF010000067.1 GCF_022513585.1 Gordonia gummivorans
ACTCGGCGCCGACGACGACTGATGCCGCGCGCCGTACGGGTGGCAGCTCGGAGTTGCGGGAGATGCTGGCCGCGTACAGCCGCGATCATCGTGCTCGTTGGGATGCCGCGGCCGCACGCCGGCACCCGGACGCGACACCACTGGGCGGTGAGGATCGGGAACGCGCACTGTTGGCTGGTGAACAGGTCGCGGTGTCTGCCGGTGAGTTGTTCCGCGTCCTCTCGTGGGCTGGACGGCACCAGGAGGCCAAGCGGTACAGGTTCGACGGTCCCGACTACCGTGCCCGGTTCGTGCTCGTCGGTGACCGGCTGGAGGTCAAAAGTTGAACAGGGGATCGTTCGGCCACTCCCGAGGCGTGGCGAGATACCTGCCATCCGTCGTAGTTCAGGATCATCGATGCGACAGCCAGGCTTGCGCTGCGGAAATCGCCTTGTCGACGTCCACCAACCCGGTTACGCCGGTAATCCACTCCTCGCCGTCGACGGTGGCGAGTACCCAGCCGTCCGGAGTGGTTGCGTGCTGCACGGTCGCAACACTCCGGTAGTAAAGGATCGGCTCGCCGTTGGTGTCGCCAAAGGTCATCATCTGGTGCTCTGCGTTGTAGTCAACGTGGATCTTCATTGTTTGAACTCACTTCCGGGTTTTTGGTGACTGCACACGTTATTCAATAGTTTCGTACGACACCCTGACGGGTGGCCGCGCGTTCTACCCCATCCCGTTCGACCCACGGACCCCGGCACCGGACCGCGTTGGCCCACGACTTCTAGCACCGTGCCCGATGGGCAGGTGTGATCGTCATGGCACCTGGTCTCGATTCGCGAGGTCGGGATCGGTGGCCCTCGTCGACGTCGAGGGACTGGGCTACGTCGAGCAGGCTGGTTTGCGTCGGGCTCTGCGAGAACGACGGGCGCACGGTCGGAAGTCGGTTGTGCGCGTCGAGCCCATGCGGGAGTCGAACCCGCGAGAGAGGTGCAGAGAGAACCGCTCTCGACCGTCCAGGGCAGTCGCGGTGATGAGCACCGCGCAGGGGTTAGGTCAGACGACGCGGAGTCCTCGACGCGGAGACTGGCGGGATCGGTCAACGAGGCCGTCACGCTCCACGCGCTCGCCGATGGGAGCGAAGATCACCAGCAGCGCCGTCACTTCGCGCTCTGTGAGGTCGGACATCCGAACGCGGTCCAGGATTCCGCGAAGTTCGCGTCTCAACTCGGCGGTGTCGGGTGCGCTCATTTGGTGACCCCGAGCAGCTCAGAGGTGGGCATCCCGAGCGCGTCCGCAGCGCGGAACAGTTGCGCCACGGTCAAGGTCGATGCCTCGTCCGTGCCTTTGCGGCACACGGCGACGACGCCTTGCCGGACTGTTGTAGCCAGCTCGGCGACGCGCGTCGAGTCCCCGACCGCACCGTTGTCGAGCTGGTCCTCGAGGTCGTGCAACGCGGCCCGGAGGTGGTCGACGTCGACACCTACCTCGCGGGCGGCGTCGTGCAGGTTCCACCACGCGGTGAGCTGAGTGTCGGGGGCGCTCATCGCTGAACCACTATCGATCCGGCAGGTTGAGGGAGGAAGCACCGCAGCAACAGAACAAGGTCGTGGAGTTCGTCGGTGGTGAGTGCTCGGGTGTCGACCTGCTGAATGAGGTGGCGGGTTTCTGAGATGAGTCGTGCGCGGCGGTCGATTGTTCGGTTGCTCATGCGTGCCATCCAAGCTCGATGCAGAGGGACATGACGCCGATCGGGATGAAGTACGCGCCGAGCAGGAACACGACGGCTCCCGCGACGGCAGATAGGGTGTGATGAACGATGCATCGGAACGAACCTCCGGTGTGTCGAGGCCCTGGAGGTGTTACCGCACCTACCGGGGCCGTTCTATCTGCGGAGGTCAGGAGAGTTGCACGAAGGGTGCAACCGGTGATCTGAATGCAAAAGGTGGGAGGGCAAAAATGCCCTCCCACCTGC
>NZ_JAKWBF010000068.1 GCF_022513585.1 Gordonia gummivorans
TTGAATTTTGACCCCCTGTGGTTGGTCTATTGGTCGTGTGTGACGAGGTCTCGTCGGGATTTGGTGCGGTAGGAGTCGCCGTTGATGGTGATGACCTCGGCGTGATGGACCAGCCGATCGATGAGCGCGGCGGCGACAATCTCGTCGGCGAAGATCTCTCCCCATCGGCCGAATGGCATGTTCGAGGTGATCAACACCGAGCCTTGTTCGTAGCGGCTGGCGATGAGTTGGAAGAACAGGTTCGCGGTGTCGGAGTCGAACGGCAGATACCCGATCTCGTCGATGATGAGCAGCCGGTAGCGGCGCAGCCGTTTGATCTCCGCGGCCAACCGTCCCGCGGTGTGGGCTTCGGTTAACCGTGCCGCCCAACCCGTCGCGGTGTCAAAGAGCACCGGATACGAGTTGTGGGCGGCTTTCATCCCTAATGCGATCGCCAGATGCGTCTTCCCGACTCCGGGTGGTCCGAGAAGGATCACGTTGTCTGCCTTGGCAATCCAGGTACTGGTGGCCAGATGTGCGATCACATCGCGCGGCAAAGATGGCACGTGATCGAAGGTGAAGTCCTCCACCGTTTTGACCGCCGGGAACCTCGCGGCGGCGATCCGCAGGGTGGTGCCGTTGGCTTCACGTTCGGAGACTTGGCGTTCCAGGATCGCCGCCAAGTACTGTTCGTGGCTCCAGCCCTCATCGCGGGCACGATCGGCCAACTCCGCCCAACACCGCCGGATCGTGGGGGTCTTCAACGCGCGGGTCAGGAACTCCATCTGTGTGTGAATCTGCTTGCCCGACACAGTGGTCGAGGTATCGGCGGTACTCAATTGTGGGACTCCAAATCTGTGGTGGTGGTGAAGTTGACGCCGTAGAGGTCGTCGTAGTCGGGTAGCGCCCTCATCGGCACCTGGTGGCCGTCGAGGTGAGCCCGCACCCGTGCCGCGTTGCCGGCCGCGATGTTGAGGTCCTGCATGCGGTAGTTGCGCCGCAGTTCTTTGGCGGCCCGCACATGCTGGGGATCGGCGATCGTGACGTGGTTGGCCCAACTGCGGTGGTGATCGGCCACGGTGACATCCCCGCATCGGATGACCACATCGCTCAGGTCGGCAGTGATGTCGACGAACCGGCCGATCACCGACGGATGCACCGAGTAGTCGTTGCCGGCCACCCGCACGTAGTAGTCCCGGCCCAACCGGACTCGGTGGGTCAGACCGACGTGCGGGGCCGCCGGTGGCAGAGCGGTCATCGCCGCCACATCCATCTCGAGGACGTCGGCCGGGCGGCGATCACCGATCGAACGCACGATCCGGGTGTTGGCATGCTCACCCAGCCACCAGCGGAACTGGGTGTTGAAGTCCTCCGGTGACTCGAAGATCCGGCCCGGCAGGAACGAGGTTTCGAAGAACCGGTTGTTGCGTTCGACCATGCCCTTGTACTCCGGATCGCGCGGCGGAGCTAGTTCGAGTCGGGTGCCCAAGGTGCCCACGAATCCGGCCGCCAACGCTGTCGGTGTGCCCTTGCCGCCGATCGCCGATTCGCGGTCCCACACCAGCTTGTGGGTGACTGCCCCGATCTGGGCCAGCAGCAGCCACATCCCGGCCAGAATGTCACCGCCCTGACGCGACGGGATCATCACCGCCGCCCGATACCGGGAGTACGCCAACGTCATCACCAACACCGGAAGGATCGCTAACTGGCTATGGCCCACCGGGATTCGATAATCGGGGAACCACAGATCCCACTGCGAACACACTCCCGGTTCGTAGACGACCCGATCAGCAGGATCGACTCCGCGGTACTCCGGGCGGATCTGGCGGACCCGATC
>NZ_JAKWBF010000069.1 GCF_022513585.1 Gordonia gummivorans
CTAGGAGACCGCTGAATAATGGGTCCCGGTTTTCACCCGGCTTCGGCGTGGTGTGAGCGTGTTTTGGCTGGTGGGCTGGGATCCTTGTGGGTATGCAGGGTGAGGCGGATCGGCAGGGCGAGTTTCTGGATGTGAACTCGGTGGTGGGCCATTTGCTGCCGGAGAAGAGTGTGTTCGCGTTTCTGGCTGTCCATCGCGAGCGGCTGTTTCCGGCTCAGATGTTCGCGGACTTGTTCCCGAGTGGGAAGGGGCGTCCCTCGATTCCGGCGGAGACGATGGCCGCGGTGATCGTGTTGCAGTCGCTGCAGGGGTTGTCGGATCGGGAGGCCGCGGATGCGGCCCAGTTTGATTTGCGGTGGAAAGCGGCGTGCGGGTTCGTGTTGGGTGACAAAGGGTTTCATCCGACCACGCTGACGTATTGGCGCAAACGTCTGGCAGCCAGCGATCGACCGCACCGCATTTTCGAGGTGGTGCGTGAGGTGATCACCGAGACCGGGGTCCTGGCGGGCAAACACCGCCGCGCTCTGGACTCGACGATCCTCGATGATGCGGTGGCCCGCCAAGACACCGTCACCCAGCTGATCTCCTCGATCCGGCGGGTGGCCCGCGAGGTCGATGGCGGCGGGTCTGTGGTGGCCCAGCGGGCCACCCGGTTGGCCGCGTTGACCGGCACCGGCTATGAGCACTCGGGGAAACCGCGTATCGCCTGGGATGACGATGCCGCTCAACAAGACCTGGTCAGCGCGTTGGTCGGTGACGCGCTGGCGGTACTCGAAGCCCTGGACCTCGAGGCGATCACGAAGAAGGAAGACAACGACGCCGAGCAGCAGGCGGTGGCGTTGCTGGCGTTGGTGGCCGGCCAGGACGTCGAACCCGCTGCCGGCTCTGATGGCACCGATGGGCGCTGGCGCATCGCCCGTAAGACCGCCCCGGATCGGGTGATCTCCACCGTCGATCCCGACGCACGCCACGCCCACAAGACCCAGACCCGTCGCCAGGACGGGTTCAAAGCCCACATCATGATCGAACCCGACACCGGCCTGATCACCGCCACCGAGTTGACCAAGCCCGGCGGCGCCGCGAACACCGATGCGAGCGTGGGGGTGCGGCTGCTGCCCACAGATCCGACCATCGACGTCGACGCCACCGGTGAGGTGCTCGGGGATACGGCGTATGCGACCGGGCAGATGCTCGCGGACTTGGCCGGCACACGCTGGACGCCGGTGGTCAAACCCTGGCCGCAGAAACCCGCGGTCAAAGGCGGTTTCGTCATGGATGACTTCACCTACGACGCCGACGCGAACACGTTGACCTGCCCGAACAACCTGACCCGGCCGCTCGGTAAGAACGGGCGGGTCAACTTTGCTTCAGCATGTCGTGACTGCCCCCTACGACAACAGTGCACCACCAGCAAGAACGGCCGCAAGGTCAACCTCGGTGAACATCACCAACTGCAGCGTGAACACCGAAAACAGTTCACCGACAACGCGATACAAGAAACGTATCGCAAGCACCGGCCGATGGTGGAACGCTCGATCGCCTGGCTGACCCGCAAGAATCGGCGGGTGCCCTACCGCGGAATCACCGCCAACAACACCTGGCTGCACCACCGAAGCGCCGCGATCAACCTCCGCCAGCTGGCCACCATGGGACTGACCACCAACAACGGCACCTGGACACTGGGAACGGCCTGACCGGCAGGGCCACCAAGCCCCCACACCACCAGTTCGTGCCGGCACTGCTCAGCCGGGCCATACCCGGAAACCCAGCACCGAAGCCTTAATCAGCGGTCTCCTAG
>NZ_JAKWBF010000007.1 GCF_022513585.1 Gordonia gummivorans
CGACGATGAAGGTGCTCGCGTTTCTCCCATGTGCTCGCAACTGCAGCATCGCGCG
The DNA here is from genome assembly GCF_022513585.1 of Gordonia gummivorans. Lineage (GTDB taxonomy): Bacteria > Actinomycetota > Actinomycetes > Mycobacteriales > Mycobacteriaceae > Gordonia. The sequence continues at coordinate 56 of NZ_JAKWBF010000007.1, forward strand.
CAGATGGGAGACACGCGCGCAGATGTCGCCAGCACCCCTTGAGTGGGAAGTGTCCGCCGCTGAGGCGAATTGTCGGCGTGTCGCGATTTCAGAAACCGCGTGTCTGGTGAGAAACCCGGTGCGCACCAGCGGTTTCCGGCCAAACTGGCGGTTTCTGGCCACGAATGCGGTTTCTACGACGAGACCGCGCTCTTCCCGCCTCCACGATCGCCGCCGCAGGCGGCGGGTGGGTCGCTGACTCGAAGAGTACTGCTTTCGGCCTCCTGAACTGCGGAAACATGAAGGCACCGGTTGTCGCGGACACGGCCGGTGGGTCGATGATCCGAAGAGTTCGTTGACAGCCCTCTGAACTGCGGGAATCGATACGAGCCGGCCCAGTCGAGTGCATAGTGCATGTGGTCGAGCTGGTTGCCGTCTCGGCGATTTCGTCGGAGGCGGGTTCCTCTGGCACAATAGTCGGGTTGCCTGACGCAGGTACCGCACACGCGGACACTGCCCAGCGCACCACACGACTCGGAGCACGAACCGGTCGAGCCCATCTCAGCATGGACCGCCAGGTTCCTCTACTCATCGTTCACGCCAGAACAGGACCACGACCAATGAACACCCTTGACTTCCTCGACAAGCAGTCGCTGCGCGACGACATCCCCGACTTCGCCCCCGGCGACACCCTCGACGTTCACGTCAAGGTGATCGAGGGCAGCAAGGAGCGCGTGCAGGTGTTCAAGGGCGTCGTGATCCGGCGCCAGGGCGGCGGCGTGCGCGAGACCTTCACCGTGCGCAAGGTGTCCTTCGGTGTGGGCGTGGAGCGTACCTTCCCGGTGCACAGCCCCAACATCGCGAAGATCGATGTCGTCACCCGCGGTGACGTGCGTCGTGCGAAGCTCTACTACCTGCGCGATCTGCGCGGCAAGGCAGCCAAGATCAAGGAAAAGCGCTGACGCGTCTAACCTGACGACGTGGCCGACACGCACAGCACAGACGACGACGGGACCAACCCCGACCCGGTTCGAGATGATGTCACTGCCGACGCCGAACCGACGCGCATCGATCCGGACAACTCTGCGGCGAACGCCGCCGCCGATCCGGACGCCGAAGCAGGCGAGAAGCGTCCGTGGCGCCTGAAGAGTGACACCGACGACGACGAGAAGAAGTCGGGCAAGTCGGGATCATTCCTGCGCGAGGTCGCGATCATCATCGCGTGCGTGCTGCTGCTCACCTGGGTGCTCCAGACCTTCGTCGGCCGTCAGTACGTGATCCCGTCGGAGTCGATGGAGGAGACCCTCATCGGTTGTGAGGGCTGCACCAACGATCGCATCGTCATCGACAAGATGACCTATCGGTTCGGCGATCCCGAACCGGGCGACGTCGTCGTCTTCAAGGCACCTTCCGAGTCATGGTCGGGCAGTTGGATATCACCTCGCTCGACCAACCCGGTGATCAAGCGGTTCCAGGACGGTCTGTCCTGGTTCGGGTTTGCGCCACCGGACGAGAACAATCTCGTGAAGCGGGTGATCGCCGTCGGTGGTCAAACCGTGGAATGCCACAACGCCGAGGGTGTCGGCGTCAAGGTCAACGGCAAACCACTGCACGAGCCGTACATCAATCAAGAGCTCCAAGCGCAGAATCCTGGCATCCAGGGGCCCGATGGCAAGCCGGTGCCCTGCTATGGCGAGGACTTCGGGCCGGTGACGGTGCCCGACGGCAATGTGTGGGTGATGGGCGACAACCGGGGCAACTCGGCGGACTCGCGCTACCACATGGAGGACCAGTACCACGGCACCGTGCCGGTCGGCGACATCCGCGGCAAGGTCCGGTTCATCATTTATCCGTTCTCGCGGATCGGTGGTGTCGACGCGATCAACCCTCAGCAGTGAGGGTTCGATGAATCGCTGGCCGCCCCGTTTCCCGATTCGTCGGGCCGCTGCCCTGCGGACCTTCGAGTTCGCGCTGTACCGCAACGGACTCGGACCGGTGGCCGGCGTCGACGAGGCCGGTCGGGGCGCATGCGCTGGACCGCTCGTGGTGGCCGCCTGCGTTCTCAAACCCACCCAGCTCGCCTCCCTGGCAGATCTCGACGATTCCAAACGTCTCACCGAGCGCACCCGGGAGACGTTGTACCGCGCGGTGACCCGCTATGCGCACAGTTGGAGCGCAGTGATCATCGACGCCGCAGAGATCGACCGGATCGGTATTCACGTGGCCAACATCGAAGGCATGCGTCGTGCCGTCGCCGCCCTCGAGGTGACGCCCGGCTACGTTCTCTCCGACGGATTCGCGGTGCCGGGGCTCACTGCACCGTCGCTTCCGGTGATCGGCGGCGACGGCTCGGCTGCGTGCATAGCGGCCGCGAGCATCATCGCCAAGGTGACCCGCGACCGCATCATGGTGGCAATGGACACCGAGCTTCCGGGTTACGACTTCGCGGTGCACAAGGGATACAGCACCGCACACCACATGGCTTGCATCGACGTTGCCGGACCGTCGCCGCAGCACCGGATGTCCTACCGTAATGTTGCGTCCCGAGTGATCGCGGGCGGTGCAGTGCAGGGAGATAGGCTTACAGGATGAGTGCTGAGGATCTCGAGAAGTACGAAACCGAGATGGAACTCTCCCTGTACCGCGAGTACAAGGACATCGTCGGCCAGTTCACCTATGTGGTCGAGACCGAGCGGCGCTTCTACCTCGCGAACGCGGTGGACATGGTTCCGCGCAACACCGACGGTGAGATCTATTTCGAACTGCGGCTGAGCGACGCCTGGGTGTGGGACATGTACCGCCCGGCGCGGTTCGTCAAGCAGGTTCGGGTGATCACTTTCAAGGACGTCAACATCGAGGAACTCGAGAAGCCCGAACTGCGATTGCCCGACGAGCCGTGAGGAAGGGTCGCGTTCCGTCGGCGACCGTGGAGGCTGTTAACAGTCCGGCCTGAATCCACAGTTCGATGCACCGTGGGGTCACCCTGGCCGATCCATGCCGATCGGTCGGTCAGGATCTGGTGCATGACAGAAGACGTCGCACCGCAACGCCCTAGAGGTCGCAATGATCGCCGCCGACTTGTGGGTCGGATCGGCGAGGATGTGGCCGCCGAGTTCGTCACCGCACGCGGGTGGCGGGTGCTGGATCGCAACTGGCGCAACCGCTATGGCGAACTCGACCTGATCGCGGCGCAGGGTCGGGTGCTGGTGGTCGTCGAGGTCAAGACCCGCGCGAGCCGGACCTACACCGATCCGGTGGCCGCGGTGACACCGCAGAAGCTGTCCCGGATGCGGCGACTCATCCGGATGTGGCTGGCCGAGAACGGTCACGGGTGGGAGCAGATCCGATTCGACGTGATATCGATCCAACTCGATCCGCGCGATCCGGAGGACACCGCGGCCGCCGCGGTCCGCCATCATCGCGGCGTCTTCGCCTGATCGCCATGCGGCAGATGGGATTCGGCCACACCTATTCGGTGGCGCTCAACGCCTTTGCGGCCACCGGCATCGAGATCCAGGCCAACTCGGGTCAGGGTTTGCCCGGCTTCACGATTCACGGTCACGTCGACGCCGCGCTGCGCGAGGCCAAGGATCGGGTCCGGCCCGCGATCACCAACTCCAAGTTCACCTTTCCCGATCTGAAGGTGACGGTGGCGTTGGCGCCCGCGGACCTTCCGAAGTCGGGGTCGTCCTTCGACCTGGGGATTGCCCTGGCGATTCTGGCCGCCACCGAGCAGGTGGCGACGACGCGGATACGGCACACGGTGTTCCTGGGTGAGCTCGGCCTCGACGGACGGCTGCGGCCGGTGCGCGGGGTCTTGCCGGCTCTCGTGAAGGCACGGGCTGCCGGGTTCACCCATGCGGTGGTGCCTCGCCCCAACGTGGCAGAGGCGACGTTGGTCAGTGGCCTGGACATCGGCGGTGCGGACAGCCTTTCGGAGGTGGCGAGGTGGCTCGACGGAGATCATGTGCTCGACACCGTCGGCAGTGGCGAATGTGCCCCGCCGCCGGACATTCCGGACATGGCCGATGTGGTCGGGCAGGTCCAGGCGCGGCATGCACTCGAAATCGCCGCTGCGGGAGCCCATCACGTTCTGATGACCGGACCTCCGGGAATCGGAAAGACGATGCTCGCACGTCGACTGCCGGGAATTCTGCCGCCCCTCGGTGAAGAGGAGTCCCTGGAAGTGACCGCGATCCATTCGATTGCCGGAACGTTGCGCCCGGGGCACCCGTTGATCGTGGAGGCACCGTTCATCGCGCCGCACCACAGCACCTCGGTCACCGCCCTACTCGGCGGCGGTACCGGTATGGCGCGGCCCGGTGCGGTGTCCCGCGCGCATCGCGGAGTGTTGTTTCTCGACGAGTGTGCCGAGATGGGCCCCAAGGTGCTCGATTCCTTGCGGCAACCGCTCGAAGAAGGGGAGGTTCGAGTGTCGCGTCGGGACGGAGTGGCGAGCTATCCGGCGCGCTTTCAGCTGATCATGGCGGCCAACCCGTGCCCGTGCGCGCCTGCGCACGACGTCGATTGTGTCTGCTCGGCCCTCGTCCGCCGCCGGTACCTGGGCAAACTGTCCGGTCCACTGATGGACCGCATCGACATCCGGGTCCGGATGGATCCGCCGGGCAACACCGCCCTGATGACCACGATCGGCGAGGCGTCCGACATCATGCGGAATCGGGTGGCCGCGGCGCGGGCGGCTGCGGCCGATCGCTGGCGCGGGCATGGTTGGCTCACCAACGCCGAGGTGCCGGGTTCGGCTCTGCGTCAACAATTCCGTCTGTCGCCGGCGGCTCTGCGACCCATCGAACTGTTCCTGCGGGACGGACGGGTGACGGCACGCGGTGCGGATCGCGCATTGCGTCTCGGGTGGACCCTGTGCGATCTGCGCGGAGACGATTCGCCCACCGAAGACGATGTGGCGCAGGCACTCATGTTCCGCGACCGGGGAGCGAGCTGGTGATCGTCGACGAGGCCGGGCGGGCAGCCTGGGCGTACCTTGCGCGGGTCGCCGAGCCGCCGTCGGCTCCGGTGATCGACCTCGTCGAGGCCCTCGGAGTGCTCGATGCGGCGCACGCCATCCGCAAGCGGTCGGTGCCGTCGGGCCACGACGCGGCCTTGCTCGCAACCGAGTCGCGCGCGGACGTCGATCGATCCCGCGCCGACCTCGACGATGCACAGCGGATCGGCGCCCGCCTCGTGACCCCCGATGACGACGAGTGGCCCGGATACGCACTATTGTCCTTGGCGACTGCTGATACGGCGGCGAGAGGTGGTGTGCCGCTGGCACTCTGGGTTCGGGGGCAGATGCGGCTCGATGACTTGACTCTGGCATCCGTGGCGCTCGTCGGGTCGCGTGCGGCGTCGTCGTACGGAGAGCATGTGACCGCGACTCTGGCATCGGGACTGTGTAGCAACGGTTTTGCCATCGTATCCGGGGGTGCTTTCGGCGTCGACGGTGTCGCGCACCGGGCTGCTCTGGGGTCGGCCGGGCAGACCGTGGCCGTGATGGCGTGTGGCATCGACCGCGACTATCCCGCGGCGCATACGCAGTTGCTGCGAGAGATCGCTCGAGTCGGTGCGGTGATCAGCGAGTATCCGCCGGGGACGACCGCTGCGAAGCACCGCTTTCTGACCCGCAATCGGTTGGTGGCAGCGCTCTCGGGCGCGACGGTCGTCGTAGAGGCGGGGCGACGGTCGGGCGCGGCCAACACGGCGGCCTGGGCGCGAAAGTTGGGGCGGCCGTTGGGCGCGGTTCCCGGACCCGTGACGTCGGCGACCTCGGTCGGATGTCATCGCATGATCGCCGATCAGCAGGCTGCCCTGGTCTACGACGTCGACGGTGTGATCGCGCTGGTACGTCCCGAGGGGAACGGCGACGCGCCGGGAGGACGTGGCCGGCCCACCGACGGGCTCAGCGACGAGCAGAAGCGGGTGCACGACGCGATTCCCGGTCGCGGAGCGGTGACGCTCGCGGAGATCGCCGTCTCGTCCGGTCTCGACCTGCCGGCCGTGCGGTCGGCGTTGGCCGCTCTCGACGTCGCGGGTCTGGTGGCCGCCGATGGTGGTGGATGGTGTCTGGCGTGAGTGATTGCGCGGGTGGTCCCCCGACTCGTCGGATCAAGGTCGGGTCAGCAGATCGATGACGATGCTCACGTGTTCGTCGGTGAACTCGGCGAAGTGGTCCGGCGCTCGGCGTGCGTGGACGTATCCGATTCCGGCATAGTGCAGGGCCGACGCGCGGGCATGCACCTGGTCGTCGGTGAAACCGAGTTCGCGCATCGCGTCGGTGACGACGGCATGGACCCGTTCTTCGAGGTGCTTCACTGACTCCGCCATGATCTCGTCGACCTCGGCCCACCGTCCAAGCGCTGCCTGCGCCTGCCGGCGTCGCGGTTCGACGATCATTTTGCTCATCGCGATCAGCCGCTCGCGCGGAGGTCGTGCCGACAGATCGTCGAGGTGGGTCAGAATCGAGCTGTACGAGTCGGCGCAACGCTGCGCGAGCGCGGTCTTGAGGGCGGCGATGTCGGCGAAATGCCAGTAGAAGCTGCCCTTGGTGACACCGAGCATCGAGCTCAACCGTGAGATCTTGACCGCATCGATGCCTTCGTCCACCAGGAGTCGCATTCCGGCGGAGAGCCAGTCATCGGGGCTCAGTCGCTGGGCGCCGAGGCGTGTGCCGCGTCGCGGCGCTGTGACGTCGGGCATTGAAACCTCCGGCGGGCGGCCCGCCTACAGATATTAACCAGTGTGGATCTTGTAATGAATCTACTTAATCGCCCGACTGTGTGTGATCGTTACACAGATTGGACGCTTGACCAAGGACTCTCAGCAACCCGACAGGTTAGGGGGGCCTAAGTCGCCGGTGTTTCGCGCGTACGCTGGACAGCGACTTACCACCAGGAGGTGTGATGGCCAAGCGTGTCAACACGATGACGGTCCAACGGACCGAGCGGCTCAGCCCGCATTTCGTCCGGGTATATCTCGGCGGCGACGGATTCAACGATTTCGAGCCCGCCATCGGGTCGTCGGGCAAGCCCGACACGGACATGTACGTGAAGCTCGTCTTCACTCCCGAGGGCGTCGAATACCCCGAACCCTTCGATCCTCAGGCGCTCCGCAAGACGCTGCCACCGGAGCAGCAACCGGTGCTGCGTACCTACACGGTCCGCTCGATCGATGCCGCGCAGCGAGAAATCGCCGTCGATTTCGTCGTACACGGTGACGAGGGCATCGCCGGCCCGTGGGCGGCGCGAGTTCAACCCGGCGAGACCGTCCGATTCCTCGGCCCGGGCAGCGGCTACCAGCCCAAGGCCGATGCGCCCTGGCATCTGCTCGCCTGCGACGAGGCCGGGTTGCCTGCGGTGGCGGCGGCTCTCGAAGCCCTGCCCGGCGATGCCATCGCGAAGGTCTTCATCGAGGTCGCCGGGCCGGAGGACGAGCTCCCGATCACCGCGCCATCCGGAGCCGAGGTGGTGTGGGTGCACCGGGGCGGCCCGGCCGGCGAGGTCGGTGACGAACTTGCCGGCGACAACGCTCCACTGATCGCCGCCGTCCGCGAGGCGCAGTGGCTCGACGGCGAGCCGCAGGTCTTCATCCACGGCGAGGCGCAGGCCGTCATGCACAATCTGCGCGGCTACATCCGCAAGGAACGCGGGGTGAGCGCCGCCAACGCCTCGATCTCGGGCTACTGGCGCCGAGGGCGGACCGAAGAAGGGTTCCGTCAGTGGAAGGCGCAGTTGCGTGAAGCCGAAGACGGGGGAGCGCAGCAACTCGCCGGCGCCAAGCGCGGCTAGGGCACTGGCTCCGCCACGATCGGGTCACGACGGGTGTGTGCGCTTGCGGGCCGGCAGCGCTCCGGGTTGTCTCGTCGGTGTGCTGGATGATTTCGCGGAGTACCTGCGCCTGGAAAAGGGGCGAAGCGAACACACCGTGCGCGCGTACGTGGGTGACGCACGCGGCCTGATCGCCTTCGCCGGTGCGCGCGGCGTCGCGGTCTCCGACATCGGACTCGACCTCCTGCGGGCGTGGCTCGCCGAGCACACCCGTCGGGGTGCGGCCCGTACGACCATCGCGCGGCAGGTGTCGTCGGTGAAGACCTTCTGTGCCTGGGCCACGCGAGAGGGTTGGCTGGCCGACGATCCCTCACAGCGGCTGCGTGCCCCCAAGGCGCATCGCACCCTGCCGGGTGTCCTGGCGCCGGACCAAGCGGATTCTGCCATTGCGTCGACAACTGTCGACCGGCCCGACGATGATCCGATTGCGTTGCGGGACAAAGTGATCCTTGAGCTCCTCTACGCAAGTGGTATCCGGGTGGGCGAGTTGTGCGGACTCGACGTCGACGATGCCGACCGCCACCGACGAGTGCTGAGGGTGATCGGCAAGGGCGACAAGGAACGCACTGTTCCCTACGGTGAGCCCGCCGACCAGGCACTTGGCCGGTGGCTACAGCTGGGCCGGCCGTCGCTGGCCGGACCGGCTTCCGGTAGCGCGCTGCTGCTCGGTGCCCGTGGCGGCCGCCTGGACCAGCGGATGGCGCGGACGGTGGTCACGCGGGCGGTCGAGGCGGCAGGCGGGCCCGCAATGGGTCCGCATGGCCTTCGCCACAGCGCGGCGACACACTTGCTCGAAGGTGGCGCCGACCTGCGGGTCGTGCAGGAGTTGCTCGGCCATTCGTCGTTGGCCACCACGCAGATCTACACCCACGTCAGCGTCGAACGACTGCGCGCGGTGCACAGGCAGGCGCATCCCCGGGCGTGATGGACTGCCCTCACGAGTCGGGCTGCACCGGTTTCAGCCGGACCCGGACCGCGCCGATCAACCCGAGCGGATCGAGGTAGCGCGCCGTCCGACCGGCTCCGAGTCGTGCGCCCCAGTGCAGGCACACGGCGACCGGGCGTTCCGGATGGCCGGAGAGGACGGTCCCGATCGGGTCGCCGCGTCCGACATGATCGCCCGGTGAGACGGTCGGCGTGACAGGCTCGTAGGTGGTGATCACCCCGTCGGGGTGCTGGATCGACACCACCGGACGGCCGGCCACCTCGCCGGCGAAACGGACCAACCCGGCCCCTGCGGCGAGCACCGGCGCCCCCGTGGTCGCGGCGAGATCGACACCTCGGTGCCCGGCCTGCCAGCGGTGTTCGGGGGCGTCGAACCCGCGTACGACCGTCGGGCGTGGCGTCAACGGCACCGAATACTGCCTGGGGCCCGCCGCGACCGCGGCCGGCACGAGCCACAGCAGGACGACGGCGATCACCACCTCCACGACGGCCGTCACGAGCCAGGCCGACAGGGTGATGCGGTGTGGTGTGCTCACACAGGTTCGACGCCGCGGCGGACGGTTCGGATCCGTGTGGAGGCGTTTTGGTTTTGCGGCCTCGACCGGCGTAAACTCGTTGCCGCACCTCACCGGAGTCGTAGTCAACGACTTCGTGGGGTGACTTCGCGCGCCTGAATCGCGAGATGCGAACACGCCGTGTGAGCAGTCCCGGCCGGATTTCCGGAGCGGGTTTCACCGGCCTCAGGCGCCAGGATCGATCACCGCCGGTGATCGATGTAACTGCACACAAAGGAATCGACTCATGGCTGTTGTGACCATGAAGCAGCTGCTGGACAGCGGCGCGCACTTCGGGCATCAGACCCGCCGTTGGAATCCGAAGATGAAGCGGTTCATCTTCACCGACCGCAACGGCATCTACATCATCGACTTGCAGCAGACGCTGACCTACATCGACAAGGCGTACGAGTTCGTCAAGGAGACCGTCGCCCACGGCGGCACCATCCTCTTCGTCGGTACCAAGAAGCAGGCGCAGGAGTCCATCGCCGCCGAGGCCACCCGCGTCGGTATGCCGTATGTGAACCAGCGCTGGCTCGGTGGCATGCTCACCAACTTCTCGACCGTCCACAAGCGCCTGCAGCGTCTGAAGGAACTCGAGACCATGGAGCAGACCGGCGGCTTCGAGGGACGTACCAAGAAGGAAATTCTCATGCTCACGCGTGAGAAGAACAAGCTCGAGCGCACCCTTGGTGGTATCCGGGACATGGCCAAGGTGCCATCCGCCGTTTGGGTGGTGGACACCAACAAGGAGCACATTGCTGTCGGTGAGGCACGCAAGCTCAACATCCCCGTCATCGCCATCCTCGACACCAACTGCGACCCCGATCTCGTCGACTACCCGATCCCGGGCAACGACGACGCGATCCGCAGTGCTGCCCTGCTGACCCGCGTGGTCGCGTCGGCGGTCGCCGAGGGCGTGCAGGCACGGGCCGGCCAGTCCGCCGACGACTCCAAGCCGGAGGCCGGTGGCGGCGAGCCGCTCGCCGAGTGGGAGCAGGAACTGCTGACGCAGGCCGCAGCTCCGGCCGGCGACGCCGCAACCGAGTCGAGCGCCGCACAGTAGCTCGATCGTGGCCGGACGACTCACTGGTCGTCCGGCCCCGAGATCTTCATGTCTGCAGATCTCGACAACACTCGTGAAGAAGGAGGCTCGCCAACGATGGCGAACTACACCGCAGCCGATGTGAAGCGTCTCCGCGAACTCACCGGCTCTGGAATGCTGGACTGCAAGAACGCACTCGCGAACAACGACGGTGATTTCGACAAGGCCGTCGAGGAACTGCGCATCAAGGGTGCCAAGGACGTCGGCAAGCGCGCCGAGCGGTCGACTGCCGAGGGCCTCGTCGCCGCCAAGGACGGAGCGCTCATCGAGATCAACTCGGAGACCGACTTCGTCGCCAAGAACGCCGAGTTCCAGACGCTCGCCGACCAGATCGTCGAGGCGGCCGCGGCCGCCAAGACCAGCGACGTCGACGAGCTGAAGAAGGCTGCGCTGGGCAGCGGAACCGTCGACGAGGCGGTGGCTGCGCTCTCGGCCAAGATCGGCGAGAAGCTCGAACTGCGCCGCGTCGCCTACTACGACGGACCTGTCGCCGTCTACCTGCACAAGCGTGCGTCGGACCTGCCGCCGGCCGTCGGCGTGCTCGTCTCCTACGACGGTGACGGCGAAGCTGCTGCGGACGCCGCTCGCGGTGCTGCCATGCAGGTGGCCGCGCTGAAGGCGCGTTACGCCACCCGCGAGGAGGTGCCGGCCGACGTCGTCGAGAACGAGCGACGCATCGCCGAGCAGACCGCCAAGGAAGAAGGCAAGCCGGAGAAGGCACTCCCGAAGATCGTGGAGGGCCGGGTCAACGGGTTCTACAAGGACGTCGTGCTGCTCGATCAGCCGTCGGTCCAGGATTCCAAGAAGACCGTCAAGGCGCTTCTCGACGATGCCGGTGTGACCGTCAACGGTTTCGTCCGCTTCGAGGTCGGCCAGGCCTGATCACGTAGACACCGTCACGGCCCCGTGGTTCACCGTTCCCGGTGGCCACGGGGCCGTTGCGTATCGCGGGACGCTCACCTCGGCCGGGGTGTCACGAGCGCAACGCGGTGGCGCCTAAGATGATCTGCAGATAAATGACCGCCGACGAGTGAGGAAATCGATGAGCGAAGGCCCCCAGGTTCAGCAGTCCGATCGTGCGGGTTTCCACCGGGTCCTGCTCAAGCTCGGTGGCGAGATGTTCGGCGGCGGCGAAGTGGGTCTCGACCCCGATGTCGTGGCGACGGTCGCCGACCAGATCGCCGACGTCGTCGCAAGCGGCGTGCAGGTCGCCGTGGTCATCGGTGGGGGTAATTTCTTCCGCGGTGCGGAATTGCAGCAGCGCGGTCTCGACCGGTCGCGTTCGGACTACATGGGCATGCTCGGCACCGTGATGAACTGCCTTGCCCTGCAAGACTTTCTCGAGAAGCGCGGGGTCACGACGCGCGTGCAGACCGCGATCACGATGGGGCAGGTCGCCGAGCCATATCTGCCGCTGCGCGCCCAACGGCATCTGGAGAAGGGTCGCGTCGTGATTTTCGGAGCCGGTATGGGCATGCCCTACTTCTCCACCGACACGACCGCTGCGCAACGCGCTCTGGAGATCAAGGCCGAGGTCGTGCTGATGGCCAAGGCGGTCGACGGCGTGTACAGCTCCGATCCGCGGACCGATCCCGACGCGACGCTGTACCGCGAGATCACTCACCGCGAAGTTCTCGACAAGGAACTCAAGGTCGCCGATGCGACGGCGTTCAGTCTGTGTATGGACAACAAGATGCCGATCCTGGTGTTCAATTTGCTCCAAGAGGGAAACATTGCTCGCGCCGTCGCGGGCGAGCAGATCGGCACCCTGGTGAGCACATGAGCGGCCAGTACCACCACATCCGAGTCAGGCCTGAGACGAAATGAAACGGGGACGAGCATGATCGACGACGCGTTGCTGGACGCCGAGGAGAAGATGGAGAAGGCGGTGTCGGTCGCCAAGGACGACATGGGCTCCATCCGGACCGGGCGCGCGAATCCGGCGATGTTCAACAAGGTCAACATCGAGTACTACGGCACGATGACGCCGATCACGCAGGTCGCGTCGATCAACACACCGGAAGCACGACTCGTGGTGATCAAGCCGTACGAGGCGTCGACCCTCCGCGACATCGAGACCTCGATCCGCAATTCCGATCTCGGGGTCAATCCGACCAACGACGGCACCCTGATCCGCGTCTCGATTCCCCAGCTGACCGAGGATCGTCGCCGCGAGCTGGTCAAGCAGGCCAAGGCCAAGGGCGAAGACGCCAAGGTCGCCATCCGGAACGTGCGCCGGAAAGCGGTGGACGAACTGAAGCGGATCCAGAAGGACGGCGAGGCCGGCGAAGACGAGGTCACCCGCGCCGAAAAGGACCTCGACAAGACGACGGCCGGCTATGTGCACCAGGTCGACGAACTGGTGAAGCACAAAGAGAACGAATTGCTCGAGGTGTGAGCGCGGCCCCGCAACGACGCGGTGACCCCGGAACGCCACCGACGTCTGAGAAGCCCCAGGCCGAGAAGCCCAAGTCGCGGGCGGGCCGCGATCTGCCCGCGGCCATCGCCGTCGGGATGTCGCTCGGTGTCTCGATCATTCTGATCCTGCTGTTCGCGCCGCTGATCTGGTATCCCCTGGTCGCAGTGGCCTTCCTCGTGGCCACGTGGGAAGTCACCAAACGCCTGCGCGCCGGCGGCTACGACGTCGCGTTCTGGCCGTTGCTGCTCGGTGGGCAGGCGATCATCTGGTCGTCGTGGCCGTGGGGACAGACCGGCGCGATCGCTGCCTTCGCAGCGACGCTGCTGGTCATCATGGTGTGGAAGCTGCTCTCGCAGGGCCTTTCGCATGCGCCGCACAACTACCTGCAGGATCTTGCTGCATCGGTCCTGGTGCTGGCGTGGTTGCCGCTGCTGGCATCGTTCGGTGCCAACCTCGTGGTGCAGGACAATGGCGCCGCCCGGGTCGCGACCCTCATGATCGTCGTCGTCTGCTCGGATGTCGGCGGATACGCGGCCGGTGTTCTCTTCGGCAAACACCCGATGGCACCGGCGATCAGTCCCAAGAAGTCCTGGGAGGGCCTGGTCGGCTCGTTGCTGGTGGGCACGATCGGCGCCGTGTGCTCGGTGCTGTTCCTCCTGGACAGCCACTGGTGGGTCGGGGCTGTCCTGGGGCCGGTCCTGGTGGTCTGTGCGACCCTCGGTGACCTGGTGGAATCCCAGGTCAAACGCGACCTCGGCATCAAGGACATGGGCACTTTACTGCCCGGCCACGGCGGCATCATGGACCGACTCGACTCGCTGCTGCCGTCGGCTTTCGTGGTGTGGGCTGTGCTCACCGCGCTGCTCTGACCCGAGGGGTTAGGTGACCGGCCCCGCTGAGCTGGGCAAACATGATATCGTCGTGCCCGCAAAATCTAGGGGAAGAGTTTCTTCCCCGAGGTTCGTAGTCGTCCCCTAGGAAACTCTGGGGGAGGACTCCAAGGGTAGGGGAAGAAGTTTCTTCCCCTACTTTTGTGGCGGATCGCGCCGACGACGCTCTTCCTGCCTCCACGATCGCCGCCGCAGGCGGCGGGTGGGTCACTGATCCGAAGATTACTGCTGGTGAGACGACACAGTCAGCTCACCAGGGGCGCGGGCTCGCACCTAGCCGGCGCTAGGCGGGCGGGAAGTTGCGCCCACCCGGAGGCGACGGTACTTCAGGCGTCGGGCCCGATCCGTTTGGCCTTCTTGAGTGCCCGGCTCATCTGGAACATCCGGAGTCCACCGACCAGGGCGACGATCAACGCACCCGCGATCGCCGCGATGAGCAGGCTGATGCCGACCGGGAAGTTGACGTCCCAGAAGATCAGGCTGATCTGCTGGCTCTCCAGGTTCTGCAGGATGAAGATGAGAAGGAAGACGAGGACGATCGTGCCGACGATCACACCCACCCACGATGCCCTGGCCCGCGTGTGCTCGACATCGGTGACGGTGCTGCGGATCTGGTCGCGTTGGTCGAGGAGCGCTTGGTGTTCGGCGTCGGGCGCAGGCAGGGGAGGGACGCCGGACCCGTCAGGTGCCTGCGGGTCGGGGCCGGGCGAGGGGTCTCGTGTCGTCATGGGTTCATCATGACATGCGACAATGGCGTCATGACGTCATTGCCACTCGTGTTCGACGCGCCCAAGAGAGGGCGGCCGCCGACACATTTCGCCGACCTGGACGCCCAGGCCCGGGTGGCAGCCGTCGCCGAGTTGGGTCTGCCCAAGTTCCGCGCGAACCAGCTGGCCCGCCAGTACTACGGGCGTCTCAACGGTGACGTCGCGGAGATGACCGATCTGCCCGCCGCGGCGCGTCCCTCGGTCGGTCAAGCGCTGTTCCCGCCGCTGCTGACCCCGGTCCGCCACATTTCCTGCGACGACGGCAGCACCCGAAAGACGTTGTGGCGACTGCACGACGGCACATTGCTGGAGAGCGTGTTGATGCGCTACCCGGATCGCAACACGCTGTGCATCTCGAGCCAGGCGGGCTGTGGAATGGCGTGTCCGTTCTGTGCGACCGGACAGGGCGGCCTCGATCGCAATCTCTCGACCGCGGAGATCGTCGACCAGGTGCGATGTGCTGCGAGATCGCTGCGCGACGGCGAGTTCGGCGAGCCGGGCCGCCTGTCCAACGTCGTGTTCATGGGTATGGGCGAGCCGCTGGCGAACTACAAGCGGGTGGTGAGCGCGGTGCGGCAGATCACCGCTCCGTCACCCGAAGGCCTCGGCATCTCGGCCCGTTCGATCACGGTGTCGACCGTCGGACTCGCGCCCTCGATCCGGCGGCTTGCCGACGAAGGCCTCTCGGTGACGCTCGCAGTGTCGCTGCACACACCCGACGACGAGCTGCGCGACACGCTTGTGCCGGTCAACAACCGATGGTCCGTTCAGGAAGTGCTCGACGCTGCGCGCTACTACGCCGACACCACCGGCCGCCGCGTATCCATCGAATACGCACTGATCCGGGACGTCAACGACCAGCCGTGGCGGGCAGACATGTTGGGGGAGAAGCTGCGTCGTGCCCTGGGGTCATTGGTGCATGTGAATCTGATCCCGCTGAATCCGACCCCCGGATCGGAATGGGACGCCAGTCCCAAACCGGTCGAGCGAGAGTTCGTGCGACGCGTGCAAGAGCAGGGTGTGTCCTGCACCGTGCGCGACACCCGTGGGCAGGAGATAGCGGCTGCGTGCGGTCAGCTCGCAGCCGAAGAGCGCTGAGTGGAGTGAGGTCCTAGGACCACTTGCCGCGGTTCATGACCAGGCCGCGAATCACGAAGAACAGCAACAGCAGCGCGAAGCCGACGAGGTAGATGTCCTCGATGTGGCCGTGGTGATTGCCGATGATCATGGCGACGAGCGCCAGCGCGCAGATGACGCCGGCGATGTAGAAGGCCTTGGTGGCCTGGCCGTGCCAGCCGAAGCGTGCGGACGGAGCGTCGGCGGGTTCCCGAACCCAGCCGGTGTCGACGGTGTCGGTGTGCTCCACCTCAGTGCTTGCCACGGTGACTCCTCGCTGCGCGTCAGGTCTCTGACGATCGGTAGTAGTTCGCGAGATCAGCATAGCGGTAGCCAACTCCTACCCGCAGGCGAGGCGCCGTGTCGAGATCCGCCGGATCGAGCCGGCTCCGAGCCGTAGGCGAGGCGCCGTGTCGAGATCGATGACAGAATTCGGCCATGTTCCAGTCCCCGCGATCCCTCGCCGACTATCGAGCCGAACGGTATCCGCGCGACATGGTCGGCTACGGCGAGCACACTCCTGACCCGCAGTGGCCCGGCGACGCGCGAATCGCGGTGCAATTCGTCCTCAACTACGAGGAGGGTTCGGAGAACAACGTCCTCGAGAACGACCGGGGCAGCGAGACGTTCCTGTCGGAGATGGTCGGCGCGCAGTCGTTCCCGAACCGGCACATGAGCATGGAGTCGCTGTACGAGTACGGTTCCCGGGCGGGCGTGTGGCGCATCCTGCGTCTGTTCTCGCGACGCGATCTGCCGCTGACGATCTTCGCGGTCGCGCAGGCGATGGCCCGCAACCCGGAGGTGGCCGCGGCCTTTGTCGCGCGGGGTGACGAGATCGCCTGTCATGGCTACCGCTGGCTCAGCTACCAGATGGTCGACGCGAGGGTGGAGGCCGAGCACATGCAGGCGGCGATCTCGCTTCTCACCGAGATCACCGGGGAACGCCCGCTCGGCTGGTACACCGGCCGGGACTCGCCGAACACGCGCCGGCTCGTCGTCGAGCAGGGTGGATTCGTCTACGACTCCGACAGCTACGCCGACGATCTTCCCTACTGGGTGAAGGTGCCGCGGCAGGCCGACGGGGTCACCGACGTCGTCGATCACCTCGTGGTCCCGTACACGCTCGACACCAACGACATGCGGTTCTCTTCGCCAGGTGGGTTTCCGTCGGGCGAGCAGTTCTTCGCCCATCTGCGCGACGCGTTCGACGTGCTCTACCGCGAGGGCGCCGACGGGGCACCGAAGATGCTCTCGGTCGGTCTGCACTGCCGGCTCGTCGGACGTCCGGCCCGGCTGGCTGCGCTCGAACGCTTCCTCGATCACGTGCAATCGCATGAAGGGGTATGGATCACCCGGCGTATCGACATCGCCGAACACTGGCGCAAGGTGCATCCGGCCGCGCCCGCGTAAAACCGTGGTTCAGAATGGATGGGTGCCTACGCGTGTGCTCATTCTCGGTTCGACCGGTTCGATCGGTGTGCAGGCGCTGGAGGTGATCCGCGAACATCCCGACCGCTTCGAGGTCGTCGGCCTCGGTGCCGGCGGAGCCAACCTCGATGCGCTGGCCGAGCAGGCCGCCGAGTTCTCGATCCCGCCCGCCCGACTGGCCGTGGCCGACAAGGATGCTGCCGGGCACCTCGCCGACCGGCTCGGCGGGCCGGTTGCGGCCGGCCCCGATGCCATGTGTGAGCTGATCGATTCGACCGAGGCCGATGTGATTCTCAACGCGGTGGTCGGGTCGATCGGCCTGGCGCCGAGTCTTGCTGCACTGGCCACCGGGGCGCGCCTGGCACTGGCGAACAAGGAGTCCCTGGTCGCGGGTGGCTCGCTGGTGCTCGACGCTGCGGCTCCGGGACAGATCGTGCCGGTGGATTCCGAACACTCGGCGATCGCCCAGTGCCTGCGTGCGGGTACCGCCGCCGAGGTCGACCGCCTGGTCCTGACCGCGTCGGGCGGCCCGTTCCGGGGCTGGACGCGTGCGCAGCTCGAGGATGTCACCCCAGAACAGGCGGGCCGCCACCCGACGTGGTCGATGGGCCCGATGATCACCCTGAACTCGGCGACGCTGGTGAACAAGGCGCTCGAGGTCATCGAGGCCCACCTGCTGTTTGGCGTGGACTACGACCACATCGACGTGACGGTGCATCCCCAGTCGATCGTCCATTCGATGGTGACCTTCGTCGACGGCGCGACCATCGCGAAGGCGTCGCCGCCCTCGATGAAACTGCCGATCGCGCTCGCCCTCGGATGGCCCGACCGGGTGCCCGGGTCGTCGTCGGCGTGCGACTTCTCGACCGCCTCGCAATGGACGTTCGAGCCGGTCGACGACGAGGTGTTCCCGGCCATAGAGCTGGCACGCGCCGCCGGCACTCGCGGCGGCAGCATGACCGCGGTGTTCAACGCCGCGAACGAGGCCGCGGCCGCCGGGTTCTTCGACGGTGCGATCCGGTTTCCGCGCATCGTCGACATCGTGGCGCAGGTGCTCTCCGAGGCCGATCAGTGGTCATCGGCGCCGGGTAGTGTGGAAGAGGTCTTTGCAGCCGATCAGTGGGCCCGTGATCGCGCGGCGGTCCTGGTCGGAAGCGGTCCACACACGGTGGGCCCGGATGGAGTGGGTACGTGAGTTTCGCAATCGGTGTCATCCTGTTCGCGGTGACACTGCTGCTGTCGGTCGCCTGGCACGAGTGCGGCCACATGTGGGCGGCTCAGGCGACGGGCATGAAGGTCCGGCGCTACTTCGTCGGCTTCGGTCCCACGCTGTGGTCGACCCGCCGCGGCGAGACCGAGTACGGCTTCAAGGCACTGCCGTTCGGTGGGTTCTGCGACATCGCCGGCATGACTCCGCATGAGGAACTCACCGCCGACGAACGCGATCGGGCGATGTACAAGCAGAAGGCGTGGAAGCGTCTGGTCGTCCTCTTCGCCGGCCCGGCCCAGAACTTCCTGCTCGGTTTTGTACTGATCATCATCGTCGGGCTGAGTTTCGGTCTGCCCGATCTCAGTCCGCCTCCCACGCCGGCGCGGGTCGCCGAAACCAACTGTGTGTCATCGTCGATCGAGATCAAGGACAACAAGCAGACGCAGTCGCCCTGTGCCGGCGCCGGACCCGCCGCCGCGGCCGGATTGCTTCCCGGCGACGAGATCGTCGCCGTCAACGGCACGCCCGTCGACAAGGCCGCAGACCTGACGCCCGTCATCCGGGAGAGCACCGGTCCCATCGTGCTCACCGTCGAACGCGATGGTCGGCAGTTCGACGCGACGATGACGCCGCAGCCGGTCACGGTCACCGCCACCAGATCCGACGGAAGTGTCGAGACCCAGACCTACAACATGGTCGGCATCGCCTACGACGCCCCGCCGGCCGTCAAGGACTACAACGCGCTGACCATCGTGCCGGGCGCGCTGGTGTTCACCGGCGACCTGTTCCGCGCGACCTGGGACGCGTTGCTGAGCCTGCCGACCAAGATCGGCGCGCTCTGGACCGCGGTCACCGGCGGCGAGCGTTCGTTGGACACCCCGGTGAGCGTGTACGGGGCGTCCGTCCTCGGCGGTCAGGCCGTCGAACGCGGACTCTGGGACATGTTCTGGATTCTCCTGATCTCCATCAACTTCTTCCTCGGCATGTTCAACCTCATCCCGTTGCTTCCGCTCGACGGCGGACACATGGCGATCGTCGGCTACGAGAAGGGGCGCAACACCGTCCGGCGGTGGTTCGGCCGTGCACCCGGCGGGCCGGTCGACTACTTCAAGCTGATGCCGATCACCTACGCCGTGGTGATCGTCATGGGCGGTTTCATGGTGCTGACCCTGACCGCCGACATCATCAACCCCATCAATCCGTGGTGATCTCCCGGCCCGAGATCACCGACACCGCGACGACAACCGGCTCCTGAGGTGATACGACGATGAACGCGTCCACAGACTCCGCGATACCGATCGGGCTCGGCATGCCGGCGGGTCCGCCCCCGGTCCTCGCGCCGCGTCGCCGAACCCGGCAGATCCAGGTCGGAACGGTGGGCGTCGGCAGCGACCATCCGATCTCGGTGCAGTCGATGACGACCACCAAGACCCACGACATCAACGCCACCCTGCAACAGATCGCGCAACTGACCGCGTCGGGCTGCGACATCGTGCGCGTGGCCTGCCCGCGTCAAGAGGACGCCGACGCACTGCCGATCATCGCGAAGAAGTCGAAGATCCCGGTGATCGCCGACATCCACTTCCAGCCGAAATACATCTTTGCCGCGATCGACGCGGGCTGTGCCGCGGTGCGGGTCAATCCCGGAAACATCAAGGAGTTCGACGGCCGGGTCAAGGAGGTCGCCAAGGCCGCGGGCGAAGCGGGGATTCCCATTCGCATCGGGGTCAATGCCGGCTCGCTGGACAAGCGACTCATGCAGAAGTACGGCAAGGCCACACCCGAGGCGCTGGTGGAGTCGGCGCTGTGGGAAGCCGGCCTGTTCGAGGAACACGGCTTCGGGGACATCAAGATCTCGGTGAAACACAACGACCCGGTCATCATGGTCGAGGCGTATCGGCAGCTCGCGGCGCAGTGTGACTATCCGTTGCACCTCGGCGTCACCGAGGCCGGTCCCGCCTTCCAGGGCACCATCAAATCGGCCGTCGCCTTCGGTGCTCTGCTCAGCCAGGGCATCGGCGACACCATCCGCGTCTCGCTGTCGGCGCCGCCGGCCGAGGAGATCAAGGTCGGCGACCAGATCCTCCAGTCGCTCAACCTGCGGCCACGCAAGCTCGAGATCGTGTCCTGTCCATCGTGCGGGCGGGCGCAGGTCGACGTCTACAAGCTCGCCGACGCCGTGACCGCGGGCCTCGAGGGCATGGAGGTGCCGCTGCGCGTGGCCGTGATGGGATGCGTGGTCAACGGACCGGGCGAGGCCCGCGAGGCCGACCTGGGCGTGGCCTCTGGCAACGGCAAGGGACAGATCTTCGTCAAGGGTGAGGTCATCAAAACGGTCCCGGAAGCCGATATCGTCGAGACCTTGATCGAAGAAGCGCTGCGAATTGCCGAGGAATCGGGAGAAACTGGAGACGGTACGCAGGTCGGAGGACCGGTGGTGACCGTCTCCTAGACGGACAACCGGCCACAAGAGCGATGACGGGAGGATCGGCCGTGCTGAAGCTTCTGGGCGACCGGCCGCTCGGTGCGCGTGACGCACCCGTCGTCGAGCAGGTGCTGGCCACCGATCCGGTCGCGATGTGCATGGTCGCCGCCCGATTCGAGGTACACGGGATCACCCCGCGATTGCTCGGTGGTGAGATGTGGTCGGCCGCCGACCCCGTCACGTCCCTGTGCTTCTCCGGTGCCAACCTCATTCCGCTGATCGGTTCGCCCGACGACCTCGATTACTTCGCCGACCGCGCGATCGCGGCGCCGCGCGTCTGCTCGTCGGTGGTCGGGCGCGCGGAATTGGTCATGCCGATGTGGGAACAACTCGAGCTGGCGTGGGGTCCCGCACGCGAGGTGCGCGCGACGCAGCCGCTGCTCGCGCTGCCGGGACCGCCTGCGGTGCGTTCGGATCCGGGTGTTCGGCTGGTCACCATGGACGATCTCGACGCCTACCTGCCGGCCGCGATCGACATGTTCATCGGCGAGGTCGGCGTGGACCCGACCGCCGGCGACGGTGGCCGCTCGTACCGCCGGAGGCTGGCGTCGCTGGTCAACGCGCAGCGGGTGTTCGCCCGCTTCGACGACGGGCGGGTTGTCTTCAAGGCGGAGATCGGATCGCTGTCGCGGCGGGTAGGTCAGATCCAGGGCGTATGGGTCGCTCCGGATCGCCGTGGTGAGGGACTGGGTATCGCGGGGACGGCGTCGGTTGCCGAGGCCGTGATCTCGCACGGCCGAACGCCGAGCCTTTACGTGAACAGCTTCAACGTCGCAGCGCGCGCCGCCTATGCGCGGGTGGGTTTCGTTGATGTCGGCACCTTTGCCACCATTCTCGTCGACTGAACTGGTGTTGCCCGGGCGTGGCACTCCGTCAAGCCGACGCGGCGGCCATAAACTCACCTCTTGATGTGGCAGTGGCGACGACGTGGAATCCAGGCGGCGAGTCTGGTGGTGTGTGCCCTCGTCGTGCTCGGAATCGCCGGTTGCGCAACCGATGAAGACGACGGACCCCGTCGAGCGGCCGAACGGTTCCTGACCGCGTTCAGCGCCCGCGACATCGTCGCGGCGGCAGCGCTCACCGACAATCCGCAGATCGCCCAGAACGCCATGAACAGCGCCTGGTCCGGTCTGGCCGCGCAGTCCATGGACGCAAAGGCGGGCAAGGTCGACATCACCGGTGACACCGCCGACGTCGCCGTCGACTATCAATGGCACCTGCCCCGCAGCCGCGACTGGGGTTATCGGGCGATGGTGCGGCTCGGACGGTCCGACAACGGTTGGGGAGTGCGGTGGGTGTCCACCAACATCCATCCGGGTCTCGGTGCCGACCAACGTCTTTCGTTGAGTATCACCGAAGCGCCGCGGGCCACCGTCAACGAGTCCGACGGCTCGGAGGTGATGGTCAACGGAACGGTCATCGGCGTCACCTTCGACGCCCATGAAGCGGCTGAGCAGGGGTCGGTCGCCGATTCGGTCACCCGCCTCGTCGACGTGCTGCGCCCGTTCGACCGGACGCTGTCGGCACAGGTCATCGCCGAGGAGTCGACCGCCGAAAACGGGCCGTACCCGATTCTCCGGCTCAGCCGCCGGAACTTCGATCGCCTGCGCGACCGGCTCGCAATACCGGGTGTCGGACACAACGAGCAGGCCGAACTGGTGGCACGCGATCCGCGGTTCGCCCCGGCCCTGCTCTCGCAGGTCAAGCGCGTGGTCGACGGCGAGGTCGACGGTCGCGTCGGCTGGCGTGTCGCGACGGTCAATCCGAACGGGCTCGACGCCGACATCCTCGCCGATCACGCCCCGCAGGCCGCGCCGGCGGTGTCGCTGAGCCTGTCCCGTCAGGTGCAGAATGCGGCGCAGCGGGCGGTCAACGCCACCAACAACTTTCAGATCGCCATGGTGGTCGTTCAGCCGTCGACCGGGCGGATTCTGGCGGTCGCGCAGAACCCCGCCGCCGACCGCCAGGGGCCGATCGCCACCACCGGCCTGTATCCGCCGGGTTCGACCTTCAAGATGGTGACCGCCGCCGCAGCGATCAGTCGGAACATCGCGCACCCGGACACCATGGTGCCGTGCCCGGGTGAGATCCAGATCGGTCCTCGGCTGATCCCCAACTACGACGCGTTCTCGCTGGGCACCGTCCCGATGCTGACCGCGTTCGCGCAGTCCTGCAACACCACTTTCGCGAAACTGGCCAGCCAGATGGGTCCGTCGGATCTCGCGCACACCGCGGCGGCGATGGGCGTCGGACCGCAGTACTCGATCGCCGGCCTCGACGCGGTCTCCGGATCGGTACCCATCGCCACCGAGACCGTCGCGCGCAGCGAAGACGGCTTCGGTCAGGGAAGGGTACTGGTGAGCCCGCTCGGGCTGTCGCTGGTTGCCGCGACCGTGGCCAACAACGGCAAAGCTCCTGTGCCGCAACTGATCCTCGGCAAGCCGACTGCCGTCTCAGGGCCCACAGCGAGACTCGCGCCCGGCGTTGTCACTCAGTTGCGGCCGATGATGCGGGCCGTGGTCACCAGCGGCACCGCGACCACCATCGACGGACTGGGTGCCATCTTCGGCAAGACCGGTGAGGCCGAGTTCAACGGTGGTTCGCACGCGTGGTTCGCGGGCTACCGAGGCGACCTCGCCTTCGCCACACTCGTTGTGCGCGGCGGCGATTCGAACAATGCGGTCGGCGTCACCCGAGACTTCTTCAACTTCCTGCCGCCCGGCTACGCGGCCTGACTGATCCGAAGAGTACTGCTGTCGGCCTCCAGAACTGGGGTATGCGGAGGCTTCGCGGCGGCCGTCCCACCAAAACTAGGGGAAGAAGTTTCTTCCGCGAGGTTCGGAGTCGTCCCCCAGAAAATTCGCGGGGAGGACTCCAAGGGTAGGAGACGAGTTTTCTTACCCGCGGTTTCTCGCGACGAGTGCGGATTCTGAGCACCTCGGCCGGTCCGGCCTCACCGATGCGGAAGGACCAGCAGCCGACCGTCGTGCTCGATGACCTCGACCGGATGATCGTAGGTCTCCGTGAGCAATTCGGGCGTCATCACCTCGCGTGTCGGGCCGGCGGCGAGCAACTTGCCCTCCTTCATGACCGCGACCCGGTCGGCGTAGGCGGCCGCGAGCGACAGGTCGTGGACGACGAGGAGTACCGCGGCACCGTCGTCGCGGTGCGCGCGCAGGATGTCGAGAACCTGCTCTTGATGCCGGATGTCGAGGGCCGCGGTCGGTTCGTCCAGCATCATCACCGGGGTGTCCTGGGCGACGGCGCGGGCGAGCGACACCCGGGCCTGCTGGCCGCCGGACAACTGCGAGAAGGGCCGATCGGCGACGTCGGTGAGGTCGCAGCGTCGCATCGCGTCGTCGATGATCTCTGGAGAGCGGGCCGCATCGGGGGTGCGCAGCCACGGGTAGCGACCCATCTCGACCACCTCGGCCACGGTGAACGGCGTGTCCGCGCGATTCTGTTGAGTGACCAGTGATCGATGACGGGCCAACTCCCGCATCGGGATCGAGCCGATCGCGATCCCGTCGATCCACACCTGTCCACGGCGCAGCGCGCGCGTGCCGGACAGCACCGACAGCAGGGTCGACTTGCCGCAGCCGTTGGGGCCGACGAGCGCGACCAACTCTCCCGGGTGGACATGCAGCGACACCTCGCGCACCACGTCTCGACCACCGAGTTCGACGGACACGTCCTGCGCCAGGATCCCCGTCGTGTCGGGGCTCACCAGCCCGCTCCGGCGTGCCGGCTGCGCCGCAACAGGACGAAGAACACCGGGCCGCCGATCAGCGCCGTGAACACCCCGATCGGCAGTTCGCCTACTCCGGGAGCCGCACGCGCCGCGAGGTCGGCGGCGGTGATGACGAGCGCTCCGCCGATCACGCTGGTGGGCAACAAGATCGAATGTCGAGGACCGACTATGAGCCGCATCACGTGGGGGACCACGAGACCCACGAACATGATGATGCCCGCGAACGCCACCGCAGCGGCGGTCAGGATGGCGACCAGCACGATCGCCTGACGTCGGACCAATTCCACGTTCACACCGAGCGAGGCGGCCTGGATCTCGCCCAGCGCAAGCAGATCCAGCTTGTGGACGAGGATCATCGACGCGGCGATGCCGGCGACGATCAGGGGTGCCGACACCCACACTTCGTTCCAGCCCTTGCCGCTGAGTGAGCCCAGTTGCCAGAACACGATCTGCTCGCGCTGTTCGGTGCTCGCCACCGAGGTGAGGTAGGCGATGATGCCGAGTGCGAACGCGTTGACCGCAATGCCGGTCAGTATCAACATGATTGCCGACGACGAGCCGTCCCGCAGCGAGAGGATGTAGATGGCGAATGCGGTGAAGAGACCGAAGACGAACGCGGCGCCGGCGATTGCCCAGTTGGCGGAGAGGGTCCCTTCGCCCACGGTGGTTCCGCCGGTCATGACGATCATCAGGCACGCGCCGACCGCGGCTCCCGACGAGACGCCGATGATGCCGGGTTCGGCCAGGGGATTCGCGAGCACGCCCTGCAGGAGACAACCGCCTGCACCCAGCGCGGCCCCGACCAGCAGCCCCAGGACGATGCGTGGGAAGCGGACGTTCCAGAGGGCGGCCTCGCCCAGCGGATGGCTCGGCAGTGGCCCGACGTCGAGGTAGAAGTGGTGCAGCAGCGACCCCAGGACTTCCGACGGCGGTACCACGACCTGCCCGGTGCCCGCCGACACGAGAACCAGGATCGCGGTGATGAGCAGCATGGCCGCGACCACCACCACATTGCGGGTGCGGTGTCGCGATCGGGTCGTGGGCGGTGTCGTCGTCGGCGCACTCATGTGTAGATCGCCCGTGCCAATGCGGCGACGACCTCGCCGACCTCCGGTCCGAACGCGAGGATCTTGGTCTGGTCCATCTGCACGACGCGACGATGACGGCCGGCGTCGGTTTCCGCGATACCCGGCAGGGCGAGAACACCGTCCGGTCCGCCGACGGTCGCGGCGCCTTCGGTCATCACCAGGATCACATTGGGATTCGCCGCGAGCATGACCTCCGCGTTCACCTGCGTCAGCGGTTCGTCGATGTGTGCGTGTTCGGCGGCGTCGCGTCCGCCGACGGCGGCGATCAAGTCGTCGGCACCGGAACCCGGACCGAGCAGGTACAGGATCGCGGGTCCGCGAATGTAGATGAAGGCCATCACCGGATCCCCGGACGGTGAAGGCACCAGTCGTCGGGCTGCTGCCAACTCGGAATTGGTGCGTGCGTTGAGGAGTTCGCCTTCCCGGGGCACACCGAGCGCGGTCGCGACCGCACGGGTGAGCGCGTTGTTGGACGCGAGATTGCGCGCACCGGGAAACACCACGACCGTCACACCCGAACTGCGAATCTGATCCACCGCGGTCTGCGGCAGGGTGGCGTCGGTGACCAGCAGGATCGTCGGGGCCAGCGCGAGAACGGATTCCGCGTTCAGGGTGTGTCCGCGGTTGGTCACGACCGGCAGTCGCAGCGCCGATGGAAAAGCGGTCGACGTGTCCCGACCCACCACGTGCGAGCCCAGGCCCAGCGAGAACACGAGGGTGCCCAGCGTGCCATTGCGGTCGACCGCGATGATCCGGCTGACGTCGGTCACCGTGACCTTGCCGTAGCGCAGCGAATCGACCGTCACCGGTAGTCGCGCCGGCGGATCGGTGGCGATCGGTTCCACGTCGTCGGACGGGAGGGTCGCCGTCTGCGGACCATCACGCAGATGTTCGGCCGGGGCCACCGATGTCGGCGCCTGCTCGATCGGTGCGACAAAGCAACCTGTCGCGGTGATCGCCACGAATGCGAGCGCGACGAGCACCGCAGTCGCTCGCACGAGAGTGCCGATCCGGCCCATGGTGTCCTTCGCCCTCCGATGCGGTGTCGTTGCTATTGCGGTGTCGTTGTTACTGTCACCTTAGTGAGTGCGGTGTTGTCACCTTCGTCGTGGCCGCGCCGCCGACCGTCGCCCGTCGGCTCTCACATAAACTGGTTCCCATGTCTGTCCGCGCCCCGTTGAAGCCCGGTGTCGTCTCGCCGACCCTGTCGGTACCCGAATCGATCGAACGTCCCGAGTACGCGTGGAAAGCGACCGTCAACGAGGGCCACGAGCCGTGGGTCCAGACGCCGGAGACCATCGAGAAGGTGCGGATCGCCAGCAGGATTGCCGCCAACGCGCTGGCCGAGGCCGGTAAGGCCGTCGCTCCGGGGGTCACCACCGACGAGCTCGACCGGATCGCTCACGAGTACATGATCGATCACGGTGCGTACCCGTCGACCCTGGGCTACAAGGGCTTCCCGAAATCGTGCTGCACATCACTGAATGAGGTGATCTGCCACGGCATCCCGGATTCGACGGTCATCGCCGACGGCGACATCGTCAACATCGACGTCACCGCCTACATCGACGGCGCGCACGGCGACACCAATGCGACCTTCCTCGCCGGCGACGTATCCCAGGAGGCCGCCGATCTCGTCGAGCGCACCCGTATCGCCACCGAACGCGCGATCAAGGCGGTGAAACCGGGTCGAGAGCTCAACGTGATCGGCCGGGTGATCGAGTCGTACGCGAATCGGTTCGGCTATAACGTGGTTCGCGACTTCACCGGGCACGGCATCGGCGAGACCTTCCACAACGGCCTCGTCGTCCTGCACTACGACGAGCCCAACGTCGACACCGTGATCGAACCCGGCATGGTCTTCACGATCGAGCCGATGATCAACCTGGGCGCGCTGCCCTGGGAGCTGTGGGACGACGGCTGGACCGTGGTGACCGCCGACCGGCGGTGGACCGCGCAATTCGAGCACACGCTGGTCGTCACCGACCAGGGAGCCGAGATCCTCACCCTGCCCGACGCCTGACGGTCGGGGGTCCGTGCAGCGCGGATTGTGCGTTCCGGCGTGCATCCCTGCCGCCGACTGAGCACATTCTCGCCCGCCGCCGGGTGTCGCGCGCCTATTCTGTGTCCGAATCCGTTCCGTCACAGCGAAGAGACGAGAGGTCGAGGCCATGGGTGCTACCGAGGTTCAGACGGCACGGCGGTCACCGAACCGGCGAGGTTGTGGCCGGACTCCGAAGACGATCGCCGGCATCGCCGTGTCGGTCGGAATGGTCCTGACGATCGGCGCCTGCGGTGACGATTCATCCGACGCGGGCTCGCCCGCATCCGGTTCGACCAGCGCAACCTCGACCGCTTCGACAACCACGACGACGGCTGTGCTGCCGACCGCGACGGCCGCCCAGCTCGTGCTGCCGGAAGCGGATTTCCCACCACTCGCCGGCGGGAAGTTCTCGCTGGAGACCGGCCCCGACGATGACGACAGCGACATCACCGTCGACAACCCGGAATGCCAGGACTTCGTCAAGAACAACGATCGAGACGAGCCGGGGGTCGACAGGGCCGAACGCAAGATCGAGGCAGACATCAGCGGTGGCGGCGACCAAAGCTACACCGCGGGTGTCAAGAAGAGCATCGACCTCGACTACACCGACAACTTCGCGAGGATCTTGGCCACCTGCGCAGCGTTCGGGGTGACCATCCGCGACGACGGCAAGGACATCCCGGCGAGAGTGACCATGGAGCGGATCACCTTGCCCGGTATCACCAGCCCCTACAACGCGGTGCGCATGGTCGTGACCGTCGTTCAGGGAACCACCACGGTGTCCGTCGTGAACCAACTGTTGCTCGGTGTCGAGCGGGGTACCTCCTTCAAGGCCGGGTATGGCCTCACCAGCACCACCGGGCCGACGGTGGGTCCCGATGTGAACACCAACCTCGTACGGATGTTCGTCGCGCAGCGCGCCCGGATCGCGGCGGCCCAGTAGGGCGTCAGTACCCGTCGGCACCATTACACGTCGGGCCAGGCTCGGTCAGGGCAAGGTGACCTTGACCGGCGTCTGGATGGTTTCGGTGGTTCCGTTGCCGACTTGGCCGTCGCCGTTGAGGCCCCAGCAGTAGAGATCGTCACCCGAGATGGCGCACACCGTGGCACTGCTGATGGACACTGCCGTGACGTTGTCGACGCCGTCGACTCGCGCAGGCGTGCCGTCGGTGGCCGCACTGCGATTACCCCAGCAATACGCCGACGAACTCGCCGCGGAGCAACCCGAGTAGGCGGCGGCGGACACATCGGTGGCTCCGCTCACGGCGATCTTTGTGGGTGTCAGCCGGTTGGTCTTGGTTCCGTCGCCGAGCTCGCCGTCGCTGTTGGAGCCCCAGCAGTAGACGTCACCGCCCGACACCGCGCACGACGAGTACAGGCTCGTCCCGATCGAAGTCGCCGTGGTCAGCCCCGACACCCTCGTCGGTGTGTAGCGATTGGCGGTGGTGCCATCGCCGACCTGCCCCTTGTCGTTGTTACCCCAGCAATACGGGGCTCCGCCGGCAATGGCGCAGGTGGTCGTGTGTTCGGTGTCGATGTCGGTGACGTCGGAGATACCGGCCACCAGGGTCGGCGTGGACACCGATGCGGTGTTGCCGGTGCCGACCTGCCCGTCTATGTTGTTGCGCCAGCAGTATGCTTTCGCATCGCTGATCGCGCAGATGGTGAGGCCCGCGGAGATCTTCGTGACCGTTCCCAGGCCAGTGATCGGTGTCGGACTGGTTGCCGAGCGTCCCTCGCCGATCCCGTAACCCCAGCAGTAGGCCTGGCCGCCTGCCACCGCACAGGTGGTACCCAGGCCACCCACGCTCACCTGGGTGGCGTTGCTGATGCCCGGCACGCGGGTGGGCACGGTGCGGTTTGTGGTGGTGCCGTCGCCGACCGCCCCGTATTCGTTGTTGCCCCAGCAATAGACGTTGCCCAGTTTCACCGCGCACGTGGTGTCGCCGCCGGCCGCGACACTCTGTAGTACCCCCGATGCGGGAGCCGCGGAACTCGACGTGGACTCGGTCGATTCACCGGCCGTTGTGGTGGTCGAATCGTCATCGTTTCCGCCGGTCAGCGCGACGGTGGTCCCGATGATCGCCCCGAGGACGACGAGCACGCCGATCACTGCAGCGACGATCAGACCGTAGCGGCGGCCGGACGAGGGGCCCGGTGGCATGCCGGGCTGCGGCCCGATGCCCTGGTAGTAGTTCGGCGGCGGACCGGTGAGACCGTATCCCGGATAGGGCCCGTTGACCGGCTGCATGGCGGTTGGTGGTCGGCCCGACGGCGTGAATGGGCCGGGGTGTGGTCCGGACGGTCCTTGCCGTGGGGGCGAGGTCGATGGCGGCTGCGGGGGTGTGGGTGCAGCGACACGGGTGACGTCCGGGGATGCTGTCGCGACCGCACGTGCCAACGCCGCGGCGAAATCCGAGCAGGAGGCGTAGCGGTCTTCGGGCCGCTTCGCCAGCGCTCGTGCGAACACCGGGTCGAGCCAGGCGAGGGACGGATTCTGTGCACTCAGGCGAGGTATGCCGCCGGACAGATGCCCGGTGATCAAGGTCGCCGGAGTGTCCCCGGCAACCGGTTGCCGGCCGGTCAGCAATTGGAAAGCCGTGCAGGCCAGCGCGTATTGGTCCGAGGCCGGCCCGGCGTCGACGCCGGTCAGCAGCTCCGGCGACGCGTACGCGAGAGTGCCGATGAACAGATTGGTCGCCGTCATCTTCGCCGAGTCGATCAGGCGGGCGATCCCGAAGTCGAGCACTGTGACCCGCGAGATCCGACCAGACTGGTCCCTGCGCACCAAAATGTTGGCGGGTTTGATGTCCCGGTGGATCACGCCGCGGCCATGGGCGTAGTCGAGGGCCTCGGCGACCTTGGTGACAATCGTCGACACGTCCGCGGGCGGCAGGGCGGGGCTGGCGTTGAGGTCGCTGCCCTCGAGGTAACTCATCGAGAACCATGGGCTACCGTTCTCGACGCCGTAGGTGTAGAGCGTCACGATTCCCGGATGGTCCAGCGCTGCCGCTGTACGGGCCTCGTTGCCGAACCGTTCGTGGAAGGTGGGGTCGGTGGGGTTGGCCGAGATGATCTTGAGGGCTTCGAGACGGCCCAGGGACAGATGTTCGGCGAGGTAGACCTGCCCCATCCCGCCCTCGCCGAGTAGGCGGATGATGCGATATCCGGCGAATCGAGCACCGGGTTGCAAGGCAACCACGCTTCACCCCCTACCTGCTAGTTGGGCAGCTCACCCCGAACCGCGCCCGTGGCCACACGATAGCGTGTGGGTGAAATCCCATGCCAAGCCGCGGTGCCGGTGACGACACGCGAGTCGCTCGCCGTACCCTGGCGTCGTGACAGGACTGCGCGGTGCGATGCTCGTCGGTGGGACGAGCAGCGACGCCGGGAAGAGCCTGGTCGTCGCAGGTCTGTGCCGGGCGCTGAACCGACTCGGCGTCCGCGTGGCGCCGTTCAAGGCGCAGAACATGTCCAACAACTCTGTGGTCACCCCGGACGGGGGTGAGATCGGCCGAGCCCAAGCACTACAGGCATTTGCGTGTGGCCTGGAACCGTCGACCCGATTCAACCCCGTCCTGCTGAAGCCGGGAGGCGATCGCCGCTCGCACGTGGTGCTGCGCGGACAACCTGCGGGCGAAGTGGGTGCTGCGGACTACGTGCGTTGGCGGGGACGTCTCGCCGACGTGGTCGCCGACGAGTTCGAGTCGCTGCGACGTGACTTCGACGTCGTGATCGCCGAGGGGGCAGGTTCGGTCGCCGAGATCAACCTGCGTCGCACCGACATCGCCAATTTTGGTCTGGCACAACGGCATCGGCTTCCGGTTCTGCTCGTCACCGATATCGATCGGGGCGGTTCGCTGGCCCACCTGTTCGGCACGACGGCGATCCTCGACCCGGCTGATCAGGCACTGATCACCGCCTTTGTCGTCAACAAGTTCCGCGGGGATCCCTTGATACTCGAACCCGGACTCGAGCGCCTGCGGGAACTGACCGGCCGGAGCACCCTCGGTGTGCTTCCGTATGCCAACGATCTGTGGCTCGACGCCGAGGACTCGCTCAACGCGCCGGTCGGTCGACGCGTCGGACCGCTCGACGAGATCGCCTCGGGTGGCCCAGAACGATTGTCGGTGGCGGCGATCAGGTTGCCGCGAATCTCGAACTCCACCGATGTGGAGGCCCTCGCGTGTGAACGAGGAGTGGATGTGACCTGGGTCGACGACCCGGGAAGCGTGTATGCCGCCGACCTGGTGGTGTTGCCCGGGACCCGCGCCACGGTCTCCGACCTGGGCTGGTTGACGGCGCGGGGCATCGGCGACGCCCTGGTGGCGCGCGTCCGGCGGGGTGCTCCGATCGTGGCGATCTGCGGCGGGTTTCAGATGCTGGCCCGCAGCATCGACGATCCGGTCGAGTCCGGTGCCGGACGAGTCGACGGTCTGGGCATCCTCGACCTCGACGTGACATTCGACTCGGGGAAGACGCTGCGACGGGTCGCCGGCGCCGTGGACGGGCACCGTGTCGAGGGCTATGAGATCCATCACGGACGAATCGTGGGCTCCACCGAAGACGTGTGGCTCGTCGACGACGTCCACGGAGGAGAGGGTGCCACGCGCGGAGCGGTCCGTGGGACCCACTGGCACGGACTCCTTGCCAACAACGATTTCCGCCGTGACCTGCTGCGACGCGTCGCAGCAGAGGCCGGTAAGCCCGGGTTCGAGCCTGCGCCCGACATCGATGTCGGCGCCATCCGGCAGGCGCAGGTCGACTTGATGGCTGATCTGATCACCGCCAACATCGACATGTCCGCGGTCGTGGACATCATCGCCGACGGCCCGCCGGTGATGCCGACGATCACCCATCGCCTGGAACCGTCCGAATGACCACGACCGGTTTGGGCACCGAGTGTCACCGCAGTTGTCGTATCGGTCACCTATCGTGGGGCGGGTGGAGACAGAACTGCGGTCGGTGACCGTCGGAGACCTCACCTTCGATGTCCGCATCGGCGGACCGGACCGGGGACCCTGGGTGCTGCTGCTACACGGGTTTCCGGTCAACGGCTCGTGCTACGACGCGGTGGTACCGAGGCTGCACGAATCGGGCCTGCGGACCATCGTCCCCGATCAGCGCGGCTACAGCCCGGGTGCGCGCCCCGACGACGTCGATGCCTACCGGATGAAGCACATCGTGTCCGATGCCGTCGGCCTGCTCGACGCGCTCGAGGTGAGCTACGCGATCCTCGTCGGACACGACTTCGGGGGTGTCGTCGCCTGGCATCTGGCGGCCAACCATCCGGATCGGTTCACCGGCCTGGTGGCGGTGTCGATGGGCCATCCGAGCGCGATGCGGGAGGCGGTGAAGGACGGCGATCAGCGTGAGAGATCGTCCTACATCAAGGAATTCGTCACCGAAGGCATCGAGGACAAATTCCTCGCCAAGGGCGGTGCTTGGCTGCAGCAGTTGGGTGTGAGTGCCGAGGAGATACCTCCGCTGCGCGAGCCGGGCGCGATGACCGCGGCGGTCAACTGGTACCGCGCCAACCTCGTGTCGGACATCTCCGCCAACATGTCCTGCGGTCCGGTCGAGATCCCGACCACCCTGGTGTGGAGCGACAGCGACCCGTCGATCGGCCGAGGGCCGGCCACCGGGTCGGCGCGCTACGTCTACTCCGAGTTCCGGTTCTGCGAACTCCCCGACGTCGACCACTGGGTTCCGCAGAATGCCGCGCCCGCCCTCGCCAGCGAGATCGCATTGCGGTCGGCGGTGTTCTGAATTAGCCGAGCTCGGTGACCAACCGCTGAACTGGGGAAATGCGCCAGCGTCCTGCCCGCAAAATCTAGGGGAAGAACTTCTTCCCCGGGTTTCATAGTCGTCCGCGAGAAATTTCTGGGGGAGGACACCAAGGGTAGGGGAAGAGGTTTCTTCCCCTATTTTCTTGTGGCGACGGCGATTTTCAGAAACCGCGTGTCTGGTCAGAAACCCGAGGCGCACCAGTGGTTTGTGGCCACACCTGAGGTTTCTGGCGACAAGTGCGGTTTCCGCGACCGGCTCGCGGTGCCTCTCAGATGTCGAGACCGAGCAGCGCGTTCTCGAGCACCTCGGGCATGGCGGGGTGAATCCAGTACTGGCCACGGGCCATGTCGGGTACGTGCAGACCGAAGGACATCGCCTGGATGACCGGCTGGATCACCGTCGGTGCCTGCGGTCCGATGATGTGGCAGCCCAACAGTTCTCCGGTGCCGCGTTCGGCGATCAGCTTGCAGAAGCCGGAGGTGTCCTCCATCGCCCAGCCGTAGGCCACATCGCCGTAGGCCTGCACCTTGACGGTGATGTCGCGACCCGACGCGCGAGCCTGGGCCTCGGTCATCCCGACGTACGCGATCTGCGGGTGAGTGAACACGGCCGCAGGTACGTACCGGTGGTCGAAGCTCGCCAGATCCGCTGCGTCCCAACCCTTCAGGAGGTTGGCCTGCACCACCCGTTCCTCGTGGTTGGCCACGTGTTTGAGCTGATACGGCGAGCTCACGTCGCCGAGGGTCCACACGCCACGGGCGGCGGTCCGACCGTGCTCGTCGCAGACGACCCGACCCTCGGCGTCGAGGTCGATGCCCACAGATCCGAGACCCAGCCGGTCGCCGTTGGGCTCGCGGCCGGTCGCGACCAGCAGCGCGTCGGCGTCGAGCGACGTGCCATCGTCGAGAGCGATTCGTACGCGGCCGTCGGGCAGGTTCTCGGCTCCGGCCAGTGTTGCATCGAGGTGGACGTCCCACTTGGCCGACGCCAATTCGGTGAAGCGGGTGGCGATGTCGTCGTCGAGCTTGCGCAGCAGACGCCCACTGCGGGCGATCATCGACACCCGGCTGCCCAGCGCGCCGAACACGTGCGCGAATTCGGCTGCGATGTAACCACTTCCGACGATCACCAGGTGCTCGGGTAGCTTCGGCAGCCGCATCACGTCGTTGTTGGTGTGGTAGCGGACGCCGGAATCGGCGATCGGCTGCGGGATGGTCGGGCGCGATCCCGCGGCCAGAACCACCTCGGACGCCAGTACCAGGGCGTCGGCGGTGACCAGCCGATAGCGGCCCTGGTCGTCGCGGCCGTCGAACTCGACATGCGACGAGTAGACGGTGATGTTCTCGCACCGCTGTTCGCGATACTCCCGACCGCCCGCCGAGATCGGATCGATCCGGCCGAACACCCGGTCCACGATCGCCGGCCAGTCGACGGATTCCACGCGCGAGTGCACACCGAGTCGATCGGCGTGCGTGGCGATCTCGGCGACTTCGGCGGCGTAGACGAACATCTTCGTCGGGATACAACCGACGTTGAGGCAGGTGCCGCCGTAGACGCCTTCCTCGAAGATGGCGATGGACTTCTCGGCGAACCGGTCGTCGGGGATCGAGTTGCCGCTGCCGGAGCCGATGATGGCCAGATCGACCACCTGGGTCACCGTCGTTGTCGCGGTCATGCGTTGACCCCCCGCGTCGGCTCCACGACGTGGCCGAGCCAGCCGTCCACCTCGCGGTAGGCGCATTCCCGAACCTGCGCTCGGGAGAGGAACACGTCGTGCCGTGCGCCGGGAATGGGCACCACCGAGACGCGATCGCCGAGACAGCCACTCCAGCGCGCGATGTGGCCGACGTCGACCACGACATCAGCAACGTCGACCGACTCCGAATAGCGGCGCGAGAAGTATGTTTTGTCTGATCGAAGGACCAGTGACGGCACACCCACGTCGATACCGCGATGTAGTCGGCGCTGACCGGTGCGGACGGCGTCGAGCCAGCCGAAGGTCACCGGGAATCCGCCCAGAGGCTTCACCTTGAGGTCGTAGGCCCATTCGCCGTTCACGCTCTCGTGAATGCTCTCGCCGTAGACGCCCGAGAGTTCACGCGGGATGACTCGCTTGGGCGCAACCGCGGCCACCGCCTTGATCAAAATCGTGATCGGAAGGGTCCGCAGCAGCGCGTCACCCTGCAGGTCGAACCAGGGGCTGTTGAGCAGCAGACCGTCGACACGGGCATGACGCGCGGGGTCGGAGCCGCGCAGCCGATCCAGCCAGAGGGAGGCGATGAGGCCACCGGTCGAATGCGCTGCGACGAGGATCGGTGTGTCGGCGCCCACTTCGGCGGTGATGATGTCGAGCGCCTTGTCGAGTTCTTCGTCGTACGCGTCGAGGTCGGTGGTGAAATGCGGGGTGTGCTGCTCACCGAGAGATCGTCCGCACTTGCGCAGGTCGATCGCGTAGAAGGCGTATCCGCGGTGGTGGAAGTGGTCGGCGAGAGGCTCGTGGAAGAAGTAATCCGTGAAGCCGTGGATGTAGAGGACGGCTCCTCGGGGGCGTTCTTCGGGCGGTTCGTTCGACGGTTTCCGCACGAGGGTCGCGGTGATGGGGTCCTCGCCGTCCGGGTCGGGTCCCAGTGGGATGGTGCGAAGCTGGTAGTGGTCCAGGAAACGGTCCGGCTGCCAATCGGTGCCTGGGGAAGCGGTCACGACGTCCACCATAGTGATGTCGGATCGTCGTCGGCTGTGTCGCCCAGCCCACACTTGTCCAGGTCGATTCCGATTCGGTGGGGGTGATGGGGAACAATGGCCCTAGATCGTGGAAGTGCAAGCAGTGCGTCGAACTGCAAACAG
The DNA here is from genome assembly GCF_022513585.1 of Gordonia gummivorans. Classification (GTDB taxonomy): domain Bacteria; phylum Actinomycetota; class Actinomycetes; order Mycobacteriales; family Mycobacteriaceae; genus Gordonia. Next base: position 36,309 of record NZ_JAKWBF010000007.1, read on the forward strand.
TGAAGTGGAGTCCAGGTGTCGAAACCGGTGATCAAGACTGACGTCGCGCTGGTGGGCGCGGGCATCATGAGCGCGACCCTCGGAGCGCTGATCCGGCAGTTGCAGCCCGACTGGTCGATCGCGCTCTTCGAGCGCCTCGATGCCGCCGCCGCGGAGTCCAGCGATCCGTGGAACAACGCCGGTACCGGGCACTCGGCGCTGTGTGAACTGAACTACACCCCGAAGACGGCCGACGGTGACGTCAACATCGACAAGGCGATCACCATCAATGAGCAGTTCCAGGTGTCGCGCCAGTTCTGGGCACATGCGGTCGACGAGGGCATTCTCGGCAGCCCCAGCGAGTTCATCAATCCGATCCCGCACGTCGCGTTCACCCACGGCGACGCCGGCGTCGAGTATCTGCGCAAGCGTCACGACAAGCTGTCCCGGGAAACCCTGTTCGAGGGCATGGAATTCATCGACGACCCGGCCGTCTTCTCCGACCGGCTCCCACTGATGGCCGCCGGTCGGGACTTCGCCGATCCGATCGCCCTCAACTGGTTCACCGAGGGCACCGACGTCGATTTCGGTGCGCTGACCCAGCAGCTCCTCAACTACGTCGGACAGAACGCCGACATCTTCTTCGGCCACTCGGTCACCAACCTCAGCAAGCAGTCCGACGGCAGCTGGATCGTCAAGGTCAAGAACACCCGTACCGGCGAGAAGCTCACGGTGCACGCCAAGTTCGTGTTCGTCGGAGCCGGTGGCGGCGCACTGCACCTGTTGCAGAAATCGGGCATCAAGGAGGCCAAGGGCTTCGGTGGTTTCCCGGTGTCCGGCGAGTTCTTCCGCTGCACCAACCCCGACCTGATCGGCGAGCACCAGGCCAAGGTCTACGGGCAGGCCGCCGTCGGTGCGCCGCCGATGTCGGTGCCGCACCTCGACACCCGCGTCATCAACCACAAGCCGGGACTGCTGTTCGGCCCGTACGCGGGCTGGTCGCCGAAGTTCCTGAAGAGCGGCAAGATCACCGACCTCCCGTTCTCGGTGAAGCCCAACAACCTGCTGCCGATGCTGTCGGTCGGCACCCAGGAGATGGGTCTGGTGAAGTACCTGCTCGGCGAGCTCGCCGCGAGTTTCGCCGACCGGGTCAAGACACTCTCGGAGTTCGTCCCGCGTGCCGACGGCTCCGACTGGGAGACGATCACCGCAGGTCAGCGCGTGCAGGTGATCCGCAAGACCGGTGTGGGCGGCAGCCTCGAATTCGGCACCGCCGTCGTCGCGGCGGGTGACGGCACCATCGCGGGCCTGCTCGGCGCCTCGCCGGGCGCGTCGACCGCGGTGCCTGCGATGCTGTCGGTCCTCGAGAAGTGCTTCCCGCAGGAGTACGCAGGCTGGTCGGCCAAGCTGACGACCATGATCCCGTCGTTCGGGCAGAAGCTGTCCGGCAACCGCGACCTCTATCGGGAGGTGTGGGATTGGACCAACGCCAGCCTGCAGCTCACCGACGCCCGTGGTGTGGCGGCGCCGACGACCGTGCAGGAGACCCTCGCGCCGGCCACTGCAGGCTGATCGACGCGGGTATGCGAACGCCCACGGGTGTGATAGTCACGACATCATGACCGCAGTTGGACAGGTGCACCGGAGTTGGGCCCTCGACCTCGACGTCGAGACGCTTTACCGCATCCTGCGGCTGCGGGTGGATGTCTTCGTGGTCGAACAGTCGTGTCCGTATCCCGAACTCGACGGTCGGGACCTCGAGCCGACCACCCGGCAGTTGTGGGTGGCCGACGACGACGGTGCCGTGTTGGCGACCCTGCGTCTGCTCGAGGATCCGCCCGCCTCCGATGGCGGGACCATGTTCCGGGTGGGACGGGTCTGCACCGACCGGGCATATCGCGGGCAGGGCCTCACGACGAGGCTGATGGAGACCGCGCTGGCCGAGGTCGGCGAGCGGCCGTGCCGGATCGAGGCACAGACCTATCTGACGCAGATGTACGCCACCTTCGGCTTTGTCGCCGAGGGTGACGAGTACCTGGAGGATGGCATTCCACACGTCTCGATGGTGCGTGGTGACGCATGACTGACTCGCGCGACTCAGAGTCCCGTGCGCGGTTCCCGTTCAGCGCAGTCGTCGGCCAGGAGCAGTTGAAGCTTGCGCTGATTCTTTCGGCGGTCTCGCCGGGCATCGGCGGCGTGCTGATCCGCGGCGAGAAGGGCACCGCCAAATCGACCATCGTGCGTGGTCTCGGCCCGCTCCTCTCCGACCATGCCGGCCGGGGCCGGGTGGTGGAACTGCCGATCGGCGCCACCGAGGACCGGGTGATCGGTTCGCTGGATCTGACGTCGGTGCTGCGGGATGGTCGCGCGGACTTCACACCGGGTCTGCTTGCACGCGCCGACGGCGGTGTGCTCTACATCGACGAGGTCAACCTGTTGGCCGACCATCTCGTCGACGTTTTGCTCGACGCGGCGGCGAGCGGTCGGGTCACCATCGAGCGAGATGGTGTGTCGCACACGCAATCCGCCGATTTCGTCCTGGTCGGGACGATGAATCCGGAGGAGGGTGAGCTGCGACCGCAGTTGCTCGACCGGTTCGGTCTCGCGGTAGATGTGGTGGCAGGCAAGGACATCGACGAGCGCGTGGAGGTCATCGCGCGACGCATGGCCTTCGACGCCGACCCGGAGACCTTCGTTGCCGAGCATGCCGACGACGAACATGAACTGGCCGAACGGATTTCGTCGGCACGGGCCGCGGTCGCCTCGGTTGAGCTGCCCGTCGCCGAACTACGTCGCATAGCGGGGATCTGTGCCCACCTCGAGGTCGACGGCCTGCGCGGCGACATCGTGGTCGCACGAACGGCCGCGGCGCACGCCGCGTGGCGTGGTGTCGACACCGTCGACGAGTCCGATGTGCGCGCCGCGGTGGCGCTTGCGCTCCCGCATCGTCGGCGCCGCAACCCGTTTGACGAGTCGGGGCTCACCGACGAGCAACTCGACGACGCGATGGACGCCGGCGACTCCGCAGCCGGGCCGCCCACTGATGGCCCAGACGCTGATGGTCCAGATGATGATGGTCCAGATGATGGCGGACCGGATGGGGATGGGCCGCAGGGGAATCCGCCGGAAGGCGGCACGAGCCAATCCCCTGCTCCCGAAGCCATCGACGCGCCATCCGACAGCGAATCATCGACGTCGCACAACGCTCCAGGACCCCGGTTCGGGCCTGCGACCACGCCGACCGGTCGGCGTCTGCGCACGCTGCGGGTCGAAGGGATCGGCGACGGCGAACCTGGGCGCCGCTCGCGCGCCCGCAGCCGTCGCGGCCAGACCACCCACGCCATCGACTTCGAACGGGGTCGCCCGGTGCACCTGTTCGCAACTGTGCTCAATGCGGCGGCGCGTTCGGCTCCGCGACCCCGGATCGTCGAACCCGACCTGCGCGCCGCACAGCGCGTCGGTCAGGAGTCGAACCTCGTGGTGTTTGTCGTCGACCTCAGCGGGTCGATGACCGCGCGGCGACGGCTGGCGGCGGTGTCGGAGCTGTGCGTCGACCTGCTCCGCGACTCCTACACCCGACGCGACCGGGTGGCCGTCGTCGTCGCTCGAGGTACGCAGGCGTCGTTGGTGGTTCCCCCGACCAAGTCCGTGGACATCGCCGTACGCCGACTCGCCGACGTCCGCACGGGCGGTCGGACTCCGCTCGCCGAAGGTCTGTTGATGGCGGCCGACGTGATCGAGCGATCGCGCCGCAGCGAGCCCGAGCGTCGTCCGCTGCTGGTGGTGCTCACCGATGGTCGCGCCACCGCGGGCCCCGACGCCGCCGCCCGCGCCCGCGGTGCAGCGGCGCACATCGCGCGCCGGGGTGTCGACAGCGTCGTCGTCGACTGCGAACAGGGGATGGTCCGGCTGGGTTTGGCCGCCGACCTCGCAGCGCACCTCGGTGGCGAGCTGATGGCGATCGACGAGCTGTCGCGCTCGGCGTTGCACCGATCCCACCCGGCAGCCTGATCACGCCCGCGATCGAGGAGACAGACTGTGCCACAGGGAGTTCCCGCCACCATCCCCGACGACGGCCTCACCACCCGGCAACGCCGCAACACGCCGGTACTCGCCGTGCACACCGGCGACGGCAAGGGAAAGTCCACCGCCGCATTCGGGATGGCGATGCGTGCCTGGAATGCCGGGATGCGGGTCGCGGTGTTCCAGTTCGTCAAGAGCGCGAAATGGAAGGTGGGCGAGGAGTCGGCGATGCTGGCGCTCGGGGAGGTGCACACCTCCACCGGCGCGGGTGGTCCGGTCGAGTGGCACAAGATGGGGCAGGGGTGGTCGTGGTTGCGGGCCAACACCGAGCACACCGACGACCATGCGGAGGCGGCCCGGATCGGGTGGACGGAGATCGCCCGGCGACTCGCGGCGAACGAACACGACTTCTATGTCCTCGACGAGTTCACCTACCCACTGGACTGGGGCTGGGTGGACACCGACGAGGTGATCGACGCACTCACCGCACGTCCCGACCGCCAGCATGTGGTGATCACCGGGCGTCGTGCGCCGCAGGCGTTGATGGACGCCGCTGATCTCGTCACCGAGATGCGTAAGGTACGACACCCGATGGACGCCGGGCGTAAGGGCCAGAAGGGCATCGAATGGTGAGGGCGCTTCGGTGAACGCCGGGATTCCAGCCGTGGTCATCGCCGCACCCTCATCGGGCAGCGGTAAGACGACCGTGACCACCGGACTCGTCGGTGCGCTGCGGGCCGCCGGGCATCGGGTGGCGCCGTTCAAGGTCGGGCCCGACTACATCGACCCCGGCTATCACGCGGTCGCCGCGGGTCGGGTGGGACGCAATCTCGACCCGAATCTCGTTGGGGCCGAGCTGATTGCGCCGCTGTTTGCGGCCGGGTGCGCGGGCGCGGACATCGCCGTCGTCGAAGGCGTGATGGGTCTGTTCGACGGCCGTATCGTTCTGGGTGACGACTCCGGTGACTCGGATCTGCTCGGTCGGGGTTCGACTGCGCACGTCGCCACACTGATCGGGGCCCCCGTCGTCCTCGTGGTCGACGCCGCGGGTCATAGTCAGTCCTTGTCGGCAGTGCTGCACGGATTCCTCAGCTACGAGCCGTCGGTCCGAATCGCGGGGGTGATCCTCAACCGTGTGGGGTCCGAGCGTCACGAAGCAGTTCTGCGGCAGGCATGTTCGCGCGTGGGTATGCCGGTGTTCGGTGTGCTGCGCCGTGATCCGTCCCTGGCGGTCCCGTCTCGTCACCTGGGCTTGATTCCCGCCGCCGAACGCAGCGCGGAGGCGATGGCCGCTGTCGACGCGATGGCCCGTGGAGTGGCTGCATCTCTCGATCTGCCCGCGATTGTCGCTGCGGCGCAGACTGCGTCGCCGCCGATCGTCGGGGCGTGGTCGGCGGGCGATGCGGTCGAGGCAGTCCAATCACCGGCCCGGACCCCACTGATCGCGGTGGCCGGGGGTGCAGCTTTCACCTTCGGCTATGCCGAGCACACCGAGATGCTGCGTGCCGCTGGCGCGGAGGTCGTCGGCTTCGATCCGCTGCACGACCCACTCCCGGCTGGTGCCGGGGGCGTGGTGATCGGTGGCGGATTCCCGGAAGAGCATGCAGAAGCGTTGGCGGCCAACGAGATCCTTCGTCACGGATTGCGCGACCACGTCCGCCGCGGTGGTCCTGTGCAGGCGGAATGTGCGGGCCTGCTCTACCTGTCGACCCATCTCGACGGTCATCCGATGAGCGGAGTCCTCGACATCGAGGGGCATTTCGGTCCGACGCTGACGCTCGGCTACCGAGACGCCGTCGCCGTCGGTGATTCGGTGCTGTACCGCAGCGGCGACCGCGTGACCGGCCACGAATTCCACCGCAGCCACGTCGTTGCCGTTGGTGCCGACGCCCCCGGTCCGGCGTGGGCGTGGACCGGTCCGGACGGCCGGGCATCGATGCACGGTGTCGCGACGATGGCTGTGCATGCGTCGTACCTGCACGTTCATCCGGTTGCCGTACCGCACGCGATCCGACGTTTCGTCCATGCCGCAACGATATTCAGTGCGGCCGCAGCATGAGGGACAGAAGCATGCGAGAAAGCGGTCTGCGAGAAGCGCTCGACGCCGTCGCACGCCACGGCGCCGACGACCCGACCCTGATGCGGGACCTGCTCGAAGCGGTACTCGTGGTGGGGCAGGGACTCGACCTCGACGACGCGTTGCAGCGGATCGTCGAGGTCGCGGTCGGCGTGGTCGACGCCCGCTACGGTGCGCTCGGTGTTCGCGGACCCGATGGCGACCTGAGCGCCTTTGTGTACACGGGGATCACACCGAAACAACGTGCGCAGATGGGCGACTTGCCGGTGGGCCGCGGCGTGCTCGGCGTGCTGATGGACGACCCGCACATCCTGCGCATCCCCGACCTCTCCCAACATCCTGCGTCGGTGGGTTTTCCGCCTCATCACCCGCCGATGACGACATTCCTCGGTGCGCCGATCATCATCCGTGGGGCCATCTTCGGCCGGATCTACCTCACCGAGAAGCGATCTGCATCGGAGTTCACCGAACTCGACGAGACCCTGATCGCAGTGCTTGCGGTGGCCGCGGGCATCGCGGTCGACAACTCGCGGCTGTTCGAGCGGGCGCGTACGCGTCATCGCTGGATGCAGTTGGTTGCCCGGCGCGGGTCCGAGCCGCTTGCCGGAATAGCGTTGTCGGACACGATGTCGCGCCTGTGCACCGATGTCGCCGATCTGGTCGGCGCCATCGATGTGTTCATCGTCACCGACGACGCGGGTGAAGTGGAGATCCGCGGCCACACGGGTGCGGCGATCGAACCCGACGCGTTCGCGAGTCCGTCTGCGACCTCGCTCAAAGTGCAGCGCAGCGGTGAGATCGCCCCCGCGTTGGTGCGGCGAGGTGCACAGTGGACCACGGTGCAGCCGCTGCAGCGCGCCGCCGGCGCCTTCGGCTGGATTCTGATCACCCACCACGACCGTCCTCATTGGGAGCCCGAGGAGATCGCCGGGCTCGCCGGTGTCGCCGAGGTGGCCTCGCTCGCCGTCGTCTATGCCGAACAGCAACAGGTGGCCCGCGATCTCGAGGTTCTCGAGGACCGGCATCGCATCGCACGTGACCTGCACGATCACGTCATCCAGCGACTCTTCGCGGTCGGCATGTCGGTCCAGACGCTGTTGGCGCATGCGTCGGCAGGAACATCGCCCGATCCGGAGTCGGTCAACAATCGCCTCGAGCAGATCATGACCGACCTCGATCGCACCATCGCGCAGATCCGGACGTCGATCTTCGACCTGCAGACCGTGCCCGGCCACCACGACACCTCCACGCTGCGTCGTCGGGTGCTCGACATCGTGTCCGAGCTCTCGGTGCATGCGCCCATCTCGCCGAGCGTGTCCTTCGACGGCCCAGTCGACACCGTCGTCCCCGAATCGCTTGGGCCGCACATCGATGCGGTGCTCCGCGAAGGGCTCAGCAACGCGCTCCGCCACGCCCACGCCGAGCATATCGGGGTGTCGGTGAGTGCCGACGACGTCCTCACGGTCGAGATCACCGACGACGGAGTGGGTATCGGCACCGACGTCACCTACCGCGGACTGGACAACCTGACTCGCCGGGCCGAGGAATGCGACGGGACGTTCACAGTGGTAACCACGCCCCGACACGGAAAACACAGCGGCGGAACCACGTTGACGTGGTCGGTGCCGCTGGTTGGCTGAGTGCCTCAGAGCTTCCCGTCGCGCAACTTGGTGGCCATCACCGCGACCTGGGTGCGCCGCTGCATGTCGAGTTTGGCCAGGATGCGTGAGACGTAGTTCTTGATCGTCTTCTCCGCCAGGAACATCTTCCCGGCGATCTGGCGGTTGGTCATGCCCTCGCCGATGAGGTTGAACACTTCGCGTTCTTGCGCGGTCAGTTCGGCGAGCGGATCGTGCTTTTCCTTGCCGTTGCGCAATTTGGCGAGAAGTGCGGCGGTACTGCGATCGTCGAGCAGCGAACCGCCGCGTCCGACGGTGCGGACTGCGGCCACCAGGTTGTTGCCGAGGATCTGCTTGAGCACGAAGCCCGACGCGCCGGCGAGGACCGCGGCGAGCAGGGCGTCGTCGTCGGCGTAGCTGGTCAGCATCAGACAGTGGATCGACGGTTCGGCGGCCCGGACGTCGCGGCACAGTTCGACGCCGTTGCCGTCGGGCAGGCGGACGTCGAGCACGGCGACATCCGGCTTGGTCGCCAAGATGCCGACCAGCGCCTCGCGGACGGATGCCGCCTCGCCGACCACCTTTATGTCGCCGGTGGTGCCGAGCAGATCACGCAGGCCGCGTCGAACGAGTTCGTGGTCGTCGACGAGGTACGCGCGCACGGGCCTGTCAGGGCCTGGGGAGCTGTCATCAGGCATGGCCCCGAATTTACCGGAGTCGGTGGCCAAACTCGCGACGTCGGTCCCGGTCGGTTCGGGACTTTGGGCCCACGATCGCACCACCTTTCACACCGCAGAGTGATAGCTACCCGAATCAGGCAACTCATCAGATCAGGAGTGCACGTGACCATCCTCATCGGATCACCCGAGCTCAACGATTCCGGAATGACCGGCTCGGACCTCCTCCGGGAATTGCTCCCGGTGTGCGAGACCGAGGTCGAGCGACACATGAAGATGACCAAGGACTGGCATCCGCACGACTACGTGCCGTGGGACGAGGGCCGCAACTTCGCCGCCCTGGGCGGCGACGACTGGGATCCCGAGCAGTCCAAGCTGTCCGACGTGGCGAAGGCCGCGATGATCACCAACCTGCTCACCGAGGACAACCTGCCGTCGTATCACCGCGTGATCGCCGACAACTTCAGCCTCGACGACGCGTGGGGATGGTGGGTCGGTCGGTGGACCGCGGAGGAGATGCGCCATTCCACGGTGATGCGCGACTACCTCGTGGTCACGCGCGGAGTGGACCCGGTGGAGCTCGAAGAGATCCGCATGCAGCACATGACGTCGGGCTTCAACCCGCTGCCCGAGGACGACGGTCAGCGCGACCACAGCTTCGACATGCTCTACGCCGTCAGCTATGTGAGCTTCCAGGAGCTGGCCACCCGGGTGTCGCACCGCAACACCGGCAAGGCCTGCGGTGATCCGATCGCCGACCGCATGCTGCAGCGGGTCGCGGCCGACGAGAACCTGCACATGCTCTTCTATCGCAACATCGTCGCCGGCGCGCTCGACCTGGTGCCCGATCAGACGATGGCCGCGATCTACGGGATCGTCTCGAACTTCCAGATGCCCGGCGCCACCATGCCGAACTTCCGCCGCAACGCGGTTCTGATCGCCAAGGGCGGCATCTATGATCTGCCGCAACACCTTTCGGAGGTCGTGATGCCAGTCCTGCGCAAGTGGCGGATCTTTGAACGTGACGACTTCGGTCCCCTCGGTGAGCACTACCGCGAGTTGCTCGCCGACTTCCTCGAGCAGATGAACGTGAAGGTGGAGAAGTTCGAGGCCGCGCGCGAGCGCGCACTCGAGCGGCAGCGCGCGAAGGGACTGGCATGACGATCATGGAGCCGTTGAACATCCAGGTGCTCGCCGACCTGCCCGAGGGCCCGGGGTGCGCGGGCTGCTGTGGCAGCTGCGAACAGCCGGCCGGTGGAGAACCCATCGCGGATTCCACCCCGGTGCTCGCGGGATTCGACACCGCCATCGCCATGGCGGAGGCAGCTGCCGACCACAACCCGACGTGGTGGAACGAGATCCGGGCCCGGGCCGACGACCCGAGTGCGGGCGAGTACTGCAGTTCGCTGCTGCTCGGTGCGATGCTGGAATCGTCGGCGCATCGGCTCGGTGTCCCCGTCGCCGACGTGTGGGCACACATCCGCCGGACCGGGGAGCTCCCGCTCTGAGGGGTGGTCGTCGGTAGGATCTCCTGCCATGCCCGACACCCACGACCATCCTGTGACAGGTGACGACGAGATCCGCACCCACTACCTCGTCGGACTCGACCTCACCGGCCGCAAGGTGGTGGTCGTCGGCGGTGGATCAGTGGCCCAGCGACGTCTGCCCAATCTGGTGTCGGCGGGTGCCGACGTGCACATCATCGCCATCGATCCGACGCCTGCCGTGGAGTCCTACCCGGGTGTCACGGTGCACCGTCGCGCCTACGTCGCCGGTGACCTCGACGGTGCCTGGTACGCGATGGCCTGTACCGACGATCCCGCCGTGAATGCGGCCGTGGTCGCCGAGGCCGAACAGCGTCATACCTTCTGCGTACGGGCCGACGACGCCCGGTTCGGCACCGCCGTCACGCCCGCGTCGGGCCGCCATCGAGACGTGCATTTCGGTGTGCTCGCCAGTGGCGACCACAGGTTGTCGGCGGCGTTGCGGGCCGCCATCTCGAAAGCGCTCGCCGACGGGTCCCTGACCGTCGACGACGACGCTCCGCACCCGGCCGGCGTCGCGCTGGTCGGAGGTGGTCCGGGCGACCCCGACCTCATCACCGTCCGTGGTCAACGTCTGCTGATGGAGGCCGACGTGGTGGTCGCCGACCGCCTCGCGCCCGCCGAACTACTCGCGGCGCTCGGGCCACAGGTCGAGATCATCGACGCGGCCAAGGTGCCCTACGGCCGAGCGATGAAGCAAGAGGCCATCAACGACGTCCTGGTCGCCAAGGCCCGTGAAGGGAAGTTCGTCGTCCGCCTCAAAGGCGGCGACCCCTATGTCTATGGCCGAGGTTTCGAGGAACTGCAGGCCTGTGTCGACGCGGGCGTACCGGTGACGGTCGTACCCGGTATCAGCAGTTCGATCGCGGCACCGGCCGCGGCCGGTATCCCGGTCACCCATCGTGGGGTGACCCACGAGGTCGTCATCGCCTCCGGGCACGTCCCGCCGGGACATCCGGACTCACTGATCGACTGGTCGGCGATGGCCAAGCTGCGCGGCACCCTCGTCCTGATGATGGCCGTCGAACGCGTCGAGGTGTTCGCCGACGCACTACTGGCCGGCGGACGGCCTGCGACGACACCGGTCGCGATGATCGAGAACGGGTCGCTGCCGACGCAGCGGGTGCTGCGCACCGACCTGGCGGGTGCGGGTGCGGTGGCGGCCGCCGAAGGGCTCCGACCGCCCGCAATCGTCATCGTCGGGGATGTCGCCGGATTCACCGAAGGAGCGGTCTAGTTGTCGCGGTAGGACAATCGACCAGACCAATGGGGATTGGCATATGACGCCCATCGGGCGGTAGCGTCGTCCGTTATGGCGACTTCCGGAACGTGGCATCAGACGCCCACGGCGCAACCGGAATACCGTCGTGTCTTCGGCCCCGCGATCCTCGTCCTGTCGGGTATGCAGCTCCTGATGGTGCTCGACGGCACGGTGGCCGCGTTGGCGCTGCCGCGGATCCGGGACTCGCTGTCGCTCTCGGAATCGAGCGCCAACTGGATTATCACCAGCTATGTCCTCGCCTTCGGCGGCCTGATGCTGCTCGGCGGGAGGCTTGGTGACGCATTCGGCCGCAAACGGATGTTCATCGTCGGCGTCACACTGTTCACCCTGACCTCCCTGCTGTGCGGGTTGGCGTGGAATGAGCCGAGCCTGGTGATCGGGCGTGCACTGCAGGGTGCGTCTGCGGCGATCGCGGCACCCACGGCGATGGCCTTGGTCGCCACCACCTTCGCACCCGGCAAGGCCCGGAGCCAGGCCTTCGCCATCTATGCGGCGATGACCGGTCTCGGGTCGGTGGCCGGATTGATTCTCGGCGGCGTGCTCACCGAACTGTCGTGGCGATTGGTGTTCCTGATCAACGTCCCGATCGGACTTCTCGTAGCGATCGGCGCAGTCTTCGTGCTCCGCGAATCGCAGGGAGAGCGGCTGGCGCTCGACGTGCCGGGTGCGGTGCTCGGAACGCTGGGCTGCACCCTGCTGGTACTCGCGGTCAATGAGGGGCCCAACGGCTGGACCCGACCAATCGTCGTCGGTTCGTTCGTTCTGGGTGCGCTGGCCCTGGCCGCGTTCATCGTCGTGGAGCGTCGGGCGGCCAACCCGATCCTGCCGTTCGTGCTGTTCGACAACACGAGCCGCGTGGCCGCCCTGGTCGCGATCCTGTTGGCCAGCATGATCATGATGTGTATGGCGGTGTTCATCTCCCTCTATCTGCAGGGAATCCTGAAGTACTCGCCGATCCAGAGCGGTCTGGCCGTGGTGCCGTTCGCCTTGGGGCTCGGGATTGCGGCGGCGTTCGCGTCGAAGCTGTCGTTGATGATCCAGCCGCGGTGGCTCGTGCTTGCCGGTGGCGCGGTGATCCTGTTCGGCTGCTTGTACGCATCGTCGATCGCCACCGACATGCCCGACTACTTCCCGAGCATCGGACTGCCGGTCGTGACGATCGGTTTCGGTGTGGGCCTCGCCGTGATCCCGTTGACACTGTCGGTCGTGGCGGGCGTGGGACCGAACGAGATCGGCCCGCTGACCGCGCTCGCCCAGGTCGCGCAGAACCTCGGCGGCGCGATCGGTCTGGTCGCGGTCGGTGCGATGGTGACGTCGCGTGCGCTGTCGCAGGGCGGTACCACCGGTCCGGTGGAGGCCATGAATCCGGTGCAACTGGCCGCCCAGGCCGACGGGTACGGGCTCGCGTTCGCGTGCTGCGCGGGGATCGCAGTACTTGCCGCAATCGTCGTGCTGTTCATGCGGTTCACGCCGGAGGAAGTCGCCGAGGGGCAGGCCGCTCAGGAAGCCGCTGACGCCGGCATGTCGGTCGATCCAGAGGACTGATTTCCCCGCCGCTGTTCAGTCCGCGAGAGACACAGCTCCGGTGACGACGATCTGCGCGAGCAACTCGGCACGTTCGCGTCGGAAATCCGCGCCGTCGAGCAACACGGCGAACAGCATGCCGCCGACGATCGCATCCATCGCCGATTCGGCGGCTGCGGCCCCGACGGGCGAGTCGGCGGCGGCAAATCGCGCCCGAATCTTCTCGCGCATGGGTTCGCTCAGACTGGCCTTGAACCGCTCCTCGGTTGCGGCATCCTCGAGACCTGCTGCCGACAACGTGCGAACGATCGCGCGACCCTGCTCGGTGGCAAGGATGTCGGCGACGCGGCCTGTCCACGCCGTCAGGTCCTCGATGAGCCCGCCGCTGAACGGGATCTCGGGGGAGATGGCTGCCGCTTCGTCGGCGAGCACATCGGCGACCAGTGCGGTGCGGTTGCGCCACCAGCGATAGATGGTCTGCTTCCCGACACCGGCAGCCGCTGCGACGCCCTCGATGGTCAGGCCGTCGAAGCCGCGCTCCATGAGCTGTGCCCGGGTGGCCTCGAGGATCGCCAGGCGCGACCGTTCGCTGCGTCGACGCACCGGTACCGGATCGTGCTCCGAGACATGGCCAACGCTCACCCGGTCATCGTATCGAGGCGAATCCCTCACTCGGTGCGAGATGATGACCTACCGTGGGAGCGAGACGAGACGCATCGTCTCGTTTGGGAGGGGCATCGATGACGAGTGTGACGACAAGCGTGGTCAAGAAGGCGCCGTTCCCGGAGGTGGGTTGGGCTCCGCGAGCGTCGGCGACCTGGTTGGTGATCGTGGTCTGCTCGGCGCTCGGGTTGGTGATGGCAGCGATGACCGCGCTGAATCTCGCATTGCCCTACATCGCGGCCGACATACAGACCACGTCGTCGCAACTCACCTGGCTGGTGGATGCCTACACGGTGGCACTCGCCGCGCTGTTGCTCCCGGCGGGTGCGATCGGCGACCGACGCGGCAGACGCGGCGTCATGATCGTGGGACTTGCCTTGTTTGCCGTGGGCTCACTGGTGGCCGTGGTCCTGGACGGACCGTGGGAACTCATCGCGTCGCGAGCGCTGTGTGGAGTCGCTGCAGCCCTGATCATGCCGGCGACGCTGTCGCTGTTGACCTCGCACATGCCCGCGGATCGTCGGCACATGGCGGTGGCCATATGGGCCGCGGTGGCCGGCGCGTCGGGACTGGCGGGATTCTTCCTGTCCGGGCTCCTACTGGAGTTCTTCGACTGGCAGTCGATCCTGCTCGTGCTCGGTGGTTTCGCTGCGCTACTCACCTTCCTGGCCATGACCATCGGCACCTCGCGCGACGAGCATCCCGGCAGGTTCGACGTCGTGGGATCGCTGCTCGCACCGGCCGGTGTTGCGCTGTTCGTCGTCGGACTTCTCGAGGCGCCCGGGCACGGATGGGATTCGGTCCTGGTAATCGGGTGCCTCGTGGGCGGCGTACTGCTCGGCGTGGTGTTCGTGATCGCGGAGTTGAGATCGTCGAACCCGTTGCTCGACATGCGCCTGTTCGTGAATCGCGCGTTCTCGGCGGGTTTCCTGTGTGTGGTCCTGCAGTTCTTCGCATCGCTGGGCATCTTCTTCGTTCTGTTGCAGCAACTTCAGCTGAGCATCGGCATGTCGGCGTTGATGGCGGCGACGGCGATGCTGCCGATCGTCGCAGTGCTGATGGTGATGTCACCGGTCAGCGCGTGGCTCGCCGTGCGCGTCAATCTTCGGTACGTGCTCGTCTTGGGTAACGCGCTGACGGGACTCGGCATGGTGTTGATGGGTGTCATCGACTATCCGACCTACCTCGGGGTGCTGCCGATGACCATGGTGGTTGCCTTCGGCCAAGGGTTTGCGACCGCACCACCGACCACCGCGATCATGTCCAACACACCCGCCGAGTCGCAGGGCGTCGGGTCGGCCGTCAACGACACCGGCCGTGAGCTCGGCGCCGCCATCGGCATCGCGGTGGCCGGAAGTGTGGTGGCGTCCGGATATGCACACCATCTCGCGCCGTTGCTCGACCAACTCGCCTCCGTGCCCGGCGGTGACGACATCGCGGCGCCGGTGTCGCGCACCCTGGCCGAGGCACTCGTCGTCGCCGACAAGATCGGACCGATGAATCCTGTTCTGGCCGAATCTATTCGGGTGCAGGCCACCGCGGCCTTCGACAGCGCCGTTGCGTCGGCCTGCCTCGTCATGGGAATCGTCGTGCTCGTCGGCGCAGTGGTGCTCGCGATCGTCAGTCCGCGCCGTATCGGTGGAAGTTCGGATCCGATCGAGCCCGAGCCCGATTCAGAACCGGATGTGGCGAGCTCCGACGGTGAGACGGCGGACTTGATACCGCGCGGCCGATAGCCGCTCACCCGAGAGTTCGACGCCGAGCTTCTCGGCGATCAACTCCACGACCTGATCGACATTGAGGTCGTCGTTGGAGATGTGGTGTGCGAAGCGTTCCGAGGACAGCGCCGTGACGCAACGATCGATCTGTGCCATCGCCCAGGTCTCGGAGCGGCCGACGACCCGTCCCAACGCATACCCGCTGCGCTGCCGGAGCCGACGCCGCAGGGTCTCCGGTCGTGGGCACAGCGCGAAGTGTCGGGCGTCGATACCACGGGAGTGCAGTCCGTCCATGATCTCATCGAAATACGCGGGTACGACAAGGGTCATGGGCACGATCACCGGGCCGTCTGAAGCGTCGACGGCGTCGGCGAGGGTTGCGGCGACGGCCGTGCGCCACTGAGGTCGATCCTGGAAGTCGTTTCGCGCGGCGGGCGGCAGCATCCTGTGGATGCCGTAACCGATCAGCTCGGGGTCGGCGACGTGCGAGTCGGGCAGCCTCCGATGCAGTTCGAAGGCAGTCTGGGTTTTACCTGCGCCGAAGGCTCCGTTGATCCACACCAGCATTGCGTCGAGGATAGCGGCGCGTGGACCGATGACTGTCGTCGACCGAACGGGTCAGAACCCGTATGAAGGCCACAAATCTCGCCGAACTGTATGAGGTCGACACCCTCAGCTGGGAGCCCGTCGCGCAAACACTCGATCGTGGAGTCGACCAGGTACCGGGAACCAGCGGTCCCGATCGGCACACGTGGTGGCTCGCCACCATCAACGCCGACGGCAGCCCGCACGTCACCGGCGTCGGTGCGCTCTGGCAACACGGCGCGCTGTGGTTCGAGACGGGCGCATCGACGCGCAAGGGGCGCAACGTGGCTCGGGATCCGCGCTGCACCTTGTCGTTGGCCACGCAGGAATTCGACGTCGTCCTGAAGGGCACGGCCGCTATCGTCGATGACCCCGAAGTGGTCGCCGAGATGGCGGCATTGTGGGCGGTCGACTGGCCATGTCGGGTCGATGACAGCGGTATCGCATTGACTGCCGACTTCAGCGCGCCGTCGGCGGGACCGCCACCGTGGCGGGTGTACAAGGTGACGATCACCGGAGCGACCGTGCTGCAGACGGTCGAGCCAGGTGGCGCCACTCGCTTCGAATTCGATTGATCCGACGAGCTCGGTGACCACCGCTCTGAACTGGGGGAAATACAGCCTGTCGAGGAGTCGCGCCTGACACTCTGTGTCCTGTTGGAGAACGCGAGTGCTGCAGCACTCGCGTTCTCCGATTCGGCTCCGGTTGTCGCGGGTGCCGGCCGCGGCGCTGATCCGAACACTCAGTCGGTGATCACGACGATCTCGAGTGCGTTGGCGATCTCGACTCGCTGACCGGCGTCTGCCAGCACCGCGGCGAGTGCGTTCACGTCGCGGAGGTTTCGCCGCGTGCGCACCAGCTCACGTGCGACGAGTCCCTTGTAGTGCTTGTTGAAGTGGCTCACCACTTTTCGTGATCCGTCTGCGGCTTCGGTGACCACGGTCGCGGTCACCGCGCCGCGCACCGGGCCAAGTTGCTGATACACCCCAGACCGCAGGTCGACGACGAAGTCGTCGACGGCGTCGAGTGCGTCGGACAGGTCTGGCTTCCATTCGGCGGCCAGCGTTCTCATGCCCGGAAGCTTCGACCCACCGGACAGGCGGTACGCCGGGATCATGTCCGAGCTGCGCATGACACCGAACAGAGCCGAACCGATCGCAAGCCGATCGGCCGCCTTCGTCTTGCCCGCGCGCGTCAGCGACCGGTGATCGAGTGCGTCGTAGAGAACGCCCGTGTACCGCTCGATGGCCGGCCGGGTAGGGGAGAGCCAGAGGTCGGCGTTGCGATCGGCCTCGGCGAGCTGTGTCGCCCCGAGCCCGAGTGCTCGTCGGCTCGCGTCAAGGTCCGACGAGAGAGCGACGAGTGCCTCGCCGATCCGCTTGCGAATCGGATTGAGCTCGGGGAAGGCGAGGGTGTCGAGGTCGAGCGGCGCGCCGGCGCCGCCGTCGGATTTGGTCTCGGAGGGAGGCAGGATGACGAGCACCGCCACACCCTAACTAAACTCGGGGCCGTGATCACACGCATGTCGACCCTGTTCCTGCGAACCCTGCGCGACGATCCGGCCGACGCCGAGGTGCCCAGCCACAAGCTCCTCGTCCGCGCCGGATACGTCCGTCGCGCCGCGCCCGGCGTATACAGCTGGCTGCCGCTCGGCGTGCGCGTCCTCAAGGCCGTGGAGAACGTGGTCCGCGAGGAGATGGACAACATCGGCGCGCAGGAGATCCTGCTTCCCGCGCTCTTGCCGCGCGACCCCTACGAGACCACCGGCCGCTGGACCGAGTACGGCGACGCGTTGTTCCGGCTGAAGGATCGCAAGGGCGCCGACATGCTGCTCGGGCCCACCCACGAGGAGCTGTTCGCGCAGCTGGTCCGGGGCGAGTACTCCTCGTACAAGGATCTGCCGGTGATCCTCTATCAGATCCAGACCAAATACCGCGACGAGGAACGGCCGCGCGCCGGCATTCTGCGCGGGCGTGAGTTCGTGATGAAGGATTCGTACTCCTTCGACCTCGACGACGACGGTCTCAAGGCCGCCTACATCGCGCACCGCGACGCCTACCAGCGGATCTTCGCGCGGCTGGCAGTCAAGTACGTCATCGTCGCCGCGACGTCCGGCGCGATGGGCGGTAGCGCCTCGGAAGAGTTCCTGGCCGAGAGCGAGGTCGGCGAGGACACCTACGTCCGTTGCATCGAATCGGGCTACGCGGCCAACGTGGAGGCGGTCATCACGCCCGCACCCGAAGCGATCCCGTTCGACGACGCACCTGCAGCGGTGGCGCACGACACCGGTGACACCCCGACCATCGACACCCTTGTCGCGTGGGCCAACGAAGCACTCGAAGGTACCTTCACGGGCGCCGACACCCTCAAGAACGTGCTGGTGAAGACGCGGGAGCCGGGCGGCGACTGGGAACTGCTCGGCGTGGGGGTCCCCGGAGACCGGGAGGTCGATTTCAAGCGTCTGGAAGCGTCGCTCGAACCGGCCGAGGTCGAATTGCTCACCGACGCAGACTTCGCCGCCAACCCGTTCCTGGTGAAGGGTTACATCGGTCCGAAGGGACTGCAGGCCAACGGTGTTCGCTACCTGGTAGACCCGCGGGTGGTGGACGGCACCAGGTGGATCACCGGCGCCGACGAGCCCGGCAAGCATGTGGTGAACCTGGTCGCGGGCCGCGACTTCGTCGCCGACGGCACCATCGAGGCCGCCGAGGTGCGCGACGGCGATCCGTCACCAGACGGCAAGGGGCCGCTGGTGTCGGCCAAGGGCATCGAGATCGGGCACATCTTCCAGTTGGGTCAGAAGTACACCGACGCCTTCGAGGTCGACGTGCTTGGCGAGAGCGGCAAGCCCGTCCGCCTGACGATGGGTTCCTACGGCGTCGGCGTCTCCCGTCTCGTCGCGGTCATCGCCGAGCAGTGCCACGACGACAAGGGGCTTCGCTGGCCCCGCGAGGTGGCGCCGTTCGGCGTGCATCTCGTGATCGCCAACAAGGACGAGGCAGCCATCGCCGGTGCGAACGAACTCGCCGAGGATCTCGACGCAGTCGGGGTGTCGGTCCTGCTCGACGACCGCAAGGCGTCCCCGGGAGTGAAGTTCAAGGACGCCGAACTACTCGGCATGCCGACCGTGGTGGTGGTGGGCCGCGGATACGCCAACGGCACCATCGAAATTCGCGATCGTTTCACCGGAGAGACCACCGAGGTCGCAGTCGACGGCGCCGTCGACGCCGTGGTGGCTGCCGTCCGCGGCTGACCGACGGAGTCCACCACCCTGTGAACTACGTGGGACTGCCGGGGAAGGTCACCGTGACCGGCTTGATCGCCAACGCGCGTCGCCAGTAGCTGATGTCGAGCGCCGATGCGGTGAGTCCGTCGACGCCGATCCGGCGCGCGACATCCGATTCGGATTGTTCGAGAACCACACGATAGGCAGTGGCACAGTCTGTTTCGGCAGCGAGGGCCGCGCGTGCCGCGGTCACCGGGTTGCTGACCTGGACCGGCAGCGTGTAGCCGGACGCCGCTTCCGGAGGGGTGCCGCCGGCGGCGCTGATGGCGGCATTCACCCCGTCGCGTTGCGCACGGTGGGCGGCGAGCTGGTCGCTGATCTCCGCGCGTCGGGCCGACGACACGTAGGCGCTGATCACCCCGTAGGTGAAGATGGCCGCGTTCTCCGCGTTGGCCGCCGCCACCAGTGCATCGATGGTGCTGCTCATGCCAACTGCACCTCGACCATCGCGTTCACGGACGCGGCGACCGAACCGGCCAGGCCGGCGGGGTAGCCGCTGCGGACGATCGCGGCGTCATGGGCCTGGCGAGCCGAGAGTCGCAGTTGCCCCCGAAATCCGTCGACGGAGGTGACCGCGGGGCTGCCGGGCGTGGGTGCCACCGATGTGGTCGACGAGGACGCGGCGGCCTCGAGTTGCTTTGCGGTGTCGCGATGCAGGCGGGTGATCTCCTCCCTCAAGGCCAGCCCGTGCGCCGCGCGCTGATCGGCCACCACCGCCAGTGCTGCGGCGTAATCCGCGTGCGCCGGGATGAGCGTGCGGGCGGTATCCGAATCGTCCTGCGCGGTTCGCGCCAACGGTAGGAGCGCCTCGGCGGTCAGCTGCTCGGCGGACGGGCCTTCGTCGCCGCACGCGGACACGCCGGCCAGTGTCACTCCGGCGGTCACGGCGAGTCCGCCACGCAGCACGGACCGTCGACTCACTGATGGGCTCACCCGACACATGATGCCAGTCGGGCGATGGCATGGGGCGCCGGGTGAATCCATTACGATGTGACAGGCAGGTGCGCGCGAACGCCGCCACGATCGCGGTGCGGCCGCGTCGATCCACCCGCCAGACACGACAAGTGAAGACGAGGAGAGTGCGATGCCGATCGGTTCAGCGGGGTTGCGCGAACTCGTCGAAAAGCTGGTCACGGATCGGGGTTTCGACCTCGAGGACGCGGTGGTCCGCACCCGGGACGGGCAAGAGGAATTTTCGATTGTGGTCGACCGCGACGGCGGCAGCGACCTCGATGTGCTCGCCGAACTGAGCAACGAGATCGGCGAGGTACTCGATGCCGCACCGGACCTCGCCGACACCCCCTTCACGTTGGAGGTCACCTCCCCCGGAGTGGATCGCCCGCTGACCCTGCCGCGGCATTGGCGCCGCGCCCGTGGGCGCAAGGTCGTCGTCGACAGCGGTTCCGATGGCGGGAAGGCGACGATCGCCGGCCGCGTCGGACCGATCACCGACGACCAGGTGTCGATCGTCGTCAACCGCAAGGGTCGGCTCGACGTCGCGACCGTTGATCTCAACTCCATAACCAAGGCGGTCGTGCAGGTCGATTTCAGCCGCCCGAGCGTTGCCGAACTGGAAATGTGTGGCCTCGACACCGCCGAGATCGAGGCCAGGGTCCGCGCAGCAGACAAGTGAACAGTCCAGACAAGTGAACACAGAACAAATGAATAGGAGCGCAGCCCGCATGAACATCGACATCAACGCCCTCCGCATGATCGAGGCCGACAAAGGGATCTCGATCGACACCGTCATCACGGCCATCGAGACCGCGTTGCTGACGGCCTATCGCCACACCGAGGGATTTGCGCCGCACGCGCGGATCGACGTGAACCGCAAGACCGGCGCGGTGCGCGTGATGGCGCAGGAGCTCGATGAGAACGGCGACGTCGTCCACGAATGGGACGACACCCCCGAAGGCTTCGGCCGGATCGCCGCCACGACGGCGCGGCAGGTCATCCTCCAGCGTCTTCGTGACGCGGAGAACGAGAAGAATTTCGGTGACCTGGTCACCCACGAGGGTGAGATCGTCGGCGGGGTGGTCCAACAGGATGCCCGGGCGAATGCGCGCGGGATGGTGATCGTGCAGATCGGCAGCGACGCCAACAGCACCGAGGGCGTGATCCCGCCTGCCGAACAGGTCCCGGGCGAGTCGTACGTCCACGGCGAGCGCATCAAGTGCTACGTGGTCGGGGTCTCGCGCGGACCGCGTGGCCCCCAGATCACCTTGTCGAGGACACACCCCAACCTGGTGCGCAAACTCTTCTCGCTGGAGGTTCCCGAGATCGAGGACGGGTCGGTGGAGATCGTCGCGGTCGCGCGGGAGGCGGGTCACCGGTCCAAGATCGCGGTGCACACCGGGGTCGCCGGACTCAACGCCAAGGGAGCCTGCATCGGCCCGATGGGTCAGCGAGTGCGCAACGTGATGAGCGAACTCGCCGGCGAGAAGATCGACATCATCGATTTCGACACCGATCCCGCCGTCTTCGTCGGGAATGCACTGTCGCCCGCGAAGGTTGTCTCGGTCAACGTCGTCGATGCGGCCGCCAAGGCGGCGCGGGTGGTGGTGCCGGACTATCAGCTGTCGCTCGCCATCGGCAAGGAAGGACAGAACGCCCGACTCGCCGCCCGCCTCACCGGCTGGCGCATCGACATCCGGTCGGATGCCGACGCCGAGGGCGACCCGGGACAGGGTCGGTGACGGCCAGTTGTCCTGGAGCGACAGGTTCGCGCTAGACTGATCGATGGTTCAGCGAAAGTCGTCGGTTCCGTCCAACGGAGGCCGACGTGATCGTTCCGCTCGCCGCAGGCCCGTCCGAACGTGTATCGGATGCCGGCAGCGGGCAGAGGCTTCAGAACTGGCTCGGGTCGTCGTGGCTGTACGCGACGGGTCGCCGGTGATCGTCGTCGATCGAGCGAAGACCATGCCGGGTCGGGGCGCTTGGTTGCATCCGCGGGCGGACTGTTTGTCCGCAGCGATGCGACGTAGGGCGTTCGCACCGGCACTTCGGGTACGCGGCCTGGCTGTGGACCCGGCGGACCTCACCGAACAGCTCGGTGCGGTCATCGACACACAAGGCTCTCCGGAGCCGGAACAGGTAGCAGAAGACATGAGCACCCCGTGAAGTCCCCACGATGAGCATGTATCGGACATAAATCGAGGCCGTGGCGGGCAAGCCGCTCGGCCTCCAAGTGAGGAGAGCAGTGCCAGGCAAAGCCCGCGTGCATGAATTGGCCAAGGAACTCGGCGTGACGAGCAAGCAAGTGCTCGAGCGGCTGAAGGAGCAGGGCGAATTCGTCAAATCGGCGTCGTCGACCGTTGAGGCCCCCGTGGCCCGTCGACTGCGTGAATCCTTCCCCGGTAGCGACGGGGGATCCGCCAAGGACGGTGGCGCAAAGCCGTCCGCATCGTCGGGCGCCAAGCCCGGCCCCCGTGCCAACGGCGCTCCCAAGCCGGGTGCGCCGTCTCGTCCGGCGCCCGCGCCGGGACCCAAGCCAGGAGCTGCCAAGCCGGCCCCCGTGGCCGAGGCCACTCCCGCTCCTGCGGCGTCGGCACCGGCCCCCGCAGCAGCACAGGCCCCCGCGCCCACTCCGAGTGCCCCGGCGGCCTCGGCGAAGCCTGCCGCACCGGCCGCCCAGTCGGGATCGGCGCAGTCCGCACCGGCCCAACAGGGTTCGACCAAGCCGGGGTCTGCGACACCGGGTCCGCGTCCCGGTCCCAAGCCGGGACCGCGTGCGCCTCGCGTCGGCAACAACCCGTACTCGTCTGCTCCGGCCCCCGCGCCGCGTCCGGTGGCTCCGCGCCCCGGCCCCGGTCAGGGTGGTCCGCGTCCGGGCGGCGGTCGTCCCGCTCCCGGTCAGGGTGGTCCGCGTCCCGGCGGGGGCCGTCCGGCTCCCGGCCAGGGCGGACCCCGTCCGAGTCCCGGCAGCATGCCCCCGCGCCCGAATCCGGGTGCGATGCCCAGTCGCGCCGGTCGCCCCGACGCCGGTCGTCCCGGCCGTGGCGGTCCGGGCGGTGGCCGTGGCGGCGCCGGCGGTGGTGGCGGCTACCGCGGCGGTGGCGGTGCGCCGACCGGTGCTCCCGGTGGTCCTCCCGGTGGTGGCTTCCGCGGACG
This sequence comes from Gordonia gummivorans, assembly GCF_022513585.1. GTDB lineage: Bacteria > Actinomycetota > Actinomycetes > Mycobacteriales > Mycobacteriaceae > Gordonia. The sequence goes on from NZ_JAKWBF010000007.1 coordinate 59,396, forward strand.
TCCGGGTGGCGGCGGCGGTGGCCGCGGTCGCGGTGGCGCTGCTGGTGCCTTCGGACGCCCCGGTGGGGCCCCGCGCAAGGGTCGCAAGTCGAAGCGGGCGAAACGCGCCGAGTACGAGAACATGCAGGCACCGGCCGTCGGTGGCGTTCGGCTGCCCCGCGGCAACGGCGAGACCATCCGTCTCGCTCGCGGTGCGTCGCTGTCGGACTTCGCCGACAAGATCGACGCCAATCCGGCATCGCTGGTCCAGGCGTTGTTCAACCTCGGCGAGATGGTCACGGCCACCGAGTCGGTGAATGACGAGACGCTGGAGCTGCTCGGCTCGGAGATGAACTACACCGTGCAGGTGGTCAGCCCCGAGGACGAGGATCGCGAACTCCTCGAGAGCTTCGACCTCACCTACGGCGAGGACGAGGGCGACGACGAGGATCTCGAACAGCGCCCGCCGGTGGTCACCGTCATGGGCCACGTCGACCACGGTAAGACCCGACTGCTCGACACCATCCGAAATGCCAGCGTCCGCGAGGGCGAGGCCGGTGGTATCACCCAGCACATCGGTGCCTACCAGGTCAACACCCACCTCAACGGTGACGACCGCCTGATCACGTTCATCGACACCCCGGGTCACGAGGCGTTCACCGCCATGCGTGCCCGCGGTGCCAAGAGCACCGACATCGCGATCCTGGTGGTCGCCGCCGACGACGGCGTCATGCCGCAGACGGTGGAGGCGATCAACCACGCGCAGGCGGCCGACGTGCCGATCGTGGTGGCGGTCAACAAGATCGACAAGGAAGGCGCCGACCCGTCGAAGATCCGCGGTCAGCTCACCGAGTACGGCCTCATTCCCGAGGAGTACGGCGGCGAGGCGATGTTCGTCGACATCTCTGCCAAGCAGGGCACCAACATCGACGCTCTGCTCGAGGCCGTGTTGCTGACCGCAGATGCATCGCTGGATCTGCGTGCCAACCCGGACATGGACGCCCAGGGCGTCGCCATCGAGGCGCACCTCGACCGCGGTCGCGGTCCGGTGGCGACCGTGCTCGTGCAGCGCGGAACGCTCAAGGTCGGCGACTCGATCGTCGCGGGCGACGCCTACGGGCGCGTCCGACGCATGGTCGACGAGCACGGCGAGGACGTGCCCGAGGCACTGCCGTCGCGCCCGGTTCAGGTCATCGGCTTCACGTCGGTGCCCGGCGCGGGTGACAACCTGCTCGTCGTCGAAGAGGACCGCACCGCTCGGCAGATCGCCGACCGCCGCAATGCGCGCAAGCGCAACGCGCTGGCCGCACGCAGCCGCAAGCGGATCAGCCTCGAGGACCTGGATTCGGCGCTGAAGGAAACCAGTCAGCTGAACCTGATCCTCAAGGGCGACAACGCCGGTACCGTCGAGGCCCTCGAAGAGGCGCTTCTCGGTATCGAGATCGACGACGAGGTGCAGTTGCGCGTCATCGGTCGCGGTGTCGGTGGTGTCACCGAAACCGACGTCAACCTGGCGGCGGCCTCGGATGCCATCATCATCGGCTTCAACGTCCGCGCGGAGGGCAAGGCCACCGAGCTGGCCAACCGTGAGGGCGTCGAGATCCGGTACTACTCGGTGATCTACCAGGCCATCGACGAGGTGGAGAGCGCGCTCAAGGGCATGCTCAAGCCGATCTACGAAGAGGTGGAGCTCGGCCGCGCCGAGATCCGCGCGATCTTCAAGTCGTCGAAGGTCGGCAACATCGCCGGCTGTCTGGTGCAGTCGGGCATCGTCCGGCGCAACGCCAAGGCGCGCTTGCTGCGTGACAACATCGTCATCGCCGAGAACCTCACCATCGCCTCGCTCAAGCGGGAGAAGGACGATGTGACCGAGGTCCGCGACGGTTACGAATGCGGTCTCACGCTGACGTACTCGGACATCAAGGTCGGCGACGTCATCGAGTCGTATGAGCTGCAGGAGAAGGCACGCGACTGACGCATGACCTGCTCCCCTTCCCGAACGGACCGCAACGCGGTGCCGAATCGGGAAGGGGAGTACCTTTTTTCACACCGCGAGGGAGGACTGGAGATGGCTGACCCGGCACGGGCACAGCGCTTGGCCAAGCGGATCTCGTCGATCGTGGCGTCTGCGATCGCGCACGAGATCAAGGACCCGAGACTGGCTTACGTGACGATCACCGATGCGCGTGTATCGGGAGACCTGCATGACGCGACCCTGTACTACACGGTGATGGGCGAATCCCTGGACGTCGAACCCGATTTCGACGGTGCGGCGGCGGGGCTCGCGAAGGCGACCGGTGTCCTGCGGTCCAAGGTCGGTGCCGGAACCGGCGTTCGTTTCACGCCGACCCTGCGATTTGTCCTCGACACCGTGCCCGACGCGGCGCGGCAGATGGAGGAACTGGTCGCACGGGCGCGCGCCAACGATGAACTCGTCGCCCGGCAGGCGCGCGACGCCCGCCCGGCCGGCGATGCCGATCCGTACCGCACCCCCGACGAAGAGGGTACCCACGAGTGAGTCCTTCTTCGCCCGCGGAGATCGCCGCCGAACTCGCCGCAGCGAAGGCGGTGACGATCCTGTGTCACGTGCGCCCGGATGCCGACACGATCGGTAGCGGCCTGGCGCTCGGGCTCGCGCTCGACCGTCTGGGTGTCGAGGTCGAGGTCTCCTATCCCGGCGGCGAGCAGCTGCCGGCAGTCCTCGGTCGCCTGCCCGGCAGCAAGCTGCTCGTCGACGCCGTTGACGTGCACGGGCATCCGGTGACCGTGTCCGTGGACGCGGCCACGGCCGATCGGCTCGAGGCGCTGGAAGCGTCGTTCCGTGCGGCGGAGCGGTCGATCACGATCGACCATCACGCGTCGAATACGGGTTTCGGCGACCTCGACTTCATCGACCCGCACGCCGATTGCACGGCGCTGCTGGTGCTGCAGGTCCTCGACGAACTGCACGTCGAACTCGACGAGGACATCGCCACCTGCCTGTATGCAGGTCTGACGACCGACACCGGGTCGTTCAAGTGGGCTCGGCCGGAGTCGTTCCGGGTCGCGGCACGGCTGCTGGACATGGGTGTCGACGCCCGTAAGTGGAGCCGGGCTCTGTTCGACACGCACCCGTTCGTGTGGTTCACCATGATGTCGGAGGTGCTGGGGTCGGCTCGGCTGGAACCGGACGCCTGCAACGGCGAAGGTCTCGTGTACGCCGTGGTGGATCAGCAGGCGCTGGCCGGGATGAGCTGGTCGGAGTCCGAGAGCGTGATCGATATCGTGCGGACCGCCGGCGAGGCGGAGGTGGCCGCGGTGTTCAAGGAGATCGAGCCCGGGAAGTGGACGGTGTCGTTGCGCTCCAAGGACATCGTCGACCTCGTGCCGATTGCGCGCGCACACGGCGGTGGTGGTCATCGCCAGGCGTCCGGATACAGCGACGAGGGGACAGCCGCGGAAGTGGTCGCCCGATTGGTGACGTCGCTCTGACCGACATCGGCGACGCGGGCGTGCGGCGGATCGCCACATTGACGGTCTCGGCGCTGGCCGTGCTGATCGCGCCACCCCTCTACCTGCTGCTCGACCTGGCCGTTGTGGGACGACTCGGCGGTGACGAACTCGCCGCGCTGGCCGTGGCCACCCTGGTGCTCTCCATCATCAGTACCCAGCTCACGTTCCTGTCCTACGGAACGACTGCCCGATCGGCCCGACGATTCGGTGCGGGCGACCGTCCGGGCGCGATTGTCGAAGGTGTGCAAGCGAGTTGGATTGCACTCGGGGTCGGCGTCGCCATCGTCGCGGTTGCCTATCCGCTGGCTCCGATGGTGCTGCGAGCGCTGGTCGGCTCATCGTCGCCGGATGCCGCTGTCGTGGCCGACGACGCCGCCGGGTGGGTGCGGATCGCTGTCTTCGGCGTGCCACTGATCTTGCTGTCGATGGCGGGCAACGGATGGATGCGCGGCGTCCAGGACACCCGTCGCCCGGTGATCTACGTGGCGGTCGGGCTGTCGGTGGCCGCGGTACTCGTCGTCGGCCTGGTGCACGGCGTCGGACCCTTTCCGCGACTGGGTCTGCCCGGCAGCGCGGTGGCCAACGTCGTCGGCCAATCGCTGACCGGTCTACTGTTCACGGTCCGCATCGTGCGCGAGAGCATCGGCGGCACAACGGATTCCGCGTGGTCGGCGTTGCGGCCGCGGTGGCCGGTGATCGTCAAGCAATTGGTGATGGCCCGCGACCTGATCGTGCGCAGTCTCTCGTTCCAGATCTGCTTTCTGTCGGCCGCTGCGGTCGCCGCACGCTTCGGTGTCGCACAGGTCGCCGCTCACCAGTTGGTGTTGCAACTGTGGGAATTCATGTCGCTGTTCCTGGACTCGCTCGCGATCGCCGCCCAGGCGCTCGTCGGCGCGGCGCTCGGTGCCGGCAGTGTGCGGGCCGCCGGATCGGTCGCACGACGCGTGACCGTGGTATCGCTGGTCGCCGCCGGGCTTGCCGCCGGCGTGTTCGCGGCGGGGGCGTCGATCATTCCCCGCGTCTTCACCTCCGACGCCGCGATTCTCGACGCGATCGGCGTGCCGTGGTGGTTTTTCGTCGCGATGCTGCCGATTGCCGGCGTCGTGTTCGCGCTCGACGGCGTGCTGCTCGGCAGCGGCGACGCCGCGTTCCTGCGAACGGCGACGCTGGCCGGCGCACTGCTCGGATTCCTCCCGCTGATCTGGCTGTCGCTGGTGTTCGACTGGGGCCTGGCCGGCATCTGGTCGGGGCTGGTGGTGTTCATGCTGGTGCGTCTCGCCACGGTGGTCTGGCGCATCAGGTCCGGGCGGTGGCATCGCGTGGGTGCCGAGACCGCCTGATCACCAGGCGCCTGGTGGCCTGCGATCGTCGTAGCGGGTCTGCTGGTAGGCGGGCTGTTGATAGTGGGGGTCGAATGCCTGGGTGGGTTGCGACTGCCACTGGTTGGCCGGTGGCTGCGTCGTGCCTGGGCCGTCGGACGATCGGCCGAACAGACGGAACGCGTCGACCACACAGAAAATGAGAATGCCACCGACCACGACGGCCAAGTCGACCGCGGACTGCTGGTAGAAAACAGCCGGAGCGTCTGCCGTCCAGTCGATCTTCGGTATCTGCCACGCAGCAACGGCGATGAGCGGACCGACGATCAAGATGCCGAGGAACGCGAATCCGCTGCGTCGACGGGCAATGGTCCACCCGAAGATGCATCCGCAGTAGAGCGCCGCATAGATCGACCTCGCCACCCACGGTTCGATGCGGGCCAGGTCATCAGCACTGAGATCGAGGTCGACGAAGAGCCAGCGGTGGAAGGTCGGACTGACCAGCACGAGGTAGGCCGCGCCGAAGATCATCGCGACCACGGCGGACAGAATGCGCTGGGCGACCTTGCGGCCCCAGATCAGCAGGACGAGGACGAAGGCGACCCAGAAGCCGGCTTCGACGAACCAGAAACCCCAGTCGGGCGCCGGTTCCATCTCGCTGACCACCTGCAGTCCGAGTGCGTATCCCATGAAGAGTGCGACCAGCAGGATCGTGCTGATGATCCCGCGCACCAGCCACGGGCCGCGATCAGAAAAACCAGGCTTGGGCGTCGGCGGACGCCAGGTCGGGTCGCTCACGCCGTAGGACACCGGTGAAGTTTCTCACGTCGGCCCCTCGGATGCGGATCGATGCGTGCGGAGCGGCGTCGGTACCACTCGGTCTGGCACGATGGATCCTTGTGGCAACTCTGTGGGCGATCAGCGATCTGCACGTCGCGCATCGGGGTAACGAGCACATCGTCGACCAGATCCGGCCGTCCTCACCCGACGACTGGCTGATCGTCGCCGGCGATGTGGCCGAGCGCACCGACGACATCGTCGACACCCTCCGCCGTCTGCGCACCCGTTTCCACACCGTCGTGTGGGTGCCCGGTAATCACGAGCTCTACACGACTGCCAAAGATCCGCTCCAGGTGTTCGGCGTGGCCCGCTACGACTACCTCGTGCAGGCGTGCCGCGACCTCGGCGTCGTGACACCCGAGGACATCTACCCGCTGTTCGACCCGGGCGACGGGACGCCACCGGTGCGGGTGGTGCCGATGTTCCTGCTCTACGACTACACCTTCCGGCCCGAGGGCACCGCGAACAAACTCACCGCTCTCGCTCTGGCGCGCGAGCGCAACGTGGTGGCCACCGACGAGTTCCTACTATCGCCGGAACCGTTCCCGACGCGCGACGCATGGGGACGTGCCCGCGTCGAGGCGACGCGCACGCGGCTCGAAGCGCTCGACCCCACCGAGAAGACGGTCCTCATCAACCACTGGCCGCTGCGCCGCGAACCCACCGACGCCCTGATGTACCCAGAATTCGCGCTGTGGTGCGGCAGTGAACTGACCGCGGACTGGCATACCCTCTTCAATGCGGCCTGCTGCGTCTACGGGCACCTGCACATCCCGCGGACCACGTGGTACGACGACATCCGGTTCGAAGAGGTGTCCGTCGGCTACCCACGCGAATGGAAGCGTCGGGGGCTGCCGCAACCGTTGCTGCGCAAGATCATCCCCGACGAGGGACTGCGGCCCGAAGACCTTCCCGAGCACGGTGCCCGGTTCGAACTCCCACCCGACTATGCTGAGCGCGCCGCCGAGTTCCGGCGGCGGATCGAGGAGCGGCGCGCACGACGAGCAGGGAGTCAGTATTCGTGATCGAACGATTGGTGCCCGCGGGAGTCGCGTCCGCCGAGGCCTTCTCGGATCCGCCCGGACTCGAACCGTTGCCGGCCGAACGCAGTCTCGTAGCCAAGGCGGTCGACAAGCGTCGTCGTGAATTCACCACCGCGCGCCATTGCGCCCGACAGGCGTTGGGCCAGTTGGGCTTCGGTCCGGAGCCGATTCTGCGCGGAGACAAGGGATCGCCGGTGTGGCCGTCGGGCGTGGTCGGCAGTCTGACCCACTGCGATGGATATCGTGGTGCGGTGGTTGCCTATTCGATGCAGGTCCGATCGCTCGGGATCGACGCCGAACCCCATGATCGACTGCCCGACGGCGTGCTCGATCACACGAGTCTCCCCGAGGAACGTGCGGTGCTCGCCACGCGATCGTCGGACCTCCACTGGGACCGATTGTTGTTCTGCGCCAAGGAGGCCACCTACAAGGCATGGTTTCCGGTGACCGGACGCTGGCTCGGTTTCGAGGATGCGCACATCACGTTCGAACAGGCCGACGCGACGTCGGGCACCTTCCGAACACGCATTCTCATCGACCCCGCCGCGGCGGACGGGGGAACGCCGTTGCTGGAACTTCCGGGTCGGTGGCTGATCGACGATGGCCTCATCATGACCTCGATCGCGCTGGTGTGACATGGCGGACGCATCGATCGAGAACGCCGGTTTGCTTATCGTCGACAAGGCGGCGGGCATCACCAGCCACGATGTGGTCTCGCGCTGCCGCAAGATCTTCAACACTCGACGCGTGGGACACGCGGGCACCCTCGACCCGATGGCCACCGGCGTTCTCGTCATCGGAATCGAGCGTGCGACAAAGCTTCTCGGCCTGCTGTCGCTGACCACCAAGTCGTACGCCGCGACCATCCGGCTGGGTGCGGCCACCACCACCGACGACCGCGAGGGTGAGGTCATCTCCTCGGCAGACGCCTCATCGGTGACCGACGGCGAGATCACGGCACAGATCGCCACCTTGACCGGCGATATCCAGCAGGTGCCGGCCAAGGTCAGTGCGATCAAGGTCGACGGTCGGCGCGCCCACGCCCTGGTACGCACGGGTGCCGACTTCGATCTCGCCCCCCGCCCGGTGACCGTCTCGCGTTTCGAGGTCGTCGAGATCCGGCGTGAGGGCGAGTTCATCGACCTCGATGTCGTGGTCGACTGCTCCGCGGGTACCTACATCCGTTCACTGGCAAGGGATCTGGGCGTTGCGCTCGGCGTCGGCGGGCATCTGACAGCACTACGACGGACGGCCGTCGGACCGTTCACGCTGGATCATGCGTTGACTCTCGAGCAGGTCGCCGAGCGACCGCACGTCAGCCTCGACATCGACGAGGCGGTCAAGATCTCGTTCCCGCGCCGCGACATCGACAACGACGAGGCGGAGTCGATCAGTCAGGGCCGCTGGCTGGATCCGATTGGCATCAAGGGTGTCTACGTGGTCGTCGACCCCGCACAACGGGCCATCGCGCTTGTCCAGGAGAAAGGTCGCCGGGCGAGTTCGGTGATGGTGGTGCGCCCGGCGACCCTGCGCTGACCAGGCGTTCAGGCGACGCCCTTGAAAGGGTCGTGCTCGGCGATGAGTTTCTCGACGCGGGCCCCATCGAGGCGGGCGCGGACACTGGTCTGCTCCTGACGATCCCGGACCACCTTCGCGAGGGTGAATGTGCTGGAGGTCAGGAACAGCAGGGTGATCGCGAGGAAGCCGCGTTGCCACGCGTCGAGAGGGAGATAGGCGATGCCGATGATCGAGGCGCCGAGGCTGACGCCGAACGCGATGGCGGCCTGAATGTAGTAGGCGGTGGTCGTCGCGGACTGAGGAATCTCATTGGTCATGACAGAAACTGTCGCCCGTCCGGATCGTCGCTGCATGCGTGCTTCTACTCAGGCCGGCTGAGTACATGCGTCCGAGTACTCCCTCGGGACCAATGGCCCCAATTGCGCATCCGATCGTCGGAACTGCTTGACAGTAGCCCTGAACAGGCGCACGTTGGTCTGACTACACCAGTATTCAGATTGTTTTGCACGCAACGATGGGGGTCGAGATGACAAGCGTGGCACGCAGACCAGGGGGCAGTAGGTATCTGCCCGACCTCACGACCGCGACAGAGCATCTCTCTGTGGAGCAGACCCGGATCACGGTCAGAACACCGCAGCGTCGCGCTGACGAGTACTTTGTGCGTGGCCACCTGGAAGACGCGTTCGACTTTTGGGCCGCAGCCGGTTCGGCGGCCAACGTCGCCATGCAACTCGGCTGGCCGGAGGTCGCCTACGGCGTGATGGAGTCCAAGGTCGAGTCGGGCGCGTTGATGAAGCATCCGTGGAAGCGATTGCGAACCACCGAACAGTATCTGGCGGTGGCCATCCTGGGGACCGACGAAGAACGAGCGGCCTACGCAGAGGCGATCAACTGGGCCCATCGGCAGGTCCGGAGCACCGAGTCGTCGCCGGTCAAGTACAACGCCTTCGATCGTGAACTCCAGATGTGGGTCGCAGCATGCCTGTTCATCGGTTTCGAGGACACTCACCAGTTGCTGCACGGTCGCATGGATCCGGAGCAGGCCGAGAAGTTCTATCAGAGTGCACGTCCGCTGGCCACGACGTTGCAGGTGACCGACGACATGTGGCCGGCAACCCGCGCAGACTTCGACCACTACTGGAACGTTGCGTGCGAGCGGATCAGCTACGACGAGCAGCAGGCGAAATTCATCAACGACCTCGTCGACCTTCGCATGATCAATCCGCTACTCGGCCTGCCGTTACGTGGGCTGCTTCGGTTCCTGACGATAGGTTCGCTGCCACCCCTGTTCCGCGAGAAGCTGGGCTTCCGCTGGCGGCCGATCGATCAGCGACGCTACGACAACCTCTTCCTGTTCGTCGGTTTCGTCAATCGCTTTCTGCCGCGACCACTTCGGTTCGGCGGCTTCTACATCGTGATGCGCGACCTGCGTCGCCGGATTCGCAAAGGAAAGCCTCTTGTCTGATACCCGGACGACGCCGACCTCGTTGTGGGGCTACGTCAGTCGCGTCCTCGACCACGAGATGAAGGTGTCGGAATTCATCGGCGCCCTGATCCTGATCGGCATTCCCTACTTCATCGTCGGCGTCATCTGGACCGTGACCCATACGTCGCATCTGTCGGACGTCGACAGCACCACCGACAAGGTGATCTCCTTCCTCGGTTCCATCGTGTGCTGGCCCGTTCTGACGTTCTCTAACGTCACGATGACATGACGATCGGGGACATGGCCGTCGGGGACATGACCATCGGGGATCTGAAAGGCGTTGCAACATGATGACTTTGGTGCGGTTGATCGACATCTTCGTCGAGTTCGTGAAGATCCTCATCGGCCAGAGTGGTAACGCGGTGGCCCGTGTGCTGGCCTGGCTCGTGGTGCTCGCCGCGGTCGTGGCGGTCGTCTGGCTGATCGCCTGGGGAGTGTCGATGATCCCGACGTGGGTCGACGCGCTCAACGGGAGCTGATCCGACGAGTTCGGTGACAGCCCTCTGAACTGGGGAAATGCAGCGTGTCAAGGAGGTGCCGAGGACACCATGTGTTCGGTGGAGAATCTGTGCTGTACGCAGTTGAGCCGACGCGACACAGGGTGTGGCTCTTCGAGCTGCGAGAACTCGAGTTGAGTTGGAGAACGCGAGTGCTGCAACACCTTCGTTCTCCAATTCGGCACCGGTTGTCGCGGTGCCCCTCGCGCCGAAGCTCCGGCCCGCATGGCGGCCGCGTTCTTCCCACCTCAAGGCCGACTGGCCAACGTCGTAGCAGAAGGTGTCACCCAGAGGGTACGTTCTACTACAACGTTTTCCACGGTCCCACCGTTGCTGCCATGTGGGCGCGCCGACTTCTGTGCTCGACGACGATGTTCCCAGTCCGAGGACTGCGCTGCGACAGGGACCTCGTTTCTGTCCAGAGACCTTCGGAACTGCCGACGGTCCCTGACCACAAGTGAGGTCTTTGTGATGGTGGTCCGCGACGGCCGCCGAATCAGTGATCGGCGAGATAGATGGCTCGCGCGGCGATGTCGCCGAGATCGAGGTGTCCGTCGCCGTCGACCGAGATGGTGATGGTGCCCGCGAACGGTCGCTTCTCGGCGACGGTGAGAACGCTGTCGAGCGCCACCCCGACCTCGTCGAAGTAGCGGAGCATCTCCGGGTCGTCGTCGGAAATCCTTGCCACCGTGCCGGATTCGCCGGATTCCAGGTCGGACAGGAGGCGCAGGTCTGGACTGGGCACCGAGCCGTCGAGGGCCGGGATCGGATCGCCGTGCGGATCCCGGTCGGGGTGGCCGAGTTTCGCGTCGAGCCGAGCCATGAGTCGATCGGACACGGCGTGCTCCAGAACCTCGGCCTCGTCGTGGACCTCGTCCCAGCCGTAGCCGAGTTCGCGCACCAGAAATGTCTCGAGCAACCGATGACGGCGCACCATCAGGATCGCCGCGGTCCGGCCTTCCTCCGTCAGCGTGACCGCGCCGTAGCGTTCATGCGAAACCAGGCCCTGGTCGGCGAGTTTGCGGATCGCCTCCGACGCCGTCGAGGGGGAGACCGCGAGTTTCTCGGCGAGCATCTTGGTGGTCACCTTGACGTCGGCCCACTCCTGGGTCGTCCAGATGATCTTGAGGTAATCCTGCGTGACCGACGACAGCTCGGTCACCGGTCGCTCGGTGGCCGCCGGTTTCGTTCGCGGTGTGGACGCGCGGGAATTCGGCATGCCTTGACTCTATCGTTCCCGACGGGCACACAGCCCAGTCAACAGGCGGTGGCGTCAGGGTGGTGGGCGCCGATGTCCGACATCGTGATGGATTGCGGGCGAACTGTTTGCCAACGGCGTCGGGCTGTCGGTGGTTTGCAGACCGTCGTGGTCGTAGGCTGGTGCGCGTGTTGCGATGGCGAGGTCTCGACGACATCCCTGCGGATTGGGGGAGATGCGTGGTCACCATCGGTGTCTTCGATGGAGTGCACCGCGGTCACGCTCAATTGATCAGTGCGGCGACGACAGCCGCGCGCGAGCGTGGTGTGCCGTCGGTGCTGATGACGTTCGATCCGCATCCGGCCGAGGTGGTCCGGCCAGGTTCGCATCCGCCGCAACTGACGACGCTGACCCGCCGGGCCGAACTCGCCGAGGAACTCGGCATCGACGTCTTCTGTGTGATGCCGTTCACGCCGGAGCTGGCGTCGCGCTCTCCGAAGGACTTCGCCCACGATGTGCTGGTCGAGAGTCTGCACGCGGCCGACGTCGTGGTCGGTGCCAACTTCACGTTCGGCAAGAAGGCCGCGGGTGATGTTGCGAAGCTGACCGAACTCGGGGCGAAGTTCGGGTTCGAGGTGCAGGCGATCTCGTTGTTCGGTGAGCATGCCGTCACCTTCAGCTCCACCTACATCCGGTCGTGTGTTGCGGCCGGCGATGTCGACGCCGCCGCCGAGGCGCTCGGGCGGCCGCATCGCGTCGAGGGTGTGGTTGTTCGTGGTGACGGACGCGGTCGTGAATTGGGTTTTCCGACAGCCAATGTCGCGCCTCCCATGTACGCGGCGATCCCGGCCGATGGTGTCTACGCAGCGTGGTTCACGGTTCTCGGCGCCGGACCCGTGGTGGGTCAGGTGGCGCCGGGGGAGCGTTATCAGGCAGCCGTGTCGGTGGGTACCAATCCCACGTTCTCGGGCCGCACCAGGACGGTGGAGGCCTTCGTCCTCGACGCGTCTGCCGATCTGTACGGACAGCACGTCGCCGTGGACTTCGTCAGCCGCATCCGCGCGATGGAGGCCTACTCCAGCGTCGACGCGCTCATCGATGCGATCGCCGCCGACGTCGACAAGACCCGGGCGATCCTGACCGCCGAGCAGTGACGATTTGGGTGCCCGCGGTTGCCGCTGGTAGCCTGGTCAATCGGCGTTGCTGCAGTCCGCGGCGGCACGTCAGGAGTTTGCGAACGCGGCACTGAGAAGTTCAGGAGAACACCATGGCACTGACTGCTGCCGAGAAGAAGACCATCCTCACCGAGTACGGCCTCCACGAGACCGACACCGGTTCCCCCGAGGCGCAGGTCGCGATGCTGACCAAGCGTATCACCGACCTCACCGAGCACCTCAAGCAGCACAAGCACGACCACCACAGCCGTCGTGGCCTGCTGCTGCTGGTCGGCCGTCGCCGCCGTCTGCTCAAGTACGTCGCCAAGGTCGACATCGAGCGCTACCGCTCGCTGATCGAGCGCCTCGGCCTGCGTCGCTGAGACCACATTTTTCGCACACCGGCCGCGTTTCCCGACCTCGGAGACGCGGCCGGTTTGTACTGTCAGGACCTGTGACCGCGCGATGATAAACTGACAGATGGATCGTTGCCGTGCAGTCCTACGGGCGTGACGACGAATGAAGATCGGTCCTCGGTAGTGGCCGCCGGAACCCAGATTGTTCCGGCCGCTTCGATCGATGGCCGTCTGAGCATTCACTCCGGCCGTCGACTCACATGGCACGTTCCGGGCTGGTTTTCGCGTGCGCGAGTACGTGTACGTGACCTGCCCATATCCGCATAAACAGGCCGCCCGATGCGGCCATCACCACGGCCGCACGATGCGGCCGTCACGAAGGGATCTACACCCCACATGACAGATGTGACCACCACCGAAGGTCTCGAAGACTACGACGAGGCCATCACCGAAGCCACCGCCATCATCGACAATGGCAGCTTCGGTACCCGCACCATCCGTTTCGAGACCGGGCGTCTCGCCCTGCAGGCCGCCGGTTCGGTGACCGCTTACCTCGACGACGAGAACATGCTGCTGTCGACGACCACGGCGTCGAAGCACCCGAAGGAGCACTTCGACTTCTTCCCCCTGACCGTGGACGTCGAGGAGCGGATGTATGCCGCCGGACGTATCCCCGGATCGTTCTTCCGCCGCGAAGGCCGCCCGTCGACCGACGCGATCCTCACCTGCCGCCTGATCGACCGCCCGCTGCGCCCGTCCTTCGTCGACGGTCTGCGTAACGAGATCCAGGTCGTCGTCACGGTGATGAGCCTGAACCCGAATGACCTCTACGACGTCGTCGCGATCAACGCGGCGTCGGCCTCCACCCAGCTCGCGGGCCTGCCGTTCTCCGGTCCGGTCGGCGGCGTGCGCGTCGCGCTCATCCCCACGGAAGAGAACAAGGCCGGCCAGTGGGTCGCGTTCCCGACCGTCGAACAGCTCGAAGGCGCCGTCTTCGACATGGTCGTCGCCGGACGCATCGTGGGCGGTGAAGGCGATTCGGACGCCGGGAGCGGAGCGAGCGGGTCCATTGATACCGCCGACGTCGCGATCATGATGGTCGAGGCCGAGGCCACCGAAAACGTCATCGACATCATCGCCGGCGGCGCGCAGGCCCCGACCGAGGCGATCGTCGCCGAGGGTCTCGAGGCTGCCAAGCCGTTCATCGCGCGTCTGTGCGAGGCGCAGAAGTCGCTGGCCGCCGCTGCGGCCAAGGAGACCGGCGAGTTCCCGCTGTTCCCGCCGTACGCACAGGATGCCTACGACGCCGTCGAAGGTGCCGCCAAGGACCGCCTGTCGGAGATCCTCACGATCCCCGGCAAGCAGGAGCGCGACGAGAAGACCGACGAGCTCAAGGACGACATCCTCGGACAGCTCGGCGAGCAGTTCGAGGGCCGCGAGAAGGAGATCGGCGCGGCCTACCGCTCGGTCACCAAGAAGCTGGTGCGCCAGCGCATCCTGACCGACCACTTCCGCATCGACGGTCGCGGCATCACCGACATCCGGTCGCTGTCGGCCGAGGTCGCCGTGATCCCGCGTGCGCACGGAAGCGCCCTGTTCGAGCGTGGCGAGACCCAGATCCTGGGCGTCACCACCCTCGACATGGTCAAGATGGCGCAGCAGATCGACTCGCTCGGACCCGAGACGTCCAAGCGCTACATGCACCACTACAACTTCCCGCCGTATTCGACCGGTGAGACCGGTCGTGTGGGATCGCCGAAGCGTCGCGAGATCGGCCACGGCGCGCTCGCCGAGCGTGCCCTGTCGCCGGTCATCCCGAGCGTCGAGGACTTCCCATACGCGATCCGTCAGGTGTCCGAGGCGCTCGGCTCCAACGGTTCGACCTCGATGGGTTCGGTGTGTGCGTCGACCATGTCGCTGCTCAATGCCGGTGTGCCGCTGCGCGCCCCGGTGGCCGGTATCGCGATGGGTCTCGTGAGTGACACCGTCGACGGGGAGACCCGCTACGTCGCCCTCACCGACATCCTCGGCGCCGAAGATGCCTTCGGCGACATGGACTTCAAGGTCGCCGGCACCAAGGACTTCGTCACCGCCCTGCAGCTCGACACCAAGCTCGACGGCATTCCGTCGCAGGTGCTCGCGGGTGCGCTCAGCCAGGCCAAGGACGCCCGGCTGACCATCCTGGACGTGATGGCCGAGGCCATCGACGAGCCCGACGAGATGAGCCCGTACGCGCCGCGCATCACCACCGTGAAGATCCCGATGGACAAGATCGGTGAGCTGATCGGCCCCAAGGGCAAGACGATCAACGGCATCACCGAGGAGACCGGCGCCAACATCTCCATCGAGGACGACGGCACCGTGTTCGTCGGTGCCACCGACGGACCGTCGGCGCAGGCTGCGATCGATCGCATCAACGCGATCGCCAACCCGCAGCTGCCGAAGGTGGGCGAGCGCTTCCTGGGCACGGTCGTCAAGACCACCGCCTTCGGTGCGTTCGTGTCGTTGCTCCCGGGTCGCGATGGCCTGGTGCACATCTCCAAGCTCGGCAAGGGCAAGCGGATCAACAAGGTCGAGGACGTCGTGAACGTCGGCTCCAAGCTCCGTGTGGAGATCGCCGACATCGACGACCGCGGCAAGATCAGCCTGGTCCCGGTCGACGAGAGCAAGGACGAGGCTCCGGCCGAGGCGGCCACCGCCGACGCCTGATCGTTGCGCGTCTGATCTGAGGCGGCCCGCCATCCGGTGACCCGGGTGGCGGGCCGTTTCTCCTAGTATTTCGGGTATGGACAGGAGTGTCGACAAGCTGACGGTCGCTCGGCGGCGCGATGCCGTCGATGCGGTCGGTGGCACGGTGGCCGAGCTGATCCACACACCGCCGGTCGTCGGTACGCCCGACCTCACTGTCCGCGACGCGGCATCGCTGATGACCGATCGTGGCCAGGACTACATGGTGGTGCCGCTCGACGACGGTCGGCACGGACTGCTGACCGACGCCGACATCCGTGTGCGGGTGGTCGCGGAAGGGCGCAGCCTCGACACCCCCCTCGTCGAGGTGCTCGACACCGCTGCCCTCGTCGTACCGCACGACACGCCGTCGGTCGAGGCACTGACCGAATTGCTGGAACGCAATCTGGCGGTGATCCCGGTGGTGGATGCCGCGGGTGTCGTGATCGGGGTGGTCGCACCGTCGGATTTCGTTGCGGCACCGGCCGGTACGGGGATGACGCTGCGTGGACAGATCGCGCGCGCGACCACCGCCGCGGATGTGGCCGGGCACGCGCGCCGAACGCCGCAGCTCGTAGCCGACCTCGTGCGTCGTGGGCGGCCGGTGCACGAGATCACCCGGGTGCTGTCCTTCATCAACGACACCATCGTGCGTCGCGGCCTCGAACTTGTCCTCGCCGACGACCCGGCGGTGAACGCCAAAGCGCTGACCTGGTTGTCGCTGGGCAGCAATGCGCGCCGTGAACCGGTGCTCAGTTCGGATGTGGATTCTGCTGTGTCGCTCGCAGATTCAGTGTCCGACGACGAGGTGGCCGGCTACCGCGCGGCGTTCGGGCGTCTCGACGACGTGTTGCGTGACGCCGGGATGCGTATCGACACCAACGGTGCGCTGGCGTCGATGCCGCTGTTCACCCGCACGCACACACAGTGGCGGACGGCGGCGGTCGGCTGGATCGACGATCCGCTGGAGAACAAGGGCATGATCTTCACGTCGCTGATGCTCGATGCCCGCGCGATCTGGGGTGCATCCGGTCCGGGCGCCGCGGGCGAGATGCTGAGTGATCTGCGTTCACACCCGCGCACCCTGAGTCTTCTGCTACAGGAATCGCTGGCCACCAAGGCGCGGATGCGGTCGATCCGAGATGTGTTGACGCGCAACGACACCTTCGACATCAAGCACCACGCCCTGACGCCGGTGGTCAACATCGCACGGTGGGCTGCATTGAGCGTCGGGTCGAGTGCGTTGGACACCCGGTCGCGATTGGTGGCCGCGTCGGGCAGCGAAATGCTCTCCGACGATCAGGCCGGCACTCTCATCGAGGTGTTCGATGTGCTGCAACGTGTCCGGTTGACGTATCAGGTGGCGCAGTTCGATCAGGGTGAGCAGGTCACCGACGAACTGTCGATGCGGCGGCTTTCCCCATTGGATCGGAGCCTGGTCGCGCAAGCCGTGCGGGAGATCGCCGGTGCCCAACGACGTTTGGCGAACATGAGTCAGTACGTTCCGATCGGTGAGCAGAGCGACTGAGTTCCCATGTGTCTGATCTTGTTCGCCTGGAACGCCCACCCGCGGTATCGACTTGTCGTCGCGGCGAATCGCGATGAGTTCCACCGGCGTCGGACGCGGGCCCTGGCTCGATGGTCGGATTTGCCGGTGATCGGCGGACGTGACGTGTTGGCCGGCGGCACCTGGATGGGCATCCACGCCGAAACTCCTGCGCGCGCAGCGATGGTCACCAATGTCCGCGTCGGGCCGGCGAAGCGGTTGGGTGTGCGTTCGCGTGGGGAGTTGCCGGTGGACTTCCTGCTCGGGGCCGGTACGCCCGAATCCTTTGCTCTCGCTGCACGCGCCGACGCGGCCGACTTCGATCCGGTCAACCTGCTCGTTGCCGACGAAGCGCAGATGTGGTGGATGACCAATCGCCCAGAACCGAGGGCCGAGCGCGTGTCGGACGGAGTACACGGTCTGTCGAACGGCGCGTTGGACAGCGACTGGCCGAAGGTGACCGACGGCGCCGCGGCGATGGCCGTTCTGGTGCAGGCGGATTCGGGTGCGGAATCCTCTGTTGAACCCTATCTCGAATTGCTCGCCGATCAGCGCCGTCCGGACAAGGCACGATTGCCGGATACCGGCGTACCCAAGGCGTTCGAGGCCGACCTGTCACCGATTTTCGTCAACATGCCCGGCTACGGCACCCGCGCGTCGACCGTGCTGCGTGTCGGATACGACGGTCACGGCGACATCACCGAACGACGCTACGGCTGGCGCGGCCGACAACGAGGAACGACGACTGTGCGCTTCTGACTATGCGTTTGCGACGGGGATGTCCAGTGCCGCACCGACTTCTGGTGAGTACAGCTCTCCCGCATGCGTGCTGAGTCCGGCGGCCAGGGTGGCGTCGGACCGGCAGGCCTGCTCCCAGCCCTGATCGGCGAGGCGCAAGACGTAGGGGAGGGTTGCGCCGATGAGCGCCTGCGTCGAGGTGCGTGCCACGGTGCCGGGCATGTTGGCCACACAGTAGAAGACGGTGTCGTGGACGGAGAAGGTCGGGTCGTCGTGCGTGGTGGGACGCGAGTCCTCGAAGCAGCCGCCCTGGTCGATCGCGATGTCGACCAGCACCGCGCCCGGCTTCATCCGCGCCACCAGTGAGTTCGGGACGAGGACAGGGGCTTTGGCGCCCGGCACCAGGACCGCGCCGATGACGAGGTCGGCGGTCACGATGGCCTCCGACAGCGCGAGCGACGTGCTGTAGCGGGTGTGTACGCGTCCGCCGAATCGGGCGTCGACAGCGCGGAGCTTGGTGATGTCGAGGTCGAAGACGGTGACCTGCGCACCCATGCCAACCGCGATGGTCGCCGCGTTCACGCCGCTGACGCCACCGCCGATGATGACGACCTGCGCGGGTTCGGTGCCGGGCACGCCACCCATGAGAACGCCGCGTCCGCCCTCAGATCGCATGAGGTGATAGGCGCCGACCTGTGGCGCCAGACGCCCGGCGACCTCACTCATCGGTGCGAGCAGCGGCAGCGAGCCGTCGGCAGCACGGACCGTCTCGTAGGCGATCGCGGTGGTACCCGACGACAGCAGTGCGTCGGTGCAGGCCCGGCTCGCCGCGAGGTGGAGGTAGGTGAACAGGGTCTGGTCGGCACGCATGAGGCCGTACTCGGCCTCGATGGGCTCCTTGACCTTGAGGAGGAGATCGGCCTGCTCCCACACCTCGGCAGCGGTCCCGAGGATCTGGGCACCGGCGGCTTTGAAGTCGCGGTCGTCGATGGCCGAGCCTTCACCGGCGCCGGCTTGCACCACGACCTCGTGGCCATGACGGTGCAGTTCGGCGACACCTGCGGGGGTCGCGGCGACGCGGTACTCGTTGTTCTTGATCTCGGTGGGGATTCCGACGCGCATGATGTCTCCGATTCGTCGTGTTGGTGCTTCGGGCTGTTTCGGGGAACGCTCGTCGCTGAACGTGTAACCAGACTGAAGGAACATCGGAATCAGTACAATATTGATGTAGAAAATTCTCACAGATGTGGAAGCTACTGAAGATTAGCTAGTTGAGGAGGTTCTGGTGCCCCCGGTTTCGAAGGATGTTCAGCCTGCCGAACTCGACGCGACCGACCGCGCGCTGCTGCGCCTTCTGCAGGCCGATGCGCGCATGCCCAACAACGAGCTCGCCCAGCGGGTCGGCATCGCCCCGTCCACCTGCCACGGCCGGGTCCGGCGCCTCATCGACAGCGGGGTGATCCGAGGATTCTTCGCCGACGTCGACCCGGCGGCGGTCGGCCGTCCGCTGCGCGCCATGGTCGCAGTGAGCCTGCAATCGGATGCCCGGGGGCAGATCCGCCGATTCGTCGGCGAGATCGCCACCCACGACGAGGTGATCGACGTGTTCTTCCTCGCCGGCACCGACGACTACCTACTCCACGTCGCCACCGCCGACACCGAGACGCTGCGGCAGTTCGTCGAGATGCTCAACGGCCGACGTGAGGTCGCGGGCACCACCACGTCACTCGTCTTCGACCATCGCCGTGGTGGCGCGCCGATCTACTGAACGTTCCGCGGAACGCGGTTGTGCGGTGACACAGTGACAAGTCGGCGATACTTCTGCAATGACTGGAGCAGCGAGCATCCTTCGCGTCGCTGCCGGGCAGCCCGCACTTGTCGGGGATCTGGATTCAACAGTGGCGGCGCATGCAGCGATGATCCGTGCGGCCGCATCAGATCTGATCGTCTTTCCGGAACTGTCGCTCACCGGGTATCGCTTCGATGCCGCACTTGTGGACGTGTTGCGTGATCGTGCAGTCCTGCGGCCGCTGATCGACGCGTGCGCCGACGTGCACGGGATCGCGTTGGTCGGCGCGCCAGTCGGTGGCCCGTCGATAGCCACTGTGCAGGTCGACGCGGATGGGCTGCGGATCGCTTACCGAAAGGTCAATCTGGGTGCCGGGGAGGCGCAGCACTTTCAGCGGGGTGCTGGGCCGGCCGTGATCGACGTGCACGGATGGCGTGTCGGACTGGCGATCTGCCGAGACACCGGTATCGAACAGCACACCCGAGAACTGACTGCGTTGGGCATCGATGTCTATGCGTGCGGTGTCGTGCACCACCGAAACGAGCTCGACGAGCAAGAACGTCGGGCGCAGCACATCGCGACGTCGGCAAAGGTGCCGGTGGTGTTGGCGAGCTTCGCCGGTCCGACCGGGGAGGGCTACGCCGACACCGCCGGGCAATCGTCGATCTGGGCTGAAGATGGATCGGTCATCGGCCGGGCGGGTGAGGAGCCCGGCGAGTTCACAACAGCAATCCTCCGCCGTCAGGTGCCCGCCGACCGTCGGACCCATCGGTCTCGATCACTACACTGACTTGGCGAGACCGACGACGAGAGGGCAGAGATGGCGAGCGGTATCCGGACAGGTGTGCTGGGCAGTGCCGGCAAGGTGGGCCGGGCGATCGTCGCCGCGGTCGATCGGGCCGACGATCTCACGTACACCGTCGGTGTCGACAAGGGCGATGCGCTCGAGTTCCTCACCGACACCGACACAGAGGTCGTCGTCGACTTCACCCACCCCGACGTCGTCATGGACAACCTGAAGTTCCTCATCTCCAACGGGATTCACGCTGTGGTCGGAACCACCGGCTTCACCGAGGAGCGCCTGCGCATCGTGGCGGGCTGGCTGGCCGACAGTCCCGGCACCGGCGTGCTCATCGCGCCCAACTTTGCGATCGGGGCGGTGCTGTCGATGCGGTTTGCCGCGCAGGCCGCGCGCTTCTACGACTCCGTCGAAGTGATCGAACTCCACCACCCGTACAAGGCGGACGCGCCGTCGGGAACGGCCTACCGCACGGCTGCGCTGGTGGCGCAGGCGCGTGCAGACGCGGGCGTCGGACCGAGTCCGGACGCCACCACCGAGGAACTCGACGGCGCCCGCGGTGCGGTGGTCGACGGTGTGCGTGTGCATTCGGTGCGCCTCGCCGGGCTTGTTGCCCATCAGGAGGTGCTGCTCGGTACCGAAGGGGAGACGCTGACCATCCGGCACGACTCCCTGGACCGTTCGTCGTTCGCTCCCGGTGTGTTGCTCGGTGTCCGCGAGATCGGCTCGCGTCCGGGACTCACCGTCGGCCTCGAAGAACTGATGGATCTGTGAGCCGGTGACCGGAAAACCCAAGCAGGACAAGGCTTCCCGCCCGCGCGACGCGCGGCCGATCGTGTGGATGATCGGCCTGATGGTGGTGGCTCTCGTGGTCTACTTCGTCCTGCTTGGGTGGCGGGGCATCGGGCTGATCGCCACCGGAACCGTCGCCGGGATCGGCCTGGGCATCGGCATGATCGTGCTGCCGATCATCGGGGTGTGGCTGGTCTACGCGACGCTTCGCGCCGGCATCGAGCATCAGCGTCTCGCGGCGATCATGGCCGACGAGGGCCGTGAGCTCGACGTCTCGGAGTTGCCGCGCCGTGCGTCGGGACGTATCGAACGCGACGCGGCCGATGAGCTGTTCGCCCAGGTCAAGGCGGAGTGGGAGGCCGATCCGTCCGATTGGCGCAACACCTATCGTATCGCGCGCGCCTACGACTACGCCGGAGACCGCAGTCGTGCGCGCGCAATGATGAAGCGCGCCGTCGCCCAGTTCCACGGCGAGGAGCAGCCCGGGTGACCGACACGGTTCGCGCGCTCTACGACGCCGAACAGCTCTGGGCCGACGCGCTCGCACAGGTCGGTCCGGCCGCGTTGGACCGACCAAGCGGCTGCGGTGAATGGACCAACCGCGATCTGATCAACCACACGATCGGCGGTGGCCACCGGTACGCGATGCTTCTGGCCGGTGCGAGTGCCGCGGACACGGTGGCGACGCGCGGCACCGACTACATCGTCGACGATCCGGTCGGCGAGTTCTGGACGTACGAGACCATGCTGCGTGAGGCTGCCGGCGACGCCGACCTCGATGAGCTGGTTGATCATCGCGCCGGACCGCGCCCGGGGCATCAGCTCCTGACGATGCGCGCGATGGAACTGACGCTGCACACCCACGACCTCGCGGTCGGGATCGGAATCGAGTGGGTGCCGTCGGATGCGCTGGCCGACTATGTGCTGACCGAAGCGACGCCGATCCTCGAGGAGTTCCGGGCGATGGGGATGATCGGCCCCGCGGTCGAGCCTGCATCGTCGAGCGCTGAGGATCGACTGCTGGCAATCGCGGGCCGAGCGAGGAGCACGCGGTGACGCAACTCCTGGTCGTCCATCACACGCCGTCGCCGTACTGCCAGGCGATGTTCGAGGCGGTGATCAGTGGAGCCACCGACCCCGAGATCGAAGGCGTCGACGTGGTGCGGCGGGCCGCGCTGTCGGTGTCTGCGAGCGATTTCCTCGAGGCCGACGGGTATCTGCTCGGGAGTCCGGCGAACCTCGGATACGTCAGCGGCGCACTGAAACACGCCTTCGACGTGAGCTACTACCAGATCCTCGATTCGACGAAAGGCCGTCCGTTCGGTCTCTACCTACATGGCAACGAGGGCACCGAGGGCGCGGAGAAAGCGGTGGACTCGATCACCACCGGATTGGGTTGGACCAAGGCGGCCGAGTACGTCACCGTCTCGGGCAAACCGTCGAAGGACGACCTCGAGGCGTGCTGGGAACTCGGAGCGACTGTCGCCGCTGCGCTGATGGGTTGATTGGTGGCCTGCCCGTCAGGTGAAAGCTCCACTGCTGCATAGTGCTCGACGTAGCTCTCGTCGTGCAGACCGAAGTAGGTGCACGTCCTGTTCTCGAGGTCGACGACGTAGCGAATCACACCGGCGCGCCATGTGGCTGCGGCAAACTCGGGAAAGGTTGTCCGGCCCGCCTGATCGGCGCGCAGTGCCGCGATGAGGGCTGTGCTGTCGAATGACGGAACCTCGGCCATCCCGTCGATCAGCGGCGTGCCTTGGACGACGACAGGGCCCAGATCGGTCTCATAGAGACTCTGCATCGCCGGAAGCCACCAGGTGTTTGTGCGGACGCCCGCGCGGCGCAGTGTCTCCGCCAGATGGGGGAAACCGTGGATCGCTGGGCGATTCGCGACGGCATCCTGCTGTGCGCGTTGAAGATTCGTCAGCGCTGTGGTCATGGGGTTCTCCGATGCGAGGGTGTGGCGACATCCGGCCGGTGAGCCGGACATTGACAACACTACGCCATATTGACAACATCTTGTCAAGATCGGAAAGGGGATCTCATGGCAGACGAGATGGCATTGCTGGTGGCCGACGTCTTCGAACTCGCCGGCCTGTTGCGACGCTCGGGTGAAGCTGTTGCGGCAGAGGAAGGCCAAACGCAGGCGCGATGGCAGTTGCTCAGCGCGGTCTCCGAGCGGTCGTTGACCGTTCCCCAAGCGGCTCGCCGCCTTGGTGTGACACGTCAAGGCGTGCAGCGTGTGGCAAACGATCTGGTCGCCGCCGGACTGGCTGAGTTGAGAGCGAACCCCGACCACCGGACGTCACCACTGTTGGAAACGACCGAGAACGGTCGTGAAGTGCTCCGGGCGATCACCGCCCGCGCAGCAGTCGTCAACGACCGTCTCGCCGACACCGTGGAGCCCGCAGAGTTGGCGTCGACCCGCGACACCCTGAAGCGGCTGATCGTGGCGCTGAAGGCGGAAGAGTTGTGATCGTGCGGGCGATCAGCGCAGTCGGTCGCCCGCCGGCAGCCATGACTCCGGGCACATGCCGGTGTTGAGAATGCGCGCCGCGTCCCGAGCGATGTCGGGGCTGTAGAAGCCGACGACCCGCTCGTCGTCGACGGTCGAACGGACCTCGTAGTGGCGGGCACCGACGCTGTCCTCGACCGCGACCACCCGGTAGGTGTGGGTGGGCAGTGCGCTGACCGCGTCGGCGCGCGCGCCGCGAAGGGCGGCGTCGATCGCGGCGTCGGGAAGACCCGAAACGCGAGCCGCGGCGACGAGGTCGCTGACCGAGGAGGCCAGGGCAACCGCTTCGTCGGAAGTCGCGGGTGCGGTGCGGGCTGCGCACGCCGTGTGCGTGATCTGGGTGATCAGAGTGGTGGCAGGGGTGGGGTGCGTCATGAAGTTCCTCTGGGTTTGCCGGATGCTCGTGGCTCCGGGTCCGAGCAGCGCTCTGGCCTTGTGGGCTGGAGTCGTGGTGCTCGGGGTGGTCATGGCGGCATCGTTGCCTCGTGACTTCCAACGCCCATTCTCGGCCGCGCAGTTCCGCAGAGCGCCCCCACGCCGCTCATCTCACAGGCTTGCGTCCGTGGTGTCCGGGCCCACATCCGGCTCGGCAGGACTCGAGATGAGTGCGCGCGAGATCTCCATCTGGCGCACGAGGAAGGCCTTCTCGTCGAGCTTCTTGCGACGCATCCAGGTCGTCACCTCGGTGTTGCACTTGCTGGCATTGCACGACCCGCAGCAGGGCACCACGTTGGCCAGCGTGTAGCTGCCGCCGCGCGAGATGGCGAGCATGCAGTCGCGCTGCAGCGGGGTGCCCGACGCCCCGCAGTACGCACACCCGCCCCACGCTGTCGTGAGTGCGGCCCACTGCACGTCGGTGAGATCGTTGTCGCGAGCGGCGACGCGCAATCGCCGACGGCGGGCGTAGCGATTGGCACGAGTACGACTCCGGGGAGGCACGGTTGGAGGGTACCTCGTCAGTCACGTGCGCCTCAGATGTCACACGCGAGTGATCTCGACACGGTGCCTCGCCCTGTGGGGCTCGGTACCGGCTCGATCAGCGGGTGTGGCTCTACACTGGATGATCGTGAGCACGGCGATCCGCGACATCTCCTCGACCGAGACCATCCCGACTCCGTACGAGGATCTGTTGGCGCTGGTCCTCGACTCGGGGACGCCGAAGGCCGATCGCACCGGCACCGGTACCCGGAGTCTGTTCGGGCACCAGCTCCGCTACGACCTGTCGGCGGGGTTCCCGCTCATCACCACCAAGAAGGTGCACCTCAAGTCGATCGTCTACGAGTTGCTGTGGTTCCTGCGCGGCGACTCGAACGTGCGCTGGCTGCAGGAGCGCGGCGTCACCATCTGGGATGAGTGGGCCGACGTGCAGGGTGAGCTCGGGCCTGTGTACGGCGTCCAGTGGCGTAGCTGGCCCACTCCGTCGGGTGAGCACATCGACCAGATCTCGGCCGCCCTCGACCTGCTCAAGACGAACCCGGATTCGCGGCGCAACATCGTGTCGGCCTGGAATGTGGGGGAGATCCCGCAGATGGCGTTGCCGCCGTGCCACGCCTTCTTCCAGTTCTACGTCGCCGACGGCAAACTCTCCTGCCAGCTGTATCAGCGCAGCGCCGACCTCTTCCTCGGCGTCCCGTTCAACATCGCGTCCTACGCGTTGCTGACCCACATGATGGCGCAGCAGGCGGGACTCGACGTCGGCGAATTCGTCTGGACCGGCGGTGATTGCCACATCTACGACAACCACGTCGACCAGGTTCGGCTGCAACTTTCCCGCGAACCGTTCGCGTACCCGACACTGCAACTGCGGCAGCGTGATTCGATCTTCGACTACGAGTTCGACGACATCGAGATCGTCGGCTATCAATGTCACCCGGCGATCAAGGCGCCGGTGGCGGTCTGATGGCCGCCACCATCACACTGCTGTGGGCGCAAGACCGCGTCGGCGCGATCGGCCGTGACTCGACCATCCCGTGGCGGGTCCCCGAGGACATGCGTCGCTTCCGGGAGCTCACCGGCGCCGACCCCGTGATCATGGGCCGCAAGACGTGGGAATCGCTACCGGCCCGGTTCCGCCCCTTGCCCGGTCGTCGGAATGTGGTGATCACCCGGTCGGCGACGTATACGGCCGACGGCGCGGAGATCGTGCACACCGTCGACGATGCGCTCGCGCTGGTTGACGGTCCGGTGACCGTGATCGGCGGTGGCCAGATCTACGAGGCGTCGATGGAGATCGCGACACATCTGCGGGTCACCGAGATCGACATCCTGGTGGAGGGCGCGGACGCGTTTGCACCGGAGATCGACCCATACCGCTGGGACACCGCAGGTGCGGGCGAATGGCTGTCGTCGACGACCGGCCTGCGCTATCGCTTTGTCGACTACGTCCGGCACGCGCTCGTGCGCGGATGAGCCGAGGCGATCTCTCGCTCGCGCAGGCGCGCCGAATCGTGCTCGCCGCACAAGGATTCACGGACAAGCCACCGACGGCCGATCCGACCCTCACGCACCTGAAACGCGTCATAGGGCGGACGCGACTCTTCCAGATGGACTCGGTGAACATTGCCGCTCGAGCCCATTACATGCCGATGTTCAGCCGGCTCGGACCTTACGACCGGGACCTGCTCGACCGCGCGGCCTGGCGACCACGTCGCGGCAACCGCCTCCTCGTCGAGTACTGGGCACACGAGGCCGCGCTGATCCCGATCGAGGACTGGCCGCTGTTCGGTTGGCGCCGAGACGAATTCCGCGGTGGACGCTACCGCTACACGCGCGAGGTGATGAAACGCAACCGCGACCTCGCCACCGATGTGCACGCCGTCATCGCCGAACGTGGGCCGAGCACACCCAAGCAGATCGAGGAGACCCTCGGCATCGAGCGACCGGCCGGTATTCCGGGCGGTTGGTGGCACCGCGGCGAGGTCAAGCACGTCTGTGAGGCGATGTTCGCGGCGGGCGACCTGTCGGCTGTTCGCAACGAGAACTTCGTGCGCCACTACGATCTCACCGAACGCGTCGTCGGTGCTGAACTCGCCGGTCTGCAGGTGTCGAAAGAGGACGCGCACCGAGAACTCACCGCACGTGCCGCCGCTGCACTCGGTGTCGCCACCGCCGCGGACCTCGCCGACTATTACCGCACCAAGACGGCCGACGTCCGGCCCGCGATCGCCGACCTCGTCGCCGCCGGACAACTTGTCCCGGTGCAGGTCGACGGCTGGCGCGACGAGGCGTATCTGCATGCGGGAGTGCGTATCCCGCGTCGAGTCGACAGCGCGGCGATCCTGTCGCCCTTCGACCCGCTCGTCTTCTTCCGGCCCCGCGCCGAACGACTCTTCGGCTTCCGCTACCGCATCGAGATCTACGTTCCCGAACACAAACGGGTACACGGGTATTACGTGCTGCCGTACCTTCTTGGCGACGACATCGTCGCACGCGTCGACCTCAAGGCCGATCGCAAGTCGGGGGTGCTCCAGGTACTCGGCGCGTTCCTGGAGAGCGGACGCCCGGAAACCGTTGTCGCGGAGCGCCTCTCCGCTGATCTGCAGCAGATGGCCACATGGCTTGGCCTCGACGCGGTGCACATCGGCGATCGCGGCGATCTGGCCGACGCCCTCAGGACGTCCTGACCACCATCTTCCCGGTGTTCGCGCCGCGCATCAGGCCGAGGAAAGCGTCGACCGCGTTGTCGATTCCCTCGACCACGGTCTCGTCGTGGACAACCTTGCCCTCGGCAAACCACTGGCTCATCGTGGCGGTGAACTCGGGGGCCTGGTCGAGGTAGTGGCCGATGGTGAATCCGGTGAGTGTCAGTCCGCGAGTGATGATGTTGGCCATGTTCGACGGACCCGGCGTCGGAGATGTGTTGTTGTACTGCGCAATTGCACCGCACAGTGCTGCTCGGCCGCCGTCGTTGAAGGAATCGAGTGCGGCCTCGAGATGGTCGCCTCCGACGTTGTCGAAGTAGACGTCGATGCCGTCCGGAGCGGCAGCTCGCAGCTGTTTGCGCACGCTCGGTCCGTCCTTGTAGTTGAACGCCGCGTCGTAGCCGTAGCGCTCGGTCAGCAGCGCGACCTTCTCGGCGGAACCAGCAGATCCAATGACCCGACCGGCACCCTTGAGCCGTGCGATCTGACCGGCGGCCGTCCCGACGGCACCGGCCGCTCCGGAAATGAAGACGGTGTCGCCGGGCTGCATCGCCGCGACCGTCAGCAGCCCGACGTAGGCGGTGAGGCCGGTCATGCCGAGCATGCCGAGGTAGACCGACGACGCGACGCCCTCGGGCGGTTCGGGGACAACGCGGAAGCCGGCCGCGTCCTCCTGGACCACGTCACGCCAGCCGTACTGATGTGACACCAGGGAGCCGACGGGGAACTCGTCGACCGTGGTCTCCACGACACGTCCGACCGCACCGCCGGTCATGGTCTCGCCCAGTGCGAACGGCGGAATGTAACTGCGCGTGTCGATCATCCGGCCGCGCATGTACGGGTCGACCGACACGAACTCGTTGACCACCCGCACCTGTCCGGGGCGAAGGGGGCCGTATTCGATGGTGACCGTGCGGAAGTCGTCGGCGGTCGGCCAGCCGACCGGGCGGTTGACCAGCTGGATGTGAGTGCTGTTGTGCGACATGGGGACCTTTCGTCGAGTCGAGATGAGCGGCGTCAGAGAGCGGAGCCTGCCAGCGCCACGAGTGAGAGCAGGGGAGCGGCCAGCTGAATCAGCGCGGGACGGGTCTTGGTGCGGTCGGAGGAAAGCAGGACGACGCCGGCGAGCGTCATCGATCCGCATCCGGCGATCACCAGCGTCGCGCCGACCGCCGACTCATCGAGGAACAGCGCGACCGCGCCGGCGGCCGCGATCACGGCCAGGAAGAGGTTGTAGAAGCCCTGGTTGAAGGCGAGTTGGCGTGTCTCGACGGCCTGAGTCTCGGTGGTCCCGAAGACTGCCCGACCCCGTGGCGTGGTCCACCACACCGACTCGAGCACAAAGATGTACACGTGAATCGCGGCGGCGACCAGGGCCAAGATGGCGGCGACGACCAACATGGGTTCGACTCCTTTTGTGGACTACTCGTTACACAATACGGCTATACTGGTGGTCGGACAAGCAGCGACGTGTACGACGGGGAACGAGGTCATGGGAAGGTCACCTGGTTATGACACCGCCGAGGTGGTGGCTGCCGCACGGAATCTGTTCTGGGAGAAGGGCTTCGACGCGGTTTCGGTCACCGATGTCGAGCGGGCGACCGGTCTCTCGCGCTCGAGCGTCTACCACGCGTTCGGGAGCATGCGCGGACTCTTCGATGCGGCGGTGCAGGACTACCTCGACGTCGTCGTCCGTCCCCGGCTGCGTCCCTTGCAGGCCGATCGGGTGGATCCCGACGCCCTCGTCGAGTATCTGACCGGCCTGTCGGCCGCGATCGCCCGACTCGGCGACGCGAACGAACCCACCGGTTGCCTACTGGTCGCGACGACGGCGACCACTCTCAACGACGATGCCGCCGTCCGTGGCGTCATCGCCGCCTACCACGCCGAACTGCTGGCGGCGATATCGGCGGGGGTGGCCGCGCGATTGCCCGCCGCGCACGCCGCCGACGTGATGTCACGGGCGCGCTCGATCGCGGGCGCGGTCATCGCCGCCATGACACTGGCGCGGGTGAATCGTCTCGAAGCGGTGCGTCTCCTCGAGGTGACAGTGGACACAATCGGGTGATTGCGCTGCGATCCCGCCGCGCATCGCACTCGCGGGGGATGACATGCTTGCGCCATGACGGTTTCGTATCAGGGCAGTGAGTACCGCCTGGTGATGTTCGACCTCGACGACACCCTGGCACCGTCCAAGAGTCCCCTGGCCGACGACATGGTGGCACTATTGCGCCGCATGCTCGACCGCAGCCTCGGCTGCATCATCTCCGGTGGCCGCTTCGGCCAGTTCCAGACCCAGGTCCTCGACCGGCTCGGTGAGTTCGACGCCATGGGGAACCTCCACCTCATGCCGACCTGCGGCACGCAGTACGTGCGGTGGTCGGGTTCGGAATGGGAGACCGTCTACGCCGAATACCTGAGCGACGACGAGAAGAAGCGCACCCTCGACGTCCTGGAGACAGGTGCACGCGAACTCGGGCTCTGGGAAGCCGAGACGTGGGGACCCATCCTCGAAGACCGGGGCAGCCAGATCACCTTCAGTGCGCTCGGACAGTCCGCGCCGGTCGACGCGAAGTCCGCCTGGGACCCCGACGGCGCCAAGAAGGAATCACTACGCGCCTATGCCGCGGAACTGTTGCCCGACCTCGAGGTGCGCAGCGGCGGTTCGACGTCGGTCGACGTCACCAAGAAGGGCATCGACAAGGCCTACGGCGCGAACAAGCTCATGGAGATCCTCGACCTCGGGGTCGACGACATCCTGTTCTTCGGCGACCGCCTCGACGAGGGCGGCAACGACTACCCGGTGAAAGCGCTCGGGATCGAGTCCATCGCAGTGCACGGGTGGCCCGACACCTACGCCAAGCTGTCGGCGATCGTCGACGGCTAATCGCTGGGCCTTCACGCCGGCTGATCTCCTGCTGATTGAGTAGCCGAGCCCCATAGGGCGAGGTGTATCGAAATCCGACAAGGTGGATGTGTCCGCAGCCCAGTGGTCGCTGACGTTGTCGGCTCCCGAGGTTTCGATACGCGGCGGGCTCGCAAGCTCGCTCGTCGCTACTCAACCAGCGGGGTGGTGGCGACTCAACCAGCAGGTGGTAGGAGGTGCGGGCGATGCAGGGCCCGCGAGTCGTCGCAGTTCAGGAGGCCTAAGACAGTACTCTTCGGATCAGCCGCCGATGGTCAACACGCTGAAGGACGACCTGTACGGAGACTTCAACAACTGACTCTTCAGGGCTGCGATGTCCCGCGAGGTGAGGCGCAGGCCGCGTCGGACGTAGTTGTCGAAGCTGCCGTAGACCCGGTCCGCGGTGGCGAAGGCGGTGCGCAGCCAGGCGATGTTGACGCCGTTCAACCGATCCGCCGGGCTGGTGTGCCGGAAGGTGTTGCTGGCCAGATAATCTCGTTCGACGCCTGCGCGGTCGACGCCGAGAAGCGTGAGCAGCACTGCCGACGCCCAGCCGGTGCGGTCCTTGCCCGCCGAGCAGTGAAACAGTACCGAGTTGTCGCTTGCGGTGGTGCGTTTGATCTCCAGCAGGGTGTCTCGGAATGCCCGTCGCGCACCGGGATCGGTGACGAAGGCCCTGTAGGCACTCGACAGGTCGACCAGGGTGGTCGGGGATGCGCCGCCCAAGACGTCGAACACCTTGGTGGTGGCGCCCGGAACCGGACGGTCGGGCTGGAGCGCACGTTCGATCTGGGTGCGCAGATCGATCACGGTTCGCACCCGACGCTGCGCGAGGGCGCGACCATCGGCCGGTGTGATCGCGGACAGGTTGTCGCTGCGGATCACCAGGTCGTCGACGTAACGGCCGTCCGCGGCACGGTAGTACGCCAACGTCCGGGTGTTCTCGGTGCCGGTCAGCTGCACCGCGTGCACCGCGAGGTCGGCGGGCAGGGCATGCGCCGTGCCGGTGAGCGGGGACCCGACCACAGCCGGGGTGGCAATCAGCGTCGCGACGGCAGCCAGGCTCGCGACTGCGGTACCGATACGTCGGGTGAAAGTCGTTGACATCGTTGTCCTCTCGTTCAGCGGGCCGGACGCGCGACGGGCTGGACGCGTTGCGATCCGCTGCCGACCCGGAACGACCGCGCGTAGGTCTGGCCGGTGTTCGGATCGGTCTTCTCGTTCACGAAGAACCAGTCCATCTGGGTGGCGTTTCGTGTGACAGTCAGGACCGCGTATCCGTGGGCGTCGAAATCATTCCATCGCACATGGTGATTGGCGGTCATGAAGGCGGGCGGCACGGCCGCGCCGAGTGTGTTGGCCGGCACCTTCAGGATGTCGTCGATGTTGCTGGACGTCACGGAGGTGACGACGAGTTCGGTTGCGACGCTGCCACTCCCGGGGTACGTCGCGGCATCCACCGGAATGTCGCACGCCCAGGACGAATGGATGTCGCCGGTGATGAACACGACGTTGTCGATGTTGTTGGCGCGCAACGTATTCAGGAGTCGTTTGCGGTCGGCGGTGTACCCGTCCCATTGATCGGGGTTGTAGGGCACGCCGGCGCCCGGAACCCCGAGGAGGTCGGTCACCGCGGCGGTGGTCCTGGGTTCGAGCGGCGGAATGAGCACCGGCGTGATCATCACCGGGTTGCCGACGATGCGCCATCGGGTGTCGGAGGTGACCAAACCTCTGGTGAGCCAATCCATCTGAGCGCGGCCCGTGATCGAGCGGCCGGGATCGTCGATCTTGCGCGAGGTCGCCGGCACCTGGACGTCGCGGTAGGTGCGCAGGTCGAGCATCGACAGTTCCAGCAGCGTCCCGAACCGCAGACGGCGGTACAGGTGACGTCCGCCCGCATCGACCACCGGACGTACCGGCATCCATTCGTAGTACGCCCGCTCGGAAGCCGCTTTGCGCGCCGCCCACGACCCCTCGTTGCGCTGGTGATTCTCCGCGCCGCCCGACCAGGCGTCGTTGGCGGACTCGTGGTCGTCCCACGTGCAGATCCACGGATGCATGATGTGGAGCCGCGCAAGGTCGGGGTCGGTCTTGTACTGGGCGTGCCGCATCCGGTAGTCGCGCAGGCTGACGGTCTCGTTGCGCGGTGAATGCGTGCGTACCGGGCCGGTCTTGCCGGTGTAGCCGCCGGTCTCGTACTCGTAGATGTAGTCTCCGAGGTGGACGATCGCGGTGAGATCCGGCTGCCCGGCCAAATGGCGATACGCGCCGAAATAGCCTGCCTCCCAGTTGGAGCAGGAGACCACTCCGAACCGCACCGAGCCGACGTCGGCTCCGGTGGCTGGAGCGCTGCGGGTGCGGCCGGTCGGCGACACCGCGCCCGACGCCGGACCGGACACGACGCGGAACCGATAGAAGTAGCGGGTGTCCGGGGCCAGTCCGGCGGCGTCGACCTTCACGGTGAAGTCGGTGTCCGTCGTGGCGGTGCGACGTCCGGTGGCGACCACTGTCCCGAACGACGCATCGCGCGCCACTTCCCAGACCACGTCGGCCGCCGGACCGATGCCCGAGCCAGGTGTCGCGGCCGGGGTCGGCGTCACCCGAGTCCACAGGATGACGCGGTCGGGGAGCGGGTCGCCGGACGCGACCCCGTGCGCGAACACGCCTCGGGCCGGCGCCGACGACGCCGGCGCTGATGCCTGACCGAGGACTGCCGCGGTCCCCGCGACCGCGACCCCGGAGCGCAGGAAAGTACGTCGTGATGTTCCCGCACGCTCGTTGGCGTTCGGTGTCTGTGGTGAAATCTTCGCCCCCGAAAGAGTTGTCACCGACGACCCGGCAGAGCCGGGATATCGGTGGGCTGCCGACACATGCGCGCTCATGATGCGCCGCCGCAGCAGGAGAGGCGAGCGTGTCCTGCCTCACTGCCGACGCTGCGCTGGGGACTTTACCGCCCGGTCGCCGAAGGTTCACCGAAACCTCGCCGACGGCGCGGTCCCGGCGACCTGATCGGCCCTCGGAGGACTCCGGCTGCGGGGTGGCGGCGACCGGAGTCCTCCGGTGGGGGACAATCGAGCGGGCTGAAAACCGTCAGCGGGGCGAGAAACGGAGGCGCGGCGTGTCGGAACTGGTGCCGCTCAAGGTGAAGATGGTGGCCGTGACGCAGTTCTCACCGCCTGAGGACGTCTCGTGGAGCACCGACGCCGACGGCGGTGAGGCGCTCGTCGAGTTCGCCGGTCGCGCCTGTTACGAGAGTTGGGACAAGCCCAACCCGCGGACCGCGACCAACGCCGGCTACCTGCGCCACATCCTGGAGGTCGGGCACCTGTCGCTGCTCGAACACGCGTCGGTCACCTTCTACATCACCGGCATCTCGCGGTCGTGCACGCACGAACTGATCCGGCACCGGCACTTCTCGTATTCGCAGCTGTCCCAACGGTTCGTGCCCGAGCACGATTCGAACGTGGTGGCGCCGCCCGCAATCGTGGGTGATCCCGAACTCGAGGCGAAGTTCACCGCGGCCACCGACGCGAGCCGTGCGGCCTACACCGAGCTGTTGACGGCGCTCGAGGCGAAGTTCGCGGATGTGCCGAACGCCATCCTCCGTCGAAAGCAAGCACGACAGGCGGCACGGTCGGTGTTGCCGAACGCCACCGAGACCAAGATAGTCGTCACCGGCAACTACCGGTCCTGGCGGCATTTCGTCGGAATGCGGGCCACCGAGCACGCCGATGTGGAGATCCGACAGCTCGCGATCGAGTGTCTTCGTCAACTCATGGCGGTGGCGCCGACCGTTTTCGGGGACTTCGAGATCGGGACGCTCTCCGACGGGACAGAGGTCGCGACCTCACCATTCGTGCTCGAAGGCTGAGACGGTAGCCTTGAGCACCATGAACGCCGTCTCCGAACAGCTGCACTCGCATCCCTTCGGGACCAATGTCGTGGCAATGGTGACCCCATTCACACCCGACGGTGCACTCGACCTCGACAAGGCCGCGGAACTGGCCGATCATCTCGTCGCCAAGGGCTGCGACGGACTCGTCGTGTCGGGCACCACTGGTGAATCGCCGACGACGACCGTGCCCGAGAAACTCGACCTGCTGCGCGTCGTCCTCGATGCCGTCGGCGACCGTGCGCGAATCACCCAGGGTGCGGGCAGCTACGACACCGCCGAGAGCGTGCGGTTTGCCGTCGAATCCGAGAAGGTCGGCGCACACGCACTGCTCGTGGTGACGCCTTACTACTCGAAGCCCCCGCAGGCTGGTCTGCTCGCGCACTTCCGGACCGTCGCCGATGCGACCGACCTGCCCGTGCTGCTCTACGACATCCCACCGCGTTCGGTGGTGCCGATCGCGAACGAGACGATGCTGGCCCTGTCCGAACACCCGAAGATCAAGGGCGTCAAAGATGCCAAGGGCGATCTGCATTCGGCCGCCGGGATCATCGCGTCCACGGAGCTGGAGTACCTCTCGGGCGAGGACGCACTGAACCTGCCGTGGTTGTCGATCGGTGCGACCGGATTCGTCAGCGTGATCGGGCATCTGGTCGCTGATCGCCTGCGCGACATGCAGATCGCCGTCGAAAAGGGCGACCTCGCCGCGGCCCGCACCTTGAACACGTCGATGCTGCCCCTGGTGAACGCGATGGGCCGGCTCGGTGGCGTGACCATGGTCAAGGCGTCGCTCCGCATACTCGGCATCGATGTCGGGGACCCGCGATTGCCGCAGGTTCCCGCCGATGGGCCGCAGATCGAATTGCTCATCGCCGATCTCCGCGCCGCGGGTCTGTTGAACTGATGACCGGCCCCGATCGTCAGCCGCCCAATCGCCGCCGCGCAGCGACCCGCAAGGCCGGGCCGCCCGAGCAGCCGCCCGCCGAGCCCGCGCGCAACGCCGATGGTGGTCGTGGCAAGGGGCCCAAACATGCTGTGAATCAACCGGAATCGGGTGGCGGCAAATCGTCGCGACGCAAGGGACGTCACGAGCGCGGGGAGTCTCGTCCGGCCGTTCGGTCGACCGCCGAACCGGTGACGCAGCCGGGTGGTACGCCGCGGCGACTGCCGCGTGGTGCGCTACGGGTGGTCGCGCTCGGTGGCATCGGTGAGATCGGCCGCAACATGACCGTCTTCGAATACGGCGGTCGGCTGCTCATCGTCGACTGCGGCGTGCTGTTCCCCGAGGACGCCCAGCCCGGCGTCGACCTGATCCTGCCGGATTTCCGCTACATCGAAGACCGGATGGACGACGTCGATGCGGTGATCCTCACTCATGGTCACGAAGACCACATCGGCGCCATCCCGTTCCTCCTGCGCCTGCGTGGCGACATCCCGGTCATCGGGTCGAAGTTCACGCTGGCGCTGGTCGAAGCCAAGTGTCGCGAGCACCGGCTGCGGCCGCGTCTGGTGGAGGTCCGTGAGGGCGAACGCACCACGCATGGGCCGTTCGAATGCGAGTACTTCGCGGTCAACCATTCCATCCCGGACGCGATCGCGGTCGCCATCCGCACTCCGGCGGGCGTCGTCCTGCACACCGGCGACATCAAACTCGACCAGTTGCCACTCGACGGTCGGCTCACCGACCTGGCCGGCTTCAGCCGACTCGGCGACGAGGGCGTCGACCTGTTCCTGGTCGACTCCACCAACGCCGAGGTGCCCGGGTTCGTGACGCCGGAGCGTCAGATCGGCAGCGTGCTCGACCAGGTCATCGGCAAGGCCAAACAGCGCGTGATCGTGGCCTCCTTCGCCAGCCACGTCCATCGCATCCAGCAGATCATCGACGTCGCCGACGCCCACAACCGGCGGGTCACCTTCGTCGGGCGGTCGATGGTGCGCAACATGCAGATCGCACAGGACCTCGGCTATCTGCAGGTGCCCGACGGCGTGGTGGTGGACCTCGACACCGCCGCGACCCTGCCGGACCATCGGGTGGTGCTGATCTCGACCGGCTCGCAGGGCGAACCGCTCTCGGCGCTGTCGCGGATGGCGCGTGGCGAGCACCGGCAGATCAACATCCGCGCCAACGACCTCGTCGTCCTCGCGTCGTCGCTGATCCCGGGCAACGAGAACTCGGTGTTCGCGGTGGTGAACGGTCTCGCCAAGCGCGGAGCGACCGTGATCACCCAACAGAGCGCCAAGGTGCACGTGTCCGGTCACGCCTCGGCGGGCGAACTGCTCTATCTGTACAACGCCGTCCGGCCGTCGAACGTGATGCCGGTGCACGGCGAATGGCGACACCTGCGCGCCAACGCCGCACTCGCCGTCGCGACCGGAGTCCCGGAGGACCGGGTGGTGCTCGCCGAGGACGGGGTCGTCGTCGACCTGGTCGACGGTCGGGCCGAGATCGTCGGACGCGTTCCGGTCGGCCATGTCTACGTCGACGGACTGTCGGTGGGCGACGTCGGCGAGTCGACGTTGTCCGAGCGACTCGTGCTCGGTGAGGGCGGATTCATCGCCATCACCGTCGCCGTCGATGCGACCACCGGCCGACCGGTCAGTGCTCCCGAGGTGTCCGGGCGCGGGTTCTCCGACGATCCCAGCGCACTCAAAGAGGCCGCGGATCTGGTCAACAAGACCCTCGATGCCCTCGCCGCCGAGGGCGTGGCCGACACGCACCGCATCGCGCAGACCATCCGCCGCACCGTCGGCCGCTGGGTGTCCGACACGTACAGACGCAGGCCGATGATCGTGCCGACCGTGCTCGCGGTGAACGGCTAGCCCCTGCTTGGGACGATGTTCCGCACACGTTCCTTTGTCGGGCTAGGGTGGGCGGAGTGACCAGTGCCCAAGATGAACGCGCAGCCCTCGTCGACACGTTTCGAGCCAAGGGGCCCGACGCCCCAACCCTCTGTGAAGGATGGACCACCCGAGACCTGTTGGCGCACCTCGTGGTTCGCGAACGACGACTCGACACCGGTCCGGGCATCCTGATCAAACAGTTCGCCCCGCACACCGAGAAGGTCCGCAGCGCCGCCGCTGCCAAGGACTGGGACGTCCTCCTCGACGAACTGGCCGGCGGTCCACCGGTGTACTCACCGTTCAAGCTGGTCGATCGCTGGGCCAACCTGGGGGAGATGTTCGTCCACCACGAGGATGTGCTGCGCGGCGGCGCCGATCCCGACGGACCATGGGTGCCACGGCAACTCTCCGAGCAGCTGAGTTCCGACCTGCGGACCCCGGCCCGCAGCATCGGCAAGATGGCGATGAAGAACGTGCCGGCGACGGTGACGTTGCGAACCGACTCCGGTGAGGACCTCGTGACGGTCGGCCACGGCGATCCGGTCACCATCACCGGCACCCCGGGCGAACTGACGTTATTCGCGTTCGGTCGCGCGCCCGTTGACCTCGAATTCTCTGGCGACGATGCCGCGGTTGCCGCGGTGAAGGCCAGCAAGCGCGGCTTCTGACTCGAAGAGTTAGGTGACCGACGCTGTGCACTGGGCAAATGCGCCAGCGTCCGGCCCGCAAAATCTAGGGGAAGAGTTTCTTCCCCGAGGTTCGTAGTCGTCCGCGAGAATTTTCTGGGGGAGGACTCCAAGGGTAGGGGAAGAAGTTTCTTCCCCTACTTTTTGTGGCGGCGGATCGCGATTCCTTCGTTCGACGACGGTGTCCCCGGTTCCGAGGACTGCGCTGGGACGGGACCTCGTTCGGCGTGTCGCGATGTCAGAAACCGCGTGTCTGGTCAGAAACCCGAGGCGCACCAGCGGTTTGTGGCCACACCTGAGGTTTCTCGCGACAAGTGCGGTTTCCGAGACGCGGCCGCACTCTTCCTGCCTCCACGATCGTCAGCAACGCCGAAGGGACGCTGACTCGAAGGGGTCACGAATTCGATACGCGATCGTGTTGCCGGTGTTGCTCATGTGACTGCGGTGACTCTCTGATACTAGGCTGTCGGCATGGCTTCGAGAGCGAGCACGGGTTCACGCGCGTCCGCGTCGCGTGGTGGGACGACAACGTCCCGGGGCAGAACGTCGTCCGCGAAGTCCGGGGGAACGCGCTCGTCGCGGACCGGGCAGACCGCCGGGAGGCAGCGCACCAGTAGTCAGGGCACCGGTAATCAGGGCACCGGGAAGGCGTCGGCGTCGGGCCGCGCGAAGAAGACCACCCAAAAGCCGGCACCAAGCAACGCTGCGGTAGCGGAATCGGCCGACCTGCACCGGCGGTCGATCGCCGCCAGCGGCGCGGCATCGGTCGGCAAGGGCATCGGCGCCGGGTGGTCGCTGCTCGCCAAGGGCGTCGGCAGCATGGCACGGGCCGGTTCGACCATCGGCAGCGGACCGCGCGCCGACGCGCGCGCAGACTACGACGACTATGACGACCAGGAGTTGACGGACTTCGACGCGCCCGACGGCGAGTATCGCGACGACACGGGGTACGTCGTCGGATATGACGGCGGCTCCGACGACGGCGGCTTCGAGGACAGCGAATCCCTCGTACG
Organism: Gordonia gummivorans; assembly: GCF_022513585.1. Classification (GTDB taxonomy): domain Bacteria; phylum Actinomycetota; class Actinomycetes; order Mycobacteriales; family Mycobacteriaceae; genus Gordonia. Next base: position 98,162 of record NZ_JAKWBF010000007.1, read on the forward strand.
ACGTCGACGCGACCAGAACCGAACCTCGGCCGGCCACTCGCACCGCCGGGACGGCGTCGCGCTCGGGTTGCTGGCCTTCGCACTGCTTGTCGGTGCCAGCGTGTGGTTCGGCGCGGCCGGACCGGTGGGTGCGTTCGTCGACGCGTTGATCCGGGCGATCATCGGTTCGGTGGTGCTGGTGCTGCCCGTTGCGCTCGTGGCGCTCGCGGTGGTGCTGATGCGGCGACCGCCCGCGCCGGAGCGCCGGGCCCGCTACATCGGTGGTGGTCTGCTCGTGGTGCTCCCGATCCTCGGCCTGATGCACCTCATCGCGGGCGCTCCCATCGACCTACCCGGACGGTCCGGGGCGTCCGGGTTCCTCGGATTCGCGGTCGGGACACCCCTCACCAACGGTGTGACCATCTGGATCTCGGTACCGATCCTGCTGCTGTGCGCCGCGTTCGGCGTGCTGCTCTTGAGCGGGCGGACCGTGCGTGAGGTCATCGACTTTGCGGCGGGCTACTTCGGACTCGGAGATCCGTCCGGCCGTTCCGCGAGAACCGAGCACATCGACGACGACTACGACTCCGACGACTACGACGATGCGGGCCCGGTCGACTACGACGACGTGGACGGCTACGACGAGCCGGACTGGGCGGGCTCGGCTCGCGGTATGACCGCCGGCCAGATTCGTGACCGTGCCTACTCCGGTGATCCGTATGAGAACTATCCCCCCGACGTCACCCCGAGCCGCCGATCGCGCGCCACGTCGCGGAGCCTCGCGGATGCACCCACCGACGAGATCGTCGACGAGGTCACCGAACCCATTGTCGACGAGATCACCGAGGAGATCGGTCGACCGGCACCGCGCAAGCCGCGAGCGCCCCGCAAACCTCGCGTGGAGAAGGAACCGGCCGCCGCGCCTGCGGCACCCGATGTGCCCGAGGGCGACTATCGGCTGCCACCGTCGTCGTTGCTGATCGACGGAGATCCACCCAAGCAGGGCAGCCGGTCCAACGACGACATGATCGACCGCATCTCCGGTGTGCTCGAACAGTTCAAGATCGACGCCGCGGTGACCGGCTACACGCGCGGTCCGACGGTCACCCGCTACGAGGTGGAACTCGGACCCGGCGTCAAGGTCGAGAAGATCACCGCGCTGCAGCGCAACATCGCCTACGCGGTCGCCACCGACAACGTGCGCCTGCTGGCGCCGATCCCGGGCAAGTCGGCAGTCGGTATCGAGGTGCCGAACTCCGATCGGGAGATGGTGCGTCTGGCCGATGTGCTCAACGCGTCATCGACCCGAAAAGACAAGCATCCGTTGGTGATCGGCCTCGGCAAGGACATCGAGGGCGATTTCGTCAGCGCCAATCTGGCCAAGATGCCGCACCTGCTGGTCGCCGGATCGACCGGATCGGGCAAGTCGAGCTTCGTGAACTCGATGCTGGTGTCGCTGCTCACGCGTGCCACACCCGACCAGGTGCGGATGATCCTGATCGACCCGAAGATGGTCGAGCTCACGCCGTATGAAGGCATCCCGCACCTCATCACCCCGATCATCACACAGCCGAAGAAGGCGGCGGCGGCGCTGGCGTGGCTGGTCGAGGAGATGGAGCAGCGCTACCAGGACATGAAGGCGTCGCGCGTCCGCCACATCGACGACTTCAACGCGAAGGTGAACTCCGGCGAGATCACCACGCCGCTCGGCTCCGAACGCGTGTACAAGCCGTATCCGTACATCCTGGCCATCGTCGACGAGCTCGCCGACCTCATGATGACCGCGCCACGCGACGTGGAGGATGCGATCGTGCGCATCACCCAGAAGGCGCGTGCTGCCGGTATCCATCTGGTCCTGGCCACCCAGCGTCCCTCGGTGGACGTTGTGACCGGCCTGATCAAGACCAACGTGCCCTCGCGGCTGGCGTTCGCGACGTCCTCGCTCACCGATTCGCGCGTGATCCTCGATCAGCCCGGCGCCGAGAAGCTCATCGGCATGGGCGATGGACTGTTCCTGCCGATGGGCGCCAACAAGCCCATCCGTATGCAGGGTGCGTTCATCACCGACGAGGAGATCGGCGCGGTCGTCGACTTCAGCCGCGAACAGGCCGATCCGGAGTACACCGAGGGCGTGACGACGGCGAAGGCCGGTGACAAGAAGGACATCGACGCCGACATCGGCAACGACCTCGACGATCTCCTGCAGGCCATCGAACTCGTGGTGTCCAGTCAGTTCGGGTCGACGTCGATGCTGCAGCGCAAGCTTCGCGTCGGATTCGCGAAGGCCGGGCGGCTCATGGATCTGATGGAGACCCGCGGCGTTGTCGGACCGAGCGAGGGGTCCAAAGCGCGTGAGGTCTTGGTGAAGCCGGAGGACCTGGCCGGTGTGATCGCGTCGATCACCGGTGGCGGTGACGACGCGGGCGAAACCACCGAATAGGACCGGCCGGGTTTCCATGTCGGAATTGTTCGGTTAGGCTGGGCAACGATCGAAGAGGGGAGTATCCCCGATCTCGTGGCGTTTCCGTCAATACGGTCGAGATGTCATCCGGTGCCGAACACCGTGTGCTCATGTCCCGGCCCGGATGCGCCGGTCCGGTTCAACCCCCGGGCGGGAGAGACCTCTGGCATCGCAACGTAACGCTGCGCGCTGGAGGTAGTAGGTCTCATGGTTGTCTCGCCCACCGTCTGGGTCATCACCTGTGTGGTGATCCTGGCGCTTTTCGTCTTCGACTTCTTTGCCCACGTGCGTGTTCCCCACGCGCCGTCGCTGAAGGAATCCGGTACCTGGTCGGCGGTTTACATCACGATCGCACTGATCTTCGGCCTCTTCGTCTGGTGGAAGTGGGGTGGCACCTACGGCGGTGAGTACTACGCCGGCTATGTCACCGAGAAGGCACTGTCCGTCGACAACCTGTTCGTCTTCGTCATCATCATGTCGAAGTTCGCCGTGCCCAAGGAGTATCAGCAGAAGGTGCTGCTCCTGGGCATCGTGATGGCGCTGGTGATGCGCGGTATCTTCATCGCGGTCGGTGCCGCGGCCATCAATGCCTACAGCTGGGTGTTCTACCTGTTCGGTGCATTCCTCATCTTCACCGCGATCAAGCTGCTGCGTGAGAGCGACGATCCCGTCGAACACGAGGAGCAGCGCGAAAGCCGACTCGAGCGGTTCGTGAAGCGAGTCCTGCGCACCCATGACGAATACGACCGCGACAAGCTGTTCACCCGCGTGAACGGCAAGCGGCTGGCCACCCCGATGCTCACCGTGCTCATCGTCATCGGGTTCACCGACGTGTTGTTCGCCCTGGACTCGATCCCGGCGATCTACGGACTGACCCAGGAGGCCTACCTGGTGTTCACGGCCAACGCGTTCGCACTGATGGGTCTGCGCCAGCTGTACTTCCTGCTCGGCGGACTGCTCGACCGCCTCGTCTACCTGTCCTTCGGGCTGTCGTTCATCCTGGCGTTCATCGGCGTCAAACTCGTGCTGCACGCGCTGCACGAGAACACCCTGCCGTTCATCAACGGCGGCGAGCACGTCAGCGTCCCGGAGATATCGACACCGATGTCGCTCGGCGTCATCGTCGGCACGCTGGTGATCACGACGGTGGCCAGCCTCTTGTCGTCGAAGAAGCCGGATGCCGAACAGGTGGAAGCCGCCGAGCCGTCAGAACCGGAGAAGCAGCGACCGTCGGAGCCGTGACGCGAAGGCTGTAGCAATCAGTCACCGAACGGACCGTAGATGTTGGTCCACTCCTTGACCTCGACGGCGTCGATGGCCTCGTGCGCGTTGAACGGATCGTTCGCGAGAAATGCCTCGGCACCGTCGAGGTCGTCGGCGCGGACGAGGATCAGCGCGCCGGTGCCGTCGGGGTAGGGGCCGGCGATGAGGATGTTGCCGGCGCTGTGTTCTTCGCCGAGCCACTCGCGGTGCAGCGCGCGGTGCTGGTCACGGATCGCTGCCTTGGCGGGGCGATATGTGTAGTGGACGGCGAAGATCGCCACTGTGTGCTCCTCGGTGGTGTTGGGTCGAATGGGGGTCGGGTCAGAGGTTGGCCAGCATCCTGGTGTTACCCAGCGTATTCGGCTTGACGTAGCTCAGGTCGAGGAACTCGGCGACGCCGGTGTCATAGGACCGGCACATCTCCTCGAACACCTCGCGGGTGACGGGGGTGCCCTCGATCTCGACGAATCCGTGCCGGGCGAAGAAGCTGGTCTCGAAGGTGAGCACGAAGACCCGGGAGAGCTGAAGCTCACGTGCGACGTCCATGAGGCGTCCCACGAGAACGTGGCCGATCCCGCGTCCGGCATGGGCATTGTCGACGGCGACGGTGCGCACCTCGCCGAGGTCGGCCCACAGCACGTGGAGCGCACCGCATCCCACGACCACGCCGTCGACGTCGGCGACCCAGAACTCCTGGACGGCTTCGTAGAGGGTGACCAGGTTCTTCTCGAGGAGAATGCGGCCCGCGTACTGATCGATGAGCTCCTTGATGCGCGGTACGTCGGAGGTTCGTGCGCGACGGATCACGGTCGACCCGGGGGTCGTGGCAGGCGTTCCGGTGCCGTCGGCGTCACTGTGCATACGGACATCTTGCCTTCTCGGCATGGGAGTGTCCGGGGCTGGTTCCGACCTCGTCGCAACCGCGTATGGAACGGGCCGATACGCTGGGCACGTGCGGATCTACCACCTTGCCGGCAAACAGGCGACACGGCAGGGCGTGTGCCCATGACCGAACGGATGCGGCGGGCGGTCGGCGAGCACCCCATCGCGAATGCGGGACGTGGTCCCGACCACATCACCGATCCGGTCGACCCGGTGCCGGTGATGAACATCGCGAACGCCCTCACCGTGTTCCGGATCATCCTGGTCCCGATCTTTCTGATCGCATTGTTCGTCGACGGCGGCGAGAGCACCACGTGGCGGATCGTGGCGGCGGTGATCTTCGCGGTGGCCGCGCTCACCGATCGGTACGACGGACGAGTGGCGCGCGAACGCGGCCTCATCACAGACTTCGGCAAACTCGCGGATCCGATCGCCGACAAGGCGCTGATCGGGGCGGCGCTGATCGGGCTGTCGATCCTCGACATCCTGCCGTGGTGGGTGACTGCGGTGATCCTCGCGCGCGAGCTGTGGGTGACGGCCCTGCGATTCTGGGTGCTGAGGCACCGCGTCATCCCGGCCAGTCGCGGTGGCAAGCTCAAGACCCTCCTGCAAGCGGTGTCGATCGGGCTCTATCTACTTCCGCTCAGTGGTGCCTGGCAGGTCGCGGCGGACATCATCATGGGCGTTGCTCTGGTCATCACGGTGCTCAGCGGTCTCGACTACACGTGGCAGGCTTGGTCGGCCCGGACCAAGGGGCGCGAGGACGAGTCGGAGTCGACCCGAGATCACGACGCGGCGCCTGGACGCAATGGTTCGCTGCGCGATGACGCGTCCGAACGACAGACCGGGGTGTGAACGGCGCCCGGCCAGAACTTCGACTACTGTCGTTCAAACGGATCGTCGGGGAACGGAACGACCGGCCGGTGCGTTGAATGACCTGAGTGCACCCGTATGGGTGGCAGGTCAGGGGAATCAGACGGAGAGGGGTCTCGATGGCGATGCTTCTGCGCGAGGCACTGGGCGAGAGCCTGCGCCGGGTGCGTACAGACCAGGGCCGGACGCTGCGCGAGGTGTCCACCGACGCCCGGGTGAGCCTCGGCTACCTCTCGGAGGTGGAGCGCGGACAGAAGGAGGCGTCGAGCGAACTGCTCGCGGCCATCTGTGATGCGCTCGACGTGGAGATCGCCGATCTGCTCCTCGACGCGGGCAACGCGATGCGGCCTGCCGAACTGGCCGGCTCCGAGTTCGAGTCCACCGTGGTCATCCCGGCCCCGGCCGATCATCGCAAGGCAACGGCACTCGCCGCAGCCTGAGACCGTCTCCGACGGCGTCAAGCAGATGACGCCGCCACCATTGCGCCGTCTCAGACGCTAAATTGGGGTGCAAAGTTCTCTACCGCTGAATTGGAGTGACGACGAGCATGGCGAACCCGTTCGTGAAGATGTGGCGCTACCTGATGGCACTCGGAAACCAGAAGATCGACGAGAACGCCGATCCCAAGGTGCAGATCCAGCAGGCCATCGAGGATGCGCAACGTCAGCACCAGGCGTTGAGTCAGCAGGCCGCGTCGGTCATCGGCAACCAGCGTCAGCTGGAGATGAAGCTCAACCGCCAGCTCGAAGAGGTGGAGAAGCTGCAGGCCAACACCCGGCAGGCGCTGACGCTGGCCGATCAGGCCGCGGCCGCCGGTGACACGCAGAAGGCGACCGAGTACACCAACGCCGCGGAGGCATTTGCTGCCCAGCTCGTGACCGCGGAGCAGAGCGTCGAAGACCTGAAATCACTGCACGATCAGTCGCTGCAGGCCGCCGCGCAGGCCAAGAAGGCGGTCGAACGCAACGCACTCGTCCTGCAGCAGAAGCTTGCCGAGCGGTCGAAGCTGCTCAGCCAGCTGGAGCAGGCGAAGATGCAGGAGCAGGTGAGCGCCTCGCTCAATCAGATGAGCGAGCTGTCGGTGCCGGGCAACACCCCCAACCTCGACCAGGTCCGCGAGAAGATCGAACGTCGATACGCGAACGCACTCGGGTCGGCCGAGCTGGCCCAGAACTCGGTGCAGGGTCGGATGGCGGAGGTCGAGCAGGCGGGCATCCAGATGGCCGGACACTCACGACTGGAGCAGATCCGTGCGAGCATGCGCGGTGAGGCCCTCCCGTCCGCGGGCGCTCAGGGCGCGGTTGCGCCGCCCGCCGCGGCTCCGGCGCCTCCGTCGGTCACCAAAGAGCCCGGACAAGCGGGTAGCTGACGCTGCGCGTTGCGATAGTCGCGGGTCCCGATGCGGGACATGCCTTTCCGGCGTTTGCGCTGGCCGAGCGATTCGCCACCGGAGGCGATGCGCCAACCGTCTTCACCGGCCTGCGATGGCAGGATGCGGCTCGTCGGCGCCAGGTGGACATCACTGAGTTGCCTGGACTCGCCGTGGCCGAGAACGACGATGATGCCGATGCCGGCGAGAAGTTGTCCGCGCGTGCGGCCAGGATGGCGGTTGCTCTCCGGCCGTTGATCGACAGCGGTGATCACGACTTGGTGATCTCCGACGTCATCACCGTGGCAGGCGGTTGGGCGGCCCAGATGTGTGGGCTGCCGTGGATCGAGCTGTCGCCGCACCCGCTGTATCTGCCGTCGAAGGGATTGCCACCCGTCGGCTCGGGACTCGCTGCGGGCACCGGCGTTCGCGGACGGTTACGTGACAGCGCGATGCGCGCCTTGAGCGCCACGTCGGTCCGTCAGGGGGAGCGGCAGCGGGAGAGCGCCCGCGCCACCGTCGGATTGACCGGCGCCGGGTCTTGCCCCGACGCCCGATTTGTGGCGACGCTTCCCGGACTGGAGGTGTATCGGCCGGATTGGCCGGCTCGCACCCATCTGATCGGACCGCTGTTGTGGGAGCCCACCGACGAGTCGTTCGACGCGCCGAGGGGGCCCGGGCCGCTGGTGATCGTCGCGCCGTCGACCGCGGTCACCGGAGCGCAGGACATGGTGACGGCGACGTTGCGCGGGTTGTCGGAGCTGAAATCGCCGGTCCGCGTGGTGGTTTCGTCGCTCGACCCGCCGGATGTGGTTACCGGGCACCCGAACATGACGGTGGTGTCCGGCCTGGGCCGTCAAGACGAGATCCTCGCCGACGCCGACCTCGCGGTGTGCGGTGCCGGGCACGGGATGCTGGCCAAGGCGCTGCTCGCCGGAGTGCCGGTGGTGACGGTGCCGGGCGGCGGTGACCAGTGGGAACTCGCCAACCGGGTGAACCGTCTGGGGGCGGGTCGTTTGGTGCGCCCGGTCACCGCCGACGCGATCACCGATGCCGCCCGCACGATCCTTGCCGATCCCGGATTCACCGACGCTGCACGGCGCATCGGCGCGTCCAACGCGGATGTCGTCGACCCGGTCGCGGTGGCACGACACGTGGTCGCCATCGCCGCCGGGAGGGAACGTAGGGTGGGACCGTGCGCCTGACCGAGTTCACCGATCTGATGACTGCGGAATTCGGTGTGCCGTCGGCAGATTCGATCCTTGTCGACCATGTGCTGACCGAGTTCGGTGGCCGCACGGGCGCACAGGCCATCGACGACGGGGAGGACCCACGCGACGTGTGGGTGGCCATCTGCCGGGACTTCGACGTGCCGAAGCAACGGTGGTAGGCGCCTACCAGTGCACGTGGTCGGCCATGTCCAGCAGACGTCTGCGTCGGGTTTCGGAGGTCGCGCCGACCCAGGCGATGAGGCCGTACACATGCGCGCGGAAATCCGGGTGGGCGCTGTGGTTCTGTGATTCGGGGCCGTGCCGGGCCGCGTTGTGCAGCAAGGCCCGCAGCCGGTCGTAGTCTTCGCGCGACACCTGCGGGCGGTCGTTGACCACGAGGCCGGCCAGGCGCTGACGCTGGTGCGCCGGCATGATGCGCACCTTCTCCGGGTGCACGACAAACCCGCAGTCCTCGACGATCCGGAGCAGCGTCCACAGCGCGCGGTCGGCGTCCATGGCATCCCCGGAGACTGCCAGGTCGTCGCCATATCGTGTGTAACGCAACTGATTTCGTCGGGCGTATCCGTCGAGTCGTTGGTCGAGGCGGAGCAATGCGAGATTCGCCAGGTGTGGTGACGTCGGCGCACCCTGCGGGAGATGGCGTCGGCGCAGCAACCCGGCGTGCGCGGGATCGACGTCGATGAGTTGGTCGGGAGGTGTCGTGGTGGTGCACAGTTCGGCCAGTACCCGTGCGACACCCGCCGGATATCCCGCCTGCGCGAACACGTGTCGGACCCGCGACACGGTGATCGACTCGAAACAATGGCGAAGGTCGGCGCGCAGGACCACCGGTCGATCGCTGTGCGCCCACGCGAAGGCCGCGGTCGAGCCGCCGGGAACAAAGCCGCGCGCAGCCGGATGCGCCGGAATCCGTTGGACGAGACGGCGCAGGATCCGGCGCTGTGTTTCCCGCAACATGGGTTTGGGTGCTTCGATGATCCTTGTGCCGGTGCGCTTTTCGCGGTGGGACACCCGATAGTGCCGCAGGGCCGGGCGTGCTGTGGTCAGCCACGACCCGCGGTCGGCGAACCAATCCACCTCCGCCGGTGTGAGAGCCAGCCAGGCCGCGACATCGTCGACACCGGTGAGGACGGGCAGTTCGTAGGGGAGGGAATCGATCGGTGCCGGACCGGGCAGGTCGATCGGGTGGCCGCGGTGCTCGGGTTGTTGCCATCGGCGCAAGGCCTCACGGATGAGGGCCGGTCGGGATGACCGGAACGTGCAGCAGCGGCGCCGTGAAGCACGCGAAGCGTGCCGTCCGGCGTCGGACGCAGAGACCAACTGTGGAATGTACCCAGGGGTTGCCCCTGAGACGGATCGATTGATCCACTCTCGCCCCGACCTGCCCCACCACGCAGATGACGCTAACCGATCGTCGGGACTCGGGCAGATCTGACGCGCGTGTCGCCTTGCCATCGAACACGTGTTCGTCCATGCTGTGGGTCAGAGGGAACCGGGAGCGAGGCTCTCGCGTCCAAGAGAGTGTCACAGAAGAACGCAATGCCGCAGAAGAACAGTTTTGTCATAGCCCGCAGATAACGTGCAGACGTGAAATCCCGGACATCGAAATCACCAGCCGGACAGAAGTCACCTGCCGGACAACGGAGGAGAAACCCCATGGCACCAGCCCCGCAAGACCGCGAGAAGGCTCTCGACCTGGCTCTCGCGCAGATCGACAAGAACTTCGGCAAGGGATCGGTGATGCGGCTCGGAGAGGAGACCCGCCAGCCGATCGAGGTCATCCCGACCGGCTCGATCGCGCTCGACGTCGCGCTCGGCATCGGTGGTCTGCCGCGTGGACGCATCGTCGAGATCTACGGACCGGAGTCCTCGGGTAAGACCACCGTGGCGCTGCACGCCGTGGCGAACGCGCAGGCGCAGGGCGGTATCGCGGCCTTCATCGACGCGGAGCATGCGCTCGACCCCGACTACGCGGCCCGGCTCGGTGTCGACACCGACGCACTGCTGGTGTCGCAGCCCGACACCGGCGAGCAGGCACTGGAGATCGCCGACATGCTGATCCGCTCGGGTGCGCTCGACATCCTCGTCATCGACTCGGTGGCCGCGCTCGTGCCGCGCGCCGAGATCGAGGGCGAGATGGGAGACAGCCACGTCGGCCTGCAGGCCCGCCTGATGAGCCAGGCGCTGCGCAAGATGACCTCGGCGCTGAGCAACTCCAAGACCACGGCCATCTTCATCAACCAGCTCCGCGAGAAGATCGGCGTGATGTTCGGCTCGCCGGAGACCACCACGGGCGGCAAGGCGCTGAAGTTCTATTCGTCTGTGCGACTGGATGTCCGGCGCATCGAGACGCTGAAGGACGGTACCGACGCGGTCGGTAACCGCACGCGGGTGAAGGTCGTCAAGAACAAGGTGGCGCCGCCGTTCAAGCAGGCCGAGTTCGACATCCTCTACGGCCAGGGCATCTCCAAGGAGGGCTCGCTGATCGACATGGGCGTGGCCGAGGGCTTCATCCGCAAGTCCGGCTCGTGGTTCACCTACGAGGGCGATCAACTCGGCCAGGGCAAGGAGAACGCCCGCAAGTTCCTGCTCGAGAACACCGACATCCGCGACGAGGTCGAGAAGAAGATCAAAGAGAAACTGGGTATCGGCGCGGTCGTCGACGCCGACGATGTCGCACCTGCCCCGGTGGAGTTCTGAACCGGATGACCGACGCCTCGGACCCCGAGGAGCCCACCGGTCCCAGTGCCTGGGACGCGGCGCTACGGCTTCTCGGGGTCCGAGCGCGTTCTCGCCAAGAAATGGCGCAGCGGCTGGCGCGCAAGGGTTTTGACGAGGACACGGTCGCCGACGTGATGGCTCGGCTCGACCGTCACCAGCTCATCGACGACACCGACTTCGCCACGGAATGGGTGCGCTCGCGGCACGCGCATTCGGGCCGCGGTCGGGTGGCACTACGGCACGAGTTGCGGGCCAAGGGAATCGACGAATCCACCATCAGCGCCACCCTCGCGGAGGTGGACCCGGACGACGAACGGGCGATGGCCGCGAGCCTCGTCGCGCGCAAACTGACCCCTTCCGCGGCCGAGCGCGTGGCTGCCGACCCGGCCGAGCGCGACAAGGCCTTTCGCCGGCTGGTCGGCATGCTGGTTCGGCGGGGCTACGCGCAGTCGATGGCGATCGACGTCGTGACCGAGGAGCTCGAGGTACGCCTAGGAGACACGCCCTAAGTGCCGGTTGACCGCGACGACTTGGCAATGAACGGCATGTTCTCCATCGCGGCGGCGTCGGCCTGGTCGTGGTCGGGTGTGTCGACCTTCCGGCGACCCGAGCGCAGCCGCTTCTCCAACCAGGTCGCAAACCACGACAGAGCGAAGTTGATGGCGATCATGATGACCGCGACCACGAACAGCGCCGGGATGTAGTTGCCGTAGCGGGCCGACGACAGCAGTGCCGACCGGATGATCTCCGAGTAGCCGATGATGTAGCCGAGCGCACTGTCCTTCAGCGCGACGACCATTTGAGAGACCAGCGCCGGCATCATCGCCGTGATCGCCTGCGGCAGCAGGATGACGCGCATCATCTGTCCCTTGCGCAGACCCAGGGCCTTGGACGCCTCGGTCTGGCCGTTGGGCAGCGAGTTGATACCCGAGCGCAGGATCTCTGCCATGACCGACCCGTTGTAGAGCGTCAATCCGGTCACGACCGCGGCGAAGGCCAACTGTGACGCCGGCACGATGCCGTAGATCGCGAACAGGAACCAGGTGAAGACCATCAGGATCAGCACCGGAATTGCCCGGAACACTTCGACGAAGAACCCGGCGACGAGGCGTACCCATAGGTGATCGGAGAGTCGTCCGATACCCAGCACCGCACCGAGGATCAGGGCGAGGACGATGGATACCGCCGCTGCCGCCAACGTGCGGAACAGGCCGGGAAGGATGTACCCCGACCAGGTGCTCCACTTGAGGAAGGGGCTCCACTTCTCGCCGAGGAACTGGTCGTTGCCGGCGAGCACGATGATCACCCATGCCGCGATCGCAATCAGGACTGCGATGAAGACGACCGCGATGATGCGGTTGCGCATCCGGGCCTTGGGCCCGGGTGCGTCATAGAGGACGGTTGCGTCGGCGCTCATCGCTTCACCGCCAGTCGCTTGGCCAGCCAGCCGAAGATGAATCCTTCGGTGAGGGTGATGATCATGAATCCGACGGCGATGATGCCGAAGATCAAGAACAGTTGGTCGGAGTAGGTTTCGATCTCTGTCTTCATCAACAGCGACGCCTCGGCAACACCGATCGCGGAGGCGATGGTGGTGTTCTTCGTCAGGGCGATGAGGACGCTGCCGAGCGGACCGATCACCGACCGGAGCGCCTGCGGCAGCACGATGACCCCGAAGACCTGGGTGAACGACAGTCCGAGTGACCGCGCCGCCTCCGCCTGGCCGAGGGGCACCGTGTTGAAGCCGGAGCGAAGTGTCTCGCAGACGAAGGTCGCCGTGTAGGCGATGAAGCCGACCACGGCGAGCCAGAAGTTGTTGGTCTTGAGCGTCGAGGAGAACGTGACGCCCAGGTTGTAGGAGAGGCCGATGGCACAGAACAGGATGATCAGCGTGAGCGGTGTGTTGCGAAAGACGTTGACGTACACGGTCGCGAATCCGCGCATCACCGGTACCGGCGACACACGCATGCCGGCGAGAATGATTCCCCAGACCAGCGAGCCGATCGCGGAGAAGAAGGTCAGCTGAAGGGTTACCCAGAATGCAGGCCAGAGTTCTGGCCCCATGGATTCCCAGAGTTCACTCATGTCGTGTCACCTTCCTCACTGCAGATCGGCCGGGCACGGTGTCGACGGGGAGTCGAGGAACTCGAGATTGCCCGGGTCGGGTTTGTAGGAGAAGCTGTCGTTGCGTTCGGCGCGGGTGGCGATCATGTCCACATACGAGGTGCCGAGGTTGTCCTGCAGCGCCTTGGTCCACGGTGAGGTTCCGCCGGCCTCGGGGGTGAGCATCTTGTCGAGGGCGGCGTTGATCGCTTCCTGCGACGCCGTGTCGCCCTTGCCGAGCCCGATGCCGTAGCGCTCGGTGGAGAACGGCGCGCCGGCCTTCTTCAGCACCTTCTTGCCGCTGCTCGTCACACACGCTGCCTTGGGGTAGGTCATCTCGACGAGCTTGAACTGTTCACCCCAGAAGTTGTTGTAGCCGGCCAGGATCGCCTCGTCGGTGGTCAGTGCGTCGACCTTGCCCCGGCGTAGTCCCTCGACGCAGGCCGAGTACGTGTCGTACTCCTGGAGTTGGACCGACGGCAGTTGCGCCTTGACGTTCTGCGCCGACGTCGACCCCGAGACAGAGCACAGCTTCTTGCCCTTGTTGAGATCGGTCAGGGTGTTGATCGAGTCGTCGTCCTCGCGGACCAGCAGGCCCTGATAGGTCGTGAGGTAGGGCCCGCCGAAGTCGACCTTCTTCGACCGTGCCGCGTTGATCGAATAGGTGGCGGCGATCATGTCGACCTCGCCGTTCTCGATCATCGCCTCGCGGCGCGCCGACGGCGTCTCACGCCAGGTGATCTTCGGATGGTCGACGCCGAGTTGATCGGCGATGGCGTTCACGACGTACGTCGACACATCGGCGTCGAAGCCGTCGACCCCGCCGGTCTCGGGGTCGTACAGGCCGAGGCCGGGCTGATCGAACTTCACGCCGAGGACCACGTTGCCGTCCCGGATGGAATCGAGCAGGTTGCGCGGTTCGGTGCTGCCGCACGCGGCAAGGAATCCGCCGACGATCGCCACGGCGAACACGAGAACACCGAGACGTTTTGTCGAGTTGCGTGCCATCTCAGTGGCCCAGGATCTTGCCGAGGAAGTCGCGGGCCCGCTCCGACTTCGGTTGGGTGAAGAAGGATTCCGGATCGGTGTCCTCGACGATTGCGCCGTCGGCCATGAAGATGATGCGGTCGGCCGCCTTGCGTGCGAAGCCCATCTCGTGGGTCACCACCAGCATGGTCATGCCCTCTTTGGCGAGGGACACCATCACGTCGAGCACCTCGTTGACCATCTCGGGGTCGAGCGCGGAGGTGGGTTCGTCGAACAGCATCACCTTGGGTTCCATGGCGAGCGATCGCGCGATCGCCACACGCTGCTGCTGTCCGCCGGACAACTGCGCGGGGTACTTGTCCTTCTGGGTGGCGATGCCCACGCGCTCGAGCAGGGCGAGAGCCTGTTTGGTGGCGTCGGCCTTGCTCTTCTTGCGCACCTTGGTCGGCGCGAGGGTGACGTTGTCGATGATCGTCTTGTGCGAGAACAGATTGAAGGACTGGAAGACCATGCCGACGTCGGCGCGCAGCCCGGCGAGGTCCTTGCCTTCGGCGGGAAGCAGTTTCCCTTCGACGTAGATCTCGCCGCTGTCGATGGGTTCGAGCCGGTTGATGGTTCGGCACAGGGTCGATTTGCCCGAGCCCGACGGCCCGAGCACCACGACGACCTGCCCGGTCGGCACTTCGAGATTGATGTCCTTGAGCACGTGCAGCGAACCGAAGTGTTTCTGCACATCCTTCATGACGATCATCGGCGACCCGGTGGTTCCCGATGCTGCTTGCGTCTGCGACGCGTCATTCGGCGAAACGGTCATAAGGCACCCTAACCGCGTAATCGGCCTCAGTCGCGCTGGAACGCGAAACGTCGCCTCGGGGTGTCGCAATGATGTCCTCAGGAGTCGATTTGCACCGATCCGTACCCTGGTAGGAGTGAGTATCGACCTCTCGGAGCCCCGCGACCTGGCAACATCGCCAGTCGGCGAGCCGGCTCATCAGACGCGCAGCTATCAGGTGCGTACCTACGGGTGCCAGATGAATGTGCACGATTCCGAACGTATCTCCGGCCTCCTGGAGGGCGCCGGATACGTCCGTGCGGCCGACGGCGCCGAGGCCGATCTGGTGGTGTTCAACACCTGCGCGATCCGGGAGAACGCGGACAACAAGCTTTACGGCAATCTGTCGCATCTCGCGCCCGTCAAATCGAGCCGTCCCGGTATGCAGATCGCGGTCGGCGGGTGCCTCGCCCAGAAGGACAAGGACACCGTCCTCAAGCGGGCGCCGTGGGTCGACGTGGTCTTCGGGACGCACAACATCGGTTCGCTGCCGGCGCTGCTCGACCGCGCACGCCACAACGAGGCCGCCCAGGTCGAGATCCTCGACGCGCTCGACAGGTTCCCGTCGACGCTGCCGGCCAAACGCGAGTCCGCATACTCGGGGTGGGTGTCGGTGTCCGTCGGATGCAACAACACCTGCACCTTTTGCATCGTGCCGTCGTTGCGCGGCAAAGAAGTGGACCGCCGCCCCGGCGACGTGCTCGCCGAAGTGCAGGCCCTCGTCGACCAAGGCGTCCTCGAGGTGACCCTGCTGGGGCAGAACGTGAACGCCTACGGCATGTCCTTCGCCGATCCCGAACTGCCGCGCAACCGCGGCGCATTCGCCGAACTCCTTCGTGCCTGCGGAACCATCGACGGCCTCGAACGGGTCCGGTTCACCTCGCCGCACCCCGCCGAGTTCACCGACGACGTCATCGATGCGATGGC
This sequence comes from Gordonia gummivorans, assembly GCF_022513585.1. Taxonomy (GTDB): domain Bacteria; phylum Actinomycetota; class Actinomycetes; order Mycobacteriales; family Mycobacteriaceae; genus Gordonia. The sequence goes on from NZ_JAKWBF010000007.1 coordinate 113,791, forward strand.
CGCGACCCCCAACGTCTGCCCGCAGCTGCACATGCCGCTGCAATCGGGGTCCGATCGCGTGCTGCGCGCCATGCGACGCAGCTACCGGCAGACCAAGTTCCTCGGCATCCTCGACAAAGTGCGCGCCGCGATGCCGCACGCCGCGATCACCACGGACATCATCGTCGGCTTTCCCGGGGAGACCGAAGAGGACTTCCAGGAGACGCTGGACGTGGTCGCCCGCGCTCGCTTCTCCAGTGCGTTCACCTTCCAGTACTCGCCGCGACCCGGAACCCCGGCGGCAACCATGGCCGACCAGGTGGCACCTGAGGTGGTCAGCGAGCGTTATCAGCGGCTGATCGCCCTACAGGAACAGATCTGTCTGTCGGAGAACGAGTCGCTGATCGGCTCGGAGGTCGAACTGCTCGTGGTCGACGACGACGGTCGCAAATCGGCCCGGACACAGCGGATGACGGGCCGAGCCCGGGATGGGCGGCTGGTGCACTTCGCGGTCGACGCCGCCGCCGACCGCGCCCGTATCCGGCCGGGCGACGTGGTGCACACGACGGTGACGGCGGCCGCGCCGCATCACCTGATCGCAGACTCCGGGGTGGCCGGGCACCGGACGACCCGTGCCGGCGATGCCCACGAACAGCAGCGGACCCCGACCACGCCGCCGGTCGGCGTCGGCCTCGGTATCCCGGCCATCGGTGTTCCGCCGGTGGCGCAAGAGGTTGGGTGTGGCGGCGGTTGCGGTTGAGCCGGGTGCACCATGGACGCGGGTTCACGATTGACACTGAGAACGACATGATTGAGGCGATGACATGACACAGCCGGACGGGTCCGCGGACCGATTCGCGGAATATGCGGGGGACCTTCGCAAGGCCGAGAAGAAGGTCGCCGGAGAAATCGATCCCGGGGCGCGCGCACTCGTCGTCGCCGTCGCCGTGCTGCTGGCGATGGTCTCGCTGATCCTGCCGCATACCGGTTCGGCCACCGGGATCGAGGTGCTGACCTTTGCCCCGGACTCCAAGGCGGAGTTGGTCACCATCACCTCCAAGGTCTTTGTCTACCTGCTCGTCATCTTCGGGATCGGCGCGTCGATGCTCGCACTCCTCACGCGCCGGTGGCTCATCGCGTGGATTGCTCTGTGCGGCAACGCGATTGCGTGCGTGGCCGGGATGCTTGCGTGGTGGTCGCGAAACACTCCCGGCGTCAACGACGTCCATCCGCCGAGCGGCGTCGGGATCGGGCTCGTCCTCGGGTGGCTCGCGGTCTTCGTCTTGACCTTCCACTGGGCGCGGGTGGTATGGGCCCGCAGCACCTACCATCTCGCCCTCGAAGAAGAACGACGCAAGGAAGCCGCCGCACGCGACGCGCATGCGCTGTCGTTGCAGCGCAAGCCCGACAACCCGGCCTGACGGCGGGTCAGCGGTCGCCGATGGCGCTCTGCGCGGCCTGGGCCCATTCCCGCCACTGGGCGGCCTGCTCACGCAGCGCGGTGGCGTCCTTGTCCTTGCCGCGCTCGGCCGCTTTGCGTGCCTGATCCTCCAGCTGTGCGGCGCGGTCGGCGAACTGTGCGGCCCGAGCCTGGGCCTCCGGGTCGGTGCGCTGCCACTGGGCGTCTTCGGCGTCACGGATCCGCTTCTCGAGGCCACGTGCCCGGGCCTCGAGTGACGACATCTGATCGCGCGGAACCTTGCCGATCTCGTCCCACTTGTCGCGGAACACCCGAAACTCGCGGCGTGCGCCGTCGAGGTCGGTGGCCGGATCGATGGCCTTCTCCGCTGCGTCGAGCAAGTCGATCTTGGCCTGGGCGTTCGCCGTGAACTCGGCGTCGCGTTCGGACGTCGCCGCGTTCCGGGCGGCAAAGAAGACGTCCTGCGCGGCCTTGAACCGCTGCCAGAGCGCGTCGTCGGCATCGCGGGGTGCCCGTCCGGCGGCCTTCCACTCGGTCAGCAACTCGCGGAATCTCGCCGACGTCGGACCCCAGTTTGTCGAACTCGACAGCTCCTGAGCCTGGGTGATCAGTTCTTCCTTGCGGGCCCGGGCGCCTGCGCGCTCGCGGTCGAGCTCGGCGAAATGGGCTCCACGCCGACGGTTGAAGCTGTCGCGCGCCTTGGCGTAGCGCTTCCAGAGGACGTCGTCGGTTTTGCGATCGACACCCTTGATCGTCTTCCATTCGTCGAGGATCTGCCGGAGACGGTCGCCGGCCGACTTCCACTGCGACGCCTCCGCACCGATCTGCTCGGCTTCGGCGGCCAGTGCCTCCTTGCGGGCGATGGCGTCGGCGCGTGCCTTCTCCTTGCTCTCCCGGATCTCGTCGGCGACCTCGTCGGCACTCCCGACGATTGCGGTCAATCGCGTGTGCAAAGCCGAAACATCGCCGATCACATGGGCGTTGGGCAGCTCGTCGAGCAGATGTCGGGCTGCAGCCTGCGACTTGCGCGGATCGCCCGACCGCGCGGCAAGACGCTCCTCCAAGATCTCCACCTCGGTGGCCAGATCGTCGAAGCGTCGGGCGAAGTGGTCGAGTCCCTCTTCGACGGTGCCCGCCTGCCACGACCCGATTTCGCGCTCACCGTCTTCGGTCTTCAACCACACCACGCCGTTCTCGTCGATCCGGCCGAACTTGTGCGGATCGCCGTGCGGGATCAGCGTGGGGGCGATCACCGGCGGGGTCTGCACTACGTCCGGACGGGCCGTCGCACCGGGTCGGGGACCCGGTTTGGGGCGCGGACCCGGCTTGGGCTTGGGAGCGGGGGGAGCCGGGGTCGGAACGAGGGTGGGTGCATCCGATGCCGGTGAATCCGAGGCTGCCGATTCCGGTGCTGGGGCGGGATCGTTCGGGTTGGTCATGTGCAGGGTCCTACCGCTGGTTGGTTGCCGCGCGTCACGGCTGCCGGTCGCTGGAGACGAAGGTCGTCGCGATCCTACGCGCGCGACGAACTTCGACACTACGGATCCATTCAAGCAGTTCAGGGCCGCGCATGTGGCGACAGCCGGTAGCTGGGCTAGCGTCGTGGTGTGTTGGCTGCCGTCGTCTTCGAACCCAGCGCTCCGCTCCTGGTCCCCGAGGTGGCCGGTCCGGCAGCGACCGACACCGTTGCGGTGCGTGCCGCCGCGGTGTCGGCACTTGCGAGCGCCACGACCGGCTGCGACAAGTGGATCGCTCTCGGCGCCACCGATTGTGGCGGCTCGGGACAGATGCCGACGCCGTCGGAGGTCGGCACCTTCGCGCGGTTCGGCGTGGATGTGTCCGTGACCCTGACCGCCGGCCGAACCGATCCACACGCTGTCGATCCGGAGATGAGTCTGTCGATGCTCGTCGCGGCATGGCTGCGCGGCCAAAGCGGAATCGACCGGTGCCGGCCCGTGCTCGTCGGTGCCGACACCTCCGCCGCCGGGTGCGCCGTGGTGGGCCGCGGACTCGCGACCGAGATCGCGGCGTCCGATGAGCGGTTCGGCGTGCTCGTCGTCGGCGATGGCGCGACCGCGCTGTCGGCGAAGGCTCCAGGGGGCGGACTGCGGGAGTCGGCGGTCGTGTTGCAGAAGGTGATCGACGAGGCCATGGCAGGCCCGGAACCCGAACGGCTTGCCGCGCTGAGCGAGCCGGAGTGCGAGGCCGAGGGCGTCGCAGGTCGGGTCGCCTGGCAGGTGGCCGCGGCACTGTGTACCGGACTCGCCGTGCGCTCCGAGGTGCTCTACGCCGACGCGCCGTTCGGCGTCGGCTACACGGTGGCGCGATGGATTCCGGAAGGTGCCCGGTGACCGGTACGGCGATGACCGGTGGCGCGACGCGCCCCATCGCCGTCGTCGGGCCCACCGCGGGCGGCAAGTCTGAGCTGGCCCTCGACCTGGCCGAACGGCTGGGTGGGGAGATCGTGAACATCGACGCCATGCAGCAATACCGCGGCATGGACATCGGGACGGCCAAGGTGCCGATCGACCAGCGACGTGGCATCACGCATCACCAGATCGACGTCCTCGACGTCACCGAGGTGGCGACGGTGGCCCGCTACCAGGCCGCCGCGACGGCCGACGTCGAGCGATTGCTCGCCGCCGGGCGGGTACCGGTGATCGTCGGCGGTTCGATGATGTACATCCAGGGTCTGCTCGACGGCTGGAGCTTCCCGGAGACCGACCCGGACGTCCGGCGGCGCTACGAGGACGAGTTGGCGGCGGTCGGGGTGGCCGAGATGCACCGCCGGCTGCGCGCAGTCGACCCGGCGGCAGCGGCGTCGATCCTGCCCACCGACGGACGCCGGATCGTCCGAGCGCTCGAGGTCGTCGAGCTCACCGGCCGCCCGTTTGCGGCCTCGGCACCGCAGATCGGTGAACCACGCTGGGGCACAAGAATTATCGCGCTCGACCGCGACACCGCCGAGCTCGACGACCGGATTCGGGAGCGAACGCGGCAGATGTTCGCCGACGGGCTCGTCGACGAGGTGCGTGAACTGATGCGGCACGGTCTCGTCGAGGGGCGTACCGCGTCGCGGGCGATCGGCTACGTCCAGGTGCTCGCCGCCCTGGCCGGAGAGTACGACCTGGAGACCGCGGAGGAACTGACGTTTGTCGGTACCCGGCGCTACGTGCGCCGCCAGCGGTCGTGGTTTCGGCGCGACCACCGCATCGTGTGGCTCGACGCGAGTGCACCCGACCTCGCCGACCGCGCGCTCGACACGGTGCACGGCTGAGTGCCCTGGCGCGCACGTATCCTGGACCGATGACAGCGACCACCGGCTTGCGCTTCGCGAAGGGGCACGGCACCCAGAACGACTTCGTGATCCTCGCCGACCCGGCGGCCGAACTCGACGTCGACGCGGCGCTGGTCGCGGCACTGTGCGATCGGCCCCGGGGCATCGGGGCCGACGGCCTACTGCGTGTCGCACGATCCGGCGCGCTGGTGTCCGGCGGTGTGCTCGACGGACTGCCCGACGGCGTCGAGCCCGACGACTGGTTCATGGACTACCGCAACGCCGACGGCTCGATCGCCGAGATGTGTGGGAACGGCGTCCGGGTGTTCGCGCACTTCCTCCGGGCGAGCGGGCTCGTGGACGTCGACCGTTTCACGGTCGGATCCCGCGCGGGTGGCCGGCCGGTGACCGTGCACAGCTTCGACCACGTCCACGCCGACGTCACCGTCGAGATGGGTGTTGCGCGGGTCGGCGACGACGGCAAGGTGCGCGTCGGTGACGACCTCTACGTGGGAACCAAGGTCGACGTGGGCAATCCCCATCTGGCCTGCGTCGTCGGCGAGCTGACCGCCGATGCGCTCGCCGCGGTGGACTTCACCACGGGTGTCGTGCTCGAGCCCGACGAGTTTCCGCACGGCGCGAACGTCGAACTGTTGACTCCGCCCGAACCCGCCGACGACGGGGTGCTCACCGCGCACATGCGGGTGTTCGAGCGTGGGGTCGGGGAGACCCGCAGTTGCGGCACCGGTCTCGTGGCAGCCGCCGCGGCGGCCTTCGCCGGACGCGGCGAAACAACCGGCGACCTGCGCATCCACATACCCGGTGGCACCGTGCGGGTCGCGATCGACGCATCGGGCGCTCGGCTGCGTGGCCCGTCGATGCTGGTCGCCGACGGGGTGCTCCGAGACGGATGGCGGGACGCGGGCGCGCAGTAAATGATGTGCTAAGCACACCGGCGACGTGCCAAAATGGTCGTAGTATGACCGAATCAGCAGCACACATCAGTTTTCCGGACGATCTTCTCGAGGCGCCCGAATCCACTCCCACGACATCCACACCCACAACAGGCGAGCTCCAACTCTCCGAGCGCGCGTCACTGCAGCGTGTGGCCGGCTTGTCGACGGAACTCACCGACGTCACCGAGGTCGAATACCGCCGCCTCCGACTCGAACGGGTCGTTCTCGTCGGCGTGTGGACCGAGGGCAGCGCGGCCGCGGCCCGCGCCAACATGGTCGAGCTCGCGGCGCTTGCCGAGACCGCGGGTTCCCAGGTGCTCGACGCGCTGATCCAGCGTCGCAGCAAACCGGACCCCGCCACCTACATCGGGTCTGGCAAGGCCGACGAACTGCGCGAGGTGGTGCTGGCCACCGGCGCCGACACCGTGATCTGCGACGGTGAGCTCACACCCGCACAGCTGACCGCGCTGGAGAAGGTCGTCAAGGTCAAGGTGATCGACCGCACCGCGCTCATCCTCGACATCTTCGCCCAGCACGCGACCTCCCGAGAGGGCAAGGCGCAGGTGTCGCTCGCCCAGATGGAATACATGCTCCCGCGCCTGCGCGGCTGGGGTGAGTCGATGTCACGGCAGGCCGGTGGTCGCGCCGGCAGCAACGGCGGCGTGGGCCTGCGTGGTCCCGGTGAAACGAAGATCGAGACCGACCGGCGGCGTATCCGTGAGCGAATGGCCAAGTTGCGCCGCGAGATTCGCGGCATGAAGAAGGCCCGCACCACCAAGCGGGCCGCGCGCCGGCGCAACGCCATCCCGGCCATCACGGTGGCCGGCTACACCAACGCCGGCAAGTCGAGCCTGGTGAACGCGATGACGGGTTCCGGTGTCCTGGTGCAGGACGCACTGTTCGCGACGCTCGATCCGACGACGCGGCGCGCGACGCTCGACGACGGCCGCGCGGTGGTGTTCACCGACACGGTCGGATTCGTCCGGCACCTGCCGACCCAGCTGGTCGAGGCATTCCGATCCACCCTCGAAGAGGTGGTCGACGCCGACCTGGTGCTGCACGTGGTCGACGGGTCGGATGCCTTTCCGATGGAACAGATCTCGGCGGTGCGCCGGGTGATCAACGAGATCGTCGCCGAGGAGGGCGTGGCTGCCCCGCCGGAGTTGTTGGTGATCAACAAGATCGACGCGGTGGACGCCACCCGGCTGACCGAGATCCGCGGCGCGGTGGGAACCGAGGCGGCCTTCGTGTCGGCGCGCACCGGCGAGGGACTGCCCGAACTCTTCGAGCGCATCCGCGAGTTCGTGGGCTCCTCCGACGTCGAACTGACCATCGCGGTGCCCTTCTCGCGTGGCGACATCGTCTCGCGCGTGCACAGCGAGGGTGAGGTACTCGCGGCCGACCATCACGCCGACGGCACCACGATGCGGGTGCGGGTGCCGTCCGCCTTCGCCGGGGAACTCGCGCCGCTCGCGGTCGACGCCTGACACCGCAAGACACGAGTGGCCGATCACCTCATAGGTGACCGGCCACTCGTTTCGTCGTCGGGCGGGTTACTCGGCGTCGAGGTCGCTCTCGACGAGTTTGACGATCGCGTCGAGGGTGTTCTGATCGTCGGCGGTCACGACGACCTTGGTGCCCTTCTCCGCGCCAAGCGTCATGATCATCAGGGCCGAGCCGGCATCCACCGGTTCACCGCCCTCGACCGCGAGGGTGACCGGCGAGCCGGCGTCCGCGGCTGCCTCGGCGATGATGGTGGCCGGGCGTGCGTGCAGGCCGACGGCCGATCCGACGACGGCGGTGGTACTGGGCATGATCGCTCCTTTGCTGAGGTTGGTATTGGGTTCTACTCTGCCAAGTTCGACCGCGTGGCGGCGCGAATCCGGCGAGCGTGTCACGCCGCGACGGGCTCGTAGGCAGGAACCGTCAGGGCGGCGCGGCTGGTGTGCCACTGCTTGGCGGCGATCACCAGGACTGCCGACAATACGGTTCCGGCCGCCAGCGACACCAGGAACAGCAGCCAGTTGTTCATCGTGAAGAAGACGAAGATGCCGCCGTGCGGGGCGCGCTGGGTGACGCCGAAGGCCATGATCAAGGCGCCGGACAGTGCACCACCGGCCATCATCGAGGGGATCACCCGCAGCGGATCGACGGCGGCGAACGGGATGGCGCCCTCGGAGATAAACGACGCTCCGAGCAGCCATGCGGCCTTTCCGTTCTCACGTTCCGGCTCGGTGAACAGACCCGGGCGCAGCACGGTGGCGAGAGCCATCGCCAGCGGCGGAACCATGCCGGCACACATCACGGCTGCCATGATCTCCAACTGCGCGGTGGTGCCGACTGCGAGGCCCGTGGTCGCGAACAGGTACGCGGCCTTGTTCACCGGACCGCCGAGGTCGAAGCACATCATGAGACCGAGGACGATGCCCAGGATGATCGCCGAGCCACCCGACATGCTGTTGAGTCCGTCGGTCATCTGATCGGTGACCCAGGCCAGGGGCTTTCCGAGCAGCATGTACAACAGAACGCCGATGACCATGCTGCCGAGGAGCGGGATGATGACCACAGGCATCAGACCTCGCGCCCACTGCGGTAGCGGCAATCGCGAGATCCACAGGCAGACAACGCCGGCGATGAGACCGCCGATCAGGCCACCGATGAAGCTGGCGCCCACCTGGACCGAGACGAGACCTGCGACGAAACCGGGTGCGATGCCGGGCCGGTCGGCGATCGCGAACGATATGTAGCCGGCCAAGGCGGGGACGAGCATGCTCATGGCGAGACCGCCGACGGCGAAGAGGACCGCGCCGATGTATTGACCCAGTCCGCCGGCGGGGAGATCCCACAGGCTGTTGTTGAGGGCGATGAACTGTCCGTCGTTCAGGGCGCCGTCCGGGTCCAGATTCGTGTTGGCGATCTCATATCCACCGAGGAACGGGAGGAAGGCCAGAGCGATCAGCAGGCCGCCGGCCGCCACGAACGGGATCATGTAGCTGACGCCGGTCATCAACGCTTGCTGCAGCTGCTTGCCGAGACCGACGCCGCCTTCGGGCGTGGCGTCCGACGCATCGGCGCCGTCCCCGGCGGTGACCACCGCGGCGTTCGGGTTCTTCGCTGCCGCAACGGCTTCGGCGATCATCGTGTCTGGTTCGTTGATCGCGCGCTTGACGCCGGATGCGATGACGGGCTTGCCGTGGAAACGCTCCTTGCCCTTCACCCCGACGTCGGTGGCGAAGATGACTGCGTCGGCGTTCGCGATGACGTCCGAGGCGAAGGGTGTGGTGGCCGACGAGCCCTGGGTCTCGACGGCGAAGTCGACACCGGCGCGCTCCGCGGCGTACTTCAGCGCGTCGGCCGCCATGTAGGTGTGCGCGATTCCGGTCGGGCAGGCGGTGATCGCGACGATGCTCGGCCGGTCACCGGACTGATCGTCGGCCACCGGCGCCGATGTTGCGGCGGCGGGTTTGGTGACGGCGACGGTGGATGCGGGCTTCGCGGCCGGATCGATCGCCTCGTTGACCAGGGCGATGACCTGGGCGTCGTCGGGTGCGCTCCGGAGTGCCTCGACGAAGTCCGGCCGGACGAGGGCGCGGGCAAGTGAACTGAGCAGCTTCATGTGTTCGCTGGCGCCACCCTCGGGTGCGGCGATGAGGAACACCAGATCGGCGGGGCCGTCGGGTGCCCCGAAGTCGACCTTCTCCGACAGGCGTGCCATCGCGAGGCTCGCCTCGGTGACCGACGCGGCCCGGGCGTGCGGGATCGCGATCCCGCCGGGCAGGCCGGTGGCCGACTTGGCTTCGCGTGCAAGGGCTCCGCGGGTGAGGTCGGCCGGATCGGTCGTCCGCCCGGCGGCGCCGAGCGACTCCGCGAGGTAACTGATGACGGCGGCCGGATCGTTGCCGGCGTTCACGTCGAGACTCACCGTTGATTCGGTGATGATCTGCTCTGCCATGGGGGTTCCTTCTCGAGGTGCTTTCTGGGTTGGGGGTGGGGTTTGTGATCGTTGGGGCGGGGTTCAGGTGACTCGTGCGGCTCCCGTCAGTTCGGTGACCCGGACTCCGTCGAGGTCGAGCTGATCGGGGGTGGGGGCCTGAGTGCCGGCGAGGGCGGCTGCCGCGGCGCCGTACGCGACGGCGCTGCGGAGACGTTCCGGTTCGGACGCACCGCGTGTCTCGGCGACCAGGTAACCGGCCAGTGACGAGTCGCCTGCGCCCACCGTGCTGCGGGGGACGATCGGCGGTGGAGTCGCGAACCACGAACCGGCCGGCGTGGTGAGAATGGCGCCCGTCGCGCCGAGGGTGGAGAGCACGGCACCGCCGGTGCGGTCGACGATGGTGCGCGCGGCGGCGACGATCGGGCCGAAATCTCCGGTCGACGCAGAGCGTCGGAAGACCTCGCCATCGGCACCGGTCACCTCTGCGAGCTCGTCCTCGTTGGGCTTGAGCAGGTCGACGGACCCGAGTGCCGCTGCGTGCAGCGGAGGCCCGGACGTGTCGACGGCGATCCGGCATCCGAGGTCGGAGAGGTCGTCGGCAACGGTGCGATACCAGTCGACCGGAACTCCCGGCGGCAAGGAGCCGCAGAGGGTGACCCATACGGCGTCGGCCGCGTGGGTCCGGATGAGATCACCGAGAGCGCTGAGCTGTCCTGCGTCGAGTTCGGTTCCGGGTGCGTTCAGTTTGGTCGTGGTGCCGTCGGGTTCGGCGATGGTGATGTTGGACCGGATTTCTCCGTCGACCGCGACGGTCTCGTACGGCAGCCCGACGCTGTCGAGGGCCCGCAGCAGCGGATCTCCGTCGCGTGCGGGCAGGATCGCACGGGTCGCGATTGCGGCCTCGGCGACCACGCGGGACACGTTGATGCCCTTGCCGCCGGCCTCGGCTCGGGTTGCGACGGCGCGCTGGACCTCGCCTCGGTCGAGGGGCCCGGGCAACTCGAGTGTGCGGTCGAGGCTGGGATTGGGTGTGACGGTGAGGATCATGCGATCACCACGTCGATGCCCCGGGCCGACAACGCCGCGGAGAAGCCTGGATCAACACCCGAATCGGTGACGAGGACGTCCACGTCGTCGAGATCGGCGAAGCCGGACAGGTCTTCGCGGTTCATCTTCGACGAGTCGGCGAGGACCACAACCCGCTGCGCGACGCGGACCATTGCCGCTTTGACCGCGGCTTCGTCAGGGTCGGGAGTCGACAATCCGTGCGCCTCGCTGATGCCGTTGGCTCCGACGAAAGCGGTCGAGACCCGTAGACGTTCGAGCGCCGCAACGGTTTCGGCGCCGACGGTCGCCTGGGTGAGACCGCGCACGCGGCCGCCGATCGCGTGCAGGTTGGCCGAATTGTGGTTGGCCAGCAGGCCGGCGATCGGGAGGCTGTTGGTGATCAGGGTGAGACGACGGTCGGTGGGCAGCGCGGAGGCGGCCTGGAAGGTGGTGGTACCCGCGTCGAAGAAGACGGACCCGCCGTCGGGTGGGAGAAAGCGGATTGCGGCACGGCCGATGGCGGCCTTCTCGTCGGTCTGGGTGACCTGCCGCTCGTCGATTCCGCGCTCGCCGATCACCCGCATGACCCCGGCGCGCACCGCACCGCCGTGCACCCGCTGCAGATGGCCCGCCCGTTCGAGGGCGGCCAGGTCACGGCGGACGGTCTCACTCGTCACCTCGAATCTGGTGGCGAGTGCGGCGACGGAGGCGCGTCCGTTCGCGCGTACCTGTTCGGCGATCGCCTGTTGGCGTTCTTCGGCGTACAACACCGCTCCGATCTCTCGATGGGACATCCGGGTGGATCTGTCTGCGATTCCCGTGTGGTTGTGTTGATCTGTGTGGCCTTGAGTGTTGATATCTATTTGTTTACGCCTGTTTGCGTTGACAAGTCAAGCATTTCTTGTAACTTTGATCACAAGAGATTCGAAAGCCGGTCATCGGTCACGCAATGCAGCTCGACGGTGAGCCCGGACACGAATCGCGTAGAACTGAGTCGTGTATGTGCGGCCGTGCCGCCGATTGGCGGAGCGGAACTCGAAGACGAGAGGGGTCGCAGTGACCGAGACGCTAGCGGGAGGCATTTTGGAGGGAACGCCGGTCGTCGGCGGGCTGGCCTACGGGCCGGCGATCTGGCCCGGGGAGCGCCCCGACCACGACCCGGACGCCCTGGGTGCAAACACGGAACTGCCCGAAGACCAGCGCGAACCCGAGGTGGCAAGATTTGTCGCCGCGGCGGGGATGGTCGCCGGCCGACTCCGTGACCGCTCATCGCACAGCTCGGGTGCAGCCGCCGAAGTGCTGGCCGCCACCGCCGGACTCGCCGAGGATCGCGGGTGGATCGGCGCTGCGTCGGGACTGATTCGCAAAGGATCGCCTGCGCCTGCGGCAGCGGCTGCGGCAACCGAACAGTTCGCCACCATGTTCACCAAGCTCGGCGGGCTCATGGCCGAGCGAGTCACCGACCTCAACGACGTGCGCGACCGCGTCCTCGCCGAACTTCTCGGCCTGCCCGAACCAGGTGTGCCGGAACCGATCGAACCGTCTGTCCTGCTCGCCGACGATCTCGCGCCCGCGGACACCGCCGGACTCGATCCGGCGACCACCGTCGCCCTCGTCACCCGGCTCGGCGGCCCGACGAGTCACACCGCCATCATCGCCCGGCAACTCGGGATTCCCTGTGTGGTCGCGGTATCGGATCTGACGACGGTGCCGGCCGGAACCCCCGTGCTGATCGACGGCACGCTCGGCACCATCACCATCGGCCCCGACGAGGCGACGGCGCGAGCACAGGTCGATGCCAGTCGTCGGCGTGCGGAAGCGGTCGCCGCCTGGCACGGGCCCGGGCGCACCGCCGACGGACACGAGGTCTCGGTGCTCGCCAACGTCGCGGACGGGGCGTCGGCACGCACGGCCACCGGATACCCCGTCGAAGGGATCGGGCTGTTCCGCACCGAGTTGGCCTTCCTCGACCGCCCCGACGAGCCGACGGTCGACGAGCAGGCGGGCATCTACCGCGAAGTGCTCGAGGCATTTCCCGGGCAGAAGGTCGTGGTTCGCACGCTCGACGCGGGCTCCGACAAACCGCTCAAATTCGTCAACCACAAAGACGAGGCAAATCCGGCACTAGGAGTTCGTGGCGACCGAATCGCGGTGGAGAACCCGGAGATTCGAGCGCACCAACTCGATGCGATCGCGCGGGCCGCAGCCGAAACCGGATCGACACCGTGGGTGATGGCACCGATGATCGCCAGCGCCCGGGAAGCAGCGGCGTTCGCGCAGGAGGTGCGTGCGCGGGGGATGACCGCCGGAGTGATGGTCGAGATCCCCGCCGTCGCGATTCTGGCGCCGCTCATCCTCGCGGAGGTGGACTTCGTATCCATCGGCACCAACGATCTGACGCAGTACACGATGGCCGCCGACCGGATGTCCGCGGACCTCGCGTCGTTGACCGACCCGTGGCAACCGGCGGTGCTCAAGCTCATCGCCGAGGTCGCGTCGGCAGGTCAGACGTTGGGCAAGCCGGTGGGGGTGTGCGGGGAGGCCGCCGCCGACCCCAACCTCGCATGCGTGCTGACCGGGCTCGGGGTGACCTCGCTCTCGAGTGCACCGGTCGCCGCGGCCGGCGTCGGCGCGCGGCTCGCCGAGGTCACCCTCGACGCGTGCCGCGAAGCCGCCACTGCAGCACTGGCAACCGCGGATCCGGCCGGTGCGCGTCAGGCCGCGACGTCGGTGCTCGACGCCGCAGCCACCCCGCTCTCTCCTGCCGTCTGAGACGAAGACTTCGGCTGTCCGTGGTTCCGTATGAAGTTGTGCCCGGATTCCGGGCACAACTTCAACGGATTGTGCTTCCGCTGTCGATGGCGGCGCCCAAGTCGCTGACCTGGGCAAATGCGTCAGTGTGGTGCCGCAAAATCTAGGGGAAGAGTTTCTTCCCCGGGGTTCACAGTCGTCCCCTAGAAATTTGTAGGGGAGGACTCTGAGGGTAGGGGAGGAAGTTTCTTCCCCTGCTTTCTGCGGGTGCCGCGTCCGTGCGGCGCGTTCCGCGGAACGCGCCGATCGACGTTAGCGGGCTCGACGGAACAGGTGCTCGCATTCCTCCCATCTGCTCGTAATGCATTGCGCGCGGATGGGAGACGCGCGCAGATGCGAGCACTCGGGATGGGTGGTCTGTGCGGGGGCGAGATGGTGTCCCCGGCGCATCGTCGGCGCTGCGTGAGTGCAGCAACCGCGTGTCTGGCCAGAAACCCGAGGCGCCCCAGCGGTTTCTGGCCACAGCTGAGGTTTCTGGCCAGGTCCACGGTCGGGTTGAAAGGTACAGATATCCGACGGGGTGTACTTGCCCTCAGATGCGGCGCATCACCGTCACGACCTTGCCGAGGATGGCGGCGTCGTCGCCGGGGATCGGCTCGAACAGCTCGTTGTGCGGCATGAGCCAGACGTGTCCGTTCTTGCGCTTGAAGGTCTTCACGGTGGCCTCGCCGTCGATCATCGCGGCGACGATGTCGCCGTTCTCGGCCACGCTCTGCTGGCGGACGACCACCCAGTCGCCGTCGCAGATCGCGGCGTCGATCATCGATTCGCCGACCACCCGCAGCAGGAACAGTGAGCCGTCCCCGACCAGTTCGCGGGGGAGTGGGAACACGTCTTCGACCGCTTCCTCGGCGAGGATCGGTCCACCGGCGGCGATCCTGCCCAGCACCGGCACGAAGGTCGGCGTCGGCAGCGGATCGCCTCCCGCGTTGGTCGCGGCCGGATCTGCGTCCTGCACGTTGACCGCGCGTGGACGGTTGTGGTCGCGCTTGAGCAGTCCCTTGCGCTCCAGCGTGCGCAGCTGGTGGGCGACCGACGATGTCGAGGTGAGTCCGACCGCGTCGCCGATCTCGCGGATGCTCGGGGGATAGCCACGTTCGCGCACCGATTGCCGGATCACGTCCAGCACGCCGCGCTGACGCGCGGTCAGCGACGCCTCGGCGGCGGCAGGATCGATGGGAGCGTCCTGGTCGCGATCATCGCTCCGAGTTCCGGTGCGCTTGGGCCGTGAGTCGCTCATCTGCTCGGATTCCTCTCTGTCGCCGCCTCGCTTGAGAGCGAATCGGCTGGTTGTCGGCGGCGGGTGTTGACATGTCCGTGGGCCCGAGCCTAGCGGAGCGCGACGATCACTTCAAACATTTGTTCGAGGTGTGGCGCGACTTTGTCGGTCGGGCGTGGTACAACTCGAACATCAGTTCATCGAACACGTGATCGAGGCCGTCGAACGTCCTCGACAGCGCGTTCGCCGAACTGCCCGAGTACCCGGCACAACCGCCACGAGCACCCCCGGAGGCCAGCATGACCAGCGCGACACTCACCCGTTCGGGCCGGGCCCGCACCAGCGTGGACTCGACCATTGTCACCAGTCGTACGGCGGCCGGCACGCCGCTGCGGACACAGCCCGCGCCGCGCCGCATCACGCGGCCGACCGGCCGGCCGATCGGGCAGACCAGCCCCGCAGGTCGCGCCGACGCGCCGATGCCGGGGGTCGCGCCGACCTCGACGCGGTGCGGCGAGGCGGTGGGGCGTCGCGGGTCCAAACGGCCCGCATCCGCCGTGTATGCGCGTCGGCGTGCCACCGCGCTCGGGGTGCTCGCCGGTCTCGCGCTCGCGGTGTCGGTGTGGGTGATCGGCATCGTCGGCAACAACTACGCCGAGTCGCAGACCCCGTCGCCGACGAGTACCCAGGTGACGCACGTGCGGGCGGGTGACTCGCTGAGCACCATTGCGGCGCGGGTGGCGCCGGACGTTCCGCGCCAAGTGGTCATCGACGAGATTCTGGAGCTGAATGACCTGGAGTCCAGCGGACTTCGGGTCGGGCAGCCACTGCTGACACCCGCGTACCGCTGATCGGCGGGCGGTATCCTCGATGTCACAGGGACCGGTCGGGAACCGACCCGGCGTACGACTCGCATGTGCCGCCGTGTCCCGCGACAGGCGTGAGGATCACATGCGCTGCCCCTTCTGCAAGAACGAGGACACCAAGGTCATCGACTCGCGTGTCGCCGACGAGGGGCAGGCCATCCGGCGGCGTCGGGCGTGCGTTGAGTGCGGCCGCCGCTTCTCCACGGTGGAGAGCGCGGTGCTCGCCGTGGTGAAACGCAACGGCGTGACCGAACCGTTCAGTCGGGAAAAGGTGATGCGCGGGGTCCGTCGCGCATGTCAGGGGCGCGAGGTCGGCGACGACGACCTCGCACAGTTGGCGCAACAGGTGGAAGACGCCGTCCGCGCCAGCGGTTCGGCCGAGATCCCGAGCAACGAGGTCGGTCTCGCGATCCTCGGACCGCTGCGCAACCTCGACGAGGTGGCCTACCTGCGCTTCGCCTCGGTGTACCGGTCGTTCGATTCGCTCGACGACTTCCAGCGTGAGATCGACGACCTCCAAGGCCGTTCGGTCGCAACGAATGGCGCCGATACCAAGGTGTCAGCCGAGTCTGTCCAGGGTTCGTAGCGCCCTTTTCTCGGATACGGGGTACGCGGTTCCGATGCGCTGGGCGAACACACCCACCCGCAGTTCCTCGACGAGCCAGTGGGCTTCTTCGTTGACCGCGTCCCGCCTGGCCGCCGACACCTGCGCGAGACGCTGATTCCAGCGTTGGGTCACGCGGTCGATGACCGCGACGCCTTCCTGGTCGCGTGCCGCCGATGCGGGCAGCGCTGCCAACCTGGTCTGTGCGGCGAGAAGGTAGCGCGGCAACTCGGACAGGTGAGTACGCCCGGTGACGCGGACGAATCCGTCGAACACCAGGTCGTCGATCTGTTCGGCGACGTCGTCGGCTGCCACCGAACCCGCGTGTTGGTCGATCAGCGTGCGCACCGGGGCGAGGGCCCGAAGGGTCGCCACGGCGAGAGCGAAGTACTCGGGTGCGGCGGCCAGGGCTGCCGGCTGTATCCGCGCGCGCACGGTCTCGAACTCGGCGGGAGTGCGGACGGCGGCAACGGCGGCGGACGCATCAGCCATCTGGTCGCGGATCGCGCGTCGCGTGCAGTCGGCGGTGAGGTCCTCGATCCTGCGGTAGGGGCTCTGGCTCAAGGCGAGTCTGTCGGCCCCGGCCAGAGAGCCGACGACCTTCTTCGACAGCGGCGGGATGGCGATGTCGAGCAGGGCCGCGACGCCTTCGAAAACGAGCCGATCACGCTCCTGCGGGGACGTCGCGTCGGTACGGACGACGGCACGCGAGGCGCCGGTCGCGTCGGTCACCGCCGTGATCGCGGGGTAGCGGGTCAGTTCTTGACCGGCGATCTTCACCTGCGAGCTGTGTGGGAGCGAACCGATCCCGTCGGCCGTCCACGCGGTGAACTCGCGCCGGACGATCGGCTCCGGGGTGGTGCTCCGACGATGTCGGCGTTGGAGATCGGTGAGCGAGTCGTCGGTGTCGACGATGGCGCCCGTCGCATCGGCGAGCGCAAAATGCACGCGCAGGTGTGCCGGTAGCCGGTCGGGGACGAAATCGTCGGCGGCCACCGTGGTTCCGACGATGGTGGTCAGCTCCCGGGCCAGTCCGGACACGATCGGTTCGGACCGTGGTTTCAGTTGGGACAGAGCGAGTTCGGCGAACCGCCCGGCGGGCGACATCGTCTTGCGCAGATGCTTGGGCAGCGTCTTGACCAGCGCGGTGGCCAATTCCGATCGCAGGCCCGGCACCGTCCAGTCGAAGCCCGCGGACCGGATGTGGCCCAGCAGTGCTTCCGGAATGACCACGGTCACGCCGTCATCCGTGGCCGCCGGATCGAACCGGTACCGCAATTCGAGTCGTGCGTCGCCCTGTTGCCATGCGCCGGGAAAGTCCGCGTCGGCGACCGAGGTGTCGGCGCCGACGTCGGCGGCAGTGAGATCGAGCAGATCCGGCCGATCGCGGCGTGCGCGCTTCCACCAGGTGTCGAAGTGGCGGGCCGAGGTGACCTCGGCTCCGATGCGCTGATCGTAGAAATCGTAGAGTTGATCCTCGGTGATGACGAGATCGCGTCGGCGGACTCGGTGTTCGACGTCGGCGGCCGCCTCGAGCAGTTCGCGGTTGCGGTGGAAGAAGGAGTGATCGGTGCGCCAGTCGCCCTCGACCAGCGCGTGGCGGATGAACAACTCGCGGGACGTGACCGGATCGATCGGCCCGTACACGACCCGTCGTCGAGCAACCAGGGTGACGCCGTAGAGCGTGACCCGGTCGTAGGCCATCGCCGCGCCCCGTTTTGCCGACCAATGCGGCTCGCTGTAGGTGTGCTTGACCAGGCTGCCGGCGACCCGTTCCACCCACAGCGGGTCGATCCCGGCCACGGTGTGCGCGAAAAGCCGTGAGGTCTCCAGGATTTCGGCGGCCATGAGGAAGGCGGGCGGTTTCCGCGCAAGGGCCGAACCCGGGAAGATCATCAGCGTGGTGCCGCGGGCTCCCGTGTATTCGCGGCCCTCGGAATTGCGCACAGCGATGTTGCTGAGCAGTCCGGACAGGACCGCTCGGTGGATGGCGTCCGCGTCGGGTTCGGTCGGCGTGGTCGGCCAGTCGAGTTCGCCGACGATCTCGCGCAGTTGACGGGTCAGATCGCGCCATTCGCGGATGCGTAGATAGTGGAGGTACTCGCGTTCGCACATCCTGCGAAACTTGTTGCCGGACAGCTCATTCCGCTTCTCCTGGAGATAGCGCCACAGCTCCAGGTAGGCCAGGAAATCCGAATTGGGCACCGCGAAGCGGCGATGTGCGGTGTCGGCGGCCTCGCGGTGATCGGCGGGCCGTTCACGAACGTCGGGCAGCGACAGGGCGGCCGCCAGGACGACGAGGTGGTCGAGACATCCGAGTTCGTGTCCCGCGATCAGCATTCGGGCGATGCGCGGGTCGACCGGGAGCCGCGCCATCGAGCGGCCGACCGAGGTGAGTCGCGGGGGCCCGCCTGCCTTGTCGGACTGTTCGATCGCCCCGAGTTCGGTGAGCACGGCCATACCGTCGCGGATCGCGCGATCGTCGGGCGGCTGCACGAACGGGAAGTCGGCGATGGAGCCAAGGCGCAGCGACGTCATCTGCAGGATGACCGCGGCGAGGTTGGTCCGCAAGATCTCGGGATCGGTGAAGGCCGGTCGTGCGTCGAAGTCGTCCTCGCTGTAGAGGCGGATGCAGATGCCGGGCGCGACACGACCGCAGCGTCCGGCACGTTGACGGGCGCTGGCCTGTGAGATCGCTTCGACGGGAAGGCGACTGACCTTGGTGCGGGTCGAGTATCGGCTGATGCGTGCGGTGCCGGAGTCCACGACGTAGCGGATGCCGGGGACGGTGACGGAGGTCTCGGCGACGTTGGTGGCCAAGACGATGCGACGTCCGTCCGAGGGTGCGAACACCCGCTGTTGATCGGCGACCGACAGCCGCGCATACAGCGGGACGATCTCTGCACCCGCAGAAGCTCTGCGCCGCAGAGCATCCGACGCGTCGCGGATATCACGCTCGGTGGGCAGGAAGACCAGCACGTCGCCACGGCCGGCCGACCACAGCTCGTCGATCGCGGCATCGATGCCCTGGAACAGGTCGAGGTCGGCGTGCTCGCCTCCACCGCCCTCGTCGCCGCTGTCGGGTCGTTCACGCAGGGTGAGTGGGCGGTAGCGCACGTCGACCGGGTAGGTGCGCCCCGACACCTCGATCACCGGCACCGGAGCGTCGGCCGTGGTGAAATGCCGTGCGAACCGATCGGGTTCGATGGTGGCCGAGGTGATGATCACCTTGAGGTCTGGGCGGCGCGGGAGCAGCCGGAGCAGGTATCCGAGAATGAAGTCGATGTTGAGGCTGCGTTCATGCGCCTCGTCGACGATCAGCGTGTCATAGCGGCGCAACAGCGGATCGGCCGCGATCTCGCGCAGCAGAATCCCGTCGGTCATCACCCGTACCAGGGTGTCGGCGCCCGATCTGTCGGTGAATCGCACGGAGTACCCGACCGCGTCGCCGAGTTTGGTGTTGGTTTCGTCGGCGATGCGCCGGGCGACCGAGCTCGCCGCAATGCGGCGTGGCTGGGTATGCCCGATCATGCCGCGCACACCGCGTCCGAGTTCCAGGCAGATCTTCGGGAGCTGCGTGGTCTTACCCGAACCGGTCTCGCCGGCGATCACCACGACCTGATGTGCGTCGATCGCGTCCCGGATCTCGTCGCGGGCGGCCGATATGGGCAGTTCGGGTGGGAAGTGGAGGTCGGGCACGGATGCTCGTCGGGCGTCGATTCGACGACGTGCGGCCTGCACCGCACCGAGGAGCTGCTGCCAGGCGTCGGACGTGGGTGCCGACCCGAGTTTGTCGGCGCGCCGACGCAGCCGATGACCGTCGACGACGGTCAGTTCGCGCAGCGCGGTGCGCAGGGCCGCGCGATCGGCGTCGGTTGGGGTCGCGGTCATGGTCTGTCCAGAATAGTGAGCGCGGTGCAGGCCGTTGCCCGTCGGTGGGCGTTGTGGTCCCGCCGTGCCGGGCATCCGGCATGATTGGCGGCATGGCTGATGCGTTGTGGCATGGATTCGCCGACATGGGTGCGGTGAGGGCGAGCGGTCCGTTCGTTGTGGTGCGTGGCGAGGGCACCCGGATCTGGGACCGCGAGGGGAACAGGTATCTCGACGCGACAGCGGGACTGTGGTTCACCAACGTCGGTCACGGGCGCGCAGAGATCGGCGCGGCGGTGGCGGATCAGCTTTCCACGCTCGCGCACTACTCGGGATTCGGCGATTTCACGTCGGATGTGACGCTGGCGCTGGCCGAACGTCTCGCCGCGATCGCGCCGGTCGCGGGCAGCAAGATCTTCTTCACCTCGGGTGGCAGCGACTCGGTGGACAGCGCCGCCAAGCTGGCCCGGCGCTACTGGCACGAGCGCGGGCGGCCGGAGAAGGAGATCATTGTCGGCCGGACCAAGGCCTACCACGGAATGCACGTTGCGGGAACGGCACTGGCCGGGATTCCGGTGAACCGTGAAGGCTACGGCGAGCTGATGCCGGCCGCGGAAACCGTGGAATGGGACAACGCGAAGAGCTTGCTGGGACTCATCGAGCGGCTCGGCGCCGATCGGATCGCCGCATTCTTCTGCGAGCCCATCATCGGAGCCGGCGGAATCTATCTCCCGCCCGACGGCTACCTGACCGAGGTGCGTCAGATCTGTCGCGACCATGACGTGCTCTTCGTGGCCGACGAGGTGGTCACGGGGTTCGGCCGCATCGGCGGCGACTCCTGGTTCGCATCGTCGCGACTCGGTCTGGAGCCGGACATGATGACCACGGCGAAGGGACTCACCTCCGGTTACGTCCCGATGGGCGCGGTGTTCGTCGCGCCGCATGTCGCCGAACCCTTCTTCGCCGGCGGGGTCTGGTGGCGCCACGGCTATACCTACGGCGGTCACGCGGGCGCGGCGGCGGCGGCGATGGCGAACCTCGACATCATCGAACGGGAGGGGCTGCTCGCCGAGGCGGCCCGCCTCGAGACGGATCTCGCCGCGGCGCTGGCTCCGCTCGCCGAACTGGACTCGGTGACCGAGGTGCGGACGGGGCTCGGGGCGGTCTCGGCCGTCCAACTCGCCGACCCCACACAGGCAATCGGAATGATCTCGAAATTGCGCGAGCACGGAGTGAGCGGGCGCGCCGCCGGGCAGGGCGCGCTCCAGATCTCGCCCGCGTTCGTGATGACCACCGAAGAGGTCGGCGAACTCGCCGACCGCATGCGTGCCGCACTGAGTTGACGCATATGCGCGCCGCACTGAGTTGACGCATGCGTGCCGCACTGAGTTGACGCATGCGTGCCGCACTGGGCTGATCAGGCGATCACAGCGGGGTGAGGCACAGGACGACGTTGTAGCGGAAGTACGACGACGGACCGATCTGCACCCAGTTTCCGTTGCAGCTGCTGGTGTTGTCGGTGCGCAGGTAGACCCGGTCCGTGGCTGCCGACGACCCGCACGACGTCCGATAGAACGCGGTGAGCTGGCTTCCGTTGGCCTCTCGGTGGATGCACGCGCCGACATCGGTGGTGCGGATCTCGTTGGCGATGGTGTTCGACGGGTCCGGCGTGTACGCGGGGGGACTCGTCACCCCGGGTTCGGCCGTCGTCGAGTATGTGTAGGTGGTTGACGGGTACGAGTAGGTCGTGCTGGTTTCTGTGGTCTCTGTTGTCTCGGTGGTGGATTCGGTCGTCGTGCTCGACTTGCCGGCCGCGGTGGTCGACTCCTCGTCGTTGCCGGATCCGATCGCGCCCGTCAGAACGAGTACCAGCGCGACGACACCGACGACCGTGAACAGGTAGCCGATCACGAGCGCGGCGATCGCGAGCGGACCACCCTTTTGGTGATTGCGTTTGATCTCGGACAGCGAGAAATGCCCGAGGACGATGCCCACCGGCGCGACAATGAATGCCGAGATCAGCGCCGCGATCGCCAGACCGTTGGTGCCGCCCTGCGGTTGCGGACCGCCGTACCCGGGAGGCTGCTGCCCGTAACCCGGATAGCCCGGAGCGACATAGCCGTACGGATCGGGTTGCTGGTACGAGGAGGTTGGCGCGTACGGATCGTCCGGCGGCTGTGGATTGCCGTACGGTGCCTGATTGGCATACGGGGGCTGATTGCCGTACGGATGCGGTGAACCGCCGGGACCGGTGGGCGGACGCCCTTGATTCCAGTGCTGATTGCCCGGATCGTTCGGGTAGGTCACCAGTACCAGTCCTCTCTGTGCATGCCTGCGCGTCTCACCGTGCCGGCGAGATCACGCTCGCACCGTGGATCGTCGCACAGAAATCCTTATCAGTCTGTCATGCGCAACCGCGCATCGGTGTCCGCTGCACGGTCGACATCAACGCAACGATGCCCCGGTCTCGTGGATTCGAGACCGGGGCCCGCTGTCACTTGTCGACCGTGCGGTGTGCGGTGATTCAGACGCCGGCGAGGACCTCGGTGGTGGTGAGTGCCTGCGCGACACCGGCGACGATCGAGGCGACCTTCAGGGATTCCAGGATCGCCTCACGCTCGACACCGGCTTCACGCAGTGTGTTCTCGTGAGCTGCGACGCAGTGGCCGCAGCCATTGATCGACGACACGGCGAACGACCACAGTTCGAAAAGGGCCTTGTCGACGCCGGGGTTGCCGATGATGTTCATCCGCAGTCCGGGGCGCAGATCGTCGTAGCGACCGTCGAGAAATCCGCGGCCACGGTAGAAGACGTTGGTCATGCCCATGATCGACGCTGCGCCGAGGGCCGCGTTGTACGCGTCGGCCGACAGCGTATCGGCCGCCTCGTCGGCGATCTCGCTGAGCACCTTGGCATTACGGGTTGCCGCTGCGGTTGACAGCAGGGTGCCCCAGAGCTGTTCCTCGTTCAGCACAGTGGTGCGGCTGATCGATCCGAGGTTGAGCTTGAGGTCCTTCGCGTACTCGGGCAGGGCTTCCTTGAGATTGTCGATACTCATGTCGTCTCCTGTCAGACGCCTGCGGCGAGCAGCTCGCCGGCGTTGATGGTGGGATCGCCCTTGCGCCAGTTGCAGGCGCAGAGTTCGTCGGACTGCAGGGCGTCGAGCACGCGCAGCACCTCGTCGACGTTGCGGCCCACCGAACCCGCCGTGACCGACACGAACTGGATCTCGTTGTTCGGGTCGACGATGAAGGTGGCCCGGTCGGCGACACCGTCGGCGTTGAGAACACCTGCTGCGGTGGCGAGTTCGCGCTTGAGGTCGGACAGCATCGGGAACGGCAGCGTCTTGAGATCCTCGTGCTGGGCACGCCACTGGAAGTGGACGAACTCGTTGTCCACCGATGCGCCGAGTACCTGGGCGTCACGGTCGGCGAACTCGTCGTTCAGCTTTCCGAACGCGGCGATCTCGGTCGGGCAGACGAAGGTGAAGTCCTTGGGCCAGAAGAAGACGATCCGCCACTTGCCGGGATGATCGTCGCTGGAAACGGTGGTGAAGTAGTCGTCGGGTGCCGAGGCGTTCACCTTCGAGAGATCGCCCCCGATCACGGCCGTCAGATTGTAGGCCGGAAATTGATCTCCGATTGTGAGCAATGCCATGGTCTTTCGCTCCTCCTGTGTCGTGGCGCACATGCTCGGCCCCACGAGCGAAGTTGTTACGTGTTACTGACGAGTACCATCGTGCCGGAATTTCAGTGAAAGTGAAACGTGATGAGTAGCACTAGACTAATAGGTATGACCGATCGAACTTATCAGCCGTCAGTGGCCGGGCTGCGAGCGTTTGTGGCTTTGGCCCGGCGCCGCCACTTCGGCGCGGCCGCAGGCGATCTGGGTGTGAGCCAGCCCTCACTGTCGCAGGCGCTGGCTGCATTGGAGACCGGTCTCGGGGTCACTCTGATCGAGCGGACCACGCGGCGAGTGTTCGTCACCACCGAGGGGGAGCGACTCCTTCCGAAAGCGATCGCGGTGATCGAATCCGTCGACGACTTCTTGGTCGAGGTGTCCGGCGTCGGCGAAACGCTCAGCGGCACTGTGCGACTCGGATTCATCCCGACCGTTGCGCCCTACGTGTTGCCGACCGTTCTCCGGGGGTTGGCACAGCAGCGACCCGAACTGACCCTTCGCGTCGTCGAAGACCAGACGGCACGACTGGTGGATCAGCTACGCGAGGGCAGCCTTGACGCGGCGGTTCTCGCGCTGCCCGCCGAGATCCCCGGAATGGCCGAGATTCCGATGTACCACGAGGATTTCGTCCTCGCGCTGCCGGCCGACCACGCACTCGCAGGCCGTAAGCGGGTGGATCCGGCCGCGCTCGCCGACCTGCCCTTGTTGCTGCTCGACGAAGGTCACTGTCTGCGCGATCAAGCCTTGGAGGTGTGCCGGATCGCCGGCGTGCGGCCCGATCTCGGGCACACGCGGGCCGCCTCCCTCGCAACGGCGGTGCATTGCGTCACCGGCGGTCTCGGTGTGACCTTGATACCGCAGACGGCGGTGGCCTCGGAGACGGCCGGGGGCGGTCTGGCCACCGCCACGTTTGCCTCGCCGCGGCCGGGACGGCGCATCGGCCTCGTCTTCCGCCGATCGGCCCACCGGGAGGACGCTTACCGCGAACTCGCCGGCATCATCGCCGACGTCGTGTCAGCCGCTGGTGCTGTCCGCAGGGAGTTCGCCGGCTGACAGGGCCTCCCACTCGTCGACGAGACTGGAGTCGACATCGCGGACCATGGTGCCCAGTCGGGTCACGATCGACGCGACGTCATCGGTGATCACCGATGTCGGAACACCGTGGCGCAGCACGCGATAGCAATCGGACAGGTAGCGCAGCACGACGCCCTCGCTGCGGGTGAGTCCGTACACCGAGATGAGTTCGGTGAAGGTCATCGACCGTTCGAGCATCTCGCGCAGCACCGATTTCGGCGACGGTGGTGTGGAACCCACCCACGGCGCTCCGGCCCGATACACCTCGAAGGCATAACCGATCTCCTCGGCGAGCGGTTGCGGCCAGGTGATCTCCTCCAGCCGGGTCATGCGCTCCTCGTACTCGACGCCGTCGGCCTTCATCTCGGCGATGGCCTTGTCGCGCGCGACCTTTCGCTGTGCGATCAGCACCGGGCGAGGATCCTCCAGGGTCGATTCGAGCACCGAGACGACGTCGAGTGCGTGGTCAGGTGAGTCTGTGTCGAGGAGTTCGAAGGCGGCCAGCGCGAAGGCCGACAGCGGATTGGTGAGCGCGAAGTTCTTCGGCATGTCCACGTTGAAGGCCACGTATCTGCCGGTGGCGTCGGGCTCGTCGAGTTGCACCACGATGCCCGCGTCACGCAGGCCACGATAAAGAGCGATGGTGTGCCGGATGTGCCGCAGCTGGCGATCGCGGGGTTCGTGGTTGGCCTCGAGGAGGTGGCGCACCGCGGAGAAACAGTCACCGGGTCGGTTGAGGACCTCCAGCAGCATGGCGATGGTCATCCGGAAGTGTGATCGCAGCGGTTCGTCGGGCGCGTCGACGAGAGCCGTGAAGGTCTTCTCGCCCCAGGACACGAATCCCTCGGGCGGCTTCTTGCGGACGAGTTTGCGCAGCTTCTTGGGGTCGTCACCTGCCTTGGCGACGGCGCGCGCATTCTCCACGTCGTGCTCGGGCGCCTGGGCGACGACGTATCCGACCGAGTCGAAGCCGGCGCGGCCGGCACGGCCCGCGATCTGGTGGAACTCGCGGGCGCGCAGCCGACGCACACGATTGCCGTCGAACTTGCTGAGACCGGCGAACAGCACTGTGCGGATGGGCACGTTGATCCCGACGCCCAGGGTGTCGGTCCCGGCGATGACCTGCAGCAACCCTTGCTGGGCAAGCCTTTCCACGAGTCTGCGGTAGCGCGGCAGCATACCGGCGTGATGGACGCCGATGCCCGCGCGGAGCAGCTTGGAGAGGGTGTTGCCGAATCCTGTGTGGAACCGGAAATCGCCGATCGCGGCAGCGATGGCCGCACGTTGTTCCTTGTCGCACAGGCGGACCGACAGCAATGCCTGCGCACGCTCGACCGCCGCCGCCTGCGTGAAATGCACGACGTAGACGGGCGCGCGTCCACGGGAGACGAGGTCCTCGATAGTCTCGTGGATCGGAGTCATCGAATACGCGTACTCGAGCGGGACCGGCCGGTGGGTTCCGGTGATGGCGGCGGTCTCTCGACCGGTCCGGCGGGTGAGGTCGTCGACGAAGAAGGAGATGTCACCGAGTGTCGCCGACATCAGCAGGAACTGCGTGTGCGGCAACTCGATCAGCGGAACCTGCCACGCCCAGCCACGATCCGACTCGCCGTAGTAATGGAATTCGTCGGCGACCAGAGTGCCGATGTCGCTGTCTTCGCCGTCGGACAGCGCAAGATTTGCCACGATCTCGGCGGTCGCGCAGATGATCGGCGCATCGGAGTTGACCGAGGCATCGCCGGTCATCAGGCCCACGGAGTCGGCGCCGAACATGCTGCACAGGTCGAAGAATTTCTCGCTCACCAGCGCCTTGATCGGTGCCGTGTAGAAGGCGCGCCGACCTGCGCACCGCGCGAAGTAGATCGCGCCGACGGCGACCAGGGACTTCCCGGATCCGGTCGGCGTGGCCAGGATGACGTTGCTGCCGGCGGCCAACTCGAACAGCGACTCTTCCTGATGCTCATAGAGGTCGAGCCCACCCTCGGCCCACCAACCGATGAATCGTTCCAGTGCCGCATCCTCGTCGGCGACCGGCTCCAGAAACGCTGGGGTTGCCGGGGCCCCGATCACATCGGAGATCGCGGTCCCTCGTTTCCGTCATCCGAGTCGGTGTCGAGGTTGCCATGATCGGTGCCGGCCTGCTCGGCCAGGAACCGCTCGAGTTCGGCGCCGAGTTCGTCACCACTGGGCAGCGACTCCTCCGCGGCGAGGAGCGACGCGCGTTCCTCCTGTGCCTGGGTGAACGAGTCGTACTGGGTTTCCAGCGCGGCGACCACCGACTCGATCTCGGAGTTCCCGGAGACCTCGTTGTCGATCTGGTCGCGCACCTTCTCCGCAGCGCTCTGCAGGGCCGCGATCGGCAGCTGGAGGCCGGTGAGCTCGGTGACCGCGGTCAACAGTCGGGCCGAGGCCGCCGGATAGTTCGTCTGCGCCAAGTAATGGGGGACATGGACGGACAGCCCGGCCGCCCGGTAGTCGTGCTGACCCATGCGCAGTTCCAGCAGCATCGAGGCGCTCGCCGGGAGCTTCATCGCCGAACCCCAACGCGGCAGGTCGCCCAGCGCGTCGGGGTCGCTGCCGTGCGCGGTGATCGACGGCGGACGGGTGTGCGGAACGGCCATCGGGATCGCGTTGAGACCGACCACGTCGGTGACTCCGAAATGATCGGACAGGCGGCGGACCGCGTCGACGAACTGTTCCCACCGCAGGTCGGGCTCCGAGCCGGACAGCAGCAGAAAGCCCTTGCCGTTGGTGTCGCGGATGGCGTGGATGGTCAGCTCGGGCATCTGCACGTCGGTGAAGGTCTCGCCGCTGAAACTGATCGTCGGCCGTCGCGACCGGTAGTCCATCAGTTCGTCGGAGGTGAAGGTGGCGACGAGTTCGGATTCGAGGCTGTCGCGCAGGTGTGTCGCGGCCAGCGCGACGGCATGTCCGGCATCGGCGAACCCCTCAAGGGCGTGGATCAGCACCGGTCCGGTGTCGCCGGTGCCCAGTTGAGGGGCCGGAAACGCCAGCTCGTACAGCGCGTTGGCCGTGTCGTCCGGGCCGGGAGCACCGTCGCCGTGTTGGTCCTTGCGTTCTTGTCGCTCGTCCATGGTCACCCTCCTCTCGTCACCTCGCCGCGCGTGGTCTTCCCCGCGTGGTCTTCCCATTGTCGCCCACCGGCCTCGGCCAGGGCCAATTGTGCTGGTCATTATGTGCTTTTAGAATCAACAACCCGTGGGTGTGGTCCCGGATTCCCGGCCGGCGACAATTCGCCGACATTGCGTCGGACACTGCGGAGTGTCGATGAGCGTCGCCGGGCGCGTGGTTTGGCACAGTAGAGCGTTGTGAACAAACGGCGCGGCGCATCGGCACTCCGATGGCGAGTGCGGTTACCGGCCATCGCAGCGCTGGGTGCGTGCCTCCTCCTCGGCGCATGTGCGGTGAGCGGTGAGCCGGTGGCGGGGATGCCCGACCTGTCTGACCGTGCGGTCAATCCGGGCGATTTCCCGGCGGGCGGTGCCAGTCGCGTTCCGGACCCGGCACTTCCCGACGTGCTGGCCGACATCACCGGTCATCCGGGATCGGCGTCGGTGGTTCCTGCCTCGTGCCGACCCGGTGCGGTCATCTCGAGCGGTGCCGTGGTGCTGCTCGCGCCCGGTGCGCAGGAGCGGTCCACCTACACCGCCGCGATCGTCTACTCGCCGGCCGATCTCGCGCAACTGGGCACCCAGCTCGATGAGTGTCGGCGCTGGACGACCGGAACCGCGACCGCGTCGACCCGCGTCACCGCCGAGGTGCTGCCCGCTCCTTCGGCGCCGGACGGAGTCGAGACCCTCGCGGTGCGCAGGACAATGGTGACCGGCGCGATTCCCAACATCCTGGTGACCAGCACGGTCACGCTGATCGGTCAGCGCGATGATGTACGCGTGTACGCCGAGTATCGCTGGCCATCGGCCGGACCGTTGCCGCCCGACGCCGGCAGCGGACTCGACGCGCTGTTCACCAAGGCGGTCGACGCGGCCTTTGGTTGATCGGCAGTTGGTTGATTGGCGCTTGGTTGATTGGCGCTGTGGACCGAATCTCGTTTGTGGACAGCCGATCCCGGACCGCGGCGAACGGCCGATGAGGGCGTAGGCCGCAGTGATGATGACGGCATGTCCTCATCGAAATCACGCTCGCGCCTCGACGCGGCATCGCTCCTGACCGCGATCCCGGCTCTGCTCGGGTTCATCCCCGAACGGTCGATCATCATCTTGTGCGTAGGCCCCGGGCGCACGGTCCGGGCGACGATGCGCCACGATCTGGCCGTCGACGACGACGGGACGCCGCAGCCGGCGCTGCTCCGGGTGTTCGCGGAGTTGGGCTCGATCTGCGCGCGGTACGGTGCGCGCGATCTGTTGGTGGCCATCGTCGACGACAGGTTCGCGCTCGACGATCCGTGCCATCGGCGCGTACTGGCCCTCGCCAATCGGGAGTTCTCGGCATCGGGAGGAGTGTCGATCGGTTTCGTCCTCAACGAATTCGACTGTGGTGCAGCGTGGTCGGTGGCGTGGCGGCCACGAGCGAACCGGCCGGCCCCGATCGCGGTGCCGAAGGCCGGTGCCGGCGTCCTCGCCGATCCGCGCACCTGCCCGACCGCGATAGCCACGGCCGTGTCGACGGGCAGGCGCCTGCTCTCGAGCCGCTCGGAGATGCAGCAGATGCTTGTCCCGTCGCCTCGGTGTGCCGAGCCCGTCTGCAACCACCTCGACGCACCGAACGAGCCGCTCGACGGTGTCGGCGCGCAGGACACTGCCGAACATCGGAGACTGCTCGCTCTGATCGTCGACCGGGTGCAGGCCGGTCCGCCGAAACTCGACTGCTCGACGCTGAACGAGCTCGAACGTGCCATCCTCACACTGCCGGTGCGTGATGCGGCGTTGGCGCTCGCCGTGACCGACCTGCGCGACGGTGCCGAGCTGCTCTGGCGCGAACTGACCCGGCGTCTGCAGAAGCAGGGCCGGGCGAGCGCGGCCACGATGCTCGCCCATCTGCACTACATCGGGGGTGAGGGTGCCTATGCCGGTGTTGCCCTCGACGCGGCGCTGGCCGCCGATCCCTCGTGGTCGTTGGCCGGTCTCCTCGATCGTGCGCTCCGGAACGGCATGCGGCCCAACACACTGTGGGAGATGATCGACGACTCTTACCGTGCCGCAGCGGAGTTGGGTGTGGTCATCCCGAATCCGACTCTGCGTGCCGTGGGTTGAATGCCCGTCGCCTCACACCTTGTCGACGAAGACCGAGTGCGCCATCTCGTTCGACAGGTTCAGGCCTTCGTGCCCGGGCGTGTCGATGGTGACGGTGCTCCCCGAGCAGGTGACGGTGACGCGGGCGTTCGGCACCACTCCGGCCTCACGCAGCTGGCCGATGAGTGCTGTGTCGGACTGCGCATGCTCGGACAGGCGTCGCACGATCACCGCGACCTTGTCGCCCTGCGGGAGGTCGGACAGTCGAGTCGCAGGCGCCTCGCTGCCGACGGGCTCGGCGCCGAGCGCTTCGAGACCCGGAATCGGGTTGCCGTACGGCGAGGTCGTCGGATTCTTGAGTACGGAGAGCAAACGGCGCTCGACGTTCTCACTCATGACGTGTTCCCAGCGGCACGCCTCTTCGTGAACCTCGTCCCACGGCATGCCGATGACGTCGACCAGCAGTCGTTCGGCCAGCCGGTGCTTGCGCATGACGGCGATCGCGAGTCCGCGGCCCTTGTCGGTGAGTTCGAGGTGGCGGTCGCCTGCCACGCGGAGCAGGCCGTCGCGTTCCATGCGCGCAACGGTCTGGGACACGGTCGGTCCGCTCTGTTCCAAACGCTCGGCGATACGTGCCCGCAGTGGCACGATGCCTTCCTCTTCGAGGTCGTAGATCGTCCGCAAGTACATCTCGGTGGTGTCAACCAGATCGTTCACTGTGCGCAGTCCCTTTCGTCCCCCTCCAGAGTACCTTGACCTGCGGCGCGAACACCTTCGGCCGACCTCGGCAAGGCGTGTCCGCCGGACTGGTACCGCAGCGTCGAGACATGGCACTAGCCTTGAGGCGTGGCCGATCGAGCGAGTGCGCAATGAGTGCGACCGTCATCTGGAGTGAGGACTTCTTGTCCTACCGATGGGCAGATACCCACCCGATGAATCCGGTGCGGCTCGCGCTCACCATGACCCTCGCGGGCAGCCTCGGTGTTCTCGACGGCGTCGAGCCCGCTCCGCCGCTGTCCATCGACGACGACGTGCTGAAGGTGGTGCACACCTCCGACTACATCGATGCGGTGCGCGCTGTCGGGTCGGGAACGGCGTCGCTGTCGGGACCTCTGCTCGAGCGCCTGTTCGGCCTGGGTGACGCGGACAACCCGGTGTTCGACGGCATGCACGAGGCGGCCCGACTCCTCGTCGGCGGCACCTTGGCAGCGGCGCAGGCGGTGGCGTCCGGCTCGGTGAACCGGGCGGTCAACATCGGCGGCGGCATGCACCATGCGATGCGTTCGCGGGCAGCCGGGTTCTGCATCTACAACGACTGCGCGGTGGCCATCCACTGGTTGCTGGAGAACGGTTTCGACCGGATCGCCTACATCGACATCGACGCCCACCACGGTGATGGGGTCCAGGCAGCCTTCGTCGACGATCCCCGGGTCATGACGGTTTCGGTGCATCAGCATCCGGCGACGCTGTGGCCCGGTACGGGCTGGCCCACCGAGGTCGGCAACGACGCGGCGGCCGGGTCGGCGGTCAACCTCGCACTCATGCCGGACACGCAGGATCGGCTGTGGCTGCGCGCGTTCCACGCGGTGGTGCCGTCGCTCATCGCCGAGTTCCGGCCGCAGATCCTGATCTCGCAGTGCGGCGTCGACAGCCATCGGGCCGACCCGCTGACCGACCTGTCGCTGACGGTCGACGGACAGCGTGCCGCGATGATCGCGATGCGTGAACTCGCGGACCGGTACTGCGAAGGCCGGTGGGTGGCGGTCGGTGGCGGCGGCTACGGCGTGGTCAACGTGGTTCCACGCAGCTGGACCCACCTGCTCGGGGTGGCACTCGACCGCGATGTCGACGTGACCCGGGAGATTGACGAATCGTGGCGTGCCACAGCCGAACAGGTGGCGAGCAAGGTGTACAGCGACTACTCGCAGCCACCGGTGGGGGTGATGGGCGACGGCGGTGATGTGGCCTTCGCGGCCTGGGACGGGGACACCGGACAGGCACCCCTCGACGGAATCAGCGAGTCCGCCCAACGCCAGGCCGACCGTGCCATCCTCGCCACCCGCCGTGCGGTCTATCCGCTCCACGGACTCGACCCGGAGGATCCTCGTGACTGAGCAGCCCACGACCGTTGCCGATCGTCCGGAGCCGCGTGGGCCTTGGGACTATCCGCGGCATTGGATCGCCGACGTGCTGGCGTCCGACGGTGGGGTCGTGCACCTGCGCCCCATCGTCCCCGACGACGCCGACCGCATCGTCGAATTCCACTCCAAACTGTCCGAACGGACCCGCTACATGCGGTATTTCGGGCCAACGCCGACGCTTCCGCCCCGCGAGGTCGCACGGATGACGACGGTGGATCACCAGAAACGAGTCGCGCTGGTCGCCGTTCTCGGCGGCGAGATCATCGCGGTGGGCCTCTACGAAGGGCTCGCCCTCGACGGCAAGCCGGAATCGGCGGAGGTCGCCTTCGTCGTCGCCGACGAGCATCAGGGTCGCGGTCTCGGCCCGATCTTGTTGGAGCATCTCGCGGGTGCGGCTGCCGAGAACGGCTTCACGCGCTTCGAGGCCGAGGTGCTCAGCGAGAACCCGAACATGGTCGCGGTGTTCCGCGATGCGGGTTACCAACTGTCGCGCAGTTTCGACGGATCGACGGTGCACGTCGAGTTCCTCATCGACCCCACCGAGGCTTTGCTGTCGGTGCGAAACGCGCGGGAACGCGCGTCGGAGGCACGCAGTGTGGCCAACCTGCTGCGTCCGGGTTCGGTTGCGGTGATCGGTGCGTCGACCGACCCCAAGAAAGTCGGAAACGCGCTGCTGTCCAACATCATTGCGGGTGGTTTCACCGGCCCGGTGTTCCCGGTCAACGGGCCCGGACACGGTCCCGACGACCCGACCGCGCACGAGGACGACGCCACCGCCCCAGGCCGATCCGCGCCGGGTCGCTCGGTCCCCGGTCGGCGCACCCGGGAGCGGCCGCCGTCGGTGCGTGGCATCCGGGCCTACGAGACGGTGCGCGACATCCCCGATCCGGTGGACCTGGCGGTGGTGGCGGTACCCGCCGAACGGGTGCCCGACGTGCTCGACGACTGCCTTGTGAAGGGGGTTCGCACGCTCGTGGTGGTGTCGTCGGGATTCGGCGACAGCGGGGAGGAGGGCCTGCTCAGCGAACACCGACTGGTGGAACAGGTGCGCGAACACGGCATGCGTCTGGTGGGTCCGAACGCGCTCGGGGTGGCCAACAACGATCCGGCTGTCGCGCTGAATGCGACTCTCGCCCCACGCATTCCCGCTGCCGGTCGCGTCGGGTTCTTCTGCCAGTCCGGCGCCCTCGGCATCGCGATCCTCGACACCGCGGCCCGCAGGCAGATCGGGCTGTCGACCTTTGTCTCGGCGGGCAATCGCGCCGACGTCTCCGGCAACGACCTGCTGCAGTACTGGGACACCGACACGGCCACCGACGTCGTGCTGCTGTATCTGGAGAGTTTCGGTAATCCGCGCAAGTTCTCCCGGATCGCTCGTCGGGTGTCGCGGTCCAAGCCGATCGTCGCGGTGAAGTCGGGCAAAGGGGCGATGACCCCGGTGCGCGCCGCGCGGTCGGGGGGTGCGAGCCTCGACGATCAGATCGCGCGGATGGTCCTCGAACAGGCCGGTGTGATCCAGGTCGACACGATCCCCGAATTGTTCGACTGTGCCACGACATTCGCGTTTCAGCCGTTGCCCCGCGGTCCGCGGGTGCGCATCATCGGCAACTCGTCGGTGCTGGGCAGCCTCGCTGCCGACACCGCCCGCGGCGGTGGGCTCGAGGTTCTCGATGCGATCGATCTCGGGGCCGGCGCGTCCGAGGAGCAGTTCGAGTCGGCGGTTGCCGAGGCGATGGCCGACCCGGGCGTCGATGCGATCCTCGTCGTGTTCGTCCCGCCGGTGGCGGTCGACGCCGACTGGCATGCCCGTGCCCTCATGGCGGCGGCGAACACTCCCGACGCCGACGGCAAGAAGCCGATCGTGACAACCTTTCTCGCGGTCGACGGCATCCCGCCGGGACTCAAGAAGCCCGGCGCCAACGGGCTACCCGATCGTGGGTCGATCCCGTCGTACGCCAGTCCCGAGCGTGCCGCGTCGGCCCTCGCGCGGGCCTGGCAGTACGCCCGATGGCGGCAACGTCCGGAAGCGGTGGTCGCGCGTCCCGACGGCACCGACCCCGAGGCCGCCCGGATGTTCGTGCGCGAGGCATTGGCCGACGTCGCAGTCGACACCGACCAGGGCATGGTTCTCGATCATCTGGCCAGCGCACAGGTGCTCGGGTGGTACGGGATCTCCGTTGTCCCGTTCCGGGAGGTGAGCACCCTGCACGAGGCGTCGGCCGCGGCTCGCGAGCTCGGCTTCCCGGTGGCCGTGAAGGCAACCTCGGCGGCGTGGCGCGGCCGTCTGGACCGGGAGGGCGCGCGTCTGGATCTGCCCGACGCCACCGCCGTCGTGACGGCGTTCGCCGAATTGAGCGGTCTCACCGGCGACGACGTGCTGCACGTACAGAAGATGGCACCCAAGGGGGTCGGCACGGTCATCCGGGTTCGGGACGACCCGTCGTTCGGATCGCTGGTGTCGTTCGGGCTGTCGGGCCGCACCTTCGAGCTGCTCGGCGACCACGGCTACCGTGCCGTCCCGTTGTCAGAACTCGATGCCGCCGAACTGATCGACGAGCCGCGTTCGGCACCGTTGCTGTCGGGCTACGGCGGAGAGGCGGCCGTGGACAAAGCCGCGTTGATCGACACGCTGTTGCGGATCTCCACGCTCGTCGACGACATTCCCGAGGTGCGCGAGGTGCTGTGCGATCCGATCCTCGCCTCGCCGGAGGGGGCGGCGGTGCTCACCGCGCAGATACGGATCGGTCCGGTGCCCACACGTGCGGACACCGGACCGAGAAGATTGGGTTAGGGGAGATTGGGCGCAGATCTCAGCTCGCGTAGGCGCGCAACCGCTCGGCGCGGTCGCCCTGGCGGAGCTTGCCCATGACCTCACGCTCGATCTGACGGACCCGCTCGCGGGACAGCCCGAACATGCGGCCGATCTGGTCGAGGGTGCGCGGCTGACCGTCGTCGAGGCCGTAGCGCATCCGTATGACCTGCTGCTCACGCTCGTCGAGGGTGGCCAGCACGGCGCGGACGTCGGTGTGCATGAGCCCGGCGATGACGGCGCTCTCGGCCGAGGTGGCCTCCGCGTCCTCGATGAAGTCGCCCAGTGGGGCTTCTTCGTCGCTGCCGACCGGCATGTCGAGGCTCACCGGGTCGCGGCTGTGGTCGAGGAGATCGGCGATCTTCTCCGCCGGGATACCGGACTCGTTGGCGAGTTCCTCGTCGGTTGCCTCACGGCCCAGTTGCTGATGGAGCTCACGCTTGATGCGGGCCAGCTTGTTGACCTGCTCGACGAGGTGGACGGGGAGCCGGATGGTGCGTGACTGGTCGGCCATGCCGCGGGTGATGGCCTGGCGAATCCACCAGGTCGCATACGTGGAGAACTTGAATCCCTTTGCGTAGTCGAACTTCTCCATTGCGCGGATCAGTCCCAGGTTGCCTTCCTGGATGAGATCGAGCAGGGGCATGCCACGGCCGGTGTAGCGCTTGGCGAGCGATACCACCAGGCGGAGGTTGGCTTCCAGCAGATGAGCGCGGGCAGCCTCACCCTCGCGGATGATCTGAGCGAGATCACGCTTCTTGGTCGCCGACAGCCGCTTGCGATTCGCGAGGACATGCTTTGCGTACAGGCCCACCTCGATCTGCTTCGCGAGTTCGACCTCTTGCTCGGCGTTGAGCAGCGCAGTGCGCCCGATGCCGTTGAGGTAGACGCGGACGAGGTCGGCGGCGGGCGACTGAGCGTCGAGATCCTGCTCGGTCATAGCCGGGCGGGTGCGCGTGGCGGCGGGGTCTGCGCCGACAGCGCTGGTGAATCCAGTGGTCGTGGTTGAACGTGCAACTGTCGAGCGTGACATGCGGCCTCCTGAATTGAGTGCGTTCACAGAGTGCAACGCGTCGAGCATCGGGAAAGTTCCCGGCTACTCGAGCGTCGTTGGCGGCCGTTGCGTATCTGACCTGGGCAAACTGGTGTTGTCGCGCCGCCAGGTCTGAGAAGTTGCTGAGATGTGCGCTCGGGTGGGATCAGGAGTCGGGGTCGACGGTGTGGGAGTCGATGGTCCGCGAGTCGATGGTCCGCGAGTCCGGGCCGGGTTTCGGTGCCGCGGTCGTCGTGGTGTCCGCCGAATCTGAGTCGACGGCGGATGAATGCAGTTCGGCCGGTCCGATCACCGAGTGGTCGGCACCGTGCAGATAGTGCGGCACGGCGCCGCGTTTGCGGGGTGGCCGGTCGTTGGCGACGAGGACGGCGACCCAGGGCAGCGGAATGGACAGGGCAACGATGCCGAGCGCCAGCAGACCGTTCCCGGTGGCGCTGTAGACGATGCCGGCGATCACCAGAGCGGGCACTCGAAATGCCATCAACGTCAGGTACTTCCGGACCCGGGCCCGGTGCTGGGCCTCGTAGGACTCCGCGGCGTCGGTGATCAGGAACGTCTCGGAGGTCACGCCGCTGCCGCGCCCGTCATCAAATGGTGCACGACCGCCCTGCGCCGTCGACTCACCCATGAATTCCCTTCGCGCCACCGGCCACCGAAACGTGCCGAACCCCCCTTCCACCATCCCACTTTCGGCACGTGAATGCACCATCGGGTCGTCGTGCACAACCGCCACAGCGCACAATGGACGGATGGGAACCGAAACCATCGAACGACCGGACCTCGATGAGTGGTCCGACGCCAAGACCGACGAGCGTCCCGACGCCGACGCCACAGATTCCGGCGACGACGACCGGCCGAAGTTCTTCCACTACGTGAAGAAGGAAAAGATCGCCGAGAGTGCGGTGATGGGCACCTACGTCGTCGCGCTTTGCGGGGAGACCTTCCCCGTCACCCGGTCGGCCAAACCGGGGTCACCGGTGTGTCCCAAGTGCAAGAAGATCTACGCACGCATGCGTAAGAGCTGATCCGAAGAGTTCAGTGACCAGCGTCGTGACCTGGGGAAACACGATACTGTCGTGCCCGCAAAATCTCGGGGAAGAAGTTTCTTCCCCGAGGTTCACAGTCGTCCCCTACAAATTTCTGGGGGAAGACACCAAGGGTCGGGGACGAAGTTTCTTCCCCGACTTTTTGTGGGCGCATGTTCCTGGCGTCGCCGTCGGCGGAACGCGGCGACCGGCAATCGGTGACTGAGATCGGGCCCGTCAGCGTCCGCTTCCGGGATATACCCGGAGGACCACCGTCAGGGGCCCGATTCTGGCCACCGGCCCAACCTCCAACCCTTCCCGCCTCCACGATCGTCGGCAACAACGACGGGGAAACGCTGATCCGGAGAGTTCGGCGACCCACTCTCTGACCTGGGGTTACGTGGCGTCGGGGCCGGGAAGACCGCGCGTCGACAGGGACCTCGTTTCTGGTCAGAGACCTTCGGAACTGCCGACGGTCCCTGACCACAAGTGAGGTCTCTGTGATGGGTGGTCCGTGACGGCCGCTTCGCCGACCCGAGGCGCGTCGTCGGCGTGTCGTGGTTTCAGAAACCGCGTGTCTGGTCAGAAACCCGAGGCGCACCAGCGGTTTCTGGCCACATCAGCGGTTCCTGGCGACCAATGCGGTTTCTGCGACGAGGCCGCGCTCTTCCCGCCTCCATGATCGTCGGCAACGCCGACGGTGAGTCGCTGACTCGACTAGTTCGGATTGGCGTTCACCGATCAGACGGCGGCCGTGATCGCCGGATCGGGCCCGAGGACAACCGATCCGGCAGATTGCGGAGCTGTCCGGTGATGTCGGAGGTCTGCGAATTGACCCACTCGCGAACCTGCGTCGTGGTGGACGCCTTCGCCGGCCACAGGGCCTGTACCGCGGCGTTGAACTCTGCGCCTAGCACGATCGCGAACCCGAGGAAGAACGTGAACAGCAGGAACGCGATGGGTGTGGCGAGTGCGCCGTAGGAGTAACCGGCGCGCGTGACCGCAGTCAGGTAGATGCGCAGGATGAAGCTGGCGATCCAGAACACCATGCCGGCGAGGACCGCTCCGCCGACGAGCCGGTGCCACGGCAGCGGATGGGGCAACGCCAGATGGTAGAGCGTCGTCAGCACCAGCAGCAGCAGAGCGGCGACGAACGGGAAGTACCCGTAGTCGATGAGCGTGGTGATGATCGGGTCCCACGAGTCGGGCACGATGTCGTGTAGATAGTTCGGTCCGAGGGCGACGAGCGGGAGCAGCAACACCGCCACGCAGAGGAAGCCGACGTAGAGCAGTAGCGCGAAGATTCGCTGCCACACGGGGTTTCGGACTTCGTGCTGGTCGTGGGCGTGCACGATCGACGCGATGAAACACGACACGGCCGACGACCCCGCCCACAGTGACAGGATGAAGCCGAGGGACACCACACCGACGCGCCCGCGGTTGAGGACGTTGTCGACGGTCGGGGTGATCAGGTCGCTGACGACGCTGTCGGAGAACGTGCGGTTGGCGAAAGCGATGATCCGGTCGTAGACGACGTCGACGGTGTCGGGACCGAACCACCCGGCGACGTAGCCGACGCTGCCCAGCAAGCCGAGGAGCAACGGCGGCAAGGACAGCGCCTGCCAGAAGGCTGCCTGGGCCGACCATCCGACGATGCCGTGGTCCCAGGCGTTCACGGTCGTGCGCCACGCCAGCACATGCAGGTTGCGGAACACGGGCCGCCGCTGCCCGGAGTCGGGGTTGTCGTCGAAGGGGTGATCGTGTCCCGGCCGCCGGGGCGCCCGGATGGGTTCTGTGGGGGCCGTGGGATCGCCGGCCGGCTCCGACGGTATCGACTCCGGCAAAGCCGACTCGCCCGGCGACGGTTCGTCGTCGGCGAGGGGGGCGGGGTTTCGATTTCTGCCGGCTATTCCCTCAGCATTCCTGATCGCGGCGGCAAATGGGTATTCCGCTGACCTGCGGTGCGTCGGATCATGACCGCCCGGGTGACCGGTATCGCCTCCGTGGAACGTGTCGCGGTGCGCGACGGCACGCCGCGCAGCGGTAGCATTGGCCCGTCCCCTTGGCATGTGTGACACCCACACTGAGGGGTCGTTTTGTGCCTCCCACCAGGGATGACCAGTCATCGTTGCTGGTCGGCACGGTGACGTTTCACTTGCAGTCAGGAGCAGCACACCGGTGACCTCTGCCGATCCGTCTGTCGCGAACCCCACACTGGCCGGGGACGCCGCGGCACCGTCCGCGGTGCCCGCTTCGTCGATGCCGCTGCGCGCCTGGCAGCGTCGCGCGCTGACCAAGTATCTGACGAAGCGTCCGCGCGACTTCCTCGCGGTCGCGACCCCGGGCGCGGGCAAGACCACCTTCGGCCTGCGCATCGCTCGCGAACTGCTCGACGACCGCACGGTCGATCAGGTCACCGTGGTCGCACCCACCGAGCACCTCAAGCACCAGTGGAGTGAGGCGGCGGCGCGAGTCGGCATCGCCCTGGATTCACGGTTCAGCAACTCCGCCGGACAGACGAGTAGCGACTATCACGGTGTCGTGGTGACCTACGCGCAGATCGCGGCTCACCCCGCGCGACACCGCGTTCGGACCGAGAACCGGCGGACGCTGGTGATCCTCGACGAGATTCACCACGGCGGCGACGCGAAGTCGTGGGGTGAGGCGATCCGGGAGGCCTTCTCCGACGCGACCCGCAGGCTGGCGCTGACCGGGACACCCTTCCGGTCCGACGACTCGCCGATCCCGTTCGTCACCTACGAGCCGGAACCCGGGGGCGTGCAGCGCTCACGCGCCGATCACACCTACGGCTACGCCGACGCGCTCGCCGACGGCGTGGTGCGTCCGGTGGTCTTCCTGGCGTATTCCGGTCAGGCCAGCTGGCGAACGAGTGCGGGTGAGGAGTTCACCGCCCGCCTCGGCGAGCCGCTGTCCGCCGAGCACACGGCGCGCGCGTGGCGCACGGCCCTCGATGCACACGGCGACTGGATTCCGGCGGTCCTGACCGCTGCACACACCAGGCTGGGGCAGCTGCGCGCCGGTGGTGTGCCCGACGCGGGCGGACTGGTGATCGCCACCGATCAGACCTCGGCGCGTGACTACGCCGAACTGCTGGCGTCCATCACCGGCAAGAAGCCGACCGTGGTGCTGTCCGACGACCCGAAGTCGTCGTCGCGCATCGCGGAGTTCGCCGCGTCGGACGACGAGTGGATGGTCGCGGTCCGCATGGTGTCGGAGGGTGTGGACGTGCCGCGGCTGGCGGTCGGGGTCTATGCGACGAGTGCGTCGACACCGCTGTATTTCGCGCAGGCGATCGGCCGATTCGTCCGGTCTCGTCGGCCGGGGGAGACGGCCAGCGTGTTTCTGCCGTCGGTGCCGGTGCTCCTCGACCTCGCGAGCCAGATGGAAGCCGAACGCGACCACGTGCTCGGCAAACCGCACCGCGACAGCGACGGCCTCGATGACGCGTTGCTGACCGATGCGAACAAGCAGAAGGACGAGCCCGGCGAGGAGGAGAAGGGCTTTCAGTCGCTGCATGCCGACGCCGAACTCGACCAGGTGATCTTCGACGGTTCGTCGTTCGGGACCGCCACCTTCGCGGGTTCCGACGAGGAGTCGGACTACCTCGGATTGCCCGGCCTGCTCGATGCGGACCAGGTCCGCGCACTACTGCGGCGCAGGCAGGACGAACAGGTGACGGCACGGTCGGCCGCGGTGCCGGATGTCGGGGCGGCCGCAAGCGCGCCGCGGAGCACGGGGGAGAACCTGCATGCGCTCCGAAAAGAACTGAACAGTCTGGTCGCCATGCACCACCACAGGACGGGGAAGCCGCACGGCATGGTGCACAACGAACTCCGCACCAAACTCGGCGGTCCGCCGACAGCGATGGCGAGCGCGGATCAGCTTCGGGAACGGATCAACGCGCTGCGTGAGTGGCGCTGAGCACAGTCCGTCGACACCCGACACGATTCAGGCCCGGCCGGAAGAACCGGCCGGGCCTGAATCAGGTCTGAGGTTTGCTGGGTCAGACGAGTTCGCCCGCGGACTCCACGACGGTCGCGCTCAGCTCGACGAGTCGGGCCTCGTGCTCGTTGAAGTGATGACGGCAGAAGAGAAGCTCGCCCCCCTTGGGGAGGACGGCGCGTACCTTTGCCGCGGCGCCGCAGCGATCGCAGCGGTCGGCGGCAGTGAGCGACATGGAGATCGGGGTTGTGGTGGCAATGTCATTCATGATTCCTCCGTCCCGGTCCGGCGCCTGTCGGTCGCCTTCCCTTCGTGAGCCGACACATCCGGGCGATGCGTCAACCTCACTCTGTCAGACGCTTGGGGGTTTCGTATTGTTCCGCAGGGCGGGTCGGTGTGTCGTCACTCACCGTTAACACCGCGAACATCGTCGGCAACACCGGTAAAAGACGACGTTACGCAGGGTGCGACCGGGGTCACATTTTCGGGAGTGATCGTTGCGCGCAGGTGGATCGCAACGCCCGTCATGCGGTTGGGGACGCGGCGCCCACCGACTCCTCGGACTCGCGCTGCTCCCGCAACTCCGACACCGCATCCGAGGATTCGTTCTCGCGGTCACGCAGGTACTCGCGCAGCGAGTAGGCGAACGCTGCCGCCCACGCAACGGCGATGACCAGGTAGAACGCCGTACGCACCGATGCCGATGCGTCGATGAGATCGCTCTTGAGCAGGCTGCGGGTGTTGGTGAGCACGATGAGACCGCCCACCGACGAACCGAGCAGACGCGGAGGCACGTGCCGGACCAGCCAGGCCGCGATCGGGGCGGCCAGAACACCACCGATGAGGATTGCCCCGACCCACGCGAAGTTGATGCCCTGCGAGCCCAGGCTGAACAGGAATCCGAGGCTCGCAGCGAGCGCGATGATGAATTCGCTGGTGTCGATCGAACCAATGACCTTCCGGGGCTCCAGACGTCCACTCGCCAGGATCGCGGGCGTGCCGACCGGTCCCCAGCCACCGCCGCCGGTGGCGTCGACGAAGCCGGCGACAAAGCCGAGTGGACCCAGGAAACGCTTGCGCAGCGGCTTGCCGAGGTTGTGGCGCGGAATGCCCTGGAAGGTGAAGCGAAGCAGGATGTAGAGACCAAGGGCCAGCAGGATCGCGGCCATCACGGGAGCGGCCGCCTCGGTGGACAGCTTCGACAGGATCGTCGCGCCGAGGAAAGCGCCGATGGCACCCGGGATCGCGATCCGGCGGACCACGCGCCAGTCGACGTTGCCGAACTTCCAGTGCGAGACACCCGAGACCAGGGTGGTGCCGATCTCCGCGAGGTGCACGGTGGCGGACGCGGCGGCCGGGTTGGTCCCGATCGCCAAGAGCAGTGTGGTGGTCGTGACGCCGTAGGCCATGCCGAGGCTGCCGTCGACGAGTTGGGCGGCGAATCCGACCAGGGCAATGAGAACGATGGTTGGCATGTGCAGGGTGCTTTCGATGCAGGCGCGCCGTGGAGATCACGAGGTGGGCGCGGGGAAACGAATCGGGGGCTTCGTTGCGCATTGATGCGCGGGCCGCTACCTACACAGCATCGAGGCAACCCGGAGCAGGTCGACCGCCCTTCTGGTGACCAGCATCGGGGTAGACGGCAGCACGACCGCCTGCCTCAGAGAATCCGACATTCCGACATCGTACGAACGCGCGACACCAATCCCCGCATTCAGACGCCCGTCGGAATCGCCGTGAACGCAAGGTTGACAAGACCACCCGAAGATGGGTTGCCAGACGTGGCGTGAGAGGGAGCTCGACTAGTCGAGGTAGTCGCGCAGCACCTGCGAACGCGACGGATGGCGCAGCTTCGACATCGTCTTGGACTCGATCTGCCGGATACGTTCGCGCGTGACGCCGTACACCTGCCCGATCTCATCCAGCGTG
This sequence comes from Gordonia gummivorans, assembly GCF_022513585.1. Taxonomy (GTDB): domain Bacteria; phylum Actinomycetota; class Actinomycetes; order Mycobacteriales; family Mycobacteriaceae; genus Gordonia. The sequence continues at coordinate 156,660 of NZ_JAKWBF010000007.1, forward strand.
CGCGGCTGACCGTCGGTCAGGCCGAACCGCAGCCGGACCACTCCTGCCTCGCGCTCCGACAGCGTCTCGAGCACGGACTGCAGCTGATCCTGCAGCAAGGTGAAACTGACCGCGTCGACTGCGACGACGGCTTCCGAATCCTCGATGAAGTCACCGAGCTGGCTATCGCCCTCGTCGCCGATGGTCTGGTCGAGGGAGATGGGCTCACGCGCGTACTGCTGGATCTCGAGGACCTTCTCGGGCGTGATGTCCATCTCCTTCGCGAGTTCCTCCGGAGTGGGCTCGCGGCCCAGGTCCTGAAGAAGTTCGCGCTGGATACGGCCGAGCTTGTTGATGACCTCGACCATGTGCACCGGGATGCGGATGGTGCGCGCCTGGTCGGCCATCGCGCGGGTGATCGCCTGCCGAATCCACCAGGTGGCGTATGTCGAGAACTTGTAGCCCTTGGTGTAGTCGAACTTCTCGACGGCGCGGATCAGACCCAGGTTGCCTTCCTGGATGAGATCCAGGAAGGCCATGCCGCGGCCGGTGTAGCGCTTGGCGAGGGACACGACCAGACGGAGGTTCGCTTCGAGGAGGTGGTTCTTGGCGCGGTTGCCGTCTCGCGAGATCCAGTTGAGATCGCGCTTCTGGGCGGTGCTGATCTTCTCGCCGGACGCCATGATCCGACGCAGGCGCTCGGTGGCGAACAGGCCGGCCTCGATGCGTTTGGCGAGTTCGACCTCCTCCTCGGCGTTGAGGAGTGCGACCTTGCCGATCTGCTTGAGGTAGGCGCGCACGGAGTCGGCCGAGGCGGTGAGCTCGGCGTCCTTGCGGGCCTGACGCAGTGCCTCGGACTCTTCCTCGTCCCAGACGAAGTCACCTGCCGACTTCTCCGGCACGTCCTTGGCGGCATTGGCCTTGTCGGTGGCGGGAGTGGGCTTCGAGGTGGCGGCCGCCGGCTCTTCGGCGTCGCCCTCCTCCTCGTCGTCGTCCGAGTCGTCGTCGGTGGCGTCGTCCTCGTCATCGACGACGAGGTCGTCGATCTCGACGTCCTCATCGAGTTCGGCGTCGGGGCCGTCGATGTCGTCGATGGAATCCGGACTGTCATCGGGTTCGGCATCGGTGTCGCCGCCGGCGTCGGGCTCGGCCGCAGCCTTCTTGGCCGCTTTCTTGGCGGGAGCCTTACGCGCGGCCTTCTTGGCGGGGGCCTTGCGGGCTGCCTTCTTGGCCGCCTTCTTGGCCGGGCGCTTGGCGGGTGTCTGCTCGCTCGAGCCGTCGGTGGACGAATCCGTTGTCTCGTCGACCTCGGCGTCCGAGTGAACGGTCTTGGTGGCTGCCACGTACAACCTTTCGAAACTGACTTTTGACGCGTCGCGGCAGCACGGGCCACCGCGGGTGAGGGCTTGGTACTCGGTGCAACATGACCGGTGACGACCATTGTAACGACATCGGGTTCAAGGATGTGTCAAAGGCCAGGTCACACGGCATCGCCGAGGTCGTGCGCAACCGGTGTCGCGCTACGTTCCCCGGTCAGGTCTTGAGTCCCTGCGACACGGCCATGGCCGCACCGACGATGCCTGCGGTGTTCAGCAGGGTGGCCGGCACCACCGGGGTCGAGTTGGTGAGCAATGGGATCCACTTGGCGGACTTGCGGCTGATACCGCCGCCGGCGATGAACACCTTGGGCCAGAACAGCGCCTCGTAGGCCTCGAGGACTGTGGAGACATGCTCGGTCCATTTCTCATACGACCATCCCTTCTCCTCCTTGATCCGCGACGACGCCTGATGTTCGGCTTCCTTCTTGCCGACGTACATGTGCCCGAGCTCGGTGTTGGGCACCAGCGTGCCGTTGATGAGGATCGCCGAGCCGATGCCGGTGCCGAAGGTCAGCAGCATCACCACACCGTCGACGCCCTTGCCCGCGCCGTATGCGTCCTCGGCCATGCCGGCGGCGTCGGCGTCGTTCAGTACCGACACCTGCCGGCCGCCGAGGTACTCACTGAACAGGGCGTAGACGTCGGTCCCGATCCAGCCCTTGTCGATGTTGGCCGCAGTGCGCATGACACCTTCGGTGATCACGCCCGGCAGGGTGATGCCGACCGGTCCGTCCCAGTCGAAGTGTTCGACGACCTCGGCGACACCGCCGGCGACCGCGTTCGGCGTCGAGGGTTTGGGGGTCAGCACCTTGAACCGTTCGCCGACGAGTTCGCCGGTGTCGAGATCCACCACGCCGCCTTTGATGCCCGAACCGCCGACATCCACTCCGAACCCGAGATTGGTTGAGGTGGTGGCTATATCAGGTTCGGGTGACTCGGTCGGTGCTGACTCGGCCATTACGACGTCCTCTCCGGCGGCGACGAATACAAGTTCAGGCTATCCAGCCGGGGCGCGGATCGCTTGGTTGCCGACGATGCTGCGCCGCCTGCGGTTTCCGCCGGTGCGGTTCCGCGGACCGCCGACCGATTCGCGTGCTGTTCAATGGAGCCTGTGGCGAATGGACCTACCGATCCGCGGTGCACGGACGCATACCCACCAGACGAGGCGCACGACCTCGAGACGATTGCGCGGTCGGTGGCACAAGCTGCCGCCGACCATGTCCGTCTACGCAGGCCAGAATTGTTCGGCCAGACCGATTCCGGCGCCGACAGTTCGGTCGTGTCGACGAAGTCGACCGAAACCGATCCGGTCACCGTGGCCGACACCGAGACCGAGCAACTGGTGCGTGCGTTGCTGCACAAGGCACGCCCGGACGACGAGATCCTCGGTGAGGAGGCGGGCGGAACCGTCGCCGTGCCCTCCGGTGTCCGGTGGGTCGTGGATCCGATCGACGGCACGGTCAACTTCATGTACGGAATTCCTGCGTACGCGGTGTCGGTGGCAGCGCAGATCGACGGGCAGTCGGTCGCGGGAGCGGTCGTCGACGTGGCCCGCGGGCTCACCTACACCGCCGCCCTGGGTCGGGGCGCGCATGTCCACGGTGCCGACGGCAGTCGGTTACGGCTGTCCTGCAACACGATCGACCGGGCCGAACTCGCGCTCGTCGCCACCGGCTTCGGCTACGACGCACACCGCAGGCAGGCGCAGGGCGACATCGTCGCGCGTCTGCTGCCCAGGGTTCGTGACATCAGGAGGATCGGCGCCGCGGCGCTCGATCTCTGCATGGTGGCCAGCGGGGCCGTCGACGCCCACTACGAGCACGGTTTGAGCCCGTGGGATTGGGCCGCCGGATCGCTGATCGCCGCCGAGGCGGGTGCGGTGGTGTCGACTCCACCGCCGGAATCGCGGTCGTCGGAAGGGCATCTGACGGTGGCCATGGCGCCCGGGATCGCCACCGAACTGTCCGAGATCCTCGACGACGTCGGCGCGCGGGCGCGCGTTGTGTGAGCCGGTCACAGGAGCGGTGGCGGGCGGGGCGAAAAACCTCGGGTCAGCAGCCGGCGGAATGGACCGCAGAGAGCAGTGCCGGGTCGACACCGGTCTCGGGCTTCTTCGGGTCGGCCGAGCGCAGGACCTCGAGGGCCGCTTGGGTGTCCTGCGAGAGTTCGGTGTTCTTGTAGTACTCGCCGAGGGCGACGTCGACCGTACTTCCGCGTCGGCCGTCGTCCACGAGTTGCGCGCAGGGGAAGGCCAGCCAGACCGACGCTGCACCAGCGCGTCCGGCCGGACCGAACCGGATCTGCGCGACACAGTTGAGGTCGCGGTTCGGGTAGAGGGCGTCGTCGCCGTACGCTGTGTCGGTTGCCGGACTGAATCCTTGACCGGCCAGGTCGTCGGACACGGTACGTGCAGCGCCGCGCTCGGCGGACGCATTCAATACGCGCACCTGGAAGGTCGACAGTGGTGCCGGTGCCACCTCGAGCATGTCGGTGCGGCTCACGGCGTTCAGATGCGGGGGTGTGGTGGTGGCCGGCGCGGGATTGCCGGCATCCGGGGCCGGGGCCGTCGAGGAAGCCGGAGTCGGCTGATTGCAGTCCGTCGGGGCGCTCTGGTTGTCGCTGTCGGCCAAGGCGGTGGCCCAGACGATCAGGCCCACCACAAGCAGGACCACGACGGTGACGATCGCCGGCACGTAGCGTCGGCGCCGGTAGGCCCGACCGTTCTCGTCGGTCGGGTAGCCGGTCGTAATCTGCGACACCACGGCGGACGGGCTCCTCTCCCGATCGGGGGCCCAGGCCGGTGATGGAGCCGACGTTGGAGTCGGTCCATCGGTCTGGGTCTCGCTCACTGTAGAGGGTGGACGGCGGTGGAGTCCGTAACGGGCACGGTGTGCCACCTCCTCGGTTGCCGATGCCGGGAAGAAACACGCCGCGAAACTCGTTTGCGGTAATTGTTGACCCAAGCAATCCGGTCCACTATTCTTCGGGCGCCTGCTCTCCACGGCCCAGGGGGAGTAAAGGACCAAATGTGATGAAACTCACAGCGGTCTGAACGGTTACGGGTAACGAATTGCACCGGTCATGACGTTGTAGTGACGCCGCCGGCAAGACAATCCCGGCGGGGCTGCGCGCATCCACGGGCTTCTCGGCCACAAGCCGGGCAGCCGAGAGCGCCCTTTGAGACTCTCAACCACGTAAGGCACACAATGGCTACTGATTACGACGCGCCACGACGCACGGAGACCGAGGACCTGAACGAGGACTCGCTCGAGGAACTGAAGGCTCGGCGCAGCGAGGCGCAAGCCGCTGCCGTCGATGTCGACGAGAGTGACACCGCTGAGTCCTTCGAACTGCCCGGTGCAGATCTGTCGGGTGAGGAACTGTCCGTGCGGGTGATCCCCAAGCAGGCAGACGAATTCACTTGTACTAGCTGCTTTCTCGTCTACCACCGCAGCCGGCTGGCGCGGGAGAACGGCACCACGATGATCTGCGTGGACTGCGCCTGACCGGCAGGTGAACAGATCGACTCACCGCATCGACGCGGTGAGTCCGCCGGCACAGTGGGTCCAGCAGCGGCCTATTGTTGCCGGTCGTCCGACTTCTCGGCCGCGGCGTCCGGAATGTCCAGCGCGGCGAGCAACCGGGCGGGATGTCGAGTCGACACCAGCCAATACGGCGTGGGGTCGTCGGGGTCGTCGAGCACGACAAGCACCATCGTCTTCACCCAGAACCGGTGCACCAGATATGCGGCCGGATCGAGCTGCCGCCCGAGTGCGGCGCTCTTCGCGGTCGCCGGAATGCTCGCGCCGCGAGCGATCACCGATCGGGGCAGCCGGGCTCGGTTGGCGTGCAGTTCACCGTCGGCGGTGACACTGATCCGCACCCGCCCCATCGACCACAGCACGGCCGCGCACAACAGCGCCACCACCGGGTAGGCCAGCAAACCCCAGGCGGATTCATGCGCCGCCAACTCGATCTCGTGACCTACGACACCGACGACGACCAGGGCCGCCAGCCACCACCACCAAGGGACGTGGAGACGTTCGTCATACGGCATCAGCCCGCCCTCCGACGGGCCGGTCGCGTTGTCGGGTGAGTGGGGTTCGATCACGCGACCAGCGTAGTCTGCCTGCGTGAGCGCAGAACCCACCCCTCTCGCACCTATTCCGATCCGACGCCTCGACCCTGAGTTGCCACTACCGGTGCGTGCCCATCCGGGCGACGCGGGCGTGGACCTCTATTCCACCATCGACCTCGAATTGCCTGCGGGCCGACGACAACTCGTCGGCACCGGGATCGCGGTCGCGCTTCCGGTGGGCACCGTCGGATTGATCCACCCTCGCTCGGGCCTGGCCGCGCGCGCCGGGCTGTCGATCGTCAACTCGCCGGGCACCATCGACGCCGGCTATCGCGGCGAGATCAAGGTGTGTCTGATCAATCTCGATCCCGAACAGTCGATCTCGATCTCTCGTGGCGATCGGATCGCGCAGCTCGTCGTGCAGCGGGTCGAGTTGCCGGAGTTCATGGAGGTGACCGAACTCGACGACACCAGCCGGGGTGCCGGCGGATACGGCTCGAGCGGTGGCCACGCAGTCTTGCAGGATCCACCGCCTGCCACACCGGAGTCGCGCACCTGAGTCCGATCCGGTGCGCGTTCGGATACTGTGCGTTCATGGTCGACACGACGGGGGTCACGGGGCCGCTGAGGTTTTGGGCGCTGAGGGATTCAACGCCGACGGGCGGGACGCACACCATGGGGGCGGGCACGAGGAGCATCCATGGCCGATGAATCACAGACCGATGCACCACGGATCGGCGAGGCACGCGGTCCCTACGACATCGAGAATCTCGCGACCGATCCCCACGAGCTCGAGAACTCACATCTCGACCTCGGCTCGGTGCTCGTGCCGGTTGTCGAAGGCGGCCAGGTCACCGTGGAGATGTCGGCGGATCATGAACCGCAGTCGGTCTACCTGGTGACCCCGCACGGCCGAATCACGGTGTCGGCCTATGCCGCTCCCAAATCGCCGGGACTCTGGCGCGAGGTGGTCCGGGAACTTGCCGAATCGTTGCGTGACGACGGCGCCCAGGCAAGCATCTCCGACGGCCATTGGGGCCGCGAAGTGGTGGGGGAACTCGACGGCGCGACCCACCGCTTCATCGGCGTCGACGGCCCCCGCTGGATGGTGCGCTGCGTCGCGAGTGGCCCGACGACGTCGGCGTCGGAGATGGCCCAGCTCGCGCGCGCGGTGCTCGCCGAAACCGTCGTCCGACGGGGTACCGAGCCATACCCTCCTCGTGATCCACTGCCCATCACGCTGCCGCCGGTACTCGCCGAGCAGGTTGCGGCAGCGCAGCAGCAGATGATGGAGGAGATGGCTGCCGCAGAAGAAGGGCCTGGCCCGCTCATCGCCCCGTCCGGCCCGGCTGCTGGTTCGGCTGCCCCCGCGTCGGATGCGACAGATGCGGATGCACCGGTTCCCGGTGGCGCGATCGATCAGCTCGCTGCGGCCACCGTCTGGACCGACGCCGGCGAGGATGTCGCCGAGGACGATGACTCCGCGGGTACGGCCGCGGGGCCGGCCGACGACGAGCCGCCGCCGGCCCCGTCGTCGGGTTCGGCCATGCAGCGGTTCCGGCGGCGCGGCCGGCGCTGATCCCTAATCGGCAGTGAGCATCTGCGCGTACGCGCGGGCGCAGCCGTTGCCGAGGATTGCGGGATGCTCACCCCATTCGGTGAGGGTCACCTCGACCAGCCTCGCCCGCGGCGCGGCGGAACACCACCGGCGAGCGACGTCGATGGGATGGACCGGGTCGTCGGTCGCGGCGGTGATCGCCAGCGGGACCTCGAGTGTGGTCAACGCCTCCGCCTCGGGCGCCGTGTAGGCGGCGGCCGCACGCAACTGGGCTTCCAGCCCGCCGGACAGCGCGCGCCACGATCGGGACAGTTCTTCGGCGAGCCAGGTCGGGCTCGAGGCCGCCATGGTGGCGACCGTGGCGTCCAGGCCCGCGGTACGCAGTGATTCGGCAGTGGCCAGCGCGCTGTGGGCGGCCGGTGCCGACGACGGCACCCCACACCACGCGGGCAGCGCACCAAGCACCCCGGCACACTTCTCGGCGCTCGCTTTCAGAGCCCACTCGAGCGCGATCGCGGCCCCGATCGACACCCCGCCCACCAGCAGCCTGCCTGCCGTGGCGCTCAGCTGATCGAGCCTGCGTAGATAGCCTGCCACCAGGTCGTTTTCCGGTTCCAGCGCGATGAGTTCGACGCCGAGCCAGGTGGCCGCGGGGCCGAATGCGCGGCCGATGTGGTCGCCGTCGGATCCGGTGCCGGGGATGGCAACCAGGACTCTCGGCGAGGGCGAAACAAGCCGGTCATTCAGTGGCATGGAATGATCATGCTCCGGCGTTGTCACCAGTAGACGGACAGGTCTACGCTGGCGAGAAATGGAGTCGTTCGCCAGCCCGAAACAGCCAGACTCCACAAGCGAAGAGAAAGCCTGGAGGTTGTGATGCCCACAGCCGGTTACCTGAAGCGACTGACGCGCCGGCTGACCGAGGATCTCGGTGACGCCGACGCGGAGAAGATCGCCGAGGAGTCGCGCGCAACGGGTGCCCAGCGGGCCTCGGAGTGTTGTCGCGGCGACGAGGTGACGATGCACGGTGAGTTGCGATCGGTGGAGACCTGCTCACGTACCGCGAAGGCGGGCGTCAAGGCGGAATTCTTCGACGGCAGCGATGTCGTCACCCTGAAATGGCTGGGACGCAATCGCATTCCCGGTATCGAGCCCGGCCGGAAGCTGACTGTTCGCGGACGTCTGGGACTGCACGAGGGCAACAAGGTGATCTACAACCCGTATTACGAGTTGCATGGCACAGAGGACTGAGTCCTCCGAAAGCCCGTCGGTTCTCGAACAACTCGGCGGTGTGTCCGGACTGATCTATTCGACCGTGCCGGTCGTCGTCTTTGTGCCGGTGAACTCGTTCTTCGGGTTACGCGCTGCGATCATCGCGGCACTGACGACCGCCGTCGCCATCTTCGTGCTGAGGTTGGTGCGCCGGGAGGCGCTCACCCCCGCGGTATCGGGTCTGCTCGGCGTGGCCATCTGTGTGTTCATCGCCCATCGGGTCGGAGATGCCAAGGGCTACTTCTTGTTCGGCATCTGGACGACGCTCGTGTACGCGGTGGTGTTCGTCATCTCCATCGTCGTGCGGTGGCCGCTCGTGGGAGTGGCCTGGCATCTCGTGAACGGACAGGGCACCGGGTGGCGGCGCAGCCGCGCCACATTGCGGGCCTACGACCTGGCAACCGCGGTCTGGGCACTCGTGTTCGTGGCGCGCTACGTGCTGCAGTCGCAGCTCTACGACCACGACCAGACCGGGTGGCTCGCGGTTGCCCGCATCGCCATGGGTTGGCCACTCACGGCAATCGCGGTACTCGCGACCGTGTACCTGGTGCGACGGGCCACCCAGTCCGAACACGGCGAGTCCGAGCAGAAAATCGAGCAGTCTTCCACCGACCGGCTCGGGCCCGAACAGTCCCGCAACTGATCGCTGCAGCAGCGGGTCAGACCTGCATGGCGTCGCGCAGCGCCGGTTCCACGTCGTCGGGCGCGATGAAGATCAACTCGTCGCCGCCTTCGATCGGGTCGTCGGACTGCGGGACGATCACCCGGCCGCCGCGCAGGATCGCGACCAGCGCCGCATCGCGCGGCAGGGTGAGCTTGCGCACGGGTTTACCGGCCAGTGGCGTGTTGGCCGGGAGCGTCAGTTCGACCAGGTTGGCCTGACCCTGTCGAAAGGTCATCAGCCGCACCAGATCACCGACCGAGACGGCCTCCTCGACCAGCGAGGCGAGCAGCCGGGGGGTGGAGACCGCGACGTCCACGCCCCAGTCCTCGTCGAAGAGCCATTCGTTGCGCGGATCATTCACCCGTGCGACGACCCGATTGACCGCGAACTCGGTCTTGGCGAGGAGGCTGACCACCAGGTTGGCCTTGTCGTCGCCGGTCGCGGCGATCATGACGTCGAAGGTGTGCAGATCGGCCTGTTCGAGATTCGACAGCTCGCAGGCGTCGGCCAGGACCCAGGTGGCTCCGGGGACCGCCTTCTCGTCGATATGACCCATCTGACGTTCGAAAAGCGTCACCTCGTGGGCATTGGTGAGCAGCTCTCGGGCGATGGACCGACCGACCGCACCGGCACCGGCGATGGCGACTCTCATGGCTGAACTCCTCGGTCAGAGGTGGTGGGACTGGAAGTGCGGAGCATCTGCGGAGCCTGCCCTAGTCGTGTGTGGCCGGGCCGGATGCGGTCGCCCGGGCATTGTCGAGGTTGTCGAGCAGGCAGGCTGCGAACACCACATCGTCTTGCTGCAGCACGGTTTTCACGTCCGGCAGGACCGGGTGTCCGACCCGGTTGAGGAATGCCACACGTGCGCCGGTCAGTTCCTGGAACTTGCCGACAGTGGTTCCGATCCACGACTCGTGGATGTCGAGTTGGGCCACCGCCAGAGATCCGGAGGGGTCGCGCCACTCCGTGGTCGTGGACGTCTCACCGAGGGCCGAGACGAACCGCTCGGTGGTCCACGGCACGGTCGCAACGGTCGGGATGCCCAGACGCTCGTACACCTCGGCACGTTTCGCGTCGTAGATGCGGGCGACGACACGCTCCACGGCGAAGGTCTCCCGCGCGACGCGGGCCGAGATGATGTTCGAGTTGTCGCCCGAGGACACCGCCGCGAACGCGTCGGCGTTCTCGATGCCCGCGCGTTCGAGGACGTCACGGTCGAAGCCGACGCCGGCGATGGTCACACCTGTGAAATCGGGGCTCAGACGCGAGAAGGCCGACGCATCGCGGTCGATGATCGCGACCTCGTGACCACGTTTCTGCATCGCCATTGCGAGCGCCGAACCGACCCGTCCGCAACCCATGATCACAACCCGCACGACGTTCCTTCCGTCGACCACACGTTCATCGTCCGGCCGAGCTGCATCCAGGCCCGGGCCGACCTTGAACCTACCCGCACACACCATCCTTCGGGTGCCGACCCGGCCCTTGGTGGCCAATGGATATCACAGGCTCTAATGTTGCCTGGTGTCCACCGTGTCGAAGGTGTCCGTCGCGACCAAGCGCCTGCTTCTGGGGCGGCCATTCCGCAGTGACACGTTGGGTCACACGCTCCTGCCGAAGCGGATTGCGCTGCCCGTATTCGCGTCCGATGCCATGTCGTCGGTGGCGTACGCGCCGCAGGAGATCTTCCTGGTCCTGTCGGTGGCCGGTGTCAGCGCGCTCGCCTACACACCGTGGGTGGCCGTCGCGGTCGCCGTCGTCATGGTGGTGGTGGTGGCCAGCTATCGCCAGAACGTGCACGCCTACCCGTCCGGTGGCGGCGACTACGAGGTCGCGACGGTCAATCTCGGTCCCAATGCGGGTCTGACGGTAGGCAGCGCACTGCTGGTCGACTACGTGCTGACGGTCGCGGTGTCCATCTCGTCGGCGGCGGAGAACATCGGGTCGGCGATCCCGTTCGTGGAAGAACACAAGGTGTGGTTCTGCGTCGCCGCGATCGTGCTCCTCGCGGCGGTGAACCTGCGTGGCATCAAGGAGTCCGGCGCGTTCCTCGCAACTCCCACCTACGCCTTCATCATCGGCGTTCTCGCGATGTTGATCTGGGGATTCTTCGAGATCTACATCCTCGGCGAGAATGTCCAGTCCGAGACCGCAGGCTTCGAGATCAAGGCCGAGGACAACCACCTCGTCGGAATCGCCTTCGTCTTCCTGATCGCCCGGGCCTTCTCGTCGGGCTGTGCGGCCCTGACCGGTGTCGAGGCGATCAGCAACGGTGTGCCGGCCTTCCGGAAACCCAAGTCGCGCAACGCGGCCACCACACTCCTGATGCTGGGAACCTTCGCGATCATCCTGCTGCTCGGGATCGTGATGCTGGCGCAGAAGATCGGCGCGAAATACGTGATGGACCCCGAGCAAGACTTGATCGGGGCACCCGAGGGCTACCAGCAGAAGGCGATGATCGCGCAGCTGGCGCACGCGGTCTTCGACACCTTCACACCCGGCTTCTATTTCGTCGCCACCGTCACCGCCCTGATCCTGATGCTGGCGGCCAACACGGCGTTCAACGGATTCCCGGTGCTGGGATCGGTGCTCGCGCAGGATCGTTACCTGCCCCGCCAGTTGCACACCCGGGGTGACCGGCTCGCATTCAGCAACGGAATCGTGTTCCTCGCGCTCGCCGCGATCGTCTTCGTGGTCGCCTTCGGCGCTCAGGTGACGGCCCTGATCCAGCTCTATATCGTGGGCGTGTTCGTGTCGTTCACCCTCAGCCAGACCGGCATGGTGCGGCACTGGACCCGGCTGTTGCGCACCGAGACCGACCCTCGGGCACGCCGACGCATGATGCAGTCGCGCGTGATCAACAGCGTCGGCCTCGTCATGACGGCGACCGTTCTCATCGTCGTCCTCATCACCAAGTTCACCGCGGGCGCCTGGATCGCGATCCTGGCGATGGTCGCGATCTTCATCCTGATGAAGCTGATCCATCACCACTACGCCTCGGTACAGACCGAACTCGAACGCGCGCAGGAGAACGACGAGGAAACGGTGTTGCCCAGTCGCACGCACTCGGTGGTGTTGGTCTCCACCCTGCACCTGGCCACCAAGCGCGCACTTCTCTATGCACGTGCCACCCGTCCCGACGTGCTCGAGGCGATCACCGTCAACGTCGACGACCGCGACACCCGCAAGCTGGTGTCGCAATGGGAGGCCAGCGACATCACGGTCCCGCTCAAGGTGATCGCGTCGCCGTACCGTGAGATCACCCGGCCGGTCATCGATTACGTGCGTCGCGTGCGGCGGGAGAATCCGCGCGATGTCATCACCGTGTTCATCCCCGAGTACGTTGTCGGGCATTGGTGGGAGCAGATTCTGCACAACCAGTCGGCGCTGCGTCTCAAGGGGCGCCTGCTGTTCGAACCGGGCGTGATGGTGACCTCGGTGCCGTGGCAGTTGACCTCGTCGGACCGCCGCAAGGCCGACCCGAGCTACTGGGCACCGGGGGAGACCCGGCGTGCGCTCGGTGGCGACCCGGAACGTCGGTGAGTCCGACGGACCCGCAGGACCCCGGTTCGACGACTCTCGAGATCACCGTGGACGCGCTCGCCAACGGCGGGGCGGCCGTGGGCCGAACGGACGGCCGGGTGGTCTTCGTTCGAGGTGCCGTGCCGGGCGAGCGGGTGCGGGCCCGCATCACCGATGACTCGCATCCATCGTTCTGGCGGGCCGAGACGGTCGAGATCCTCGACGCCTCGCCGCACCGAGTGCCAAGTGTGTGTGCGGCGGCCGCCGCGGGCGCTGGGTGCTGCGATCTGGCGTTCATCGACCCGGTCCACGCTCGTGGCCTCAAGCGCGACGTCCTGGTGGACGTACTGCGCCGCGTCGGCCACCTGCCCGACACGGTGGTGGCCGACACCGACCTGGACTCGGGCGTCAGGGCACTGGCCGATGACCCCACCGGCTGGCGGATTCGAACCCGACTGGCCGTCGACGACGCTGGGTTCGCCGGACAACTCGGCTTCCGCGCCGACGAGGTGATCACCAGGGTGAGCTGCGCCCAGCCAGACCCCCGGATACCGGCGGGAATCGACGGTGGATTCACCCCGCATGCCGAACTGGTGATCGTGCTCGACGATGCGGGCCGACGCCACGTCACCGAACTGGCGCCCGTCGCCACACCCCGGCCGGGCCGTTCCGGCCGCTCACGGAAGCAGGTGCAGCAGCGCCGGCACCGTCTTCGCGCGCCCCGCGCCGAACGACTACTGGAGGGCACCGATGTCGCCGAACACCGGGTGGGCGCTCGGTCGTGGCAGATTCCGGTCACCGGTTTCTGGCAGGCGCATCGGAATGCTCCGGAAACCTATGCGAACACCATCGTCGAGTTCGCCCGCGCGCACGCATCGACACCCCCGAGGGTGGCCTGGGATCTGTACGGCGGTGCCGGGGTGTTCGCCGCTGCACTACTCGACCGCGATCTGGGGGTCGGTGATCTGGGAGTCGGGGCAGTGCATGTGGTCGATTCCGACACCCGGGCACTGGCGGCGGCGGAGAAGACCTTCGACGGCGATGACCGGGTCGTCATCCACGCCGGTGAGGTTGCGGCACAGATCGGTTCGCTGCCTCACCCCGACCTGGTGGTCCTGGATCCGCCACGGACCGGTGCCGGTGAACGCGTGATCGGCGCGATCGCCGCCGCCGAACCCGACGTGGTGGTGCACGTCGGCTGCGACGCCGCCAGGTTCGCGCGTGATCTTGGCCTCTTTGCCGGACACGGCTACTCCGTGGTGGGGCTGCGGGGTTTCGACGCGTTTGTCCTGACGCACCATGTCGAGGCGATTGCCTGCCTCGTTCGCAACCGTTCAACCGCGTGACGTCGCGTGGGTTTTCGTCGGGTTCACCGAACCGCGGGGCTCGGGTGTGGGTGGCGAAGTCCGTAGACTGTTCCAGACAGGGGTCGGGCCTGCCGCCCTCCCCGCACACAGCCCCCGACGACAGTCACAGACAACAGTCGCCGACAGCAGCCCCAGACACCATGGCCGGGTCCGGATGGAGGAAACGATGAGCGTGCTCGACCGGATCGATTCACCGGCCGATCTGCAGGCGTGCTCGCCCGCCGAACTCGAGACACTGGCCGCGGAGATCCGGCAGTTCCTGATCGCCAAGGTGTCGGCGACCGGCGGCCATCTGGGTCCGAATCTGGGTGTGGTCGAGCTGACCATCGCGGTGCATCGGGTGTTCGACTCGCCCCACGATCCGGTGATCTTCGACACCGGCCACCAGTGCTACGTGCACAAGATCCTGACCGGGCGCAAAGACGACTTCGACCACCTGCGGCAGAAGGGCGGACTCACCGGCTACCAAGAACGGTCGGAGAGCCCGCATGACTGGGTCGAGTCGTCGCACGCCTCCGCGGCGCTGTCCTACGCCGACGGACTGACCAAAGCCTTCGCCCTGACCGGCCAGCCCGACCGCACCGTCGTCACGATCGTCGGCGACGGAGCGCTCACCGGCGGTATGTGCTGGGAAGCGATGAACAACATCGCGGCCGCCGACCGGCCGATGGTGATCGTCGTCAACGACAACGGACGGTCGTACGCACCAACGATCGGCGGGCTTGCCAGTCACCTGTCGGGCCTGCGGCTGCAGCCGGGTTACGAGCGCTTCCTCGACGAGAGCCGGAAGGCCGTCAAGCAGCTGCCCGTGGTCGGAGAACCCGCCTACGCCGTCTTGCACGGCATGAAGAGCGGACTGAAAGACTTGCTCTCGCCGCAGGCGATGTTCACCGACCTGGGCCTGAAGTACGTCGGCCCCGTCGACGGGCACGACGTCGACGCGGTCGAGTCGGCGCTCCGGTCGGCCCGCGACTTCGGTGGACCGGTCATCGTGCATGTCGTCACCCGCAAGGGCATGGGCTACGCGCCGGCCGAGAACCACGAGGCCGATCAGATGCATGCGACCGGCATCATCGATCCCGTGACCGGCCGCGCCACCAGCGTGGCCCCACAGGATTGGACATCGGTGTTCTCCGCGGCGCTGCTCGACGCGGGCGCCGCGCGCGACGACGTCGTCGCCATCACCGCGGCGATGCCGGGACCCACCGGTCTCACGCCGTTCGGTGAGAAGTACCCGGACCGCATGTTCGACGTCGGGATCGCCGAACAGCACGCCATGACGTCGGCGGCCGGACTGGCCCTCGGTGGTCTGCATCCGGTGGTCGCGATCTACTCGACCTTCCTCAACCGGGCCTTCGACCAGCTCTTGATGGACGTCGCCCTGCTCAAACTTCCGGTGACCCTCGTGCTCGACCGGTCCGGGATCACTGGTCCCGACGGGCCCAGCCACCACGGCATGTGGGATCTGTCCCTGATGGCGATGGTGCCCGGCTTGCGGGTGGCGGCACCTCGTGACGCGGTCCGGCTGCGCGAGGAGTTTGACGAGGCGTTGGCGACCACCACCGGACCCACGGCCCTGCGCTTCTCGAAAGGTGCTGTGCCCGAGGACATTCGAGCCGTCGAACGACTCCACGACGGCGTGGACGTCCTGCACCGCGCGGCCGCCGGTCTCGGCGAGGCGAGCGGCGACGTCCTCATCGTGGCGATCGGGGCCTTCTGCGGTCTGGCCGTCGACACCGCCGAGCGCCTCGCCCGGCAGGGTATCGACGCCACGGTGGTCGATCCGCGCTGGATCCTGCCTGTGGCCGGTTCGATCGTGGATGCCGCCCGGCGTCATCGGTTGGTGGTCACGCTGGAGGACAACGGTGTCAGCGGGGGAGTGGGCGCTGCCATCGCCGAAGCGGTCGCGGCCGCCGACATCCTGGTTCCCGTGCAGATCCGCGGAATTCCGCAGCAGTTCGTCCCGCACGCGTCGCGCGGCCAGATCCTTGCCGAGTTCGGTTTGACCGCACAGGATCTCGCGCGTTCGATCACCGCGACCGTTGCCGGGATGCACAGCGCACCGGGACTCGACCGGCCCCTTGCCGACGGCCCAGAACTCGACGCCTCAGAACTCGACGCCCCAGAACTCGACGCCCCAGAACTCGACGCCACAGGCCTCGACACCGACGACGCCGTCGAACCTCAGGTCGACGACCAGCGCTGAGCGCAGATCTCCTAGGAGACCGCTGCTTTGGCGAAGGCCGCCGCGAACGGTTCCGCGCACAGGGCGCGTTGCCAGGCGCGGGCACCGTCCGACGCCAAACGCTGATCCACCTGTTCGGCCGTCGGTGCGGCTTCCGGGAGTCCGTCCCAGCACAGCTGCCGCATGACATCCGGTGCGAGCAGGTTCTCCGCCGGCACCGAATGTTCCTCTGCGATCGTCGCCAGCGCGGACCGGACCTCGGCCAGCCGAGCGGCGGCCTCGGGGTTGCGTTGCTCCCACCGGTTGGTCGGTGGCAGTCCGCCCGTCGCCGGCGCCTTGCGGGGCGGCAGTTCGTCGTCGGGAAGCTCTCGCGCGCGTTGCAACGCGGCCAGCCAAGTACCGGCCTGCCTGCGCTGACGAGGTCCACCGAACACCGGGAGGCGGGTGAGTTCGGCCGTGGTCTTGGGGCTGACCGTGGCCGCATTGATGATTGCCGAGTCCGGCAACACGCGCCCGGGCGCCACGTCACGCCGCTCGGCGATGTGCTCACGGGCTGACCACAATTCGCGGACCGCAGCCAGTGCCCGAGCGCTCTTGACCGTATGGATACTCGAGGTGCGGCGCCACCGATCCTCACGCGGCGGCGCCGGTGGGCGTTCGAGGACGTAGGCGAATTCCTCACGCGCCCAACGGTCTTTGCCGGCGTCGACGAGAGCGGCGTCCATCGCGTCGCGCAGTTCGACGAGTACCTCGACATCGAGGGCCGCGTAGTTGAGCCACTCGTCGGGGAGTGGGCGGCGCGACCAGTCGGCCGCACCGTGGCCCTTCTGCAGCCCCAGACCCAGAAAGTGCGCCACCATCGCCGCAAGGTTGACCTTGGCCAGGCCAAGGAGCCGTCCGGCCAGTTCGGTGTCATAGAGCTCCGCGCACCGGAAGCCGAGCTCACGAAGACAGGGCAGATCCTGGTCGGCGGCGTGTAGGACCCATTCTGGACCGTCGAGCACGGCGATCACCGGGGCCAGCGCCTCGGGTTCGGCGATCGGGTCCAGCAGGAACGACCCGGAACCGCGGCGTCGGATCTGGATCAGGTAGGCACGCTGCGAATACCGGTAGCCCGAAGCGCGCTCGGTGTCGAGTGCGATCGGTCCCGATCCGGCGAGCAGTTTGGCGGCGGTCTCGGCGAACTGCTGCGCGGACGTCAGCACCGGCGGAACCCCGTCGGCAGGCGAGAGCAACGGGGTGGTCTCGACCGGCTCGGAGTCGGTGGGGGACCCGCTCTCGGGCGTGTCCGCTTCGCTCATGAGGGGCCGAGTTCGGTGACCCCGACCGGCGGCAGCCCCGCAGCGGACGCGAGCACCTCGCAAAAGGCTTCGAGGTGGCTGCCCAGGCCGTCGGCGGTCACGGCCGTCCACGACGCGCGCAGCTCCAGTTGATGGGCACGTGGCGGGCCGGCGATGTCGCCGTAGCGAACCGACGTGGTCGAGGTGACCGTGCCGCCCAGAGCGGTGACCGCTACACCCGCGCTGTCGTCAGGAGTCGCGGTCGACCCGACGGGCACGCCCAGCGCCTCACTGAGCCAGCTCCAAGTCACTTCCGGCAACAACGGATCCATCGCGAGCGCGGCCTCGACCTCGGCCTGGATGTAGGCGACCAGGCGCATGGTCCCGTTCCAGGCGTCCTGACCGGCCGGGTCGTAGAGCAGGATCAGGCGTCCGAAGGCGCTGCCCGGGGAGTCGACCGGGACCTCGTCGGGTGCGACATCGTCGGGTGCGCGCACCTCGGTGCCGATCGCATAGCTGTACGGTGCGAGCCGCTGTGGTGGCCGGATCGGGCCGACTTCGATTTCCCGCCGTATCCGAGCGGCGTGCAGCGACTCGACCGCAGCGCGGAAATCAGCCGGCTCGCTTTCAGCTCCCGAAGACGTCACCGTTCGACGGTAGGTCGGCGGTGGCGAGCAGCGGCGGAGGCGCGCCGTACGGCAGACCTGGGGCCTGTCGCCGGTGGGTCGCGTGGCAGAGTGAACAACGATGTCGCACACACCTCGAATCCGCGCCGACCGGTCGCATCTGCCGCTGGTGGCGGCAGCGACCGGGCTCACACCCGCTCGCCGTCCGGTGTGGTTCATGAGACAGGCGGGACGCTCGCTGCCCGAGTACCGGGCCATCAGGGCCGAACACGGAATGTTGGAGTCGTGTTTCGACGCCGCGATGGTCTGTGAGATCACTCTGCAGCCGGTCCGCCGACACGACGTCGACGCCGCCATCCTGTTCTCCGACATCGTGGTTCCGCTGAAGGCTGCAGGCATCGACCTCGACATCGTTGCCGGCACCGGACCCGTGATCGCCGCGCCGGTGCGTTCGGAGTCGGCGGTCCGCGCGATACCCCGATTGGAGCCGGAATCGGTCGGCGCGATCGGCCGGGCCGTCGAACTGATCCTGGGTGAACTCGGGGAACACACCGCGCTGATCGGTTTCGCCGGTGCGCCGTTCACACTGGCGTCCTACCTCATCGAAGGCGGGCCCAGCCGCAACTACGAGCGCACCAAGGCGATGATGCATGGTTCGCCGGAGCTCTGGAACGATCTGATGGGCCGTCTTGCCGACATCACGATCGCTTTCCTGCGGGTCCAGCTCGACGCCGGTGTCGACGCCATCCAGTTGTTCGATTCCTGGGCGGGCATGCTCTCGGTCGCCGACTATCAGCGCTTCGTGGCACCGCACAGCACCCGTGTGCTCGCCGAGGTCGCCGAATACGGTGTTCCGCGAATCCATTTCGGCGTCGGTACCGGGGAACTGCTCGCGTCGATGGCCCACGCCGGGGCCGACGTCATCGGCGTGGACTGGCGGGTGCCCCTCGACGAGGCCGCGCGCCGCGTCGGTCCGGGAAAAGCCGTGCAGGGGAACCTGGATCCGACCCTGCTGTTCGCGGGTGACGCGGTCGTCGACCGCGAGGTGCGCCGGGTGGTCGCCGATGGCGACCGCGCGATCGCCGCGGGTGCGACCGGCCACATCTTCAACCTCGGTCACGGCGTATTGCCCGGCACCGACCCTGATGTCCTCACCCGCGTGGTCGAACGGATTCACAGCCTCTGATGGCGCACCGGGCGCGCGTCGCGGTGATCGGCGGTGGGATCTCGGGTCTGACTGCGGCACTGCGCCTCCGGCAAGGGCTCGGGCCGGATGCGCACATCGACGTCTTCGACGCGGGAGACCGGCTCGGTGGCATTCTGCACACCACCGAGGTCGGCGGGCGCCAGGTGGACGTCGGCGCCGAGGCATTCATCGTGCGGCGTCCCGAAGCGCTCGAGCTGGTGCGCGAACTCGGGCTGGGTGACCGTGTGGTGTCGCCGACGGCGATGCGGCCGGCGATCTGGTCGGGTGGAGGTCTGTACCCATTACCTGCGCCCGCGTTGATGGGTATCCCCGCTTCGGTGGAATCGG
Organism: Gordonia gummivorans; assembly: GCF_022513585.1. Taxonomy (GTDB): domain Bacteria; phylum Actinomycetota; class Actinomycetes; order Mycobacteriales; family Mycobacteriaceae; genus Gordonia. The sequence continues at coordinate 176,104 of NZ_JAKWBF010000007.1, forward strand.
TTGCAGAACTTGTTGATTCGGATGATCTGACGCGGATGTCGGCCGAGGCGGATCGCGAACTCCGGTGGCGTGCGGGCACAGACCCGTCTGTCGGTGACTTCGTCGCCGACCGCTTTGGCCCGTCGGTCGTCGCCCGCAGCGTTGATCCGATGCTGGGTGGGGTGTATTCCAGTCTGGCCGCCGACATCGGCGTTCGGGAGGCGCTACCGGCACTCGCGACGCGACTCGACGCGGGCGCACCGTCGCTGACGACCGCGGTCAACGAGGTGATCGGGGCCGGGGCCGGGGCGTCGGGACCTGTCTTCGGCACCCTGGTCGGCGGATATCGCGTGCTGGTCGACGCACTCGTCGAGGCGGCGTCGGCGAACGTTCGACTCGGTGGAACCATCACCGGGCTGCGCCACGAGCGCGATTCTTGGGCGATCGGAGTCGACAACGATCCACAGGAGTACGACGCGGTGATCCTGGCGGTCCCCGCCCAGGTGGCCGCGGCACTGCTGGCGTCGGAGTGTCCAGGAATGGCCGGTCCGCTCGCCGAGGTCTCGGGCGCGTCGTCGGTGGTCGTCTCGCTCGCGTTGGCTCCCGGCACACGGTTGCCGGATCACTCCGGCGTTCTGGTCGCCACCGGAGAACAGTTGCGCGCCAAGGCCTTCACCTTCAGTTCGCAGAAGTGGCAGCATCTGGCCGATCGCTGCGCGCCGGTCTCGGTTCGGGCGTCGTTCGGGCGATTCGGGGCGCCCGTGCCGTCGGAACTCGAGGAACCCGGCGTCGACGATCGGTTGGTTGCCGAGGCGCTCGCAGATCTGGACGAGGTGTGCGGCGCTGCCGGGGTCGGCGCGCTGTCGTCGCAGATGACCGACGTGGTGGTGCAGCGGTGGACCGGCGGTCTGCCGGTGTACGCGCCCGGTCACCTGGCGCGGATGGCCGAAGTGCTGGCCGGTCGGCCGCGGCGGCTGGCGCTCGCCGGTTCGGCCTATGGCGGAGTCGGTGTCCCGGCCTGTATCGCGCAGGCCGGCCGTGCGGCAGCCGAAGTACTCGCCGACCTGGGGTGAGACGGCACCTGACTGACCGACCTGACTGACCGCCCGCACCGGCCCGGTGGCACGATGAATGTCATGAGCCGCTTGGACTATGCAGAACTCAACGCCACCGTCCGCTACTTGATGTTCTCGGTGTTCGCCGTGCGTCCCGGCGAACTGCCGGCCGATCGTGCGCAGGTTCGGTCCGATGCCGCCGACTTCTTCAAGACCCTTGACGACAGCGGGGTCGTCGTGCGTGGCGTCTACGACGTCGCGGGCTTGCGCGCCGACGCCGACTTCATGATCTGGTGGCACGCCGAGAACGTGGAGGCACTGCAGGCGGCCTACGCGCGGTTCCGCCGCGAGACCGAGTTGGGCCGGGCGTGTAATGCGGTGTGGAGCAACGTCGCACTCCACCGGCCCGCCGAATTCAACAAGAGCCACGTGCCGGCCTTCCTCGCCGGTGAGGAAGCGGGCAACTACATCTGTGTGTACCCCTTCGTTCGCTCCTACGAGTGGTACCTGCTGCCCGACGAGGAGCGGCGCAAGATGCTCGCCGATCACGGCAAGGCCGCACGCGGCTACAAGGATGTGCGGGCGAACACGGTGTCGTCCTTTGCGCTGGGCGACTACGAGTGGCTGCTGGCCTTCGAGGCGCCCGAACTGCATCGCATCGTCGACCTGATGCGTGATCTGCGCGCCACCGAGGCGCGAATGCACGTGCGCGAGGAAACCCCGTTCTTCACCGGTCCGCGCGTCGAGGTAGAGGCACTGATCGACGCTCTGCCGTAATGCCGCGACTTTCTCGCCGCGCCTGGCTGCTCAGTCCTGGTTGGGGTCGAGCGTCAGGCTGATCGAATTGATGCAGTAGCGCAGGTCGGTCGGGGTGTCGTAGCCCTCGCCGGCGAACACGTGACCCAGGTGGCTGCCGCAGTTGGCACACAGCACCTCGGTGCGACGCATGCCCATCGAGTCGTCGGCGCGCTCGATGATGGCGTCACCGGCGAGCGGGGAGAAGAACGACGGCCAGCCGCAATGGGATTCGAATTTCTGGGTGCTGCGGAACAATTCTGCGTCGCACGCCCGGCACCGATAGACACCGACGGTCTTGGTGTCGGTGTACTCGCCGGTGAACGGTGCCTCGGTGCCGGCTTGACGCAGGACCCGATATTCGGCGGGCGTCAGCCGTTCCTTCCACTGTTCGTCGGTCAGATCGGCGAGTTCGGCTGGGGTTTCGGAGGTCATGGCACCACGGTAGCGACACCTCGTCCTCCGGTGCCACGCCACGCACCACCATGTGACGTCGGGGTGCCGTATCAGGAGGTCGCGGACACCGACCGAGTCGTCGTATCGTCCACCGACGCTGCGGATTCGACCGTCTCACCGGCCGGTGTCTCGGAGACCGATCGGATGTCGAGGTATCGGAACAGCAGCGAACAGAACACCGCGATCATCAGCAGTGACCAGCCCCAGGTCACCTTGCCGTATTCGAGGATCCAGCCGAAGGCATTCCAGCGTTCGGAGTAAAAACTGTCGAACGCCATGCATCCGTACACGCCGAGCCAGGCGGGCCAGTTACGCATCGGCGAGCCGGGCAGCACCACCGACATCAGCAGCGGGAACAGGAGCATGGAGTAGTAACCCTGGCCCAGGGAACCGACCAGGAAGGTCGTCACGAGCAGAACTCCCGACGAGGTGGTCAGCCAGAGCAGTTCGTTGTTCTTGCGGTAGTACCGGTAGAGGAACCACAGGGAGAACACGGCCATCGCGACGAATGCGACCCGCAGCAGCAGAATGAGCCACGGGGCGACGCCGAAGTACGCGCCGTTCCCCGAAATCGAGCTGTTGTAGTAGTCGCGCGACTCGAACAGATAGGGCGCGGTCTCGGTCACGAATGCCTTGGCGTCGGTGCTCAGCGGCCAGGCGACGACGGTCAGTGCGGCCGGGATGGCAATCGCCGTGATGAGCACCTTCCACTGCCGATTGAGCAGGGCCAGCAACAGCAGCGGTGCCAGCACCGGCTTGACCGCCAGGGTGAGTCCGAGTGGCACACCGGCCCACAAGTCGTGCCGTCTGATCATCAGCAACATGAAGCCGAGCATCCCGAGCAGGACGAACGCGTTGAAGTTCGTGAAGATCAGCGTGTTGGCCACGGTTTCGGTGCTGAAGAACACGAATAGGACGGTCGGGAACACCCAGGTCGACGCCGAGTATCCGAACATGCGGGTGAGCAGATACGCGCACCCGACCAGGGCAATGGCGCTCACCGCGATGAACAGCCACCGGGCGCGTTCGTAGTCGAGGACCGCGACGGGTGCCATCAGCAGCGTGCCCGACGGCGGATACAGATAGTGGGGGCTGACCGTGTCGTAGTTCTCGCCGTAGACGGGCAGGTTGTTGAGGAAGTTGTATGCCGCGGCGTAGACAGGTTTGAAGTCGTCGGTCCTCGAGCCGTTCACACCCAGGATCAGCGAACGCTGGATCACCATCATGACGCTGATGGGCCACAGGATCATCGGGACGATCCGCTGCACGCTCACCTGCGGGTAGAGATACCTGTCGAGAATGGCCACCCGCGAACCGTACTACGAACGCGAAGCGCGATTCGGGACAACCCCGTGCGGGTCGGCTTTTGCGGGCCGGCCGAAATGTCCGGAGCCGATCAGGCGGGGCAGCCGCGCTCGATCGGTGCCGGGAGCGGGGCCCGGTCGACGTACTCGGCGACCGTCTGCGCCGCACATGCGCTGTGCGCGAGCACCGAGTAGCCGATCCCCGGCCAGGTCACGGTGACCGGATCGACCCCGGCGTTGAGGAAGGTGGCCCGTAGGGCACTCGCACCGTTGCCGCCGTTGATGGTGTCGTTGCTGCCGTTGAGCACCAGTGGAGCTGTGACGAAGGATTGCGGTGCAGCAGTGGGCTCACCGGCGGCCCAGCCGTTGCAGCGCATCAGCGACAGCGCACTGTCGCTGCCGGTGAGGGGACTCTGGCGCGACCACGTGTCGATGAGCCCGGGTATCTCGTTCTGGCCGACGGGTCCGATCACGTCGTTGCATCTGGACACCAGCGCGCCGTCGTTCAGGCGTAGGTCTGCGGCCTGATCGGCGAGAGCCGTCAGGGCGGTGACGTCACCGCGGTCTGCGGCGGTGATCGCACTGGCGATGGCGGGCAGCGCACCCCGTTCGTCGGGCGCGAGCGCGACCGCGGTGGTGATCGCCGAGAGCACCTGCGTGTCGGAGAGCCCGCGCAGGCGTCCCTGCGCGCCCTTGTCGATCACTCGTTTCATGGTCGCGACGCCGTCGGCGCCGAAGGCGCAGTTCGGCAGGTTCGCGCAGCGCTGAGCGAACGCCTGCAGACCGGCTTGGACCCCGGTGGATCGGCTCTGGGCGCGATCACGTGCCGTCGCACCGAACGGGGTGGGAGTGTCGAGGATGAGGCGTCCGACGCGCTTGCCGTGTATCGAGGCGTAGGCCAGGGTGACGTCGGAACCTTCGCCCACTCCGATCAGGCCGAGATGCTCGACACCCCATCTGGTTCGCAGCGTTTCGAGGTCGGATGCCGCAAAGCCGATGGAGAAGTCCAGTTGGTAGGGCGTGAGGGTCTCGGTGCAACCGTCTGAGGCGGACGACGCGCTGGTCGCCAGTTCGGTGATCCGGTTGGCCTGCGAGGTTCCGCCGGAGAGCCCGTTGTCGGTGATAGCCGCGCGTTCGGCACGGGTCATGCAGTCGAGCGGGTTGCTCTGCGGCAGGCCGCGGCGGTCGATCGCGACGATCGGGTGGGTGCGCAGGAGTTCGCGCCCCTGACCCCGGGCGGTCAGCAACAGTGCGCGTGTCGACGGCATGTCGGACCCGGCGGTCAGCACCAGCGGCGCCGCATTGGCCGGCGTCTGGGCAGTGCGGAGCCGGGTTGCGGCGATCGTGATGGTTTCGTCGTCGGGCTTGGCGGGGTCCACGGGCGAACTGAAAGTCGCACACTCGATGACCACTCCGGCCGGTACGGCGACCTCGAGACGATTGGCCGTTGTCTGCGCACACTCCCGCCACGACAGATCCTGTCGTGGCGCGGTGAGGGTCGGCGGTGGGGGTGGCGCCGAGGACGTCGACGCCGGCTCGTCGCCGTGCTCGCCGGCGATGAGGCCGGGTCCACGATCCGGTCCGACCGCGCACGCCGACACGATCAGCATGGTGGCGGCGCCGAGGGCACCCGCCATCACCCGTGCCCTTCGGTACCTCGTCGTCCTTCGGCCACTCGTCGTCCATCGGCCACCGTTGTCCCGAGTCCGGCCGCCCCGCGCAACTCGCATGTCCGCGAGCGTAGTCAATGGTCGTCGGTCGGCTGTCGAATGGCCGTCCCGACCTGTGCGTCTCAATCCGATGTTCGACCGGTCCTGACCCATCGGGTGAACATGAATCCGTCGTCGTCGGTGAGGATCAGTTCGGTGTGCATGTCGCGAAGTACGGCCGGCCGGCGGCCGTGCGCGATGCGACTCGCGTCGCCGGCCACCAGGTGGGGACTCGTCGTGAGGCACACCTCGTCGACCAGATCCTCGGTCACCAGCGACCCGAGGAGGCTGGGCCCACCTTCACAGAGAACGCGGTGCCAGCCGCGTTCGGCACATCGATCGAGGACGATCTGCAGGTCGACGGTGTCGTCGCCGCAGTCGATCAGGGTGGCACCGGCGGCGACGAGTTCCCGGCGTGTGTCCGCGGGCGCATCTCGGCAGGTCAAGACCACGGTGTCGGGGTGGGCGAGTGGCGGATAGTCGGCCGGGATCGCGAGCGTTCGCGACACGAGCGCCAGTGCCGGTGCAGGTGTCTGTTCGGCACGGTTGCGTGCGTGTGCGAACACATCGTCCGGCGACGGCTGACCGTAGTCCTCGACGGTCGCGGTGCGCGCACCCACCAGGACGACATCGGCCAGCGCGCGCAGTACCCGGAAGATTGCCTTGTCACCCGGTCCGGCGAGATCGGCCGACTTTCCGTTGTGAGTGACCGCCCCATCGATCGAACTGACGAAGTTCGCTCGCACATAAGGCCGGGTCAGGCAGGGCGGTGACGCCGGTACCTGCGGGTACGGATAGGCGTCGGCGAGCCGGCGCAGGGTCGAGGTGTCGTCGGTTCCGGATGTGACCTGGGTCGCTTTCTGTAGGTGGAACATGACTCCCTCATGTTGCATGTGGCTAGGCTCCCCATATGGTGGCACGACTCTGCGATCGCAACCCGTCGGTATCTCCCGATGCGCTCATCGACGAGATGGTGCCCCCGTCGACCTTCGACGAGGTGAGCTTCGACAGCTATATCCCCGATCCCAACGAACCGTCGCAGGCCCAAGCGGTGAGCAAGGCCCGCGACTTTGTGGAGCGGGCGTCCAAGGTGCGGTCGGGCAAGCGCGGCTTCTTCTCGCGCAAGGGGCCGAGTCAGGGTATCGGTCTGTACCTCGATGGCGGCTTCGGTGTCGGCAAGACGCACCTCTTGGCCTCGATCTACCACTCGATGCCCGAGCCGAAGTCGTTCGCGACCTTCGTCGAGGTGACGCACGTGGTGGGCGCGCTCGGCTTCATGAACGCCGTCGAGCGACTCTCGGAGCACACAGTCCTGTGTATCGACGAGTTCGAACTCGACGATCCCGGCGACACCATGTTGGTGTCGCGACTGCTCACCGAACTCACCGCGCAGGGCGTGTCGATAGCCGCCACCTCGAACACCCTGCCCGGCCAGTTGGGGGAGGGCCGGTTCGCCGCTCAGGACTTCCTGCGCGAGATCCGCAAACTCTCATCCGTGTTCGAGACCATCCGAGTCGACGGTCCCGACTACCGTCACCGCGACCTGCCGCCGGCCCCGGAACCGCGCACCGACGACGAGATGCTCGAGGTCGCCGAGTCCACGCCGGGCGCGACCCTCGACGACTTCGACGCGCTCTGCGATCACCTCAGCACCCTGCACCCCTCGAAATACAAGGACCTCATCGAGGACGTCTCGCTGGTCTGCATCCGGGGAGTCCATCCCGCTCGCGATCAGTCGGTTGCATTGCGCCTGGTGGTGCTCGCCGACCGTCTGTACGACGCGAACGTGCCGGTGACCGTCTCCGGTAGCAAGCTCGACCAGATCTTCACCGATGAGATGCTGTCCGGCGGCTACCGAAAGAAGTACCTGCGAGCGACGTCACGATTGCTCGCGCTGTCGCGCTTCGCGGAAGCCGCTGCCTGACAACAGCTCTCGGACGCGGTTGGTTCGCTGTCGCGCTGCCGAAGTCATCACATCTCCCGGGCGTGGGCCAGCTGGTGTGGCCTCGGAGGTTTCCGGGGTGGGGGGCTTCGACTGCGCGGCAACGGTTTCCCGTGGCGTCGCGGTTCACACTATGGAGTTCTCAAAGGTCGTGCGCGGAGCGAACTCCGCTGATCGTGATGGTCACCGGCGGATCTCGACACGGTGCCTCGCCCCTGGGGTCGGTACCGGCTCGATCAGCGGCAGGGGCGCGAGATCACGTGGTCGGGTTCAGGCGGCGTTGTCCAGGCACATGGTGCGTCGGTTGTAGGCCGGTAGTGGTCTCCTTTCCGGATCAACACTGGCCGGCGGGACCAGCCAGGGGTGGCGGTCATGTCCAAGCACCACGTCCCACCCGTTGTGATGCACATCGGTGTGGCAGGACGGGCAGAGCAGACACCCGTTGTCCAGGACGGTTTTGCCGCCGTCGGCGTGATGCTTGATGTGGTGCGCGTGGGCCCAGGACGCCGGGGCTCCGCATTTGATGCAGCACCCGCCGTCCCGCACGATCAACGCTCGGCGAAGGTGTGGTGGGAACAGGCGCACGTTGTCGGTCATCGCGACCGGCACCCCGTTCTGATCGACGGTGATGGCGGTGACCACCGCGTCGCAGGTGAGTAGCCGCGTGGTTTCCAGGGTGACGGGCCCGGTGAACGCCATGCTCGCGAGGTCGGGGTTGTCCGCCGGCAACGTGAGCAGCACTTGATGTTTGGGCATCCCGACCAATCCGTCCCCGTGGGCGGCGGCGTCGAGGATGCGTTCGAGG
>NZ_JAKWBF010000070.1 GCF_022513585.1 Gordonia gummivorans
AGAAGCTTCTTCCCCTACTTTTGTGGCGGCGGATCGCGGTTAATTCGCTCGACGACGACGATGTTCCCGGTTCCAAGGACTGCGTTGGGTCGGGGACCTCGTTTGTGGTCAGAGACCTTCGGAAGCGCTGACGGTCTTTGACTACGAGTGAGGTTTCTGTGACGGTGGCCGCGATGGCGACGGCGAGCACGATGTCAGAAACCGCGTGTCTGGTCAGAAACCCGAGGCGTACCAGCGGTTTGTGGCCACATCTGAGGTTTGTGGCGACAAGTGCGGTTTCTGCGACGAGGCCGCGCTCTTCCCGCTTCCACGATCGCCGCCGCAGCTGGCGGGTGGTGGGCTTCGAGGCGGTCTGAGCGACGTCCTGGCGCATGATGGAATCCGGTGCCATGCTGGGGCACGTCGGGGCATCCGCTGTGCGGCGGATGACAGTTTCGTGACCCAAGTACACCGAGGTACAGGAGATTCACACGATGGCACTCGCCGACAAGTTCGACAAGGCATACGAGGACAAGCCGATCGACGAACTGGCCAACGCGCCGGTCGCGTCGCTTCAGGGCGTGAGCGACTCGGATGCCGAGCACCTCGCGGCCGCCTTCAACATCAAGACGGTGAAGGATCTCGGCACCAACAAGTTCTTCCTCTGGGCGCAGGCGGTGGCCAAGCTGGCCGAATAGGCCGGCAGGTCTGGGCAATCAGCTCGGCGGTCGCATCAATTCGGCGATCGTCGCGTTGACTGCTGCGGCCCGGGCAGTACGGGTGAGGGTCAGCAGGCGTCGCAGCCCGGAGTCCACCTGATCGAGGTGGCCTGCGCTGTCGCCACTCGGGACCCGTTGTGCGACAGCAAGATCGACGATCGCCTCGACGCGGGCCGCGGTTTCGACGATCCGCGTGGCGCGGGCGTCCGCATACGGCGGCAACGGCACATGATGGCGGGCGGTCAGTGCCATGAGTTGCGCGCGAAGGTCACCGATGCGTTCCGCCCTGGCCCCGCCGCCGAGATTGCTGAACAAGTCCGTCGCATCCCGGACCGCTTGCCGCAGTTCGTGTTCGAGATCGCCCGCGGACGGACCGCCGCTCGTCAACGCGCCGAGATCCAGCGGACGCTCGTATCGGTGAATTGCCCACCGGCACACCGCATCGTCGATGTGGAGTGGTCCTGACAGCCGAGCGCCGGTGACCGACGGAATCAAGGCAAGAGGTCCCGCCGCAGATGAGCGCGTCGCTTCGTCCCGGACCAGAAGCACCTCGCCGGCGGCGAAGGCAGCCGTCGTCGCCGGATCCGGCGGAAGTCCCGCGGGGTCGCCCGCGTCGGGCAGCCGGACCACCAGCGCATCCACCTCGCGGAGCATCGCCAGAAGGTCGAGGACGCCGCTGGCGCCCGTGGCGAGGGTGCCGGTGTGGTCGTCGACGACGTGCGTGCCGGCGGTCGAGGTGAGCGCACTGATCACCTCGTCGGGCGAGCAGTGGCCGGCGATCCAGGCCGCGCTCCAGCCGCCGAGCGTGCAGCTCGGCCAGGCGATCGGTTGCTCACGGATGTCGGCGCGGGTCATAGACATTCCACGATACCGACTATCGGAAGGGCGCGAAGTGGTGGCGTGGAGCTGTTGTGTTCATCGGCGGGTGTGGATAGCCTGGGATGGATCAAGTTTGCCGGTATGAACGTCTTTCTGCCGTTGTGCTTGTTGTCTGCCAGCATGTTTGGCGGTGGGGAATGTCTTCGGGGAGGTTTCAGCTTTTGTCGGGTAATGGTTTTTTCGAGGTTGAC
>NZ_JAKWBF010000071.1 GCF_022513585.1 Gordonia gummivorans
TGGATGCGGATGAGCAGAGGGTTCTCGAGGGTTTTGAGCGTGGTCCGGTGGTTGGGGTGGATCAGCGTTTGGTGAGTGAGGTGATTGCTGAGCAGGTTGGGGCCACTCCGGATGCGGTGGCGTTGGTGTGTGGTGAGCGTGAGGTGTCGTATCGGGAGTTCGGTGCGCGGGTTGGGGTGTTGGCGCGGGAGTTGATTTCGGCTGGGGTGGGGCCGGAGGTGACGGTGGCGTTGTGTATGCCGCGGTCGGTGGAGATGGTGGTGGCTGTGCATGCGGTGGTGGCTGCTGGTGGGCAGTTCATGCCGATTGCGGTGGATGCGCCGGATGAGCGGGCCGGTTACATGCTCGAAGTGACCGATTCCCGGTTGTTGTTGGTGTCGGATCGGTCGGTGGGTGCCCATGTGGCGGCGTTGGCGCAGGAGCAGGGTTTGCCGGTGATCGGGGTTGATGCTTGCGGTGAGGTGGATGTGGATACGCCGGCGGTCACTGATGTGGATCGGTTGTCGCCGTTGGGTCTTGATCATCCGATGTACACGTTGTTCACGTCGGGGTCGACGGGTCGGCCGAAGGGTGTGACGACGGCGCATCGGGGTATCAACAACCGCCTGTGGTGGGGTGTGTCGGCGATGCCGATCGATGAGGCCGATCGGGTGGTGCTCAAGAGTCCGTACACCTTTGATGTGGTGTTGGCGGAGTTGTTCGCACCGTTTCTGGTGGGTGCGCGTCTGGTGATTCTGGCGCCGGATGTGCATTTGGCGCCGGTGGCGTTGGCCGATGAGTTTGAGCGGGCCGGGGTGACGACGGCGCATTTCGTGCCGTCGATGCTGTCGGTGTTCTTGGATGTGTGTGGTCGGGAACGGGTGTCGTCGTTGAGTTCGTTGCGGATCATTTCGACCACGGGTGAGGCGTTGGCGCCGTCGATGGCGGCGACGGTGCGTGAGTGGTTGCCGCAGACGCGTTTGGTGAATCTGTATGGGCCGACGGAGGCGTCGGTGGAGATTTCCGGGCAGCAGGTTGTCGAGGTGTCGGCGGCGGATGCGACTGTGCCGATCGGTTCGGTGGTGTGGAACGGGCAGGTCGCGGTGTTGGATCGGCGGTTGAAGCGGGTGCCGGTGGGTACTGCTGGTGAGTTGTATATCGGTGGGGTGCAGGTGGGTCGCGGTTATGCCGGTCGCCCGGATCTGACGGCGGATCGTTATGTGGCTGATCCGTTCGGTGAGCCGGGGGCCCGGATGTATCGCACGGGTGATCTGGTGCGGTGGAATGCCCGCGGGGAGCTGGAGTATTTGGGTCGTACCGATTTCCAGGTGAAGTTGCGGGGTCAGCGGGTTGAGTTGGGTGAGATCGAGACGGTGATCGCGTCGGTGCCGGGGGTGCGGCATGTGGCGGCGACGGTGTTGCCGAGTGCGACTGGTGATCAGTTGGTGGCGTGGGTTGCTCCGGCGGCGTCGATCGATATGGAGGCGATCGAGGCGGCGTTGGTGCATGCGGTGCCGGTGTATATGCGGCCGACGGCGTGGGTGGTGTTGGATGAGATGCCGCTCAATCCGTCGGGGAAGGTCAACCGGGGGGTGTTGCCGGCTCCGGAATTCACCGAAGCCGAATACATTGCGCCGGAGGGTAATCGAGAAGAGCTGATCGCCGGGGTCTTTGCCGACGTACTCGGCGTGGAGCAGGTCAGTGTGGTCGCTTCGTTCTTTGATGCCGGTGGTAACTCACTTTCGGCCACGCGGGTGGCTGC
>NZ_JAKWBF010000072.1 GCF_022513585.1 Gordonia gummivorans
GGGCTAATGGGGGTGGATCGGTTCCCGATGGGATGCTGGTCCACTGTGAGCCTGCCCCGCCGGTGACCACTATGACTAGGGCTGAAACCACGTTGGTGGATTTCTACTCGAAGACCGTGGCCCGGCCGGGGTGGGGATCGGTTCTAGCGCTACTGGGATGTCGTGCCCCCTCCGCAACATTTGAGGGTGAGCACTGAGCCATTAGGCCGCGCGAACGGATCCCGTCAGGTTCACTGCCCAGATTGACGGCCAGATCCGAAAGGTGCAGGTAGCTTTTGATTTACGTGGGTAATGATTGGGCAGATGACCATCACGACGTGTGCGTGATGGACGAACACGGCACCACGCTGGGTATCCGGCGACTGCCCGAAGGGGTCGCCGGAGTGCGGGCGATGCACGCGCTGCTGGCCCGGCACGCCACCGACCCAGCCCAGGTGGTGATCGGGATCGAAACCGATCACGGCATGTGGGTATCGGCGCTGGTGGTCGCCGGCTACCAGGTGTATGCGATCAACCCGAAATCGGTGGTCCGCTACCGCGACCGACACCATGTCGGGGGCACCAAATCCGACAAGGGTGATGCCAAAGTGCTCGCCGATCTGGTGCGCACCGACCGCCACAACCATCGGATCATCGCCGCTGACAGCGTCACCGCCGATGCGATCAAGGTGATGGCCCGTACCCACCAGAACCTGGTGTGGGCGCGCTCAGCGCAGCAGAACGTGCTGCGCGCCCAGCTCAAGGCCTTCTACCCGGCCGCGTTGGCCGCCTTCGGCGACGACCTCGACCACAAGGACGCGCTCAGTGTGCTGCGGCGTGCCCCTTCCCCCGCCCAGGGGGCGAAGCTGTCGTTGTCGTCGATCCGCGCAACCCTGAAAAAAGGTGGCCGCCCACGCAATATCGATGATCGTGCCCGCGAAATCCAGCAGGCCCTACGCAGCACCGGACACCTGGACGTGCCCGCCGAATTGGCCGCCGGTTACGCGGCCACGGTGACCGCGACGGTCGGCATGCTGGCCGCGCTCACCACCCAGATCGATCAACTCGAAACCACCATGGCCCAGTCTTTTAACAAGCATCCGGACGCCGAGATCTACCTGTCCATGCCCGGAGTCGGTGACATCACCGGCGCCCGGATGCTCGGCGAGTTCGGGGACGACCCCGAACGCTACGATAGTGCCAAACATCGCCGAAACTACGCCGGCACCTCACCCCGCACCATAGCCTCTGGCCGATCTCACGCCGTGCTGGCCCGTCACGCCCGCAACCACCGACTCAACGACGCTGCCATGCGCATGGCCCAATCCGCGCTCACCGGAAGTATCGGCGCCCGCGCCTTCTACGACATGCACAGAGCCAACAAGAAATCTCATTCCCAAGCGCTCCGCGTCCTGGCCAACCGGCTCATCGGCATCCTGCACGGCTGCCTCAAAACCGGGAAACCCTACGACGAAACCACCGCCTGGGCACACCGCAACGACCAAGCCGCTTGACAACTTGGACCCCTGGGATGTCTTCGAGGCTCG
>NZ_JAKWBF010000073.1 GCF_022513585.1 Gordonia gummivorans
GGCTCTTCCGGATTCAGAGTGCATCGAGGTGTTCTGCGAGGCCGCCGGAGTGGATCAGTGACCGCAAGATGTAGTTGTTGAGGTTGCGGAATCCGAGGGCGATACCGCGGAGGTGTTCGAGTCGTCCGTTGATCGCTTCGACGGGGCCGTTGGAGGCACCGGTGTCGAAGTAGGCCAGGATCTCATGTTTGCGTGCCCACAGGGAACGGCCGAGTTGGGCCAGCTCGCACAGCCCGGCGGGAAGGCCGGTGTGGATCTTCTTGAGCACCTTGTACATCGCGATCTTGCCCGCACGTTTGTTCTCCTGGTCGTAGGCGTCGATCAACTCTTGGTAGATCACATACGTCATCGTGACGGCCAGATGCTCATCCTCGGCGTCCAGGACAGCCCGCAGCTTGGTGGCCTGCTTGGTGGTGAGCAATCCGATCCGGGTCAACAAGGTGCGGCGGATCCCGTAGAGCGGATCCCCACTGCGGCCGCGGTGACCGCACGTATCTTGTTGCACGCGTTGACGACACAGGCCAAGCTTCTCCGCGGCGAGGTGGACGACATGAAACGGGTCCATGACCGCACGGGCCTTGTCGAGGGCTTCGGCGGCTGCGGTGCGATAGCCGGTGAACCCGTCCATGGTGACCACCCGGATGCGGTCACGGAACGGTTGCTCACGGTCGGTGAGCCAGTCCTTCAGGGCGGCTTTCGACCGGCCGGCGACCATGTCCAACAAGCGGGCCGAGCCGGTACCCTCAACCACCGGGGTCAGATCCACGAGCACTGTCACGAAACTTGGATCACCTTGTCCTCGAACGTGTTTCCATTTGTGCTCGTCGACCCCAAGGACTCGTACGTCGGCCAAACGGCCCGGAGTCACAGCCAACGTCTTGGCCGCGTCCACCGCGAGGGTGTTCACGGTGTTCCAACTCAACCCGACCGCGACCGCGACCGCCTTGACCGACATCTTGTCGCAGATCATCCGCCGCATGATCCAGGTGGTGGTGCGGCGGGTGACCTGGGCCCGCGGCGCCACGATCGCCGAGATGTCGGCACGGAACACCCCTTGGGTGCAGTCGGTGTTCTCGCAGGCATACCGCGGCACCTTCAGGTGCAGGCGGGTCGGATGACCCACGATCGGCAGATCCGCGACCTCACGATCGACGTGATCACGCAACCGGCCCGGCGCACTGCAGCGTGGGCAGGTGTTCTTCGGGTCCAGGACCTGGCAAAACACGTGCGTACGATCCTCGCCGTCAAGGGCGGCGTCGGTGATCGTCACCCCCAACTCGATCGTGCGGCAAATAGTGTCGGCAATAGCGCTACGCTGCGTCATGGGTCCTGTCGGTGTCAGGCTGGTTGTGTGAGAGCTTTCATCCTCACACCGCAGGACCCGCCTACACCTTCAGCCACACCGCCCGCCTCGGCGATCTTGCTCACCCCTACATCTTGTGGTCACGAGAACCCGTTCTACGCACCGTCAATCCGGAAGAGCC
>NZ_JAKWBF010000074.1 GCF_022513585.1 Gordonia gummivorans
GGCTCTTCGAAGTTGAGCGGGCAATTCCGTTCAGCAGTGGAATTGCTGGATGCTGGCCCGCTGGGCGCGGGTGCAGTGGAATCGTATCCGGCGCCGTGAGTTCTCGGTGTTGCGGAACCCGCAGGCCACGCGTTTGACCTGTTTGACCAGGCGGTTGTAGCCCTCGGTGCGGGCGTTGGTCAGCCCAGTGTGCAGGAACGCCAGGATCGCTGGCCACCACGTCTCGATCGTGCTCGCGAGCCGGGTAATCTCGGGAATGTCGGCGTCAGCACACCATCGGTAGAAGCGGTAGAGTCGGCGGCGGATCTCGCCGTCGTCAGCCCCGTCTCGTGCAGCGGAAAGTAGTTGCCGTAGTTCCTCTTTCGCGATGTAGGCGGTCAGGATCTGGCCGCTGGGATCATGGTCGAACAGCGCATTCCACATCTTCGCAAATGACCTGTCCGACAGCCGTTCTCGCGCACTGAGCAGTCGCCGACGGTTGGCCCACTCCGGATCCTGCTTGCGTCCACGGCGGCCATGGGCGTCGAAGGTGACCCGCCGGCGCACGCCGGTGACCATGTCGTTGGCCAGCTTGACCAGGTGAAAATGATCGACCACCACCTGCGCGTTGGGCAACAGTGCGTCGGTGACCGCGGCCGCGTAGGCGGCCGACGGATCGATCACCACGTGGGTGATCTGATCGCGGAACTGCTCGGATTGGGCGGTCAGCCAGTCGGTGACGGCCTTGCTGGTGCGGCCCTCGACTTGGCCGAGGAGGCCCTGATCGCCACCGAGATCGACGAACCCGGTGTCCCACGGATCCACACGCACCCAGCGGCGTCCGTCGGCGTCACGGACCCAGCGGGGCTTGCCACGGCGGGTCTCGTCGATCCCGAGCACCTGCACCGGTCGCGGCGTGCCCAACACCCGGTCGGCGTGCTCGACGAACGCGGCGTGCGCGGTCGGCCACGACACGCCGACTCCGGCGGCGACCTCGACCACCGAGCGGGCCGCGTCCCCGACGGCACGGCCAATCTGGGTGCGCAATCGGGTCGTGGTCCGGCGGTGTGGTGGCACCTGCGGGATCGATTCGGTGAAGGTGGCACGCTCACAGTTCGGGTTGACGCATCGGTATCGGGTCTTGTTCCACCGCAACAGGATTGGATCGTCACCGTAGCCGATATCACGGGGTCGGGTGACTGCGTGATCTTTCACCGACGTCGAAATCGTCCGACAGTCCGGGCACCGGGCCGCTTCAGGATCGGCGGTCACCACATCGACCACCCGCGTCCTGCCCTGCCGCGACACCGCGGCAACCTCGAGTCCTTCCAAACCCAACAACAACGACGACGTAGCATCGACCATGCCCCTGGTACTCCTCACCGAAATCTTGAATGCTTCGCAACATCCAGATTTCCGGAGACCAGGGGCGCCTTACGTCACCGACACGCCGGTCCGCTGACCAGGCATTGCCCGCTCAACCTTGAAGAGCC
>NZ_JAKWBF010000075.1 GCF_022513585.1 Gordonia gummivorans
AGGGAGAGTCCCAGGGGGTGGTGGGGTTTCGGTCCTGACGTCAGCTGGGCCGGTCGTGACTGGTCCGGCGTGTCGTGGGGGCTTGGGGTGGGCCATCGCGTAGTGGTCAGTGAGTTACCGACCAAAGTGACTCACAGTTAGGACACACGACGCGATGACCCACGACCATTCTGCCCTGCTCGCTCAGCTTGATGCACTGACCTCTGCCGAGGCTGGGTCGATGTTCGCCGAGCTGGTACGCGCCGGTTTGCAGGCGTTGATTGAGGCCGAGGCCACCGAGAAGATCGGCGCCGGCCGCTATGAGCGTTCCGCGGAACGCGCTACCCACCGCAATGGGCACCGCGCCAAGACGGTGTCCACCCCGGCCGGCGATGTGTCGGTGAAGATCCCGAAGTTGCGCTCGGGATCGTTCTTCCCGGTGCTGCTGGAGCGTCGCCGCCGCATCGACAAGGCGTTGCATGCGGTGATCATGGAAGCCTACGTGCACGGGGTGTCGACCCGATCGGTCGATGACCTGGTGAAGGCGTTGGGGGTCGATACCGGGATCTCCAAGTCGGAGGTCTCGCGTATCTGTGGTGAGCTCGACAAGGAGATCGCCCGGTTCCGGGAACGCTCACTGGCCCACACAACGTTTCCGTACGTGTTCGCTGATGCGACCTACTGCAAGGTGCGGGTCGGGGCGCACGTGGTGTCTCAGGCGCTCGTCGTGGCCACCGGGGTGTCGATGGACGGGTCGCGGGAGGTGCTGGGTACCGCGGTTGGTGACTCGGAGTCGTTCGAGTTTTGGCGGGAGTTCTTCACCTCACTGAAGGCCCGTGGCCTGTCGGGGGTGCAGCTGGTGACCTCTGATGCTCATGCCGGTTTGAAAGCTGCTGTGGCACAGCAGTTCACGAACGCTTCGTGGCAGCGGTGCCGGGTGCATTTCATGCGGAACCTGCATGGTGCGGTGTCGGCGAAACAAGCACCGGTGGTGACCGCGGCGGTCAAGACGATCTTCGCTCACACCGACCCCGACGACATCGACGCCCAGTGGGACCAGGTCGCTGACACCTTGGCACCCTCGTTCCCGAAGGTGGCCACCATGATGCGTGATGGGAAGGCTGATGTGTTGGCGTTCACCGGGTTTCCCAAGGCGCACTGGCAGAAGATCTGGTCCAACAACCCGATCGAGCGGTTGAACAAGGAGATCAAACGTCGGGCTGATGTTGTGGAGATCTTCCCCAACCCGGCTGCGTTCTTGCGGCTGGCGACAGCGGTAGTGATCGAGGCCCACGACGAGTGGCAAGTCACCCGCCGCTACCTGTCCGATGTGTCGATGACCGAACTCAGGCAGGTAATCGCCGCCAAGCAACACGCCACCAAAGCACTGGACTAATCCCACCAAACCGCTTAGTATTCAACATGACTCGTTGATCACTGCGTGAGTCCACGCCGATCCGAAGTCCACCACTCCACGGGGCACTACC
>NZ_JAKWBF010000076.1 GCF_022513585.1 Gordonia gummivorans
GGGGAGAGTCCCAGGGGGTGGTGGGGTTTCGGTCCTGACGTCAGCTGAGCCGGTCGTGACTGGTCCGGCGTGTCGTGGGAGCTTGGGGTGGGCCATCGCGTAGTGGTCAGTGAGTTACCGACCAAAGTGACTCACAGTTAGGACACACGACGCGATGACCCACGACCATTCTGCCCTGCTCGCCCAGCTTGATGCATTGACCTCTGCCGAGGCCGGCTCGATGTTCGCCGAGCTGGTGCGCGCCGGGCTGCAGGCGTTGATCGAGGCCGAGGCGACCGAGAAGATCGGCGCCGGCCGCTACGAGCGTTCCGCGGAACGCGCTACCCACCGCAACGGGCACCGCGCCAAGACGGTGTCCACCCCGGCCGGCGATGTGTCGGTGAAGATCCCCAAGCTGCGCTCGGGATCGTTCTTCCCGGTGCTGCTCGAACGTCGCCGCCGCATCGACAAGGCCCTGCATGCGGTGATCATGGAGGCCTACGTGCATGGGGTGTCCACCCGCTCGGTCGATGACCTGGTCAAGGCGTTGGGGGTCGATACCGGTGTCTCCAAGTCGGAGGTGTCGCGCATCTGTGGTGAGCTCGACAAGGAGATCGCCCGGTTCCGGGAGCGCTCATTGGCCCACACCACGTTTCCGTACGTGTTCGCTGATGCGACCTACTGCAAGGTGCGGGTCGGGGCGCACGTGGTGTCTCAGGCGCTCGTGGTGGCCACCGGGGTGTCGATGGACGGGTCGCGGGAGGTGCTGGGTACCGCGGTCGGTGACTCGGAGTCGTTCGAGTTCTGGCGGGAGTTCTTGGGCTCGTTGAAGGCCCGTGGCCTCTCCGGGGTGCAGCTGGTGACCTCTGATGCTCATGCTGGTTTGAAAGCTGCTGTGGCGCAGCAGTTCACGAACGCATCATGGCAGCGGTGCCGGGTGCATTTCATGCGGAACTTGCATGGTGCGGTGTCGGCGAAACAAGCGCCGGTGGTGACCGCTGCGGTCAAGACGATCTTCGCTCACACCGAACCCGACGACATCGATGCCCAGTGGGATCAGGTCGCTGACACTCTGGAGCCGTCGTTTCCGAAGGTGGCCACCATGATGCGTGATGGGAAGGCTGATGTGTTGGCGTTCAGCGGGTTTCCCAAGGCGCACTGGCAGAAGATCTGGTCCAACAACCCCATCGAACGGTTGAACAAGGAGATCAAACGTCGGGCTGATGTTGTGGAGATCTTCCCCAACCCGGCCGCGTTCTTGCGGCTGGCAACCGCGGTGGTGATCGAAGCCCACGACGAATGGCAAGTCACCCGCCGCTACCTGTCCGATGTGTCCATGACCGAACTCAAGAAGGTGATCGCCGCCAAACAACACGCCACCAAAGCACTGGACTAATCCCACCAAACCGCCTAGCATTCAACATGACTCGTTGATCACTGCGTGAGTCCACGCCGATCCGAAGTCCACCACTCCACGGGGCACTACC
>NZ_JAKWBF010000077.1 GCF_022513585.1 Gordonia gummivorans
GGCAGCCTCAATCGGTCGACGCAACAGGCCTCGTGTGAGAGGTAGCCGGTATGGGCAGGGCGGTAGCGCCGGAAGCGTTTTGGGTAGCGATCGATGCGGGGGTGTCGGTAGCGGTGGCGGCCCGGCAGGTGGGGTGTGGCCCTGCCACGGGGTATCGGTGGATGCGGGAGGCGGGGCGGCCGTTGCCGACGCGCGGTGGCCAGGGTGTGCGCCGCTCACCGCGTACGCGCGAGCAGTTCTGGGCGCGGTTGCGGACGGGGGAGACGATCGCGGTGGCGGCGCGGTCGGTGGGCGTGTCGGACCAGACCGGCTATGCCTGGTTCCGTCAGGCTGGTGGGATGCGCCTACCGACGGTGAATCCACAGGAGCAATCGCAGGTCACAGCGGGTAGCGGCCCGTTGTCGTTTGTCGATCGATGTCGTATCGAGGATCTGCTCGACGCCCGGTACAAACCTGCTCGGATCGCAGAGTTGTTGGGGCGGCATCGTTCGACGATCGGCCGTGAGATCGCGCGTGGTCGCGGCCCGGAGGGGACCGGCCGGTATCGGGCGATCGTGGCTCAAAGCGTGGTCGAGGACCGTCGTCGCCGGCCCAAGACTCGCAAGCTCGTCGAGGGTACGCGGCTCTACGATGAGGTCACCCAGCGGTTGCTCAAAAAGCACAGCCCTGAGCAGATCGCCGGCGCGTTGCGACGTGACTTCCCCGAGGAACCGGAGATGTGGGTGTCTCACGAAACGATTTACCAAGCGGTGTACGTACAGGCCCGCGGTGGACTGAAAGCCGAGGTCAAAGCAGCGTTGCGGACCGGGCGTATCAAACGTAAACCGCAGGGCCGCAACACTTCTAAACGTCCGAAGTTTCAGGACATGGTGTCGATCAGTGAACGCCCGGCCGAGGCCGCCGACCGTGCCATCCCTGGGCATTGGGAGGGGGATCTGATCGTGGGCGCCCACCACGCCTCGGCGATCGGCACCCTGGTCGAACGCACGACCGGGTTCGTGATGCTGCTGCACCTGCCCGAGGATCACACCGCTGAGACCGTCGCGGCCGCGATGACCGCGGCCATCCCGCAGATCCCCGCAGTGATGTGGCGATCACTGACCTGGGACCAGGGCTCGGAGATGGCGTTGCACACCCAGATCACCGCCGCCACCGGGCTGCCCATCTACTTCGCCGACCCGCATAGCCCCTGGCAGCGGCCGTGCAACGAGAACATCAACGGCCTGCTACGCCAGTACTTCCCCAAAGGCACCGACCTGTCCTTCCACGGCCCCGGCATCCTGGCCAACGTCGCCGCCGAACTCAACGCCCGCCCCCGCAAACGCCACCAGTGGGCCAGCCCCGCCGAAAAACTCGACGAGCTACTAAACTCACCACCGTCAGGATCCGAATCAGGTCCTGTTGCATCCACCGCCTGAATCCGCC
>NZ_JAKWBF010000078.1 GCF_022513585.1 Gordonia gummivorans
TTCGGCGCACGACAAGGCTGCGATCGAGGCATTGAAAGCTGTTGCGGCTCAGCGCATCCTTGGCGATCAGGGCGAGCTGGATCTGGGATTCGGGTCGGCCGGGGTGTCGGGTGGGCCGTTGCCGATCACGTCGTCGAAGATGGCGCACCTGTGCGAGGCGCTGTCGGGGGTGTATCGCGAACTCGGTTTCGCCCGCGCTACCGGCTCTGACCAGGTATTTGAGGAGTTGGTGATCGCCCGAATCCTGGAGCCGACCAGCAAGCTCGACTCGCTACGCGTGCTCACCGAGGCCGGGCTGACGCCGATGTCGTATCCCACGCTCAACCGGCGGCTGCCGATGTTTGCTGAGCCGGTGTGGCGGCAGAAGCTGGCTGCGGCGTGCGCGGCGTATGCCGGCCTGGACTCGGCCACCCTCGTGTTGTACGACGTGACAACGCTCTACTTCGAGACCGACAAGGCCGACGGCTTCCGTGAGCCCGGATTCTCCAAAGAGCGCCGCCTTGAACCGCAGATCACTGTCGGGTTGTTGACCGATGCGTCCGGGTTTCCGCTGATGGTGGAGGCTTTCGAGGGCAATAAAGCAGAAACGTTGACGCTGATGCCGACGTTGCGGGCGTTCATGACTGCCCACCGGCTCACCAATGTGACTGTCGTCGCGGATGCCGGCATGATCTCCGCGGACAACAAGGCAGCGATCGAAGAAGCCGGCCTGTCGTTCATCCTCGGTGAGAAGATCCCGACCGTGCCGTACGTGATCAGTAAGTGGCACAACGACAATCCCGGTCGTGAGATCCCTGACGGGCTGGTGTTGACCCAGCCGTGGCCGGCGACATCCAAGACGCGCCACCGCCGTAACCAGGTGGTCTACTACCAGTACAAGGCCGACCGGGCGCGTCGGTCACTGCGCGGTATCGACGAGCAGATCGCCAAGGCGCAGAAGGCGGTCGAGGGTAAGGTCCCGGTCAAACGCAACCGGTTCGTCACGCTGAAGGGTGCGGCCAAGAGCGTGAACCGCGAGTTGGAGACCAAAGCCCGAACTCTGGCGGGATGGAAGGCGTATGCCACCAATATCGACTCGCCCACAAGCGATTTCGTGATCGGCACCTACCATGAGCTGTGGCGGATCGAGAAGAGTTTCCGGATGTCGAAATCCGACCTGGCCGCGCGCCCGATCTTCCACCGCAAAGAGGACTCGATCCGCGCGCACCTCGCAGTCGTGTTCGCCGCCCTCGCCATCACCCGCATCATCGAAGCCCGCACCGGATGGTCGATCAAGAAGTTCGTCACCACAGCACGCCGCTACCGCACCATCACCGTCCAAGCCGGCGAGCACACCATCATCGCCGCCGACCCCATCCCCGACGACCTCAACGAAGCACTCCAGGCCATCCGAGAACCTACGCACTAATTGATAAAAGTCAGG
>NZ_JAKWBF010000079.1 GCF_022513585.1 Gordonia gummivorans
CTTCGGATCAGCGACCCACCCGCCGCCTGCGGCGGCGATCGTGGAGGCGGGAAGTGTGCTCGGGTGGTCACCGCGGGTGGGGTGGCTGATCATGGAGGCTGTGGATCGTTGGTGACCTCGGTCGCTTCTTTGTGCTTGTCAGCCAGGGGATCAGCGTGGGGCGCGGGACTTGCCACGGGAATCGTGGATTGTTGCCAAGAGCACGCGAGTCAGACTCCATATTTTGATTTCGGTCCCGCCCACGGTCCACACCCTCAACAACAGCTCAACAACACTGATGGGAGGCGTGGGCTATGGAAGTGATGCACGAATGCTGTGCAGGACTGGATATTTCGAAGAAGGACGCCAAGGTGTGCATCCGGGTGGCGCGGCCGGGTAAGAAGCCTATCGAGACGATCACCACCTGGTCGGCGATGACCCGCGACATCGTGGCGTTGCGGGAACATCTGCTGGCCGCGCAGGTGACGTGTGTGTCGATGGAAGCCACCAGCAGCTACTGGAAACCGTTCTACTACCTGCTCGAGGACTCCGGCTTTGAGCTGGTGTTGGCCAACGCCGCGGATGTGAAGAACATGCCGGGCCGCAAAACCGATGTATCGGATGCGACGTGGCTGGCCCAGTTGACCGCCCACGGTCTGGTCCGGCCGGCGTTCGTGCCGCCCCCACCGATCCGCCAGTTACGGGATCTGACCCGTACCCGCACCGCGATCACCCGCGAACGCACCCGTGAGGTGCAACGGCTCGAGAAGCTCCTCGAAGACGCCGGTATCAAACTGTCGGTGGTGGTCAGCGACATCACCGGGGTGTCCTCGCGGGCCATCCTGCGGTCGATGGTGGCCGGCGAACGCGACCCGAAAGTGCTCGCCGATCTGTCGGTGCGGCAGCTACGGCGCAAGATCCCGTCCCTGATCCCGGCGCTGGAAGGCCGATTCAGTGACCACCACGCGTTCCTCGTCGAGTTCCACCTCGACCTGATCGCCACCCTCGATGAGCGCATCGCGCTGATCACCGAACGCATCGAGGAGGCGATGGCCCCCTTTCGAGCCGTCCGGGAACTGTTGATCGAAATCCCGGGCATCTCGACCGGCACCGCCGATGTGATCATCGCCGAAACCGGAGGCGACATGAGTGTGTTCCCCAGCGCCGATCATTTGGCGTCGTGGGCCGGGGTCGCGCCCGGGCACCACGAATCGGCCGGCCGCCGAAAATCGGGGAAAACCCGACACGGTAACCGCTACCTCAAAGGCGCCCTCGGTGCTGCGGT
>NZ_JAKWBF010000008.1 GCF_022513585.1 Gordonia gummivorans
CACGCGCGAAAACTGTTCCTGAACCTGTCCCGGTGGCGCTCGTTTGCGATGCCGAATGTCGCGGCAACCACGATGGGCATCGGCGTCGGCGGCCTGATCATCTCCGGTTGGCTTTGCGCCCCGAGCCGTCGGGTCGACGGCCAGGGGCTCGGTGGCGTCATCGTCCAGTGCGGAAGAGAAGCCTCGCTGCACCACGTCCACGTGACCGGGTAGTCGGTGCCGAACGTCTCGCCAGCGCCGACCGCGCTGACATCATCGCTAGTGTCGCGCCGACAATCCAGCACCACCTGACCGGGCAACTGCCCTCTGTCGACGATCACCTCCACCTTCCCACCCGAAGAGCGCAGCAAGGGTGTGGCGATCTGGTCGGGATTCGCCGCAGCAGGAGCGATCATCGGCATGCTCGTCGCCGGAACGCTGCTTGAACGCTGGGGATGGCAATCGATCTTCGTCACGAGCGCCGCCGTCGGCGTGGTGGCCGCAGTCGCCGCCGCAGCCCTGGCGCCGAACACCCGTGATCACGACCCCCACAAGTTCGATGTAATCGGTGCGCTGGCAACATCTATCGCAATCGGCACCCTGGTCTTCGCGATCATCGAAGGCAACGATCGTGGCTGGACGACTCTCCCGGTCCTCATCTGCGCTGGAGTCTGCGTTCTCGGCTTCGTCGTCTACGCGGTCCAAGGGATGCGCACCCACCACCCGCTACTGGACCCGCAGCTGTTCGGGCTCCCCGGCTTCCGAGCGGGCGCCATCGTGGTGCTGACCCAGTTCATGGCCATCTTCGGGTTCTTCTTCGTAGGGTTGCAGTACCTGCAACTCATCCTCGAATACAGCCCACTACTGGCGGCGATCGCATTGATCCCCGTGGCAGCAGTGGTGATGCCCACGGCCACAGTCACTCCGCGCCTGGTGTCGTGGGCGGGTTTGAAATATGTGATGGCCGCCGGGCTGACGCTCATTGCGGTAGGCCTGCTGTGGATTTCGCGCTTGCACGTGGACTCCGGGTACGGCCCCTTTCTGGGCGGCCTGATCGTCGCCGGTCTCGGCATCGGTTTGGCCGGCTCCACTGGAACCAGCGCAATCGTCGGTTCCCTCTCGCGTAATCATCAAGGCGTCGCCTCGGCCATGAACGACACCACGCGCGAGGTTGGCTCGGCCGTCGGGATCGCGATCATGGGCTCGGTGTTCTCCAGCCAGTACAGCCAGCACCTGCCCGACCTCACCAGGCTCCCCGCCCAAGCTGCCGATGCAGTCCGCGACTCGGCCGCCGGCGGCCTGGCCGCCGCCGACCAGCTCGGCGGTCCACTTGGCGCCCAACTCGGCGCCGCGGTCCGCGGCGCCTTCATCGATGGCATGTCCGCGTCGATGATCTCGGTCGCTGTCGTTCTCCTCGTCGCTGCGATCGGATGCGCTCTCAAAGCTCCTCGACAACAACCCGACAGCGACGCCGCCGACAACCGGTGACTCACCCCGAGCCATCTGATACCCGAATCCAGGAGAGATTGTCGATCTCGACGTCGCCACACAACTCCACCCCCGAAAGGTCCAGGGTCGATGACTACAACCCCGAATCCAGCCTCGCCCAGCAACATTGAGTCTCCGTCCGCCGTGAGCCGTCGATCACTGCTCATCGGTGCCGGCGCGGTGGCTGCGGGGGCCGCAGTTGCGACGAGCGCCGCACCAGCGGGTGCTGCGCCTGCCCCTTCGGGGCGGTACCGGATCGACTTACACGCCCATTTCCTCCCACCGGAGTACCGTGCCGCACTGCTCGAACACGGCCACTTCACCATCGGTGGCTATCCCACCCCGCAGTGGTCGCCGGAATCAGCGATCGACTTCATGGACCGCTGGGGCATTCAATCCCAGGCACTCTCGGTGTCCGACCCGGGCGTGTCCTTCCTGCACGGCAAGGATGCCCGTGACCTCGCCCGCTACTGCAACACCTACGCCGCCCGACTGTTCCGAACACACCGCACCCGCTTCGGCGCGTTCGCCGTGCTCCCCATGCCCGACGTCGCAGCCTCGATCGCCGAACTCGAGTACGCACTCGACACCCTCCACCTCGACGGCGTGGTGCTGTTGTCCGCGTACGACGGCGTCTACCTCGGCGACCCACGATTCGAACCGCTCATGGCAGCGCTCAATCGCCGCAAGGCGTTCGTCTTCGTCCACCCCGCCGCCATCCCGGACAACGCCAAACCCTCACTCCCACTTCCGGACTTCCTCGAAGAATTCACCTTCGACACAACCCGTGCGGCGACCCTGATGCTCGCAGGCGGCACCCTGCGCCGCTACCCCGGCATCCGGTTCCAGCTTTCCCATGCCGGCGGCACCCTGCCATTCCTGTCGTGGCGCATCGGTCTACTTGCCGAAACGCCCGTCGGCAACCATTGGCCTGCCGGCGCTCCCCGACCCTCGGCCCTCGATGTGCAACAACTGATCCGCACGTTCTACTTCGACACCGCCCTGAGCGCGTCCGAAGCCGCCATGCGGTCGGTACTGGCCGTCGCACCGCGCTCGCACATCGTCTTCGGCTCCGACTGGCCCTTCAGCCAGACCGTATTCCTCGAAGGCGGCGGCGACCCCGCCCCCGGACTGAGTGACGTCTTCAACGCCCGCCAACGCTACGAGATCGAACACATCAACCCGTTGCAGCAACTCCCCCGCTTGCGCGCCGCCGTGAGCTGACGGGCTCGATCCGCACCCGGATCAGCCTGGACCAGCGCGGTCGTCGGCGCCCATTTACGCAGCGTCTCCGGCGTGGTGATGCCCAGCAACTCCGCGGCATGCCGGATCGCCCCTACTCCGTGGAATGCTCACCACGAACATTGGCGACCATCGTCACCGCCGGCTCCCGCACATGAGGCTCGTGTTGGCCGGGCGGCTTGCACCACCACGGAGGAAATCGTCGGCCTTCCGGTCACGATGGTGTCCCACAACCCACGACAGCCCTTTTCGTCACCGTGACGAACCCGGTAAGTGGCCGCCGAATCACAATCTTTCAGAGAACTTTCCGATCTCGATCAGTACCCGCCTGAAGGCGGCATAGTCGTCGGAACCCACGAGCCCGGTCCATTCGTCTTCGATGTCGGCAATTCTGCGGAGGCCGCGCATCAGCATGGACGAGCCTTTGCGCGTGAGCCGTAGCTTGCGGTTTCGGCGATCGCCGCTGTCCTCAGAGGCGACCAGGTAGCCGTCGTCGGTCAGCTTTGCGATGTGTTGTCCGGCACCCTGTTTCGTCATCCCCAATACACGGGCGACATCGACGCTGCGCGCAGATCCGCGGTCGATGGCCTCCAGGATCCGGAACTGCGACGGGCGCAGACCCCGCCACACCTCGTCGTCGAAGCTGTCGGCAATTCGTTCGATCGCCCGTCCCATCAGCGTCGCGATGTGTTCGTCGTCCGCTGATACTCTATTGACAAAACTGGACAAGTAACTTACCTTTCTTGGTAAAGCTGATTGTCTAAGGATAGCTCATGACGACCCCGACCTGGCCAGAAGAACTCGCGATCCAACCTCGCGAACTCGCCCAACTGCTGGGCGTCTCCGAGGTATCAGCCATCGAGGTGACCGAGCTCCCGTATGCGTTCCTTGCGCTCACCACCGGATCGCGATGGTGCGTGGACGTGACCACGCCAACGGGTCCACTCGCGCTTGTCGTCAAGGTCGCACGGGATGTCCGGCGCTCCCCCGTCTTCAGCCTGATCCCCGCCGAACTCGCCGAGGCCGCGGCGCGGGGCCTTCCCTGGGAGATCGAGCCCAATGTGTATCGATCAGAGTTGGGAAGTTCTCTGCCGCAAGGTATGTCGCTCCCCTGCTGCTATCACGTCCACCCGATCGACGACGCCTCGTCGGCAATCTGGATGGAGCGAATAGCTCACACCGAGACCTGGACACCACAGATCTACGCCGACGCCGCACTCATGCTCGGCCGCTTCGCGGCATCCTCGGAGGTCGGGCAGGTCGCCGACACGATCGGACACCCCTCGGGCCCACAGCAAGCTCGGGTCTACTACGAAGGCCGCCTGCGTCCCCAGTTCGTCGACGCGTTCACGGCAGGCGAGATCTGGGCGCATCCCGTCGTGTCACGCCACGTCGACTCGGCGCTGCGGGCGCGCCTGTTCGCACTCGTCGACCTCATGCCGACACTGATCGACGAGATCGAGGCGCTGCCGCTACTGAGCGCCCACGGCGACGCCTGTCCGAGCAATCTCCTCAGCACAGGCGAGGGAACGTTCACGGTGATCGACTGGGCATTCTTCGGTCGCGCGCGAATCGGCTTCGACCTCACCCAATTGGTCATCAGTGCCATCGACCTCGGCCAGATGTCCGCCGACCGGCTCCCCCAGTTGCAAGACGTGTGCGTGAGCCGGTATCGCAGCGGCTTGGCCGGCAACGGTTTTCACATCGATCGTGACAGTCTGGCGCGCGCCCACCGGATCCAGCTCGCCGCGTTCAGCGCGCTGTCGGCGATTCCACTGGAACAGCTTCCGCCGGGCGACTCTGCAGATCCGAGCCTTCATTCCTTGGTACACGAGCGAATGCGCGCGCTGGACCACATCCTGCGCGGCATAGGCATCTGACAAACACAAGACAGGAGACCACCATGACCTCGCCTACCCTCACCACCCGCATCGAAGCCGGCACGTGGATGATCGACCCCACCGACTGGCGCATCGGTTTCTCGGTGAGAGAACTCGGACTCGTCACCGTCAACGGAGAATTCACCAACTTTCGCGGGACTTTCACCCTCGACGACGATGGAAACCCTGCGATTCGCGTCGAGATCGACATCGACTCGATCGCCACTGGGAACGACCGACGCGATCGAGACCTGCGGTCGGGGACCTTCTTCGACACCGGCACCTACCCCACCGCCACATTTGTCAGCACTCAAGCAGCGGCGTGGGATGGGGACGACGACCTCGGGCAGACGCTCACTGGTGACCTGACGATCAAGGGCATCACTCGACCGGTGATGCTCACCGTCGCACCGATCTCCGACCTCCGACTCGGCCGCGACCTCGGCGACGTCGACCTTCGGGCGCGAACCACTTTGCGCCGCAGAGAGTTCAGGGTGGGACCTCGCAGTACCCTGATCATCGGCGACACAGTCACCGTCGCCCTTTCGGTTCGGCTGCAGCGAACCTGAGCGGAGGACCGCTCATTCGTGACCGAGCTGCACCTCTGCCGCGCTCATACAGGCGCTGGAGTGGATTCTTGCCTCGGGCGGCGGCGGTATCGTCAGAGGTCACGACCGTACGCGGGCGGCTGATGAACAAACCAGCGTGATACCACCGGTGGTACCATGTATGGCATGGCCAAGACCACGCTCTACCTCCCCGACGACTTGAAGCGGGCCATCGAACTCGAAGCGCGCCGACGCTCACTTCCCGAGGCCGAGATCGTGCGGCAAGCATTGCGAAAGGCTCTGAGCGACAACACACCTCGACCTCGCGGTGCATTGTTTTCAGGCAACGAACCCATTGCCGAGCGGGTCGACGAACTGCTCGAGGGCTTCGGCGAGTGATCGTCGACACCAGCGCACTTCTGGCCTACTTCGACGCAGCTGAGCCGCAGCATGAAGCCGTCGCGGAAGTGATCGATGCATCCAGTGAACCCTTGGTCGTATCGCCCTACATCGTCGCTGAACTCGACTACCTCGTTCTGAGTCGCCATGGCTCTCACATCGAGCGCATCGTGCTCGACGAATTGAGTTCGGGTGCATGGGAACTCGCTGCCATGTCGCGCGAGCGGCTATCAGCCGCTTCGGTGATCGTTCGACAGTATTCCGATGTGCCGGTCGGTGTCGCCGACGCGTCGAACATCGTCTTGGCCGATGCATATCGGACCAGAACGATCGCCACTCTCGATCACCGACACTTCTCTGTCCTCCGGCTCGGCGACGGTTCTGCACCGTCCATCGTCCCGTGAACCGGGCTGCCGAACGTCCACCATCGTCACGGGCAGCCTGGCCCGTCAGCTCCTCATCGACCGCCGTGCGACATCTGGCCGACGTCGTGCATTGCCTCCAAAGCACCCAGCATCCCGAATCTCATCCGAGATGGCGCGTCCGAGGTCAGCGTGCGTGGTCGCCTCAGATCGCGTCGACCTGAGGCATGATGTCGTTCTTCAGCCGCTTCATGTCGTCCATCGTCTTCGGGGTGGGCACATCCGCGAACGGTGGCCAGACCAGTAGCTTTGTCAGCCCCGCCTCGCGGTAGCGCTTGAGCATGTCCGTCACCTGACGTTCCGAGCCGACGAGCAGGTTTGAGGCCTTGCCGGCCGGCGTCTGGTCCATGGCGACGTCGGTGATCACGGTCCAGATCATGGTCGCGATGTCGAGGTCGTCGATCGTGCGAGCGGTGTCGAGCTCGGCGAGTTCGGTGGCGATCTCCGCGCGCCAGGTGGCGATCTCCTCGGGCGAATCCTGAATGCCGATCCACCCGTCAAGGCCGTACTTCGCAACGCGTTTCGCTGCTCGCTTCGCGTCTTTCAGGCCACTGAAGTAGATGGGAGGTCGCGGCTGCTGCAGGGGCTTCATCCCGAACCCGCTCGGCCCGAAATCAGCGAACTCCCCGTGGTATTCAAAAGTGTCGTTCGCCCAGATACCTTGCATGATCTCGATGGATTCGCGCAGGTGCTGGTGACGCCGAGGGAAGATCTGGCTCGCGCTCGCAGCCGCGAACTCCTCGGGCATCCATCCCGATCCGACGGCGACGTTGAGCCGACCACCGCTGAGATGGTCGATGGTGGCGAGTTCGGCGGCGAGAACCCCCGGTGAGCGGTACGGCGTGTCGATGATGCTCATCCCGATCCGTACCTTCGAGGTCTTCGCGGCCAGCCATGGGAGCAGCGGAAAGCCCTGCAGGAAATCACCTTTCGACGAAACCGGCAGCTGCTTCGGGAGCTCGTGCATCATGCCGAACGCGTATTCCATCTCGGCACGGTCAGACGCCTCGGGGACGATGATGCGGTCGAGCGTCCAGACCGATTCGTAGTCCAGCTCCTCTGCGAGCTGTGTGAGGTCCTCGAGTTCGGCGACCGTGATCTTCTCGCGGAAGTTGGGGAGATACAGGGCGAGTTCGAGCATGGGTTCCTCCTCGGTGGGTTGGCAATGATTCAGTTGTCGGTGAGCGTCGCGCGGATGTCGGTCTTCAGGATCTTTCCGACGGTCGATCGCGGGAGGTCGTCCCAGGTCTCGATCTGTTTGGGGGCCTTGACGCTTCCGATCTTCTGCTTCACGAAGCGGATGAGGTCGTCGGGGTCGACGGACGTTTCGTCATGCAGCAGGACGACGGCGGTGACACGCTCGCCCCACTTGTCGTCGGGCAATCCGACGACGCACAGTCGCGCACGGCCTCGTGCGCGATGAGCGCCTGCTCGACCTCAGCGGAGTAAACGTTGAATCCGCCGGTGATGATCATGTCCTTGGCTCGGTCGACGATGTACAGGAACCCGTCCTCGTCGAGGTAGCCGACGTCGCCGGTGTGATGCCACCCGTGTGCCGACGCCTCGGCGGTGGCTTCGGGGTTCCGGTAGTAGCCCGCCATGACGAGCGGCCCTCGGCCGTTGTATCGAGACGATGTCGGGCAATAGGTGTCGTCGTAAGTGCGGTGGCCATCGCAATCGCAGGCTGTTCGTCGTCATCGAGCTCACCTACGACCCCCTCGTCGGCGGTGTCCACCGCGATGGACGCGGCCACCACCGCAGCGCTGCAGAAGGTGCTCGACGACACCCGGGTCCGAACGGGGGCGCCCGGGGCGCTGGCCCGCATCATCTCGACGAACGGCACCTGGACCGGCGCATCGGGGACCACCGCGGCGAGCGGCACATCGAAGCCCGGTGCGACCGATCACACCCGCGTCCGGTCGCTGACCAAGACAATGACGGTGACGGTGCTGCTGCAGTTGGCGCAGGAAAGCAAGGTCTCCCTGGCCGACCCAATCGGCAAATATGTGCCGGGCGCCCCGAACCCGTCGGCGACACTGCAGCAAGTCGCCGACATGAGCAGTGGCATCCCGTCCTACACCGCATCGAACGCGTTCACCGATACCTACTTCGCGCACCCCGAGAGACCTTGGCAGCCTCAACAACTCGTCGACATCGCCAAGTCCATGCCCGCGGTGTTCGCGCCCGGGCAGGGGTGGCAGTACTCCAACACCAATTACGGGCTGTTGGGCATGGTGATCGAGAAGGTGCTCGGCCAGCCGATCGGCGAGGTCTTCGGCAAACGGCTGTTCGGTCCATTGGGCATGGACAACACCAGCTTTCCCGGTGATTCGACCGCCATCCCGGCGCCATATCTATCTGGCCTGACCAACCAGGGCCAGCCGGCGGGGAGCAACGTCGACTCCACGCATTGGAATCCGTCGATGGCGTTCACCGCGGGCGCGGTGATCTCCACCCTCGACGACCCGCAGAAGTGGGGTGCCGCCCTGTTCACCGGCGCGGGCATCCTCGACGCGAGAACCCAACAGCTGCGCCGGGATTCGATCCTGCACTCGCCGCCACCGAACAGCCCGACGGCGGGTTACGGAATCGGCCTCGGCGACCGCGACGGGTGGTGGGGCCACGACGGCGACCTCCCCGGCTACAACAGTGTGCTGTTCCACAACTACACAACCAACACCACCGTCATCGTGCTGACCAACACCTACAACAGCACCACGATCGACGGCCGGCCGACACCGGCCGCGCAGGCAATCTTCGCGGGACTGGCAGCGGCGTTGCCGCAGTAGGCACTGACCTGACTTCAGCGAATCACTCGCTGTCAGTCGCGGGCCCCTCGTCGGTTGCACCGCCCTCGCCTGTCCAGTCGCCGGACTCGTCACCTGCGGCCGGGTCGGACTGAACGTCCGAGGCTGCGTCGTCTGGGCCGACGTCCGTCTCTTCGGTGTGCGGTTCGGACTCCCTTGACGTCATAAATCCTTGATACCAGGCGCGCAGCACACAGTTGCGGTTCCGGCAATTATGGTGGCGCTATGAGCAAGGCAACGCAGCTGAACAGCCCATCAGATCTGACCGTCGCCGACAGTGGCGTCGACATGAAGCCCCGCAGTCGGGACGTGACCGACGGCCTGGAGAAGACGGCGGCCCGAGGGATGCTTCGCGCCGTCGGAATGGGCGACGACGACTGGGCGAAACCGCAGATCGGCGTCGGATCGTCGTGGAACGAGATCACTCCCTGCAACCTGTCGCTGGACCGTCTCGCCAAGGCGGTCAAGGAAGGGGTGCACGCCGCCGGCGGCTACCCCCTCGAGTTCGGCACCATCTCAGTGTCCGACGGGATCTCCATGGGTCACGAAGGCATGCACTTTTCGCTGGTCTCCCGGGAGGTCATCGCCGACAGTGTCGAGACGGTGATGAGTGCCGAGCGACTCGACGGATCGGTGCTGCTCGCCGGCTGCGACAAGTCCCTGCCGGGCATGTTGATGGCCGCTGCGCGCCTAGACCTGTCCAACGTCTTTCTCTATGCCGGTTCGACGCTGCCCGGGTATGCGACCTTGTCGGACGGGCAAGAGCGCCAAGTGACGATCATCGATGCGTTCGAAGCCGTCGGCGCGTGTTCGCGTGGCTTGATGAGTCGCGAGGACGTCGACACGATTGAACGTGCCATCTGTCCCGGCGAAGGTGCGTGCGGCGGGATGTACACGGCCAACACGATGGCCAGCGCGGCCGAGGCGATCGGGATGTCGTTGCCCGGTAGCGCGGCGCCGCCGGCGCCGGATCGTCGCCGGGACCGGTACGCCCACCAGAGCGGCGAAGCCGTCGTCGAACTCCTCCGACGTGGAATCACGGCACGCGACATCATGACCAAAGAGGCCTTCGAGAACGCGATCGCCGTGGTCATGGCGTTCGGCGGCTCCACCAACGCCGTACTGCATCTGCTCGCGATCGCGCACGAGGCCGAGGTGGAACTGTCCCTCGACGACTTCTCACGAGTCGGCGCTCGTGTTCCGCACCTGGCCGACGTCAAACCATTCGGCAGTCACGTGATGACCGACGTCGACCAGATCGGTGGGGTCCCGGTTGTGATGAAGGCATTGCTCGACGCCGGGTTGCTCCACGGCGACTGCCTGACCGTCACCGGGCGCACGGTCGCCGAGAACCTGTCCACCATCGCGCCGCCGGATCCCGACGGCAAGGTGCTGCGGGCAATCTCCGAACCGATCCATCCGACCGGGGGGATCACGATCCTCAAGGGCTCACTCGCGCCGGAAGGTGCGGTGGTGAAGTCTGCCGGATTCGACTCGGATGTGTTCGACGGTGTGGCAAGGGTTTTCGATCGAGAACGCGCTGCCATGGATGCGCTGGCCGATGGCACGATCACCGCCGGAGACGTGGTCGTGATCCGCTACGAGGGACCCAAGGGCGGGCCGGGGATGCGCGAGATGCTCGCGATCACCGGCGCCATCAAGGGTGCCGGTCTGGGCAAAGATGTCCTGCTGATGACCGATGGCAGATTCTCCGGCGGCACCACCGGACTCTGCGTCGGACACATCGCGCCCGAAGCGGTGGACGGCGGGCCGATCGCCCACGTCCGCGATGGTGATCGGATACGGCTCGACGTTGGTCGGGGCAGGCTCGACCTGTTGGTCGACGACGCCGAACTCGCCTCGCGCGCAGAGGGTTTTGTTCCGCTCCCCCCGCGCTACACCCGCGGGGTACTGGCCAAGTACTCCAAACTGGTCACCTCGGCGTCTCGTGGCGCCGTGTGCGGCTGACAGACGACATCCGCGATCGAGTCGCGCGGCTACGCTGGACGCGTGCCAGCAGTACCTGACTCCCCCACTCGTGCCAGTTCGGCGATTTCCGGCTTCGAACGAACGTTTGCCGACGCATTGGCACCGCTGACCGTTCCATGGCGCGGGGCGGATGCGCCCGAACCCACGCTCCTGGCGGTCAATCCGCAGCTCGCCGAGTCATTGGGTCTGGATATGGACACGCTCCGGTCCGACGACGGCCTCGCACTGTTGTCCGGTGCCGCAACACCCGTCGACACCACACCCGTTGCGACGGCCTACTCCGGACATCAGTTCGGTGGCTACGCACCTCTCCTCGGCGACGGACGGGCATTATTGCTGGGCGAGCTCCTCGACGCCGCAGGACATCGAGTTGACTTGCAGCTCAAAGGGTCCGGCCCGACCCCGTTCTCCCGCGGAGGCGATGGTTTCGCGGTGGTCGGCCCGATGCTTCGCGAGTACCTGGTGAGTGAGGCCATGTTCGCGCTGGGTATCCCGACGACGCGTTCGCTGTCTGTCGTCGCCACCGGGCGCGGTGTGCACCGCACCGAGGTCGAACGCGGCGCAGTGCTGGCCCGAGTCGCGGCGAGCCACCTTCGTGTCGGGACTTTTGAACTCGCCGCCCGCAATCCGGAATTGCTGCAGCCGCTCGCCGACTACGCGATCGCCCGCCATTTTCCCGAGCTCGTCGAACTCCCGGAGAACGGAAACGACAACAGGTACATAGGTTTCTTCGAGGCAGTGCTCGATCGGCAGGCCGCCCTGGTCGCCAAGTGGATGCTTGTCGGATTCGTCCACGGCGTCATGAACACCGACAACACCACGATCTCCGGCGAGACCATCGACTACGGCCCCTGTGCCTTCATCGACGCCTTTGATCCCTCGGCGGTGTTCAGTTCCATCGATCACGGCGGACGTTATGCATTCGGCAACCAGCCGACCGTCCTGAAATGGAATCTCGCACGCTTCGCCGAGACGCAATTGACTCTCGTGAGCGATCAACCGCGGGCGGCGATCGACGCGGTGACCGAGGTACTCACCACCTTCGACGCTCGATACAACCGGTACTTCGACGAAGGGTTTCGGGCCAAGGTCGGGCTCCTGGGTGCCAGCGACGAGCACGAGTTGATCGACGATCTGCTGACCCTGATGAACGCCCACCGGTCCGATTGGACCGGGACCTTCCGCGCTCTGGCGGCTGAGTTGCGCGGTGAGAGCACACCGTTGGCGACGCTGATCCCCGCCGACGACAGGAACTCGTGGCTGAAGCGGTGGCGTGGCGCACTCGACCGTCTCGGCCACGACCATCAGCGGACCGCGGACCGGATGGACCGCATCAACCCGCTCTATATCCCACGCAACCACCACCTCGACGCCGCGTTGGCGGCAGCGGCCGACGCGGATCTGGCGCCCTTCGAGCAACTCCTGGCAGCGGTGACACAGCCGTTCGACCAGCTCGACGAGCGGGATCACTACGCCATGCCCGCCCCCGAATCATTCACAGCCTCATTCCAGACCTTCTGCGGCACATGAGCCTGATCAGAACGCGACTGTGTTCTCATCGGGTCACCGCGTGGTGGACATGCCCCCATCGACAGGGATCACGGCTCCGGTGAGGTAGCTACCCGCCCGACTGCTGAGGAAAACCACTGTGCCGACCACATCGTCGGCACGTCCGATCCGCCCCAACGGCGAACTCGCCTCGATCTCGTCGCGGAACTCATTGAGCATGTGTGCCATCATCTTTGATTCGAACGGACCCGGCGCAATCGCGTTGACCGTGACGTGACGTGGGCCGAGATCGCGAGCGAGGTGTCGGGTCATCTGATGAACGGCCGCCTTACTCGCCGAATAGGAGTACGACGCAGTACTCGGCACCCGAATTCCGTCGATGCTGCCGATCATGATCACGCGCGACGGATCGTCCTCGGTGGCCTTGGCCAACAACTGTGGGAGCAACGCCTGTGTCAGGGTGAACGGCGCCTGCACGTTGAGATCGAGAACTCGATCCCACGCGGAGTCGGGAAACTCCTCCAAGGGCGCGCCCCAGGTGGCCCCGGCGTTGTTGACCAGAATGTCGAGGTGATCGAACTCCTCGGCGACCTGCGCCGCCAATGCTCGGCATGCATCAGGCGTCGACAAATTCGCTTGTAGCGCAACGAGACCCGCGTTACAGGCCTCCTCCAGCGCCTTCTCGTTTCGGCCTGTGATCACGACGTGGGCCCCGCGATCGGCGAGACCCCGCGCCAGCATCGCGCCGATCCCGCTTGTCCCACCGGTCACCAACGCGGTCTTGCCCTCCACGTCGAACAAGTTGGTTGTCATTGCCCTTGCCCCTCCGCCCGTCTGAACGAAGTGCACTCTACCGGCGCGGGACCGCCACGATCCCGAAATCCGACCGGCCGCCCGTCAGGTGATCCGCCCATCGCATAATGTGAGGCGAGCTGCGAAATTGACCTCTGTGACCCGGTGTGGTCACAATCGGCAGACAATCGTCCCCGACGCCTACTTGCGGAACCGGCCAACCCGGCACTGCGGGACGTACGCCCTACCTTCGCGGGAGTGACGATTGTGAGCAGCGAATACAAGTTTCTCGATCTGCATGGGGATCAGGTCGCGTATCGAGACGCCGGCAGCGGCGACACGCTGCTTCTCATTCATGGGATGGCAGGCAGTGCGCTCACCTGGGACGCAGTCTTTCCGGCGCTCTCCCGCACGCACAGGGTCATCGCGCCCGACCTCCCGGGTCACGGCGCGTCGGACAAGCCGCGCGGGGACTATTCGCTCGGCGCGTTCGCCGCCTTCCTGCGCGATCTTCTCGACGAACTGGGAATCGACAAGGTGACCGTGGTGGGTCAGTCACTCGGTGGCGGTATCGCGATGCAGTTCACCTACCAACATCCCGACCGCTGCGAACGGCTCGTACTGATGAGCAGCGGCGGTCTGGGCCCCGACGTCAGCTGGATCCTTCGACTGCTGGCCGCTCCCGGCGCCGAGTTCGTGTTGCCGCTGATCGCGCCGAATCCGATTCTGCGGGCCGGTGAGAAAGTGCGGTCCTGGGCGTCGTCGGCGGGCATTCATTCTCCGCGTGCCGATCAGACATGGCGTGCGTATTCGTCGCTCGCCGAGGCCGATACGCGCCGCGCATTCTTGCGGACGCTGCGCTCAGTGGTGGATCACCGTGGGCAGGCGGTCAGCGCACTCAACCGCTTGTACCTCAATGAAGAGTTGCCGACGCTACTGATCTGGGGCGACAAAGACGACATCATCCCGGTTGCGCACGGCATCGCCGCGCACGAGGCGATGCCCGGGAGCCGCCTCGAAATACTGCCCGGTGTGGGCCACTACCCGCACGCCGAGTCGCCGGAGGCTGTTGTCGGGATCCTTGACGAATTCCTCAGCACCGAACCAGCGCTCGCCCGCAAATCGGGGTGACCATCGGACGACGGCGCAGATTTGCCCTGACCACCAACTCTCGACGACGCATGTAACTCGGTCGAGATCTACTGTGACGGAAGGGAAAGGAAGTCCCTCAGCCACTGGTCGACTTCATCCATGGTCTCCCGGTCGACGGCGCCGATGACGTCGTGCAGTCGTTGGCGTGTGACTGTTCGTGGTTGCTCGGTCATTGCGAATGTGGGTCGCGTCGGTGTGAAGGCAGGCCCGCGAAGGCGTACATGGTTTGGCCATCCCCGCTCAATTGTCGTAGCGGGCAGGATGATTGCGAGTGTATCGGCTTGCTCTAGATACAGGTCGCTGGCAATGATGAGCGCGGGACGCCGGCCTGCCTGCTCGCGGCCACGAGTGGGATCCAACTCGGCCCATACGACCGTCCCCCGCCGCAGATCAGGCGGCATCGTCGCCGGGACTCAGGGTGGTGTCCCAGTCCCGGAACTCGTCCCAGTAGTCCGCGTCGGCCGCCCGCAATGCGTTGCCGAATGCTTCCATGCGTTGTCGGCGCTCGTATCCATCGAGCAGCTTCTCGATGAGTCCCGCTGCAGTGACGCCATGTGCTTCGGCATCGCGGTTGATGCGATCCCGAAGTTCGACGGACACCTTGATTGTCGTCGTCCCCATGGGTCGAGGCTACCTTAGGGTATACTGAACCGTCTACACGACTGGTGAGAATTCGGAGAGCCAGTTTCGACTCCCAGAGGGTGAGAGGAGCGACGTCGAGTTTGACGGGCCAACCCCAATCCACCGCGAAAAGCGCTGTGGCGTAGTCTGATCGCCCGTGCCTTCATCGACTGCCGACGCCCCTGTAACTGACGTCACTCTCCGTGAATGTGTGTGGTGCTCGTCGACCGACGACCTCGCGTATTTCCGCAATGAACCGCGCTGTGTGCGTTGCCGGACCGCGGAACAGACCATCGCTGAGGCTCGCGAGTTCGTTGACTTCTATGGGCTGCGGCCCTTGGGTGGGTCGTTGGAGTCCGACGACGAAGAGGAACGCGAGCACCGTGTTGCGGCTCGCGCGGCGCGGGCGGAGCTGAACCGTACCCGCACCGAGCCGTCGCAGCGTGAGAAATCCCGATCCGGGAAGCGTGGCGTCGTCGCGACCGCCCAGGCGGGTCGTACGCAGGCGGAGCGAGCAACGCCCACAGGCCAGTCGCGGACCGGCAGGTCGGCGATGACTCGGCCGTCAGATGTTTCCCAGCCGGACCATGCAGAACTCGCGCACCGGGCCGAGCAATTGCTGGCGCAACTTGCTGAGCTCGACGAGCGCCTCGCTGTCGCGCAGGACGACTCGGGTCTCAGCGGCAAGGCCAAGGTGTCGGACTTGAGTGCCAAACGTGAGTCTGTCCTGCGAACTCTGGCTGCGTTGGCGAAGGCCGCCCGGTCCTTGGAACCTGCCTGACGCCGTTCCTCCGCGGTCACGAACAGAATCGGCGGGTTGCTTCAGACGGAGACACGGTCGAGCATGCCGCCGAGACGATCGGTGATCAGATTCTCGGCCTCGGTGATGATACGTTCCACCAGTTCGCCGGCGGTGGGGATGTCGTGGATGAGGCCCTGGCAGGTGCCGGCACTCCAGATTCCCGCCTCAGGGTCGCCGAGTTCGAACACCTTCCGGCCTCTGGCACCGGCCACCAGTTCACGCACATCCTCGAACTGTCCGCCGTTATTGAGGATGTCGACCACTTCCCTGCTGACGGTGTTACTTGCAACCCGTGCGGTGTTCCGCAGGGGCCGGAAGATGAGTTCGGTCTGGGTTTCGTCGGCAGCGACGATCTCTTCCTTGATCCGCTGGTGAATCGGCGACTCGACCGTGCACATGAATCGGGTGCCCATGTTGATGCCGTCGGCGCCGAGTGCGAGCGCTGCGAGGAGCCCGCGGGCGTCGGCGAAACCGCCGGAGGCGATCATCGGGATCGTGACCTTGTCGGCAGCGGCCGGTATCAGCACCAGTCCTGGGATGTCGTCCTCTCCGGGATGTCCGGCGCATTCGAATCCGTCGATGCTGATCCCGTCGACGCCGAGCTTCTGCGCTTTCACCGCATGCCGCACGCTGGTGCATTTGTGTAGGACTTTCACACCGGCATCGTGGAACATCGGCAGGTGTGGACCGGGGTTGGAGCCGGCCGTCTCCACGATCTTGACCCCTGATTCGACGATCACCTGTCGATACTCGTCATAGGGCGGCGGTGTGATGGACGGAAGGATCGTGAGGTTCACGCCAAACGGCTGGTCGGTCAGCTCTCGGCACCTGGCGATCTCGCGATCGAGATCCTCCGGCGTGGGCTGCGTCAGGGCGGTGATGAAACCCAGAGCACCAGCGTTGGCGACCGCGGCGACGAGCTCGGCCCGCCCGACCCACTGCATACCTCCCTGCACGATGGGGTGGCGAACTCCGAAGGTCTCGGTGAACCGGGTGGAAATCATGCGGATGCACTCCTCTGCTCGGTGACCATGCGCGGACGCCGACGACCCGTCTCGACCAACCGCGACGCAGTGCGCATAGTGTTGCGCGGCATCGAGTTCCGGCCACAACTCCATCGGTCGCGCGATCACCGTCATACGGACGATCGTCCGCAGCCCCGTGCAGCGCACCTTGTCGAAGGGTGTCGACGCCCCCATATTTCATATATGTGAAGGCGATCGCGGCAAAGCTTGCCATGGAGGGCTGAGGCCCACGGCGGTTTTCGCCGTTTTCGCAGGCCGAGTTCGTTGCGGCTACTCATCTGCGCGGCGGGGCGCTCATCATGGCCAACCGGGCAGAATGGGGACATGACGACAGACGCATTCGATCGCGACTTCGACGCCGAGGTCACCATCAACGCAACCCCGGACCGGGTGTGGCAGTTGCTGAGCGATCCGCGCACCATGCCAGAGGCCAGCCCTGAGTTGTTCGCGCTGACCCGTCGCCGCAAGGGTCCGTTCGAGGCAGGTGAAACCTACATCGGATGGAACCGGCGCGGTTTCATCATCTGGCCGACCATCAACAACGTCGTCTCGGTTGTGCCAGGGCGAGAACTGTCCTGGCACACCAAGACCAGCGGTGCGATCTGGACGTACAGCGTGACGTCGGACGGCAGGTCGACGGTGTTGCGCGAACAACGTCACATGCCCGATGGGATGCCCCGGATCGCCCGCATGTTCGGCGGCCTACTCGGCGGCCCCGCGGCGCATGCCGACGAGCTCGAGTCGCATGTCTCCGACACCCTGCAGCACCTCAAGAATCGAGCCGAATCTGAGCGCTGAGGCCCGACCGTCAGACCAGAGCCCATAGATCCTCTCGCTCCCATACGCGTGGAAAGTGAAGCGGCACAGCACTATCGGCAGATAGTTCGCTGAGAACGCGCATCGTCGCGTTGAGGTCGTCCCCGGCGTATGCGGTAGCTCGTAGTGGTCGATCCAGTGAGCGGAAGAAGTCGTCCCAGTGAGTCAGCACGACGTGCCCGGCTCCGACGGCACGAACTGTGTGCGTCCAATAGTCGGCGATGTATTCGTGTGGGCGATGACCGAGCATCCCGACGCCCAGGTATGCGCAGGCAGCCGACCACCCGTCGAGTGCGCCGGGCACGAATCCAGCGCTCCCCTGCACCAGTGCCGACCGGCCGCCCACATGCTCGACCAGCACCGACCACGCTTCGCCACAGCGGTACGCCGACGCCCTGGCCGGCGGCACCAACGGCTCGGTGATCGCCCCGGGAAACCGATCGGGCGGACAGTGTTCGGACTCGGCGAACCGGAGCGTCCAGTTGCCGAAACTGACGGTATCGGCGTGGCCAACCACCTGAATCCGCTCCTCGGAAAGCCCGGCGCCGCGTCCGATGTTGGCGACGGACTCACCGCCGACCAACGTCGCGCCGGTACGTTCGGCTATGTGTGCCGAGTCGAGAGCATGGTCGAAGTGAGTGTGCACCGGCACCACCGCCGCAGGCCCCCGCCCGCCGAGCCCTAATCGATCCAACGCGATCGAAATACGTTGACGGTTCGGGGCAATCTTGCCGAGCGCGACCGCAGCCAGCGAGGGCCTCGAGAAGAAGCCGTCGAAGAGTACTGCCGACTCACCGTCGTCGAAGAGCAGCGTCGAAACCCCTGCGAACGTGACGCTGCAGCGTCCGTCGGCGGCCCGTGGCAGGTGGAACTTGTGCCGATACGGCTCCAACGATGGACGACCGAGCTTGAGGTGCACGGCCACAGGAGGCCAACTGATAAACATGGTTGATTGTCGCAAGCCCGATGAGTTCTCCGCACTCGGCGAGTCCGTATCACCATGACCGCGCACATCCTCGAACTTCCCGACGTGGACCTCGCTTACGACGTCCACGGTCCACTCCCGACCGCCGACGGTCGTCCGCCGCTCCTCATGGTCGCCCAGCCCATGGATGCCAGCGGCTTCAGTGCGTTGGTGCCGTTGTTCGGCGACCGCACCGTCGTCACCTACGACCCACGTGGGTTCGCCCGCAGTACCCGCAAGGACGGACGCGTCCAGAACGAACCCGAGGTTCAGGCGGCTGACCTCCACGCCTTGATCGAGACGCTCGGCGTCGGACCTGTGGAGATGTTCGCGAGCAGCGGCGGCGCGGTGACTGCACTCGCCATGGTGGCGACATATCCGGCCGACCTGCTCACGCTTGTCGCCCACGAGCCGCCGCTCCTCAATGTTCTGCCCGACGCCGACGCCGCCGAACGTGCCACCAATGCATTCAAGGCTGTCTACACCGAGAAGGGTTGGGGCGCAGGCATGGCGGCGTTTCTCGCGATGACCTCGTGGCAGGGCGAGTTCACCGACGCCTACTTCGCCCAGCCCGCACCCGCCCCTGCTGCGTTCGGCATGCCGGCCGACGACGACGGATCGAGAGACGACCCTCTGCTCTCCGACCGATCCGTTGCCTTCCTCGACTACCTGCCGGACGTCGACGCGGTGACCGCCGCGCCGACCCGCGTGGTGATCGCCGTCGGCGAAGAGTCCCGCGACACATTCACCGGCCGGACCGCAGTAGCCACCGCCGCGCTGCTCGGCCAAGAGGCAGCAGTGTTCCCGAGTCACCACGGAGGTTTCATGGGCGGCGAATTCGGCTATGCCGGCCAGCCCGAGGCGTTCGCCCGGCGGTTGCACGAGATCCTCGATTAGCCGACCGCCACATACTCAACCGCGGCGGCAGCTATCGGCGCACCCGGAAGCGTAGGTGGAGTACGCGATCACCCTGGATCACCACGTCGGGATCGTCCAACATGTGCTGCGCGTCGAGCGACCCGAAGAACCGCTTACCGGCTCCCATCACGACGGGCACAACGTCCATGCGCACTTCGTCGATCATGCCCGCGGCGAGCACCTGGCCACCGACGTCTCCCGCAGCGACCTCCACGATGCGGTCACCGGCCAGTTCCTGCGCTGCCGCGAGGGCCGCCTCGATGTCGTCGACGAAAAGAAACGGCGCCTCGGGGTCCCAGCCCTCGGGCGCCGGCCGGTGCGACACGACCACCACATGGTCGATCCCGCTGGGAGGCTGTCCATCCCAGCCGTCGGTCATGTCGAACACGTGGCGGCCGACGATGGTCGTCCCGATCTGATCCCAGTACGGCCGGACGTAGTCGAACGACTCCTGCGACACCTTCAGCACACCACTCTCGTCGAGCGGGACGCTGCCGGTGGTCAACCAGTCGAATAGTGGTCCGGGATGGTCGTTTTCGTCCGCGATGAAGCCATCGACGGACACCGAGGCGTACATGACTACTTTTCCCACGAGATACCCCTCGAGTGTGATGGGCCGCCAACGGCATTCGCGCGCATGCCGTCAACGTAGCATCGAACGCCAAAGACCCCCGCCAAATCTGTGGACAGGACCACTACGATCGCGTGATCTCGGACAGCCTGTGTCGGTGGGCGTAGACCACGGCCTGGATTCGGTCGCGCACACCGAGTTTCGCCAGGATGTGTGACACATGCGTTTTGACGGTCTGCTCCCCGACGTACAACTTGCCTGCGATCTCGGCGTTGCTGAGTGCATCAGCCATCAGCAACATCACCTCGTACTCGCGCGTCGTCAGAGTCGCCACCTCCGGCGGCACCGGCACCTCTGCCAGGGTGTCGGCGACCCTTGCGGCGAGGCGCCGGGTCATGGCGGGATCGATCACCGAATCTCCGCGCGCGACCACGCGGATCGCAGCCACGAGTTCCTCCGGTGGCGACGATTTCAACAGAAACCCGCCTGCCCCGGCACGTAGTGCTTCCGCAAGCACTGTTTCGTTGTCGTAGGTCGTCAGCATCAGTATCCGAGCATTCGTTGAGCCGACGATCGGCCCGATGGCGCCGACACCGTCGAGTCTGGGCATCCGCACGTCGAGCACCACCACGTCGGGCCGGACCCGTTGCGCCTCTTCGATGGCGGAACGTCCGTCGGCGGCCTCCGCGACACAGACGGTGTCCGGGCTCGCGTCGATGATGGCCTTGAGCCCCGCACGGAACACCGCATGATCGTCGGCGACGAGCACGGTGATGGGTTGAGTCATGATGCTCCGATCGGGATCGCCACGCTGGTTTGCCAGCGGCCGGACGCGTCTGCACCACACTCGACATCTCCGTCGAACAGCTCTGCGCGCCTTCGCATGCCGTCGAGGCCGCGGTGCAGCGAACCGCCAGGGTAGGTCTCGGCGGCGATGGCGTTGGACTCTTCGATGACGATTCGCGAATGATTCACGCGCACATTGAGGCGGGCGCTTCCGTCGCCGTGGCGCAGCGCGTTTGTCAGCATCTCTTGAACGATTCGGTAGACGGTGA
The DNA here is from genome assembly GCF_022513585.1 of Gordonia gummivorans. Taxonomy (GTDB): domain Bacteria; phylum Actinomycetota; class Actinomycetes; order Mycobacteriales; family Mycobacteriaceae; genus Gordonia. Next base: position 20,980 of record NZ_JAKWBF010000008.1, read on the forward strand.
CGTCAAGTGATGCAGGCAGTTCGACGGTGGCGCCGGTCATATCGAGCTCGACGTCGAGTCCCGCTGCACCGACGGAGTCGACCAGTTCGGAGTTGTTGGCGAGTCCGGGCTGACGGTCGCCGGCGGCGTCGCGCCCGTGCAGGAGATCGAGCTGGCGCCGCAGGTCCATCATTGCCGCGCGGCTGGACGACTCCACAGCTTCCAAGGACCGCGTCGAGGCCTCGACGTCCGATCCCATTGCCATCCGGGCGGCGCCCGCGTGGATTCCGATGGCGCTGACGTGGTGGGAGATGACGTCGTGGAGGTCACGTGCGATGGCCTCACGCTCGTCGGCGAGCGCCTTGTCCATCACCGCGCGGTCGTTCTCCCGCTGCATCTCCAACTTGGTCACGTACGCGCCACCGGCAGCGGTGTATCTGCCTACGAGCCACGGAATCAACGCATTCGACACGCCGATCGCGGGGATCATCCACCACTCATCAGCCGTGCCGTTGATCAGTGCCGCGACGGCGACACCCACCATCAGAACCGGGAGGACGGTCGCCGAGGCCCGCGTGGGCAGCCAGGCTCCAGCTCGGTAGCCCGCAACCAGTACACCGACGTCCCCGATCCCGGAAGCCAGTCCGTAGTGGCCGAGAAGAAGGCACGCACAGATTCGAGTGACCACCTGGATGTAGGCCACCACTGCGGCGGTGCCGGGGCGAAGGGCCAGAGCAAGGTCGGCCGCGACCAGCATCATGGTCATCGTGAGCGCAGGCAGTAGTGCGGTCCCGAAGATCCCGGACGACGCGAAAATGGCCGCGTCGATGATCGCGGCAAGAATTGCCACCAACAACCGTCGAGGGTCACATCGACCGGCTTGTTGGGCAGCGCCCTGGGCGCACCGCGCCGATCATCGGATCCGGCTGCTGTGGGCAGCGCACAGCGTGCACCACTCCAGCAACTTCTTCAACATGTCGACCAATCTGCGGCTCCCCTGGTTCCAACCGGTGTCCTACAAACTGCGCAGTCTCGCCTGGCTTCCTGCAGCGCTGTTGGGATTCCCCCGTCCGCTACGGCCTGATCCACGACGTCGAAACCCAGAATCCGATCAAGTACAACTACATCGAGACCGTGGCCATGCTCCGCGACACGGCGAAGGCTCGCACTTGGCGCGGTCGCCTCGGCTACATCTTCGGCCCGCCCGGATACAGCGAGAGCAAGAAGGCCGAGGACCAACTCGTCTCTGCCTGAGCAGGAAAGAGGTGCCGCCTCCCACACCGGGAGGCGGCACCGTTGCGTTGCGTCGACGTCCGTCAGGTCCGACGGCGACGAGTGCGGTCCGTGTCAGAGATGTATCGATCCCCAGTCGAGTGAACCGTTGCTACTGCGACAACCGCCCACGGTGATCGACCGAGGCGTCCAGTACCCATACGCCTGCGTCTGGGGGCCGAGATAGACGCGATAGCGGATGGTGTATCTGCCGTTGACCGCGGCAGGCGGCGCCGGTGTCACCTTTCGCAGATCGAAAGTCACTGTCGTCTTGAACGGCTTCGTGAGCGCAGTCGGATTGAAGTTCGTGTAGATCCCGTTGTAGCCGTATCTATCCGCCTGCGGAAAACTCGCGGGCAGTGCGCCGCGAAGTGATCCGGTCGAGTCCGACGGGCTTGCAGGCGTATATCGAGCGACTGGTCGCTTCGCGCCGGAGACGATCCGCCAAGGTGTCGGCAGATTGTTGGGATCCCAGCCGCTCGAGTGCATCTCGGCATCCGGTGGCGCCCATGGCTGATCCTCCTGGGCGAACCAGTAGTCCATGGTGAACCAGTTGTGGGCATTCGTGTAGTTCAGCATGGTGAAGGTCACGGTGCAGCGCGCGTTGTTCGCCTTTGCGCTGAGGTGAAGGCCCGCATTGGCCGGCGGTGTTGCTGTTGCGGCACCGCCACCGCCGAGTGTCAGTGCGACGGCCGCGATCGCCACGACGAGTGTTCTCACATGTGTGTGCATGAGCGTCCTCTCCATCTGTTCGGGACGCTACGCCCAACATCGGGGCTTGGGGGCCGAATGCCGAGACCGACCCGTTCGGGTCAGCCGACGGCAGAGTCGGCGGCCCAGCTGTCACGTTGGTCAAACACGTTGTGTACAAGCAGTATTCCTACACTCTTGGCGAAACGTGACCACGTCGGCGGAGTCACTACCTATAGTCGCAACATGAGCAGCCCGCAGATCCGAACCGTCGTCTCCGGCATGTCGTTCACCGAATGTCCCCGGTGGCACGACGGGCGTCTGTGGTTCGTCGACTTCTACACTCACACCGTGAACTCGGTGAACGCCGACGGCTCCGATCTGCGCGCCGAACTCGAGGTTCCGGCACAGCCGTCGGGGCTCGGGTGGCTTCCCGATGGTCGGCTGCTCGTCGTCTCGATGCGGGACCGCACGATTCTGCGGGTGGAAGCCGACGGGACCACTGCCGTCCATGCGGACGTCAGTGAGTATGTCGGCGGCCACCCCAACGACATGGTCGTCGACGATCAAGGGCGCGCGTGGCTCGGCAACTTCGGCTTCGACCTGATGGCCGGCGCCGACCTCGACACCGCGGATCTGTTGCGCATCGATCCGGACGGAACCGTCACGGTGGTCGCCACCGGCCTCTGGTTTCCCAACGGCAGTGTCGTGACGCCCGACGGAGCCACTCTGCTGGTCGACGAGACCTTCGGCGATCGGATCAGCGCGTTCTCCATCGCGCCCGACGGGTCGCTGAGCGACCGACGCGATTGGGCCAAGTTCGCCGAACCGCCAACGACCAGGGTGCTGGGTGAGGCGCTCGCCGGCGCGTCGGTCGGACCCGACGGGTGTGGCCTCGACGCCGACGGCTGCCTGTGGGTCGCCGACGCCCTGGGGAACCGAGTCATCCGAGTTCGTGAGGGCGGCGAGATCGTCGACGAGATCGCGGTCGGCACCGGCGTGTACGCCTGCATGCTCGGCGGCACCGACGGCAGGACCCTATTCATCTGCTGCGCACCGGATTTCAACGAGCATGCGCGGTCGGCCGCGCGGGAAGCGACGATCCGTGCCGTCGAGGTGACGGTCGGGCACGCCGGGAGACCCTGAGCGCCGACGATGGCGTCTTCGCGAGACGTCAGTCCGACTCAAACGCGCGCTGCATGGAAATCCCGCTGACTCGTCGGGCCATGCGCAGGAATCTGCGTTCGATGATGCTTTCCAGTCGCGCCATGAAGTGCTAGTCGCCGCTTCCGTACACCATGCGGGCGAGCATGTCGTCACTCGGCACATTGGTCATTTCTTACCCCCTGCATCCCCCGACTGTCGCTCCCCCGCCGTGAACACGGCTCCCTGCGACAGTGCACCCCGACGCCGGCGCGGCGTCGGTCATGGCGGGGATGGTACACGTGACCTGGTCATCTGCCAGTCGACGACCGTCCGACACACGCGCGTCGTACGCCTGTGACCCGGCCCTCGGCAGCAATCAATGACCCACCCGCCGCCTGCGGCGGCGATCGTGCAGGCGGGACGAGCGGAGCCGTCTGAAACGGTCCTCCTCAGTTGCCTCCGAGGGCATATTCGGGCTCGGTGACACGTCACGGCGACCGTTTCAGTGACCGTCGCCGTGGAACTCCTCGACCGAACACGATCGCGATCCGTGTGAAGTTGAGCCCGGAATCCGGGCTCAACTTCACACGATCAATGGCCAGTCGACTTCGTCCACGCGATGGGCGCACCGCGGCGGGATCTCATGTCCGTGGACTGGATGCGCCGCCGCACAAAAGTAGGGGGAAGAAACTTCTTCCCCGACCCTTGGAGTCCTCCCCCAGAAGATTCTCGCGGACGACTACGAACCCCGGGGAAGAAACTTCTTCCCCTAGATTTCGCGGGCACGGCACTAACGTATTTGCCCAGTTCAACGCTGTGGTCACCGAACTCTTCGAGTCAGTCAGGCTGGATCCAGGACGAAGATCGGTTTGTGGCCGGCGTTCGGACCGGCGAGCACATCAGGGATCTGGTCCCACGCGTAGACGCCGCTGGTGACCAGTTCTGGGTGGAGGGTCCCGTCGGCGACGGCTTGCAGTGTCGGGGTCATGTTGGGTCGGGCCATCCCCTTACCGTTGTGGAAGCTGACGCCACGCTGGTACATCGCGAGCAGGGGCAACGACACGTCCTCGAAATAGATGCCGACACTGTTGATCGTGCCCTCCGGCACCACCGACAGCAACGCTTTGCGCAGTTTCGCAGGATCAGCGGACGCATCGACCGCAACGTGAAAGTCCCTGTCGCGCTTGCCCGCGATGTCATGAACCTCGGCGCCGAGTCTCGCCGCGACTTCCATGCGGACCGGGTCGTCGTCGTAGTAGACGGTGTGGGCGTTGGCGCAGTGCACGGCGACATCGACGGCGTACAGCCCGATAGAACCGGTGCCGCCGAAGACAGCAACCTTGGGATCGGTGATGCCCTCGACCGCCGGCATCACCGTCTCCCACCCCAGGGCGAAATTGTCGCCGATGGAGGCGAGGTGGATCGGATCGACGCCGTCGGGCAGCTGTGCCAGGTTGTAGTCCGCGAACGGGACACGGACCAGTTCGTCGAACGTGCCTCCCCACAACCCGTTGACGGGCAGACCGTATTGCGCGTCCCCATGCAGCAGGCAGCGGGCCGGATGCCCGAGCGCGCATTGAGCACAGGTTCCGCAGGCGATATGCCATGCCACACCAACCACATCGCCGACGGCGAACTCCGTGCACTCCTCACCCACCGCAACCACCCGACCGACACATTCGTGGCCCAGCGCGAAGGGTCCGAACAGCGAGAATGGCGTTCTGTCGGCGATCACGTGGTGGTCGAGGTCGCACGTCGTCGAGGCGATCGGCCGCACCAGCGCGTCGGTGGGATCAAGGATCGTCGGATCGTCCACCTCATCGAATCGCAACTCTCCCGGTTTGACGAACATCAAGCTCTTCACGTGTCAGATCCCCATCTGTCGATTTATAACGGTCGTCATACGATGGCACGGACGCTACGCTAGAACGACCGTCATAGGCAAGAGAGGAATCGATGGCAAAGCGAACTGCCCGCGAACAGCTCGTCGTGGGTGCCGCCGACATGCTCGGGCGGCGTGGCCTGCGTGCCACCAGCGTCCGGGAATTGGCCAAGCACTCAGGTGCACCACTGGGGTCGACGTACCACTACTTTCCCGGCGGCAAGACACAGGTCGCCGTCGAAGCGGTCGAGTTCGCAGATGCGCTGACCATGCGCGTCCTCGGCGACGCCCTCTCCGCCGACGGACCTGTCGGCGGACTGGGGCGGTTCGTGAACATGTGGCGAGATGTGGTGGTCAACAGCGACTTTCGTGCCGGGTGTCCGGTGCTCGCGGTGTCGGTCGAAGAACCCGATGACGACGATGCTCCACTGCAGGCGGCCGCACGGGCCTTTGAGCGCTGGACCGACCTGCTCGCCGAATCGCTGAGAATGCACGGCGCCGAAGATGACACGGCTCAGCGAACCGCCATCCTCATCGTCGCGTCGATCGAGGGAACGGTGGCCATGTGCCGGGCGCAGCGGAGCACGGCACCCCTGGACCGCACCGCCGACGCACTGGAGCATCTCGTCCGGTCGATCATCGACTGAAGCGCGTCATCGAGCCACGCAAAGGTCCTACGCCAGCGGGTCAAAAGTCCCTCGTGCTCATCGGACCGTAGGCGAATGCTGGAGGGGTCAGGAATACCGTCGCCACAAGGAGACTCACGATGGCCACCGTTGCAGCCCCCGCACTCGCATCCGACCACGAGAATCGGCACCCGATGAGCTGGGTTGCATACACCCTCGTCGTCCTCATCATCCCGGCACTCGGCCTGATGGTGACCTTCTCGGCACAGCACCAGACCGGTGCCGCCGTTGCGTCCGCGGTTGCCCTGCTCGCCATCATCGCCGGCGCCGCAACGGTTTACACCAAGATGTCGCGGCAACTGCACCACACTCCGCTCCTGCCCGAGGACACCGTAGCGGAGAAGGATCGCTACCTGGCGAAGTACCGACGCGCATAGTTCGCCGCGCGGCCCTCGCCACCCAATCCCGCGCACCGGTAGATTGGGAGCGTCGACAGGAGCCCCCATGACCGAACCCGATGTGCCCGGCTCTCGCAAGGTTTCGGTCGTGCTGTTCTTGGGTTTCGAACTCCTCGACGTGTTGTTCTTGGGTTTCGAACTCCTCGACGTGTTCGGACCGGTGGAAATCCTCAGCGTTCTCCCCGACCAGTTCCGCATTTCGATGGTCGCCCGCGAGGCCGGTCTGGTGGCGAGCTCCCAGGGCACCAGGGTGGAAGCAACCGAAGGCCTCTCCGACACCGCCGACGTGGACATCGTCCTGGTTCCCGGTGGTCTCGGATGGCTAAAGCTGTTGGACGACAAGGACTTCCTGAACCAACTACGTTCTTACGTCGCGGACGCAACCCTCGTCACTTCCGTGTGCACCGGCTCGGCCATCCTTGCCGCCGCCGGACTCTTGGACGGCTACCGCGCGACATCCAACAAGCGCTCTTTGATCGGGTGATCCGCCACGGCGACACGGTGCAATGGGAACGCCGAGCCCGATGGGTGCACGACCGTGATCGGTGGACATCATCGGGGGTTGCCGCGGGTATCGACATGACCGCAGCGCTCATCGCCGACCTGTTCGGGCCGACGGCCGCCCGCCACGCCGGCGACGTCATCGAATACGACCCCCAGACCGATCCTGACCACGACATCTTCGCCGATCGATAGGCGCGGGTCGAGCGACCCTGGGGTATCACCGAACAGCTGTCGCCGCGGTGGCCCGTAGACGAACCAGTCGTCGTCGTGTGCGGTCGATCGCCACCGGGTCTGGCGGTTCCGCGTCGTCGGCCGCCGGCAGGATCGAGGTGATCTCGTCGACGATCTCCTCCAACTCCATTGCAAACGGCAGCATCTCGCGAGCCTGCGCGGGAACCGGGGGCGGTTCGGCATAGGCGGCCAGGCACGCCGAGCGCGCCCCGTGCGCACGCCGGTAGGCTTCATCGCGGCAACGCACGAACCTCCTGCGATCGCGATCTGTGACGCCTACCTCGGCCAGGTAGTCCTCGGCCGCACTCAGCCCGTCATCGATCCGTGCTTGCTGTGGAAGACGTCGAGCGCCCGGCCAGCAGACGTAGCCAAGCAGGACTGCAATCACGGCTCCAAGCACGGTGTCCTGCATCCGGATCAGCGGTGCCACGGTATCCGGACCGCCGACCGAGGCGGCCAAGATCGCCGACAGCGTCACACCGACGACGCTCAGCCCGTACAGCTTGGGCGCAGTGAGCGCAGCGAATGCCAGACCAACCGACGCCGCAACCGCAACCGCGGATCCGCTGTCCCAGCATGCGAGCACGGCGGCCGCGATCAGTGCACCGACAAGGGTGCCGGCGACCCGATTCATCGTTCGCACGAAGATCGAGGCGTACTCCGGGCGGACTATCACCGCGACGGTCAGCGGCAGCCAGAACGAATGCTGCGGGTCGTGCAAGGCGACGGTGATCGCGGTGGCCACGCCCATGCACAGCGCCATGCGCACTGCGTTGTGCGCCGACTCTCGAGTCGCCAACGGATGCAGCACAGTTCGCCCGCCACGACGCTCGGGACCCGTCGGCGTGCGTCCGTCACCGGCCACGGCGCGCGACATCGCGCGCAATCCGGGTGTCGTCAGCGGCCAGTCGCCGGCAAGTTCTACCGTTCTTCCGGCGCGAATCAGCGTTCCGGCGGTGCGCAGGGTGGTCACGATCGACGCCGGGACAGGTTGCTTCTCGGCATAGAGCGCGGCGGTCGCGTGCGCGACACGCTCTGTCGTCAAGTCCCATCCGGCGTCACGCGCCTGAGCCGATGCGGCGGCCATTCGCGTTCGTGCCGCACGGGCATCCCCCCGCCCGATCAACTCGCACAGGTCGGCGGCCGCGTCACACACGGTCGCCGCGTACCGCCGTTGGGCAGAGCCATGCCGGAACGGCCAGTCGGCCACGTGCACAACACCGATGGCGAGCGCCCCGATCACGTACCACACTGCCTGTTCAGCGGGGTCGAGCGTGGATCCCCCGAACTGCCCAAAGGCCACGCCGATGCTGAGCATCATCCCGAAGGCAGGCCCGGAAAGGGCGGCTGCGCCAACGAAGCCGGACGCCGAACCCGCCACTGCAGCAACCACAATCATGGCCAGAGGCGAACCTGCCGTCGATCCTCCGACCACAAGGCCGATGACCGCTCCGCATGCCTGCACCGCCAGCGCTGTCAGGCGGCTGCGATACGAATCCCCGATGACGAAGGCAACAGAACAGGCCGCGCCCAGGTAGGCGACCCCGAGCTTGTCCCAGTCGCCGAGCCACAAACCGAGGAGCAGAAGCGCGCCGCCGGCCACCAGCGCGCGCACAGCGGACGACACGGCGAGCGGAGCGGTGGAAGGCCGGAAGGCCGCAGCCAGCGCACTTGCGGTCTCCGACATACCGCCAGCGTAACGCTCGACAATCCACCTTGACGTCACCTCGCACCAGGACCCGATATCGTTACCGTGGCGGTCGGATGGAGATTTGCAGTGCGACAGGAGTTGTCGATGGACAGCAAAATGCCCTCCGAGCGGCTTCGTAGGCTCGAATCCAACTGCGACAACGCCGGGCGCTGGGGTCCCGACGACGATCTCGGGACTCTGAACCTGATCACTCCCGCAGTGCGAATCCGAGCCGCCAGTCTGGTGTCCGAGGGAGTTACGGTTTCGCTCGCATCCGACCTGCAACTCCCGGCGACACAGCACAGCGACCTCCTCGTGTCGCATTCCATCGATTCAGAACCCGCCGTGCCGGATGCGATCGTCGACGAGGTCACGCTGAACGTCCACGGGTGGGGAACCCACATCGACGCGCTCGGGCATTTCCACCTCAACGGTACGACCTACAACAATCGCACCGTCGACGACATACTCGGACCCGAGGGCCTGAGGCGAAATGCGGTGACCGCCATGCGAGACGGCATCTTCACCAGAGGCGCGTTGCTCGATGTCGCGCGCACGCGCGGTGTTCCCTGGCTGGCTTCCGATGAATTTGTGACCGCCGCCGATCTCGACCGTGCGGAGGCAGCCACCGGGCTGACTGTCGAATCTGGTGATGCCGTCATCGTTCACGTGGGACTCGACGCCCGCCTGGCGGCGGCTCCCGATGCAGACCCTGACGTTCCTGGAGTGGCTGCGACTCGACGACCTGCTGCGGACTGTCGAGAGATTCGACCGCAGCACGTTCCTACTGACCGCCGCCCCTCTCGCAATCACCTGCGGAACAGGCTCACCCCTCAATCCGATCGCCACCTTTTGAGGTTCAGACGTGTACCGACAACAGTACGATCGCGGCATGCTCACGAATCGCCGACCATCGTGAGGACAACGCAGTCATCGCAATCGGCACATCGGTCGCATCGATCGGGCACATGCGCTCAGGAGAGAATGTACTCCTAAGTGCGACATCGATATTCGGCCACACGCTCAACGCGTTCTCGAGTGGTGCATAGTCGAGCCCACACCATCGTCGCGATCCCGCATAGTGATCGGTGAGCACGTCGAGGATCGTGGCCTCGACGCCTTCGTCGGGTGCGCAATCGGAGAGGATTGCGACGACGGTGGTGAGGTGGCCCCGATGCCCCAATTGTTTGGCAGTGGCGGCAGTATCGCCGTTTGGGCGCGATCGTAGGGCAGCGATCAGATCGCTGGTTGCCGCGCCCCAATCGGGAAGCGGCCGTCGCATCGGGATTCACATCATCGATGAAGAGACAACGAACACTGTTGTCCGGCATGGTGTTCTGTAATCGACCCTCGGCTTCGCAACATGCTGCGCGGACTGATCGTTCATACCCGTCGAAAACGTCGATCCAGGTCGAGCCACCGAGTCCGCCCGCCGCGGTGATCCGGGACGCGACGTGATCGCCGACTCGCGGTGTCTCGACCTCCCAATGCCGGTCACCTGTGACGATCACGGTGACCGTCGGCCAGAGCACCAGCATGTCGCGGGAATGCAGACCCCCGACCTCTACACGATCGATCGTCGTACCCGGACTACAGCGTTGGATCTTCTCCACCGCCGCGACCACCTGATCGGCCAGGAGACTCTGAACGCCGTGCCAATCGACCGACACGTCAGGCCAACGAGATGCCGAGCGCATCCGCGAGCACCCGCACCATGTGTTGCACACCAATCTCATTGCGCCCCAGCACCATGTGGTCGTGTTGACCCCGTCGGGCTCCTTGACTGCACTGCGGGAGCATCGCAAAGTCTTCGTCACGAACTGCCGCATGGACCTGCGCGAAGATGCCGTCGTACATTTCCCGCTGTTCGTCGGTGGTCGCCGGGTAGCGCGCCATCCAACTGTGCCGGACGGTGCATTTTCCGGCGGCTCCGTCGGGCAGGATGTCGATCACCTCGACCCCGACCGGACTGTTCGCGAGGATCAGATTGGGATAGATCCAGTAGATGAGGCCCATCTGTGCCGACGGCTCCCACATATCTCCGCCGGCCTCGGTGCCATCGAGGTCGGTGATCCACTTGAACGGGAACCCGATTCGGTGGTGGCGGCCGAACTCGTCGTAGACATGTGTGTTGGCAATGGTGTTCTGTCCAATCACGCTCTTGCCGTGCACGAACGGAAAGTGATATCCCTCGGCGAAAGCCTCAAGGGCACCCTTCCAGTTCACCTCCGAATTGAGCATCTTCTCGTCGTGGTACTGGAAGGCCCCGTAATTCCATTGCGCCAGTTCCATGTTCATGGGACCGAGATGAGCGTCGAGGTCCATCTGTGCGCCTGTGGTGAGGACCGCCCAGATCCATCCGTGGCGCTCTTCGGTCGGCAACTCGACCAACCCGTAGGAATCCAAATCGACGTCGTCGAACCCCGCCTTGCCCGGCACGCCCTTGAGTTTGCCGGTGTTGTCGTACACCCACGCGTGATACGGACAGGTGAACCGACGGGCATTGCCCGCACCGCACGCAGGCATGGCTCCGCGGTGTCTGCAGTAGTTGAGGAACACATGTGCCCGGCCGTCACGATCGCGGGTTATCAGCAGCGAGTCCTCCATCACCTGGCGCACGACATAGTCGTGCACATTCGAGATCTGCACCGACGCGAGCACCGCGATCGGCGTGCGCCGGAGGATCGTCGACTGCTCGATGTCGGTGAGTTTGTCGTCGGAGTAGTAGCTCAGCGGAACGCGCATTGTCGACGGTGCGACGTCTGTCGTCCCGGCGAGCGCCAGATCCAATCCACGACGAGTCAGTTCAGGTCCGAGGGGCGTGCAGTGGTCGAGTTGGGCTGTCATACCCTGCGACCATACACTCTTTGAGTTGACCGTCTAGTCGCATTCGCCTGGTCGATTGCGTCGACCAGTCCTGGTTGACTGGAGCGATGCGTACTCACGGTTGGGGCGGAAACACCCCTGCGTCCGACTCCGAAGCCATCGAGCGGATACTTCGTGCGACCTGTGAGCTCATGGACGAGGGCTCGCCCAATCCGTCAATTCTTCAGGTGGCAAAGCGAATCGGGGTCACTCGGCAGACGATCTACCGCTACTTCGCCAACAGCGATGAACTGGTTCGCGCCGCCGCGGAGCATTCGAGTGTCGAGTTTCTCGACGACCTCGCGTCGGCCTTGGCCGGTATCGGCAATGTCTCGGAGGCTGTCGTCGAGAGCATCGCGGTCACCCTCGAGATGCTTCGCTCGAGCAAACGCTTTGAACTTCTCTTCACCGCAGGCACCGATAACGTTGTCATCGCCGCAGTCACCTCGCCCGAGGCCGTCGCCCTGGGCCGGTCGATAGTCGACGGCTTCGATGTGGACTGGAGCGGATGGACCGAAGACGATCGAAACGAACTCGTCGAACACATGCTGCGTACGCTGCAGTCGTTCATCGTCGACCCGGGGCACCCACCGCGTGAGGGCACAGAACTCCGTTGCTACCTGCGTCGGTGGGTGGCACCCCGTTAGGTGACCGAGCCGCATTCACCGTCATCGGCGAAGATACTGTGAATGGATGCATTCCGAACGACGTCAAGAGGTGCACCTCGTGAAAGCCATGCCGCGCAGAGTTCTTGGACCGTTGATCGCGGCTGCGCTCGTCACTCTCGGCAGCCTCGCACCTGCCGCCGGTTTCGGTGTTGCACAGGCTATTTCGCCTGACGAATCCCAGGGTCGGATCACCGATGCCAGTAGCGACGCCGAGGTTGCCGCTTATGGATACCGCGATCTCACGATGAACCGGATGACCCACGCTGCCGCGCGTGACTACTCGGCCGGCAGAAAGACCGCCGTGGCCGCCACGAAGGCGATCAGCAGCCATATCTCGGGAGGGCGATACTGTGCGGCAGCACAGATGGTCAGCCGGGCGTTGACGGAACAGGGTGCCACCAGCGGAGCAGTACAGACCTTCTACTTCCGAACTGGCTGCATCAGCGCGCCGGCTGTCACCCACGAGGGTCCGAGATCCTGACTCAGATCGCCGGATCCGGCGCACTGAGGTCGGAGACGAGCTGGCGTGCCTGCGAGTCAGCGACCCACCTGCCGACGTCGTCGGCGATCGTGGAGGTGGGAAGAGCGCGGCCGCGCTCAGGAAACCGCGTTTGTGGTAAGAAAACGCACATGCGGCCAGAAACCGCTGGCGCGCATCGGGTTTCTGACCCGACACGCAGTTTCTGGGTTCACGACACGCCGACGAGCACTCGGGCGAGGGTGGTCGTCCGGCCTTGGGCCGCACAAGAAGTAGGGGAAGAAGTTTCCTCCCCTACCCTTGGAGTCCTCCGCGCGAAATTTCGCGGGGAGGACTGGGAACTTAGGGGAGGAAGTTCTTCCCCTAGATTTTTCGGCACGACGCATGCGTATTTGCACAGGTCAGAGGCCCGGCTACCGAACTCTGCTGATCAGCCAGCAGCAGCCGCCAGTCGATTCAGGGTGTCCTCCAGTTGATCCTTCGAGACCAACGGGAAGCCAACCTGCTGCAGGAGATCCTTGTCGGTGACCTTCGACCAGTCGTAGGTGTGGCGGACGAGGGTGGCATCGGGTCCCTGCGATTCAAGCTCCCACAACCATTCCCACCCGGGTGGCTCGGTTCCCGCCGGCGCGGTCTTCCATGCCACGAGTTTGTCCTTCGCGTACCCCGTGACGTGGTTGTCGGTTTTGTACTCGCCGCCCATGTGTGGCCCGTCCATGTTGACGGTGAACACCTCCCCGACCTCCTGTATCCGGTCGGCATGCTCAATGCTTCGCATGAAACCCGAACCGTCGATCTCGAGGTGTCGGCGCGGATTGCTGATGACATCGAAGATCCGGTCGACGGGTGCGTCGATGACTCGTTCCACGGTGATACTCGTTGATTCGCTCATTCCTCCACCGTGCCCAAACATCGACGAATGGGCAACGATGCAGGTTGTGGGGGTCGAGCGGGCAAGCTCCACCCCGAAGCCCGACACCAAGACCGTCCGATCATCTGCCGCGAGCACGAGGCCCTACTCGGCCGGTTCCCAGAGTTCGATCGGTAGACCTTCGGGATCGTGAATCCGGGCGAACCGCCCGATCTCGCTGTCCCAGTCGGCATTTCGTTCCACTGCGATTCCCGCCGACTCGAGACGGTCAACCAGATCGTCGAGATCGGTGACCCGAAGGTTCAGCATGAAGGGCTGTTCGACCGCGAAGTAGGTGCTGTCAGCAGGGAATGGAGCAAAGACCGTCATCCCCGACTCCTGTTGCCACACCGTCCCTTGGCCATCCTCGCCCGCGCCGATGCCGAGATGCTCGGAGTACCACGCGGCTCGAGCCTGCGGATCACGACTACGGAAGAACAGCCCGCCTATTCCAGTGACAGCCATGTCTCCGAGACTATCTCCACAGCACGCAGAGAGACCACGATCAGGTGACCGATGGGCCTGCGTCACGAACCTCGTCGACCTTGCTCATGGCCTCGCGCAGCTCGCCGAGCCAGGAATCCGTATGTTGCCCAACGAGCTTCACGCACCACGACAACGCGTCCGCGCGGCTACGGGCGACTCCCGCGGCGACCAATGTGTCCAAGACCTGGCGTTGTGGCTGCCGTAGTCGGGTCATCACCGGAACCGCGAGGTGAGTGAACAGTTCGGCGGAGTCGCCGCAGCGCACGCCCCAAGCCACCTTGCGGCCGAATCGGCGCCCAGCCTCCTGAGCAACCTCGATGCGCTTGTCCCGGGTCGATTCCCGGAACCGTGCAATCCGGCCGGCCTCCGCTTGTCGCTGATCGACAGGTTCGGCGCCGGACTCGACATCTGGCGGATCGATGGTTCCGATGATGGTGATCTCCTCGCGGTCCACCCGGACCTCGGGGGCGCCGGTGAACAGGTCGTCCGGCAAGCGTCCCGTAAGCCATCCGGATACCGCTGATTCACTGTCACTCATGGCGACCTCCTTGATTACTTGTAATCAGTGATACCACGTAATCCACCAGCGAGCGACTCGGACATGCCCTTCTTGACGCGCCGGGGCCATAGAGCAATACTTAGGTATATGCCTAAGTATGACGAAGACGTCGACGCATTGCTCCGCGCTCTCGCGGACCCGACGCGACGCGCCGTCGTCGAACGATTGGCCAAGGCCCCGGCCGTGGTGTCCGAGCTCGCGGCACCCTTCCCCATGGCCTTGCCGTCGTTCATGCAGCATCTGGGCATCCTCGAAAAGGCGGGAATCGTGCTGTCCCACAAGCAAGGTCGCGTTCGCACCGTCAGTCTGAGACCGGGCGCCCTTGACGCGTTGCATCTATGGCTCGGCGAACAGCGGACACCCGCAGAAGACCAGGCCGACCGACTCGGCATCCACCTGACCCGCACCGCCGGAAAAGAAGGAGATCTGACATGACAGTCGTTCGCGTCGATATGTTCACCTCGCTGGATGGCCGGACCGCCACGGCCGGCCTGTCCCCGGACAATCCGATGGGTGAGGACTGGGGGCGCCTCACCGCCGCCTGGGCTGCCACGCGCACGTTTCACGAGCGCGTTTTCGGTGACACCAGCGGTACCGGAACCACCGGAGTCGATGACTCCTACGCCCAAGCTCATTTCGAAGGGATCGGCGCCGAGATCATGGGTGCGGCCATGTTCGGCCTGCACACGTTCCCCGACGACCCGGACTGGAAAGGTTGGTGGGGCGACGAACCACCGTTCGGCACACCGGTCTACATCCTGACCCACACCGCACCCCGGCCGTCGATAACCATGCAGGGCGGAACCACCTTCCACTTCCGCAACGGCCCACTTGATGATGTCCTTGCCGAGGCATCTTCCGCTGCAGGAGGTTTGGATGTTCGCGTCGGCGGTGGCGTCGGCGTCATCCGCGATTTCGTGACGGCCGGACTCGTCGATCAGTTGCACCTCATGGTCGCACCGATCATCCTCGGTCGCGGAACTCACCTGTGGGATGACCTGCCGGGCCTCGACACCACCCACAAGGTGACAACGGAAGTGGCCGAGAGTGGCACGATCCACGTCACTTTCGCGCGGTAGGAGACGATCATGACCAGTGAACGTCGTCTGGCCCGTGCCGAGTTCACCCTGACGCGCGACTACCCTGCCCCCGTCGAGCGCGTGTGGAACGCGTTTGCCGTCGAGCAGGAGAAGCTCGCATGGTGGGGCGCCGGCGATGCCATCGAGCACGGCGAATGGATCTTCGATTTCCGTGTCGGCGGACGCGACGTCGCCGAAGGCAAATTCCACGATGGCCCGGTATCCCGATACGAGGCGACCTACACCGACATCGTCGAGCATAACCGCATCGTGACCACCTACGACATGTGGATCGACGGGGTTCACATGTCGACGTCGGTGGCGTCGTTGGAGTTCGACCCGATTGGGGACCTCACCACGTTCACCCATGCCGAGCACGGCGTGTTCTTCGACCAGTTCTGGGCTGACGGACCCAACCGCGAAGTGGGCACCCGCGGACTGCTCGATGCCCTTGGCCACTATCTCGGCGGACGGTGAGTTCGTCCGATCCACTTATCTCTCACACGTGAGGTGGAAGAATCAGTGTCCGGGCCGGGCTCGAACAACTGGGAGCACAGATGAGAGCGATCATGCCCAGAAGGTCACGCACCCGCTGCATTGCCGCCATCGCATTCGGGAGTGCAGTGCTCCTGACCATCGCCGGGTGTTCGTCGGAATCGTCTGAGTCCACGCCGTCGTCGGTCACCGGCAGCACGACGGCCGACACCGCGGCGGACGTCCTCACCCCCGTGACCGCGAACGCGATCGACGATCCAATTCCGGTCGTCGGCTCCGATGGCAAGACCCACCTCGCCTACGAGTTGCTCCTGACCAACGTGATGTCGGACCCGGTCGCTGTTCGCTCGCTCGAGGTCAGCGCGTCCGGGCAGAAGCTGCTCGACCTTCAGGGCACCGCATTGACCGGAATCATGCGTAGGGGCAGTGGACAACCCGGCCTCGAGCTCGCCGGCGGCGAATACGCCCGACTCACCCTCGACGTTGCGCTCCCAGACGGTACGGCCGCGCCGAGTTCGCTGTCCAACATTCTGACCGCGGCACCCACCAAGCCGCAGCCGCCGCTGGTGCCCGCGGTGATCGCCGAACCGATCACCGTGACCGTCGCGCAGCAGAAGGCCGTATTACTGGACCCGCCCCTTCACGGAGCCGGATGGCTCAACGGCGACGGCTGCTGCATACCCAGCGCACACCGGACGGCCGCCAACCCGATCAACGGAAGGCTCTGGCTTGCAGAACGTTTCGCGATCGACTGGGTACAACTCGACGCCGCGGGCAAGCTGTTCGTCGGCGACCGGTCAAATCTCGCGTCATATCCGTACTACGGTGCCGAGACCCATTCGGTGGCTCAGAGCACGGTGGTCGGCGTGGTCGACGACCTCCCCGACCAAACACCCGGCGTCGATCCGACCGGTCTGCAACTCGATCAGTACGGGGGCAACCACGTCGTCGCCATGATCTCCGAGGGCGTCTACGCCTTCTACGCACATTTGAAGCCGGGAAGTGTGCGGGTCAAGGTCGGCGACAAACTGAGCGCCGGGCAAGTCATCGGCCTGCTCGGCAACAGCGGCAATTCGGACGCACCTCACCTGCACTTCCACACGATGAACGGACCAGATCCGTTGCGGTCCTCCGGCATTCCCTACGAGTTCAAGGAGTTCACGGTCGCTCATCGCCTGCAGTCCGACGAACAGCTGGAGGCGCTGGCGACGACCGGTGGGCCCGTCCCCTACGCGGCCGAACCGGTCAACAAGTCGGTCACCAATGCCATGCCCATCGATCTGGACGTCGTGAACTTCCCGGGGTCGTCCTGAAGTCAGAGTCCACAAACGGAGCTCTGTGCTCCTTGATCGGTGGCATAGTCCTGTTATGGCCGATCACCGGTCTCGTCGTCGCACGTTGCGTGCCACCGCCCTTGCCGCAGCGCTGACGATCGGTGTCACAACCGTCGGGATCGCCACCACACCGGCCGCCGCCGCCCCGGCCGGCTGCGTACCGTTTGGAACCGCACAACTTCCTCCCGGGCCTGCCTCGACCGGCGGCCGCACGGGTTTGGCGGCCTTCCCGACTTATCGCGGGACCCACGCGCCGGTGCGGATCGACCTGCGCTCCAACCACACCCAGTTCAATCGGTACTGGGAGTTCGCGCTCGTCGATGCGCAGCTGCTGACCAGGCCGCGCAGCGCGACGAGCGGTTGGCGAGTCGTCCCGCTCCCCGGATGCCTGCGCGGAAACATCGTGGCCATCTCGGTCGACGACGACGAACTCGTCGGCATCGGCCGCAGCGGATGGATCTACACGATGGACAACGTCACCAACGCGCCGGTGCTGTGGAATTGGACGTCGGCCTGGGGTTCGCCGCTGTGGTTGGGATCGGGTCGGACGCTGCCCGACGGCCGTGTCGGAGGTTGGGCACTGAGCGTCACGTCGCCGACGAACAACCGCGTGTACGCCGACATCGCCGGACGCGTGCATCCATCCGGTTCGGCAAAGATGACGATGATCCCGGCTCTCACCGGCGATGGCAGCCGTATCACCTACGCCGACCCGTGGTTGCCCAACGACGACAGCTACGAGATCGGCAGTCCGCTCGGTGGCCGGTTCCGGTCGGTGGCGCTCTCGGCCGCCGCGTCAACCACCTTCGTGATGAATCGCTACGGCGACATGTACACGCGGACTTTCGATTTCGACTCCTCAGGTTCGGATTCCGTATTCTTCCGGTACAGCTGGGAGCCTCAGACGGGCAAACCAAGCGCCGCGACACTCACGCAGGAGTATGTGGACCGGTCCACGGCCGCCGTCCAGCTACCCGCGCCGGGCTGGACCCGTCAACCCAAGATCACCGGCGAGATCACCTCAGCGATCACCGTCTTCTCCCTCGGGCCTGGCGTCGAAAATCGTGAACTTCGCGTCGAAGGTCGGCGCAATGGGCGAAACGGATACTGGCGCAAGCACATCCACTCAACGTCCTGGGTCTTCGTCGAGACGGACGCGCCCTTGCTGGGACGGCCCATCGCGAATTCGGCCGGCGACCGATCGGCGTTCACCCTCGCACCACCGAAGCCGTGGAACCTGACCGCATCACTCCCCTCGCGACGTACCCTCGTCGACGGTCAACTCCTCATCGACATCGGTCTGCCGTACAGCGTTGTCGACCCGCGATCGCTCGACCAACTCGGCATGCACGCGGCACCGTCGGAGTACCGCTTGGCGGTCACCCACTTCGACCCTGCCGTCACCACGCGTGACGCCGTTGTCATCGCACCAGGCGGCAGGCGTATCCCCGTGCTGTTGCACACGGCCGACGGCATGCGGATGACGCCGAGTCTGCCCGGGCTGACGTCGACGCCCCGTCACCTCGTCGGCGCCATCGAGATACCGAAGCAGGCCTTTGCCCATCGGGCCGGGGATCCCGCTCTGAGGCGGTTTGTCGCCACCTGGATGCGCGGCAAGCCGATCGCGCCGATCACACTCAGTGCAACCACACATGATCTGGTGGTGCGCTGATGCTCGGACCCACGCGCGCGAGAACACTCGCTTCCCTCGTGGCGATCATCGCAGCGATGTCCGCGCAAATCATGATCGCAGGACCGTCGGCCGGCGCGGCCAGAACCTACAACTATGTGGCACTGGGTGATTCCTACACCGCGGCCACCGGATACGACCGTGGAAGCGACACGACATTCGCCCCGCTCGGATGCTTCCAATCGAGAACCAACTACCCACGCCAACTCGTCGGCTTCCTGCGACGTCAACACCAGTTGGGCACCTTCGTCGACGCGTCATGCGGCGGAGCGACGACGGCCCATGCCACCAAGGCGCAGCGCACCCCGATAGGAATCAACCGGCCTCAGCTCAGCCGGATCACCAAAGAGATCAACTGGTCACGATCGGCATCGGCGGCAACGACGCGGGGCTGATACCGCTCGCGCAGCAATGCGTCGAGTACGGATTGACCAACAGGTCCTGCAAAGCCGCACACGTCAGGGGCGGGGCCGACGACATCACCGCCGCCTTCGCTGTCGCCGAACCCAAGATCGAGGCAGTGATCACGGCGGTGCGCGCACGAGCCGCCCGTGACGTCCGCATTCTGATCGTCAACTACCTGGAGGCGGTCCCCGACAACGGCCGAGGCTGCTTCCCGACAGTCCCGGTCTTGCCGATGGACTCGGCCTGGTTCACTCAGAAGTTCCGACAACTCAACGCGATGCTGGCGACCGCGGCACGACACCAGAACGCGCAACTCGTCGACACCTACACGCCCAGCATCGGACACAACGTGTGTACTCCGGCACCGACCCGCTACGTGGAGTTCGTGGGGGTTGTGTCGTCGAATCCGGCGTTCTCGCTCGCGGCGCCGCTGCACCCAAACATCGGTGGTGCGCACGCCCAGGCGAGGGCCGTCATCGCGGCAGTTGCCCGCCGGTGACAGCGCCGCGTCGACTGCGCCCGATCGCCAGCACAGTCGCAACGAACAGCCACAGGTAGCTGCCGCAAACGACGACGAACGCGATCGTCTGCCACCACGTCGGGTCCTCGGGTCGCGGCATCATGAACAGCCCGATGTCGTAGCCCCGCCCGCCGGACAGCGGGAACGGCCACGCTAAGGTGACCGCCAGCAGTCCCGCCAGCGCGAGCCAGACCCATGTGGGGCGGGTGCCGGTGGTCCACAGATGGTCCATCGTCACGAGCAGGAGCGGCACGATCCACACCCAGTGATGCCCCCAGGAGAACGGGGAGATTGCGCAACCCGTCATCCCGACCATCGACAGCGCAAGCAGTTCACGGCCTTGATCGTGCGCGACGCGTGCGGCATAGATGCCGGCCCCGCCGACCACTGCCGCGATCGGCAACCACATCCACCCCGGTGCGACGAAGGCTCCGCCGGCGTCGCGGTAGCTCTCGGCGTCGGCGAGCCGCAACATCTGGGACACGAAACCGTTCACCGACTGGTTGGCCATTCCGTCGATCACGCCGATCCGCTCGGAATGCATGACCTTGCCCGTCCAGTAGTGCCACGCGTCGACGGGCATCGCCGCGAATCCCACCACGACGGTGACGGCGAAAGTCGCGAGCGCGGTGGCGGCAGTGCGCCACTGCCGGGTCGCCAGCAGATAGACGACAAAGATCAACGGCGTGAGTTTGATGCCTGCGGCAAGCCCCACTCCGACACCTCGCAGTCGTCCGCTGCGTCGTCCGATATCGGAGATGATCAACGCCACGAGAAGGAGATTGATCTGACCGGCGGCGAAGGAGGTACGCACCGGTTCCAGCGACAGAAGTGCCACGCTTCCGGCAGCCATCAAGCATCCGCAGGAGGCGGACATCCGGTAGCCCAGCAGCCGCATCGAGAGTCCGATCACCGCGGCGATGAGGATCGCGTTGCCCAGGTAGGCAACCCAATCCAGGCCAAGGCTGCCCAGGGCGGCGAGCGGCAGAAACACCACCGCCGCGAAGGGTGTGTAGGTGAACAGCAATTCCAGGGGCCCGACGGTGACGAGTGGTCCGTCGTAGACAGCGTCACCGGACCAGAGTTGTTGCGCCCCGGCCCGGTAGACCTCGATGTCGGTCGCAGAACCGAAGAGTCCACTCGGTCCGCTCACGGTTCCGAGAACGAGGTTGTAGACGATTGTGACGACCGCACCGATGGCGGCTGCGATGACCATCGACCACGGCACGCTCTTGGTGTCACGATCCGGGTCGGATGTGACGGCCGTGCGGTCGACGACGCTCATGACCAGGACTTTAGTCTGTATGACGCGCACCTACGCGACACCCGACGCGTCAGGGTAGCTCGATGGTGGCGTACCCGCCTGCGTCGTCGACGATGAGGGCGCGGCGATGCTCGCCGGCCACAAATGCCGTGATGCCTTCGGGTTTCATCGACGGGTCGAAGTCGACGCCGAAGTCGATCAACGATTCCGAGATTCCGTCCCAGCGGCACAGCCTGAAGCGGCTGTCCTTGCGACGCACTGGTCCTCCGAGCAGAACCAGAAACTCGGAACGCGACGCATCGAAAGAAATATCCCGGACACCCTGTGCACCTTCGGCTTTCGATGTTTGCAGCCAGATGTCACCCCCAGCAGTCAGTGACGACGTGCTCCAGGATGAGGTCGGATCGAGCCCAACGCGCAACAGCCTGACCCGGTCGCGGTCGGCTGGTGATCGCAAGCCGAAGATGAGCGACTGCTCCTTCGAGTCCCACGCCAGCCCCTCAATGTTGAGACCACCATCGTCCAGTCTCGTTTCGGCGGCGTCGACCAGATCGGGATACGCGTCGAGCAGCCATTCACGAAAACCAGGCATCGCCTCCGATCGCAAGCCGCCATCCTCGGCGTAGTACACCCGGATCAGCCCGTCGTGTACGGACTTCTTGGTGCGTGCCAGCGACGATGCCACGATCACCTGCAGTTCGCCGTCGACGTCGATGCGGGCGAGACCCTCGGGATCGGAGAGGTCGTGGGCGGCCGATCCAGCAAGTGCACGCTCTTGGACTGGTCTGCTCATGCGGCCCGATGCGTCGAGGGTGATCTCGAACAGCGCCACCGGATCATGGTTGTCGACGAAGAGGAACCGTCCTGGTCCCACTTCGACGACCCCCGACGCGTTGAACACCGAACCATCGGGCCGCGGATCCAAGGGAACTGAGGTGATGCGGGAATGGGGCACGGCATCATTCTCCTCGGATCGATCGGAGGAGCCACCATGATTCCCGTGACGTATTACCCACCGGCCACGCAGCGCCAGGTGACGGTGAACCGACGACTGGTCGCGGACAAACCATATGCCCACTTCTTTCGCGACGAACTCTTTCTACCGGACCGGGCATTGCCCGCATTGAAGTTTCCAATGAACCCCGCGTACGCATTGTCAGTCGGCGACGACCTCAATCGGTTGCTCGAACCGGGCTACCTCGATGGGGAAACGGGATACTGCGCGTTTCCCGACGGTACCGGGTACACCGCGAGCCTCACCCACTTCCCGGGCGCCACCGCGCAGATGTTCCGGTGGTGGTTCTGGTGGCACTCGGTGGAACCTGCCCGCTACACCCTCTGGTACCCGTGGAACCACATCAGTGCGCTCGCGCAGAACCGCGACGTGCTGACCGCACCGGATCTCGGCGACGAGCAACGTTACGTCGGCAACACCCACCACGTCGACGAGTACATCGGTGCGGACCTGCAGAAGCTCGCGATCTCCTTCGTCGAACCGTCGGCGTTCGGAATCGACGTGAATGCCCTGCCCAGAGCCAACATTCATGCCCATGCGTGCGCGAACGTCTACCTGCGCACCCCGCGATTGCGAACCGCGTCGATGGTTCACCTCGCACGCGACACCGACGACGGATTCGAACTGCGGTCGCGCTACTGGATTGCCGATCACCTGGTCCTGGGCACCGGCAAGCGAACTGTCAGCATCGACCGGCTCGCCACCGCGACGGGCCTCAAGGCACGCCTCGCCGGAGAAAGTCTGGCATATGAACAATTGCTCCACGACCAGATCGAATTCACCCATCTGGCAAGCATCTTGCCCGATTTGTACCGGGAGTTCGGGCCTGGAGCGGAAGAGACCCACCCGCGATGAGTTTCGGCTCGTTGGCCAGTCGGACCCTGTAGCGCATCAGCCAAACGACACCAAAGGTGACAACATGCCTGCCACATACACATTCGACATCTTCGCCAGCCTCGACGGCTTCGGGTCGTTCAACGAGCACGGCGACTGGGGTGGCTATTGGGGCAAGGGCGGTCCCGAGTTCATCGAGCATCGTCGGGCGATGTACGGAGCGCCACAACGAATGGTGTTCGGCGCGAACACGTATCGTGATTTCGCCGAGATGCTCGCGTCCGGCTTCGCCACTCTGCAGGACGACGACTGGTTTGCGCGAATGCGACGGTCTCCGACCACCGTGGTGTCGTCGACACTCAACGAGCCCCTCGACTGGCCGGACGCCACCCTCAAGAGCGGCGATGCCACCGACGTTGTCGCTCGGTTGAAGGCGGAGTCGCCGGTTCCGCTTCGATCGCACGGCAGCCTGTCAATGAATCGCTCACTGATGGCCGCCGGCCTCGTCGACCGCATCCAGTTGACGATCTTCCCGGCCATCACCGGTCAGACTGGAACGGAGCCGATCTTTGCCGGTGCGGCCGACTTCGACTTGGAGCTTCTCGAGAATCGGATCTTCGACGGTCGGACCTTGGAGCTGACCTACCGGCCGCGCCTACACGGTTGACGCCACCATGCCTTCTGGTGTCGCCTCCACAGTCGTAAAGCCCGTAGTCGGAGCGGTGAAGTGATAGAACCGCAGCACGGTTCCGTCGGGATCCGGTATGTCCAGCCTCGAGCCTTCGGGCCCGTCGGCAATCCCGCTGTGCGTCACGCCGAGACGGCTGCACCGCCCGGCCAGGACGTCGAGCGCAAACCTCGAGGAAGGAGTGAACGCGACGACGTCGAAACCCGTGAGGACCGGGTGGCCGGCGCAGCGTTGGCGTAGCCGGAGTGCGATGTTGAATGCGCCGCTGCGGTCGATGAGTCCGGCACCACACACCTCGCCCTCCTCGACAAACTCGATCCAGTGCCGCAGATCGAGTACCTCGCAGTACCAGGACACGCTGCGAGGAAGGTCGGTGACCGGCAGTTTGACCTGAGCGATTCCGGTGATCAATGGGTGTGTTTCCGTCTGAGTACTCATGTCAGCGACATTAAGGATTTGCACGCGCAGAATGAATGTGTGAACGTCCGGTATTGCTGTGAGTTCGTCCGGGGTTGATCGAGGCATGGATGCGTTGTCGGCTGTCGTGCGTGAGCGCGTTCAAGCGAGAGACCGGGGAGAGTCCGGGTGCCCTGCGTGACCGCGGCGCCGAGGCGAATCAGGAGTGAGCTCGCCTAGCCTCGAATCGCAGGTTCTAACGTAGAAGCCATGACCACACACACCGACCAGTCCGTCGTCATCATCGGTGCAGGACATGGCGGGGCCGGTCTGGCCGCGCTGCTGCGACAGTCCGGCTTCACCGGACCGATCACCATGATCGGCGACGAGCAGCATCTTCCCTACCATCGGCCCCCGCTGTCGAAGAAGTTCGACGGTCCCTCGGTGCAGCAGCTCCTGCGTCCCGCCGAGTTCTATGCCGAGAACCAGATCGAGATCCGCACCCGATCCCGAGCCACGGCGATCCGGCCCGACGACAAGATCGTCGTCCTCGCCGACGGCACCGAGATCGGCTACGACACCCTGGTGCTCGCGACCGGCTCTCACCCACGCGCACTGCCCGGCACACCCGAGGGCACAACCTCCGTGATGACGCTGCGCACCCTCGACGACGCAGCCACCCTCAACCGGTCGCTGACCCGTGGCGGCGAACTCGCGATCGTGGGTGGCGGCTACGTCGGCATGGAGGTGGCGGCAGTGGCCCGCAGCCGTGACATGCACGTCACCGTCATCGAACGGGAGAATCGCATCCTCGCGCGCGTCGCCAGCGCCGAATTGTCGACGATGCTGACCGACTACCACCGTGAGCGAGGCACCACGATCCTCACCAACCGGTCGGTCTCAGATCTACGGACCGACGGCGCCGAAGTGACCGGCGTGGTTCTCGACGACGGCACCGTGGTCGATTGCGGCACCGTCCTCGTCGGCATCGGTGCGGCACCCGACGAGGAGCTCCCCCGATCGGCGGGCCTCGAGTACGACGACGGTGTGATCACCGATGAATACGGTCGCACCAGCGACCCGCACATCTTCGCGATCGGTGACGTCGCCCGACGTCCGGTCGCCGGACACCACGGCCTGCGCCGCCTCGAATCGATTCCGGCTGCAACCGAACACGCCCGGCACGCCGTGACTGCCATCCTCGGTCACGAACCCGAAGACCACGAGGTGCCATGGTTCTGGTCGGATCAGTTCGATCTCAAACTCAAGATCGCGGGTTTGACGACCCCGGACGTGACCGTCGTGACCCGTCCGACGCCGGGTAAGAACGCGGTGTCGTTCTTCCACATCCAACCGGGGAGCAATGTGGTCGCCGTCGAAGCGATCAATGCGCCGTCCGATTTCAACGCCGGCAAGAAGCTCATCCGCAGCGGCGCTCCGGTGGACCTCGATGCGCTGGCGGATCCTTCGGTCAAGTTGCGCGATCTCGTCGGACGGTCCGAGTCCAACTGACGGGAAGGCGCGACAAACACCCTGCGTCTTGGTGGAGAATCTCCACCGACAGATCGGAGTCATGGTGACACACTTCGACACAGTGGTTGTCGGTGCGGGAATCGCCGGACTGACAGCTGCCCGGCTCCTTGCTTCCGATGGACAGAGCGTCGTGGTTCTCGAGGCCCGCGACCGCGTTGGCGGCCGGGTCTGGACGTCGCGCATGGGCGATGGCCTGGTGGACCACGGCGCGTCGTGGATTCACGGAATCGACGACAATCCGCTCGCCGACCTGGTCAACGCATTAGGGATGCGCACCGTCGAATTCACGGTCGGCAGTTACCAACCCGATGGAAGGCCCATCGCCTACTACTCGGCCCAAGGCAC
The DNA here is from genome assembly GCF_022513585.1 of Gordonia gummivorans. Taxonomy (GTDB): domain Bacteria; phylum Actinomycetota; class Actinomycetes; order Mycobacteriales; family Mycobacteriaceae; genus Gordonia. Next base: position 47,022 of record NZ_JAKWBF010000008.1, read on the forward strand.
CAGACTGACCGATGACGAAGCCACACGCTTCGCGGGGACGATCCACACCTTCAATGGACATCTCGCCAAGGCCATTGCCACGTCCCCACCGGGTAGCTCCTTTGCACAGGTGGTCGAAACCACTCTGACGCAGCTGGATTGGGATGAGCATCGCTCGATGCGAGTCCGCGAATTCATGCAGCATCGGACCGAAGAGCAGTACGGCGCGTGGTTCGACGACCTCGACGCGCACGGCCTCGACGACGACGCGATCGACGGTGACGAGGTGGTGTTCCCCGACGGCTACGACGTGCTCGCGACGCGGCTCGCCGACGGACTCGACGTCAGGCTCGGCCACGAGGTCACGCGGGTGCTCTGGGCAGACGACGGCGCTTCGGCCGAGACCGCACACGGCACGTTCGCGGCCGACCAGATTGTCGTCACGGTGCCGGTCGGAGTACTGAAATCCAGTGGGTTCACCATCGAGCCCCCACTACCCGACATTGTGTCGGACTCACTGGATCGACTGGAGATGAACGCCTTTGAGAAAGTCTTCCTCCGCTTTCCGCACAAGTTCTGGGACGACGGCGTTTACGCGATCCGCCAGCAGGGTGAGGCAGGCAGATGGTGGCACTCCTGGTACGACCTGAGCGCTGTACACGGAACGCCGACGCTACTGACCTTTGCCGCCGGCCCGTGCGCAAGGGCGGTCCGCGAGTGGTCGGACGCGCAAATCGTGGACTCTGTGCTCGTCGCGTTGCGCCGGCTCTTTGGCGAGCGGGTGGAGCAACCCGATCAGGTGCACGTCACACGTTGGCAGGATGATCCGTGCTCGCGGGGCTCATATGCGTACATGACCGTCGGCTCGGACCGCAACGACCACGATGCGATGGCCACCCCGGTCGGCAACGTTCTCCATCTGGCCGGTGAGGCGACCTGGACCGAGGACCCGGCGACAGTGACGGGAGCTCTGAAATCGGGGCACCGTGCGGCCGAGAACATCGTGGGTCATGAAGTGCCTTATGACCACTTGTGGGTCCGCTGAGCGGTTCGACAGTTCGATCCTGATCGCCGGACCTGGGACGCCCATCCACTTTCCACGCGGCTCCGAATGCAGGATGTGTTGCCTACCGGAAGCCCACCGTCGCCCAGCCGAATCCATGACCGGGCGACGGATGTGTGCGCAGCCGACGACGCTGCGTCCGTCGACGCCGTGCTGCGCACCCACGTAGGGAGTCACACGGACCGACTGGCCGCGATCCACTCCGACGTCAATCCACTCGCGGACTACTTGAACTGCGCATTGACGGGCGGCAAGCGCCTGCGCGCTCTGCTGTGCCTGTGGGGCGCGCGGGGGGCTGCCGGTGGTGACCTGCCGGCCGGAGCGGTGGGGGTGGCGGCGGCGATCGAGCTCTTTCACCTGGCGGCCCTCATCCACGACGACGTCATGGACCACAGCGACCAGCGCCGGGGCATGCCCACGGCACATCGCCACTTTGCCGACCGCCACGTCACCGACCGGCTCGCGGGCGACCCGGAAGCGTTCGGGCAAGCCGTCGCCATACTGGCCGGAGACCTCTGCCTGACCTGGTCCGATGATCTATTCACCGACGCCGTCCGCACACTGTCACCGGCTGTTCGGGACCGTACCCGGGATGTGTGGTCGACCATGCGCGACGAAACGGTCGCCGGACAATATCTCGACGTCCTGGGTCAGACGCTGCCATCGACCTCCATGGCTCGTACCCGCGTCGTCCTGCACTACAAGAGCGCCAAATACACGGTGGCCCAGCCACTTCGCCTCGGTGGAGTGCTCGGCTGCGCGAGCGACGACTTGTTGATCGCGTACGAATCGCTCGGACTCGCAGCCGGTGAGGCATTCCAGCTGCGCGACGACCTTCTTGGCGTCTTCGGCGATGCCGCACAGACCGGTAAACCGGTTGTCGACGATATCCGGGAGGGCAAGCGCACGCTGCTGGTCGCCGTCGCAACCGACCGTGCGAACCGCACGCAACTCGCCGAAATCGAACGGTCCCTGGGCAATCCAGACATCACCGACGAGGACCTGCACGCCGTGTGTGACGTGCTCCGCCAGACGGGCGCGGTCGACCATGTCGAGCGGCGGATCGACGAACTCGCCGCCGACGCGTTGAGCGCAGTCGATGGGCTGCCGATCGACGACACAAGTCGAAGTGCGTTGCAGCAACTGATCTCTCGGTGCGTGTGGCGGACGTCGTGAACCGCCCGAGTCCACAGGTGGTCGAATTCCGCATCTGGCGGGTCAACAGTGCGTTCGCCGCGATGCTGCGGATGGCCGGCAACGGACCGGCAGTGCGCCGACTCCCCGGCCTGCGATTCGGCAAGCTGATGGGAACGGGTAACGCTCGAACGTTCACCCCTCGCGACGCCGACCCGCACCACTGGGCGCTGCTCACCGTATGGGACGACGCCGCGGCAGCAGCTGCCGGCGCCACGTCGCGCCCACTTCGTTCGTGGACTGACAACTGCGCTGAAGAACTCGTTGTTCGACTGCGACCCCTGTCGAGCCGAGGACGGTGGGCCCGGCGCGAACCGTTCGAGGTGGGTCGCCGTCCGGTGATCGACTGGGCCGGGCCCGTTGCAGCGATCACCCGCGCCCGGCTACGACCGACGCGGGCGATGTCGTTCTGGCGGGCCGTGCCACCGGTGGTCGCCGAACTCGCAGACGCCCGCGGTCTGCGGATGGCACTTGGTATCGGGGAGGCGCCGATCGGCCTGCAGGGAACATTCTCCATCTGGGAGTCGTCGCACGCGCTCAGTGAATTCGCCTATCGCACACCGGCACACGTATCTGCGATCCGGCGCACGACTCCGCAGCGCTGGTATGCGGAGGAACTCTTCGCGCGGTTCGCGGTCGTCGACATCGGTGGCACCTACCGGGGATACACCCCATGACCCGGTACATGTCATCACGCGTGGGAACGACAGGCGATACCCGCGGATCCGCCAGTGGCACCGGACGCGTCGTGTCGGTCGCCTGGTTGCTCTTCGCCGCGACCGTCGTCGTGCAAACCGTGTTCCCGTTCACCGATGGCGGGACACTGACACTGACGATGATGAGCGTCGCACTCCTCAGCGCAGCGGCACTGGTCCACGTGGCGTCGACTGTGAGCCCGTCGTCAGCGGTTGCGTTGGCGGCCGTCGCCGGCGCAGGCGGTCTGGCGGCCGAATCGGTCGGCGTCCACACGGGATTTCCGTTCGGCGGTTACGAGTACACGGGGACGCTGGGGCCCGAGCTGCTCGGTGTACCGGTGATCGTGCCGATGGCCTGGATCATGATGGCCTGGCCGGCTCTGGTGGTGGCTCGCCGCCTCACCTCGCGGCACCGGTGGGCGACTCCGATCGTCGGGGCGCTCGCACTCACCGCATGGGACGTGTTCCTCGACCCGCAGATGGTGGACCAGGGCTACTGGCGTTGGGAAAACACCGAACCGTCGATCCCGGGCGTCGACGGCATCCCGTTGACCAACTTTGCCGGTTGGATCCTCGTGTCGCTGGTGATCATGACACTTCTGGATCGACTGATCGGTCCGTCGAGCCTCGACGCGCTTCCCATCACGGCCTACCTGTGGACCTATTTCTCGTCGGTTGTCGCCCATGCCGTGTTCTTCGGTCGCCCGCCCGTAGCACTCGTCGGCGGAGTGCTGATGGGCGCAGTCGCCGTACCGTTGATCGTCACCCTGATCCGAGGGAACAACCGTGCGCGCAAGTGACTTATGGCACGGAGCCGTTACCATCGGCAGCGCTGCAGCTGTCGGATCGCTGGTGCTGACGGCATATAACGCCGTGACCGTTCGTCGGCCCAACCCGCACTCGGACCCGGCCCCCGAGCCGATCACTGTACTGCTCCCGGTCCGCGACGAAGTCGACCATGTCGCAGGATGCGTTGCGTCGATCTGCGCCGCGTTGGATCGGTGGCCCGGTCGCGGTCGCCTGATCGTGCTAGACGACGAATCCACGGACGGCACCGGCGAATTGGTTGCTGACGCTGCCGCGAACGACCCTCGCATCGAGGCAGTGAACGGCTCCGCCACGCCGCCCAACTGGCTTGGCAAACCGTGGGCGTGTGCACAGTTGGCGGCCCACGCCGTGGATTCGGACTCATATGCGCGCGACGGTGTTCTCGTCTTCGTCGACGCCGACGTCCGCGTCGAACCGGCCGCTTTCGTCGCCTCGATCGCGTTGATGCGCGATACCGGCCTCGACCTGATCAGTCCCTATCCCCGACAGCAAGCCGACACCGTGGCCGAGCGACTCGTGCAGCCGTTGCTGCAGTGGTCGTGGATGAGCACTTTGCCGCTTCGACTCGCCGAGAGAACTCCGCGCCCATCCCTGTCCGCGGCCAACGGACAGTTCTTGATCGTCGACGCCAACGCGTACCGACGCGCGGGTGGTCACCACGCGGTTCGTGGCGAGGTACTCGAAGACATAGCACTACTCCGCGCGATCAAGCGGTCCGGTGGGCGCGGGGTCGTCGTCGAGGGCAGTCGCGTCGCGACGTGCCGGATGTACGACGGTGGTCGAGAGCTGCGGCACGGTTACCGCAAGTCGTTGTGGTCGGCGTTCGGTTCGCCCGCCGGCGGTGTAGCCGTGACCTGTCTACTCGGGATGACCTACGTGCTGCCGGCGATCGCGATGATGTGCGGCTCACGCACCGGACTCGTCGGCTACCTTGCCGGAGTGGCGTCGAGGTCGATCGTCGCGACCACGACGCGCGGACGATGGTGGCCTGATGCTGCGGTGCATCCGATGTCCGTAGTCGTCCTTGCGGCGCTCACCGCCGATTCCCTTGTGGCGCAGCGACGAGGAGTGCTGCGCTGGAAGGGCCGAGCGGTGACGGCGAACAGATGACGGACGTCATCGTCGTCGGCGCCGGTGTCGGCGGTCTTGCGGCAGCGCTGCGCCTGCAAGCACTGGGTCATCGCGTCACGGTCCTCGAGCAGTCCGATCGGATCGGCGGCAAGCTCGGCGTGGAGGAACGAGACGGATTCGTCTTCGATACCGGACCGTCGCTGGTCACGATGCCACAGATCCTCCGAGATCTGTTCGCGGCCGGCGGCGCAGCCCTCGACGAGGTGCTGCCCCTGGCGCGCCTCGACATCGCAGCTCGATACCGATTTCCCGACGGAACGCAGCTCGATCTCCCTGGCGAGCTGTCGGCGATTCCCGACGCCCTCGACACCGCACTCGGACCGGGGCGTGGGGCCCAATGGATCGCATTTCTCCAACGTGCGCAATCGATCTGGGACCTCACCCACCACACCTTCCTCGAATCCCCGATCGGGGCGAGCACCATGCTGCGTGCGGCGAGACCTGCAGACGTCGCCACCATCGCACCGTGGCAGACGCTTCGCGGGCTGGGCCGGCAGTATCTCCACGACCCGCGTCTGCGAATGCTGTTGGACAGGTATGCGACGTACACCGGGTCGGATCCGCGGCGCGCACCTGCTGCGCTGGCGGCGGTGCCGTGGGCCGAGCAGGCCTGGGGATCATGGTATGTGCCAGGTGGATTGGGCCGAATCGCGACCGCCATCCGCGATCGGTTCGAACGACTCGGCGGGACTGTTGAGACAGGATGTGCCGTCACCGAGATCACGGTCGGTGATCGCGGCCACGTGAACGGGGTGATCCTGGCCGACGGCACGCACCGCCGTGCCGCTCTGGTGGTCGCCAACACCGATGCCGAGCAGATGTACGGGACACTACTTCGCACACGTTCGGCCTCGAAGATGCTGCGCCGCATACGTCGCGCGGCTCCGTCGCTGTCCGGTTTCGTCCTGATGCTCGCCGTCGACCACCCACCGGCCGACCAGCCCCACCACCATGTTCTCTTCGCCGAAGACTATGACGCCGAGTTCGATTCAGTGTTCGGACGCAACGGACCACCGCGGCTCGTCGAGCGACCAACGGTCTACCTGTCCGCTCCCGACGATCCGTCGACAGTTCCGGGCCCCGGAACCGGCGCATGGTTCGTCCTGGTCAACGCGGCGCGCCACGATCCGGGTGCCGGGATGGACTGGGATGCCGGCGGCGTCGCCCCCGAGTACGCCGAACACATCCTCACCCTCATGGCCGAGCGCGGGCTCGACATCCGGTCCGGGATAAGGCATTACGATGTTCTGACACCTGCGGACCTCGAACGCCGGACGTTGACCCCAGGCGGATCCATCTACGGCACGTCGTCCAACGGTCCCCGCGCAGCCTTTCTACGCCCACGCAACGCTTCGCCGGTTCCGGGTTTGTTCCTCGTCGGCGGCTCGGCCCACCCGGGAGGAGGGCTGCCGCTGGTGATGATGTCGGCGCGAATCGTCGCAGAGTTGATCGGTCCGGCGTGATCCACCACCCGCTCCCTGAGGTGCGAGCCGAGCCTTCCCCGCTCCCTGAGGTGCTCGAGGCGCTAGCCGAGAGCCTCGAAGGGCTGGTGGGACAGGGCAATTGGGCGGCCAGGTAGCGACGGTCACCAGGCCTTCGAGGCTCAGCCGGCAGATGGGTGGTGAACGCGCTGATCGACCGGCGACGGCCCGACGGAGGTGTCCCCGCGCAGACGTTTGCGAACGAGTTCGGCACTGATGAGGCACATCGGCAGACCGATTCCCGGGGTGGTGCTGTGCCCGGCGTAGAAGAGTCCGTCAACCCTCCGGGACCGATTGCCGGCGCGGAAGAATGCACTCTGCCGCAAGGTATGCGCCGGCCCGAGCGCGCCACCCGACCATGCATTCACCTCGGTGGCGAAGTCGGCCGGGCCGACGGTGCGGCGCACGACAACCCGATCGGCCAGGTCGGGAATCCCCGCCCACGAAGCGATCATGTCAATCGCTCTCTCCGCGATCCGCTCGATCGTCGGATCTCCGCGGCCATCCACGCCGCCCGCCCCGAGACCCGGATCGGCGGGGACCGGTACGAGGACGAAGATGTTCTCGTGGCCGGGGGGTGCCACGGTGGAGTCGGTCGCCGACGGCCGGCAGACGTAGAGAGACGCGGGGTCCGGGACTTGGGTCGGGGTCTCGAAGATGGCGTCGAAGTTGGTGGTCCAGTCCTCGGTGAAGAACAACGAGTGGTGTTCGAGTTCCGGCAGTTCGCCCTTTACGCCCAGGTAGACGAGCACCGCCCCGGGTCCGGAAACTGCGCGATCCCAACGTTTCTGCGGAAACGTCTGCAGTCGGCGCGGCAGAAGCTGCGTCTCCACATGGTGAAGATCTGCGGCGCCCACGACGACATCGGCATCGATGACGTGCTCGGCACCCTCCGCGTCCGAGACCCGAATACCGGTCACCTCGGCGCGTCGTCGTCTGCGGCGAGACCAAATGTCTGAGCGCACAGGCGGTCTGGTGTCGATGGCCAGTGCCGTGGTCGAGGTGTGGATCTGCACGCCGTGTTCGGTGGCAACGTCGGCGAGTGCATCCACCAGCGTCGTGAAGCCACCGGCCGGGTAGCGAACACCGTCGGCGAGGTCGAGCCAGCTCATCAGGTGATACATCGCGGGCGTTCGATCGGGCGACGACCCGAGGAAGACCGCCGGATATCCGAGAATCTGCCGGAGGCGACGGTCGGTGAATCTGTCGGCAACGTATCGGTCCAGGCTGCCCAGGAGCAGGCCGGTGAGTTCACGCACATTGCGTAGCACGTCGCGGCCCAGGAAGGCGGTGGGGGTATCGAAGTTGGTGTACAAGAAGTTCTGCACCGCAAGGTCATACGCGCGTCGTGCCGACTCCAGGTAATCCCCGAGTGCGACCCCCGCCCCCGGCTCTACCGCGTCGAAGATCTCACGGTTTCGGCTTTCGTCTCCCGTGATGTCGATCGGTGTGGAGTGATTCTCGAAGAACACACGGTATGCGGGGTCGAGGCGCCGAAGATCGAGGCGTTCGGAGGTGGACGTGCCGACCAGCGCGAAGAAGTGGTCGAACACGTCGGGCATCAGCCACCAGGATGGTCCGGTGTCGAAGCGAAACCCATCGCGCTCCCACGACCCAGCTCGACCACCCAAGCTGGGATTCTTCTCGACGACGTCGACGTGATGTCCGTCGGCGGCGAGTAACGCAGCGGTCGACAACCCCGCCACGCCACCGCCGATCACGACGACCCTTTTGCCCCCTCCGCTCACGAGACCGACTTCGCGGTGGCGGTGCGTGGTTGGCCACGACGTAATGCGGCGCCGGCGGCAATTCGCGCCTTGTCTGGTCCGGGTACGCGAATCCGTGTGCGACAGGCAATTTCCGGCGGCGTCGACCTCAGCCGTCTGGAGAGGTCCGCGAAGATGTCGTGCGCGGTACACACCGCCACTCGGGTTCCGTTGGGCAACAGCGGAATCGCCTTGGCCGCCACTGCCAGGTCGGTGTCGATGTCGTCGAGCCAATAGCGCCACGCATCTGCGGACGGCTTGTCCGGGTCGATCCCGATGAGGTATCGGCGTCCCAGTTGACCACTGTCCTCACCGAGATCACGGAGAAAGTTGACCTTCTGGAACGCGGCTCCCAGGCGCCGGGCACCTGGTGCAAGCTGGTCGTAGCGCGCCTTGCGGTGGGGGTGGTCGGCGAGGAACGCGTGAACACACATCAGTCCGACAACCTCGGCCGACCCGTAGATGTACTCGGTCAGGCTCGCCTCGCTGTGCTGTTGGCAGTCCAGGTCGGCCCGCATCGACGCAAAGAACGGCGTGACCAGAGCGGTGTCGATGCCCGAGCGCCGGGCAGTTCGGGCAAACGCGTGGACCACCAGGTTGGAGCTCGACCCGGTCTGCAGCGCCGTGGCCACCTCAGATTCGAGAGAGTCGAGCGCACTGCGGCGTTGGGCCTGCGTCTGCTCGGGGCGTGGGGCGTCGACGATTTCGTCGGCGACCCGCACCAGCGCGTAGATGTTTCGGACGTCCTGCCGTACCCCTTTGGCGAGCAGTCGGGACGCCAGTCCGAACGAGGATGAATACGAGCGGATGACCAGTGCCGCGCTCTGGTCGGCGACGTCGTCGTAGTGGTGATAGGGCCGGGCCGCATCACCATCCGGGAAATGGCGAACGGTGGCTGTCATGATGCCCACCGGACTGTGTCGAGCGGTCGCGAACCCAGTGCATGCACCTGTTCGACGAACCACGGGCTGAAGACCCAGGGCGTTCGGTTGGCGGCCGCCCAGACGTCCTCTATCGGGGCCCATACGAGATCCATCACCTCATCCGGATTGGGCACCGGCGTGCCCACGGGTCGGGCCCAGTACACGGGACAGATCTCGTTCTCCACGACTCCGCCGGCGTCGACGGCCCGATACTCGAAGTCGGGAAGAATGCAGGTCAGGTCGTCGATGTCGAGGCCGAGTTCGCGCGGGGCGTAGCGCCGGATCGCATCCTCGACGTGCTCGCCGGGGCGCGGATGGCCGCAGAACGAGTTGGTCCACACGCCCGGCCACGTTGGTTTCGAGAGGGCGCGCCGCGTCATCAGAATGCGCTCGGCCGAGTCCACGAGGTGACACGAGAACGCCAGGTGAAGTGGGGTCTCGGTGCCGTGCACGCTCGTGCGCGGCGCGGTCCCACACGGCTGTCGGTGGGCGTCTACGAGAACGACGAGGTCGTCGGTCATGTGGTCCTCCGTTCGGTGTGTGGCGGTCCCCTCCGGTCGCAGGCGAACCACTCTTGTCTGAATTCGTCGCCGTCCGCGATTCGGATGTGCCCGGCGGCGTCACAGACGTGCCTCGGGCTGATAGCGTACCGATCGCTTCCCGCAACACCCTCGCCCGAACCCCCGCACGACAGGCACCGCTAGGGAGGTCACGTGCGCAGAACACGCTTTGCCTTCGTCGGATGCTTTTCGAGTGCGCGACGGCGCGGACACGGGACCGGGATTGCTGTCTTCGAGGTGACGCCCGACGATGAGTGGCGCGCGATCCACACCGTGCCGACCGCCGAGAACCCGTCATTTCTCGTGGCCGACAACGACGGCCGTCACCTGTACGCGGCACACGGCGACAGCCCGCTGGTGTCCTCGTACGAGATCGAATCGACCGGGTGGCTGCGCGAGCTGGGCCGCTACGACACCGGCGGCAGTAACGGGGTGCACCTGGCGCTGTCACCGGACCAACGTCATCTCATCGTCGCCAGTTTCACGTCCGGATCGATCGCAGTCTTGCCGCGCAACCCCGACGGCACACTCGGTCCGCGCGTATGTTCGCTCGTACTCACCGGAGTACCCGGACCGATCGCCGGCGAGCAGACCGGACCACAGCCCCACGAGGTGTGTATCGACCCGAGCGGCCGGCACATCGTCGTGCCCGACCGGGGAACCGACCGGCTGCATCTGCTGGCCTTTGACCCGACGACTGCTCAACTGACCGTCGCCGGTCCGGCACACCTCAGCGCACCAGGTTCCGGGCCGCGTCACCTACTGTTCCACCCATCGCTGCCGTTCATGTACGTCGTCGACGAATTGTCGTCGCACTTGACGGTCTACAAACACGCGTCGGCCGACGCGGAGCTCTGCGTCGTGCAATCACTCTCGACGCTGCCCGACGGTGACGACACACCCAGCGCGGCGGCTGGGATCGATTTCTCGCGCGACACCCGGTTCGTTTACGTCTCCAATCGAGGGCACGACTCGGTGGCGTCCTTTCCCGTGCTCCCGAACGGAATGGCCGGCCCGCCGACCTTTACGAAATCCGGTGGTGCGATACCTCGTTTCCTGCGGTTCGCCCCCGACTCCGACACCTTGCTTGTCGCAAACCAGGTGAGCGACAACATCATTGCGTTTCACGCCGATGTAGGTACCGGTGCACTGACCCCGACCGGCCAGACGATCATCACCGGCAGCCCGTCGTGCATCGAGTTCGTCGTCGGCTGACACACCGGTCGAGGAGGGCGCGGACATCGCCGAATCGGTTGCGCCGACACCTCGGGACCGCAATGCTCATAGCCGACGCCTGAGGAGATTCTCCGACAGCACGACGAGGACATGGGGTACCAGATGAGTAGCACACGTTCACGCGGACGCCGGTCGCAATCGGGTCGCCGACATGGCTGACACCGGGTCCACGCCGTCGAGCATCGGAGTCCTGACCAGTGGCGGTGACGCGTCGGGGATGAACCCGGCGGTGCGGGCGGTGATTCGCACGGCCCTCCATCACGGCATCGATGCGTACGCGATCCATGAGGGCTACCAGGGGCTGGTCGACGGCGGTGACCTCATCCGCCGCATGGAACTCGCCGACACCGATGGGATTCTGCACAAGGGCGGAACCGAGATCGGAACTGCGCGCTCGAAGGAGTTCCGGACCCGCGAGGGCCGCCGCGCCGCCGCCCGCAACATGCTCGAGCGCGGAATCGACGCCCTGGTGGTGATCGGTGGCGACGGAAGCCTGACCGGTGCGAACATGTTCCGCGCGGAGTGGCCGGAGTTGCTCGCCGAACTCGTCGACGCCGGTGAGATCTCGGCCGCCGACGCCGAGTCCCACTCGTTTCTCCGCCTCGTCGGGTTGGTCGGATCGATCGACAACGACATGTCCGGTACCGACATGACGATCGGTGCGGACACGGCCCTGCACCGGATCGTCGAGGCGATGGATGCCCTGCGAAGCACGGCGTCGAGCCACCAACGCTCCTTCGTGGTCGAGGTGATGGGCCGGCACTGCGGGTACCTCGCGCTGATGGCGTCGCTGGCCACGGCGGCCAACTGGGTTCTCATTCCCGAACAGCCGCCGGCCGACGACTGGGCAGATCAGATGTGTCGGGACGTCCGGACGGGCCGCCAGATCGGACGCCGGCAGTCGGTGGTGGTGGTGGCCGAGGGTGCGCAGGACCGCGCCGGCAACCCGATCACCGCCGAACAGGTCAAGAAACTTCTCGAGGACGAACTCGGCGAGGACACCCGCATCACCACGCTCGGACACGTGCAACGTGGTGGTGCGCCGAGCGCCTTCGACCGCTTCCTGGCGACCCGGTTGGGATTCACCGCCGTCGAGCGACTACTCACCGACGCACCCGGCGCGCCCGCCCAGCTCGTCGGGCTGCGCGGCAATCGGGTGGTGACGTCGCCGCTGATGGAGTGTGTCGAACAGACCCACGCCGTTGCCGAACGTATCAAGGCCCAGGATTACGACGGCGCGATGTTGTTGCGCGGAGGAAGTTTTCGCCAATCGCACCGCATCCTGCAGACTGTTCAGCAAGCGGCTGCACGACCGACGCAGACGGGCCGACGCCGCTTCCGGCTGGCGATCGTGCACAGCGGAGGCCTTGCCCCCGGAATGAACGCCGCGGTGCGAGCGGCGGTCCGCCTCGGCCTGGATCGGGGTTACTCGGTCCTGGCGGTGAAGAACGGCTTCCGCGGGCTGCGTCGCGGGCAGATCCAGGAAATGGACTGGATGGATGTCAGTGGCTGGGTGTCCGACGGTGGTGCCGAACTCGGTACGGACCGGCACATTCCGACGACGGGCGCGGGGATCGAGCAGGTCGCCGAGCAAATCGCCGCACACCGGATCGACGGGCTGCTCATGGCGGGCGGCTGGACCGGCTACCAGTCGGCCTACGAACTCCACCGCCACCGCCAGCAATACCCGGCTCTCGACATCCCGATCGTGTGCCTTCCGATGACGATCACCAACGACGTGCCCGGAACGGAACTGAGCATCGGTAGTGACACGGCGCTGAACAGCATCGTGTCCGACGTGGACAAGATCCGGCAGGCTGCGGTGGCCACCCGTCGCGTCGCCGTGGTCGAGGTGATGGGACGCCACGCCGGATACCTCGCGCTCCTGTCCGGAATCGCCTCCGGGGCCGAACGGATCTACATGCCCGAGGACGGCATCACCATCGACGACCTGACCGCCGACATCCACTCGATGGCCGAGGGATTCCGCTCGGGCAAACGATTCGGGTTGATCATCCGCAGCGAAGGCGCCGACGCGGTCTACAACACGTGGTTCATCACCTCACTGTTCGAGAAGGAAGGCGGCGAGCTCTTCGATGCCCGGCAAGCTGTTCTCGGCCACGTGCAAGAGGGCGGCGACCCCTCGCCCTTCGACCGCATCCACGCCACCAGCCTCACTGCTCGATGCATCGAATTCCTTTCCGAACAACTGGAATCCGGCGGCCGAGCCAGCGCCATGATCGGATTCCAATCCGGGCGGGTCCAGTTCACCGACCTGACCTCCTACCCCGCTCTGATCGACGCCGAGGCCAAGCGGCCCGTCGAGCAACGCTGGATGGAGAGCAAGGACCTGGCGAAGATCATGCGCCGCTGACATCAGAAGTTGCGCGACACGACCGGACTCGTGGCGTACCGATCACCGCCACGTGCGTAGTTGAGGTGGACCTGTGCGTAGATCTCATCCGTCTCGTCGAAGGCGTTGTCGTCCTCGTTGAGGTACTCGCGAGGAACGTCCATCACCTTCAGGTAGCTCAACCCCTGGTCGGTCGCGACCAGGTGGCCGCCCGGCATGTAACCGGTGCCGGTGACGATCCGCTGAAACGCCACGTCGTCGCCGGTCCCGTAATCGTCGGCCCGCAGGGTGAAAGTCACGCCGCCGGTGCGGTTGTCGACCATGTACTTGATGATGGTGTCGGCATCGACGCGACTCATCTTGAACACACCGGAGATGGTGACCCGGATGTTGTACTGGTTCGGGGCGGAGACCGCCAGCTGCGCCCCGGTGGCTCGTGGTGCGGCGTCGGCGGATGACACCGCAGCACCGGTGGCGAGGCCGGCGGCAATGGCCACCGCCCCAAGTGTCGTCATGACCCGTGTGGTCCTCGAAGTGGTCTTCATGTTCGTGCTCCTGATCTGTGTCGGGCGAGCTCAAGGGGTTTGAGCCGCACCATCAGAATCGGCACACGAATCCTCGGGGGAATCGGGAGAACATCCCTAACTTTCGCGCGGCGGCCTCAGCGGCCATCAGTCGATGACGCCGGTCTCCCGGCCTCGCCGCACCGCGTCGCGTCGATTGGTGACCGCGAGGCGATCGAGGATCGCCGACACGTGATGGCCGACGGTCTTCTCCGACAGGTACAGGCGATCCGCTAGTTCCGCATTGGTGAGTCCCTCACCCATGAGTGCCAGCACCTCGGTTTGGCGTCGGGTGAGCCCCGCGGCGTTGGATCTCGTCGATGCTCGTCGACGCGACGGAACGGCCAGCGATCCCGCGGCTCGTAGATTTCGCCGGATTCGGTCCGCGGTCGCGAACGCTCCCAACCTGTCCAGCGCTGCCAAACCCCGACCGATGCTCGACGTGTCACCGGTCTCGGTCAAGGCGACCGCCGCATCGAACTCGAGCCCGGCATCGCCGAAAGCCTGTGCCGCCGAGCTCACATCACCGGCCAGATAGCGGGCAAACGGCGGAGCAACCGAGCCGGGAACCAGCTCGCCGGCACGGTTCCCATCACCCACCCGGCTCAGCCAGACAGCGAGATCACCTCTGGTCCACTGTAATCCGTCGGCGTCATCGACGATCAGACGGGCAAACCCGGAGATCCGGTCGTCGGGCAGGCCTGTCAACCACGCCTGCTCGACCAGCGCGGCCGCGACGGGCAACACCCGCAAGGGTTCGCCATAGCTCTGGCCGATTTCCCACGCGCGTTCGAGGTCGTCACGACCATCCGCCCCACGACGAAGGGCGGTCAATCCTCGAACCAGCAACGGCCACGTTCGCGCGAGTGGGGCAGACGGACCGTCGAGCACCGACGCGCTGTCGCCGAGTGCGTCATCCCACCGGCCGCGGAGAAATTCGAGCCTGGAACGGGTGGCGAGTTGCCACACGTGACAGACCGGAAGGTCGTTGTCGACGGTCATGTCGATGCTTCGGGCCAGGACTTCGGCGGCCGGAACGAAGCGACGCTGTTCGACGTCGAAATGAACCAGGTTGCTGTAGCCGCTGGAGAACAGTTCGTCGAGATGTGTCGGCGCCCGCGTGAGGACTTGCAACAGCCGACCACGACCCGACACCTCGCCGTCGACAATGTCGCAAATGGCTTCGACGATGTCGATCCGATCACGCAACGACTGGTCGCCGGTCAGAGCCGATACCCGTTTGGCCTGCTCCAGGTGCGCGCGTGCCTGCGTGACCGATCCCCCATGAAGCGCCAGAAACGCCGCCATCGCGTGCCCGTGTCCGAGCGGCGGCGTGGGCGAGCCCGACTCGAACACCGCGATCGACTGGGCGACATGATGATTGGCTGCAGGCCGGTTGGCGTTGTACCACTCGTATACGGCCAGCGACAGATGGTCGGCACTGACGGCATCCGTGTCTCCGGCGACGGTACGCAATTGCAGGGCCCGCTCGCCGGCGTCGATGGCCTCGTCGAGGTGGTCGGTCAGGTACGACTCGGCGGCAAGCAGTTCCAGCAGTTCGGCGTCGCCGGCGGGATCGTCGTCCGCCCCCACCGCAAGGGCCATCCGGAAGAACTCGGCGCTCTGGCGATGTGCACCAGACCGTGCCGAATTCCGGCCCGCGGCGATGGCCGACGACCGGACGCGGGCGGTGTCACCCGCCCGCGATGCGTGATAGGTGATGGTCGCCTGGTCTTGTTCTCCGACAGCGTCGTACGCGGCGATGAGCCGCTGATGCAACGGCGTCTTGGCACCAGGTGGCAGCACATCTGCCACGGCAAGCCGACACAGGTCATGCCAGAACGCGATCCCCCGCACGCTCCGGCGGATCAGGTGGGCGCGGCCCAAACGGGTCAGTGTGTCGGTGCCGATGCCGAGCACTCCCAGCAATCGGTCCGGGATTGCGGACGGTGAACACGCGAGCAGGTTGAGCACATCCCAACTCGCCGAGTCGAGTCCGACAGTTCGTGCCAGGATCGCATCACGAATGGTGGGCGGCAGCTCCCGACCATCGTGGTCCAGCAATTCGGTGACGTAGAACGCATTTCCGCCACTCACGCGGTGCAGCGCCACCGGGTCGAGTGCACGCGCACCAACCATGTGCGTGACCGCGTCGATCGAGAGTGGTTGCAGGGCAATCGATGTCGCCGACGACGACCGGGCGACGTCGCCACGGAGGTACTGCACCGGGTCGGCGTGATCGGACGCCTCGTCGCGCGTCGTGATCACCACCAGGGTGGTGCTGCGCCGAACGCGACGCAGAATGTGACGCAGGAAGTCGCTCGTACCCTGATCTGCCCAGTGCACGTCGTCGATGACGAGGATCGTCGGAACCGACGCGAGGTCGCGTGCCACCGTGTCGAAGATGTCGTAGGCGTGTTCGGCCCCCTGCAGTGTGCGCCGGGAGTCGGGCGAGAGGTCGTCGACGACGTCGAACAGCGGACCGAGCGGCCGCGGTGTGGTGAGTGGATCGCATTGGCCCCACAGGACCCGCATGTCGCCCGCGGATCGAGCGGTGAACTCCTCGACGAACGCGGTCTTGCCCGCACCGGCCTCACCGGTGACCATCACGACACTGCCATCTCCCGCACGCGCCCGATCGACGTGTGCTTCGAGCCTCGTCAGCTCCCGGTCCCGCTCCACGAGCGCCACCACCAGAGAATAGGCAGGCTTTTCCTGACCAGGCAAGACGGCCAAGATAGGGAGTTCTTCCCGATGCCCGGGAATTGGGTACGCGCGACTCTGAGCAGGCAAGAAATCATCCAGCAAGGAGAATTGACATGAAGACCTTCGTCATCGAACGCGACTTTCCCGGCGCCGCCGACCTCGACGCTCCCGCACTCGCCGACATCGCGCGCACGTCCAATGACACCGCCGCGTCGCTCGGCGTCCCCTACCGGTGGATCACGAGCTATGCCGCCGGCGACAAGATCGTCTGCGTCCACCAGGCCGACGACGAGTCGACCGTGTGGGAGCATTCGCGCCGCGCCGGATTCCCGTGCACCTCGGTCACCGAGGTCGCTTCCGAGTTCGGACCGCACAGTGCGAATCCCTGACCGGCGAATCCCTGACACGCCAGTGATTGCCGAACACCGCGGTGAACGCTCGTCGACCAGGACTCCGTCATGACCGACATCGCCACCGTCGCCGGGAGCCTGTCCACCGCGGTGTTCGTCCTCTCGACGCTGCCGATGCTCAGGAAGGCGGCCACCACCCGGGACCTGTCGTCGTACAGCATCGGAAACATCGTGCTCGCCAACCTCGGCAATCTGCTGTACGCGATCTATGTGGTCAGTCTGCCCCTGGGCCCCATCTGGGTGCTGCATGCATTCCACGGCACGTCGACCGGATTCATGTTGTTCTGGTACCTGCGCCACCGCGACGGAGAACGAGGCGTTGCGCCACCACAGGACGATCAGCGCGACCATCCCGTCCTGGTGACGAGTACACGGTCGGGCGTACAAAAGTTCAAGGAGGCGGGGGTGCGATGAGGCGGCGTCGACTCTCGACCGGATCATCGTGACCGCGCACGATGATCCGTCGCGGGACACGTTGCTCTCCGAACGGACACGGACACAGGAGCTGATCGACGCACTGACCGCACGATTGGCGGCCGTCATCGACGCGACCGCCGACGAGTCAGCCGACGACGAGCATGATCCCGAGGGTTCAACCCTCGCCGTCGAGCGAGGACACCTTGTTGCGCAGGTGGAACGGTCACGCGTGCGGCTGCACGAGATCGACGCCGCCCTCGAGCGCCTCGGACGCGGGTCGTACGGGCGTTGTGAAACCTGTGGGCGACAGATCGATCCGGAGCGTCTCGAGGTCCTGCCCGCGGCGCGACAATGCGTCGACTGTGCGCGTCGCAACCCGGCTCGACAGTGGTGATCTGCGACACCCACATCACCAAACGCACCCACGTTCCGACCGTGCATCGCTGAAAAACCTGTTGTGCGTGAGGTGTCGCCGGTGCCACAGTTGACCGCTGCCCGAAAGGAGGGCCATACCAAGGAAGTTGAGGACGATGATCGACGATGCGATGGGTACGCCGCTGGACGGTGAGGCACCCGTGGTCCGTCGTGCGTTGCTCGTTCTCGGCCAGATGTTGACCGGCACCGCCGAACCGAAGCCCACCGCAGATCGTCTGCTCGCGGCGCATCTGGGTGCACCTCGAAACGAATTGTCCACGCACTACCTGAGTTTGACGCCGTCGACGCTGATTGCGGCCGGACTGGTGCTCGCCGATCTGGTGGATCAGCACAACCCGGTGATCGGACCCGACGAGGATGACGATCCGCCGAGTTGGCGCGAGTTCACCCTGGGCGGTGTCGACTACTCGATTCCCACCGACGCCACTCTCTTCTTCGGTCCGCACAACCCCTTCGGTTCCGGACCTCTGGCGGTGCAGGCTGTGATCAATCCGCAGTACAACCACCATTCGATCGCGGTGATCGCACCTCCCGGTGGGCACGAGATGGCAAAGACCGCCGTCGCCCAGATCCGCCGACGCATGACAGCACGCAACCCGCTGCGTGGACGTGTCCTCAACGCCGGATTCGACGGCCGTCTCCAGCTTTCCGTGGAGGACGTCGAACTGGGTGCACGCCGCGACGATGTTGTCGTACCCGAAACGGTATGGCGCGAAGTGGATCTCGCGGTCGCTGCGGTGACCACGCGACATGAGACCCTGCGGGCCGCCGGGTTGGCCACGAGTCGAGGGATCATGCTCGCCGGCCCTCCCGGCGTCGGCAAGACGGCCGTGGCGCGTGTCGTCATGAGCGAGTTGGTCGGTTCCTTCACGGCGATCATCGCCGATCCCGCGGCAACCGCCCACGGTATCGGCGACATCTACCGTACTGCCGACGATCTCGGACCACTCGTCGTGCTTCTCGACGACATCGATCTGCACATCAAGCGGCGAGGCAGCGGTTCCGACTCGAGTCTGGGTTCGCTGCTATCGGCCCTCGACGGCGCGACCAAGCGAGACCGGGTGCTCACCATCGCGACCACCAACGATCCGAAGTCGCTGGACAATGCGGCGACGCGTGCCGCCCGGTTCGATTCGATCGTCGAGATGGGCTGGCCGACCGACGCGGCGGTGGCGGCGATGCTGCGATCCACGTTGCGGCGCCTTCCGTCGGCCGACGTCGACGTCGCGCGGGTGGTGGATGCGTTCCCGGCCGAACGGACTGGTGCCGATGTGTCCGAGGCGATTCGGCGAGCCGTTCTCGTCGACGGTGAAGCGGTCACCACGGCAACTCTGCTGAGCGTGATCGGTGAACGGGGATATGCCGCGACGGTGCCGATCGGGACCTACCTCTAGGCCCTGTCAGGCTGACCTTCCTACCACCCGCCGCGCACCGAGGTCGCGCATGCGCGCCGATCACCGGGCGGCCGAGGGCATCAGCCTCGCCGTGGCGCCCGACTTGGCAGCACTGCTCATCCGCAGCGCCTACCCTGAATCGATGCCTCTTCTTCTCGGCCCCATCCTGCGTCATGTCGGCGACACCACCGCGTCGATCTGGGTACAGACGTCGACCTCATGTGAGGTCACCGTGTTGGGGTGTCGTGCGCAGACCTTCGAGGTGCAGGGCCACCATTACGCGCTGGTACTCGTCGACGGCCTGTCCCCGGACTCGACCTACGACTACGAAGTCTCCATTGACGACGACGTCGTGTGGCCGGAAGCAGATTCGACCTTTCCGCGCAGCGTCATTCGTACCCAGGGCCCGCGCGGTGCCGTCCGCAAGAAGGTGATCTTCGGGTCATGTCGCTATCCGAAGACCGGCGAACCGAAGATCGATGAAAAGCTCGGCACCGATGCGCTCGATTCGTACGCCAAGCGCCTTGCCACCGTGCCCGTCGACCAATGGCCGGATGTCCTCATCCTCCTCGGCGACCAGGTGTACGCCGACGAGCTGACCCCGCAGGCCCGTGCTCACCTCGCCGGGCGGCGGCGAGGTTCGGTGCGCACCAAACGCCCGCCAGATGAAGTGGTGAGTTTTCGGGAGTACGAGAGCCTGTACCGCCACACCTGGAGTGATCCCGAGATCCGCTGGATCATGTCGACGATTTCCACGGCAATGATCTTCGACGACCACGACATCCGCGACGACTGGAACACGTCGGCGGTCTGGCGGGCCGAGATGGCGTCCATCCCATGGTGGCCCGATCGGATTCGTGCGGGTCTGGCGTCGTACTGGGTGTATCAGCACATCGGCAATCTCAGCGCCGACACGCTCCGTGACGATCCCGATTACCGCGCGATCGTCACGGGCACCGGTGATCGCTGGCCCGTCCTCGCCGACCTGGCCGATCGCGCCGACGCCGAGGTCGACGGCAGCAAGGGCGTGCGGTTCAGCTTCCGCTGGGATCTCGGACGAAGCCGGCTGCTCATGATCGACTCTCGCAACGGCCGCATTCTGACCGATGGACACAGATCCATGCTCGGGGAACGTGAATTCGATTGGCTGGCAGACCAGATCGCCGATGCACACGAGGATGTGGATCACCTGATGCTGGGGACGTCGTTGCCGTGGTTGTTGCCCTATGCGGTCAGTGACCTGCAGACGATCAACGAACTCGCCGCGGGCAGGCCCGGGTGGCGCGGTCGTCTGGGTGAAAAGATCCGTCAGGCAGCAGATTTCGAGCACTGGCCGGCCTTCTTCGACTCGTTCGTGCGCCTCACCGAGCTCATCGTCGGGGCGTCTGATCGCCCGGCACATCCGCTGGCGACCGTCACCGTGTTGTCCGGCGACGTCCACCACAGTTACGCGGCGCGCGTGGATCTGCCGACGACGACACAGACGAGCGTGTATCAGCTCGTCTGTTCGCCCGTCCACAACCACGTTCCTGCCTATGTGAGACCGGTGTTGACCTATGGATGGTCGAGCCGCGTGGGCAAGGCAACCCGGGCGTTTGCCCGACGCTGGGGATCAAGGCCTCTGCCCGTGCGATGGACCAACGTCGCCGGCCCGCTGTTCGGCAATACCATTGCGACGCTTGAGCTCGACGGACGCGATGCCAGGGTGACGTTCGACCAACCAGACGACCACGGCGACCTCGTCGACGCGGCGTCGGTGCGGCTCGACTGATCGGACGAGTACGGTGCCCCCCAATGGTCGTCGGCGTGTCGCGATCTCAGAAACCGCGTGTCTGGTCAGATACCCGAGGCGCAGCAGCGGTTTCTGACCACACCTGGGGTTTCTGGCGACAAGTGCGGTTTCTGCGACGAGGCCGCGCCCGTCGTGCCTCGGCCGTCGGGTGGTATCCAGTCCAGGCAGAACTCGTTGCCTTCGGGATCGGCCATGACGATGTGGCCGCCGGCCGTCGGTGGCGCCGGTTCGTGGCGCTCGAGTCGGGTCGCACCCCGGCTGATCAGGTGTTCGGCAGTCTCTTCCAAAGCTGCCATCCGGTCGGCGCCGGTCAATCCGGGCGCCGAGCGAACGTCGAGATGCACGCGGTTCTTGGCGGACTTTCCCTCGGGTACGCGCTGGAAGAAGATTCGGGGCCCCGAGCCGTCCGGGTCCACCAGCGCCGAAGCGTCGTTGCGCCGCTCGGCCGGCACGCCAACGGCCTCGAGAAACTCGTCCCAAGACGGGTGGCCGGCCGGCGGATCCTGAATCCGGTAACCGAGGACGTGGGCCCAGAACGCGGCGAGCGCAGCTGGATCGCCGCAGTCGAACGTCACCTGGATCTCGCTGGACATGACGCCACCTTTCGTTGCTTCGGAATACATCCACCATCACATGCATCGGGGACACCTGCGGTCCTCAATCGCACCGGACCGCCGAGGAACACACCACCGATCGGCGGTCGGTGCGCTCGGGTACGGTTCACCGCATGAGATCCCGCACCGCCAAGCGCCGACCGAGGTCGGCCGAAGTAGTCGCCCTGGCGATCATCGCCACCGTGATCGCAGTCTTCGCAGCGGGATGCAGCTCTGACGATCCCGCCGACCCGCCCAGTTGGACTTTCCAGGGCACGACCGGCACGGCCGAGGTGGTCGCTTCGACCGATACCGCGCCGCCGAAGATCACGATCACCGCGCCGTTCGCGGTGACCGAAACCCAGGTGCACACACTGGAAACCGGATCCGGCGCGGTGGTGTCCGAAACCAGCTATGTAACAGTCAATTACGAGGGTGTCAACGGCCGCGACGGCCGCACGTTCGACAGCTCCTACCAGCGCGGACAGCCGGCCCCCTTCGGGCTCGGTGAGGTGGTGCCCGGTTTCCGCAAGGCCATCGCCGGCCAAAAGGTTGGCTCGCGCGTCGCAGTGGCGATGGCACCCGCCGACGCCTATCCGAACGGGGCGCCAGACGCCGGAATCCAACCCGGTGACACGTTGGTCTTCGAGATCGCCATCATCTCTGCCGAGTGATCACTGCACGTCGCGTCGACTTTGAGACATTTGGTCAAGTCTGTGTCAATGTCGCGTACGATCCAAGGCATGCAGTTGCACGAATTGATGCCGACCGTACCGACCACCTTCGCTGAGGCGGCCGAACTGTTCGATGACTCGGCCGCCGTCGAACCCGATTTCATGATCGGCACCTGGCACGGTGCCGAGGTGCCGACCGGACATCCCATCGACGGATTGCTCGGTGCAAGCGGTTGGTGGGGCAAACAGTTCGTCGACGCCGAGACCGTGCACCCGTTGCTGTTCCGAACCCGCGATGGCAAAGCATTGTGGGCGATGAACCCGGCCCTCGCCTTCAGCGGTGTAGGAGTGTCGAAAGTGTTGCCGCAGGTCAAGAATCACACCTATGTGAAGCCCATCGCCGCCACCCGACTCCTGTCGCAGACACGATCCGCCAAGGCGCGCCTGCGAACCACTCGGTACCGCGGCGTCGACTCCGCGACCATGATCTACGACCAGTTGCCCATCAACGATGTCTTTCACCGCCTCTCCGACGACGCGGTGATCGGCGCCATGGATCTCAAGGGTTCAGACAAGCCCTACTTCTTCGTGCTTCGGCGCGACGACTCGCTGTCGTTGGTGTAGCCACAACGGTCATCGACGACAACGTCGGATCCCGGCGGATGCCAAGACGACTGCCACCGTTTCGATTGCTCGAGCACCGACTCCGAGGTCCACTGCACTCGAACCACCCTACGACGCGGAGTTGAAGAGCCCGATCCAAGCGTGTCCTGGATGGCTGTGAATGAGGAACTCCCGCAGCCTCTTCCGGGCGTGGTCGTCCAGCTGCGGAATCGCCCTGCGCAGGTCCGACAGATCCTTCGAACGATTGGCCTTCGCCTTGTACATCAACACGATCTCCGGATCGAGGTAGCGAATCTCGCCCGACCGCCAAGTCACTTCGTCGAGCGGGGCCGACGAACCGTCACGGCGATGGACCCAGCGACCATCATCGTCCGGGGTCAGCAGGACATCGAGCAGCCAGGGCGACGTCGCGTCGGCGCGCAACCACAACTGCGTCGAGTCGCCGGGCAGCGGGTATTCACCCGTCACCGGCCACAGACTGCCCTGCAGGCCGGTCGCCCAGGCGTGCAATCGGTCGTCCAACGCGGCAAGCAACGCGTCCAGGTCGGTGCGGAATACACAGAGGTCCAAATCTTCGTGATCGCGCTCGGTGCCCGTGAACGCGTCGATTGCCCATCCGCCTGCCACCCACCATGGACGATCGAGATCACCCAGCAGGTCCGACACGTCGCCGGGTGTCACGTTCGCCCACGGGCCGTATCGCGAGCGAAACGCCGCTTCCTCGCTCCCCTTCGCCGGCGACACGGCGAACTCCCTCACGCTTCCGCATCCCGACGCGCAGTGTGCACACGCTGTTCCGCGACCCGCAGCCGGGTCTGCGCATCATCGTAGGCCTCACGCGCGGCGACCTGCTTGCGACGCGCAAACAGCAGTTCCTCGTCCGCGGCCGCCAGCTGGACTCGCAGCTCTTCGACCTTCGTCGACAGTCGATCGGTGCTCTCGGTGGCCTCGTCCACCGTGTCACCTGCGTGCTCGAGTTCGTCCCGGATACGTGCTGCTTCTTCGGTGGCGGCGGCGAGTTCGGCGCGCGCGGCTGCGCGGGGATCATCTGTTTCATCCGCATCGGCTTGCTCGACGGAAGTCGAGGCGGCATCGGTGGGCGGTTCCGCGTCGGGAACGAGAAAGACACCCGCGGGACCAAACCCGCTGTACTCGACCGCAGTCACGAACCGTCCGGCGGTCAACACGGCCGCAACCGCCTCGTCGGCAATCGCTGCCCGCAACGACGCCGACACCTCACCGACAGCGCCACCCGACATCGGCAGGCCGCGATCGGTCGCGAGATCGGCCACCGCGGCTGCACTGTCGGAAACCACAGTCTGTCGCTGCTGCGACAACTCACGCACCCGGGCCATCTCACCACGTCGTTGGGCCGCGGCGAGTTCGGCAGCGAGCGTGGTCAGCGCCGCCACCCCATCCGGGTCGGACCGCACCCACTGATTGAGCGCCCATGCCGAATGTGTTGGCCGTCGTAGTCCGCGAATCGCCGACGACAACTCGGGGTCGCCGTCGGCCTTCGCCTGTTTGGCGAGTTCGTTTCGGCGCGAGACGAATTCAGCGGGCATCAGCCCAAAGAGCTCGTCCGCGGCGTCGTCGAGATCCATCGTCACCTCCGACCGGCGTCGACGAAGCAACACTTCGGCAGGATCTCGACGACGACCATGGCTCGATCATAGGACCGTCGGCTACCTTGCCGTCGCAGCCCCGACGCGCACCTGAGGTCGTCAGAGCCAGGAATTCGGGTAGCCGTCTACTCATGTTGTGCTCCAACGAGCGCCGGATACTCGTTGCATCGCGACAACTCAGCGACCCGAGGTGCCACCATGACCGTCGTCTCCCCCACCCCGTCCGCGCAGGGCGCGTTCGATTCCGAACACGACCTCCAGGTGGCGGCTGCCGCCCGACGCCTGCAGGACAGATCCACCAGTCGCCGGCAGCACGAGGAAGTGCTCGCCAGGTCGAACGGCCTCGCCGAGGCCGACGATCCGGAACGGATCAGAAAGCGCTTGGCGCGCATCGCGGACTACTACTCGCCGACCGCTCAGGCGCAACCGCAGCCGACAATCGAGCTCGGCGTCGAAGAAACGGCCGCGGCGGTTGCCGCACCGTCGGCCGAGCTCGAGCGCATCATCAACACCGCCGACTTCCTCGGTGTCAGATACCTCGATGACGGGGTACTGGCAGCGCGCGCCATCGGCCGGGTCCAGATCGGAGCGGCCTCAGGCCATCTGCAGGGATACGGTACGGGCTTTCTGGTGACCCCAGACCTCCTGCTCACCAACCATCACGTTCTGCCCGACGCACAAACGGCGCGCATCAGCCTCATCGAGTTCGACTATCAGGACGGCGCGGGCGGAACCGAGTTATCCTCGCACACTTACCAACTCAATCCTGACAAGTTCTTCGTCGCAGATCGTCAACGCGACTTCGCCCTGGTGGCCGTGACCGACGACAGCGGCACGCTGAAAGGCTACGGATTCAACCGTCTGACCGCCGCGCAGGGAACGGTGATCATCGGCGAGAACGTCACCATCGTCCAGCATCCGGGTGGCCGCAAGAAGCAGATCGTACTGCGCGAGAACAAACTCATCGACATCCCCGACGGATTCGTGCATTACAGCGCCGACACCGAACCGGGTTCGTCGGGCTCACCGGTGTTCAACGATCAATGGGAAGTGGTCGCGCTCCACCACGCCAGCGTGCCCGCCCCCGAGCGATCGGAGTTCGGCGGCTTCCTGAACGAGGGTGTCCGGATCAGCAGCATCCTGAATTACCTTCGCACACAATCCTTCACCACCGAACAGCAGGCCCTGCTCGACGTTCTGCTCGGTCCCGCGGGCAGCGGCCGCTCGGAGGCGGCGCCGACCGCTGCAGCAGCACCTGCCCGGCAACCGCGTCCGCCGGAACTCGCCGTCGACGTGCCCGACGGAGTGTCGACGATACGCCTGCCGCTCGAGATCACTTTCCGGGTCGCCGAGCCCACTCCCATCACGGTGAACAGCGTTGCTGCCGAAGCGATCTCCATCGATCCGGATTACAGCACCCGGGCCGGCTACGACCCCGGTTTCCTCGATCCGACACTTCGGGCGCCGTTGCCGACCGTCGGCCCCGGACTGGCTGCGTTGGCATCGAGTGAACTGCGGTATCACCACTTCAGCGTGGTGATGAACCGCGTTCGCCGGATGGCGATGTTCACCGCCGTCAACATCGACGGCAACCAACCCGCCGAGTTGCCCCGCGAATCCGATCGCTGGATCGCCGATCCTCGGCTACCCGCCGGTGAGCAGACCGACAAAGAGTTGTACCTCGCCAACAACCTCGATCGAGGTCACCTGGTCCGACGACTCGACCCGGCGTGGGGACCAAACGCCAAGGCCGCCAACGACGACACGTTCCACTTCACCAATTGCACACCGCAGCACCACGAATTCAATGCCGGTTCGACCCTGTGGCTCGGCCTCGAAGACTACGTCTTGCGCAACAGCGCCACTCACGGCCTCAAGGTCAGCGTCCTCACCGGTCCGGTGCTCGCCGCCGACGACCCGCCTTACCGCGGGGTGTCACTCCCCCGCCAGTTCTGGAAGGTGGTCACCATCGTCACCGACAGGCACACGTTGGCATCCACCGCGTACCTGCTCAGCCAGGCCGCGCTGCTGGACGAGTTCGCGGCCGGTCCGGAGTCGTTCTCCTACGGGGCCTATCGCACCTACCAGGTCCCCGTCCGTCGGATCGCAGACCTGACCGGACTCGAACTCTCGCCCTACATCGCGGCGGATCCGCTCGAACACGTCGAATCCACGGGCACACCACGCGAACTGATCCGCCCAGAAAACCTCATTCTCTGTTAGGAGTTGAACATGACCAGTACCGAACGCCCCGTACGTCACTGTGGCGCGATGGCCGTCCATCGCCGATTGCTGACCGAATCCGCGGCCTACCGCAGCGCCCGCGCCGAACTCGAGAACGCGACCATTCGTCTGGTGAGCCTGGAACGCACGAGCACCGAGGTGGCCACCATTCCGGTTGTCGTGCACGTCGTGCACCGGATTCAGGCCGAGGACATCTCGGACGAACAGATCCGCAGCCAGATCGATGTCCTCAACCTCGACTATCGAGCCACCAATCCGGATGTCTCAACGGTTCCCGACGTCTTCGCCGACCTCGTCGCCGACGCCCGCGTGCAGTTCGAACTCGCGACCGTCGACCCCGACGGAAAGCCGACGGACGGCATCACGCGGACCAAGACAACCCGCAAGGACTTCACCGCAGACGACGCCGTCAAGTCTTCGGCCACGCGCGGCGCAGACGCATGGCCGACCGACCGCTACCTCAACATCTGGGTGTGCCGACTGGCCGGCGGGCTGCTGGGTTATGCGCAATTCCCCGGCGGACCCGCCGACACCGACGGCGTGGTCATCACCTACACCGCATTCGGCACTCTGGGTACCGCAAAGGAGCCATTTCACCTGGGCCGCACCGCGACTCACGAGGTAGGCCACTATCTGAACCTCTTTCACATCTGGGGCGACGACGGCAGCGGTTGCGGCGGAACCGACGAGGTCGATGACACACCGAACCAGGGGTCGGAGAACACCGGCAAACCGACCTTTCCCAAGCTGAGCTGTTCCAATGGACCCAACGGTGATCTGTTCATGGACTACATGGACTATGTCGACGATGATGTGATGGTGATGTTCACCACCGGCCAAGTCGCACGGATGCGTGCCTGCCTGGACGACGCGCGCAAAGCACTCTGGACGGGCGCCTGAGGCACCCATGGACGGGTTGAACCAGCGGTGGTGGCACTCCTTCGAGGAGGATCACGACCACGTTCGCGTCTACCGGCCGGATGGTTACGATTTCCCGGCGGCCCGCGGACGCCGCGGCATCGAACTCCATGACGACGGCAGTGTCACCGAGTTCGCCCTCGGGCGCGGTGACGCACCCGAGGCGCACGAGGCGACGTGGTCGGCCGACGCCGACCTCGAGAAGCTGCATATCCACGATGGTTCGGGCGCCATTCGGACCATGCGTCTGGTTCACCTGAGCCCCGAACGGCTCGAACTCGACGTCGGAGAGAGCACATGAGAAACCCGGATACGCTCCCGACAACACCGGTCCTGCATTCATGCCGACAGTCCAGGGGTCGTCGGATCGACGTCGAACTCGCGCACCCCGTGGTCACCGCGCGTGAACGCGACGAGTTCACCACGCAGCTCCTGGGACAGTTGTCGCGCGAGAAGTACCAAGACACGGTCGACACACTCACCGCCCCGCCGACCCGCCATTCGACCCGCCCCGAGTTCACCGCGACACTCTCGGCCGCAGCGGATGTGTTCACCTCGCTCGGGTATACCGTGACCCGCCAGCCGTTCTCGATTCCCGGCGGAGGCGACACAGTGAACTGCATAGCCGATCGCCGGGGGTCGTCGTCGGGTGAACGCGGACTCACGCTGATCACCGCTCATCTGGACTCCGTCAACCGAGGTGGCGCTGCGCTACCGGCTCCCGGTGCCGACGACAACGCGAGCGGCTCGGCGGGCGTGCTCGAACTCGCGCGGGTCCTGTCCACCGAGACCTGGTCCGGCGACCTGCGTCTGATCCTTTTCGGCGGCGAGGAGCAGGGCCTGTTAGGGAGCATCCACCATGTGCGGCAGTTGGACCCGCACGACCGCGCGCGGATAACCGCCGTCATCAACATGGACATGATCGCGCGGCGCAACACAGCGGACCCCGGCGTCATGGTCGAAGGCGGCGAACCCTCGCGAGATCTGATCGACGAACTCGTGGTGGCCGCGGCCACGTGGACCGACCTCGCCGTCACCACCTCCCTCAACCCGTTCGCCAGCGATCACGTCCCCTTCATCGACGCCGGACTGCCCGCCGTGCTCACCATCGAGGCCGACGATTCCGCGAACACCGATGTCCACACCGAGCACGATGTCGTCGCGAAGCTCGACCCCGATCTCGCGATCGAGATCCTTCGCATGAACCTCGCGGTCGCCGCCGGCCATCTGCGCTGATTCGAAGAGTGTGGTGACCAACGCTCTGAACTGGGTAAATACGACCCTGTCGTCGTTTGATCGGAGGTGCGACGGGCACCCTGTGTCTTGTTGGAGGATCTGTGTGCTGCAGCACACAGGTGAGCCGATTCGACACAGGGTGTGGCCAGAGCGAAGAGTTCGGTGACTAGCGCTCTGACCTGCACATAAGCGTCCACCACCCCACCGCTCTCTGAGGTGCCCGAGGCGCCGGCCGAGGGATACCTCGAAGGGCAGGCGAACGGGCCACGTCAGCGAGCCACCGGACCACGGAAAGTAGGGGAAGGTTCTTCCCCTACTTTCTGCCCCTGCTTGTTGAGTCGCCCGCGAGAAAACTCGCGGGGAAGACTCCAGGGATAGGGGACGAGTTTCTTCCCCTACTTTTCGTGGATCATCGTCGCCGCGCCGCGCTCCACGGCCCTCTTCCCGCCTCCACGATCGCCGCCGCAGGCGGCGGGTGGGCCGCTGACTCGAAAAGTTAGGTGACCGCCGCGCTGACCTGGGTAAACGCGGCGGACCGAGTGGTGTCGGGGCTGCAGAAAACAGGGTCTCGCGAGTAGCGGCTTCGAGGCTCGTCGCGCCTCAGCGGCAAAAGTGGAGGTCCTCCCGAGATCCACGATTATCCGTCGGCCGCATCCAACCGCTCGGCGACGTCGGCCGGGAAACCGCCGGTGGCCACCGGCCCCCAGCGCGTCGGGGTGATCCGGATGAGCGATTTGTTCTGCAGTCGCATCGCCGCTCGATACTCGTCCCAGTCGGAGTGCTCGCCCGCGATGCTGCGGAAGTAGTCGACCAGGGCGTCTTCGGCGTCGGGCATGTGCAGAACCTCAGCGTCTCCGTCGACCTGAACCCACCCGCCGTTCCATTCATCGGACAGCACGCACACACTCACCTTTGGGTTGCGCTGGGCGTTTCGGGTCTTCGCGCGGTTCGGGTAGGTCGCGATAACCAGGCGCCCATCGTCGTCGACGCCGCCGGAGACCGGCGATAGTTGAGGGCTTCCGTCGGCGCGAAAAGTGCTGAGCAGCATACGATGTCGGGGTCGGACGAAGTCCAGCAGTTCAGCGAGGTCGACGGTTTCTGAGGTTGCGACGGTGCGAGCCATGCTCTCCACGCTACGCGGCCGCGCATCGCGATCGATCACAAGAAATCTCGGCAAAACCTGAATCACTCCAGAAAACGATGGCATACTGACCGACATGCCCTCAGCAGCCGAGTACGCGGATCTCTTGCGTACCGCAGGTCTGCGCGTGACCCGACCACGCGTCGCGGTGATGGGCGCCGTACACGACCACCCCCACGCCGACACCGACACGATCTGCGGCGCCGCCCGCGCGCATCTCCCCGACGTGTCGCTACAGGCGATCTACGACGTACTCGGTGCCCTCACCACTGCCGGCCTGATCCGGCGCATCCAACCGGCGGGACATGTCGCCCGGTATGAGGCACGAGTCGGCGACAACCATCACCACGTCGTCTGCCGCAATTGCGGCGCCATCGGCGATGTGGACTGCGCGGTAGGCGACGCACCCTGCCTCACCGCATCCCATGACCACGGCTTTGTCCTCGATGAGGCCGAAGTCGTCTACTGGGGCCTGTGCCCCAGTTGTTCGGTAACCGTCAACACTTCGGGATCACAACCGTGATCACAGCCCGAATCACCAACTCCCGAAAGGAAAGTCAAAACCATGGCTGACGAAACCCCCGACCATCCCCCGATCGGAGAAGCGCAGACGGAGGCAGGCGAAAGCGGTTGTCCGATGCACATCAGGCCACCCGTCGAGGGCGGTGGCAACCAGCAGTGGTGGCCCGATCGTCTCAACCTGCGCATCCTCGCTCACAATCCCGACGTCATCCGGCCGCGTGACGCCGACTTCGACTACGACGCCGAACTCGAGAATCTCGATGCGAACGCGCTCGTGGCCGACCTCAAGGCGCTCATGAAGGACTCACAGCCCTGGTGGCCCGCCGACTTCGGCCACTACGGCCCCTTCTTCATCCGGATGTCCTGGCACGCAGCGGGTACCTACCGCGTCGAGGACGGCCGCGGTGGCGCAGGCACTGGAATGCAGCGTTTCGCCCCGCTGAACTCGTGGCCGGACAACGTGAGCCTGGACAAGGCGCGACGGCTGCTGTGGCCGGTGAAGAAGAAGTACGGCAAGGCACTGTCGTGGTCGGACCTGTTGGTGCTGGCCGGCAACGTGGCGATCGAGGACATGGGCCTGCCCACCAAGGGATTCGCGTTCGGCCGGCCCGACGAATGGGAGCCCGAAGAGGTGTACTGGGGTGCCGAATCCACGTGGCTGGGCACCAACCTGCGCTACTCCGGCGAGCGCAACCTGGAGAAGCCACTGGCCGCCACCACCATGGGTCTCATCTACGTGAACCCGGAGGGTCCCAACGCCAGCGCCGACTATCTCGCGGCCGCACAGGACATCCGCGACACCTTCGGCCGGATGGCGATGAACGACGTCGAGACCGCAGCGTTGATCGTCGGCGGCCACACGTTCGGCAAGACACACGGCAACGGTGACGCCGAACTGCTCGGCCCCGAGCCCGAGGCCGCGGGAATCGAAGAGATGGGTCTGGGCTGGATCAACCCGCAGGGCACCGGCAGCGGCAACGACGCCATCACCAGTGGCCTCGAGGTCACCTGGACGCACACGCCCACCAAGTGGGACAACTCGTTCCTGGAGATCCTCTACAGCAACGAGTGGGAGATGTACCACAGCCCGGCCGGTGCCCAGCAGTGGCGCCCGAAGGACAACGGCTGGGCGAACTCGGTGCCGATGGCGCAGGGCGATGGCAAGACGCATCCGGCGATGCTCACCACTGACCTCACCATGCGGTTCGATCCGGCGTTCGGCGAGATCACCCGGCGCTGGCTCGACCATCCGGAAGAACTCGCCGAGGAGTTCTCCAAGGCGTGGTTCAAACTGCTGCATCGCGACATGGGTCCGGCCATCCGTTATCGCGGTCCGCTCGTGCCGACCGAGACCTACGTCTGGCAGGACAACGTTCCCGCCCAGGACGGTGCGGTCATCTCCGATGCGGACATCGATTCGCTGAAGGCTCAGATCCTCGCCTCGGGACTGACTGTCGCACAATTGGTCTCGACGGCGTGGGCCGCCGCATCGACGTTCCGCGGCAGCGACTTCCGTGGTGGCGCGAACGGCGGGCGCATCCGTCTGCAGCCGCAGGTCGGGTGGGAGGTCAACCAGCCCGATGAACTGCGGCAGGTGATCTCGGCGCTGGAAGGCATCGCCGATTCCTTCAACGCAGAGGGCGGCACCAAGGTGTCGTTTGCCGACCTCGTGGTTCTCGGTGGTGTCGCCGCCATCGAGAAGGCCGCCGGAGACGCCGGACTCGATGTGTCGGTGCCTTTCACGCCCGGTCGTACCGACTCGACGCAGGAGTCGATCGACGCCGACTCGTTCGCTCACCTCGAGCCCAAGTACGACGGTTTCCGCAACTACGAGGGCAAGGGCAATGAGCTCTCCGCGGAGTACAACCTGGTCGACAAGGCGAACCTGCTGACGCTGTCGGCACCGGAGATGACCGTCCTCGTCGGTGGCCTTCGCGTGCTGGGAGCCAATTACCAGGCCTCGACGCACGGCGTGCTGACCGACAAGCCGGGACAGCTGACGAACGACTTCTTCGTCAACATTCTCGACATGGCCACCTCGTGGAAGCCGTCGCCGGCCGATGACGGGACCTACGTGGGCACCGACCTCGCGTCGGGCGAGCAGAAGTGGACCGGCACCCGCGCCGACCTGGTGTTCGGGTCGAACTCGGAACTCCGCGCACTCGCCGAGGTGTACGCCGAGGACGACGCCAAGGAGAAGTTCGTGTCGGACTTCATCGCCGCCTGGGACAAGGTGATGACGCTGGACCGCTACGACCTCGCCTGATCCAACCGCCTGATCCAACCGCCTGATCCACCTGGTAGACAACGACGCCCCGCGACCACGTCGCGGGGCGTCGTTGTATCCGGCGCGATCGGCGTTCGATGATTAAGCTGGCGATTTCTCCCCGTACAGCACGGAGAACGCAGCCACCCACAGTGAGGATCACGCAATGACGAGCTCACAACACCGATCACTCGGGCACATTCGGCTGACCTCGCACAGCGGCGGATTCGACGCCCCTGCCGTCGAGTGGGGTGCGCCGACCGCATCGCAGCGTGGTCCGATCATCGGCACCACCGGCACCCGCGCACACCGCAACGTCATCGGCACGCATAGCGGCTCCTACAGTGTCTATCGGGCGCTCGCGGTGGCCGCCGGGGCGTTGTCCCGCGATCACCGCGCCGACCTCACCAACACCTCGCCCACCGACCTCATCGGCCCGTATCCACAGTGGGGTGACGGTAATGCGATCGTCAGCCTCGACCCATGGGGTGCGGGCGTCGCCGAGTACTTCCCCGCCGCGATCGCCGACGGCTACGACATCCGGCCCACCATCGCGGTGACCAAGGCCCATGTCATTCTGCCCGAGGTCACCGAGGCCATCGGCAAGGGGCGACTGGTCCCCGATGGCACGGTGCTGCTCGACAACGGCGCTGCGCTCGTGACCAAGGCCGCGGTCGAACCGGTGTGGCACCTCCCGGGCGTCGCGGCCCGATTCGGTTGCAGCGAAGCCGAACTGCGCCGCGTCCTGTTCGAGGAGACCGGCGGCATGTACCCCGAACTCGTCACGCGAGCCGACCTCGAGGTGTTCCTGCCGCCGATCGGCGGCCAGACGATCTACATCTTCGGCGACCCCCGCGACCTGGCCAACCCCGCCGTCGAACTCACCGCCCGGGTACATGACGAGTGCAACGGCTCGGACGTGTTCGGCTCCGACATCTGTACATGCCGTCCATATCTCACTCACGCCATCGAGGAGTGCATCCAGGGCACCCAGCGTGGCGGCGTGGGCCTGGTGGCCTACTCCCGCAAGGAGGGCCGGGCACTGGGTGAGGTCACCAAGTTCCTCGTCTACAACGCGCGGAAACGACAAGAGGGTGGCGACACCGCCGACCAGTACTTCGCGCGCACCGAATGCGTGGCGGGTGTGCAGGACATGCGATTCCAGGAGTTGATGCCCGACGTTCTGCACTGGCTGGGCATCACCAAGATCCATCGACTCGTGTCGATGAGCAACATGAAGTACGACGCGATCACCGGATCGGGCATCGAGGTCGGCGAGCGGGTCAACATCCCCGATGAACTGGTCCCGGCCGATGCTCGTGTGGAGATCGACGCGAAGATGGCGGCCGGGTACTTCACTCCTGGTCCGGTCCCCGATGCCGACGAGTTGCGCAAGGTCAAGGGCCGGAGGCTGGGGTGATGGGGGCCGTCAACACCGACGTCCATATCGGTCTGCCGACCGCGGTCACCACGTTGCGGTCCACGACCGCGATTCGGCAACGGTCGGGCCAGTTGCTCGAGCGCGCACGCCAGGGCGATTCCCCGTGGTTCATCGTGCAGGACAACATGATTCCCGATGCCGCCGCGTTGGTTGCCGCGACAACCCGACAACGGTATCCCGACCTCGACATTCCCTTCCACAGCCGATGGCGTCACTTCGAAGCGGGTGGGATCGATCGCCTTGCCGGCGTCGGTGACGCGCTCGGGACCGACGCGGTCGATCATGCGCGAGCCCAGATCGACCTCGCGCTCGTGAGTGTGCTGCTCGACGCCGGCGCAGGAGCACAATGGCAGTTTCGGGAGCCGTCGACCGGGCTCGTGCTGCAGCGATCCGAAGGTCTCGGCGTCGCCAGTTGGCATGCATTCTTCGGCGGCCTCTTCTCCGGTGATCCCCGTCGACCCCACCAGGTCGACGCCGACGGCCTGGCAGCGCTCACGGTGGATGGTCTCGGCAACGCCTTCCAGGTCACCGCGGACAACCCGCTCGTCGGCCTCGCAGGTCGGGTGGAACTGCTTCACCGACTCGGGACCGCGATGGCCGCACAACCCGAGACATTCGGCACCACCGCGCGACCGGCCGGGCTCTATGATCGTCTCCGTGCGTCGATGGACGGAACGATTGCCGCCCATGACATCTTGGTCGCGATCCTCGACACACTGGGATCCGTCTGGCCGGCCGACAACGTGCTCGACGGCCACCACCTCGGCGACTGCTGGCACCACCGTGCGGTCAGCGGCACCGGTGACACAGCGGGCTGGATGCCCTTCCACAAACTCTCCCAATGGCTCACGTATTCGCTTCTCGAACCCATTGGCTGGTCAGGCATCGACGTGACCGGGCTCGATGCGCTCACCGGACTGCCGGAGTACCGCAACGGCGGTCTCCTGCTGGACACCGGTGTGCTGCGACTGCGCGACGACGACTGGTCCGCACAACAGTGGCGGGTCGGCGACGAGCTCATCGTGGAGTGGCGTGCACTCACCGTCGCTCTGCTCGATGAACTCGCCGATCATGTGCGCGGCGCTCTCGACCAGACCGCGGAGCAGATGCCGCTCGCCTGCGTACTCGAAGGCGGCACCTGGGCGACCGGCCGTGAGCTGGCAGAGAGCCTGAGGAGCGGCCTGCCACCGATCTCGATCATCAGCGACGGGACGGTCTTCTGACATGACCATCGAGTCGACCACCCACTTGGCAGCGACGCCGAGGAAGGACGCAATGGGCAGCGTGACCGTCATCGATCATCCTCTCGTACAGCACAAGCTGACACTGATGCGACGAAAAGAGACTTCCACCAACGACTTCCGACGTCTGCTCAACGAGATCTCCATGCTCATGGCCTACGACGTCCTGCACGACATCCCCATGCACGAGATCACCATCGACACGCCTCTCGAGACCACCACGGCCAGCGTGATCGACGGCAAGAAGCTGGTCTTCGCCGCCGTGCTGCGCGCAGGCACCGGAATTGCCGACGGAATGCTGTCGGTGGTCCCGGGCGCACGCGTCGGGCATATCGGGCTGTACCGCGACCCGAAGACCATGGTGGTGGTCGAGTACTACTTCAAGATGCCCAGCGATCTGCACGAACGTGACGTGGTGATCGTCGATCCCCTGCTCGCGACCGGCCACTCCGCGGTGGCGGCCGTCGATCGCATCAGCGAGCACGGACCGAAGTCGATCAAGTTCGTCTGCCTGCTCGCGGCGCCGGAGGGCATCGACGTCCTGCACGGTGCACATCCGGACGTCCCCATCTACACTGCCGCCGTCGACCGCGGGCTCGACGACAACGGTTTCATCCGGCCGGGACTCGGGGATGCAGGCGATCGGATCTTCGGCACGGCGTGACGGCCAGACAACAGGTCACCTCACCAGGGGCTGATGGGGCTCGCTCCTGGCCGGGGACACCCGTCACGCACAATGGCGCCATGACCGAATCAGTCGCGTTCGTCGATCGACTCGAACGTGTGCAGGTACCGCTCTATCTGATGGCCATCGTCGTCGGGGTGCTGGTGGGACTCGCGGCGCCGAGGTTCACCGAATCGCTGGACGTGGCCATCAATCCGTTGCTCGCGGCACTGCTGTTCGTGACGTTTCTGCAGATTCCGGTTGCCGACCTGGCAAAGTTGCTGCGCGACAAGCGATTCCTCGGCGCGATCGTCGTCGTGAACTTCGCCGTCGTACCACTGGTCGTCTTCGGACTGTCGCAATTCCTTCCCGACGACCTCGCCATCCAGATCGGCGTGCTGCTCGTGCTGCTGTGCCCGTGCGTGGACTATGTGGTCGTGTTCACGGGTCTGGCCGGCGGATCCGCGAGCCGCCTGCTCGCGGCGACTCCCCTGCTCCTGATCATGCAGATGCTGCTCACTCCGCTCTACCTGCTCGCATTTCTGGGGCACGACGCGGTGGACGTGGTTGAACTCGAGCCGTTCGTCGAGGCGTTCGTCCTCCTGATCGTGATACCGCTGGCGTTGGCCTGGGCGACCCAGGCGTGGGCCTCGCGGGCCCGTCCAGGTGCGGTCTTCACGAAAGGCGCCACGGCGACGATGGTTCCGCTCATGATGGCGGTGCTCGCCGTCGTGACCTGTTCGCAGATTCCCCGCGTCGACGAGAACTTCGGTGATCTGGTCGCGATCATGCCGATCTATGCAGCGTTCCTGATCGTCATGGCGTTTGCGGGCATTGCCGTGGCACGCGCCTTCGGCCTCGACGTGGCATCGACCCGGGCCGTGGTGTTCTCGGGAGCCACCCGCAACTCACTGGTGGTGCTGCCGCTCGCGCTCGCACTGCCCGCCGGGTTCGAGGTTGCCGCCGCGGCAGTGGTGACCCAGACCCTGGTGGAACTCATCGGGATGGTCGCCTACGTGTGGCTGATCCCGGTCCTGCTTCCCGAAATCACCACGAGCGCTTGACCGCTCGTGTCACTTGTGTGGGACATCGGCACTGAGGCCCCCGTCCATCACGAACTCGGCACCCGTCGCATACGACGACTCGTCACTCGCGAGGAACACCACGAAGGTCGACACTTCGCTCGACTCGGCTGCCCGCCCCAGCGGCACCTTGACCATGTCCTCGGGCAGCCCCTCGGTCATCGGTGTCCGGATCAGGCCGGGATGGATCGAGTTGACCCGAATGTTGTGTGGCGCAAGCTCCAAGGCCGCCGACTTCGCCAGGCCGCGCACACCCCACTTGGACGCCACATACCCGTGTGCCCAAGGGCTTCCGCGCAGACCCTCCACCGACGACACATTGATGATCGATCCGCCGCCCGCAGCGATCATCGGGTCGGCGACGGTCTGGATACCGATGAAGGTTCCGGTGAGGTTGACGTCGAGGATCTGGCGCCACTTGTCGAGCCGGAACTTCTGCACGGTGGAGCCGTTCACGATGCCGGCGTTGTTCACGAGCACATTGACCTTGCCGAAGTCGTCGACCGCCGTCGCGACCGCCGCCTGCCAGTCCTCGGGCGAGGTGACATCGAGATGCACATAGCGCGCCGCATCACCGAGTTCGTCGGCGAGAGCTTTGCCCTCATCGTCGAGGATGTCGCCGATCACCACCTTCGCACCTTCGGCCACGAGCGCCCGGGCATGCTCGGCACCCATCCCCCGTGAGCCACCGGTGATCACTGCAACTTTGTCGTCTACGCGTCCCATGGCGAGCAAGAGTACAGCGGTCAGAGCCAAATGAGAACACGTTCTACCGAAGTCGGGGCAAACGTGCTCTACTGATATGGACAGAAGTCCGGACAGCTGTACACCTGACCTCGGTCTTCCGGTCAAACGAGTGCAAGGAGGCACCTCTTCATGTCCGTCGCCACCCCGATTCGTGTCGGCCTCGTCGGCACCGGCAACGCTGGTCGACTCGCCCTGCGTCAGCTCATCGCGGATCCCCGATTCGAACTGACCGCCGTCGGCGTCTCCACCGCCACGAAGGTCGGACAAGACGCAGGCATCCTGGCGGGCGTGGACACCGTCACGGGAGTGCAAGCCACCGAAGGCCTCGACGGCGTGATCGCGTCGAATCCCGACTGTGTTGTGTACTGCGCCATGGGCGACACGCGTCCGATCGAGTCCTTCGACGACGTGCGGCGCCTCCTCGCCGCGGGTATCGATGTGGTCGGGTCGGCCCCCGGTACGTTGCAGTTTCCATGGGGCGTGATGCCGCAGAAGGCGATCACCAAGCTCGAGACGGTGGCGCGCGACAACGACACGAGCATCTTCATCACCGGCGTCGACCCGGGCTTCGCGAACGACCTGATTCCCTTCGCCTTCGCCAGTACGTGTCAGCGGATCGAGCAGATCAGGTGCATGGAGATTGCCGACTACGCGACGTATGACGGCGCAACCGTGATGTTCGACGTGATGGGTTTCGGCAAACCGCTCGACGAAACTCCGATGCTGTTCCTTCCGGGTGTCCTCGGCCTCGCGTGGGGAACCACCATTCGCCAGCTCGCCGCCGGTCTCGGGGTGGAGGTGGACGAGATCGAGGAGATCCACGAAAGTGAGCCCGCTCCTGAGGAATTCGAGATCGCTGCGGGCACGATTGCCAGGGGGAGCCGCGCCGCGGTGCGGTTCGAGATCATCGGCAAGGTGGACGGCAAACCCGTCATCGTCATCGAACACGTCAACCGCTTGCGCGAGGATCTGCGCCCCGACTGGGCGCAGCCCGCGCAACCCGGCGGGTGCTATCGCGTCGAGATCGTCGGCGAACCGAATTATCGGGTCGACATCTGCCCGACCAGCGAGCATGGCGACCACAATCACGCGGCAATCGTGGCAGCAGCGGGCCGGATCGTGAATGCCATCCCCGCGATCATCGACGCCCCCGCCGGGATCCGCACCACCGCCGACCTTCCGTTGGTCACCGGCAACTACACAGGTTGACCCGAGAACTCGAGTTGAATTGGAGAAGGCGAGTGCTGCAGCACTCGCCTTCTCCCATTCGGCGCCGGTTTGTCGCGGGTGCCGGCGAGTCCCGCCGGCCGAAAGGGCAAGAACGGTCGGGCCTGCGCGGCCGTTCGAGTCGCATACTCGATGCATGACGCCACCACCGCACGACCGGCTGCGCGAGCTCCTCGACGCTGTCCTCGCCGACGGCAACGACAGTCTCGACGAGATGGCGCGCGACGCGTACTCGTCGTCATTTCACTTCAGCCGCCAGGTGAATCGTGGCGCGGGTGAATCGCCGGTTGCATTGCGCCGGCGGGTGTTGCTCGAACGGGCAGCATGGGGGTTGCAGCGCGAAGAGTCGGTCACCGATGTCGCATTCGCGGCCGGTTACGAATCCGTCGACGGCTTCGCACGCGCCTTCACTCGTGCATATGGCCACAGTCCGAGCCGCATTCCCCCACTCGGCGAGCGCGGCCACTGGCTCGACGCGCCCAACGGCATCCACTTCCATTCCCCGACAGTGCTGTACGTCGACAACGGCACCGCGGTGACCGAGGGTGCCGGGAACGTCACCATGATGATGGTCCGACACGACCTCGACGACACCGCGATACTGCTCGACGCAGCGAAGGCTCTCGACGACACCGAGTACCGACGCAAGCGTCTGCCGGAACATCGTGTGCTCGCCTGGAGCGGACCTGAAGAACGACTGTGCGAGGTCATGTTTCACCTCGTCAGCGACAAGGCTCCGTGGTTGTCGAGTATCGAGGGTAGCGCGATGTCGACCGACACCCGTGACGATGTCGCAGCACTCACCGACCTCCATGAAGACATCGCTGCACGCTGGCTCGCCCTGATCCGGGACATCGACCGCCGTGGCGCATGGCAGGACCGTATCGTCGACGCCCTGTGCGAACCACCCGAGTCGTTCCTGCTGTCGCAGATCGTCGCCCACGTGCTGACGTTTTCCGCACACCGACGACAACTCGTCCGCTGGATGCTGCACGACGCAGGGGTCGACGTCTCCGGACTCGATCCAGACCCGATCATGTGGCACCGCAAGCAATCCGGAGGGTTCCGATGACGGCCGGGCCGCGTTGATCCGTAGCGTTTGACCATTCGGTGAGGTCAGCCCTCACCCACGGACTTGCGGAGTTGCTCGGAAACCCTGCCGCGCGCCCATTTCGGGAGTATGAAGATGCCCTCCGCCTCGGCGCAGACCCCGTCGGCGGTGCTCAGAGTCCCGGTCACGATCGACTTGACCCCCTCCACCCGATCAAGGCTGGCCTGGACCCGCACCTCGCCCAGCGGCGTGCCGCGAACGTAGCGGATGGTCAGGGTCCCGGTCATGCCCGGCGACCCGGCATGCTCGGCAGCCGAACCCAACACCTGGTCGAGGATCATGGCGATCACCCCGCCGTGCACCAGTCCCGCCGGCCCCTCGTACTGTGGGCCTAGCGCGAATTCTGCCCAGCTGCAATCGGTTTCGTGAACGAGCTCCACCGGAGGAGCTAACGGGTTCCGCTCCCCCACCACCGCGTTTCCCCAGGCCCGCTTGGTCGAGTCGGAGTTGAATCGAACCCCGAACGACCCGGGCAGTCGTCGGGCGGACAGGATCGCGGTGGCGGCCTCGATGTGACGCTGCGCGTCGTCGATCGCTGCGTCGTCGACGTCGGTGACGACGGTTGCCGACACGAGATCGCGAACTCGATCGGCAAGCGCTCGCGCTGTGTCGGTGCGGTGCCGCAACTCCTCCGGATCGATGTCCTCCTGGATATAGCCGCTCATACGGGCACTCCTCGTCGCCTCGAGCCGTATCACGCCGACTCACCAACGTCACTGACTCACCAAACCTCACTCGGTTGTAACAGGCCTTCTCGATCGACCGCGCGGGCGGTCCACCCATATGTAGGTCGCCATAGTGCGCCGGGTAGTCTCAGCCGCATGAGTGAACACGCGTGGAAAGCGTTCGAGGTCTCCGTTGCCGACCACATCGCCGAAGTCGCCCTGACCGGGCCGGGCAAGGGCAACGCCATGGGCCCGGACTTCTGGAGCGAGTTGCCTCAACTGTTCGGACAGCTCGACGCCGACGACGACGTCCGCGCGGTCATCCTCACCGGCTCTGGACGACACTTCTCGTACGGACTCGACCTCGTCGCCATGGGCGGCACGTTGTCGTCGGTGCTCGCCGACGGAGCCAAGGCGCGACCGCGGACCGAGTTCCTCGACAGCTTGCGCGGACTGCAGAACGCGATCACCGCGGTCGCCGACTGCCGCAAGCCGGTGATCGCCGCGATCTCCGGGTGGTGCATCGGTGGTGGTGTGGACCTCATCGCCGCTGCTGACATCCGGTATGCCAGCGCCGACGCCAGGTTCAGCGTTCGTGAGGTCAAGGTCGGCATGGTCGCCGACGTCGGCAGTTTGGCGCGTCTGCCGCTCATCCTCAACGACGGCCACCTGCGCGAACTGGCACTGACCGGCAAGGACATCGACGCTGCTCGCGCCGAGAAGATCGGACTCGTCAACGACGTGGCCGACGACCAGGACGCGGTTCTCGCGCTCGCCCGGGAGACCGCCGCCCAGATCGCCACGAATCCGCCCCTGGTGGTGCACGGCATCAAGGCGGTGCTCGACCACACGCGCAGTGCCGCCGTCCATGACAGCCTGCGCTATGTCGCGGCGTGGAACTCGGCATTCCTGCCGAGCAACGATCTGACCGAGGCCATCACCGCAGTCTTCGAGAAGCGCGCACCCGAGTTCACCGGCGAGTAACGCCGCTCAGGTGGGTTCCGCCGGCCGCAGTCGAAACACCGGGATTCGCCGGTCGGTGCGTTGCTCGTAGAGGTCGAAATTCGGCCATACCGCCCGCAACAGTTGCCATGCCTGTTCGCGGTCGGGGCCGTCGAGTTCGGTCGGAACCGCAGTCCAGGATCGTCGGTGCCTCGAGATCTCGACGGTGTCGGCGGCCCGCACGTTGAACACCCACTGCGGCATCTTCGGACCACCGAAGTACGACCCGGCGATCACCCAGTCGTCCCCGTCGGGTACCGCGAGCAGACGAGTCGTCCGGACGACCCCGCTCGATCTGCCGACGACCTCCATGGTGATGTTCGGCAAGGTGGCGATGTCGAGCAATCCCACACGATGCCCGGTGAGCTTCTGTAAAGCGCTGTCACACTTGACGATCTGCGGAAGATAAGTGGGCATCCACGGAATTGATCCGATCTTCACCGCGGTGGCGCGCAACGGGTTCACGGATACCAGTCTGGCATGCGCACGACCGACCGCTGGTCAACCCGACGTTCCACAGCGACTGCCTCCTGTGGATGGAGTTCTCGGGTTGGCGCCCTCGGGCCGTGAGGATCTGTCCATGACATTCACCGAACACACCCCGATTCCGCACATCGACACCGTCACCGAGCCGTTCCACGGCACCGAACAGCTTCGTCAACGTTGGCGAGCTCTGATGGGACCTCTGGGTTTCTCCGAGCGCCTGCTCTGGTTCGTGTTCGTCGACGACGACTGCCGGATCATTCCGGCCGCCAACAAGCTCGACCTGCCCGCCACGCCCGACGCCCGGCTCGCCGACCTCCTGATGAACCGATTGGGCGAGATCGCAACCGTCGACGGATCGGTGTCGGTGGCGTGTTTGCTGACGCGGCCCGGCGTCGACGGGATCAGCACGAGCGACGAGGGTTGGGCGCACATGCTGGCCGAGGCCGGCGCCCGCCATCGCGTGTCCTTGCATCCGATCCACCGCGCCAACGACGCGACCCTCGTGACGATGCCGAAGACGATCAGCGAGGTGGCCTGACACGCTAGCGTCGAGCCATGACTGCAGGCTCGCGCATCATCATCGACGCCGGGCAGACGGGCACGCGCGTACGTGTACACAGGTCCGACGGTCACGACGATCATGATGCCGAGCCGGTGTACACCGATCGGCCCGTCGTGGAGCAGGTCGCCGCCATCGCGCGAACGGTGCTGGCACCCTCGTCGGGCCCGGTGTCGGCACTCGCAGCGGGTGTATCGGGTCTGACACCCGATTACGCACGGCCGGATTCGCTACTCGCGATGGTGTCGGACCTCGGGATCACCGCCGTCGTCCTTGCACATGACTCGGTGTCGGCATATCTCGCCGCGAACCGCTTCGCCGACGGTGTGACCTGCGCGGTCGGCACCGGGGTCGTCGCACTCGGCGTCGGGCCGGCGGGCACGTGGCGCGTCGACGGCTGGGGTCACCTTGTCGGCGATGCCGGGAGCGCGTATTGGATCGGACGGGCGGGGATCGACGCCGCGTTGCGATCGTTCGACGGTCGGACTGAACCCTCACCGCTCGAGGACAGCGCGGTCGAGACCTTCGGGCCGCTGCCCGAGTTGTACATGAGCCTGCAGGGGGCGCCGGACCGGGTGGCGCGCATCGCCGGCTTCGCCACGCAGGTCGACGACGCGGCACGCGGCGGCGATGCGACGGCCATCGACATCTGTCGCCGGGCCGCCGCCGAACTGGCGACCTCCGCGTCGGCCGCACTGCACCGAAGCGGATGGTCGTCCGGGCGGGATGCACGGATCAGCTGGATGGGAAATGTGCTGTCGCACAACGACCTCATCCGCGAGACATTTGCCGACGAGATGATCCGGCGAGCACCCGGCGCCACCGTTGGCGCCCCGCTGGGCACCAGTCTCGATGGCGTCGACCTACTACTGGCGCTTCCTCCCGAACATGCCCTCACCGCGTCCGTTGCGCGGGCTGCAGCTCAGTGGTCCTGTCCATGAACGAACAGCACCACTCAGGACCCGGCAGTGTAGGTCGGCGGGTTCTGCGTGAGGTCCACCTTGCCGCTCATGTAGTCGCTCGACGTCGTGTTGCGCGGAGCGTCGTCGTAGGTGGGCACATAGGTGAGTCCCCACTCGACGATGCCCGACACCCTCACCTTGAGGTCGTTGTCGTAACCCAGGCTGGCATCGAGGCGCGACAGGTCGGTGGGCTTGGTCCAGCGGACGGTACCGGGCTTGGCGCTCGAGTAGGACTCCTGCTCGCAACCCGGCTTGTCGATGGATGCATCCATCTGAC
The DNA here is from genome assembly GCF_022513585.1 of Gordonia gummivorans. Lineage (GTDB taxonomy): Bacteria > Actinomycetota > Actinomycetes > Mycobacteriales > Mycobacteriaceae > Gordonia. The sequence goes on from NZ_JAKWBF010000008.1 coordinate 91,255, forward strand.
GCGATCCCTCGCAGTTGGTGAGGTAGGTGTTGACCGCGTTCGAGACGGCTGTCTTTCCGGATTCGCTCAGCGTCGCCTTGACCTCGGTACTGCTGATCGAGACGTAGCCCTCAGGTCCGAGCGGGAAATCGCCCGAGGCGGGGTTGCTCACGGCGATGTACTGGTTCTTCGAACCCCACACCAGCGGGCCCGGGAAGACGTACACCTTGCTGTCGTTCGAGACATCGACCCCGAACAACGTCGGCTGCGGAATCCGGAGGTAGGTGGTGTTGATCTCCAGCGCACCGTTGGTCAGCTGCCACTCGCCACCGGACTTGCTGACCAGGATGTCGACGTCGGCGTTCTTGGTGCCGAACTTGTACGTCGCCTTGACCAGGCCGCCGTTGCTGTCGAACACCTTGATGTCGGTGATCTTCGCGATGTCCTGCTGGCGCTTGAGTACCTCGTTGGTCAGCAGTGTGGTGGTCGGCGGGGTCTTGACCACGCTGAGTGCCTTCTCGGCGTCACCGTCGGCAAGAGCGTGCAGGTAGGTGCTGACCGCTTCCTTGGCCGACCCGGCTTTGTCCTCGCCGCCGCCGAGCACGAGGACCAGGGTCACCACGACCAGAACGACCACAACCAGCGCTGCCACGCCACCGATGATCAAGCCCAGCATCTTCTTGTTGGACTTGGGCGGCGGTGGGGGCCCGGCGGGCGGACCGAAACCGGGGCCTGCGACACCATGAGTGGCGGTGGCCGCGTATTGCTGTCCGGCCGGATACTGGGGAGCCGTCGGGTACTGCTGGGTCGGACCCGCGTTCGGGTACCCGGGCTGCGGTTGGCCGGGTACACCGGATGGACCGTACCCGCCGTCGACCGGCTGGAATCCGCCGCCGTATCCACCTGAATTCGTCATGCCACACTCCCCCTCGCAATCAGCAATCGTGCCACGATAACTGACGCGTACCTCCCCTTCACCTCGGCACCCCCCGACCGAATGACGGCGGGCGTGTCACGCGAGCGATGCTCGCTATCCCTCGGTGAACAAGGGTGGCTTCGCGGTCAGATCAACAGAGCCGACGAGGTAGTCGTCGTTGACCGCGGTCCGTGTTGTGTCGGCGGCGTAGGACGGGGTGTAGGTCGCTTGCCAGGACACCGCTCCCGCCACATCGACCGTCGTCACCGACGCGGTCGAAAGTGTCCGGAACAATCCGGTCGTATCGCTGGGCGCAGTCCACCGCACCGTGCCGGGCACGGCCGAACGATTGAGGTGCTGCCGGCACCCCGGTCGGTCCACCGCGGCATCCGGTTCTCGAGAACCCGCGCAATAGGTGAGATGACGTTGCACGGCCTCGCTGACGGCGGCATGCCCGGCGGCCGTGAGCTCCGGATCGAGGCGAACGGTCGACGGTGGTTGCGGTCCCACTGGAAATGGCTGGCCGTCAGCATCTTTCGCGCCCACGTAGGGATCTCTGCTGCCCCACTCGCGAGGTCCGGGATAGACGTACACCGGCACGTTCGCGGTGATCTCGGTGCCGAAGAGCGTCGGGTGCGGAACACGCGTGGGGGCCACACGTAGTTCGAGCACACCGTCGGACACCAGCCAGCCGCCGCCGGCCGCCACCGTACGGAAACCGACCTCCGCGAGGCGATCGCCGATGCGGTAGCGAGCGCTTACGACGCCGTCGGACACTGGTTCGGACACCTCGATGTCGGTGATCGGGGCGAGGTCACGCTGTCGGCGCAGCACGTCGCCGCCGAGCAGCGCAGTCGACGGGGCGGGCGTCGTCACCGCGCGGGCCCGGTCGGCGTCGGCGTCGGCCAGCGCCTGCAGGTAGCTCTGTACCGCATCGCGCGGCGAGCGCGGCATCCCGTCGGATCGCTGATCGTCCCTGGTCACGAGCACGAGGGTGATGACCAGAGCCAGCACCACAAGAACCGTGACACCGATTGCGATCCCGAGAACGACGGGCCTCGAACCGACAAACCACCGACCCCGTCGCGATGCGACAGGGTCGGTGGTCGGTGGGATCTCGGGTGCGCTCAGGAGTCGGAGCCGGCGGTCGAGGCCCCGGTCACCGAGCCGGTGAGCTGCGCCGCGAGCAACTTGGCGAACTCCGCGGGATCGTCGAGTTCGCCGCCCTCCGCGATCAACGCCATGCCGTAGATCAGTTTGGCAGTGTCCGCGAGCTCGGTCGGCTCACCGCCGGCATAGGCGTTGTTGAGCCCCACCACGAGCGGATGGTCGGGATTGAGTTCGAGTGCGCGCTTGGACTTCGGAAGTTGTTGTCCCGAAGCGCGATACAGCTTCTCCAGTTGTGGGGACATGGAGAAGGTGTCGCCGACCAGGCACGCCGGGGACTCGGTGAGCCGGGTCGACAAGCGCGCCTCGCTGATGTCGTCGGACAGGGTGGACCCCAGCCAGTCGAGCAGGCCCTCGAAGGTCTTGTTCTGCTCTTCCTTGGCCGACGAATCCGCCTCGTCGGAGTCGTCGTCGAGATCGACGGCGCCCTTGGCCACCGACTGGAACGTCTTGCCCTCGAACTCCGCGCCGCCGGTCACCCACATCTCGTCGACAGGGTCGTGCAGGACCAGCACCTCGAGGCCCTTGGCCTTGAACGCCTCCATGTGCGGAGAGTTCACGATGTGCTGTCGCGACTCACCCGTCATGTAGTAGATGGTGTCCTGGCCGCTGCGCATCCGGCCCACGTAGTCGGCCAGCGACGTCAGTTCGTCCTCGGAATGGGTGGATTCGAACGCCGACGCCTTCAGCAGGGCATCCCGGTTGTCGACGTCATTGACGAGCCCCTCCTTGAAGACGCGGCCGAAGTTCTCCCAGAAGGTGCGGTAGTCGTCGGGCCGGGATGCGCGCATGTCGCCGACGGTCGAGATCACCTTCTTGGTGAGGCGACGACGGATCGCCCGGATCTGCCGATCCTGCTGCAAGATCTCCCGCGAGACATTGAGCGACAGATCGGCCGCGTCGACCACACCCTTGACGAACCGCAGATACTCCGGCATCAGTTCGGCGCAGTCGTCCATGATGAAGACGCGCTTGACGTACAGGTGAATTCCGGTGGTGCGTTCACGCATGAACAGATCGAAGGGCGCCTGGCTCGGGATGAACAGCAGCGCCTGGTATTCGAAGGTGCCTTCGGCCTTCAGCGTGATGATGTCGAGCGGTTCGTCCCACGCGTGGGCCACATGCCGATAGAACTCGTGGTACTCGTCGTCGGACACCTCGTCCCGCGACTTCGACCAAAGAGCCTTCATGGAGTTGACGGTCTCGGTCTCGGTCACCGTGGTTGTCTGCGGCTCCTGCGCATCGTCCGCGTCGGCGTCATCCTCCGCGTCGGGGTCCTTCGCGATCGGGACGGTCTTCTCGACGTCCATCCGGATCGGCCACGCGATGAAGTCGGAGTACTTCTTGACCAGCTGACGGAGCTTGGCCTTGTCGGTGTAGTCGTACAGGTGGTCATCGGTGTCGACCGGCTTGAGCGACAACGTGACCGACGTGCCCTGCGGGGCGTCGTCGACATCGTCGATCGTGTAAGTGCCATCACCCGCCGACTCCCAGCGGGTCCCGACCGACTCCCCCGCACGGCGCGTCACGAGGGTCACCTTGTCGGCGACCATGAAGGTCGAGTAGAAGCCGATACCGAACTGGCCGATCAGCTCCTGGGCCGCCCCCGTGTCACCCTCCTGCTTCGCTTCGGCGAGCGTGCGCCGCAACTCGGCGGTGCCCGACCGCGCGAGAGTGCCGATCAGGCCTATCACGTCCTCCCGCGACATGCCGATGCCGTTGTCGGACACCACCAGGGTGCGTGCCTGCGCGTCGGGGTCGAGCGTGATGTGCAGATCGGTGGTGTCGACGTCGAGGTCCGAATCGAGCAGTGACTCCAGGCGAACCTTGTCCAGCGCATCTGACGCGTTGGAGACGAGCTCACGCAGGAAGCTGTCCTTGTTGGAATAGACCGAGTGCACCAAGAGATCCAGCAACTGCCGGGTCTCCGCCTGAAATTCGTGAACCTCTGACCGAGTCGTCATCTCCGACCTCCACCTGTACCGCTCATCGCCGCCCGAGCCGTCGACGATGACTCCTATCTGACGGGTTCCGACTTTACCGAGACGACCGGAACCGACTCACGGCACCGTCACAACAACCAGGACTGGCCGTCGCATCACCCGTTACCCTGAAGGTGCTACTCGGCTCCGTTCGCCGCTGCAGGCCGGGCCGACCGAACAGGAAGCCAGGTGGATGGGCGCACCTCGACTGCTCTGCGTGCACGCGCACCCCGACGACGAATCGATGTGGACCGGGGGACTCATCGCACGTCACGCGAGTGCAGGTGGCGAGGTGGATCTGGTGATGTGCACCTGGGCCGACGGAACCCGGCGGGCCCGAGAACTCCTCGACGCGGTCACCGCGCTGAAGATGCCCCGACCCCCCATCATGCTCGGATATGCCGACGACCGTGTCCCGGAGTCCGCCCCCGACACACAGCGGTTCTGCTTCTCTCCCTTCGATGAACAGGTTCGGGCGCTTGCCGGACACATTCGCGCACTCCGGCCCGACGTGATCGTCACCTACGACGCGTTCGGGATCTACGGACATCCCGACCATGTCCACGCGCACCGCCTCGCGTGCGCCGCGGCCGACGCTGCCGCGTGCGGCACCTTGTACCGACGCTCCGGTCCGGCTTGGCAGGTGAAGTCGCTGTACTTCGCCACCATCGCCGAGTGGATGATCGAGGAAATAGCGGCGCTGCTGTTTCCGACAGTGCCACGAGAACAGCTGCCCGGCACTCCCGCCGACGCGATCGACGTCTCGATCGACGTGACCGACTTCCTCGCCGAGAAGTCGGCAGCCATCTCCGCCCACCGCACCGAGATCGACCGCAGCCGAACGATCGCGATGTTCATGTCGCTGCCCGACGACATCCGCGGGCGGTTGCTCGGATCGGAGAACTATCAACGTCGCGACCTGGTACCCGGTGGGTGCGACCTGGTCTGATCGCGTTGACGATCGTCGACTTGGGAAGCACGCTCGGCGCTCACACGACCACACACCCGACATCAATTAGCCCATCACCGAACTCAACGAGTCAGCGACCCACGCGCCGCCTGCGGCGGCGATCGTGGAGGCGGGAAGAGGGCCGTGGAGCGCGGCGCGGCGACGATGATCCACGAAAAATAGGGGAAGAAACTCGTCCCCTATCCCTGGAGTCCTCCCCGCGAATTTTCTCGCGGACGACTCAACAAGCAGGGGCAGAAAGTAGGGGAAGAACCTTCCCCGACTTTCAGTGGCCCGGCGCCTCGCTGACGTGGCCCGTTCACCTGCCCTTCGAGGCATCCCTCGGCCGGCGCCTCGGGCACCTCAGAGAGCGGTGGGGTGGTGGACGCTTATGTGCAGGTCAGAGCGCTAGTCACCGAACTCATCGAGTCAGTGGCGTGACCGGCGAGCGAAGACCGCTGGCCCGCTGCACCCGCCGATCCACCGCCGCTCGAACCACATCGGGCGTCGCGATGATGCGGACGGCCTTCTGTGCCCGGGTGATGGCGGTGTACAGGAGTTCCCGCGTGAGCAGTTCCGAACCCGTCGGCGGCAGTACCACGGTCACCCGCTCGAACTGGCTGCCCTGGCTGCGGTGAATGGTCATCGCGTGCACCGTGGTTGCCTCCGCGAGAGCGGTGGGATGCAGCATCCGGATCTCGCTGCCGCGTCGGAAGGCCACCCGCAACGCGTCGGAACGGTCCGGCGCCGGGAGCGAAGCGAGCGGGCCGAATGTACCCGGCGCCGGGAGCGAAGCGAGCGGGCCGAATGTACCCGGCGCCGGGAGCGAAGCGAGCGGGCCAGGGGTTCCCGGGTCGACGATGACCACACCGGTGTCGCCGTTGAACGTCCTGGTCTGCCGATCGTTGGCGGTCACCAGGATCGGTTGTCCCGCATACCATCCGACGCCGTCGCCATCGGCGTGTCCGAGCCATTCGGCGATCCGGCGCGACCAGCCGCGGACCCCCCAGAATCCCTCCCGGTGAGCGCAGAGAACCCGATGTGAATCGAGCGCGTCGACCGCCGCATCCGCGTCGGCGGCCAGCGCAGCGGTACGCAATTCGTCGCCCCACGAAATGACGTCGTGCCGTGTGGCCTCGAGTGCGTCGGGTGCCACGAGTTCGATGTCGGCCAGCCCGGGGTCGGTGAGCAGGTCGAGGACCCGCGACGCATCACCGGCGTTCACCGCCGCGGCCAGTTCGGCAATCCCGCCGGCGAAACGGTACTCGCGGCGCAGCGTGATGACTCCGTCACCGACCTCGTTGTCTGGCCCGTCAGCGGCGCCGGTTCGTTCCACGAGGTCGGCGAGAACCGCACCGGCATCCACGGAGGCCAGCTGGTGCGGGTCGCCGACGAAGATCACCCGTGCGTCGGGCCGCGCCGCTTCGAGGACGCGGCTCATCGCCGTCATCGAGAGCATCGAGGTCTCGTCGACCACGATCACGTCGTGGGGAAGCGAGTGTCCCCGACCGAACCGCGGATTCGAGCCGGGATACCACCCCAGCAGCGAATGCACCGTCACCGCCTGTGGTGGAGCACCCGACGGGAGGCCATCGTCTCGTAGAGACGCCGATGCCTGGAGTTGTGCGGCGGCACGGCCGGTCGGCGCGCACAAGCCGACCCGGAGTCCACCGCCGTGCACCATTCGCAGGACGGCGAGAATTCTTGCGACGGTGTAGGTTTTGCCGGTTCCCGGCCCACCGGCCAGGATCGTGGTCCAGCGCGTGGCCGCCACGACAGCCGCGTGCCGTTGCAGGTCGCCGGCCTCGTGATCAGACGAATCCGGCTTACCGAACACCTCGCCGACGGCTGTGCGCAATTGTGTCTGGTCCACCTCGGGCGCACTCTGTGATCGTGTGTGCAGGATGTCCCGGATTGCTTGTTCCTGACGAAAGTACTTCTGCAGGTACAGGAGTGGGCCGTCGTCGGAGGTCATCAGCACCAACGGTCGGAGCGGACCAGCGTCGGTACCGACCACCAGCGGACTGTCGAGCAGCTCGGTGATCAACTCTTCTCGGGGTGGCAGTGCGAGGGACGGATCGTCGGGAATATCGTCGAGTCGGTCGAGGGCGAGGCAGGTGGAGCCCAGTCGGACTGCCCGAATCGCCAGCGCGGTGCCGAGAAGCGCGGGGTCCGAGAGTCGTTCTCCGCACATTCGAACCAGGCGCTCGGTGATGTGCACGTCGGCTGGGGCGAGCACACCTGCGTCGTTCCAGCGACCCAGGATGCCGCGCGCGCCGACGACCCGGGTGAGGTCGCCGGTAGAGCGTGCGCGCTGGTCGTGGTGCGACGCCGATGCGCCCCCGTTCATCGGTCACCGGCCAATGCGTCGGAGATGTCGGTGATCAACTGCACGGCTGGCTTCCACTCGAACACACCACAGCCAGGCGGGGTGTCGGGACCCGCCATTCCGCGGACAAAGTGGTACTGGACCGGACCGAGGTGGTCTGCAGGTCGGTAATCGGCGAGTCGCCATCGCAGATATCGATGCAGCGCAACTGAATACAGGAGAGCCTGCAACGGGTAGTGGGACTTGATCATCTCGGCGGCCATGGCGTCGGAATCGAAGTCTTCCACGACGAGGTCACCCGGTCGGAGTCGGTTTGTCTTGTAGTCGACCACCACGAACCGGCCGTCGGAAGTGCGCAGCACCGAATCTATGCTGCCGGTCAGATACCCCCGCAGGCGGTGCCGCGGAAGCTGTCCCAGCACTTCACAATACGGCCGCAGCGGGTCGTCAGCGGCGAGATGACGCCTCATGAGGTCGGCTATCGCGCCGACGGTGGTACCACCGTCGGCCGTTTCCCCGGAACCAAGCGGGAGTTCGAAATCCAATTCCGACAACCGGTTTCGGGGTTTGATCGACCACAGATCGCCGAAGCCGAGCGGAGTTGTCAGCACACCGGACAGGGCGTTCGCCAACACGTCGAGATCGACGGCGCCGCCCCGCACATCCGCCGAACGCGCACACAACTCGCGAACATGCGCACGCATGTCCGGCGCCGAGGTGTCGACGTACTCGAGTACCTCGTGGACAAGGGTGCCAAAGCTCGCGCCGAAGGGCAGACCGGACATCGGCGAAGGCGTTCCAGGCAGTGCGGTCGTGTCAGCGAACTCGGGTTCCGCCGTGTAATCGAGGTCTGCGGCAACCGGTTCGTCGTCAAGAGCCGTGTCGAGGCGGGCGCCGTCGGTTTCGCTGCCGGTCTGGATCGCGGCCTGCACCTGGGCACTCCCGTGCGGGATCGGCGCGGGCACGTCGGCGTGTCCCACCGCGGCGACGATCGCCGAGTACGAGGTCCTGCGCCACTCCTGATCGATCGGTCGCTCGAACGCCGCGACCGCCAGGTCGGGTTCGGGCTCGGCATCGGCGTCGGGCAATCGCTCGACACCCGTCGGCCGACCCGCCGGGGACACCTCGATCAACGGATTACGTTGCGCGAGTTCCCGAATCACGGCCACACACTGATGGTCGTCGGGCACGTCCACGGACTGCGCGACGGTCCAGGTCGGCTCCGTCGTGTGACCGTCGTCGTCGCGGCCCGCGTCCGCACGGCCGAAGATCAACCGATGCAGCGGGCCAGTCGGGGTGGTCGCGGTGGGAGCCCACCAGAGGACCGCCTGCGACTGCGCGCGAGTGAGAGCCACGTACAGCAGTCGGAGATCTTCCCCGGCGACCTCGGACGCATACCGTGCTCGCCGGTCGTTTCGACCCGGCGCCGCGGGTCCTCCGACGTCGAGCATCCGGTCGCCGTCGTCGTCGTGGTAGGTCAGGTCGCCGTCGTCGTCGATCCACGTTCCGTCCCACCCGAACGGCGCGTACACGATCGGGAACTGTAAACCCTTGCTGGCATGCACGGTCATGATCGCGACGGCATCGGTGTCGCGATCGAGGCGGCGACTCTGATCCTCGTGGCGCTGCCGGCGTGACGTGTCGGCGATCCGGTCCGTCAACCATTCGACGAGACCGCTGATCCCCTCGCCGGATTCGACGACGTGCCGGTTGCACAGCGCCGACACCTGCAGCAGATCGGTCAGCAGCCGCTCACCGTTGTGAATTCCGAGTACCCGTGCGGACACCTGCTGCGCGGCGATCAGCCGCTGGGCCATCGCAGCGAAGCCCGCCTGCGTCAGGAGGTGACCGAGTGCGGCGAATTCGGAACCGAGTTCGGCGGTCCCCGCTTCGGCGTCGTGCGCCAGCCGCTGTGGGGTCCACCCGAGCAGCGGGGTGAGTGCCGCCAAGCGCACCCGATCAGGGCGCGAGGGCTGCTCGATCGCACGCAACACCCACAACCAGTGTTGTGCAGCGATCGTCTGGAACACCGTCGACCCCGACCCGATGACGGCGTTGACCCCGCGCTGGGCGAGCTCGGCCTGCAACGGCTCGATGGTTTTGTTCGAGCGGACGAGAACCGCGATGTCGCCCGGCTCGACCGGCCGTCGCTCGCCCTCCACCTCGATGGTGAGTCCGGCGGTCAGTGTGGCGGTGATGTCGTCGGCCACGTCGACGATGACGCTTTTGCGCGCGTTCGGGGCGGAGGGCACTCCGAAAGAGTTGAGGGAGCTGAAGTCCTGCCGGGTGAACACCCGGATCCGCAACGGGCACACGGCGCTCGCCGCAGAGTGCAGACGGGAGCCGGAAAAGGCGGCCTCGACGGGGCGCACGACAATGTCGGGATGGCCGAGCGTCGCGCCGCCGTACAGGGTGGACAGCGCCGACACCAGTGCCCCGTCCGACCGTCGATTGGTATCGAGGACTCGCAGGGTGTCCGCCGATCGGACCGCGGAGAGGTAACTCAGCACCTCTGCCCCGCGGAAGCCGTAGATGGACTGCTTGGGATCGCCCACCAGGATCAACGTGCGGGTCCCGTGGAAGCATCGCCGGAGAATCTCCCATTGCAGGGGGTCGGTGTCCTGGAACTCGTCGACGAGAGCCACGTCGAATGAGTTCCGGATGCGGCGACACGCTGCTTCACCGACGTCTTTGTCGGTGATGATCCGGTGAAGGATGGTCTGCAGATCGTCGTAGGTGCGCAACCGCGACGTCCGTTTGCGGGATTCGACGATCTCACGCACCTTGGTCGCGAATCGGACGCGCATCCCCGCTACTCGTCCGGCCGCCCGGCCGGTGTCGAGTTCGGTGGGGTCGGGGGCCAAGGTCACGGCAGGCTGCCGCACGGCCGACCGCGCGATGTTCGTGGCCTGCTCGAAGGTGAATTCCGGTGCGTCGCTTGCCGAGAACCCGCGTAGGTAGAGATCGAGAGCGGCCTCGTCGGTGAGATCGTCGACCTCTTCGACGATCTGGTAAACCATTTCGCGTTCGCCCAGGAAGCCCAGGGTTTCCAGCATCCGATTGCAGAAGGTGTGAGTGGTCGCGATGGTGGATGCATCGAAATCCGACAATGCCCGCACGAGATTGTCACGGCGCGATCGCACGGCGTCTTCCGTTCCGGTCGCAAGCAAACGTTCCAACGGATCAGGAGATGAGCGTGCGGCCTCGGGATCGGCGAGTCTGTCGAGGAGACCACGAACGCGTTCGCGCATGCGTTCCCGCAGTTCGGCGGTCGCCGCACGGCTGAAGGTGACCAGCAACATCCGGGAGATGGGCACGCCATCGGCAAGTTGTCGTGCTGCGAGTCCGACGATCGCGTACGTCTTGCCTGTGCCCGCACTCGCTTCGAGGACGGTGGTGGCATCGGGCAGACTCTCGGTGACGTCGAAGGGGGCCGGGACGTTCATCGAATCCCTTCCGCGCGCTCGAGCAGCGGCTGCCAGATTCGGCGGGCGAGACCGCAGAACAGCGGTTCCTCCGGGTCGAGGTCGAGGGCGTCGGCAACCGTTGCGTCCGCAGGACGACGCACGATCACGTCATCGAAGGCGACGGTCGCCAGAACGTCCCCGCCGAGGACCAGCCGGACACTCGGATCGCGATGCGCACCATAGCGATCGGCGAAGCTTCGTTCTGCCGCACGCAGTCCCCACTCACGTCGGCGGCCGCCTGCGTCGTGCTGGGCGAATGCCTGCGCCGCGTCCAGCGGCAGCGGCAGCGGCGTGCGCAGCCCTTCGTCGCGAATCCGGACGAGATCGTGCAGAGTCGCGACGGCGTCGTCAGGCGGGGTGAAGGTCACGCGGGCGGCACCTGCACCGCCGACGGCGCGTCCGACGACGATTCCGGTGGTCATGCGTCCCGCGGGAACACTGCCCGACGCCGCACCGGCAGCGACGGCGACGATCCGAATCCATTCGGTGATCAGAGCTTTCGCCTTCAGCCGCGAGTAGGTGGCCGTGACGAGTCGCGTCCCGAACACATTCGGGACCGTTCCGAATACTCGGCGCCCGTCCGGCAGCGTGACGTCGATGTCGAGCATCGCCGGTGATCCGGTACGCACATCCGCGACGGCCTGATGCAGATTCTGCGCGACCTGAGAGATCCGAGACAGGGTTCGAGTTCCGAATGCGAAGGGCGGCAACGTACCTCGTCGTAGTTCCGCGGCCTGGCACTCCTCGATGGTCGCGCCGGTGAGCATCCGCGACAGGAACCGGTCGCCGATACCCCAGGCTTCCAGCGGATCGAGTGCGACGTCGAGTTGATCGTCGTGTGCGCGTTCTTCTCTCGGTACTCGGGTGCCCAGACGCTGCCGCAGGAAGCCGGCAATCGTATCCACATGGAAGTCGATCAGGGCGTCGAGATCGATGTCGGTCTCCGCCGGATCGGCGGCCGCCTCGTCGAGCGGCTCGGCCGCTGCCATCGGGCGGGTCGCCTCGGTCGGGTTGCGCAGGGCAAGGGCACCCTCGAGCAGGGCGGCATCGTGGCTGAACGGCGCGGCGACACCCGGCAGCGCACCCGCGATGAAGTTGCGCCGATCGAATCCATGAAGCGTGTGATGCCGGACCGGATCTTCATCGGCGTCGATCAGCGTCGAGACGGTGTCCACCAACTCACTCACCACGACGGCAGGTGGGATGCGTCGGCCCGACACCGGGTCGGCGCCGCTGTAGAACACCAGCAACGATTCGCCTGCCGCGCACATCGCGTCCAGGAAGCACTGGCGGTCCTCGTCGCGTGGGTTGCGTTCGCCCACAAGCGGATCTGTGCCCAAGACATCGTCGCCGTCGACTCGTTGGACACGGGGGAAGACCTCGGCGTCGATGCCGAGGAGCACGATGACCCGGTGCGGTACCGAGCGCATGGGCACCATCGTGCAGACCGTCAGTTCGCCGGTGCGGAAATTGGATCGCGTCGGTCGTCCGGCGACCAGGGCCGAGATCAGATCGCGTACATCGGGCAGGCGCAGCAGCGTTGCCGCGTCCCCGTTGTCGCTGTCGCGGTCTTCGCCGAATGCCTCGGTGATCAGCCGGATCGTTTGTGCGCGTTGCCAATCATCGACAGGGTCGGTCGTCGTCATGGTGTCCACGATGTCGATGAGCGCCTCGCGCCATCGGGCTGCCGGAGCGCTTCCGCTCAGTTCGTCCAGAACCGCGGACAGGCGTGCCATCAGTTCCGCGAACCGGCCGGCGAGGTCGATCTCGGTACTCTCCACCCCGGCCAGCGGCAGCGCGGTGCCCAACCACTCGCCGTCTTGTTCCTCGGCCACTGCGCCCAGCGTGATCCGGTCGAGGCCCGATTCGAACGTGCCCTGCCCGAATCCGGCCAGGCCGAACCGAGCACGCTGATCGACGTCGATCCCCCATCGAATGTTCCCGGTGGCCAACCATTCTCGTAGGCGGTCCACCTCGCTGTCGGTGAAGGCGAACCGCCTCCGAACGGGCTCGTGCCCGATGAGATCGATGACTTCTCCCGCTCTCACTCGACTGGCCGCAAGCTCGACGACCGCGGCGACGACGTCGAGGATGGGATTGACACGGCGGATCGTGCGGTCGGCGAGTCGGACGCGCAGCGCGAATGCGGGATGCGACAAGCCTGCTTGTCCAAAGGCCCCGCGGATGAGTGGCGCGAAGGTCTCGACATCGGGACACATGACGAGAACATCGCGAGGCTGCAGGGTCGGGTCGGCGGCGAAAAGATGCAGCAAGCGGTCGCGGAGGACCTCCACTTGACGCTCGGGACCATGACATGCGTGAATCTCCACCGACGAATCCGGTTGTACTGCAGAATCTTCGAGCCGATCGTCGCGAAGGCCGGTTTGCAGGGCGCCGAGCAGTGTCCGGGGTGCTGCGCTGCGTGCGGCATGATAGATGTCCTCATCGGCCGACGGGAGCAACCGGGCCTGCAGTTCTTGCACGTCGCGCGACAGGCTCGCGAGCAGCGGGTGCCCGACCGGCACCTCGGGACGGTCGGTGCGTCGTGGTGGTGCTGTGGCGTCCGGATCGACGACCGCTGCCAGTGCGTCCCACAGTGCGGGGCTCGGATGGGGCAGAAACAGGTGCACGTCGTGGTGATGCGAGGCCGCGACGATGATTTGACGGAACTCCTCGGTGATCCGGGTGGGACCGAAGATCGAGAACCGCTCGGGCAGGCCACCCGCGGCCGGATCGTCGCGGAGACGTTCACACAGTTGCGGTAACGATTCCGCGGGATGCGGCCGGCCGATCTCGTCACGCAGAGCGCGCCAGAAGTCGGGCTGCCATTTGAGGTCGGACGCGATGGGGCCGCCGGCGCCGTCTTCATCGCGTCCGTTCGCCCAGGCGGCGACCATCGACGGCCGGGTACGTCCGTAGCGTTCGAACAGATCGGCCAGGTGCCGGGCAGTGGCGAACCGGCGTCCGACGCGGGGCGAGGCGTCGTCGCCTGCGCCGATGTGTCGCGCGATCACGGCCAGCGCGGGGTCGGTGATCCGGCGGTCGAGCACTCGCAAGACCGGCCAGACGAGGGCTGCGGCACGCCACGGCTCGTCGACCGGCAACCGAGGTTCGGTTGCCGCGTCGCCCTGTACCGCTGCGACGATCGTGTCCACCAGGTGCGAGGGTGACGAGAAGTCGATGTTGGCCGCGATGCCGTCGGCATTCGACGGTCCGCAGCCGAGGCGGCGGGCCAGGTGCTGCTGCAGCCACCGCTCGACACCGACCGCAGGCACGGACACGATCTCCGCCTGCATGGGGTCGGCGAGGGGTGTTGCGATCAGATCGGCCAGTGCGTCGGCCAGGGTGTCTGTTCGCTCCGCGCGGTGCAGAAACAGCATGTTCGTCGGCGGTCAGTTGACGGTCGTGGACCGGCTCGCGTGAAAGGCCACCGGCTCTCCGAGACGGCCGCCGAGCATCTCGCGCATATCGTCCGAAATCGGTTTCGGTCGGCCGGATGCGGGATCGATGACGACCATCGTCGTCTCCGCAGAGGCGCACAGGACTCCCCGATCGTCGAAGAGGCGCAGCGCCATAACGAACGACGACGTACCGACTCGGCTCACCGCACTGCGCACGCAGATCGGCTCGGCCGTGTATTCCAGAGGTGCCGAGAACTGGATGTCCTGCCTCGCGACCAGCATCGAGAAACCCTCGGGCCGCTGCGGGAGCCAGTCCGCGAACGATCGGACCCGAGCTTCTTCGAACAAGCGCGCAAATTGCACGTTGTTGATGTGGTTGTTGATGTCCATGTCGCCCCAGCGCAGCTGCAGCGGAATGTCGAGGTGGTAGTCGTCGGCCACCCTTGGCACATTAGCGACGTCGGCCGACACGATCGCACCAACCCCGACACCAGCAGTCCGACACACCCGTACGCGAACGACGGGTCACAACGTCTCACGAGGTCGTACACTCACGCGCGGGGAGCATCAAGGGCAGGGGACGAACGTGAACATCGACACGCCGCGCACCCGCCTGCGACCGTTGGGCCCCGACGACGTCGAGGATCTGGTTCACCTCGACGGCGATCCCGAGGTCATGCGGTATGTCAGCGCAGGTGTACCGACGTCCCGCGCGGTGATCGAGGAATGGGTGCTGCCTCGTGCAGAGGCAGAACGCGTCGCGCACGGGACCGGAATGTGGTCGATCGTCGATCCGGCGTCGTCGTCGTTCCTGGGGTGGGTGTCGTTGCGGACGCCACGCCACAGCAACCGCACCGAGTTGGAGCTCTCCTACCGGCTCAGACGTGCGGCATGGGGCCGAGGTCTTGCGACCGAGGCGTCGCGTGCGGTTCTCGCCTTCGCTTTCGGCCACCTCGGGACAGAACGGGTCTTCGCCGGGACCATGGCGATCAACGTGGGCTCACGACGCGTGATGGAGAAGCTGGGCATGAGCCTCGCCGCCATCCATGTCTCCGACGAGCGTTTCGACGAGCTGTCCCCACCCCCGTCGGTCCTGGGTTTCCTGGCCGATGGCGGTTTCGATCAGGCCGAAGTCGAGTACGAGATCGTCCGGGCCCAGTGGACATTCTTCACCTCGCGATGGTCCGGTTCGACCGACCTCACCGCCTGAGTGGTGCTCGACGCGAACAACCCAGCATCATTGACTACCGTTAGTGGTTGTGCGGCGTGATCGCGACGGATCCGCCCGCGACGATCGAGTCCCACGATTCGAGCCAGAGGAGATGTTCTCGTGAGCAGCCCAACCCCGCACTCCCGTAAGCGTGTGGTCATCATCGGCTCCGGCTTCGGCGGTCTGTTCGCTGCCCAGCGACTGGGCAAGGCCGATGTCGACGTCACCCTCATCGCCAAGACGACCCACCACCTGTTCCAGCCGATGCTGTACCAGGTGGCGACCGGCATCGTCGCCGAGGGTGAGATCGCACCGGCGACCCGCGTCGTGTTGCGCAAGCAGAAGAACACCCGGGTACACCTCGGCGATGTCTTCGAGATCAACCTCGAGGCCAAGACGGTCACGTCGCGGCTACTCGAGCGAGTCACGGTCACTCCCTACGACGACCTCGTCATTGCGGCCGGAGCCGACCAGTCGTACTTCGGGAACGATCATTTCGCCGAGTTCGCACCCGGTATGAAGACCATCGACCATGCGCTCGAACTGCGCGGCCGCATTCTCGGCGCATTCGAGCAGGCCGAGCTCTCCGACGATCCCGCCGAACGCGCCAAGCTGCTGACCTTCGTGGTGGTCGGTGCCGGGCCGACCGGCGTCGAACTGGCCGGTCAGATCGCGGAGATGAGTGACAAGACCCTCAAGGGTGCGTTCCGCAACATCGACCCCACCGAGGCGAGGGTGATCTTGCTCGACGCAGCGCCCGCGGTGTTGCCTCCGTTCGGCGAGAAGCTGGGCGGCAAGGCGGCGAAACGCCTCGAGCGCATGGGTGTGGAGATCCAGCTCAACGCGATGGTCGTCGATCTCGACTACGACGGCCTGGTCGTCAAGGAGAAGGACGGCACCACCCGTCGCATCGAATCGCAGTGCAAGGTGTGGTCGGCCGGCGTGCAGGCGAGCCCGCTGGGCAAGCAGCTCGCCGAGCAATCCGGCGTCGAACTCGACCGTGCGGGCCGCGTGAAGGTGCAGCCCGACCTCTCACTTCCGGGTCACCCGAACGTGTTCGTGGTCGGCGACATGATGGCCGTCGACGGCGTGCCCGGCGTGGCGCAGGGCGCAATCCAGGGCGGACGCTACGCGGCCGACGCGATCAAGGCCGAGCTGAAGGGCCACACCCCCGACGAGCGCAAGCCGTTCAGTTACTACGACAAGGGCTCGATGGCCACCATCTCCCGGTTCAGCGCGGTGATGCAGGTCCCGATCCCGGGCACCAAGAAGAAGTTCGAGACCGAGGGCTACTTCGCGTGGCTCGGCTGGCTGGCCCTGCACCTCGTGTACCTGGTGGGCTTCCGGAACCGGTTGAACACGCTCGTCAACTGGTTCTTCGCGTTCACCACCAAGGGCCGCACGCAGCTGGCCGTCACCGAACAGCAGGTCTACGCGCGTACCGCGATCGGCCAGCTCAGTGAACTCGAGAAGAAGTCGATCGAGGAGACCGAGGCGGAATCGGCCGGGGCGACCCCGGAACCCGAGAAAGCCGATGAGTCCAAGCCGGCTGAGGAAAAAGCCGAGGCCAGCTGATCCGGTCCACACTGGTCAGCAAGGTAGTCACCAGGACTTCGGGTCAGCGACCCACCCGCCGACGTCGTCGGCGATCGTGGAGAGTGTGGCCCCGTCGCCGAAACCGCAATCGTCGCCAGAAACCTTCGGTGTGGCCAGAAACCGCTGGTGCGCCCGGGTTTCTGACCAGACACGCGGTTTCTGCAATTGCGACATGCCCACCAGGCGACTCTGCGGTCGGCAACTCTTACCCGAATCGAGCGGTCGCCGCGTCGGATGGCTGAGATCGGGCCCCGCAGCGGGGTCCTCGGGAATATGCCGGAAGCCGACGCTGACAGGCCCGATCTCAGTCACCGATCGGCGGTCTTCGCCCTGCGTCGAACGCAATGCAGGCACACGCGCCCCCAATAAACTAGGGGAAGAGAGTTCGTCCCCTACCCTTGGTGTCCTCCCCCGGAAATTTCTGGCGGACGACTGTGAAACCCGGGGAAGAAACTCTTCCCCTAGATTTTGCTGGCACGAGGGCATCCTGTTCCCCCAGGTCAGAAGGCTGGTCACCTAACTCTTCGGGTCAGCGACCCACGTCGTCGGCTCGCCAGGCCCTTCGAGCTCCGCTCGCACCTCAGGGAGCGGTGAGGGTGTCGCGTTTCCGCAGGTCAGAAGGCTGGATGCCGGGTCAGGTGAGGACGGCTCGGGTGTCTAGGGCGTCGTACAGTGTCCGGCACCGGGCGGCGGTGTCGGCCAGCGCTGTCGTCAGGGTGCCGCCACCGGCGAGGGAGAGGCGCGCCACGAATTCGTTCGGGTCGACGTCGTCGCCGCGGGTGTCGGGAAACCGGAACACGCTTCCGAATGCCCGGTGCGTGGTGGGGACCCCGGGATGTTCCCCGATGACCGTCTGATGACGCAGTAGCGGGTCACCGTCGAGGTCGACGGTGAGAGCGCCCTGCCACGAACCACCCGCATCGACCACTTGCCGATCCACCGATCGCCGACCGATCTGCGCGCGTTCGTGGATCGCGACGGCGGCGTCGGATGCAAGATGGGCGATCATCCGGGACCTGTGCTGCGCACCCGCAGCAACTATCGTCGGTTCCGGGTCGACGACGAGCAGGCCACCCTCGCCGACCGTCAACTCCCAACGGGCGGTCGAATCGGCACGCCCGACCGATGGCAACGCGATCGTCGCGGCGACCGAACGCACCTCGAGGTGGGCGCCCGGGGCGACCTCTACCCGCACGGAGATGTCGTCGCCACCGAGCGGGGTGGCCGCTGCACCGACGAGGTGGATGGTGTGACGACCGGTCTGACGCACCGTGATCGCGCCCGTTGCGGTGATCCGCGGTGACCTGTCGGGCCGGGCGGTGATCGTCACCTCGGTCTGCATGATCCCCTCAGGCCGACACCGTGGCGAGTTGCGTCCGGACCCACGCCAGGACGTCGCCCGCGGTCGGGTCCTCGGTCAACGAGATCATCGCCGTCGGCCGTCCCTCACGGACCCGTTCGGCATCCGTGCGCATGACGTCGAGGTCTGCATTCACCCGCTCGGCGAGGTCGGTCTTGTTGATGACGAGTAGGTCCGAGTAGGTCACGCCCGGACCACCTTTGCGCGGCACCTTGTCGCCGCCCGCCACATCGATCACGAAGATCTGGACGTCGACGAGCCCGGTGGAGAAGGTCGCGGTCAGATTGTCGCCGCCGGACTCCACCAGGATGAGATCGAGCGGCGGGTTCTTCTCGACGAGGTCGTCGATCGCGTCGAGATTGGCGGTGATGTCGTCGCGGATTGCGGTGTGGGGACAACCGCCGGTCTGGACGGCGGCGATCCGCTCGTCGGGCAGCACAGCGTGCCGTCGGAGGAAGTCGGCGTCCTCGGTGGTGTAGATGTCGTTGGTGAGCACGGCTACCGACAGTTGGTCGCGGAGTTCGCGGCACAATGCCGCCACGAGATGGGTCTTGCCGACGCCGACGGGACCGCCGATCCCGACGCGCAGCGCCTCACCGGGTTCGCGACGTCGCCGGGGGCGGTCGAGGTCGTGCGAATGCGGCTGGCCATCCATCAGATGCGGGGGCATGGGGTTCTCCTCTGCGTTGGTTGTCCGTCGGTCGAGACTCGGTCAGGAAGTGAACAGGGGCATGGCGCGACGCTCGTGCCGTTCGGCGAACACGTCCATCGTAGGGTCGGACAGGTCGGCCGGCTCGACAGCTGCTTGCGCCGCGATGCGCTCGCAGGCCACACCCAGATCGGCGATGACGAGTGCGACGTCAGCCGGGTCGAGCGCCAGCAGACGCTGTCCGGCGGTGGCCGCCCCGCTGGTGGTCGTGTACGCCAGGATCAGCGCGGTGTGGAAACCCGAAAGCGCACACAGGGATCCGATCGAGCCGACGATCACCGGATGATGGGTGCGCGGGGTGTGCTCGGCCCACTCGGTGTCGGGCCACATTCGGCGGGCCAGTCGCAGCATCCCGCGGCCCTGCGCGTAGGACGCCTTCCTTGCGGCGGAAGACGGTGTGCGCGCGTCCATCTCACGCATCGCGGTGGGGACGTCCATGGTCGCGTCGGCCACCGCCGCCGCGATCGACGCGGCGACCAGGCCGGTGGTCGCAAGCCGACGGTGCAGATGGCGCGAGAGGTCGTCGACGGTGCGGATGTGCCCATCGCTGATGGCCTGTTCCACCCCGCCGGAATGAACATGGCCACCCACCGGCAGTCGCGAGTCGGCGAGCGTGAGCATCATCGCCAGTGGCGAGTTGTCGTACCGGCCGGTGTCGCGAGATGCGTTTGCGGAAGTCATGTCGGATCGGGACTCAGAAGAGGAAATACCGTTGGGCCATGGGCAATTCGGAGACCGGTTCGGATTCCCACACCTCGCCGTCGACGCGCACGGTGAAGGTGTCGGGGTCGATTTCGATGGTCGGGCACGCATCGTTGTTCGGCATGTCCGCCTTGCCGGTCGAGCGGGTGTTCTTCACCGCGACGAGCCGACGGTCGAGGCCGATTCGGCCGGCGAGGTCGTCGTCGCATCCCGGTGCGACGAAGCTGACCGAGGTGGCCGCGGCGACCTTGGGCGCCGCCCCGTACATGGGACGGGGAAAGACGGGTTGCGGTGTCGGGATCGAGGCGTTGGCGTCGCCCATCGCCGCCCACGCAATCGCGCCGCCCTTGATCACCACGTCCGGACGCACGCCGAAGAACGCGGGATCCCAGAGCACCAGGTCGGCGAGTTTCCCGACCTCGACCGACCCGATCTCGTCGTCGAACCCGTGCGCGATCGCCGGACAGATCGTGTACTTCGCCACGTACCGCTGAGCGCGGGTGTTGTCGGCCGCGCCGTCGCCGGCCAAGGAACCGCGTTTGCGCTTCATCACGTGGGCGGTCTGCCAGGTACGCAACACGACCTCACCGATCCGCCCCATCGCCTGTGCGTCCGAGCCGATCATCGAGATGGCCCCGAGGTCGTGCAGCAAGTCCTCGGCGGCGATGGTCGACGGTCGAATCCGGCTCTCCGCGAACGCAAGATCCTCCGGCACGGTCGGATTGAGGTGGTGACACACCATGAGCATGTCGAGGTGCTCGTCGAGCGTGTTGACGGTGTGCGGCCGGGTCGGATTGGTGGAACTGGGCAGCACGTTGGGGTAAGCGGCGACAGTCATGATGTCGGGCGCGTGACCGCCACCGGCACCCTCGGTGTGATACGCGTGAATCGAACGCCCCGCGATCGCGCCGAGCGTCTGCTCGACGAACCCCGCCTCGTTCAACGTGTCCGAGTGCAGCGCGACCTGGACCCCGGTCTCGTCGGCCACCCGCAGACAGGCGTCGATCGCTGCCGGGGTACTCCCCCAGTCCTCGTGAAGTTTGAAACCCGATGCGCCGGCCCTGATCTGCTCGTGCATCGCCTCCGCGCTCACCGTGTTGCCCTTACCCAGCAACGCGATGTTCATCGGCCAACCGTCGGTCGCGGCGAGGATCGAACTCAGGTGCCACGCACCCGGGGTCACTGTGGTCGCCTTGCTGCCCTCGGCGGGTCCGGTGCCGCCGCCGATGAGCGTGGTGATCCCGTTGCCGAGTGCCTCGTCCATGATCTGCGGACAGATGAAGTGGACATGGCAGTCGATCCCGCCGGCGGTGATGATCTTGCCGTTGCCCGCGATGATCTCGGTGGACGGTCCGATCACCAGGTCTGGATGAATCCCGTCCATGGTGTCGGGGTTGCCGGCCTTACCCATCGCGACGATGCGTCCGTCACGAATACCCAAGTCCGCCTTGATAATTCCCCAGTGGTCGAGGATCACGACGCCGGTGATGACGGTGTCGGGGGCGCCGTCGGCGCGGGTGGCCCGGCTCTGCCCCATCGATTCCCGGATCACCTTGCCGCCGCCGAAGACCGCCTCCTCGCCGGCCCGGCCCGGTCCGCCGCTGCGGTCCTCGGTGACCTCGATCAGCAGATCGGTGTCGGCGAGGCGAATACGGTCGCCCGTCGTCGGGCCGAACAACTGTGCATACCGCCCGCGGTCGAGTGTCGCCACGTCAGATCCTTCCCGGTGGGTCGAGCGAGATCCCGTGGACCTCTCGGGTACCACCGAGCGGTACGACCGTGACGGTCATCTCGATGCCGGGCTCGAAGCGCACCGCCGTGCCCGCCGGGATGTCGAGCCGACAACCCCGAGCCGCGGCGCGGTCGAAGTCGAGCGCCGCGTTGGCCTGCGGAAAATGAACGTGGCTGCCCACCTGGACCGGCCGATCGCCGGTGTTGACCACCGCGAGGGTGACGCCCTGTGCACCCTCGTTGAGCTCGATCGTGCCGGGTGCAGCGATCACCTCGCCGGGTATCACGGATGAAATCCTCTCCGCCGGTTGCGATCCCGCCATCAACGCCTCCTCGCCTCGGTGTTGCCTCGCATGTGTCGACGTCGACGGTCAGTCGATCGGGTTGTGCACGGTGACCAGCTTGGTGCCATCCGGGAATGTCGCCTCGACCTGCACGTCGTGCAGCATCTCCGGCACTCCGTCCAAGACGTCCTCGCGGCGCAGGACCTCGCGTCCGGAACTCATCAGCTCGGCCACCGACCGGCCATCTCGCGCCCCTTCCAGGACGTGGTCGGTGATGATCGCGACTGACTCAGGATGGTTCAGCTTGAGGCCCCGACCTTGTCGTCGTCGGGCCAGTTCCGCCGCATACGAGATCAGCAGACGTTCCTGTTCATGCGGCGACAGTCGCACCGATATCTCTCCTGTTCCCGCCGGACACTGCGTCGGCCCGCACTCCGCGGTGGCAGAGGTGGGCAATGGAGTCATCCTGCCACGGAGTCGGCGTCATGGCTCGGTGAGCGGTTCGGCCCGAATCCCGGCGGACGTGCATGCGAGTCAGTCGGCGAGGGCGCCACCCTGCGACCGCAGTTCAGCGAGACGCGCCGGAGTGCACAACGGCGCGATCGCGGCGACCTCATCGGGGGTGAAGGCTCCGGCAGCCACTCCCCGGCCGACGACGAGGGCAAGCGACATCGCGGTTGCCGGCTCGTCCATCACCTCGCCCGAACTGCGTTCGAAATAGGCCTGGAGCCGTGCCGCGGCCGTCGGCATCGCAGTGCGGAAGAAGCCGATCACCGCCATCCATCTGGTGATCAGGTGGCCCGGGTGCATGTCCCAGCCTTGGTAGAAACCCCGCTCCAGCGACCTGGTGACCAGCGCGTGGTGGCGCGACAGCGCCGCGGCGACCTGATCGGGGTCGCCCACCGGGACCACTTGGGTGGAGCCGTCACTCACCCACACCCCGGTCTGCGCCGCGGCAACCTGCATCACGGACTTCGCGTGGTCGGCTGCAGGATGGGCCAGCGACTGCTGCGCGGAGACGATGCCGCACGCGGCGCTGTAATCGTAGGTGCCGTAATGCACGCCGCTGATTCGGGGCCGGCCCCGATGAATCGCCTCGGCGACTGTCGCCCGACCGTCGGCACCGAGCACCGCCTGCGGGATCTCCACCTGAAGCTCGTAACGGAGCGTGCCATCGGAAATCCCGTGGACGCGTTCGAGATCCGCGCAGATCAGGTTGACGGCGTCCACCTGACGGACGTCGCGCAGCTTGGGCACTGTGAAGACGAAACCGTCCGGAACCCCTCCCGCGGCGTCGAGCACCAGTTCCAGGGTCCTGATCCCACGCGCACGTTCTAGCGCGCCGAGGCCCTTCGCGCGGATCCCCGCGACCCGGGGCGTGTGTGGGCGGTCGGCGACCCAGGCGGCCAGCGTCTCGCCGGCACGCCGTGCGTCGGCATCCTCGACGGCGTCGGGTCGTCGGCCGTATCCGTCCTCGAGGTCGATGCGCAGATCGACGATCGGGTTGGACCGCAGTCGCGCGCGAGCGAGGTCGATCACCTCGGCCGTGGCGAGACCGCCGAGGGAGGCCGCGGCGGCGTCGGCGATCGCCAGTGCCTCGACACCCCACGTGGCGGGGGTGCCGGCCTCGGCGTCGGCGGCAGACACATACACCGTGTGGATCGGTTGAGAGACCGCGTCGTCGCCGGGGAAAAGGCGATCGAGGTCGGCGTCGACATCGTTGAGGATCGTCTCGACCGCCGATCGGGTGTCCGCGCGCAGCCCTCGATGGGCGTCTGGTCGCGGTTCACTCACCCCGGTCATCCCTCGGAGGGCAGCTCGATGTTCTGCAGACGAACCTGGCTGCGAGCCAGCAGCCGGTCACGCTCATCGGTCATCTCGACAGCCCACAACTGCTGGCGGCGGCCACGATGGATCGGTGCCGAACGTGCGGTGACGACACCGGAGCTGATCGACCGGAGGAAGTCCGTGTTGTTGTTCACCCCGACTGCGGTGCCGCCGATCCCGGCTTCCTGCAACCAGAAGTACCCGCTCATGCTCGCGACACTCTCGGCGACCGCACAGTAGACGCCGCCGTGGACGATCCCGAAGGGCTGGTGGTGCGCTTCGGTGATCTCGAGCGTCGCGTGAATCCCGTCGGCGCCGACCTCGACCGGCGTCAGGCCCAAAACGGCATCGAGGCCGCGACCGATCGACTCCCGCACGGCTTTCTCTGTATCCACTGTCATGAGTCCAACCCTGTCACGACTGTGTCGAGAACGTGAAAGGGCCGAGAACGTGAATGAGCGGGGAACGTCCATGCCGGCTCCGACGTTGAGTTCCCGACCATGGAAAACGGCCTCAAGAAACCGGTAGGCCCCACGTTTCGGATGAAACGTGGGGCCTACCGTGGCGTGGACCGGGGGTCTCTGCAGCCCTCAGGACACTCGCGCGGTCCGACGTGACTCTTAATGTAGGGTAGCCTTACCAATACTGTCAAGGGCGGTTCGGAAGGCGAGTCGAGATCGGTCCCGACACCCACGTCAGGCACCGGATTTGACCGCGAATGCGGCGAGTAGGAGATACGACAGTAAAATGCGAAGGATGAATGGCTTGGGCGATCTGGAGCGTGCCGTCATGGACACGTTGTGGGCGAGTTCCACACCGCAAACCGTGCGTCAGGTGCATGCCACGCTGTCGCGCGATCGCTCGCTGGCGTACACCACCGTCATGACGGTGCTGCAGCGCCTTGCGAAGAAGAATCTGGTCACCCAGATCCGTGACGACCGGGCCCACAAGTACGTCCCGACCCATCCGCGCGAGGACCTCGTCGCCAGCCTCATGGTCGACGCGTTGAGCGAAGCCGATGCTCCTGGATCCCGCCACGCCGCCCTGGTGTCGTTCGTCGGTCGCGTCGGCGCCGATGAGGCCGCCGCGCTCCGCCATGCGCTCGATGAACTCGAAGCCGCACGCGGAGCTCCGGAAAACGGCTAGATTTTTCCCAGTACCTCAACAGCCCACCGCTAGGACCGCCAGAT
Source organism: Gordonia gummivorans (assembly GCF_022513585.1). Lineage (GTDB taxonomy): Bacteria > Actinomycetota > Actinomycetes > Mycobacteriales > Mycobacteriaceae > Gordonia. The sequence goes on from NZ_JAKWBF010000008.1 coordinate 116,054, forward strand.
GACCGCCCTGCTTTTCGGCATCCTCACCTTGGTGCTGGTCGGCCCTGCCCCTGAGGCGCTCTCGCGCGCCAAGTGGCCGGTCCGCGCACCACGTGCGGCGATGACGCTATGGCAGGCGATCGCGCTGGCCGCCGTCTTGTCGGCATTCAGTTGTGGTCTGGCGATTGCGGCGAATCTGCTCGCACCCGGCCCGGACGGCACCCCGACGACACATCCGCTGCACGAGATCGAGCGGATCGGTCTGCCGCTGTGGGCGGTATACGTCGGTGTGTTCGCACTGACCCTGCTCATCGGGGCGCGACTGGCGTTCACCACAATTCGTGTCGGCCTGCGCACGCGAGCTCGGCGTGCCTCCCACCGCCAACTCATCGACATCCTCGATCGCTGCGATCGACGTGACGCATCCGATCCGCTGCACGCCCGCGACGTCCGGATGATCGACGTTGAGCAGCCACTCGCCTACTGCCTGCCGGGTTTGCGTCAACGCGTCGTCATCTCCGAGGGTGTGGTGCACCGACTCACCCGTGATGAACTCGTCGCGGTGATCGCGCACGAACGCGCACATCTGCGCGCCCGTCACGACCTGGTCCTGGAAGCGTTCATCGCACTTCACGAGGCATTCCCGCGGTTCGTGCGCAGCAGCTCGGCGCTCGGAGCAGTGCAATTGCTCGTCGAGGCGCTGGCCGACGACCAGGCGGTCCGGGCAACCACCCCCACCACGCTAGGTCGAGCTCTCGTCGCCTGTGCCGACGCCGTTGCTCCCCGCGGCGCCATGGCCGTGGGTGGTCCGACGACGCTGGCTCGGGTGCACCGGCTCGCCGACGACCGGCCCGCGCGCGCAGTGGCAGTGCTCGCCTACTGCGTTGCCGCCTCGATTCTGGTGGTCCCGACGCTCGCGGTCGCCATCCCCTGGCTCACCGAACTCACCCGCTTGCTGTCCGCCGCCTGACAGGGCGGAGGCGTCGAGGCTCGCAGGTCAGCCGCAGGACGGGCACCACCCGGCTCCACAATCCCAGGCCTCACCGGGACTCAGTCAGCCGCAGGACGGGCACCACCCGGCTCCACAATCCCAGGCCTCACCGGGACTCAGTAGGCCGCGTGTCGGGCCGAGGCAATAGGCTTGAGCCCATGAACAACGTCGAGTCATCGTCATCGTCTGCCCGGGCCCAGATCGGCGTCACCGGACTGGCCGTCATGGGTTCGAACATCGCGCGGAATTTCGCCCGTCACGGGTACACCGTGGCCCTACACAACCGGAGCATCGCCAAGACCGATGCGCTCATCGAAAACCATGGCGGCGACGGCGATTTCGTCCGCACCGAGACAATGGCCGAGTTCGTCGCGGCACTCGAACGGCCGCGCCGCGCCCTCATCATGGTCAAGGCAGGCGCGCCGACCGACGCCGTCATCGAGGAACTCGCCGACGTGATGGAACCCGGCGATGTGATCATCGACGGCGGCAACTCGCTCTACACCGACACCATCCGTCGCGAAGCCGCACTCGCCGAGCGGGGACTGCACTTCGTCGGGGCCGGCATTTCCGGTGGTGAGGAAGGCGCCCTCAACGGCCCGTCGATCATGCCTGGCGGCCCGGCCGAATCGTACAAGTCGCTCGGCCCGCTGCTCGAGGAGATCTCCGCGCACGTCGACGGTGAACCGTGCTGTACCCACATCGGCCCCGACGGCAGCGGCCACTTCGTCAAGATGGTGCACAACGGCATCGAGTACGCCGACATGCAGCTGATCGGCGAGGCCTACGACCTGATGCGCAAAGCATTGGACCTGCCCGTGACGGAGATCGCCGAGGTGTTCCGGCAGTGGAACACCACCGAGCTCGAGAGTTACCTCGTGGAGATCACCGCCGAGGTGCTCAGCCAGGTCGACGCTGAGACCGGCAAGCCGCTCGTCGACGTCATCGTCGACGCGGCCGGCCAGAAGGGCACCGGCCGATGGACCGTCAAGTCCGCACTCGACCTCGGCATCCCGACGACGGGAATCGCGGAGGCGGTGTTCGCTCGTGCGCTGTCGAGCTCGACAGCTCAGCGCGAGGCCGCACGCGGTCTGGCCGCAGGTGATCTCGGCGGCACCCCGACCGACAGTGCCGCGTTCGTCGACGACATCAAGGCGGCGCTCTACGCGTCCAAGGTGGTCGCCTACGCACAGGGCTTCGACCAGATCGCGGCCGGCAGTGCCGAATACGGCTGGGACGTGGACCGCGGGTCACTCGCCACGATCTGGCGCGGCGGCTGCATCATCCGTGCCCAGTTCCTCAACCGCATCCGGGAGGCCTACGCCGAGGACCCCGACCTGCCGAGCCTGCTGCTCGCGCCGTACTTCCGCGATGCGGTCGAGGCCGGCATCGACAGCTGGCGCCGGGTGGTTGCGACGGCCACCACCCTCGGAATCCCGGTGCCCGCGTTCGCGTCGTCGCTCTCCTACTACGACGGATTGCGCAGCGAACGCCTCCCGGCCGCCCTCACCCAGGGGCTGCGCGACTATTTCGGCGCACACACCTACCAGCGTGTCGACAAGCCGGGCACCTTCCACACGCTGTGGAGCGGCGACCGGTCGGAAGTATCCGAATGACGGCGGGTCACACCTGATCGTGCGTTTCCTCTCCGGCCACGCGCCCACCCACGACCTCACCTACGACGACCTGTTCATCGTGCCCAACCGGTCGGATGTCACCTCACGCTTCGACGTGGACATCTCGACGTCCGACGGCACCGGGACGACGGTCCCGCTGGTGGTCGCGAACATGACCGCGGTCGCCGGCAAGCGAATGGCCGAGACCGTTGCGCGGCGCGGCGGTCTGGTTGTCCTGCCCCAGGATCTGCCGCTGGCGGCCGCGGCCGAGTCGATCACGTTCGTGAAGTCCCGGCACCTCGTCGCCGACACCCCGGTCGTCCTCACCGGCGACAATTCGGTGTCCGACGCGCTGGCTCTGCTGCCCAAACGCGCCCATGGCGCGGCCGTCGTCGTGGCAGAGCGCACACCGATCGGCATCGTCACCGAACAGGCGTGCGCCGGCATCGACCGGTTCACCCGGGTGCGCGACGTGCTGGATCCGACGATGGTGACATTGCCGGTGGACACCCCGGGCCGTGAGGTGTACGACGCACTCGGCGACCTGCATCTCGGCCTGGCGGTGCTGGTCCATCCGGACGGCACACTCGCCGGAGTGCTCACCCGGGTCGGTGCGCTACGACACGGGATCTACCGCCCCAATGTCGACACTCACGGACGGCTGCGGATCGCGGCGGCCGTGGGCATCAACGGTGACGTTGCGGGCCGGGCTCGAGCACTCGTCGACGCCGGGGCCGATCTGTTGGTGGTGGACACCGCGCACGGCCACCAGGAGAAGATGCTCGCCGCCCTGGACGCGATCGCCGCCGCCGATCTCGGCGTTCCGATAGCGGCGGGCAATGTGGTGTCGGCAGAGGGCACGGCGGACCTCATCAAGGCCGGTGCCTCGATCGTGAAGGTCGGGGTCGGGCCCGGTGCAATGTGCACGACGCGGATGATGACCGGAGTGGGTCGGCCGCAATTCTCAGCCGTGGCCGAATGTGCCGGTGCGGCAAAGGATCACGGGGCCCACGTATGGGCCGACGGCGGTATCCGACATCCGCGCGACGTGGCACTCGCGCTGGCCGCCGGAGCGTCGAACGTCATGGTCGGGTCGTGGTTTGCCGGGACGTTCGAGTCGCCCGGCGAACTGCAACGCGACGCCGACGGTCTCTACAAGGTCAGTTTCGGCATGGCGTCCAAGCGGGCGGTCGCGGCTCGATCCGCCAACGACAGCGCCTATGACCGGGAACGCAAGGCCCTGTTCGAGGAGGGCATCTCGAGTTCCCGAATCCGCGTCGACCCGGAACGCCCCAGCGTCGAAGATCTCATCGATCACATCTGCTCGGGCGTGCGCAGCGCCGCCACCTACGCAGGCGCACACAACCTCGTCGAACTGCACGACAAGGTCGTCCTCGGGGTGCAATCCGCTGCCGGGTTCGCCGAAGGACGCCCTCTGCCGGGCGGCTGGTGAGTCCCATGGACATCGTTCTCTACGTCGCCGGCCTGGTGGGCTTTGTTGCGCTCACACTCGGAACGGCACTGTTCGTGGCGGCCGAGTTCTCGCTGACCGCGCTGGAGCGATCGACCATCTCCGACGATGTGGCCACCCGCGGTGACCGCCGGTCACGCATGGTGGACCGGGCGCATCGGAGCCTGTCGTTTCAACTGTCGGGTGCCCAACTCGGCATCACCATCACCACCCTGATCACCGGCTACATCGCCGAACCGGTGCTCGCGACGCTGTTCACGCCGGCACTCGAGTCCGCAGGTCTGGGACCCTCGGTGGCGGCGGGTATCGCGCTGGCACTCGCCTTGATCATCGCGACCTCGCTGTCGATGGTGCTCGGCGAACTGATCCCGAAGAACCTCGCGATCGCCAAACCACTCGCGGTGGCCCGGTACACAGCCGGACCGATGACCTTGTTCTCGGCAGCCTTCCGCTGGGCCATCAACGGGTTGAACGGGTCCGCGAACTGGCTGGTCCGGCGTCTCGGCGTCGAGCCGGCCGAGGAATTGCGCTCGGCACGATCCCCACAGGAACTGGTGTCGCTCGTTCGCAACTCGGCACGCGCCGGCGCCATCGACGCCGACACGGCGACACTCGTCGACCGTTCGTTGCGGTTCGGCGAACTCACTGCCGAGGACCTGATGACGCCGCGGGTCACCGTTGTCTGCCTCGACCAGGCAGACAACGTGCGCGACCTCGTCGTCGCGGCGTCCCGGACCGGTCATTCCCGGTTCCCGGTGGTCATCGACGGGAACCTCGACGATCTGGTCGGCGTCGTCCACATCAAGCAGGCATTCACCGTCGCGCCCGAAGAGCAGGCGACCACACAGGTCGCTTCGATCGCCCGCCCGGTGCCACGGGTACCGACAAGCCTCGACGGTGATTCGCTGATGGAACAGATCCGCGCCGACGGCATGGAGCTGTGTGTGGTCATCGACGAGTACGGCGGTACGGCAGGCATCGTGACGACCGAAGACCTGATCGAGGAGATCGTCGGCGACGTCACCGACGAGCACGACGACGAACGAGCCGACGTCCAGGTCGAGGGTGAGGGGTATCTCTGCGCGGGCCTGCTCCGGATAGACGAAGTAGCAGACGCGGTCGGGTATCACGCTCCTGACGGCCCCTACGACACGCTCGGCGGTCTCGTGATGTTCGTACTCGGCCGGATCCCGGAGGCCGGCGACACGGTCGAACTCCCTGACCGCACGGCCGGTGTCGACGATCACGACGACGATGAGGACGACCTTCCCGACGGACCTGTCACCCGGTGGCGGGCGACCGTCCGGCAGATGGACGGACGGCGGGTCGACGTCGTCTCATTGCAGCCCATCTCGGATGGCGAATCAGCAGTCGAGGTCTCCGCACCGGCCCAGCTAGGGGTGAGTGCCGATGGGTGACGTGTGGGGTGTCCTGCTCGCGGTCGCGCTGCTCGCGGGTAACGCGTTTTTCGTCGGCGCCGAGTTCTCGCTGATCTCGGCCCGGCGCGACCGCCTCGAGGCGCTCGAGGAGAGCGGGAAGACGCGCGCTCGCACCGTCATTCGTGCCGGTGAACACCTGTCACTGATGTTGGCCGGTGCGCAACTCGGCATCACGATCTGCTCGATCCTGCTCGGCCGGGTCGCCGAGCCTGCGGTCGCACACCTCATCGAGAAGCCGTTGCATCTCGCCCACGTGCCCACCGCGCTGCTGCATCCCATCGCGTTCACCATCGCGTTGTCGTTGGTGGTGGTGCTGCACATCCTGCTCGGGGAGATGGTGCCCAAGAACATCGCGCTCGCTGGACCCGAAACCGCAGCGATGTGGCTGGTTCCGCCGCATCTCGGGTTCATCCGGATCATGCGTCCGCTCATCGGGTTCTACAACTGGCTGGCCAATTCCTCGCTGCGGCTGATGCGCGTCGAGCCGAAGGACGAACTCGACGCCACCGTCTCGACCGGCGAACTCGCCCAGATGCTCAGCGAGTCCGAAGAAGAGGGACTCATCGACGCCGAGGAACACGAACGGCTCACCCGTGCACTCAGCTCGGTGAGCCGCGCGGTGGCCGAGGTGATGATCCCGCTCGACAAGATGCGCAGCGTCGAGATCGAACGCGATGCCGCGACCGGCGGTACCGGACCGACCCTGGGGTCGATCGAGAAGGCGGTCGGCGACACCGGGTTCTCCCGATTCCCGGTGCGCGGTTCCGACGGCACCTTCACCGGGTATCTCCATCTCAAGGACGTGCTCGACGACATCCTCGACGAGCGCATCGGACCGGAGACGATCATCGGTGTCGACAAGATCCGACCGCTGCCGGTGATCTCGTCGACCACCCCGCTCGACGAGGCCACCGGAGCACTGCGGCGGACGAGTTCGCACCTCGGCGCGGTCGTCGACGAGAGTGGGCGCACCATCGGTGTCGTCGCGCTCGCCGACCTCGTGGAGGAATTCGTCGGGACCGTTCGGGACGAGACGCATCGCGTGTGAACGCCCCGGCCATCCTCACGCCCGCTCAGTGGCACGCTCGTCGTGACGCTTACGCCGACCGCGTCGAGCGGCTCGTCGGGCCGTACTTGCGTGCGCGGCGCAGCGGGGTCAAGCATCCCGTGCTCGATTTTCTGTTCACCTACTATTCGTCGCGTCCGGCGCACGTCCAGCGGTGGCATCCCGGCCTCGACACCGTGCTGTGCGACGCCGACGAGTACCTGGCGTTGCGCGGCTACCACCGGGTGGATGGTGGCGTCACCGCCGATCCCGACCACCTCGTCCGACGGTCGGAGAAGATCCGCGCAACCGTCGAACTCTTGGCGGTCACGGCGGGCCGATCCCCCCGTTTCGGGTGCTTCGGCCTGCACGAGTGGGCGATGGTCTACCGAACCGACGCCACCCGGCACGCCGTCCCGCTTCGGCTCGGCAGTGCCGGCACCGATTCGGTGGTCGAGTCGATGCCACTGCGCTGCACCCATTTCGACGCGTTCCGGTTCTTCACCGACGACGCCCGACCCCGCAACGCGGCGCCGCTGTCTCGAGACACGCAGGCCACACACGAACAGCCGGGATGCCTGCACGCCACGATGGACCTCTATCGGGCGTGCCTCACGATGACTCCATTTCTGCCTTCGGAACTGACCCTCGATGCGTTCGAGGTCGCGTTGTCGGCCCGCGAACTCGACATGCGAGCGAGCCCGTACGACCTGCGTGAGTTCGGCTACCCGCCGGTCGCGATCGAAACACCCGAGGGTCGGGCTGCCTATGCCCGCGAGCAGACCGCGATCGCCGAGCGGGGCGCGGTGGTTCGGGCCGCTGTCGTCGAACGCGGACGTGCTCTGCTCGGAGAGCGTGTAGCAGGTCACCTAACCGGTTAGCCAGGTGAAGACGCCCGTTACCGACGAGTAGCATGGTTACGATCGAATACACCGATACTCCTCGCCCGGACCGAGGCGGACGCCTTTGCCCACGGTCCGACCGCGATGAGATTGCGCAGAAAGGCTGACATGTCCGACCGGATCACCGTCGACGGTTTGCAGGTCTCTTCCGTTCTCTACGACTTCATCAACAACGAGGCCCTCCCGGGTACCGGGGTCGACAAGGACGCCTTCTGGTCGGGTGCGGCTGCGGTCATCGCCGACCTCGCACCGCGCAACCGAGAGCTGCTCGCCGTACGTGACGACCTGCAGGCCAAGATCGACCAGTGGCACCGCGACCACAAGGGTGACCTGGACTTCGACGCCTACAAGGCCTTCCTCACCGACATCGGCTACCTGGTGGATGTGCCGGCCGACTTCCAGATCAGCACCGCCAACGTCGACCGCGAGATCAGCGAGACCGCGGGTCCGCAGCTCGTCGTGCCGGTCCTCAACGCGCGGTTCGCACTCAATGCGTCCAACGCGCGCTGGGGTTCGCTGTACGACGCGCTCTACGGCACCGACGTCATCCCGGAGACCGACGGCGCCGAGAAGGGCAAGACCTACAACACTGTTCGCGGCGACAAGGTCATCGCGTACGCGAAGGACTTCCTCGACAAGGCAGTTCCGCTCGAGCAGTGCAGTTACACCGACGTCACCGGTTTCGCGATCACCAGTGCCGGCAGCGCCGACAATGCCGCGTCGGTTCAGGTCACCTTGGCCGACGGCACCACCTCGACGCTCGCCGATCCGTCGGCGTTCGCCGGCTACCGCGGCGATGCGACCTCACCGTCGTCGATCCTGCTCCGCAACAACGGTCTCTACCTCGACATCGAGATCGACCCGACCTCGCCGATCGGCAAGACCGATCCAGCGGGCATCAAGGATGTCGTTATGGAGTCGGCTATCACGACGATCATGGACTTCGAGGACTCCGTGGCCGCCGTCGACGCCGACGACAAGGTGCTCGGCTACCGCAACTGGCTGGGCCTCAACAAGGGCGACCTGTCCGAAGAGGTCACCAAGGGCGGCAAGACCTTCACGCGTGTCCTCAACGGCAACCGTGAGTACAACGCACCCGACGGCACCGGATTCGACCTGCACGGACGGTCCCTGCTGTTCGTCCGCAACGTCGGTCACCTGATGACCAACGACGCCATCCTCGACGCCGACGGCAACGAGGTGGGCGAGGGCATCCAGGATGCGCTGTTCACCTCGCTCATCGGCGTTCACGGATTGTCGACCGACGCCGGTGTCCAGAACTCGCGTACGGGATCGATCTACATAGTCAAGCCGAAGATGCACGGCCCGGACGAGGTCGCCTTCACCGTCGAACTGTTCGGCCGAGTGGAGAAGGTCCTCGGTCTGCCCGAGAACACCCTCAAGGTCGGCATCATGGACGAAGAGCGCCGCACCACGGTGAATCTGAAGGCTTGCATCAAGGCGGCCGAAAGCCGTGTCGTGTTCATCAACACCGGCTTCCTCGACCGCACCGGCGACGAGATCCACACCTCCATGGAGGCCGGTGCGATGATCCGCAAGGGCGAGATGAAGCAGCAGAAGTGGATGCTCGCCTACGAGGACTCCAACGTCGACATCGGTCTGCACGCCGGGCTGCAGCACCGCGCGCAGATCGGTAAGGGCATGTGGGCCATGACCGATCTGATGGCCGACATGGTGGAGCAGAAGATCGGTCAGCCCAAGGCCGGCGCCAGCACCGCGTGGGTGCCGTCGCCCACCGGCGCGACCCTGCACGCCATGCACTACCACCTGGTGGACGTCTTCGAGCGTCAGGACGAGATCGCCAAGCGCGATCCGGCGTCGGTCGACGACATCCTCACCATTCCGCTTGCGCCCAAGACGGATTGGACCGACGAGGAGAAGAAAGAGGAGCTCGACAACAACTGTCAGTCGATCCTCGGGTACGTCGTGCGCTGGATCGACCAGGGCGTGGGCTGTTCGAAGGTTCCCGACATCCACGACATCGCGCTCATGGAGGATCGGGCGACGCTGCGGATCTCCAGCCAGCTGCTCGCGAACTGGATTCACCACGACATCGTCACCGCCGACGATGTGGTGGCCGCCCTGAAGCGGATGGCGCCGGTGGTGGACCGGCAGAACGAGGGTGATCCCGAGTACCGGCCGATGGCTCCCGACTTCGACTCGAGCATCGCCTTCCAGGCCGCCAAGGAGTTGATCCTGGAGGGTGCGAAGCAGCCGAGCGGCTACACCGAGCCGATCCTGCATCGCCGTCGCCGCGAGTTCAAGGCCGCCGCGACGGTCTGATCACCCGGCCCGGAAGTCTCCGAGACGATAGACGACGCCCCGGCCGCCTACCGCGCATCCCCGCGGTAGGCGGTCGGGGCGGTATCGTCAGACCCTGGTGACCGCTTCTGCGTGTGTGATGGGTCTCGCACGCTGTGCGTGTTCGTGTCGCGGTCACCGACCGATCGAGACCGGCACGACAGCACGGAGGGGCACCGACCTTGGCGCATCATCGGAGTACCGGCAGCGGTGGCGGGATCCGGAGCCGGGGTGTGAGCCGGGGACTGGTCTTCGCGTTGTTGTCGATCATTCTCGTCGCCGCGATCATCGTGGCCTGGCAGCATCTCGGTGACCGGATCGATCGGGAGGCCGACGAGGCAGCCGGCTCCTGCGTCGAGGGCCGGGAGACGGTGACCATCCGCACCGACGCCGACCTCGCACCCGGACTGACCGAGATCGCGGCCAACTATGCCAAGACCAACCCCGTGGTGCGCGATCACTGTGTGACTGTCACGATTCGTCCCGACGCCGACGCGAAGATCACCGCGGATGCGCTCGCCGGAACGTGGGACGACGCGTCGATGGGGACCTACCCGGCAGCGTGGATTCCGCAGTCGTCGGTGTGGGCGGCCAACCTGTCGGCCGTGAAACCCACTGCGATCGAGGGAACTCCCCGCTCGCTGGTCACCTCCCCGGTGGTGCTGGCGGTGTCCCCCGCCTTCAACCAGCAGCTGGGCGGAAAGCTCGACTGGTCGCAGCTGCCCACCCTGCAGCGCCGCGACGCGAGCCTCGCCGACGTCGGCCTGCCCGGCTGGGGATCGCTGCGCATGGCGATGCCCACCGAGCAGCAATCGGACTCGAGTGCGCTCGCCGCCCAGGCGGTGGCCGCCCAGGTGACGCGGACAACCGGCGCGCTCACCACGCAGGATGCGGCATCGGAGCGGGTGCGATTCAGCGTGCAAGCCCTGCTCGAGGGCGCACCGTTGTCACCCGACGGAACCCCGGCCGGGGCCGCCCGCATCATCGCGGAGGGGTCGGGAGACCCATCGTCGACCCGCATCCACGCGGTGCCGATCACCGAACAGAAGCTCTATCAGGAGACCCGCAACGACGCGCAGGCCCGTCTCGCCGAACTCCTGCCGACCGGCCCCACTCCGGTGGCCGACTACCCGGTGGTGCGACTCACCGACGACCGGGTGTCGGACGTGGCCACCGACACCGTCGCCGACTTCGTCGAGTTCGCCGCCCAGCCCGACCAGTTGCGACTGCTGACCGCGCTCGGATTCCGTGGGGACGCACCACTGCCCGCCGCGACCGCGACGGTGACGTTCCCGCGCACCCCCAGCCCGATGCCGAGCCCCGAACCCGGCGCGATCGTGGCCATCAACCGACTCGTCTACGGACCGGCCTGACGCGTCGCCGGCGCGAGGCGTCGTGTCGAAACCACTGGCGAAACGACATTGTCATCTCGCCCAGCCTTCGAGGCTCTCGGCTTGGCGCCTCGAGCACATCAGGCAGCGGAAAGGCTTGGCGCGCCGACCATCTCAGGGAGCGGTGGTGCTGCTGAACGCCTCGATCGGCGGACAACTGCAGACGAGGTTGCGGTCGCCGAACACGCCGTCGATGCGGCGCACCGACGGCCACACCTTGGCGCGTGCGCCGGCCGACGGCAGGCCCTGCGGATAGACCGCAACCTCGCGGGAGTAGGGGTGATTCCATTCTCCGACGAGGCATTCCGACGTGTGCGGAGCGCCTCGCAACGGGTTGTCCTCGACATCCCATTCGCCCGCGGCCACCTTGTCGATCTCCGCGCGGATGGCGATCATCGCGTCGCAGAAGGCGTCGATCTCGTCGAGATTCTCGCTCTCCGTCGGCTCCACCATCAGCGTTCCGGCCACCGGGAAGCTCATCGTCGGTGCGTGGAAACCGTAGTCGGCGAGACGTTTCGCAACATCGTCGACGGTGACGCCGGTCGACTTGGTGATTCCACGCAGATCGAGAATGCACTCGTGTGCGACGTAGCCGTGGTCGCCGGTGTAGAGCACCGGGAAGTACTCACCGAGGCGCGCGGCGACGTAGTTGGCGGAGGCGATCGCGGTCATCGTGGCCCGACGCAGCCCCGCCGCACCCATCATCGCGATATACGCATAGGTGATCGGCAAGATCGACGCCGACCCGTACGGCGCGGCCGAGATCGTGATGTCGCCCGGCAGCTCGGGCGCCAGCGGATGCCCCGGCAAGAACGGGGCCAGGTGCTCACGCACCGCCACCGGTCCCACACCCGGTCCGCCCCCGCCGTGCGGGATGCAGAACGTCTTGTGCAGATTCAGGTGACTGACGTCGCCACCGAAGTGGCCGGGCCGTGCCACGCCGACCAGCGCGTTGAGGTTGGCTCCGTCGACATACACCTGACCGCCCGCGTCGTGGACCGCCGCGCAGATCTCGCGGATGTCGTGTTCGAAGACACCGTGAGTGGACGGGTAGGTGATCATGATGGCCGCCACGCGACCCTCATTTGCCGCGATCTTGGCCGTCAGGTCGTCGAGGTCGACATCGCCGTTCTCGCGGCATGCGACCACCACGACGCGCATACCGGCCATCACCGCCGACGCCGCATTGGTGCCGTGCGCGCTCGACGGGATCAGGCAGACGTCGCGGTCGACCTCACCTCGACTCCGGTGGTAGCCACGAATGGCGAGAAGCCCCGCATACTCCCCCTGGGAGCCGGCGTTGGGCTGCAGGCTGACGCGGTCGTAGCCGGTCACGGCCACCAGCCAGTCCTCGAGGGTGGTGATGAGCTCGCGGATGCCGGCGGTGTCTGCACTCGGTGCGAACGGGTGCAGACCGGCGAATCCGGGCCAGGTGATCGGCTCCATCTCGGTGGCGGCGTTGAGCTTCATGGTGCACGACCCCAGCGGAATCATGCTGCGATCGAGCGCGATGTCCTTGTCCGACAGGGCGCGCAGATAGCGAAGCATCGCGGTTTCGGTGCGATACCGATTGAACGCCGGGTGGGTGAGGAACTCCGAGGTGCGCGTCTCGATCGGAGCGGCCAAGCCCCTCGGCTGCACCGATGCCGCGCTGAAGGCATCGAGCACCGCGGCGATGTCGGTATCGGTGGTGGTCTCGTCGCACGCGATCCCGACGACGTCGCCATCCACCCGGCGCAGGTTGATGCCGTGGCGCTTCGCTTGTGCCAGAACAGCGTCGGCCTGCCCGGGCGTGCGGACCTCGATCGTGTCGAAGAACGACGCGTGCGCGATCGCGAACCCTGCGGCCGCGAGGCAGTCGGCGAGACGCGCGGCATTGGCGTGGGTTCGTCGGGCGATCGCGCGCAGACCTTCGGCACCGTGATACGACGCGTACATCGCGGCGATGACAGCCAACAGGACCTGCGCGGTGCAGATGTTGCTTGTCGCCTTCTCGCGCCGGATGTGCTGCTCACGTGTCTGCAGGGCGAGCCGGTAGGCGAGGTTGCCATCGGCATCCTTGGAGATACCGACCAGCCGTCCGGGCAGTTGCCTGGCATGGCGCGTGTGGACCGACAGGTATCCGGCGTGCGGACCGCCGAAGCCCATCGGCACACCGAATCGCTGGGTGGTCCCGAAGCAGACGTCGGCGCCCTGCTCGCCCGGAGGCGTGATGAGGGTCAGCGCCAGAAGATCGGCTCCCACCGCCACCAGCGCACCCCGGTCGTGCGCGGCGTCGATGATCGGCGCGGCGTCGACGATCCGCCCGGAAGCACCGGGCACCTGCAGGACGATCCCGAAGAACTCACCGTCGGGCAGCCCACCATCGGGCAACCCGGGATGCAGAGACGCCTCGACGACGTCGATACCGAGCGGTTCGGCTCTGGTGTCGATGACCGCACGCGTCTGGGGATACAGGTCGGCGTCGACCACCAACCGGTTCGACTTCGACTTGCCCGCGCGGCGCATGAGGGTCATCGCCTCGGCCGCCGCGGTCGCCTCGTCGAGCATCGACGCTCCCGCGACCTCCATGGCGGTGAGGTCGGCGACCATCGTCTGGAAATTCAGCAACGCCTCCAACCGACCCTGGCTGATCTCGGGTTGATACGGCGTGTACGCGGTGTACCACGCCGGATTCTCGAGCACGTTGCGGCGGATGACCGCCGGCGTATGGGTGTCGTAGTAGCCGAGACCGATCATCGACCGGGCGACCGTGTTCGTCTCCGCCAGGCCGCGCAGCCGTTCGGTCACCTGGGTCTCGCTCATCGGTGCGGGCAACCCGGCCAGGGCATCGGCCTCGGTGTCGTCGGTGATGACCGCCGGCACCACCTGCCCGGCGAGTTCGTCGAGGGACGCGACGCCGATGAGGGCGAGCATGCGCTGTGTTTCGTCGGCATCCGGACCGACGTGGCGATCGACGAAGGCGGAAACATGGCTGTCGGACGACTCGGATGGCGATGCGCTCATGGTCGGGTCAACCTCTCACAGTTCCGGTCGGCATCGTTGTGCCCAACCGGTGGGCTGGCCCTCCCCCTCTGTCATGTCAACGGGTCGTCACCGACCCCGACGCCTGAGAGATTCGGTCACCGATTCGCGATCGACGACCTTTCACCGTGGGCGGACGAGCACTGCCGTCACTTTCCAGAGACGCCGTCAACACCACGGTCCTGGGTGCCTGAGAGTTTGACGAGGAGGTATTGCTCCTTCGGCGGCCACCCTGGACCAGTGATCCGGTGACGCTCTCCCGTGATGCAGCGACGCGTGTCCAGTTTAGGCCATGATCAACGACACACACGTCCTCGACTCGTGTGCCGCTCGTCGCACTCGTGTGAAGGACTAGCCGGTGCGACGCGCGCGGCTCTTGCGCCGGGCAGCCAGCTCGTCTTCCGGGGCGGGCTCGCTCACACCGCCGTCGGCACGCTCACCCGGGAAATCGGCGATCGTCCCGGTCAGCTCCCGCATCGCACCGCTGACCGCGATGCCGAAGACGCCCTGGCCGCCCTGGAGGAGGTCCACCACCTCTTCGGCCGACGTGCATTCATAGACGGTCGTGCCGTCGGAGAACAGGGTGATCCGGGCGAGGTCCTCGACCCCGCGCTGGCGCAGGTGGTCGACCGCGACCCGGATGTTCTGCAACGAGATACCGGTGTCGAGCAGCCGTTTGACGATCTTGAGGACCAGGATGTCCTTGAAGGAGTACAGCCGCTGACTGCCGGAGCCGGCGGCGCTGCGGATCGACGGCACGACAAGTGAGGTGCGCGCCCAGTAGTCGAGCTGCCGGTAGGTGATCCCGGCGATCTGGCATGCACTCGGCACGCGATAGCCGATCAGCTCGTCGGGAACGGTGTCGTTGGGGAACAGCCCGGGCGCGATGTCGTCGAGACTGCCCTGGGTCGCGGTCTGCTTCGGGCTAACCTGGGTCTGCGCCGGCTGGTCATCGATACCTGGCAGCGTGCTCTGATCCTGTGACGTGGCATCGTTGTCGACCGGCTGATCGCCCACTTCAGACTCCCTCGCAACGCTCGGATCGGACCGTCAGGAACTGCCCGGCACCAGCGCCTACTCTACGCGGTGCGGGTACCCGTGCACCCGATCATCTCTACCTCGCCTGTCGAATCAGGCGATGTTGACCTCGACGGTATGTCCTATGCGGTCGACGGATCAATGCGACGCGCCCGAACACTCGACGTCAACTCGAGATCGGCGCGAATGGTGACCTCGCGTTGCCCGTTCCGTTACCTGTGGCCGCTCGGCCGCACGATCCCGGAAGCTCAGGCGCCGCTGGCCTTGAAGTCGTCGGGCGAGACGTTGTCGAGGAACTCTTTGAACTTCTCCACCTCGTCGTCACTCGGGGCGGGAGTCTCCTCGTCGGATTCCTCGTCGGGGATGAGGAGTCCGGCCTCCGCGAGCACCTCCTCGTCGGCGATGATCGGCACGTCGGCACGCATCGCCACCGCGATGGAATCCGACGGCCGCGCGGACACCCGAAGATCCCCGGCGAAGACCATCTCCGCGTAGAAGGTGCCCTCCTGCATGTCGACGATGCGGACTTCGAGAAGCGTCTGCCCGAAATCGTTGATGAGGTTGACGATGAGATCGTGCGTCAGCGGCCGCGGAGGTTCGATACCCTTCTGCCGCAACGCAATCGACGCCGCTTCACTCTGCCCGATCCAGATCGGCAGATACCGTTGACCGTCCACCTCGCGCAGCAACAACACGGGCTGGCTCTGCGGTGGCTCCACCCGGATACCCACCACTCGCATCTCGCTCATTCCCACCACCTCCGTGTCGACGTGGACGTCACTTGAGAAGCATCAGTACTTTTGGTTTCCCCCGACGCTACACCGCAACGCCACGATGCGGCGGCCGACTTGAGGCGCCACCGAACCCCATCGAGAAGATGAGACTCCCA
This sequence comes from Gordonia gummivorans, assembly GCF_022513585.1. Taxonomy (GTDB): domain Bacteria; phylum Actinomycetota; class Actinomycetes; order Mycobacteriales; family Mycobacteriaceae; genus Gordonia. The sequence goes on from NZ_JAKWBF010000008.1 coordinate 132,161, forward strand.
GGGCTCAATCCAGCGCTGCGCGCCGAGCTGTCAATCCAGCGCTCCGCGCACAGCTGTCAATCCAGCGCTCCGCGCACAGCCGCCTTGACGAGTTGGGTGTGCAGCGTGACCGACAGCGCCGCGATCTCCCGCACGAGTTCTTCGGCACGGTCGCGCGCACCTGTCCCTTTGCCCTTCGCAATGGGACTCGCGATCTGCGCAACCAAACCGGCCTCGCGGTCGGCAGACACCTTGAAGGCCCGCAGATGCCGGGTCTCGAGCCCGTAGCTGGCGAGAGCAGCCGCGGCCTCCACGAGACGAACCGCGTCCTCGTCGAAGAACCCCGCCGGTCCGGCGGTCAACAGTCCATTGCGCTGCAATTCGGTGACGAAGGCCGAATCCACGCCGGTCCGTTCGATCAACGATTCCCGCGACACCCGACCACCCCGCGAACCGAAATCGGTTGCCGGGGCGACCGCACCTCGCGCAGACGTCAGCAAACGCGTCGGCCCCGACTCGGTGCCGTCGCCGGAGTCGATGGCGTCGAGTTGCTCCTTGATCACCTTCAGCGGAAGGTACCGGTCGCGCTGCGCCGTCAACACGAATCGCAGCCGCTCACAATCGGCCTCGCTGAATCGGCGATATCCGGACGGGGCACGCTCCGGGGTGATCAACCCTTCCGATTCCAGAAATCGGATCTTCGAGATCGTGATGTCCGGGAAATCGTCGCGCAGCAACGCGAGGACCGCGCCGATGGACATCGATCCCTCTGACCGTCGAGCCGAAGAGGCCGTCACGACGGTCAGGCGCCCGCTTCGTCGCGTGGGCCGCTGAGGAACACCAGGCGGAACTTGCCGATCTGCACTTCGTCCCCATTGCTCAGGGATGCGGTGTCCACCGGCTCACGGTTGACGTAGGTGCCGTTGAGGCTGCCGACGTCGACGACCTGAAACTCGTTGTCGCCGAGGCGGAACTCGGCGTGACGGCGACTCACGGTCACATCGTCGAGGAAGATGTCACTGTCGGGATGCCGGCCGGCGGACGTGGTCGCCTGGTCGAGCAGGAAGCGCGAACCCGCATTGGGCCCACGCTTGACGACAAGCAGCGCCGTCCCGGGCGAGAGTCGTTCGACCCCGGTGTCGGCGGGTTCATTCGAGGTCGGCGCACTCGCATCGAGCTCATTGATGAACTCCTCGCGGAATACCGAGGTGGTTTCCACCGGAGCCTCGAAGTCCTTGTCGTTATCGCTCACCGCTTCTCCTTCGTCATCATCGGTGCCACCCGATCTTCGGCCATCACCGAGGGGGCCCGGTTCACTGCACCCGTCCGCTCCAGTTCGGCCTGGAACATCGGCGCGTTCACGCGACCGGCATGTTCTTCACTCGCCCGCGATCGTCCGGAAACAACCGTACCGGTCACGCCGATCGCACCGGCAGGCGAGTCGTCTCCGGCACCGACGATCATATCCTCACCGAGGCACTCGCCACGGTCGTTATCCCTCGATGACGGCGCGGTATCCCGCCGCATCGAGGATGGCGTCGAGCGCCTCGGCGAGAGTTGCCTCGTCAGCGACCTCGATCTCCACCAGCCAACCCGAGCCGTACGGGTCAGAATTGACCAGATCGGGTGATGCGTCGAGTTCGTCGTTCACCGCCGAGACGGTGCCGTCGAGCGGACCGAAGATGTCGGAAACACTCTTCGTCGATTCGACCTCAGCGAAGGATTCACCTGCCTCGACGACAGCGCCGACCTCGGGCAGCTGCACGAAGACCACATCGCCGAGCGCGTCCTGGGCGAAGTCGGTGATACCGATTCGCACAAGCGTCGGCCCCTTCTTCTCCACCCACTCGTGTTCTGCGGTGTAGCGGAAGACTTCGGGTACCTTGCTATCGGTCACGTCTCAAACACCTTTCTCCTCGGTAGGAACTGTAGTGCGGTGGGCCGGCATCCGCCGCAAGACGAGGATCGTCTGATAGGCGTACAGGGCAAACGACCAGAGGTACAGCGCGACACCCCAGATCATGAATGCCCACCCGATCGGATAGCAGATCGTGCCGACCACCGAATCGAACTGGCCGGCAAGGATCCACGGGAACGCACTCATCAGCGCGAAGGTCGCCGCCTTGCCGATGTAGAGCACCGGCAGGGCAAGGATCCCCCTGCTTCGCAGCAACGGCGCGGTGGCGAACAGGGCGACATCACGAAGCACGATCACGGCGATCAGCCACCACGGCAAGAACTCCCGGATGCCGAACGCGACCGGGATGATCACGATGTACAGCCGATCCGCCGCCGGGTCCAGGAGAGCCCCGATCCGCGACGACTGATTCAGCAACCGCGCCAACTTGCCGTCGGCCCAGTCGGAGAAACCGGAGAACATCAGCACCGCGAACGCCCAGCCGTCCGCCTCCTCGACCAACAGCAGCCAGACGAACACCGGGATCAACAGCAGCCGCAACACGCTCAGCGCGTTGGGTACGGTGACAATCCTGTTGGGGACAATTCCGTCGGGCGCAGCCTCGTCGGGGACGCCCGTGTCCGGCGCAGTGTCGGACAAGATTTCAGACCTTCGCAGCGGTCACCGGAAGATTCCGATGATGCCTTGCAGAGTCTTCGCGCCGCCCGACGAGAAGAGGTTGTCGTGGACCATGTAGGTCCAGGTGGTCAGTGAGCGGTGGAGATCCGCGGTCCCGAGGTCGACCCCGTCGTTCGTGATCTCCGCCTCCAGGAACGTCTTGCGCGCCTCGGTGACCGCGTTGGCGGGCAGGTCGGCGAACTCGGCGAGGATGAGGCGGTGGAATTCGTCGAGCGGACTCTCCTTGCCGATGGCCCGCAGGTGGATGCTGGCGCGCACATCGGAGACAAACGCGAGGTGATCGGCCCACGCCCGGTCCAAGTGGTAGAGCATGATCTCGCGCGCCGCCTGAGCGAGTACGTCACGATCCACGGGTTCGGCAGCCGGCGTTGACTTCTCCTCGTCGGCAGCGTCGCCATCGGAGGCGTCGCTCTGGGAATCTGCGCTCTGGGAATCTACGGTCACGAAATCGTCGGCGCCGGAAGACGAGTCGTCGGATTTGGCGTCTGTCTTCGTTTCCTCGTCGGCCTTGCCGTCCGTGTCAGCCTTCGAGTCCGTGTCAGCCTTCGAATCCACGTCGGCCGTCGAATCCACGTCGGCCTTCTTGTCCTCGACCTTTTCGCCGCTCAGCTCCGCATAACGCTCGGGCTCGAGGTCGGCGAGTTCGTCGATCGCGGTGTCGGTGGTCAGCACCTTCATCCGGCGCTCGACCACGATCTCGCGCTGCTGATTGACCAGCTTGTTGTATCGCCATGTGTTGGCATGCAATTCGAGCATCACGCCCTCGGCGACACGCTGAGCCTGCTCTATCAGGTCGATACCCTTGCCACCCATCGAGCCATCGTCGTTGGGCGAGACGGGATCACGCTTGAATGCGAGGTTTCGGGTGACGACGGGATCTTCGAGGCTCGAGAAGAACACCGACACCCCCGGGTCGCCCTGTCGTCCCGCGCGGCCACGCAACTGAAGGTCGAGGCGCTCCGTGTCGTGGCGCCCGGTGCCGATGACACAGAGACCGCCGAGTTCGACGATCTCGTCGCGTGCCTCCTCGTCGTCGTGCGAGCCGCCGAGCCGGATGTCGGTGCCTCGACCGGCCATCTGTGTGGACACGGTCACCGCATTCTTGGTGCCGGCCTCCGCGATGATCTTCGCTTCCTCGGCGTCGTTCTTCGCGTTCAGGACCACCGAGGACACGCCCGCCTTGTCCAGGAAGTAGGCGAGTTCCTCGGACTCCGCGACATCGTGCGTGCCGATCAGGATCGGCTGCCCCGTCTCGTGGATCTCCTTGACGTATTCGACGATGGCCTCGACCTTGTTCGCCTTGGTGTCGTACACGCGGTCGGGCAGATCGTCACGGATGTTCTCGGAGTTCGGCGGAATCTGCGAGATGCGCAGTTCGTAGAACTGACGGAACTGCTCGCCGGCGGCCACCGCGGTACCGGTCATGCCGCACACCTTGGGGTAACGGCCGACCAACGCCTGCACGGTGATCGTGTCGATGACCTCACCGTCACCGGTCTGGGCGAGCCCCTCCTTGATCTCGACCGCGGCCTGCACTCCGTCGGGCCAGCGCTGGAGTTGCGCCACACGACCACGCGACGCATTGATCAGGTGCACTCCGCCGTCGCGCACGATGTAGTGAACGTCGCGCTCGAGGAGATAGTGGGCGTGCATCGCGACGTTGACATGCACCAGCGTCGTGCCGACATGCTCCTCGTCGTACAGATTGATACCACCGAGTTCGGCCTCCACGAACTCGGCGCCCTCGTCGGTGAGCGTCACGTTGCGGCCGTCGGAATCGACGTCGAAGTGCTTGTTCTTCAGACGGGAGACGACGTCGTGGATCGCCTCGTCGGGCACCTCGGTCTCCGTCGATCCGGCCAGCACCAGCGGGATGAGGGCCTCGTCGACCAAGACGGAATCGGCCTCGTCGATGATGGCGACGTCGGGCTTGGGCGAGACGAGGTCGTCGGAGGTGAGGGCCAGCTGATCGCGCAGGACGTCGAACCCGATCTCGTTGACCGACCCGTAGGTGACGTCGCCGTTGTAGGCGCGTTTGCGTTCCTCGCGCGTGGAGTTCTCCGAGACCGCATGCACAGTCATCCCGAAGATCTCGAAGAGCGGCTTCATCCAGTCCGCGTCGCGCGTGGCCAGGTAGTCGTTCACCGAGATGACGTGCACCTGATGGCCGAGCTGGACGTAACCGACGGCGGCGATCGCACCGGCCAGCGTCTTGCCTTCACCCGTTGCCATCTCGATGACGTCGCCTTCGAGGAGGCGGAGCGCACCCTGGAGTTGCACATCGAACGGTCGCAGGCCGATGGAACGGTCCGCGGCCTCCCGCGCCAGCGCCAGGAATTTGGCCCGATCGCGGTCGTTCGACGCGATTTCGAGCTTCTCCACTTCGCGCACGAAATCGTCGTCGTCGAGGTCGGCAGCCCAGTCGGCATGGGTCTCGGCGTCCTTGATCACGCCCACCGACTTCGACTGGTTGCGTGTCGACTGCGCCCCGAGCAGTCGCCACATGCTGTTGGTCAGCTTTCCCACCGAACACTTCTCCTGATCAATCGTCGGCCATCTGCAACCCACCTGCGGCGCCGGTGTCATGCGACACGAGCCGCGACGAGAACATCGTCAACGGTACGCGGCCGCTGGTCAGTGCTCGTCGGCGACATTAGAATTCCTCTGCACCGTGGGTATCCGGCGGCGCGATTGCGGCGACGAGACCGTTCCCAGCGCCTGCCCTTGGAGGGGGTTCGATGCCAGCGAGACCAGCGACACCATCGAAACGGACCACAGTTCGGGTGGTTCGCGCCGCGATCGCCGGCTTGCTCATCGCGCTGGGCATCGGGCTGGGCGCGTTCAACGCCTGGTGGGTGGCACTGTTCATCGGCGTACCGCTGGTGTTCCTCGGTGTCGCGATCGGCCCTCGACCGTCGCGCATCTCCGAGCTCGGGATCTTCCGCCGGGGCCCTGATCGCAATGCGGTGGCGGTCCACGTGCACGCGCTCACCCGCAGCAGTCTGGCAACCGAGGACCTGCAACCGACGATGGTGAGCGCGACGGTGACCCCGCGCGACGACACGGAATACGAGGCCCGCTGGATCACCTCGATGTCCAAGGGCCATTTCCAGGCCCTGACCGCCCAACCCTTCACCACGATGCCGCCCGGCGAACTCCCCGCCCGTCGGAGCGGCGACGACGTGCCCGAGTTCGACGACCAGCCCGGACGCTGGGCCGTCATCTACCCCGCCGTCACCGTCGTCGCCCTGCTCGCTCTCCTGTTCGGTGTGGGACAGGCCTGGCACGTCGACGCCAAGCTTCCGTCGATCACCAAGGCCCTCGACCTCGGCGACGAGAAATCCGACTACACATCGCAATTACGCACAGCGCTCGAAACCATCACCGACGAGTTCGGACAGTCCGGTGCCGACAACATCCTGAGCATCCGCCTCTACGACACCCCCAGTTCGGATTATGCAACCGTCTTCGACCCGAACACCGGTGAGACGACCAACATCTGGATCGACGCGGCTCGAAAGTCGCCGACCACCGACACCCGCCGCAAGCCGAGCACCTTCACCGCGGCCGAACTCTCGTCGACCGACCTCACGTCGGTTGTGAACACGATGACGCGCCAGATCTCCCGGTTCGGCGGCGACACCGAGATCAGCAGCATCGACATCGAACGGCCCCGCAACGGCGACACCATCAGACCGGTGCTGATCAACGCGGACTTCGACGGCAACACCAAGATCGGAATCTCCGGCGTCACCATGCAGGCAACGCCCGACGGGACCGTCGCCGAATTCTTCGACCCCACCGATTTCGCCCGCTCGTTCGAGCTCATGCGGGCGGCACTGCTCAATGCGCGCATACCGCTCGACGATCCGGTGCTGACGCAGTTCAAGATTCGATCGTTCGCACCTGGAACCCCTTATGTGGGAAGCGCATTCAACAGCGGCGGCGTCCGCGTCGAATACAGGATGCCCACCCGCTACGGCGACCTCGAGATCGCTCCCGGACGGTTCCCGGAACTCACCGAGTACGAGGGTCGGAACTCAACTGACGGCTTCGCCTTCACCGACGTCTCGCTGCCGGTGTTCGAATCCGTCCGCGGTCAGGCGATCGCACGCGGGCAGGTTCCGCCCTACGACCAGGACGCGATCGATATCGAAATGCACGACCCGCCCTTCTTCGACGCCGACGACGCACAGGAGGCGGGCGGGCCACCCAGCCAATGGGCAATCAGCGTCAAGATCGCCAATGTCGCTGCGGCCGAAGGGATTTACTCCACTCAGGGAAAGTTCCTGCACGACGAGGCGTTCTAGTGTCGCGACATTAGTGTGTTGGCTCGCCGGCCTCGATCGCACGGCGCGTGACGGCTTTCAGTTCTTCGACTGCGGCTTCCGGAGGCCGCAACCCGCCTCGGTCGGCCATCGAGGTGACGATGTCACGGACCCGCCCGTAGTAGGTCGCCTGCTCGGCCGGTGTGGTGCTGCTGGCGGCATGCCGGTACAGCTTGAGCGCGGTGTCGAGATCTTCCTGGTCGCCCGGCTCGAGATAGCCCGAACCGACCTTCTTTCCGTAGGCCTCACAGGCGATCCAGGCGCGACGCAATGCGGCCACCGACTGCTGATAGGCGTCGGCACGGGATCGACTGCCGGGATAGCGATCGGTGCGCAGGGCGGTCGCGTCGTCGAGCGCCAGGTGAAAGTTCTGGGTCGTCTCGACGGTCACGTCCGTGATCGCCGGATAGCGCAAGAGGGCCGCGGGGTCGAGTTCGTAAGCGGCGTAGTCGCTCAGGACCTTGTCGTGACGCCGAGTGGCCTCCTCCCAGAGCCTCTCGGCAGCCTCGTCGGTGCCCGCATCGGCAATCCGCGGTCCGGGCGTGTCCTTCTGGTCGAACTCCTGTTCGCCAGACGTGGCCTTCCCGGATTCCCGCTTCTTCTCCGTCCGCTGCTTGGACGCAACCCTCTCGGGTGCTTGTTTTCGTAGCCGCCCGATCACCTCTGCCGCCGCCGGATCCGAGTCGATCACGGCAACCTTCCAGGTGTCCTTGCCGTCGACGTCGAAAACCATCGTCAGATGTTTCGCCCCGCGGACCCGCAGATCGCGGCCATCGCCGGACGATCCCGCGGTGGTGGTGTCTGCCGGACCTCCCAGGCTCACCGACACCAGACTGGTCAGGGGGTAGCCGGCGAGCTGATGATCCTCGTCGCCGACGTACACGGTGTCGTCGTCGACGGTGAGCAACACCGCTCCCCGGTCACCGAGGCGACCGAACGCAGCGACACCCAGCGAGACGGCGATCAACGCCGCGACCACCGTCGCCGTGACGATGCCGGACACATTCGCAATATTGAGGATCACCAGCGCGAACAACCCGAGCAGCATCGACAACCAGGCCGCCGAGGCGGCCCGATGATGGCGATTTGTCAGGTATTCAGTGCGGCAAGTGACCGAAACCATGCGAGTACCTCCGCTCACCCTCACCTCGGCCGAAGCGGTCGGCTACCGTTGTTTCCGTGAGTCTCCGCGCGCAAACTCGGCATGCCCGATCCCATCGAGTCCGGCGCCGCCCCAGCTTACGTGGCAGCGCCCGTCCTGGTGCCTCGTTGTTCGCGGCCTTCTGTCTCGGCTTTGCCGCCCTCGCGTTCGGCGCGTTCGGATCCGGTGGCGCGCACGCTGCGCCGGCTCCCCTGCTCGGCAAGCACTATTCATCGACGGCCGTCACCGGCACTCCCATCCCCGGGGGCGGACCGCTCGTCATCGACTTCCCGAGTGCTGGGCGTATCGCGCTCACTGCGGGCTGCAATCGACACATCGGTTCGGTGCGGATCGAAGGATCCACGATGCGGATCGGGCCGCTGATGTCGACCCGCATGGCGTGCCCGGGCCCGCGGGCCGGCGCCGACGCGTGGCTCGCGAACTTCACCAAGGCGCCGTTGAACTGGTATTCCGTGGGCCAAGCGCTGGTGCTGACGGGTCCGACCAATCAGGTATTGCTCACCGAAGGAGACTCATGACACCAGCACCTGCCGTCGTCACCGTGACGGGTGCCGCGGGCAGCATCGGCTACGCCGCGCTGTTCCGGGTTGCCGCGGGCGCCATGCTCGGTCACGACCAACCCGTTGCGCTGCGCCTGCTGGAACTGCCGCAGACCATCGCGGCGACCGAAGGCACCGCGATGGAACTCGAGGACGGCGCCTTCCCACTCCTGACATCGATCGACATCACCGACGATGCTCGACGCGCCTTCGACGGGGCGAATTTCGGGTTGCTGATCGGCGCCAAGCCGCGCAGCAAGGGCATGGAACGAGCCGACCTGCTGGCCGCCAACTCCGACATTTTCGCCCGCCAGGGGGCGGTGATCAACGACGTTGCTGCGCAGGACATCCGCGTGATCGTGGTCGGCAATCCCGCGAACACGAACGCAGCGGTCGCCGCCGCTCACGCTCCCGACGTTCCGTCGGAACGTTTCACGGCGCTCACCCGCCTCGACCACAATCGCGCCATCGCCCAGCTCGCCCGGCACACCGGCACACCGGTGGCCCAGATCAGTCGGGTTTCGGTGTGGGGCAACCATTCCGCAACCCAGTACCCCGACATCTTCCACGCCCGGGTGGGCGATCGCACCGGCGCCGAGATCGCCGAAGACCGCGACTGGCTCGTCGACGACTTCATCCCGACCGTCGCCAAACGCGGTACGGCGATCATCGAGGCACGCGGTGCATCGTCGGCCGCCTCGGCCGCCAACGGAGCCATCGACCACGTCCACGATTGGGTGCTGGGTTCACCGGACGGCGACTGGACGTCGGCAGCGCTGCCCTCCCCCGGTGTCTATGGCGTACCCGAGGGGTTGGTGTGCTCGTTCCCGGTTCGCGCGGTGAACGGCGAGTGGGAGATCGTCGAGGGTCTCGACATCAACGAGTTCTCCCGTGCGCGCATCGACGGCTCGGTTGCCGAGTTGCAGTCCGAGCTCGACGCGGTGGCTGCACTCGCGGATAGCTGACTCCCACACCGGATCCGCGCCGGAGCGCCTAAACTCGCTCCATGGCAAAAAAGGGCAGCGGCTCCAAGAAGGACACCTCGAAACCCGCGAAGATCCCCAACAAGATCTACGAGGCCGAACTTTTCCGGCTACAGACCGAACTGGTCTCGATGCAGGAGTGGGTCCGAGAGACCGGTGCACGCATCGTCGTCATCTTCGAAGGACGCGACGCAGCCGGCAAGGGCGGCACCATCAAACGCATCACCGAGTACCTGAGTCCTCGCATCGCACGGGTCGCGGCGTTGCCTGCCCCGACCGATCGTGAACGCGGACAATGGTATTACCAGCGCTACGTGGCTCACCTGCCTGCTCCCGGCGAGATCGTGCTGTTCGATCGATCCTGGTACAACCGTGCCGGAGTGGAGAAGGTGATGGGCTTCTGCACCCCCGAGGAGCACACTCGCTTCCTACGTCAGACCCCGATCTACGAGCAGATGCTCATCGACGACGGAATCCTGCTGCGCAAGTATTGGTTCTCGGTCTCCGACGAGGAGCAACTCCGACGCTTCCGCTCGCGGATGACCGACCCGGTGCGTCAGTGGAAGCTCAGTCCGATGGACCTCGAGTCGGTGTACCGCTGGGAGGAGTACTCCCGCGCCAAGGACGAGATGATGGTGCACACCGACACCGCGATGAGTCCCTGGTACGTCGTCGAATCCGACATCAAGAAGCACGCCCGCCTGAACATGATCTCGCACCTGCTGTCCACCATCGACTATCACGCCGTACCCCGACCCGAGGTGACATTGCCCAAGCACCCGATCGAGAGCGGCAACTATCACCGCCCGCCGCGGTCGTTGTCGAAGTACGTACCCAATCACGTCGACCAACTTCTCGGCGGTGACCACTGAACCGGTGAGTGCCCACGGATTCGACGGCATGTGGGTCGGCTTCTGCGAGTTCGACTACCTGCTCGGCGATGTCGGCTCGCTCAAGCACAAACGGTCGGTGATCCGCCCGATCGTCGCGGAACTCAAGCGTCGGTTCGAGATCACCGCGGCCGAGGTCGGTCACCTCGACGTTCACCGCCGAACGTTGATCGGCGTCGCTGTCGTGTCCGCTGATCGCGCTCACGTGGTGGACGTACTCGATGCCGTCGAACGGCATGCAGCTGCTCGCCCGGAGGTCGAGTTGCTGTCCGCACGCCGACGCGTCATCAATGCGGCCGACGTTTGACTCGAGGCCGCTCACCACTCCCGAGGTGCGAGCGAAGCGAACCCTCCTACCGCTCCGGGGCGACCTCAGCCGACGGTGGCGGACACGATCCCCGCGGCGACCGCCGCCTCCCGGTATGCGGCGGCAAGGCTCTGCACCGTTTCGTGCGCGTTGAGACCGCTCGGATTGGGCAGCACCCACAGCTGCGCGCCACCCAACGCCCCGTCCTGTCGTCCGCTGACCGCGCGCCGATCGTCAAAGGCGGTGCGGTAGGCCGTGATTCCGAGGATCGCCACCACCCGCGGGGCGACCTGCGCGATCCTGCGACGCAACTGCTCACCGCCCTCGCGCAGTTCGGCGGCGGTCAGCTCGGCTGCGGTCGCGGTGGCTCGCGCGACGATGTTCGTGATACCGACGCCGCGGTCAAGGAGGAGCCCTCGGTCCGCGTCGGAGTACCCGTGCGACGCGTCGATCAGACGGTCGACAATGCCGGCCTGCACCAACGCGGGGTAGAACCGGTTGCCCGGCCGTGCGAAATGAGCCCCGGTCGCTGCTGTCCACAGTCCCGGATTGATTCCGACCATGAGCAGCCGGCAGTCGTCGCCGACCAGGTCGTCGACTTCCTCACCCGTATGAGCGAGCAGTTCGGCCCGCGTGAAACCCACTCGTTCAACCCTCTTCGCAGTCGGTGTCCTCTCACTCGGACGTTACGTCACCCGGCACCACCTCAGAAGCACCGCCGCACTTCGTCGGGTATGCCCGAGTGCCCGGCGGGATTACACTCAGCGGCGATGACCCGGCCCTCGTACACAGTTCTCGGCGGACTCGGCGCGCAGATCGATGCCGCGGCCGTCGAACTCGGCACGCGCAAACAGCGGATGACGCTTGCCCAACTGATCCTGGCCGAGGGCGCACCGGTGAGTGCCGACCGCCTGATCGTCGGCGTGTGGGGCGACGCTCCCCCGGATCGGGCGGAAGTGTCTCTGCAGGCGTACATCTCGGGTCTGCGCAAGGCACTCGAACCCGATCGCAAACCGCGCGCACCGTCCACCGTATTGCTCACCCATGGTTCGGGCTACAGCCTGCCCACCGACGACGACCAGGTCGACGTGCGGCACCTGGTCACCCGGATCACGCGTGCACGCGAACTCCTCCGGCACGACGACCCGGCCGGCGCGGCGGCCCTGCTGCGCGAGGTCCTCGCCGACTATCGTCCCCTGCTACCCGAATTCGAGGGTCTCGGGTTCCGCGACGAGGCCGCCGCACACCTCGAGCGGTTGGTCGACGCCGCACGCGAACTCTCCTTCGAGGCCCGGATGGCGATCGGCGACCACCGGCTCCTTCTATCCGAACTCGAGCAGGCGTTGCAGCGCTCGCCTCTCGATGAGGGTCTGTGGGTGTTGCTCGCGACCGCACGCTATCGGCTCGGGCGGCAATCCGACGCGTTGGGCGCCATCGCCGAGGCGCGACGCATCCTCGCCGACGAGATCGGCGTCGATCCCGGTCCGCGCCTGCGTCAACTCGAGCGCGACATCCTCGACCACGCACCACATCTCGACGCGCCGGTATCCTCGACGCCCAGCCCAGCCACACAGTCCCGTGATTCGGCGGTCCCGACCGCCCAACCGGACGATGCGGAGGGCGACGCGGCAGCGACCCCGGCGGCGTCGAATCTGGTGGGTCGCACCGACGAACTCGCGGCCCTGCACCGCGCCGTCCTGATGTCGTTGGCCGGGCCGGGCGGCGTGGTGGTCGTCGAGGGGGAACCCGGCGCGGGCAAGACCGCGCTGATCGATGAAGCCGCCAAGCGCGCGTTGCATGCCGCAGACCTGAGCGTGCTGTGGGGACGCTGCGTCGAAGACGTGGCGGCGCCGTCGATGTGGCCGTGGGTCCAGATCCTGTCGTCGGTCCTTGCGCGGCTGGATCCGGACGATCTGCCCGTCCTCCTCGACAGCGATCTGGGCCGGATGGTCACCCAGGGCGCCAACGTGATCCCGCCGCCGCGCGAAATGCCCGACGCGGCCGCACGATTCCAGTTCTACGATCAGGCCGCAGATCTACTGGACCAAGTCGCCCAGCGCAGGCAGTTGATCATCGTGCTCGACGATTTGCAGTGGGCCGACGGCGCGTCCCTGGAACTGTTCGCGCACATGGCAAACCGCCGGACGTCCGGGGTGACCTTCTTCGCCTCGGTCCGCAGCGCAGCGTCACTGCGACCCGTCGTCGAACAGACATTGGCAACCCTCGCTCGCTTACCCGAACACCGTCGCCTCGAGGTCGGTGCGCTCGGAGCCGACGACATCTCCGAGTTGATCCGCCGCGAGACCCGGGAATGGCCGACGGTGAACACCGTGGATTCGATCGCCAAACGCACCGGCGGCAATGCCTTCTTCGTCCGTGAGCTCGCGCTGATCCTCGCCGACCGCGGATCGATCGCCGACAACGCGGTGCCCTCGGGAGTCCGTGACGTGGTGCGGCAACGCGTGCGCGACATGCCCACCGACACTGCAACTCTGCTCGATGTGGCCGCGTCGATCGGCAGTCGTGTCGATGTGGCCCTGCTCGCCGATGCCGCCGGCCGGGAGATCGACGGCACGCTCGAGTCGCTGGAAGTGGCAACGGCCGCGGGCGTGATCGAGAGCGACCCAGACGATCCGTTCGGATTCTCCTTCACCCACGACCTCATCCGTGAGGCGATCGTCGCGGGGATCGGCTCGGTCAGGAGCCGTCGAATCCACCTCGCGGTCGCCGACGCGCTCGATCGCACCGGCTCACCGAACCGCATCACGCGAGTGGCACGGCACTTGTGGGCGGCAGGACCACTCGCAGACCGCGCACGAACGTCCGCCGCACTGCTCGCCGCGGGACAACTCAATCTGCGCACATACGATTTCGAGGGCGCCGTCCGGAATCTGACGGACAGCTCAACCCTCGCCCGCGCGATCGGCGACGAACAGGCCGAGATGTCGGCCATCACCATGCGACTCGCCGCCGACGTCGCGCAGAACGGATACTTCTCGGCCGACCACGCACTCACCGAACGGGCGCGTGAGCTCGCCGACCGACTCGGCGACGAGCGGCTTCTCGCCAATCTCGACTACGCGCGATGTGCGGCGCATCTCCAGATCGCCGATGTCGCGACCGGTCATCGGCTCGCCGAGGATCTGCGACGCAGGGCGCAGGGTTCCGACGACCCGACCGTCGTCCATCTCGCCATGCATGTCAGTGCGATCGATGAGTTCAACCGCGGCAACATCGGTGCGGCACACCGGCTTCTGGAACGCTACGCACCGCTCGATACCGACGTGGACGGGATCCGACCCGACCAGATGATCCTCGCCCGTGGCTTTCGCGCCTGGACGGCGACGCTCCACGTGGACGCGACGACCGGGCGTGAGGAGTTCCGGGCGATCGACCTGCGCCAGACCGATCCGGTGGGGCGGCTGGGCGTTGCGATTTTCGCCGCGAGCGCGGCGGCGATGATCGGCGACACCTCCTGGGCCGCCGATGCAGGCCGACGCCTTCTGGACGCGAGCGGCCAGGGCCCCCTCGAGTATCTGCGCAACGGCGGTGAGCACATGTACTGGTGGGCGCGCGCGATGCAGGGTGACGTCGAGGAGGCATTGGCCGCGATCGACCGGCTCACCACACCCAACGACCAGGCACGGACCGGCGCGGGCTTCTGGTACGGGCTCTATGCGGAGATGCTGGTCGCGGCCGATCGCCTGATCGACGCCGGCGCCGTGCTGGCGGAGGCCGAGTCGTTTGCGGATATCACCGGCGAGCGTTACGCCGACGCCCATCGACTACTCGTCGACGCCACTCTCCAACGGGCGCGCGGAGCAGACAACCCGTCGATCAGCACACTCCTGACCAGGGCACGGGGCGTCGCCGTCCGGCAGGAATGCACCGAGCTCGTCACGCGTATCGATCGGACCGCGAGCTCCTGGGGCTGTTCGGCCGGCTGATCGGCAATCGACGAACGCCACCCACTTGGCGTTTGGCGTGGGGAGGCCAAGTCGGAGTGAACACCCCCTACGCGAATCGCCACCCACTTGGCGTGGGGAGACCAAGTCGGAGTGAACAACCCTGCGCGGGCCGACACCCACTTGGCTTGGGGAGACAAGTCGGCCACAAGTGCGTCCCAAGAACCGTTGGCGAAGGTTGTTCTCGAGCCGGTGACCAGCCGGAGAAGCAACCAGCGTCGGCCCTGCCGGCCGACCCCAACGTCAGGAATACCACGTCATGTCGATCGAGCTGAACAACCCTTCCAACCCCGAGTCCGTCCTCTCCGTCCGCACCCAGAACTCGGTTCTCGCCGACCTGCGCGACCGCATCGCCGGCGCGGTCTACGGACCTGGCGAACCGGGTTACGACGCCGCTCGCAGCGGCTTCAATCTCCTCGCCGACCATCGGCCCGCGGTGATCGCGGTACCCGCCAACCCGTTCGACGTCGTCGAGGCGGTCCGTTTCGCGGTCGACGAGGATCTGCGGGTGGCGGTTCTGGCGACCGGACACGGACCGGGTGCGGCCGCCGACGGCGCACTGCTCATCAACACCTCGCACCTGGATTCAGTGTCCGTCGATCCGGTCAACCGCACCGCAACCGTCGCGGCAGGCGTCAAGTGGGGCCCGGTACTCGAGGCTTCCGCAGCGCACGGGCTGGCCCCGCTGCTGGGGTCGTCCACCGATGTCGGCGCTGTCGGCTACACCCTGGGTGGCGGCTTCGGCTGGCTGGGCCGGCACTACGGCCTCGCCTCCGACGCGGTCCGGTCTTTCGACCTCGTCACCCCCGCCGGTGAAGCCCTCAAGGTCAGTGCCGATGCACACCCGGACGTCTTCTGGGCGCTCAAGGGCGGCGGCGCCGGCAGCCTGGGCGTCGTGACCTCGATGGAGATCGACCTCTTCCCTGTCGCCACCGTCTACGCGGGCAATCTGTTCTATCCGGCGTCGGACGCCGCGGCGGTGCTGCGTCGCTTCCGCGAGTGGGCGCCTGCGCAGTCGGACGAGCTGACCTCGGCGGTGACGTTGATGAACTTCCCGCCGCTCGACATCGTCCCCGAGCCGCTGCGTGGACAGAGCTTCGTGATGTTCCGTGGTTGCTGGTCGGGTGACATCGACGCCGGCAAGGACGTCGTCGACGAATGGCGGCGCTGGAAGACCCCGGAGATCGACATGTGGGGCGAGCTTCCGTTCGCCGCCGCAGACGCCATCAGCATGGATCCGACCGACCCGATGCCCGCGATGGTGACGACGGAGTGGTGCAACGACATCGCCGACGGTGCGATCGACGTGATCACCTCCAACGTCTTGCCGCGACCGGGCGCCATGCCGCTCATCCTGTTCGCCGAGTTCCGGCACGCCGGCGGCGCGATCGCGGCGCACGCCGCCGAGGCGGTCAACGACCGTGGTCGCTGCGACGAGTTCCTCCTGGAGATGGGTGCGATCGTGCCCGATCCACACGTCGGACTGGCGGTCGAATCGGCGCTGCGGCTCACTCGACGTGCCCTCGAGCCGTACGTGACCGGTGCCGCCTACCTGAACTTCACGGAGTTCGAGGAGCGTGCTGATCGCTCGGCGTCGGCGTTCAGCGAGATCCACCGGCAGAAGATCGCTGCGATCAAGACCGACCTCGATCCGCAGAACAGGTTCTGCCACGGAACCGTGTTGTCCTGAAACCCCGCGCAGGACAGCGGCGAGACAGGGCCCGGTGACCCCCACCGGGCCTTGTCGTCGTCGCACCGGCAGTCTCGACGCCCCGGAAGCACCTGCGGAAAGTAGGGGAAGAAACTTCCTCCCCTACCCTTGGAGTCCTCCCCCAGAAAATTCTCGCGGACGACTATGAACCCCGGGGAAGAAGCTCTTCCCCTAGATTTTATGGGCACCGCGCGATCGTGTTTCCCCAGGTCATAAGGGTGGTTGCCGAACACTTCGGGTCAGACACGCATGACGGACGAATGCAATCCGATCCGGAACGGCCGACGGTCCTCGTGGTGGACGCCGCCAATGTGGTGGGTTCGGTCCCCGACGGGTGGTGGCGCGACCGTCGGGGCGCCACCGAACGGTTGCGCGATCGGCTCGCGGGGCCGGCGACCGACGGACTTGCGGAGGTCCCGGGACCGCTGGAGGTCACCCTCGTCATCGAGGGTCGTGCCCGCGGTGTCGCCGCGACTCCGACGGTCGGAGTGATCGAAGCGCGTGCGT
Organism: Gordonia gummivorans; assembly: GCF_022513585.1. Taxonomy (GTDB): domain Bacteria; phylum Actinomycetota; class Actinomycetes; order Mycobacteriales; family Mycobacteriaceae; genus Gordonia. The sequence goes on from NZ_JAKWBF010000008.1 coordinate 149,128, forward strand.
CGGGCGATGACGCCATCGTCGAATACGTTGCCGCCCAGGGCGACCGGAATGTGGTTGTGGTGACTGCCGACCGTGAGCTGAAAAGCCGCGTCCACCAACTCGGTGCGCGAACACTGGGTCCGTCGGTCCTGACCCGCTGACGCGAGTGCCTCGACGCCCATACGATGGGTGTCGACCGGTCGGTTCGGGGGATGCACACGCAGATCCGACACCACCTCATGGCGAGGAGCGGCAATGGCCACCACCGTGGCAGAGATCATCGTCGAGCGCTTGAAGGACGCCGGAATCGCTCGCGTATACGGGATTCCCGGTGATTCGCTCAACGGGTTCACCGACGCACTTCGGACCGACGCCACCATCCGGTGGCAGCACGTGCGGCACGAGGAGGGCGCCGCGTTCGCGGCGTCGGCCGAGGCTGCGCTCACCGGAGAGTTGGCGGTGTGTGCCGGGAGTTGCGGCCCGGGCAATCTGCACCTCATCAACGGGCTCTACGACGCGCAACGGAGCCGGGTTCCGGTCCTCGCGATCGCCGCGCATATCCCGGCACCCGAGATCGGCAGCGGGTATTTCCAGGAAACCCACCCCGAGCAACTCTTCCGGGAATGCAGTTCGTATTGCGAGATGGTCAGCACACCCGAGCAGATGCCGCGCCTCCTCGACATCGCCATGCGTACGGCGGTCGAGGAGCGTGGGGTGGCAGTCTTGGTGATACCGGGCGAGACGTTCCTGGAGAAGTGCGCCACGCGGCGCTCGGGGGCTCCGATCCGCGCCATCGACAGCGTCGTGCGGCCCACCGATGCCGACCTCGCGCGCGCCGCCGACATCCTGAACCGCTCGGAGCGGGTGACCATTCTGGCCGGGGCGGGTGTCGCAGGTGCGCACGACGAGGTCGTCGCACTCGCCGCATCCCTGCAGGCACCGGTTGTGCATGCCCTGCGCGGCAAGGAGTTCATCGAATACGACAACCCCTTCGACGTCGGAATGACGGGCCTGCTCGGGTTCTCGTCGGGCTACCGCGCGATCGAGAAGTGCGACACGCTCCTGATGCTCGGGACCGATTTCCCGTACCAGCAGTTCTATCCGTCGAAGGCCACGATCATCCAGGTCGACATCCGGGGTGAACAGATCGGCAAACGCTGCCCTGTCGACCTGCCGCTGGTCGGGAGTGTGCGCGACACCATCGGACCGCTTCTCGACCGGATCGACCCCAACCGGGACAAGACCCATGCGGCGTCTGCTCGCGAGCATTACGCAAAGGCCCGCGTCCGCCTCGACGATCTCGCGGTCAACGACCGCAACCGCGCGCCGATTCATCCCCAGTACCTGGCCCGTCTGGTGAGCGAGAAGGCGACGAACGACGCGGTGTTCATCCCCGACGTCGGTTCTCCGGTGGTGTGGGCAGCGCGGTACCTCGAGATGAACGGCGCGCGGCGACTCATCGGCTCCTTCACCCACGGTTCGATGGCCAACGCGGTCTCCCAAGCGGTCGGGGCGCAATCGGCCTATCCGGGCCGCCAGGTGATCGCACTGGCCGGCGATGGCGGCCTCGCCATGCTGCTCGGCGAGTTGCTCACCATCACGCAGAACAGGCTGCCGGTGAAGATCGTGGTGTTCAACAACTCCTCGCTGAACTTCGTCGAGGTCGAGATGAAGGCAGCCGGTTTCGTGAATTTCGGCACGGACCTGGTCAATCCCGACTTCTCGGCGCTCGCCCAGTCCATCGGCATCCTCGGGCGTCGCGTCGAGCAGCCCGACCACCTCGATGCCGCGGTCACCGAGATCCTGGCCCACGACGGCCCGGCCCTGCTCGACGTGGTGACCGCACGACAGGAGTTGTCGATCCCACCCACCGTCACCGCCGCCCAGGCAAAGGGGTTCACCCTCTATGCGTTGCGCACCGTGATGTCCGGGCGCGGCGACGAACTCGTCGACCTCGCCGAGACCAACGTGTTCCGTCGACTCTTCGATTGAGCACCATGACCGGCGAATGGGCGATCGCCACGACGATCGCCGAGCTGGCGACACACGAAAGTGGTCGCATCATCGTGGGATTCACCGGACCGCCCGGTGCGGGTAAGACGACCATGGCCGGGCGCGTTGCCACCCTCCTCGCCCGGAGGCTCGGCCCCGACGCGGTGGGCTACCTGCCCATGGACGGATTCCACCTGTCGAACGCCGTGCTCGAGCGCCTCGGCCGCCGCGATCGCAAGGGTGCGCCCGACACGTTCGACGTTCATGGTTTTGTGGCCACACTTCGTCGAATCACCGACGCGGACACCGTGGTCTACGTTCCGGGATTCGACCACGCCGCAGGCGAACCCATCGCCGCCCAGCTGGTCATCCCAAGCGATGCGCAGGTGGTGATCACCGAAGGCAACTATCTGGGGCTCGACGCCGGCTGGGCCGCGGTGCGGCCGCTGCTCGCCCTGCTCTACTACGTCGACGCGCCCGACGAGGTGCGGACCGCGCGTCTCCTGAAACGCCATGTCGCGGCCGGCAAGACACCCGAACAGTCACGCGCGTGGATCGATGACGTCGACCGGCCCAACGCGACGATGATCGCCGCGACCCGGGACCGCGCAGACGCCGTCATCGACAACGCGGCAGGTCACTCCGCTCGCGAGAACGCCGACGCCCGCGCCACCTGATCGGCGGTGACCGCTACGCCGGTATAGCGCTCGAACTGTCGCGCGGCCTGCAGTGCGATCACCTCGGCGCCGGTGACCACCTGCTTGCCCGCCGCTCGTGCCGTTGTGATGAACGGCGTTTCGGCAGGAAAGGCGACGACGTCGAAAGCTGCGCGTGCCGCGCCTATCTGCTCGGCGGAGAAGGCCAGCGACGATTCGTCTGCACCACTCATCCCCAACGGCGTGACGTTGACCAGGATGACGTCGGCAGGATCGGGTTCGGTTGCCGTGTGCGCATACCCGTACTTGTCGGCGAGCGCCGAACCGGCCTCCACGTTTCGCGCCACCACGGTCAGATTCTCGAAGCCCGCCCCGCGGAACGCCGCGACCACCGCTTTGGCCATGCCCCCCGATCCGCGCACGACGACCGGGATTCCCCGATCCAGCGAATGCTCGTCGATCAACTGCGCGACCGCTTCGTAGTCGGTGTTGGACGCCACAAGGCGACCATCCTCATTGACGATCGTGTTGACCGACTCGATCGCCGACGCCGACTCCTCCATCTCGTCGACGAGGTCGATGACGGCCTCCTTGAACGGCATCGACACCGACGCGCCCCGGATGCCGAGCGCACGCACCCCGCGGATCGCGCCTTCGATGTCGTCGGTGCCGAACGCCTTGTAGATGAAGTTGAGACCGAGCTCGTCATAGAGGTAGTTGTGAAAGCGGGTACCGATGTTCGACGGACGGCCCGACAATGAGATGCACAGGGTCATGTCCTTGTTGAGGATCGGCATTCGATGCTCCGTCTCCTGGCCGCCATCACGGCCTGCGTTGGGATCCCCCCGCCGACCACCGTACCCACGCCACGACAATGTGAGGACCGCAGATGATCAGCCGCCACCTTTCCGTTGTCGTTCCCGGGATCACCGCCGACGCGGTGTACCGATTCGCCGGCGACCCCGACAACCTGCCGCGCTGGGCGGCCGGACTCGCGAGCGGCGTCCGGCGCGACGGTGAGCTGCTCGTCGTGGATTCACCGATGGGCAAGGTGACTGTCCGCTTTGCCGAGTCCAACGCATTCGGAATCCTCGACCACGAGGTCCGACTGCCCGACGGCACCGCTGTCGACAACCCACTACGCGTGCTGTCGCATCCTCTGGGTGCCGAAGTGGTGTTCACGGTTCGCCAGCGCGACCTGTCCGATGAGGACTTCGACACCGATTGCGCTGCGGTGCAAGCCGACCTCGACCGACTGCGAGGCCTGCTGGTCGAGTGACGTCGTGATCAAGTGTCCCCAGGTCGAGTTTCACCGTCACCCCTGATCACCGCTTCAGCCAACTCGCTGCGCCTTCGACCCCTGAACGCCAGAATGTGACTCACACCACATCGCTCCGCGTCGATCGACGACGGGTGCATTGATGAGAAGGGCCGAAGCCATGGGTCGCTCCACTACCGATCAGATCGATGTCCTGGTTGCCGGCGGCGGTCCGGTGGGCCTGACCGCCGCGATCGAGTTGCGGCGCCGCGGAGTGCGGGTGCGCATCGTCGACCCGCTCGACAGTGCTCCCCAATACGCCAAAGCCGTTGGCGTGCAGCCACGCACTCTCGAGGCGTTCGAGCAGATGGGCGTCCTCGGCCAGGTTCTCGACGCAGCCATCGAGATGCACGGCCAGATCGTGTTTCTCAACGGCGAGCAGGTGTCTCGGGTCGAACTGTCTGTGCCCCCCGACATTCCGTTCCGATTCTGCTTCATCCCGCAGTACGCCACCGAGCGCATACTCACCGAACGGCTCGCCTCGCTCGGCACGACGATCGATCGCGAGGTCCGGCTCGACGGATTCACCCAGGACGCCGACGGCGTGACCGCCACCTTGTCGGGTCCCGACGGCCACGAAACAGTCCGGGCCCAGTACCTGATCGGATGCGACGGCGCGCACAGCACGGTGCGCAAGACCCTCGGACTGACCTTCGAAGGCGGAGCGTTCGTCGAGCAGTACATGCTCGGTGACGTGGCGGTCGACTGGTCTCTGCCCCGCGGATTCGCTGTGCGTTCGGTTCACCGGTCCGAAGGTGGCGACGACGGACTCGTGTGTATTCCGCTACCGGGCCGGGGTCGCTACCGTGCGTCGATGCTTGTCCCCGACGAGTTGTCGGCCGATGCCGATCAGGGCGATGGCGTCGCCCACGGATTCGAGGGATCCAGGCGGCCCGAGTTGCACCACATCCAGACGGTTTTCGACCGGTTGGCACCCGAGCCCGCCACGGTGTCGGACATGCGGTGGTCGTCGGTGTTCCGCATCAGTCATCGAATCGTCGACTCTTACGGGCGTGGAAGGGTTTTCGTCGCCGGCGATGCCGCCCACATCCATCCGCCCACCGGCGCACAGGGCATGAACACCGGTATCCAAGATGCCCACAACCTTGCCTGGAAGCTGGCGCTCGCGGTCGCCGGCGACGCGGCGGACGGCCTCACCGACAGCTACGACGCCGAGCGACGACCGGTCGGCGAGGAGGTGGTCGGCCGCACCGTGCGCAACGCACGGCAAGGCATCGATACGGCCACGACCGACCCCGACCACCTCATGCGCAGGGAGGGGCAACTCCTGATCGACTACGCCGGCAGTCCCATCGTCGGTGACGCGCCCACGGCAACCGAGGGACCTCACCCGGGGCAGCGGGCGCCGGACGCAGCCGGCCTGACGCGCGAGGTGGTCAACTTCGGCCTGCGATTGTTCTCGGCCCTCGACCGCACACAGCATTCGGCAGTGCTGTACGCGGACAGCACGTGCGGTGCGGCCGAGGTGGCGGCTCTCGAACTGTGCGCCGCCGAGGTGGTTGCCGCAGCGCGGGGCAGGATCGATGTGCATGTGGTGGCGGCTCCAGCGGCCCAAGTCGGCACCACGATTCTCCCGTTGCTGCGCGATTCCGAAGGTCTCTTCGCCGACGCCTACCGCCCGGACGGGCCAACGGTGTTCGTCATTCGTCCGGATGGATATCTCGGCTACCGGGGCCCGCTGTCGAACGTCACGGCCACCCTCGCCCACCTGAGATCGACATTCGCCGAGTCCGCCACCGACCCGGCTCGCGAGAGCGCCACCGCGACAACGTAATCTCGGCGCATGTCGATTCCTGAGGTCGCGCAGCGTGCGCGACGCGCTGCGGGGCGCGTGGCCGGCACGACGATGGCACGCACGCTCGGCATCGGCGAGGTCATCTACCTGATCGCCCCCACCGGCTACCCGAACTACGGCGACGAACTGATCGCTCGGACGTGGCTGCGCCATCTGGCTCGGGTTCGTCCGCGCGCCACCGTCGTCGTCGACTGTCATTCGCCGGGACAGGCGTCGCTGCTGCACCGCGGCATCCACCCCCACACGCTGTTCGTGGATACGCTGTGGCAGTTGTCGGAGTTCGCCGCAGCCGCACCCAAGGATTCCGACGACGGCCCCGACCCGGACCAGCCGTGGACGTGGATGGCCTCGACCGTCACCGACCCCGGTCGCTCACCACGGCTGAGCGCGGGAATCGAGATCCTCAATCGCGCGTCGACGATCCACCTCCTCGGCGGCGGCTACGTCAACAAGGTGTGGCCGCAGCACGTTTCGCTTGTTGCCGCCGCTGCGGCGGTCAGTCGGGCCACCGGTGCCACCGCGGTGGCCAGTGGTCAGGGATTGATTCCCTGCCTGGATGAACCGGCGTGGACGGCGTTGGTCGATGCGGCCGGCGCCTTCTCGGTGTTCGACGTCCGCGACGATGCATCCGCCGATGCGCTGACCGCGGTGCCACACGCGACCAACTCCGGTGACGACGCATGGCTTTCGCTGCACCGGCCCGCGTCGAATGTGTACCGCCGGATGTGGAAGGACCGCGGCGTCGTCCTATGCCTGCAGTCCGACCTCACCGACGAGTTCCGCGGACCCGAGTCGACCGGAGTCGCCGCACTCACCGATCTCGTCCGATCGACTCTCGACAAGTGGGATGTCGCCGGCAGCGATGTCACCGTCATCGAGGGAATCCCTGGCTACGACAACGAGGTCGCCCACCGTCTCGGCGACCGCCTCGACGGCGCCACCAGGATCCCGTTCCGCGACGTCTGGCTGTTCGGGTTGCCTGCCGGCGAGGGTCAAACGTGGATCAGCACGCGTTTCCACCCGCATTTGATGGCGGCAGCCGCCGGCGATTCGGGCGTGGCCATTGTCCCGATGCCCGAGTACTACTCGACCAAGCATCGGTCGCTGACCGATCTGGGTTCGGCGTGGACGATTGCCGACGACGGCACCACCGTTCCCGACCCGCCCTTCCGCGGTGGCTTCACCCCCGAGGACCGGCAACGCGCGATCGACGCGAAAACCGCGTTGGCCAAACGCATCTACCCGGACTCCCCCAGCCGGTCACTACGCCGCGGCTGACTCGACGAGTTCGGTGACCAATCCCGCTGACCTGGGTAAATGCCGAGGCCCGCCCCGCGGTCGTCCCACCAAAAGTAGGGGAAGAAGTTTCTTCCCCGAGGTTCACAGTCGTCCCCTACAAATTTCTGGGGGAGGACACCAAGGGTAGGGGAAGAGTTTCTTCCCCTACTTTTTTCGGGACGCTCGGGTGGATCGTGGGTTCGTCTGCCGGGTCGGATGGCCGGGACGATCGGCATCACGTCTGAAGTGGTCTTCCTGGCGTGCCGCCGAGGGAAATGTGCCCTCGGTGGCCCCTCACGGAGACCGTTCCGGATGGCCTCGTTCTTCCCGCTTCCACGATCGCCGACGAGGTCGGCGGGTGGGTCGCTGATCCGACGAGTTGGATGACCAGCCTCTTGACCTGGGAAAACGCGTCTTCGTTTCTTCGCCGACTTTGGTGACGCGGAAGCCCTCAACCCCTCGTAGGGCCTCGCCGACATAGGTGCTCGCATTTCTCCCATCTGCTCGCAATGCATCGTGCACCGATGGCAGACACGCGAGCAGATCGCGGCAGCAACGCTGGTGGCACGCGCCTGTGCATCGAGGGTCGAGATGGCCGCCGAGACGCAGTGTCGGCGCGGCGCGATGTCAGAAACCGCGTGTCTTCTCAGAAACCCGGTGCGCACCAGCGGTTTCTGGCAACACTGGCGGTTTCTGGCAACAAGGTAGGTCTGCGACGAGGCCGTGTCTTCCCGCGTCCACGATCATTCATGTCCGACACCTGCCGAATCGAGCGCCGAGCGGAACTCTTCCGAGGAGTAGAACGGCGCCAACCGTCGTCGCAACACGTCGTCGAGAAGTCCTCGCTCATCGAGGGTTTCGAGAACCGGCGGTCCGAACCGCAGACCCTCCTCCATGAGATCGTCGCGCCCGATGCCCAATTCGGCGAGCAGGTCGGTCAGGCTCGTCTCGCCGTATTTGTCGAACACGTGCGCAATCCCCTCGTCCAACAGCGCACGGAAATATGCGGTGTCGCGGAAGGACTTCCAGAATTCGAAGGCGGCCACCACACCGTCTTCGACGTCGTCGGCGGTGACCAGCTCACGAAACGTTCCCACGGACTCGGTGGCATTGCGACGCCACACCTCGCGGGCGGCGTCCACCAGTGCGACGTCACCCTGCGCGGCGCCCAACACGAAATGCATGCCGGCCCTGGTGGCCTGCTCCACCCCACGGTCGACGACGGGCATCGCCGGGGTCACCACCCGCGACAGACCACCGCGCAGGAACCCGACCACCCCCGTGCTGCCTCCCGCATCGACCCCCTGGGTGACCGCATCGTCGACCGCGCGCACGACGACCTCGACGAAGATGTCTTCGGTCACCGGGTCTGTGAGGATCCGCTGCAGCACGCGCTGAACGACGTCGGGATCGGCGATCGTGACGAGCAGATCATCGAACTCGCGGACATCGAGGACCTCGGCGACCGCGACCTCGTCGTTCACCCGATGACGGTACAAGCGCCCAGCGATCTCACCGACGAGTTCGGGGATCGCGCCCTCGACCGGTAGCTGTACCGCGTACTTGTAGGCAGTGTCCTGAATGCGGGCCGGCGTCACCACCTCACCCAGGGTGAGTTGCCCCGCGTCGGCGAGAAAGTGGTCGATCTCCTCGGCGACCAGGTCGTCGAACAGATCGCCGTCGCGCAGTTGCCTTTTGGCGAAAGCAATCTGTGCCTCGAGCAGCGCATCCGCGAGTTCGGTCATGCCACCAGCCTCGCACACATCCGGCGGCCCACAGGTCAGCTCAACGCAAACGCCCCACCCGTCGGGCCCGCAGCCCTGGCCGACGAGCGACCACCGATGTCCCGCCCGATCCACACGCCGGGAGTCAGCTGACGGTATTCGTGCAGGCTGATCGGCACGCCTCCGAAATCAGCTCGGAAGTCTGCGGCAAACACAGGTTTACGGTCGATCTTGGAGACGGTTCGAACGAGGGCACCCCCGGCGTCGCGGCCCCACAGATAATCCTTGTAGACCCATGGGCCCCCGTTGGGCCCCGTGGTGAATGTCAGCGTCTTGCCCAGGAGGTTCTGCGTGCGGGAACCGGCGCGCGCAGCGTCATAGGGCACCGCCTTGCCGTTTACCTGGAAAACCGGCAGCAACGCGATGGACAACGTGCCCTTCGGCGCCTCGCCGAGTGGTGCGGAAAGAAGCAGACTCAGGATCTGTTGGCTGGTACAGCGATTGAGCAACGCATCGACGGTGGCTGCCTTGTCATCGGCTCGCACGACGCAATCCCGACCGATCGATGACGGCGTCGCATGAGCCGTCGATGGCGCCGTGAGACCGACGACACTGCTCACGATCGCCGTCACCATCATCCCGAGCTTTCTGAGTCTCATACCCGCAGTCAACGCGCTGGAGCGGCATCCGACAACTCAGATCGCTGAATCATCGCCTTGACGAAACAAATTGAGCATCAACAACTTCAGCGATGCGGTCCCGGTTCGCCGCCCACGTCAACGAACGCGGCTCAGATCCGTACGTAGGAGCATCACGTTGTAGTCGCTCCATCGCGACGCGTTGAAGTACAGCTCGGGCCCAGTCCCCTTCAGCGCGGGCGATTGCGGCAGCATCATCGGCGCGTACAGCACGATCCGGCCGGACGGCACGAGTGTCTTTCGCGCACTCCACGGCCCTTGCGGGTGGTCGGCGGTGCGCAGCGTGATCTCGTTGTCGCCGTCGAGCATCACGTACTTCTTGAGGTACGGGCTCCACGACACGGACAACTCGGTCACCGGGGCGGGAATGACGACCGCCTCGCCCATGGCGTTCAGATCGCCGATCCACGTCGTGCCGTTCCAATACTGATACCGGTCGAGGGCCGCGATGTCCTCGGGTTTGAATCTGGCCAGGAAGGCTGCGCCGAATCGTCCGTTCGGCGTGCCGAATTGGTAGATGTAGTCCTTCTCGTCGGCGTTGTCGGGACGGCCGCGGGTGTAGGCGTTCTGCTGGAACTTGCCGTTGTTGACGGCCACGTCCGGAAACGGCGGCGACGGTAGATCAAGGGTCACCGGCGCGTTGACCCGGATGGTGTCACCGGCGTTTTCCCAGGTCTGTCCGTTGTTGTCGGAGTAGGCGATCTGGGAGAAGTTGGTGACCCAGTTCCCGGCACTCCCCCACGAGCGGACCGACATGTAGTTGATGTACTGCCGGAAACCACCGCCGGGTCGAGGAAGTGAGATCGCGGCGGTCGGGATCTTGGTGACCTCGATGTAGTCGACACCGAGCGCGGGAATCAGTTCCTGGGCGAAGTTCGGTTGGCCGGCGGCGATGACCGTACCCGAGTTCTGATCCCCCGCAACACCGTTCGGCACGGTGATCCCGTCGATCATCCGCGTGTCGTTGGTTCGGAGCAGTACGTTGTGCCGCCACTGTTGCCCGGTGGCGTTGCAGTTGCCGAAGGTGTCGCCGAAGGCCATCAGGGTCTGGCCGGACCCGTTGTCCCAGCTGATCCCGAGATCTGTTCCGGAGATGGCGAATCGGCTGTAGGTCCGGTTGATGCTGAGCGGCCCTGTCAACCACGCGACGGTGCGCGTGCTGGCACTGATGAATGGCGGCAGCGGACCCTGGGGTCCGATGTTGGGGACGTTGGAGCTGCCCAGCCCACTCGAACCGGCAGAACCGCTGGAACCCAGGGACCCGGTCGACGAGCCACTCGACCCCAGTTGACTGGAACCGAATCCGCCGTTGCCGCACGGCGACGCGAGGGCCGGAGCGACCGAATGAGTGGTGGCCAGAGCCGAGGCGGTGAGGGCAAGAGCACCGACGAGCGCGACGCGTGCAGTCCTGACGAGAATTCTGCGCACTACCCGACCTCCGCGCGTGACTGGTGTTGCTGGTGTGACTAGTGAGGCTATTGTGACGATCCATCATCACCAGCGAGGCATCACAAGGTCACGATCCGGTACCACCCAGATGGAATGCGTCGCACCGATCGTCGGTTGTAGGCGGCATGAGAGCCGTCGTCGTCACCCAGCCAGGCCCACCGGACGTCCTTCAGATCCGCGACGTGCCGACCCCGAAGCCCACGCCCGGCCAGGTCCTCATCAGTGTCGAGGCATTCGGACTCAACCGGTCCGAACTCCACTCCCGACGCGGAGTGGCCGACAACGGCACTTTCCCCCGGATCCCCGGCATCGAGGCGACCGGAGTGGTGGCGGACTGCCCCGGTGGCGAATTCGAGGTCGGCACTCAGGTGGTCACCTTGATGGGCGGGATGGGACGCGAGTTCGACGGCGGGTACGCGGAGTACACGTGTGTGCCCGCGTCCAACGTCATCGCCTTTGACAGCGATCTACCCTGGGCCACCCTCGGCGCCATTCCTGAGATGCTTCAGACCGCCTACGGATCGCTGACCACCGGGGTCGACGGCCACAAGGGTCAAACCCTGCTGATCCGCGGCGGAACATCGTCGATCGGTTTGGCGCTGGCGGTTCTCGCCCGACGACGCGACATGCGCGTCATCTCCACCACTCGGCAGGAGTCGCGCCGAGAGTTTCTCGAGCAGTATGCCGATCACGTCGTCATCGACGACGGCGACATCGCCGACAAGGTACGAGCGCTCACCGATGGCGGCGTGGACGGAGCCGTGGAGTTGGTGGGCGCCAACACCCTTCGCGACACCTTGCGTGCGACGCGGACCCACGGGGTCGTCTGCTTCACCGGCATGCTGTCCGACCAGTGGACGATCCCCGATTTCTACCCGATGGACTACTTACCGAACGGCGTACGTCTGACGGCATACGGCGGGTCGGCCACCGATCTCCCGCCGGCCGTCCTCCAGGACTTCATCGACGACGTCGCAACGGGCACGATCAGCGTTCCGGTCGCGAAGACCTACCGGCTCGATGAGATCGTCGAAGCGCACACCGACATGGAGAACGGCGCGCTCACGGGTAAGGGTGTGGTCCTGACCCGCTGATCGCCGTCAGCCCGGCGACCACCCGAGCGCGGGACCGAGATGGCGGGCCATGTCGGTCACGATCTGTTCGTAGTCCGCGGCGTCGAACGAGAACGGCAAGGCGAACGCGACCTCGGATGCACGCTGAAATCCCGCGTGCGACCGAAGCTGTTCGGCCAGTTCGTCAGACGGCCCGACATAATCCGGCGAGAACATCATGCCGCGCGGACCCTGTGGCCCGGCCGTTCGCGGGAGCCGTGATGCGCGGTAGTCCTCATACCGACGGATCTGCTCAGGTGTCGCGGAATCGGTGGGAATGACGACAAGCCCCTGCGATACCCGAGCCCGCGTCGGATCGCGATGGTGCGCGAGGTAGGCGTCGATGTGTTCACCCTGGATCGTCGCGAAGTCCCGAGAATCGGTTCCCTCGATCGACACCACCGACGATGTCAGATAATTGAGTCCCTGCTCCCCCGCCCACTGCGCCGACGCCAGGCCGCCGCCGTACCAGACACGATCGGCAAGACCCGGCGAATGCGGCTGGATGCGTGTCGAATAGGTCTCGATCCCGACGGTGCCCTCGAAGGAACTGACCGGCTCGCCGCGAAGGCCGGACAACAGTCGCTGCACACGATCCTTGGAAAAGTCCTCGATGTCGTGGGTATCGGGATAGAGCGAGGTCTTGTAGTCGTCGTAGCGCATCGGAGTACCCACGGAGACACCGGGATTGAGGCGTCCCTCAGACAACAGGTCGACTGTCGCGAGATCTTCGGCGAGTCGAAACGGATTCTCCAGCCCGAGCGGTATCACAGCCGTACCGAGTTCGATTCGGCTCGTGCGCATCGCGGCCGCCGCCAGCACGGCGACCGGCGAGGAGATCCCGAACTGCAGGTGCCGGTGACGAACCCACACGCTGTCGAATCCGAGGTCCTCGGCCATCTCGATCATCCGCAGGGTCTCCAGATGTCCCGCGCGCGGATCGTGCTCGTCGAATCGGCCGATGGTGAGAAAACCCATCTTCTCCAGTGGCCGGTTGTCGCCAGTCATGCTGACATCTTGACCGATTCAGCCGCGATCGTTCACCCGAGCCTGCGCCCAGAACTCGACAATCGCCTCCGCCGTGGCAGTCGGCTGCTCGACGGCGGGCAGGATGCGCGCGCCGGTGATCTCGACGACGCGAGCATCGGCCATCTCGGCTGCGATGGGCGCGGCCTGTTCCGTAGTCCACTCACCCCGATCGTCGGTCGTGATCAGCAGCACCGGGCAGGTGATGCGGCGTGTCGCCCAGGCCAAGTCGGTGCGACGCAGGATTGCGGTGTGCACCGCCGGCAGCAATGCCCGACCTGAGCATCGCAGTGAGTCGTCGAGCATCGAGACCGCACCCGGATCGTGGGCGCGGGTCTCATCGGTGAACATCGCTTCGACGATCGCAGCGCGAACGGGTCCCCGAGGTCCGAGGATTCGGTAGAGCGGCAACAGCAGCGAGATCTGTCTGCGCATGGCCGCGTCGATCGGAAACGTCGGCGCACTCATCGCGACCAGACTCGCAATACGATCGGGCCGTCGCGCCGCGAGTTCCATGCCGACGTGCCCGCCCCACGCGTTTCCGACCCAGTCGACCTGGGCACCCTGCTCGCGTGTACAGATCGCGTCGACGATGGTGGCGGCAGCTCGAGCACAAGCGGCGATGTCGGCGGGCGACGTCATGTGCTCGCTGCGCCCCATCGAAGGGCCGTCGATCAGGTACAACGTCCGCCCGGCGAGCAACGGAACCAGGCGATCCCAACTTCGTGAATCGACAAACATGCTGTGCCACAGAACAACCGGCGGACCTGAGCCGACCACGAAGACGTGTAGCCGCCCTACTTCGGTGTCGATCTGCAGCTCATCCATCGTTTGCTCCTACGCGTTCCATTATTGACATTACACAGAGTAATCCCAATTTCGGTGAATGGAAAGAGCCGCAAGCCATAGACTCGATGCGTGGCTCGGACCTACACGTCGACGGTGCGCAACGAGCGCGCCGCCGCCAACCGGAGCGCGGTGATCACCGCTGCAACGAGGATGTTCTGTGACGACGGATGGACGTCGACCACCATGGCCGGGGTCGCGGCAACCTCGGGACTCACCCGGCAGACCGTGTATCAGCAGTTCGACGGCAAGTTGGCGCTCCTCGATGCGTGCATCGACAACGCGCTCTCGGAGGGCCGGGACATCCCGGTGCGAGAAATGGCCACCTACCAAACGATGGGCACCGGCTCACTCGACGACAGGGTCGATGCCGCAGCGAGTTGGCTGCGCGCCGCACACGAACGATCGGCCCGCATTCAGAACGTTCTCGACCAGGCCGCCGTCACCGATGCCGACGCGGCAAGTCGACTGCACGTACGGGAACAACGCCGACGTGACGAGGTCGCCTTCGCCGTCGGCCTCGTCGCCGGAGGCCTCACGCCGGCCATCCCCATCGACGACGCAATCGTGGATTCGGTGTGGCTCTTGGCCTCTCGACGCCAGTGGCTGATGCTCCTCGACGAGCGCGGCTGGTCTGCAGATCAATGGGAGCAGTGGTTCGCCCTGCATACCCGCGCGACCCTGACGCTGCGACCTCAGTCCTGAGGTTCACTTCGCCAAATCGTTGCGGCCCAATCGGATTCAGGAGAGTGTCCAAACCGCGTCGAGGCACCGACAACAAGTGAGTACTGCACATATGGCCTTCCTCGTCGCTGCTGCCCCCACACCATGACCGCCGGCTCACCGCCCGCCGAGCAGTTGGATCAACGTCGCATCTGGTCCATCTTCGGTGGGCTGATGCTCGCGATGCTGCTGGCCGCACTCGATCAGACGATCGTTGCCACCGCGCTCCCGACCATCGTCAGCGATCTCGGCGGCGCCGACCACCTCTCCTGGGTGGTCACCGCCTACATGCTCGCCACCACGGCGACCACGCCGTTGTGGGGCAAACTCGGCGACCTCTTCGGTCGGCGCGGACTGTTCATCGCGTGTGTCGTCATCTTCCTGATCGGCTCCGCGCTGTGCGGCACCGCCCAATCGATGCCGCAACTCATCGGCTACCGAGCGCTCCAGGGCATCGGCGCCGGTGGACTGATGGTGTTGGCGCAGGCCATCATCGGCGACGTGGTGCCGCCACGCGAGCGGGGCCGCTATCAGGGAATCTTCGGCGCAGTGTTCGGGCTCGCCAGCGTCGCAGCCCGTTGCTCGGCGGCTTCTTCGTCGACAACCTCAGTTGGCGGTGGGTGTTCTACGTCAACCTGCCCATCGGCGCGGTCGCCCTGGTCGCGATCGTTCTCGTGCTCCCGTCGACCAAGTCGGCGGTCAAGCCGGTGATCGACTACTGGGGCATCGTTCTCCTCGCCTTCATCTCCACCTGCATCGTGCTGGTCACCTCGTTCGGCTCGATCTGGGGATGGACGTCGGCCCGAATTCTCGTGCTGATCGCCGCAGCGGTGATCGCTGTGGTCGCGTTCGCGCTGGTGGAGCGCAGCTCTCCGGAACCTGTGCTGCCGTTCCGGCTGTTGACCAATCGGGTCTTCGTGATCGCTTCGACGGTCGGGTTTGTCGTGGGCTTCGCCATGTTCGGCGCCATCACGTTTCTGCCGTTGTTCCTGCAAACCGTGCAGGGCGAATCCGCGACCTCGTCGGGCCTGCGCATGATCCCGATGATGGTGGGTCTGTTGCTGACCTCCGTCGCATCCGGTCAGGTGATCTCCCGAACCGGTCGCTACAAGGCCTACCCGATCGTGGGTTGTGCGATCTTCACGGTCGCCCTGTACCTGCTGTCGACGATGGACACGACCACGTCGGGCACCACCACGAGTCTGTTCCTGTTCATTCTCGGCGTCGGACTGGGCTTGGTGATGCAAGTACTCGTGCTCGCGGTGCAGAATGCCGTCGAGTACCGCGACCTCGGTACCGGAACCTCGGGCGCGACCTTCTTCCGCACGATCGGTGCGTCAGTGGGCGTGGCGGTGTTCGGCGCGATCTTCAACGCCCAACTCGACCGTCACCTGACCGAATCCGCGCCGGCTGCCGCGGTCGACCGATGCTCTGCGGAGAGCCTCGAAGCCTCGGCGCTCGCGCTGAAGGTGTGCCCGCCGGAGGTGAGGCTCTGGTACCTCGACGGTTTCACCGATTCGTTTCAGACCGTGTTCCTCGTTGCGGTCCCGATCGGTGCGGTTGCCTTCGTTCTGTCGTGGCTCCTGCCGGAAGTTGAATTGCGCACGGCAACAAGGACACCCGAACCCAGTGAATCCTTCGGCATGCCGAGTGAGCGGTCGTCGCTGGAGGAATTGCGACTCCAGATCTGGCGCGCCCTGGGCCGCGAGAACAAGTTGCGCGCATGGGAACACGTCGTCGACGCCGCGCACAGTCCGCTCTCACGCGGTGAGGCATGGATGCTCAGCCGGGTCGCCGAGGAAGGCAGTCGGGACATGGAGGTGATGGCCTCGGCGTCGGAGACCGAACTGCCGACCATCGAGCGGACTGCCCACGCGCTCGCCGCCCGCGGGATGGTGGACATCGACGAGGCGGACGTGTCGATCACGCCGACGGGAAATGCCGAGGCACAAAATCTTCTCGATGCCCAGCGCACCGAGTTGCGTGCGTTGGTCGCCGATTGTCCCGGCAGCGACGAGCCGGACGTACAGGCGATGCTCGACCAGATTGCGCGCCGGCTTCACGAGGAAGTGCCCCAGTCGCGTTAGTGCTTGCTGACACGGGTGACGTACTTGCCGTCCGCGATGTCGTCAACGATCTGGCGTGGCTTACCGGTCAGCTGCGACGTCGACCTCGCGACGTCGTATCCGATGACGAGCAGGCAGGTCTTGGCGGTCGCTGCGATGATCGCCGCGTCCTGGCGGGTGCTGTAACCGTGGTCATCCGAGGTGATCGGTGACTTCGACTTCTTCCATCCGGCACCTGCGGTGGGCGCCGCCTCGAATTTTCCGCCGTAGCCCGCGCAATTCTTCACTGCGATGGACACGGCTTCGGCGGCGTCGATGTCGACAACGTCACCACGCCTGATCTTCACGAAGAGATCCTGCAGTTCGGCGTTGGTGTGCGTCTCCGACCTCCGCACGAACGTGACGATCGACGAATCGCCGGGCGTCTCCTGAAGCTTCCACCCCTTGGGCGCCCGGAGGGTGACGTCCAACGAGTCGCTCGCGTCACTGTCGGTCAGAGTGACCGTGGTGGTCGAGCCCGCATCGTCGTCGCCACCAGGCCAGAACACGATGGACAGGGTGACCACGAGCGCCACCGCGATCACGACGGCACCAACCGCGATGCCGATCACCTTGCCCGACCCGGACGAGGGCGGTTGACCACCGAACTGGGGACCACCGAACTGGGGCTGACCGTGGAACTGCTGAGGCTGGGCCATCATCTGCGGCGCGCCATAGAACTGCTGAGGTCGGGCCAATTGGGGTGACTGACCCTGAATGGGTGGCGGACCCTGAGGCGCACCCCAGGCTGGGGGCGCGTAGTGGGCGGTCGGTTGACCTCGATGGGGCTGTCCCGACCATCCACCATGCGGCGATCCGCCCATTCCTGGCTGTGTCATGAATGCCCCGTCCCCTGCCGAAACTGTTCTCTTGCTCCCGAAACGTATCGTCCGATGGGCCGCCGCGCCCATTCACCCCCACGGCAGCGCGACAAGGCGGCCGATCGATCCAACGACGCCACCGAGTTCCTAAATACTTTGCCTAAAGGTTAAGTATGTGAGATACTTTGCCTTGTGGAAAAGTATTCGGATGCGCTGGACGAGGTCTTCATCGCGCTCGCCGAGCCGACACGGCGCCAAGTGATCCGCCGGCTGGGCCAGGGGCCGGCCAGCGTCGGCGAACTGGCACGCCCTTTCGCCATGACGCTTCCGTCCTTCATGAAGCACGTCCGAACCCTGGAATCGAGCGGATTGATCCACACCACCAAGAACGGCCGCGTGCGGACCTGCGCACTCAACCGCGAACGTCTCGCCCTGATCGACGACTGGCTCGCCGGCGAACGTCGCATCTGGGAAGACCGCACCGACCGGCTGGAGCAATTCGTCACCAACCCGAAGGAGAACTCATGACCACCGTTGCCGTCGACCCCCGGTTCGACCTCACTATCGAGCGCCTCATCCGAGCCCCACGCCGCGACATCTGGCGAGCATGGACACAGCCGGATCTCTTGGAGCAGTGGTGGATTCCGGCGCCGATGCGAACGCGCGTGGACCACCTCGACGTCCGGCCCGGTGGCGCCTTTGTCACCCAGATGAGCGAGGACGGCACAACGTATGTGCCACACACAGACTCAGTGTTCCTCGTCGTCGAGGACGAACGTCGACTGGTCTTCACCAACGCCGTCAACAGTGCGTGGCGGCCCGCGTCACCGCAACCCGTGGCGATGACCGCCGAGATCATCCTCGACGACCACCCCGACGGTACCGACTACCGTGCGGTGGTCCGGCACGGCGACCCCGAACAGCGGACTCTGCACGAGGAACTGGGCTTCTTCGACGGTTGGGGGTCGGTGACCGACGCATTGGCGGCACTGGCGGAGACGGGCGGGACGTCACCCGACACGACCCCTATGGATCACTCCAGAACGAATACCGGGATCTGACGATCGGTCTTGGTCTGATACTCGGCGTACGGCGGATACGCCGCCACAGCCAGATCCCACCAGTGCGCACGTTCATCCCCGTCGACCTCGCGGGCCGTCAACTCGCGCACCTCGGCACCGTCCTGCACGGTCACCTGCGGATGCGCCTTGATGTTGTGGTACCACGACGGATGGCTCGGCGCTCCGCCCTTGGACGCGACCATCGCGTACCGGCCGTCCTCCTCAACGCGCATCAACGGGACATAACGCTTCTTGCCGGATTTCGCGCCGGTGGTGGTGAACAGCACGATCGGTCGGCCAAGGACCTGCACTCCGTCGGTGGTGCCCTGCTCGAGGATCGTGGTGGTCTGGGTACGAACCCAGTCGGTGGGGCTCAGTTCAGGTTGTGCGCTCATGCTCGAAGACAACACCGTTGGGCCGACACTATTCCTCGCTCGGGTCGAAGCGACCCAACTTGTCGCCAGAAACCGCAGGTGCCGCCAGAAACCGCTGGTGCGCATCGGGTTTCTGACAAGACACGCGGTTTCTGAAATCGCGACACGCCGACGACGTGCCTCGCAGGTCCGCGACCCTGCTGTCGTGGACACAGCTCGGACGTCGGAGCGCGAACGCTTCCCACCCAAGGGCGCTGCCGACATCTGCTCGGTTGGTCGACGTCGCCATCCCGCCGGTCAT
>NZ_JAKWBF010000080.1 GCF_022513585.1 Gordonia gummivorans
CGACGGCCGCCCCGTAATCGTGGAGACCGGAATACTCCGCGCCGCTCGGATCGACTTCAACCTACTTCAGATGGCGGGATTCCGGCTGTTCGGCGACGACCCATTCGCACCGGATGCACCGAAACAACCACTGTGGCAACTCGACACCGCCGAGCTGTTCCCCGTCGAGATCAACTGGAGGGCCGCAAGCGAAACGCCGATCGTTGATCGTCACGTCGGGTGGCGCGTCTGGAAAGTCACCGACGATGGGGCCCTCGTTCCGCCGTTCGTCGTCCGAACTTTCAGCACGCACCGCCGTGGCCTCCTGTACACCGCGACCTGCGAGTATCACGACCTTGACGAGATTCCCGCGGCGGAATGCCTGTGCGGAATTCACTCGGTCACCAACTGGGCCAGCTTCTGGCCCGGAGTGGAAGTCAATATCCTGCAACAACTTCTGCTGCGAGACAAGGATGCGGTTCTGCGGCTGATCATCACCTATGGTCGCGCCGAGGGCCGGATCGCGCTGGACTCGCAACAGCGGGTCTGGGATTCCGCACGCTCGACCCGCTACCGAATCCTGGGAGCGTTGGTGCCGCGCGGAATCGAACACCTGCTGCCTAAGTCGTTCGATGTGCCCCTCCGCCGCATGGATTGGAGCGCATCACCCGACGAGGTCAAGCGCGCGTCACAGGCGCTCGTCGAGCAGATCGCCCTACAACAGCAAGGAACACCATGACCACCGACAACGGCCATGTCTGCGGCGTGTGCCGTGGCCCCGTCCGCAGCTACGCTGGATCAGTCTGGAAATGGACGTGCCGCGCCTGCATCCACGAACAGGTGCTCGCCAATGCCGAACCACCACAACCTGATCCGCTACCACTGCTGAGTGGCCTGCGCTCGCACAACTCGATCGCCAACGGGGTACGCCTCGATGCCGACGACTCTGACTGACTCCCAGGTGCAAGCTGCGGTGTACGCGCTCGCCGAGTTCAAGCGCCGTCGTCGCATCGTTGGTCAACCGATCCCGACCGCGGTCGCCGAACTCCACACCCACTTACTCATGTCCGCGTGCGGACCTGAACCTCCACCGGCACAACGACAATCGACACCAGAGCAG
>NZ_JAKWBF010000081.1 GCF_022513585.1 Gordonia gummivorans
ATCCCCGACACTGCCAATAGAAGCCGCGATTCCCTCCTCGGCCAGTCGCTGCCCGAACACAATCGCCGTGTACTGTGATCCCGCATCGGAATGATGCACGAGCTTGGTCAAATCGACTACACCACAACGCTTTCGATTGTCGATCGCGTTGTTGATGGCGTCAGTCACAAGGTTCACCGTCATTTCCGAGGCCACTTTCCATCCGACGATCTTGCGGGCGAAGACATCGATGACGAACGCTGTATACGCCCACCCGGAGGCGGTACGACAGTACGTAAAATCTGCCACCCACAAACGATTCGGCGCCGAAGCATAGAACTGTCGATCGACCAGGTCTGCCGGCCGCTCAGCGCTCGGCTCTGGGATGGTCGTACGCACCCGTTTCTTCTTGCTCGCGCCACGCCATCCCATCTCGCGCATCACTCGTTCAACGGTACAGCGAGCGACATCAATACCATTGCTGCGCAACACTATCCATGTCTTCCGCGAACCCAACACACGCATCAACGGACGTTCCCGACGAAGGGTGAATATCGCATCAATGACGTGCGCATCAGCGAGCATACGGGCACTGGGCCCGCGGTTGATATGTTCGTAGTACGTGGATGGGGCGATGCGGATACCATGCTCACCGAGCACGGCACACATCGAATCGACGCCCCAGATAAGACCATCCGCACCCACCCGGTGACCCTGGTGAGTGCGGATGAACTCCACAATCAGCGGTGTGGCCGGTCGATCTCGGCCGCGAAGAAAGCCGACGCCGCCTTCAGGATTCCGTTCGCTCGCTTAAGTTCCGCCACTTCCTGCTTGAGCCGCCGAATCTCCTCGTTCTCGGCTTCCGCAACGCCGCCCGCCGCAGTCGCCGGCGTCTTACGAACCCAACAGCGGACCGTCTCCGCCGAGCCCACACCCAACAACTCCGCGGTCTTCCCCATCGCCGCCCACTCCGTGGAACCCTGGGCCACCAACTGCCTGACCATGTCCACCGCGTCGCGCTTCAGCTCAGCCGAGTACCGCTTCGATCCTGCCGCTGCCATAGGTTTCATTCTCCCTTGAGACGAACCCTCCGGAAACACCGGGACGGATC
>NZ_JAKWBF010000082.1 GCF_022513585.1 Gordonia gummivorans
TGGTCCAGCCGCCGTCGATCGGGTGGGCATGGTTGTAGGGCTTGACGTGGTCGAGTTGGCATTCGGCCACGGGTCGTCCGCAGTAGGGTCCGCGGCAGTGGTGGTCAGTCAGCGCGATCGCGCGCCGCTGTGCGTCTGTTGGTTCGTAGTCCAACGCCCCGACCGGGGGTACGAGTAGCCCACCGTGTCCGGTGGGGTCGATCGGCGCCGGGTTGGGTGGGCGGGAGAGCACCCGGACCAGCGCCGAACCCGTCTGCGAGCTGCCGGCCAGGTGGGCGGGTACTGAACACGGCCGGCTTTTCGGGGTCGTCCGGCGCGCAACATGCTGACCCGACCATCGGGGTCGGTGTCGGTGGGGTCACTGCGATGCATGAACCGTTGGCTTTCGCGGTACATGCCGGTCCAGGTGGCATCTTCGGCGAGTGCACGCGCGTGGGCGGGGTCGATGACCCCGTACCCGGGCACGAACGGCACCATCTCCCCGGTCAACCCTGTCAGCGTGGGCGCATCGGTCACAACGACGACGGCAGCCTTGGTCGGCACCAGCGCCGTGGAGGGTTTCGCGGGTGCAGCGTCCGGCTTGGGCGCCACCTCGGCGTCGAGGTCGGTGTCGTCGTCACCCTCGTCGGGTTCGGGTTCGGGGTCGGGGGTCTGGTTCGCCGGGGCGCCGCAGGTGTCTGACCCGCACCGGCAGTCCAACTCGGTGCGGCCGCGAGTGATGGCGACCAGCGCGTCGGCGCGTCGTTGGCCGGGCAGACGCGGGTCGTCGCCGCACAGGAAGTGATTGATCAGCCCGGTGATCCGGGATTGCAGATAGCGGGCGTCGCCGAGTCCCAACGTGGCCGAGATGGCGACTTGTCCGTAGGGGGCTTTGCCGAATCGGACGTCTTGGTAGCGTTCGGCGAACTCTTCCCGCACCTCGGCCGCCGCCACGGGGTCCAGCGCGATGATCAGTTCGTCGAGTTTGTCCGACAGCACCGCATTCGTCGACGCATCGGCGGCCAACATGAAGCGGCCTCTTCGGCGGCGGCGCGTTGCTCGGCATCCACGCCGCACACCGCGTGCGCCACCAGCGA
>NZ_JAKWBF010000083.1 GCF_022513585.1 Gordonia gummivorans
TGCGTCGGCGAGTATGGCGCGTGCGTCGGTGACGGTGTTGAGGGTGAGCGCGCTGCTGATGCTGTGCCACTTGCCGCCGCGTGCGCCTCCTGCGCCGTTGGGTGCGGTGAGTGCGCGGCCGCAGCGTTCGAGCCAGGACACGTCGGTGACGTGGAAGGCGGCGTCGATCCAGCGCGGGCCATGCCACGGCTGGGGTCCACCGAGGACGTCGAATCTCATGATGAGGATGTCGATGATCGCGGCCACCTGGTCGAGTGTGGTGCGGTGTTCGCCGAGGGTGCGCCACGCCTGGATGAACTGGTCGTCAGCTTCGGCGAGGTCGGCGGGTGTCGCGCCGGCGGGGACGAGTTCTGCTGCCTTCGCGATCGCGGTGCACGCGGTGGTGAACGTCGGCCGGATGGATTCGATGAGCTGGTCGCCTGCTTTGCCTTGGAGGGTGCGCGCGAACTGTTGGGTGAGTTCGTGTTTCGCGGTGACCTTGAGGTCGGCCGGATTGCGGTTCGGCTGCACGAGAGCGTCGTCGAGAATGGCTGCGGCGTTGTCGGCGTCGAGGTCACCGCGGCGGACGATGCTGGCGATGTCGGTGGCCTCTGGGGGTGTCCAGTCGGCGACCGCGGCCATGGTGTCGGTGATCGCGGCCAGCTCGGCGGGGATGGTGCCGCCGAGGGCGGTGGTCTGCTCGACGAGGTTGGCGATGTCGCCGGGTAGCGCGTTGGTGTTCACTTCTTGTCTCCGAATCCCCACGAGGCCGGGTACGCGGGGCCGTCATCCTTCGGCTTGGGCTTCTGCTCGGCGGGCTTGTCGTCGTCGGCGGGTGGCCGGACTTCGGCGACGAGCTTGGCGAAGTCGTCGTCGGTCAGCTCGGACAGGTACTGCTTGACGGCGGCTTCGAGGACGTCAGTGGGTTGTGCCATGGTGTGTTCTTCCTTGTGCGTAGTCGATCACGTTGTTGCGGTTGAAGATCCATCGGCCGGCGACTCGGTTTCCGTCGAGGTCGGCGGCGATGCGTCGGACGTGGCGCGGGGTGATGCTGAGTAGTTCGGCGGCCTGGTGGGTGTCGAT
>NZ_JAKWBF010000084.1 GCF_022513585.1 Gordonia gummivorans
GTCGACACACTCCAGGCCGCCGACCTGCTCGGCATCACCCCGCGCCACGTCCGACGCATCGCCGCCGACCTCGACGGACAACGCATCGCCGGAAGATGGATCTTCAACCGCAACAACATCATCGACTACAGAGAAGGAAGAACACACCATGGCACAACCCACTGACGTCCTCGAAGCGGCCGTCAAGCAGTACCTCTCGGAACTGTCGGACGACGACTTCGCCAAGCTCGTCGCCGAAGTCCGACCACCCGCCGACGACGACAGCCCGGAGCACAAGCCCAAGGACGACGGTCCCGCCTATCCCGAGTCGTGGGGCCACCACCCGAAGGGCAAGTGATGAGCACCAACGCACTCCCCGGCGACATCGCCAACCTCGTCGAGCAGACCACCGCACTCGGCGGAACCATCCCGGCCGAGCTGTCCGCGATCACCGACGCCATGGCCGCGGTCGCCGCCTGGTCGCCGCCCGAACCGACCGACATCGCGTCCATCATCCGCCGCGGTGACCTCGACGCCGGCAACGCCGTGGGCATCCTCGACGACGCCCTCGTGCAGCCGAACCGCAACCCCGCCGACCTCAAGGTCACCGCCAAACACGAACTCACACAACAGTTCGCGCGCACCCTCCAAGGCAAACCCGGAGACCAGCTCATCGACAGCATCCGGCCCACGTTCGAGAAAGCCTGCACCGCGATCGCCACCGCAGCCGAACTCGTCCCCGCCAACGCAACACCCACCGACCTCGCCGAAGCCGACGACCAGTTCATCGCCGCATGGCGCACCCTCGGCGAACACCGCACCACACTCGACCAGGTAGCCGGCGTGCTCGGCATCCTCACCGAACGGTTCGACGTCCTCGGCGGACCCCAACCCTGGCACGGACCCCGCTGGATCGACGCCGCCTTCCACGTCACCGACGTCTCATGGCTCGAACGCTGCGGCCGCGCACTCACCGCACCCAACGGTGTAGGAAGCGCACGAGGCGGCAAATGGCACAGCATCAGCAGCGCGTTGACCCTCAACACCGTCACCGACGCACGCGCCATCCTCGCCGACGCC
>NZ_JAKWBF010000085.1 GCF_022513585.1 Gordonia gummivorans
TGCCGTCGAACACCGAGGCAGGGGTGTAGCAGCCCAGCCCGCTGTGGCGGTGCTCGTAGGCGTAGCGGCCCAGGAAACCCGCGGTCCACTCCCGGGCGTGATCGATGTCCTCGAAGCGCTCGGGGCAGTTCAGGTCGTATTTGACGGTCTTGAACAGCGACTCGGAGAACGGGTTGTCATCACTGACCCGCGGCCTCGAGAACGACGCGATCACCCCGGCTTCCTCGAGAGCGTCGAGCAGGTCGTGTGAGCGCATCACCGCCCCGTTGTCGGCGTGCAACATCGTGGGTGGCCCGTAGCGGGTGAACGCATCTTTGAACATCGCGATCGCCGCCTTCTTGTTTTCCTCGGGCACGATCTTCCAGGCCACCGGGAACCGGGAGAACACATCGATCACCAACAGCAGCTTGAACCGCTGCCGGCCGATGCCCCGCAGCTCGGTGGCATCCCAGGACCACAACTGGCCCGGACCGCTCGCCTGCATCCGCGGGGTCGCGCGACTCGTCGGTCCCGACCGTTTACGGCGCCGGCGATCACCGACGAGTTTCGCCGTCTTCGCCACCCGGTAGAACGTCCTCTCACTACACGTGATCAACCCGGAATCGAAAGCACGCCAATAAGTTTGGTGCACCGACAGATCGGTGAACTCGGGCATCGACAAGACGTCGACCACCTGGTGGCGTTCGGCGGCACTCAACGCGGCCGGCTGCACCCGCTCGGCCTGAGGTTGTGGGTGGGCCACCGGCACATAGTGGCGGTACCCCTTGACCACCCGGTAATACGACGCCCGCGGCACCCCGACCAACACACACGCCACCGTCACCGCCATACCCGCCACGGCCAACGCGGTCACCGTCTCGATCAGGACAGCCCTTGTCGCTGCAGCCATTGGCGGTACTGCTCGGCGCTCATCAACGCTGCTGGGATCTCGGTCTGCGGGTCCGTCGAGCTCTTGGTGATCCCCTCCAAGAGCTCGAA
>NZ_JAKWBF010000086.1 GCF_022513585.1 Gordonia gummivorans
GCACGATGTCGATGATCGAGTCGGCCCGCCCGGGTAGTACGAGTCCTTCGGGGGTGATCCAGGTGGTGTGCGGGCGGCCGTTCTCGTCGAGGATTTGGTCGTCGATGAAGTCGGTCAACGTTTTCGCCAGGTGGTGGAAGCGGCATTTCGCGCCGATCCCGGCGGGGTCGG
Organism: Gordonia gummivorans; assembly: GCF_022513585.1. GTDB lineage: Bacteria > Actinomycetota > Actinomycetes > Mycobacteriales > Mycobacteriaceae > Gordonia. Next base: position 172 of record NZ_JAKWBF010000086.1, read on the forward strand.
TGTGCCCGCCGGCATACGGGTCGTCGTGGTTGTACTCGCAGACGTGGTCGAGTTCGCATTCCCAGGCCGGTTTTGTGCAGCCGGGAACCGAACAGGTGCCCTCACGGGACAGGATGTAGGTGATCAGCGCGGTCGAAGGCCGATACGGGTTCGACGGCAGATGCGGCGCCAGACCCGGCGGCACCGCGCTCAGCATTGGCGGTGGTGGTGGTTGTGGTGGAGTGGGTTCGGGGATGCGGCGCCAGAAATCTGGGTTACCTCGGGTGGGTTTCTCACAGTTCAACGGCCGATCGGTGGTGGTTTCCGACGGTGTCTCGCCAGGCCCTTCGAGGCTCGGTGATTTCGATGCGGTCCCGGCTCGCAGGCTCGCCCGGTCCTTACTCAATCCGGCGGCCAGGGCTCCTCGCACCTCAGGGAGCGGGGGGATGCCTTCGTCGACCGACGCTGCTTCGGGCACGTCACAGACCGGTGGCGTGGTGTCCGACGCTGTCTCGCCAGGCCCTTCGAGGCTCGTCGCTTGCGCTCCTCGCACCTCAGGGAGCGGGGTGGTGGCGTCGTCAGAAAGGTCACCTGGCGGGG
>NZ_JAKWBF010000087.1 GCF_022513585.1 Gordonia gummivorans
CTCCCGAGCATCGAGCACCAGACCGTCGTCGGCGACCTGAGCGGCCAACGATTCCCACAGCGCGCGGCCGGCCTCACGCAATCCGATCGGCACCGGAATCGGCTCTACATCACTCACGGAATCCTCCTGACCTGGGGAGACGGAAAAACGGGGCTTGAGCAGGTCGCACGCTCATGGTGGAAGGCTATGCCCTCCGTGTGCGCTGTGGGGGTCGGGGCGGGCCATGCCCCTGGGGGGGTGGTCATCGGCTGCCGGGGTGGGGTTCGTCGGGTAGGTGGAGGCGTGCGCGGCGTGCTGTGATGCCGGCGCGGCTTTCGGCTTGGGTTTTGGTGGTGTGGCAGGGGCGGCAGAGTAGTCGGGCGTTGTCGGGGGTGTCGGTTCCGCCGCGTTTGACGTTGAGGATGTGGTCGAGGTCGAGGCGGACTTGTCGGCCGTCTGCTCCGCATTGTGAGCAGTGGTTGCCGTCGCGGGTGATGATGGTGCGTCGGAGTTTTCGCCATGCGTGGCTGCTGGTTCGGGGGTCGCCGTTGCCCCAGTTGTGTCCGCTCATGTCGTTCCGTTCTTGGTGGGTGTGTGGCTGGCCCCGACGACCTCCGGGGTCTGTGTGTCGGGGCCAGCCGGTGCGCGACTCTCGCGGACCGCACCATCGGGACGCTGAGGTGTCGCGCGGTCTGTGGGTTAGCCGGTGAGTGCGCCGTGGGTGCGGGCGTATTCGGCGGCTTCGGCTTCGCGGTGTGCGGTGTG
>NZ_JAKWBF010000088.1 GCF_022513585.1 Gordonia gummivorans
GGTCCGCAGGCGAGCAGGATCATGGCGAGTGCGTTTTCGGCGGTGCGGAATCCGTAGGCTCGGCGGGTGATCAATCGGACTTTGGTGTTGAGTCCTTCGTGGGTTCCGTTGGTCAATCCGCGGTCCACGGCAGCGGCGATGCCCTCGAGGTGTGCGCGGATGGTGGTGCCTACTCTGACGAACTCTTTGATGCGGCAGCGCTGGGCCCAGCCGCACCATTTGCCGAGCATGTCGATCACCTCAGCGTTGTCGAGGTCACCGGCAAATACTGCCCGTAATGCTTCTTTGAGGTCGTAGGCACGCGCGAGGGCACCACCGCCGCGTTTGAGTTCCTCGAGTGTGGATCTCTGTGTGTCGGTGAGGTTTTCGGGGTTCTTGAGCAGCGCCCACCGGGCACCTTTGTAGTTGCGGGCTATCTGTTTGTCCGACAGGGTCCGCGCGAGTTGCCACTGTTGGCGGCGGACGGTGTCGAGTGCTTTGGTGGCCAGCTGGACCACGTGGAAAGGATCGAAACAGATCGCCGCCTGCGGGGCGTGGGCGCGTACCGGTTTGCGGTAGGCCAGGCCCAGATCCATCGAGACCGACTCGATCTGGGCGGCCGCGCCCTCGGGCAAGGCGTCGGTGAAAAACCTGTCGAACGCCGCGGCATCCTTGCCCGTGGTGCCCCACACGATCTTGCCGGTGTCGTG
>NZ_JAKWBF010000089.1 GCF_022513585.1 Gordonia gummivorans
CCGCACCGGTGCGGGGTCTTTGAGCACCCGCTTGGCGTGTTCGACGAAGGCAGTGTGCGCTGTCGGCCACGACACACCCGCACCTGCGGCGACCTCGACCACCGAACGCGCCGCCTCCCCGATACTGCGACCGATCTGCGTCCGCAACCGGGTGGTGGTGCGCCGCCGAGGCGGGACCTCGGGGACCGATTCGGTGAACGAACGCCGCCCACACGCCTGATTGCGACAGTAGTAGCGGGTCTTGTTCCACCGCAACTGAATTGGATCATCTCCGTAGGGGATGTCACGTGGCCGGGTGACCGCGTGGCCCTTCACCGATCTCGAGGCGACCCTGCATTCCGGGCACTTGGCCGCCCCCGGATCGACGGTCACCACATCCACCACACGAGCGCGGTCCGCGGCCACGGCGACCGCCCTGACTTCCAGTCCTTCCAACCCCAACAACAACGACGTAGGCTCGACCATGCCCCTGGTACTCCTTCACGAGAATCTGATGCTTCGCAACATCCAGATTTCCGGAGACCAGGGGCGTTTCACATCATCGACACGCCGAGGCTCTGACCAGGCAACGCCCGCTCAACTTCGAAGAGCCGAATTAGTGCGCAAATCCCAGCCCACACCAACCCATCAACCCAGGTCAGCGCGATCCCGACCACTAATGTCCGATTCGGTGATAAAAGTCAGG
>NZ_JAKWBF010000009.1 GCF_022513585.1 Gordonia gummivorans
GATCGCCATGCGCCTGCACCGCCTGATCGGCACTGACAACTCCGGCCATTTCTTGTCTACGAATGATATTGCTTACTTCAAACATCACCAGTTGCGGTGCGAGCAGGTGCGTGCCCGACAATTGTTCAACCGCCCAGTTGCCGTCCGGTCCGTCGTCGAGCAACAGGGTGACGAGGGCCGAAGACTCACATACGGCGGCCACCGTCACCGTCGGTCGGCATCTCGCGCATCGAGGATCGCTGCGGCATCGACCCGAACTCCAGTTGTGCCGACTCGCGCCCGCGCCCGCGCAATCACATCATCGACCTGCGGACGTGCCGCAGACTCCATCAGCATGCCGCGCAAGTACTCCTGCAATGACTTGCCCGCCCGTGCGGCCCGCCCAGCGAGCTCATCGCGCACCGCGTCCGGAACGTCACGGACTGTAATCACCACACTCGTGCAGTCAATGTAACTGCGTTGTCATCATTATGCAGCTGTGCCGTGGTTGGGACTGATCCCTCTTCGCCCGCACCGGCGATCCGCTCTGTCCGATCTCGGCTCCGATCGCGACGCGCAGAGCATATGCAGGATTACCGGCACTCTCTGAGTAGTTCACTCCTATTGCACTGCGCCGCAGCCGGATTCCCCGACCAGCCGGCTCGCGCGTCGAGTGGCATACGCGAGTGCTGCCGACATCCGTAGCGGACGTCCTCGCCGAGGTGGCGTGTGCCCTATCCGCGAGCGGCCACTGCCAGTTTCGCCGACGCAACCAAGTGCTGCGCTGCGCGGATCATCCGCTTTAGCTCTGCGGAGGTTAGGTCCTGATGCGTGTACGCAGCCTTGTTCTTCAGGTTTAACAGCGTGTTCAGGTGTCGCTCAGATCCACTGTCCGCACGCTTCAGGAGGGCTGCAGCCTCGGCGTGGTTGCCGGTGTTGGAATGCACACCGAGGCGAACACAACAGACAACGTCTGAGGCTGCGATGCCAGCGTCGACGTACAAGTCCCCAGCGGCGTTGGGCATCTCCTCCCCGAGATGGTCAGCGGCATCAAAGAACTCGTTCGCCTTCGACATCCGCCCTGCGATGACCACGGAGTCACAGTCGCGCTGCGACGCCATCAGGACCTCCCCGACGCCGGGCGCAGCTGCGCGTTGAACCAGGACCGAGTACCCGCAACGGTGAGGCCCTGCTTCGCCACGTCACGAAGCAGAGGTTCACCCGCGGCAGCCGCAGCGCGAAATTCGTCCGCAGCGTACTCGACTATGCGGCCGTCGTTGCCAGTCCACGCCGTGATAAGTCGGGCAACCTCTGTCACCCGATGCCCCCACACGTCGTCGCCTTCGTAGCCCCAGTCGCAGGCGCGCACCAAGATCAGGTCAATGTCGCTATCGAGGCGCATGTGCCCGGTCGCCGCCGACCCGAAAACCGCGGCGTACCGCAGCGTCGTACCCCACTCTCGGAGGTGTTCTTCGAGACGGTTCAGAAACGCCGAGTTCAGACGTGCCAACGCCATGATCGGCTCAGCAGCGAGGTGTTCGGTGTTGAGTCGATAGGTATTCGTCCTACCCACCTGATCGTGCAGCACAACGCCCTGAATGGTGAGTCGGTTGAGGACCTTGCGGATGCCTTCAGCCGATGCCGTGGTGAGAATGCGATGGACCTGGCTGATTGTGAACGTAGCGTCTGCGGACGCCAAAACCGCGAGTACGTCTCCGTCCAGGGTCGGCGTGACCGTGGCCAACGGTTTGTTCAGTTGCACGCCCGACACCTCCCACCATTCCAACTAAAGTTAGAGTAACACAACTATAGTTGAAGTGCAGGAACCGTAACAACGGCGTTTCGATGAGCTAGTCCGGGACTTCTCGGCGCTCCACCTATTTCAGACCCGATGGCACGCTCTTGCCGTTGACGGTCACGGTGACTTCGCCGGTCTCGGTGTTCTCGGTGACCTTGCCGTGCTCGAAGGTCACCTGTTGCACGTCCCCTTCAGTGGTCACGTCGCTGGTCGGAACTCCCAGAGGTCCGGCCGAGCCGTTCTTGCCTGTGACTGACGGGGTGCCGTCCGGGGCGCGCTCGGTGTTCCACGCGTCGCGGATCTTGCCCGATGTGACGATGTACGCCGGGGTACCTGGGGCGTTGTTCTTCGCGATGATCACGCCACCCTGGAATTGCTGGAAGACGACACCGCTTTCGCGGGTTCCCGCGTTGTGGTCACCAGTCAGCGGCTTGCCGAGGGCCTCCTTCTGAGCGTCGGTCGCCGACGAGTACTTGGCCGCGAGGGGGCCAGTCAGCGTCACTTCGACGTCCCGCTCCCCTGTGAGGGTCACCGCTGCGGGTGCAGCCGACTCGGTGGTGGTCGGAGTTGTCGTCTCGGTGGTCGTCTCTTCACTGCTCGCCACGTGTGACTCCGACATCGACGATGCGGCCGGCGAGGAACTCGGTGCGGCGGCGTCAGTGTCGTCTCCTCCGCAACCTGCGGCGATCAAGGCGATCACAGATAGTCCGGCGACGACCATGGCGGGACGGTGAGCGAGTTGCCTCATGTATTCCTCTCGGATCTTCGACACACAACCGGTCCGGCGCGAACCGGACATCAGTTTCGACTGTATCGGCCGAGACGGCTCGGAGTTGGGCGGTCGCCCGCCGGCTGCGTCATCCGATCCACCTTCGCGCTCCGCACGAAATGAAGGCGCACCACCAAGCGCCATTCATCATCGGATTGTGTAAACCAGCCCCAACCCATCGGCGGCGAGGCCGACCATGAACTCTTGTGCTCGACGGAGGTATTCGTTGGTGTAGTCGGCGCTCGAGTACGAGACGATCTCCTTGATCGTGGCGTCGTCGGTCGGTTCCACCAGCACGACGTCTTCGGAGATTTCCTTGACGATGTCCGGACTGAGAACGTGAACGAACCCGAGGTGCGCGCCGTAGGGGCCGATCGGGGTGACGTTCCCTTTGACCAACTCCAACGAGATACGCGGACGCAGAAACCCGTCGTCGACCGTGAAGATGTGTTGGAGTTCGCGCCAGGCCTTGTCGAGGTAAAGCATCCGAGGGCGATCCCCCTCCGGTCCCCACGCGTCACTCAGCGGATCGTCGGAGATGTACGGATAAGGATCGCGACGCGCGGACGCGACATCCTCGGGTTGAAGTGGATAGGCATAGTAGCGAATTCCCATGAGCCAGAGCATGTCACGGTATTTCGCCGGGGCGCCCGCGACAGATGCGCCTGTGGATAACACGGCTGCATCCCACAAATCACTCGGGAATAAGCGGCACCTGCTGACGCTCGGCGGGGTTGAGGCGAAGCGTCGTCGACGCAGCGTCACCGTAGCGGCCATACTTGGTCCGGTAGCTCTCGTCCACGTCGGCACGCAGCCCCGGGTCAGCTTCTGCGGCAACGATATCGGTGACCGTCACGTCGGTGGACAAGCCGGGCACACTCACGCGCGCATGTCCCGTGCGGACAGCGTCCCCAAACCACCCGGTGTTGCGTCGGTACCAGGTGCGGACATAGACGGAGGTCCGCACGCACACCACCCACACGGGCACTGCTCGACGCCACGTACCGTCGGGCTTGCGAACCGAAATCAGCAGTTCGCGCGTCGCGCCGAGCAAGTCGAGTTCGTTTTCGGTCCAACCCTCGGAATACGTCACCCTGACTCCTCGATCCGCGGCTTCCGACTGTCAAGCCTACGTCGCAGCACGTCGACGTCTGGGTTCACCACGTGCGGAAGCCTGATCCAGATCGCGACCGTGCCGGCCCGAACCCAGGCATCGGAACAACGGGCTCGAAACGACCTCCCACGGAACGGGACTCAGTGTGAGCTGTCGTTGATCAGTCCGGAGTGGAGTCGCACGAGTCGCTCCGCCCAGTCGTCGCCTACCGCGCCGATCCGCGCGTACTCGGCGATGAGCGACCCGACGATCGAATCGATGAGTGTTTCGATGTCAACGCCGCCGACGAGTGTTCCCTCCTCGATCCCCCTGGTGACCGCGGCCGCGACGGCAGCACGATGCGCAACGAGTACGCCCCGGAAGATTTCGGTGAACGGTGGGTCGGCGTCGGTCATCAAGGCTGCCATCCCACCGAAACCGATACCGTCGACGACGATGGCACTGGAGCTGGCAATGACCCACCGCAACCGCTGAGCACCAGACATGGGCTCCGGCGCCGGCCCAGGTAGGCCAATCGCCCGCAACACCTCGGTCAGCATCTCGGCTCGGTCGTTGTACCGCCGATAGATCGTCGTACGCGCCATTCCCGTGTGCTCGGCGACGCGTTCGATCGTCACCGCGGTGGGTCCCTTCGTACGAAGAAGGTCGAGTGCGGCCGCGCGGATCCGCTCGTCGGCGTCGGATCGTGGCACCAGATTTCCTCCCGCGGGAATGGATCAGTCGTCGCTTACGCTACATTAACTGTAGCGCTACACTACATGTAGCGTTTCGTTCTGATTGTGGAGGTAAGTGATGAGCAAGGTTTCGTTCTCGTTCCTCGGATATGTGCTGTTGCTGTGCGCGTTCGTTGGTCTCGGTGTGTCGGTGTACGCCGCCGCGTCGCAGTTCGCGATCGGGCAGGTGCTGGTGCTTGCCGGCGTCACCGCAGCGCTCTACGTGGTGTCGGTGACCAGTTTCCGGCTGCAGATCCGGATGACGCATCGTCGTGACGCAATCTACGACGCGCAGCCTGCGGTTCCGACCGAGCAACTCGCCCGCGTCGACCGGTATCTGCACACCTACCGGAGCAATGCAGCCCGGGCGTCGGCCGTGAGTCTCGTTCCTGAGGCCCGGTCGACAACCCCGACGCCGGTCGACGCCAGGGACGTACGTCGCGATCCTCGATGGGCGGCCTGAACGATCGCCGATCAACCCTCGGATACCGGCCGCTCGTGGAAAACGGTTGCGATCGCGTCGTCGAACAGCTGCATGGTGTCGCTGACAAACTGTCGCCTGCGCACCCCACAGGCACGCAATGCCGGCCCATGATCGACGGCCACGACGATTGCCACGACGAGTGCGAGTCCACGCCATGCGTGCCGGGCGAGCCGCTTCGCGTATCGGGGCTTGCGGCGGAATTCGACTGCGAGACGGCGGCATTGGAATGGGACGTGGTGACGCTCGTCGTCGAGGATCCGTTCCGACACTCGAGTCAACAGTTCGTCTCCACCGCCGTCGGCGAGGGCGCGGTAGTAGCGCAATGCCACGACCTCGGCAACGGTCAAGACCATCAACTCGAGTCGGAGGCCAAGTAGACGACGCAGACGAACGAAGACGGCGTCGGTCCAGTCGGCGTTGATCGTCGGCGCACCGGCCGCCCGCAGGATCTCGGCGAGCATGCGCGCGTGGTTCTGCTCTTCGGCCACGAACAAACGGATCGCGGTCTCGTAGTCGCGATCCCCGGTGTCCGCTGCCTTCGCGATCAGGTGGGGGCCGTCGCCACTCTCCCCGACTTGAAACTTCTGAACGCTGCGGATCACCGCGGGATCGAGTCGACACACGAGCGTCGGATCCGATGCTGCCGGATCCGATGCTGCCGGATCCGATGCTGTCGGATCGGATGCTGTCGGATCGGATGCTGTCGGATCGGATGCTGTCGGATCGGATTCCAGGGCCTGACGTTCGGCTCGAGCGACGAACTCCGAGGACCACAACAGCGTTTCGGTCATCCGCCCATCGTGTCATCGCCCGCGGGACGGATGGCTCAGCGTCATTCGTTCGCATGTCTACCGGGATCATTGCGACGAGTGAGACGAATAGTTAGGATCGTCTCGGCCCGGTCGATCTGCTCGCCGAGACGGGGCGGGTTGTCCGGCAACACCACCAAGCGCCGACTCGGCGAGACGCAGACGTGGGCAATCGCTGTGGGTCGTCCCGGCGGCATGCTTCGGGACTCCGACGGATGGAAACTCACCGTTCACGTTCGTCTCATGCATGCACTCGTCAACGACGCATTCGAACGAAATGGACTCTCCCAGACCGACGTGACCGACGCCGGCGCCGAACTCGCGAATGCGCTCGTCGACGTCCAATCCGAACTCCACTACCGCCATCGGCAGGACGCGTCGGCGTGGTACGCGCGCGAACGTCTGCTCAGCATGCTCGAGGGCTTTCTCGGCCCCCGTGGGATGGCAGATCTTCGCTTACCGCAACGCCTTCCGTGGGCTTTCGGAGTCGCGATGGTCCGGAACACGATCAGCTATCGCGTGATCGGTCCCTCGCCGTTCGGTGACCGATATCTGGAATGGCGTGGCCCGCAAGGCACGCGAAAGAGCCGTCTTCAGCCATTTCGGTTCCGACGCAGCCGAAGTCGGCTCGCTCCCGTTGGGCAGACATGGCTGAGGGCCGAGAGGGATAGTCCGCAGAGGCCGATCAGTTGCCGAGCCCGATCACCCCGGGAGACCTTCCACCGGCCCGCCGGCCGGGATCCGAGGTGCATGGTGGCCGGTCGCTGTGACGGTCCGGGTGCGGCCCTGACGCGGAGCCGCATCGGGTAGGCGTCGGGACCAAGTAGCGGTACTCGGATGCATATGCTGGGGCATGATCAACCATGCCGGCCGCCGTGGAGATAACAGCCGCCGTCGCTATGGCAACAACAAGAGCGCTGCTCGCTCGGCGCAGTGCGCCTGATCGAGATCGTCTGATCGTCATATGCCCTGTCCCTTCGCGAGATCGGACGATGGCTGACTCAAGCGTCGGAGATGTGCGACGTGGAATCGCGAGTAGCGAACTACCTGTTTCGGTTGAGTACGCTGACGCCCATGCACTTCGAGTCGGTGTTCACCGGTGTTGCCGTAGGTTTCGAGGCGATCGGCGCGTTGGCCATGATCGTCGGATTCGTGATCGCGGTGGTACTGGGTATTCGTTCGCTGCGACGCGGAGAGGGCGGTCAGGTCGCGTTCGGTGTTCTCCGGACCGCGCTCGGATCAGCCATCCTGTTGGGTCTCGAGGTACTCGTGGCCGCCGACCTGATCCGCACGATCACGTCGAAGCCGTCGATCGAGGATGCCCTCATCCTCGGGCTCATCGTGCTCATCCGGACGATCTTGTCGATGTCCATCCAGATCGAGATCGAGGGCGTACTCCCCTGGCGACGGGCATTGCTGGCCAGCGGTGCTCAGCAACTAGGTGCTGCGATCTCACGAGACGCGGCGTCGAGTGCTGCAGGACAAGACCGCGGACCGAAGACCTGATCGGCACCGTCGAACTCAGTCGCGCGGTGCGCTGGGCTCGTAGGTGATCCGGATGGGACGTAGAACCGCACGCGTCGTTGCGTCGGTACCCCGGACCGCTGCCGAGGCGAGAATCAGTCCCGGCACCTTCCGGACTCCGGCGACCACCAACTCGGCCGGTGCCGAACCAAGATGCACTGGACGTACAAACCTGGTGTCGCACTCGGTGATTCGCACACCATTCGCCGCGGCCCAGTGATCGGCGTGGTGCAGCACGATGCCCAGGATCAAGTACCCATGTGCAATCGCCGACGGCAACCCGGCGGCCTTCGCGGCCTCGTCGGACAGGTGGATGGCGTTGGCGTCGCCCGACACCTGCGCGTAGCGACGCACGCGATCACGCGTGACGTATTCGGTTGCCTCCCACAACAGATCGGAGGGCTCGGTCACGACTCGGCGTCCTCGTCGCGAAATGCCATCGTGGCAACCGACTCCGCCAGAGGTAATTCGTCGGCCACCAGAATCTCCCCGCGCACCTGAGTCTGTACCGCGCCCGCGCGGCGGGTCACCGATTCGACGCGAAGCCGGCCGGTGACGACGTCACCGGCCACGGGTGCGCGCCTGATTCGAAGCGATTCGGCGGTCAGGACGATACCGTCACCCGGTACAGCGCCCTCTTCGACCGCTTCCCGGGCGAGGATTGCCATCACTTGATGGATGACCGGTAGACCCGACGCCGACCGTCCCTGGCTGATGACGTCGGAATAGCCGGTCAAGAGCGCATCAGTGACCGCTATCGGTTCCGGTGTCCGGAAGACCATTCCCTCCGCCACTGTGTATGCCATGCCCAAAGGGTATTCCGATGGCCAACGCGAATGACTGCTCATCGTGAAATCGACCGGCGCCACAGATGTCTCGGCATTTCGCGATGGGGAACATCACTGGCGGTTACCGTCGGGGGCGAAGTGTCGGTCGGGAGGAACACAGAATGTCAAGGCTTGCGCCGCAGCGAACTCCACTGTCCACAGCACGAGTCGCGGCCGGATTGACCGTTGCCCTGGGCATCGTGCTCGCGCTCATCATGGGTCAGCAGCCGATGGCCTCGTCGGCGCCCGGATCCACACACCGCTTCCTGTTGACGGCGGCGACCGGGTCCATGGGCATCAGTGTTCTTCGGGTGTCCGACAGCGGAGGCCTGGCCCCGGTCGCGGGCACTCCCTTTCGTACCGGTTTCGGGGTCCTTTCCTTGACGGTCTCCCCCGACGGCTCAACCGTTTATGTGCCACATATCGTCGAGCCGGCGGTGAGCGGGTATCGCCTCGACAGGTTCGGCAGATTGCATGAAATCCCCGGAGCCCGATTGAATTTCAGTGGTCTGCCCACCGCAGCACAACTCGCGCCCGACGGAAAGCACCTGTATGTCGTCGTGGGTGGGCTGCCCGGCCGCGTCGAATCGTTCGCGGTCACGGCTTCTGGTGCGCTCCGGCCAACCGGAATGCCGGCGGTGCGGGTGGATGGTCTCAGTGTGGTCGGGCAGGCGGCTGTTGACCCCGACGGCCGCTTCTTGCGCGTGGTGACCTACCTCGGCACCACCTTGTCGAGCTACGCGATCGGTCCGGGCGGACGTCTCACTCCGCGCGGCGTGATGTCGATCGGCCTGGGACCGGTCGCCCCTGCATTCACGCCGGACGGACGCTACCTGTACACGAGCGACGAACTGACGCTGAGCATGTCGGGGTTCCGGGTGCGGCGGGACGGGGGTCTCACGAGACTGCCCGGGTCGCCGTTCGTCACCGGAGGCATTCCGCACGGCGCCATCGTCACGCCCGACGGCCGACGTCTGTATGTGCCAAACGCGATCGGTGTCGGCACGTCGATAGCCGGGTTCGACGTGCACGCAGATGGTCGGCTGACACCGTTGCCGCACTCGCCGTATCCGATGCCACTGGGGAGCCTGCCCGGGTCGCTGGCTCTGAATCCCGACGGCAAACACCTTTACGCCGTCGACGTGGCGACGGTCCGCAGCACGAGCAGCCAGGCGCACACCTACCTGATCGCGGCCGACGGGAGTCTGCGACCGTCGAATCGTCAACCCGTCGACACCGGTGCGCTGATCACCGACGGTCCCGTCGTCGCACTTGCCACGGTGGGCGGTCCGTGACGACGGCTGGTCGCGGGTGGGTCATCGTGTCCAGAATGCGTAGAATCCGATCATGTGGTTCGGTGCGCATCTGCCGCTGATCGACTTCGACGGAACGGGCCCGCCCCCGCTCGGCCGCTACGTCGACGCTGCTCGCGGCGCCGGATTCACCGCGATCGGCGCCAACGACCACCTCGTCTTCGCCAGGCCCTGGCTCGACGGCCTGGTCGCATTGGCGAGCATCGCCGAACGCAGCGACATGACCCTCGCGACCACGGTTGCCCTGCCGGTGATCCGTGGCCCGGCGGCAATGGCGAAGGCTGCCGCCGCGTTGCAGACGCTGTCGGGCGGTCGATTCGTGCTGGGCGTCGGTCCCGGCTCGTCGGCGGCCGACTATGCCGCGGCGGGGATCGCCTTCGATGAGCGGTGGCCCCGATTCGACGAATCGTTGCGTGCGCTCACGGCGTCGCTGCACCGCGGCGAGCCGATGGCCGGCCGATTCTATAACTTGCCAGATCTCAAACCGGTTCCAGCACAGACTGTCCCGCTCTGGGTGGGTAGCTGGGGCTCGGCAGCGGGCCTGCGCAGGGCCGCTCGGTATGGGAATGGATGGCTCGCCTCGGCATACAACACGAGCCCGGAAAAGATCACGACGGGGAGCGAACTACTGCACACCGCGCTCGATTCCGTCGGACGCCGAATCGACGCGTTCCCGATCGTCCTCGCGACGATGTGGATGTTCGTGACCCAGAGTTCATCCGTGGCACAAGACCGACTGCACATGCTGGCCCAGCTACTCGGACGCGATCCGTCCGCACTGGCCGATCTGCTGCTCATCGGATCTGCCGAGCGCTGCGCGGCAACCTTGGACCGATATGCCGATGCCGGCGTCGACGGGGTGTTTGTCTGGCCCATCGGCGATCCGATCGAGCAACTGGCGATCTTCGGGTCGTCGGTCGCCAGAAACGTCCGGCTGCATGACGGCCCTGCATTGCGGGATCACCGTGGCAAACCGACGTAGACTCGGCGATGCTGCGACCACGGCCACCCGCCCGAAACGCAGCAGGTCACATCAGTGGTCAGCCGACGGGTGGTTCGAGGAAGGTGGTGTGGGTGTCGCTGTCGGATCGCGTCGACGGCTTTCAGCGCCGCTATCCGGCGAGTGGATTCCCGCTGGGCGTCGCCTACAAGTTCTTCGATGACCAGGGCGGCTACCTCGCCGCGCTCATCACCTACTACGGCTTCATCTCCCTGTTCCCGCTGCTGCTGGTGTTCACCTCGGTGCTGGGCATCGTGCTCGACGACAATCCCGAACTTCAGAAGGAGATCGTCGACTCGGCGCTGAGTCAGATACCGGTGATCGGCGATCAGTTGAGCGAACCCGGACAGCTCTCCGGCAGTACGACGGCGGTGGCGATCGGTATCGTCGGTGCCGTTTACGGCGCCCTCGGCGTATCGGTTGCCATCCAGAATGCGATGAACATCGTGTGGGCGGTCCCCCGCAACGAGCGTCCGAATCCCATCCAGGTGAGGATCAAGGGCGCGATGCTGCTGTCCACGGTCGGACTGGCGATCATCGGCCTCACCGTGCTCAACGGCGTGATCGCGGCAATCAACCTCGGAGCAGATGGTCGGGTTCTCACGATCCTCGGTTCGCTGGTCCTCTACACCGCGGTGTTCATCGTCGGCTTCCGGTTCGGAACGAGCCGCTCGGTGAGCACCCGCGATGTGCTGCCCGGCGCACTGATTGCGTCCGTCGGATGGCAGGCCTTGCAGACATTCGGGACCCTGTTCATCCAGCGCTTCATCGCCAATTCCAGTGCCACCAGTGGTGTTTTCGCGGTCGTCCTCGGCCTTCTCGCGTTCTTGTACATCGCGTCGGTGATGGTGGTGGTGTGCCTCGAGTTCAACGTCGTGCGCGTCGACAACCTCTATCCACGGTCGCTGCTCACCCCGTTCACCGACAACGTGATCCTCACTCCCGGCGACGAGGCCGCCTACTCCGCGCAGGCACGAGCCCAGCGCAGCAAAGGATTCCAGGAAATCGACGTCACCTTCGACAACCCGGCCGGAGACGATCGAGCGGATGCGTCGAGATCCGATCAGCACCCAACCGCCCGAGAAGGGTCCTCTCCCGACGGCTGAGGTGAGTCTCTCGGCTAGCGCCTCGAGCACCACAGGGAGCGGATGGTGGCTGATGTCGTATGTGTAACTCAGGTGGGCTTGCGGGTCAGGCCAGTGGTGTCCCCTCCGCTGCACGCAGTCGCAAAGACTCGGCGACGAGGAATCGGTCGCCGTACCTTTCCTGCAATTGGTCTGCGCGAGCGACGAATCCGGCGATACCGACCCCGTTGCGCGAATCGCTGTACTGGTCGATGTATTGGAGGGCGCCACCGGTCCAGGCCGGGTAGCCGATGCCCATGATGGAGCCGATGTTGGCCTCGGCGACCGATCCGATGACGCCATCGTCGTAGCAGGCGTAGGCCTCCAGTGCCGCGGCCACCAGCATGCGATCCTTGGCGTCGTCGAAGGGGATGTCGGCGTCGGGGTTCCAGTACTCGGCGGCCAGTGTCGGCCACAGCCCGAGTCGCTTGCCCGCTGGTCCGTCGTAGTCGTAGAAGCCGCGGCCTTCGAGTCGGCCGGGACGGTCGAATTCCTCGAGCATACGGTCGACGAGCGGATAGGACGCACTCGTGATGAACGGAATACCACGTTGCTGTGCGTCGGCGATGAAGCCGGCTCGGATCTTGGCAATGGTCTTCATGTTGATCTCGTCGAACAGGGTGAGCGCGCCGGCGGGGAATCCGGCTTGCAGCGCGGCTTGTTCGGCGCTGGCCGGATGCATCCCCTCGGCGACCAGCGACAGGGCTTCGTCGACGAATTTGGCGATGACCCGGTTGGCGTAGAAGCCGTAGACGTCACGCACCACGATCGGCGTCTTGCGGATCTGCTGCACGAAATCCAGTGCTCGAGCCAATGATTCATCGGAAGTGTTCTCCCCGACCACGATCTCCACCAGCGGCATCTTGTCCACCGGCGAGAAGAAGTGCAGGCCGATGACATCCTCCGGGCGGCTGACCGCGCTCGACATCTCCTTGATCGGCAGGGCCGAGGTGTTCGATGCGAGCAGCGCGTCAGCGCTGGAGTAGGTTTCGACCTCGGCGAGGACCTTCTTCTTGAGTTCGACGTCCTCGAACACGGCCTCGACGACGAAGTCGGCGCCCTTGACGTCGGCGATGTCGGCGGTGGCCAGGATGCGGCCGAGAATCTCATCGCGAGCCGTTGCGGTCATGCGCCCCTTGGCGACTGCCTTGTCGAGAAGGCCGCGTGAGTAGTCCTTGCCACGTTCGGCGCCTTCGATCGTGATGTCACGCAAGACGACATCAATACCCGCGCGAGCGGCGACGTAGGCGATGGCCGCGCCCATCATGCCCGCGCCCAGAACGGCGACCTTCTCGGCCGTTCGTGTCGGGATGCCCGACGGCCGCGCGCTGCCCTTGTTGACCGCGTTCAGGTCAAAGAACAGCGCCTTGATCATGTTGGTGGAGATCTGGCCGCAGATCAGGTGGGCGCAGTAGCGGGTTTCGATGGCGAAGGCGGTGTCGATGTCGACTTGAGCGCCCTCGACCGCGGTGGCCAGCACCGAGATCGGGGCCGGCATCGGCGCACCCTTGAGCTGTTTGCGCACGTTCGCCGGAAACGCGGGCAACTGAGCCGCGAGCGCCGGGGATGCCGGAGTGCCACCGGGGATCGTGTAGCCCTTGCGATCCCACGGCTGGGTCGCATCCGGGTTGGCCAAAATCCACGCCTTGGCGCCGGCGATCATCTGTTCCGGTGAGTCGGCGACCGCGTCGATGACACCCACCGACAGCGCCTTGGCCGGCGTCATCCGCTGGCCCTGGCCTACGACGTTGAGCACGGCGCCCACGATGCCGAGCATCCGCACCACCCGGGTGACCCCACCGGCACCCGGGAGCACACCCAACGTCACCTCGGGCAGGCCGAGGAGACTGCCCTTCTTGTCCAGCGCGATCCGATGGTGAGTGGCCAACGCGACCTCGAACCCACCGCCCAGCGCGGTGCCGTTGATCGCCGAGACGACGGGCCGTCCCAAGGTCTCGAGGCGACGGAACGACTCCTTGAAGTGGTCGAGGCCGGCCGAGATCTCGGCGA
This sequence comes from Gordonia gummivorans, assembly GCF_022513585.1. Classification (GTDB taxonomy): domain Bacteria; phylum Actinomycetota; class Actinomycetes; order Mycobacteriales; family Mycobacteriaceae; genus Gordonia. Next base: position 13,465 of record NZ_JAKWBF010000009.1, read on the forward strand.
CATCGCCGGGACCGGAGTTCATCAGTTTGTTCAGGTCGCCGCCGGCGAAGAAGGTGTCTTTGCCGGAGGTGACGACGACACCGGTGATGGAGTCCTTCTCGGCTTCCAAACGCTCGACTGTTTCACGCAAAGCAGTCGCCATGGCGTCGGTCATGGTGTTCGTCGGCTGCGACGGATCATCGATGGTGAGGGTGACAATGTCGTCGGCGTCGACAGACCAGCCGATGATGTCAGAAGCAGTGGTGCGCACGGTGTCTCCTCAGACGCGTTCGATGATGGTGGCAACGCCCATGCCGCCGCCGATGCACAGGGTGATCAAAGCGCGGCGCGCGCCGCGGCGTTCGAGTTCGTCGACCATCGTTCCGGTCAGCATCGCCCCGGTCGCCCCGAGTGGATGGCCCATCGCGATGGCACCCCCGTTCACGTTGATGGTCTCGTCGTCGATACCGAAGTGCTTCTGGTAGTTGAGGACCACCGACGCGAAGGCTTCGTTCAACTCGAACAGATCGATGTCGGCGACAGTGAGTCCGGCCTTGGCCAGCACCTTCTCGGTTGCCGGTACCGGACCGGTCAACATGATGGTGGAATCGGCACCGCTGGTGGCCGCCGCCACCACGCGCGCGCGTGGCGTCAGACCCGCTGCCCTACCAGCAGTTTCGCTACCGACGAGCACGAGCGCCGAACCATCGGCGATGCCCGAGGAGTTGCCCGCGTGATGAGCGTGGTCGATGGATTCAACCCAGTGGTACTTCTGCAACGCGACGGCGTCGAACCCGCCCAGGTTGCCCATGTCGGCAAATGACGGCCGCAGACCCGCCAGCGCCTCGGCGGTGGTGTCACCGCGGACGAGCTCGTCGTGATCGAGCACCACCGATCCGTTCAGATCACGCACCGGGACAATCGACTTGGCGAAGAATCCGCCCGAGATCGCGGCGGCAGCACGCTGTTGGGACTGCACCGCATACGCGTCGACATCGTCACGGGTGAACCCGTTGACCGTGGCGATGAGGTCCGCGGCGACACCCTGCGGAATGAAGTAGGTGCCGTAGTTGGTGGCCGGATCCAACGGCCATGCACCGCCGTCGGAGCCCGGTGGGATCCGGGACATCGACTCGACGCCCCCGGCCAGCACCAGATCGTCCCAGCCGGAGGCGACCTTCTGGGCAGCGACGTTGACCGCTTCCAGACCCGATCCGCAGAAGCGGTTGAGCTGCACGCCCCCGACGGAATCGGGCAGCCCAGCCGCCAGTGCGGCGGTTTTCGCGACGTCACCACCCTGGTCACCGATCGGTGACACCACACCGAGGACGACGTCGTCGATCGTGGCGGGGTCGAGTTGCGGGTGCCGCGTACGCAACTCATCGATCAGTCCGACGATCAGATCGATCGGCTTGATGCCGTGCAGGGAACCGGTCTTCTTGCCGCGGCCGCGCGGCGTGCGAATTGCTTCGTAGATGAAGGCGTCAGTCATGGCGATGTCCTCGAGAATGATGGTGGGTATCAGAGCAGCCGGGCGATGAGGTCTTTCATCACCTCGTTGGCACCGGCGTAGATCTTGGCGATGCGGCCGTCGACGAACAGCCGCGCGATCGGGTACTCCTCCATGTATCCGTACCCGCCGTGCAACTGCAGACAACGGTCCACGACCTGCGTCTGCTGTTCGGAACACCACAGCTTGATCATCGCGGCCCGCTTGACATCGAGTTCGCCTCGGAGGTGACGATCCACGGCGTCGGTGACGAACGCTCGCATCACCTCCAGCGTGGTCGCGATCTCGGCGAGTTCGAACCGCGTGTTCTGCAATTTGAACAGCGGCTTCCCAAAGGCCTCGCGTTCGCGAACATAGGCAAGCGTCTGCTCGTAGGCGCTCTCCACCGCACCGAGCGCGGCGCAACCGACGATCAGACGCTCCTGCGGCAACTGCTGCATCAACTGGATGAAGCCCGTGCCTTCGGTGCCGCCCAACAGATTCTCGGCGGGCACGCGTAGACCGTCGAAGAACAGTTCGGTGGTGTCCTGACCCTTCTGCCCGATCTTCTTCAACTTGCGGCCACGCTCGAAACCCGGTGTGTCATCACCGACCTCGGCAACCAACAGCGACAACCCCGACGCGCCCTGGCTGGGATCGGTCTTGGCCGCAATGATGATCAGATCACACGTCGCACCGTTGGAGATGAACGTCTTGGCACCCGAGATCACATACTCGTCGCCGTCACGGATCGCGCGGGTCTTGATCGACTGCAGATCCGAGCCGGTACCAGGTTCGGTCATCGCAATCGCGCCGATCCATTCACCACTGGCCAACTTCGGAATCCACCGACGCTTCTGCGCCTCACCGGCATACGCGAGGAGATAGTGCGGCACGATGCCGGTGTGCACACCCAACTGCATCGAGATCTCACCACCGCGGGCCTGCTCATGAAACAGCACTGCCTCGTGTGCGAAAGTCGCTCCCCCACCGCCGTATTCCTCCGGCACCGACATACACAGCAGGCCCAGCTCTCCTGCCCGCCGATACAGTGCCCGATCGGGCTGGCCGGCGGCCGCGAACTCCTCGTAGCGCGGCGCGACCTCCTTGGTGAAGAACTCACGTGCCAGGCTCGTGAGATCGGCCAGTTCCGCGTCGAGATCAGTGGTCGTCATGGTGGTGTTCTCCCCTGTGGTCACTTGGTGTAGAGCGCGTCGATCTGATCGGCGTACTTCTTCGCGATCGGTGTGCGCTTGAGCTTCATCGTCGGTGTCAGCTCGTCGCCGCCGGGCATCCAATAGGTCGGCAGGACCTGCCAGTTCCGGATGTGTTCCACCCGGGAAAGGCGTGAATTGGCCTGGGCTACTGCTTTTTCGATGGCCGCGGTGACGGCCGGATGTGCCGACAATGCGTCGACGTCGGCACCGTCGAGCCCGTTGGAGGCAGCGAATGCCGTTGCGGCATCGGGGTCGAGTGTGATCAGCGCCGAGACGAACGGTCGGTTGTCGCCGATGGCTGCCACGGTCCCGATCAGCGGGCTCGCCGCTTTCAGCGCGCCCTCGATGTTGCTAGGCGACATGTTCTTTCCGCCGGAATTGATGATCAATTCCTTCTTGCGATCAATGATCGTCAGGTAGCCGTTCTCGAGCGTGCCGATGTCGCCCGTGTGAATCCACCCGTCGGCATCCAGAGTCTGTGTCGTCCGCTGCGGATCGTTGCGATATCCGCGCATGACACCGGCACCGCGTACCAAGATCTCACCATCGTCGGCCAAGCGGAGTTCGGTGCCAGGGATGGGCTTACCGACCGATCCGTACCGAGGCGCGTGGATTGGATTCACCGTGGTGACCGCAGACGTCTCCGACATACCCCACGCTTCCATCACCGGGATACCCAGTGCCAGCATGAAAGTCAGCGCTTCGGTGTCAATGGGCGCGGCACCCGACACCGCGGCGGTGAGCGAATCGAGGCCGAGTTTGGCCCGCAGCTTGCCGAGCACGAGACGATCGGCGATGCTCGCGGCGATCCGATCTACCGGCGACAGGGGCCGGCCGTCGATGATCGCCTGGGCGCGTTGGCGGCCGGCGCCGACCGCCCAGCGCGCGAGCGCTCCCTTGGGGCCTTCCTCGGCGGCCAGAGTCATCTCGATGCTGCCCTTGATCTTGTACCAGAGCATCGGCACCGCGACGAAGAAGGTGGGGCGCACCTGCGCCAACGTGGCGACCAGCGTCTTGGGGTCGGCGACGTCGACGACCTCGCTGCCGAAGTACATCGGCGCGTACTGACAGATCCAGCGATTGATCAGGTGCGCGTCGGGCAGGTAGGACACCACCCGGCCGCGGGCGAGGTCGCCGATCACGTCGACGACAACCCCGAGCTGATACAGGAGGTTGGCGTGCGTGAGTTCGACGCCCTTGGGGTTACCCGTGGTCCCGCTGGTGTAGATGAGGGTCAGCACGTCGTCGGCCTGGACAGCTCGCCACGAGGCGTCGAAGTCGAAATCGGCTGGCGCGCTGAGCTGTTCGATGTCGCCGAGGGTTTGCACGTCGTCCATCGACGCGCCGTCCACGCAGACGACGACAGCTCCATCGGGTGCCGCGTCGAGTACGCGTTGGAGGAACTGCGATTCCGTGACGACGACCTTGGGCTCGGCATTGGTGAACAGGTACTGGATCTGCGGCGTGGCATTGGTGTTGTAGATCGAGAATCCGATCGCCCCAAGATGCATTGCGGCCGCGTCGACGACATGGAACTCGGGCCGGTTGGTGAGCATGATGCCCACCGTGTCGCCGCGGCCCACTCCGAGAGCGGCCAGACCGGCCGCAACTCTACGGACGCGGAGTCCGTACTCGCGCCACGTGAGCGCGGTGGTGCCGTCCGAAGTGCGGATCGCAACCTCGGCGCCGAGTTCATCGACCTGCCGCTGGAAATGAGTACAGAGGGTCTCGGACATGGTCTCCCTGGTTTCTCGCCGAACACCCGGGTGCGGCCCGGGATGCACTACTTGCGGGGTTTCTGTTGACGCAACGCCAATAAAGCTAGGCCATCATTTGGCGCGGTGTCAACAATTGTCCGAGGTAGACACGACTGCGCCCACCCGCGGTTACGCGGATGGGCGCAGACGTTGATCGGTATCGCTACTTCGCGGGCACGACCTTCCCGTTCACGGTGACCTCGACGGTGTCGGTTGCTGCGGTCCAGGTGATCTTGCCGTTCTCGAAGGTCGACGTCTTCACGCCGTTCTCCTCGGTCTCGTCGCTGGTGGCGACGCCGAGTGGTCCTTGTGAACCACCTTTGCCATCGGCTGCGGGATTGCCGGATTCGTCACGCGGCACATTCCAGGCGTCGCGGATCTTGCCCCAAGTGATGTACGCCGGCGTTCCCGCATCACCATTCTTGGCGGTGATCACGCCACCGGTGAACTGTTGGAACACCACGCCGTTGGAGCCGGTGCCGGACGCGTTGGGCCCGGTCAGGGGCGCACCGAGGTCGGCCTTCTGCTTCTCGGTGGCGGCCTGGTACTTCACCGCGATGGGACCGGTGAGCGTCACGCTGCTGCCGTCGGCTGCGGTGAGTGCAACCGTCTGCCCCTGCCCAGACATGTCGCCGGACGATGGCGCCCCACTCTGGGTGGTCATCATCGCCGACGATGACGCCGACGCATCACTGCTGTCGTCGTCGCTACATCCCGCGACGACGATAACGGCAATGGCGGCCGCGGCCGCTGCACCGACGATCCTCGTCCCCCGCCTCCGCATTGGCCTGGCTTCTTGAATGGTCTGCTGCATGATTCCCTTTCGGTTTCTCTGAGCACTTGCCACGGGCATGCGCGCCCCCGTCGCACGAGACCCTTAGCCACCCTAAGCGAAGTTTGTGGACGAGTATTCGATGTTTACCGAATTGTTGGCTTGCGGTCGTGCGGCGGCTCCGAGCCGGCGTCTGCGGCGATAGTCCGAAATGCCCTATTCGCAGGTAGATGCACTGCAGCACACCAAAATCGACCGCTACACTTTCGATTCTCAGACGCGACGGAAGGTGGCCATGTTCCCGAAGTACGGAATCCCCGACGGCGCGAACACTGCATGGCTGTTGGCAGCGTTCGCCCTGGTTCTGCTGATGACGCCGGCTTTGGCGCTCTTCTACGGCGGGATGGTGCGCTCCAAGAGTGTGCTCAACATGATGATGATGTGCCTGTCGGCCATCCCCATCGTGTGGATCATCTGGGTGATCTTCGGTTACTCGCTGGCGTTCGGAACCGACCACGGTGGGTTGATCGGGAGCCTCAGCTCCTTCCCCGGCCTCGAACACACCTACGGACACGACGACGCACATCCCGACGGAATATCGCTTGTCGGAACCATCCCGGCCATCCTTTTCGTCGCGTTCCAGGCCGGATTCGCCATGGTGACCGTCGCCCTCATCGCGGGCGCGGTCGCCGACCGTATGCGATTTGTGGCGTGGGTGATCTTCGCCGCGGTGTGGTCGGTCCTGGTCTACATCCCCATCGCGCACTGGGTCTTCAGCGCGCCGGGCCTGACCGAGGCCGACGGCGGCTGGATCGTCTCCGACCTCAAGGCGATCGACTTCGCGGGCGGCACGGCAGTCGAGATCAACTCCGGTGCTTCGGCATTGATTCTTGCGCTCCTCCTCGGTCGTCGAAATGGATGGCCCAAGGATCCGATGCGGCCGCACAACCTGCCCTTCGTGATGCTCGGCGCAGGCCTGCTGTGGTTCGGATGGTTCGGGTTCAACGCGGGTTCGGCCCTCGCCGCCGACGGATCGGCCGCGCTCGTCGCAGCCAACACCCTCGGAGCCGGTGCTGCGTCGATGGTCGCCTGGCTGATCGTCGAACAAGTACGTCATGGCCGCCCGACCTCGTTCGGTGCCGCATCCGGTGTGGTCGCCGGTCTTGTCGCCATCACGCCGGCGTGCTCGTCGGTGACGCCGCTCGGCGCGCTCGCGGTGGGCGCGGTGGCAGGCGCGGTGAGTTCCTACGCCATCGAACTGAAGTTCCGCTGGCGCTACGACGATTCGCTCGACGTCGTGGGCGTCCACTTCGTCGGTGGTGTGGTCGGCACACTGATGATCGGTTTGGTGGCATCGAAGAACACACCGGCCGGCGTCGACGGGCTGTTCTATGGCGGCGGTCTGGACCAGTTGTGGCGCCAGGCGGTCGCGGTGATCGCCGTACTCTCCTATGCGGCGATCGTCACCGGGATCATCGGGCTCGCGCTGAAGTACACGATCGGTCTGCGTGCCGATCGCCAACACGAGGTCGACGGAATCGACGACGCCCAGCACGCCGAGTCCGCGTACGACTTCTATAGCGCGGGACGCTGATCCGACGAGGTCTCGCTGACCTGAGCAGATGTCAGCAACACCGCTGGCGTCTGCGCGTAGGCGGATTTGCCTCGGCTCCCGCGCCGGGTTCGTAGGATTGCGTCGACCACGTCGACGGGAGACTGACCGAGATGACCGACAAGCGAATCGTCCTGGAGATCGACGACAACGGCGTCGCAACCGTGACGTTGAACCGCGCCGAGAAGCACAACGCGCTCGACCGCGCGATGTTCGATGCACTCCTCGACGTCACGGCCCGTCTCGCGACGCAGCCCCGGGTTCGCGCGGTCGTCCTGCACGGCGCGGGCAAGAGCTTCTGCTCGGGACTGGATGTTTCGAGTCTCGGAGAGGGCGGTGGCGCGTCGTCGTTGCTGACCCGAGAAGACGGTCACGCTGCCAACGATGCCCAGCGGGTGTCGGTCGATTGGGGCCGTATCCCGGCGCCGGTGATCGCCGCGATCACCGGCAACTGCTTCGGCGGCGGACTGCAGATAGCTCTCGGTGCCGACATCCGGTACGCCACCCCGAACGCGCGACTGTCGATCATGGAGGTGAAGTGGGGGCTGGTACCGGACATGGGCATCACCCAAACGCTGCCGCGGCTCGTGTCTGCCGACGTCGCCAAAGAGTTGACCTTCACCGGCCGCATTCTCGGCGGCACCGAGGCCCACGAGCTCGGACTGGTCACGCGTGTAGTGGAGGATCCGCTCGGAGCAGCACTCGAACTGGCCCGCGAGATCGCGAGCAAGTCTCCGGACGCCGTACGCGCGGCGAAACGACTGTACGACGAGACCTGGAATGGCACGGATCCCGCCAGGGCCCTTCTGTTGGAGAGTGAGCTCCAGGTCGGCCTGATGGGTTCGCCCAATCAACTCGAAGCGGTCCGAGCCGGATTCGATAGTCGCACACCGAACTTCGCCGATCCCGACTGACCAGAGACAACAAGAGCTTCGGCGGATCCACTGTCGCCGGAAATTGGTTGTGCGGTAGGCGCAACGCGCGTTAGCGTGTCCACATGGTCTGATCTGCGCGTCACGCACCGTCCTCATCCCTCCGACGTGAGAGAGCTGTATCCCATTGCGCAAGTTGATCTATTTCGTGGCGTCGACCCTTGACGGCTTCATTGCCGGAACCGATGGCGCCGACCCATCCACGTCCATCTTCGATCCTTCGGGCGCCCACGCCGGCCCACTGATGGCCGAATATCCGGAGATGATTCCGGGACATGTACGGTCCGTCTTGGGCGTCGAGGGCGTACCGAACAAGCACTTCGACACCATTCTGGAAGGCCGTGGATCATACGAGATCGGGACGGCCGCCGGTATCGGCGACGCGTATCCGCATCTACGCCACCTGGTGTTCTCGACAACTCTGGACTCGACGTCGGACCCGGCGGTCGAGTTGGTCGGTTCCGCCGCCGTCGACCGGGTCCGAGCGCTGAAAGACGAGCAGGGCCTGGATATTTGGCTCTGTGGAGGTGGCTGCATGGCGGCGTCGTTGCGCGACGAGATCGACGAGATCCACCTGAAGCTCTACCCTGTGGTACTTGGTGACGGTATCCCCTTGTTCGGACGCGTACCCGGGGGTGAATCGGAGATTGATCGATTCACGTTGAACGGTGCGCGAGTCTTCGACAGTGGCGTCGCCCTGATGACCTACGCCCGGGCATAACCAGCTGAAACCGGGCCGCACGGTCGCCGGGCAGCGTAGCGTTCGACCGTATGAGAGCACAGTCCGGTTCTCGAGGTCTTGTCGCGGCGATGGCTGTAGTGGTGGCAGTCGTCGCGGCAATGGTCGCTTCGTCGACTCTCGTGTTCGCCGCGCCCGCCGCATCCGCCCTGCGTGTCGGAACAGTGCTGCGCACGTCCGCAATTGCGCCAGACCATCTGCCGAGCGGTGCCGCTCGTGGGTATCGGTTGCTGTATGTGACACAGGATCAGAACGGTCGACGGGTCACCAGTACAGGCGCTCTGTATCTGCCGGCGGGCGCTCCCCCGTCGGGCGGCTGGCCGGTCTACTCGTGGGCGCACGGGACGAGTGGCATCGGTGACCGGTGCTCGCCCAGCATCGTCAGGGGCAGCGTCCGGGACCGGCTGGAGCCGGGGATCGCGCATGCGTTGAAGGTCGGCTATGCGGTGACCGCGTCGGACTATCCGGGATTGGGTAGCGGAGGCGTGGCGGAGTATCTGGGCGGCCGGGCAGAGGGTTCGGCGGTCATCGACATGATCCGGGCGTCTCGCGCGACAGTCCCTGCGCTGTCACGGCGATGGGTGTCCAGTGGCCACTCACAGGGTGGGCACGCTGCGCTGTGGGCTGCCTACCTGGCGCCGCGGTACGCGCCCGAACTGGCATTGAAAGGCACCGTGGCGATCGCACCCGCGTCGCAGATCGAAAACGTCATTCCCCTGTTGCTGCCGGGAACGCCAGATCTCGGTCGGTACAACGGATTCGCCGGTCTGGCCCTCTACGTGCTCTCCGGGCTCGAGCACGCACGAGCAGACCTGAACGTCGATGACCGGCTTACTCCGGCCGGCCGCTCGTGGGTGGCGCGAGTCCGCAATCTCTGTGTGGGGCAACTCGCTTCGGCCCTGCGTGAGGTCACCCCGGGAACGCTCGTCGCGAAGCCGTTGACCGACCCGGCCTTCGTCGCAGCACTGCGCGACTACACCACTGTGCCCGCGGGTGGCTACGGCACACCGGTGCTGATCGAGCACGGCGACTCCGACCTGACCATTCCGATGCCGTTCAGTGTGGCACTCACCGCGCAGATGCGCGCCGCAGGCACCGACGTCCGACTCATCACCTACCCGGGGCAGGGCCATCCCGGCGTCACCCGCGCCGGAATGATGGATGCCTTCAGCGCAATCAGCAGGTACTTCGCCGCGCCGTGATCGAATTGACGTCGTGACCCAAGCGCATCCGCACGGCGATGAACTACTGAAGCCACACACTTCGCGCACGACGGCGGCGGGGCATCCATCGCCACTGGGAGCGACGCCCGCTTTCGGCGGGGTGAACTTCGCGCTGTACTCGGCACACGCCACCGCCGTGTTCCTGCTGCTGTACGACGCGGCCGACGAGAACCCCACCGATGTCATTGCACTGGACGGTCCGGCCGAGGGCACCTGGCACGTGCATGTTGACGGCGTGCGACCTGGGCAGCTCTACGCATACCGCGTCGACGGGCCCTACGAACCCGCTGCGGGACTGCGTTTCAACCCGGCCAAGGTGGTGCTCGATCCATACGCCAAGGCGGTCACCGGAAAGTTCCGCAACGTCGACAATCTCCTGCTCGCCTACGATCCGACGGCAGGAACCGCGGAACTGACTCTCGACCAACGGGATTCGAGTTCGGTGGTCCCCAAGGCCGTGGTCGTCGACGACGACGCCTTCGACTGGCGCGGCGACACCGCACCCGACCTTGCGCTGGAAGAACTGATCATCTACGAAGTGCACGCAAAGGGATTCACCGCCCACCCGTCGTCGGGAGTCGGCGCGCCCGGAACCTACCTCGGATTCATCGAGAAGATCCCCTACCTCGTCGAGCTGGGCATCAACGCGGTCGAGTTGCTGCCGCTACACGAGTACTACGTCGACGACTTCCTCGTCGACCGAGGGTTGACGAACTACTGGGGTTACAACAGCATCGGGTTCTTCGCGCCCGAGTCCTCGTACGCCACCGGAACGAGTCCGGGATATCAGGTCGACGAGTTCAAGACGCTGGTGCGCGAACTGCATGCGGCCGGCATCAAGGTGATTCTGGATGTGGTGTTCAATCACTCCGGCGAAGGTAACGAGATGGGGCCGACGATGTCGTTGCGCGGCATCGACAATCCGAGTTACTACCTCCTCACCGGTTCTGACGATGAGCCCGGTCGCTATTACATGAATTTCAGTGGCTGCGGCAACACCCTCGACTTCAGCAGTCCGGCCGTCATCTCCCTGGTGTTGGACTCGTTGCGCTATTGGGTGCAGCAGATGCACGTCGACGGCTTCCGGTTCGATCTGGCCGCCGTACTGGGGCGGGCCGGCGACAATGACGGTTTCGAGGCCCACGCCCCGTTTTTCGAGGCCGTGCGGAGCGATCCTGTGCTCGCCCAGTCGGTTCTGATCGCCGAACCGTGGGACACCGGGACATATCAGGTGGGGAACTTTCCACTCGGTTGGTCGGAGTGGAACGGCCGATTCCGAGATACCATGCGGCGCTTCGTCAAAGGCGACGACGGACAATTGCCCGATCTGGGACGACGCCTCACGGGTTCTGCCGATCTGTACGCCGACGACGGTCGCACTGCCTACAACAGCATCAACTTCATCACCTGCCACGACGGCTTCACACTGAACGATCTGGTCTCCTTTGACACCAAACACAACGAGGCGAACGGTGAGCAGAACCGGGACGGCTCTGACGACAACAACTCGTGGAACTGCGGAGTCGAGGGCGACACCGACGACCACGAGATCACCTTCCTGCGCCGCCAACTCGTGAAGAACCACCTGTGTCGCCTGCTGTTCTCCGCCGGGACACCCATGCTGCTCGGCGGCGACGAATTTCTACGCACGCAACACGGCAACAACAACGCCTACTGCCAGGACAACGAGATCTCTTGGTTCGATTGGGATCTGGTGGAACGCAACCGCGACATCCTCGAATTCGCCAAACGCGCGATCTCACTGACCCGACGATTCAAGACGCTCCAACATGCCAAATACGTTCTCGGAGCGAACAATGACGCGGGGCTCGTGGATGAGCTGACGTGGTTCGGACCGGACGGTAACCTGCCCGACTGGTCGAACCCGCACGCACACACACTGTGTTTCCAACTCGACACCGCCGACGCGGTGCCACACGCCGGCATCTCGTCGCTGTACCTGATCCTCAACGCCGATCACCAGAACGCCTGGATTGTGTTGCCGCAGTTGACCGACGGACAGAGCTGGTATCGCGTGGTCGACACCAGCCTGCCCGCCGGCGAGGACTTTGCCGATCCTGGTAGCGAAGTGCTGGTGGATCCGGACGACCACTATCTGGCCAGCGCCCGCGCGGCGGTGATTCTGGCCGCGCGAGCGTGAGTCGACAGCAGCCCCATCCGTTCCCTGAGCCTGGATCCGTGAGGGGCCCCTTCCGGTCCCTGAGGTGCGAGCGGAGCGAGCCTCGAAGGGCGCAGGTGCGACGACAACGTCATCTCGCCAGGGCTTCGAGGCTCCTCGCTTGCGCTCGTCGCACCTCAGCCGGCGGGGTCCACGCTCAGTGGGACAACCCGGAGTCCTTGCTGCCGTAAGCATCTCGCAGCTTGGGTTTGACGACCTTGCCGCCGGCGTTGCGGGGTAGCTCGTCGATGATGACCAGATCCTTCGGATGCTTGAATCGCGCGAGGTTCTCGTTGAGATGGGATTCGAGATCATTCAACGTCAGATCGTCGACGCCATCGGCGAGCACGACGACCGCGACCGGTACCTCGCCCCATTTCTCGTCGGCGCGCCCGATGATCGCGGCCTCGGCGATCGCCGGATGGGCGTAGAGGGCGTTCTCCACCTCCGCGCAGTAGATGTTCTCGCCACCGGAGATGATCATGTCCTTGGCGCGGTCGACCACGTACAAGAAGCCCTCGTCGTCCTGACGGACGAGATCGCCGGAGTGAAACCAGCCTCCGCGGAAGGCGTCGGCGGTGGCTTGCGGATTCTGCCAGTAGCCGACCATGAGATTCGGTCCGCGGTAGACGATCTCGCCGACTTCGCCGGGTGCCACGTCGTTCATCATGGGGTCGACGATGCGGGCCGTCACCGCGGGCACGACCTTGCCGACGGATCCGATCTTGCGCAGCGCATCCTTGCCCTCGAGGATGCACGTCACCGGGGACATCTCGGTCTGGCCGAACGCGGTCATGTTGAGTGCCTGCGGGAAGGTGTCGTTCATCGCGTTGAGCACCGTGTCTGATGCGGGCGCCGCACCCCAGCTGATCGTGTGCAGTTTGAGGTCGCGGGGCCGGGCCGCTTGTGCGGCACAGATGGCCTGCCACTGAGCCGGCACCATGAACACCGACGTCGTGCCCTCGCGTTCCATCGTGTCGAGCATGGTGTCGGCGTCGAACGCACCGAGGGGGTGGATCACCGCCCGCACACCTCGATACAGCACCGGCGCGAAGCCGGCGATGCCTGCGATATGGAACAACGGCGGCACGATCGAGGCGACGTCGGCGTCGGAACCGCCCTGCTGTGCAGTCGCGATGGTCGTCACGGCCTGCGCTTGCAGATTCTGATGGGTCAGCATGGCGCCCTTGGGTTTACCGGTGGTACCCGAGGTGTACATGATGAGCGCGACGGTGTCCTCGGGGACGTCGACCTCGGGCAGGTCCGAGGCATCCTCGGCGAGGATGGTCTCGTAGTCCAGGTGTGCCGGATCGTCGCTGCCGTCGACGACGATGACGTTGTCGATGCCGCCGGTCGACGCACTCACCGCGCCGGCGAGCGGCGCGAGCAACCGCTCCGTGAGGATCACCCGGGCACCGCTGTCGGTGACGAGATAGCCGACCTCGGCCGGACTCATCCGGATGTTCACCGGCACCGGGATGGCGCCGATCAGGTTGGCCCCCAACACCGCTTCTACGTACTCGGTCCGATTGAGCAGGGCCATGAGGACACGGTCGCCGAAGCGCACTCCGCGACGGTGCAGCGCGGCCCCGAACGCACGAGACCGGTGTTCGAGATCGCGCCAGGTGGTGGCGTGGTCGAGGTAGGTGATGGCCGTGGCGTCGGGGGTCATGAACGCGTGACGGCGGACCTGGTTGTTCCAATGGTTGCGGCGCGAACGCATCGGTTCGGTCACCAGGTCGCTTGTCGTGTCGACAGTGGCGGTCATTGCCATCTCCCCTTAGTCCCAACTCGCGGGGTGCCGCACCATCGCGGTCCCCGCCTACTGTGTGATCGAGGTACTTGTGTCCTCGATCACACAGTAGGTGGACGGGCTTGGGTTTCGCCGGGGATCGGGCGTGCTCAGGAGATCGAGGCGTGCGCTCCCGAATCCGACCACGCTGTGCTGCTCTGGATCGCGCCGATGATCCTGGGACGCAACTCGGCCGCGCGGATCACCGCGTCGACCGACCCGACCTCCACCGCGCGTTGGATGCTGTGCACCGCGTCGAACTCGGCAGCGACCTCACCGATCTTCTCCGCGCGGACCGTCTGCCGGGTGTCGGCGAGCTCGGCACCGAGCTCTGAGCGGTCGACACCGGTCGCACCCGAAAGCTGGGACTCCAGTTCGCGCACCCGCGGATCTGCCGCCACACGCTTGCCGACCTCACCGGCGAACACGACGGCGGCTGCCGGGGCGCCACCGAGCACCGACGCGAACGAGCCCTCGATCGCCAGCACGGTCATGTTGGGATTGAGCGCCTTGGAGAACACCACGAAGGCACCGCCGTGATAACGCGAGATCACGCAGAACACGATCGGCCCGCGGAAGTTCACGATCGCGCGACCGATCTCCGCGCCGTACTCGAGCTGCAGCTTGCGCAACGACTCCGGCGAACCGTCGAAGCCCGACAGGTTGGCCAGCACCACGAGTGGCCGGTTGCCAGAGGCGACGTTGATCGCGCGTGCCGCCTTCTTGGACGACTGCGGGAACAGAGTACCCGCGGTGTAGGTATCGGGTCCGTCCGTGGGTGTGTAGCCACGACGCTGCACTTCCTTGGACTCGATTCCCAACAGACACACCGGGATTCCGCCCATGTGCACGTCCTGGACGACGGCGGTCTCGGCGTCGGCCATGCCGGCCCAGCGTTCGAGTACCGCGTGGTCCTGGTCGGCCACGGCGCGCATCACGGTCCGGATGTCGAAGGGCTTCTTGCGATCCGGGTTGGTCGAGCTGGCGAAGATGTCGCCGACCTTGGTGAAATCGCTGCCCGCCAACACATGCGGATAGTCGGAGATGTCGCGTTCGGTGGGGTCGCTGGTGAGCGACCGGCGTGGGGTCTGCTCGCCCGGCACGACGAAGGTGTGGTCGTAGTGCGACATCAGGATGTCCCGGGCGGCACCGAGATTCGGTGCCCAGTACTGCGCCTGACCGTTGGGACCCATCACGCGGTCGTAGCCGCCGATGCCGAAGTTGTCCTCGGCCGAGACACCACCGGAGAAGTCCAGCGACTGCTTGCCCGTCAAGACCATCGCCGAATCGGGGGTCATCACGAGGATTCCCTTGGTGTGCATCAGCATCGTGGCCTCGGCGTTCCAGTACGGCTGGGCACCGACGTTGATACCGGCGACCACGATGTTGATCTCGCCACCCGCCTGGGTGAACTCGACCACCCGCTTGAGCGCGCGCGCCACCGAGTCCATGTTCTCGGTACCGGAATCCATCGAGATCCGGGCACCCGACGACAACGCGTACCACTCGAGCGGAACCTGCATCTGCTCGGCGAGGTCGAGAGCCGCGATCACACGGCTGCACTCGGGCTCCGACAGCGCGCCCAGCGACTTGGTCGGGTCGCCGAGGAGCACGACTCGGGTGACGCCTTCCTGGTACTTCTCGGTTGGCGTGGTGATCACGCCGGCCACGATCGCGGCGGTGTTCTTGCCCCGCGGGCGTTCGACGGGCACCAGGCGCTGCTCGGCGTCGAGGTCGTACTCGGCGAAGTCGCCGAGCAACCCGACCAGCTCGTAGGGGTAGATGGCGTTGCGGCGAGCCGCACTGAGCACCTTCTGCCGGTACTCGTCGACCGGCTCGATCGGATCGGACGTCGCCTCCCCGACCGTGACATCGATGCCACCGGTCGGCTTCACGGTGAAACGCACCGACACCTTGTTCAGCGCACGCGTCTCCGGAACCCGTCGTCGGGCGATCAGCTGGACTTCTTCCAGACCGACGCCGGAGGTGATGCCGCGGATGTGCGAGCCGATGGTGTACAGATCCTCGTCGCTGACATCCATCGGCGGCCAGATGTACATCACGATGCGGTTGGTGTTCGCGGTGCGTCGCGCGCCGCGCTGGGCGCGTCGAATCGAGTCGACGCACGACGCGAGCGTCGTCTCCGCGGACGGGATCGTCAACAGACGGCCATCGCTCTCGCGCAGTGCGGTCAGGTCGCGGATCTGTGCGAAGGCGATCAGACGGTCGTCGGACGGGTTGTCCTTGGCCACACAGCGGAACAGGTACACCTCTTCGTCGTCCGCGGACGGCAGGCGGGTGATGTCGAACTTGTGCAGCCGCTCGAGCTGCATCCGCTGCGCGATGTAGGGATGCAGTCCGCGGATGAGTCGTTCTTCGGCCATTCCGGTGGCGGATGGGCGGAAGGTGATGTGGTGGTGCATCCGAGCGTCGCCGCTGCCTGCCACCGTGATCGTCACCCGATGGACCCGGTTGGGTAGCGACGTGGACGCGATGATCTCGTGCAGGGTGCCGGCCATCGCGTCGAAATCGTCGGGCTGTTGCTCCCAGCTGAGGTAGATGTCGGCGTCGACCGGTCCGGTCGCTCGGGCGAGCTCGCCCAGGCCGGCGATGGTGTCACCGAGCTGGTCGAAGTCCACAGCGGCCGAGACGAGGTTGAAACCGTCCCGCTCGGCGATCACGAAGGATGCGCCGCCGAACTGTTCGGTGCGGATCCCCGACAGACCCTTGTTGCCGTAGTAGCGGCGGGTCAGGACCTCGAGCATGACCGAGTTGTCGGCGCTGCCGCGCACGATCCGCTGGCCCAGGATGCGCACCAACGGTTCGGTCGAGCCGACCATCTCGGCGATGCGGTCGGCCCGATCCGGAGTGGTCGGGTTCTCGTCGAGGTAGCGCAGCTGCTTGCGGACGTCGTTGTAGACCCGTGCTCGGCTGCGACGCAGAAGCGGTTGCCCGTACCAGGCGTAGACGACGCCGCGCGCGAGGTCGGCGATGGCCGGGAAACGCACCTGCGAGGCGGCGACGAGCCGGTCGAGGGCACCTCCGATCCGATCGCGCAGTTCGTCGCGCGGTGTGGGCTCCGCCAGCCACTCACGCAGCAGCGCCGACATCACCGCGACCGAGTCGGCCGGGTTCTGCAGGGCGAGGAAGATGCGGAAGACCGCCGCCTCCAACTCAGGGGTCCGGTCCAGTTCGGTGACACCGTAGTGCGCGAGCGCCCGGCCGAGCTGATTGTGGAATGCCTCGGGAAGTCCGTCCCGCTCGACGTCGAGGCTCTGCAGATAGGTGTGGAAGTTCTCCCGGGCGCTGTGCACGTGTTCGATGCCGAGGTCCTGGCCCGACGGACGGTTCTGACTGAGCTCGGCCAGATCGGCGAAGACCGTGATCAGCTCCAACTCGTCGGCCAGGGGGCGTCGGCCACTCTCCAGCGCCGCGTGGCGGACGGTGAGGTAGTCGTCGAGGGGACGATGCGGGTCCTGCGGGTCGACGTCGTAGCCCAGCAGCTGACTCCGCAGATCCTCCTGCGTGCGCGTGGTGCGTTCGTGCGGTTCGACGTCGGTGGGTTCGGCGGGCAGCGCGATGTCGACGGCCTCGTCGACCTCTTCGGCCGGTTCGTCGTCATCGTCGTCGGCCAACGGTTCGAGCCGAAGCAGGGTCGCACCGGTCTCGACCTGGGTGCCGACCGACACCAGACATTCCTTGAGCCGCGATCGCACCGGAGCACGCAGCACGGTTTCCATCTTCATGCTCTCGAGCACGAGGACCGGAGCACCGGCCTCGACCTCGGCGCCGGCTTCGAGCGGGGTGGCGACCACGAGCGCCGGGGCGGGCGATCGGACGACGCCGCCTTCATCGCGGCTCACCCGGTGGGTGACACCGTCGACGTCGATCAGGTGCACGGGACCGTGGGTGTCGGTGACGAGGCGGTAGCGCACGTGGTTCACGACCATTTGTGCCGCATGCTCGTCGAACCGTTCGAGGTCGACGTCGGCCGTGTGTGTTTCGGCACCGGCCTCGATGGCGATCCGGAAGCGGTGCGCGCCGATCCGGGCGACGCGAACGCGGTAGGTGACGCCGCGGAGTTTGAGATCGAGTGGTGCGCCACTGTCGTGCTGAACCTGCGGCCGGCCGCCGGCGGCGGTGGACAGCAACCGCTGCCGCTCGACCGACTCGCCCTCCTCGTAGGCGTCGATGGCCGCGGCGGCCAGCGCGATCGCCGAATGCCGGTGTGCGACGAGTCCGCCTTCGGCGCGGACCCGGTCGATCCAGCCGGTGTCGGCGCTGCCGTCGATGACGGCGGGCTGATTGAGCAACTCCAGCACAAAGCTCTTGTTGGTTGCGCCGCCCTCGATGATGACCCGCGTTTCGGCCATTGCCCGGCGCAGGCGACCGAGTGCCTCGTCGCGGTCTCGGCCGTAGGCGATGATCTTGGCGATCATCGAATCGAAGTCGGCAGGGATGGTGTCGCCCTCGCTGACACCGGTGTCGACCCGGATGCCGGGTCCCGCGGGCAGCTCGAGGCGGGCGATGCGACCGGGTGACGGCGCGAAGTCGCGGTCGGGGTCCTCGGCGTTGAGGCGGGCCTCGATGGCGTGTCCGCGTTCGGTGGGCGGTTGGCCTTCGAGCCGTCCGCCCGAGGCGACGTGCAGCTGCGCCCGCACCAGGTCGATGCCGGTGGTGACCTCTGTGATCGGGTGCTCCACCTGAAGACGGGTGTTCACCTCGAGGAATGCGAACAGCTTCTCGCCCGGGTGATACAAGAACTCCACCGTCGCGGCACCGCGGTAACCGACGGCCACCGCGAGGCGCTCGGCCGACGACTTCAGGTCGGCCACCTGCTCGGGCGCGAGGACCGGCGATGCCGACTCTTCGATGATCTTCTGGTTGCGACGCTGCACCGAGCAGTCACGCACGCCGAGGGCCCACGCGGTGCCCTGACCGTCGGCGATGACCTGAACCTCGACGTGGCGCGCGCCCGTGACCAGGCGTTCCAAGAACACGACTCCGCTGCCGAAGGCTCGTGCCGCTTCGTCCCGGGTGCGTTCGTAGGCGTCGACGAGGTCGGCGTCGTTGGTCACCACACGGATGCCGCGTCCGCCGCCTCCGGCGGTCGCCTTGAGCATGAGGGGGTAGCCGATCTCGGCGGCCGCGGCCTCGGCCTCGTCGACGGTGTCGACGGCGCCACGACTCCACGGCGCCACCGGCACGCCGACCTCCTCGGCGATCAGCTTGGCGCCGATCTTGTCACCGAGCTTGCGCATCGCCTCGGGCGATGGTCCGACGAAGGTGACGCCGATCCGTTCACACAGCTCTGCGAAGAGTGGATCCTCGGCGACGAAGCCCCAACCCACCCACGCGGCGTCCGCGCCCGACTCGAGCAGTGCGCGCTCGAGGACCTTGAGATTGAGGTACGGCCGCGACGCGGCGGGACCCAGGTCGTAGGCGAGGTCGGCCTCACGGACAAAGGTTGCCTCGCGGTCGACGTCGGTGTGCAGCGCGACGACCTCGATCGGAATACCGGTCTCCGCGGACAATCCTCGGACGGCATGGATCAGTCGCATGGCGGACTCACCGCGGTTCACGATGGCGATGCGGGTGAACATGGCCGGGTCCCTTCTCTCGTTCGTCAGGTCGGCGAATCACGCGCCGAGGGGCGGACCCGGACGATTGTTTCGAAGATTTTTCGTACGCGCGAGTACGGTCCCGGCGACGTGTGTCGGGAGGACACATGTCGCCGGGACCGGTACGGCGAGATTCGACGACTATGCCGCGAGAAGGTCGTCGATCTGGTTGATGGCTCCAGAGGAGCCTTCGAGGACGCCCATGTCGAGGACCTTCTGTAGGTCGTCGGCGGAGGCGTAGGTGCTGACATAGGTTGCGACAGTGCGGCCGTCGTGCTCGGAGAAGGTGTAGTCGCTCGTCGACACCGGCATCGAATCGACCGGATTCAAGTCGCCGTCGGCGAACCCGTCGGTGAATCGGAAGCCACTGGGTTCGTCGACGGAGATGATGTCCATGTATCCGCCGAACTTATCCCCTTCCGGGCTCGTCATGTAATACGTCACACGACCGCCCGGACGGAAGTCATGGTCGACGACGGTCGCCGGGTAGGTGGGCGGTCCCCAGATCTTCTCGAGCTGACGCGGGTCGGCGTAAACCTGCCATATCCGGCTTCGGGGGGCCGCGAATTCGGCGGTGATGGTGATGGTGAGTGTGTCGATGTCGTGGGCGACGCTGGTGACCGGCATGGGTCAGTCCTCCTGAGTGGGGTCGGTGGCGATCAGTTCGTCGATGCGGGCAATCCGGCCGCGCCAGACCTGCTCGAGTTCGGTGAGCATGTCCGAGACCGCACGTACCGCGGACACGTCACCGCTCGCGATCTGCTCGCGACCGCTGCGCCGCTTGTTGAGCAGTCCGGCGCGTTGGAGCACGGCGACGTGTTTCTGCACAGCGGCAAAGCTCATGTCGTACTTGGCCGCCAGTGCCGTGACCGAATGCTCCCCCGCCAGCACGCGCCGCATGATGTCGCGGCGGGTGCGGTCGGAGAGTGCATGGAACAGGGCGTCGGCCCGGTCCTCATCCGCTTCGCTCACCGTTCCAACATACAACCAATTGGTTGTATGTTGTCAAGCCCTCGATCGCAGAAGCCCGGCTATCGTGACTCGTGGGAACGTGCCGCCACCCGTCTCGGCGCGGCGCGGTTACCGGTGGGTAGGACCCAACGTTCGGCACGATTCGACCCACAACGAGATACTGGTAGCGCCGAGACGCTCGGACGCATGCGATCCATGTGGTGAGTGAAGAGAAACCGGAGACAAAGGCGGGTTATGAACGCGAAGCAGCCGACCATCATCTACACCCTGACCGACGAGGCGCCGATGCTGGCGACCTACGCCTTCCTTCCGGTCATCCGCGCATTCGCCGACGCGGCCGACATCAACATCGAGACGAGCGACATCTCGGTGGCCGCCCGCGTGCTGGCCGAGTTCGGTGACTACCTCACCGAAGAACAGCGGGTGCCCGACAATCTGGCCGAATTGGGACGGCTGACCCAGGATCCTGACACCAACATCATCAAGCTGCCGAACATCAGCGCGTCGGTCCCCCAGTTGCTCGCCGCCATCAAGGAGCTGCAGGGCAAGGGATACAAACTCCCCGACTTCCCGGGCAGCCCCAAGACCCCCGAGGAAGAAGAGATTCGGACGCGTTACACCAAGTGTCTGGGCAGTGCGGTCAATCCGGTTCTGCGCGAAGGTAATTCCGATCGTCGGGCCCCCAAGGCGGTCAAGGAGTACGCGCAGAAGCATCCGCACAGCATGGGCAAATGGTCGATGGCGTCGCGCACCCACGTCGCCCACATGCGTCACGGCGACTTCTACCACGGCGAGAAGTCGATGACGGTCGACGGCGACCGTGAGATCAAGATGGAACTGGTCACCGCCGACGGCGAGACGATCGTGCTCAAGCCGAAGGTGTCGCTGACCGACGGCGACGTCATCGACAGCATGTACATGAGCAAGAAGGCGCTCATCGAGTTCTACGAAGAGCAGATGGAAGACGCCTACAAGACCGGCGTGATGTTCTCGCTGCACGTCAAGGCGACGATGATGCGCGTCAGCCATCCGATCGTGTTCGGGCACGCGGTGCGGACCTTCTACAAGGAGGCCTTCGCCAAACACGGTGAGCTCTTTGATGAGCTGGGCGTCAACGTGAACAACGGTCTGTCGGATCTGTACAGCAAGATCGAGTCGCTGCCCGCGTCCAAGCGCGAGGAGATCGTCGACGATCTGCACAAGTGTCACGAGCACCGGCCCGAGTTGGCCATGGTCGACTCGGCGCGCGGCATCACCAATTTCCACTCCCCCAGCGACGTCATCGTCGACGCCTCCATGCCGGCGATGATCCGGGCCGGAGGCAAGATGTACGGCGCAGACGGCCGCACCAAGGACACCAAAGCGGTCAACCCGGAATCGACCTTCTCCCGCATCTATCAGGAGATGGTCAACTTCTGTAAGACCAACGGGGCCTTCGATCCCACGACGATGGGTACGGTGCCCAACGTCGGCCTGATGGCACAGAAGGCCGAGGAATACGGTTCACACGACAAGACATTCGAGGTACCCAAGGCCGGAACCGCAAACATCACCGACCTGAAGACCGGCGAGGTGCTGCTCACCCAGGAGGTCGAGGAGGGCGACATCTGGCGACTGTGCATCGTCAAGGACGCACCCATTCAGGACTGGGTCAAACTGGCCGTAACCCGGACCCGTGAATCCGGCATGCCGGTTGTGTTCTGGCTCGATCCCTACCGTCCGCACGAGAACGAGCTGATCGCCAAGGTGCACAAGTACCTCGAGGATCATGACACCGACGGTCTCGACATCCAGATCATGTCGCAGGTTCGGGCAATCCGGTACACGATGGAGAGGCTGATCCGCGGCCTCGACACGATCTCGGCCACGGGCAACATCCTGCGTGACTACCTGACCGACCTCTTCCCCATTCTCGAGCTCGGTACGAGCGCCAAGATGCTCTCGATCGTGCCGCTGATGGCGGGCGGCGGGCTCTACGAGACCGGCGCAGGCGGTTCGGCACCCAAGCACGTCAAGCAGCTCCTCGAGGAGAACCATCTCCGTTGGGATTCGCTGGGTGAGTTCCTCGCGCTGGCAGTCAGTCTCGAGGATCTCGGGAAGAAGAACGACAACCCGAAGGCCGAGATCCTGGCGAAGACGCTCGACGCGGCCACCGGCAAACTGCTGGAGAACGACAAGGGACCGTCGCGCAAGGTGGGTGAGATCGACAACCGCGGCAGCCAGTTCTACCTCGCCCTGTACTGGGCGCAGGCGCTGGCCGAACAGACCGACGACACCGACCTGCAGAAGCACTTCGCACCGTTCGCCGAGTCACTCGCCGCGAACGAGGACGCCATTCTCGGCGAACTCAACGGCGCACAAGGCGAAGCCGTCGACATCGGCGGGTACTACTACCCCGACGGCGATCTGCTCAAGAAGGTGATGCGCCCGAGCACCACCTTCAACGAGGCGCTGGACGCGGTTCAGTCCTGACCTGAAGAGATCGGTGACCGGAGCGCTGACCCGGGGAGATGCAGTCTGCCGCGGAGGCGCTCCGGACAGTCTGTGTCCTGTTGGAGAGCACACAGTTGAGCCGACTCGGCATCCCGCGTCGAACTGCGAGGTGCCGACCGCGCGAGCGGCCCTCGCCCTTGCGCTTCCAAGTGTAGGATCAGCCCCACGGCCTGAAACAGTCCGGGTCACTTCAGCCCATCCTGCTTCACCGTGCTCGGAGGCGATATGACCAAGAGCAATTCCCTGTATACGACTCGAGATTCGGGAGCCCCGGCCGGTAGCGACGAACATTCGCTCACTGTCGGTGCCGGCGGTCCGATCGTTCTGCACGATCACTACCTCATCGAACAAATGGCCCAGTTCAACCGCGAGCGAATCCCCGAACGTCAGCCGCACGCCAAGGGCAGCGGCGCATTTGGAACATTCGAGACCACCGAGGACGTGTCGGCCTACACGTGTGCGGCGTTGTTCCAGCCAAAGGTCAAGACCGACATGGTGGCTCGCTTCTCGACGGTTGCCGGGGAGCGTGGCAGCCCCGACACCTGGCGCGACCCAAGGGGTTTCGCGCTCAAGTTCTACACCACCGAAGGTGTCTACGACATGGTCGGCAACAACACGCCGGTCTTCTTCATCAAGGACCCGATGAAGTTCCAGCACTTCATCCGTTCACAGAAGCGGCGCGCCGACAACAACTTACGCGACCACGACATGCAGTGGGATTTCTGGACGCTGTCCCCCGAGTCCGCGCATCAGGTCACTTGGCTGATGGGTGACCGCGGAATCCCGAAGACGTGGCGGCACATGAACGGGTACAGCTCACACACGTATCTGTGGGTCAATGCGCAGGGGGTCAAGCATTGGGTGAGATACCACTTCATCACCGATCAGGGCGTTGAATGTTTCACTCAGCACGAAGCAGATCAGATGGCAGCCGCGGACACCGATTTCCACACCCGCGATCTGTTCGAGACCATCGCGGACGGAGGCCGGCCGAGTTGGACGCTGAAGGTTCAGTTGATGCCCTATGACGACGCGGTGGGCTACCGGTTCAACCCGTTCGACCTGACAAAGGTGTGGCCGCACGGCGACTACCCGCTGCACGACGTGGGAACAATGACCTTGCACACCAACCCGACCGACAACCACGCCCAGATCGAACAGGCGGCCTTCGAACCGAACAACGTGGTGCCTGGGATCGGCTTCAGCCCCGATCGGATGCTGCTCGGCCGGGTCTTCTCTTACGCCGACGCCCATCGCGCACGGCTCGGAGTGAACTACAAGCAGATCCCGGTGAACAGTCCGCGCAACGACGTGCACACCTACTCCAAGGATGGCGCCATGCGGATCAACCCGGTGAGCGATCCGGTGTACGCACCGAATTCGAAGGGCGGGCCGGCTGCCGTGTACGCGGGTCAGCCCGAACCGCAGTGGGCAGCCGACGGTCAGATCATCCGCAGTGCCTACGTGGATCATCCCGAGGACGACGACTGGGGCCAGGCCGGCACGATGGTGCGTGAAGTGTTCGACGACGCCGCCCGAGAACGATTCGTGGACAACGTCGTCGGACATCTCTTGAACGGCGTGTCCACACCGGTCCTGGAACGGGCCTTCGACTACTGGAGTCGAGTCGACTCCGACATCGGTGCCCGGATCAAGGCGGGGGTCGCCGACAAGCAGGGCGAACCCGATCCGAAGGTCGATGAGCAGGGCAATCCGGCGCGCACGTCGATGCAGGAGAAGGTGCAGAGTTCGTGACGGCACGCGCAGTTGATCGTCGCCCGCTCGACGATCAACTGCGCGGCGATCAACCGGGATTGTGGTCGATCCGGGCGGCCGCGTCGGGCCACATCGGCGGGCACGCGAACCCCCGGATGGTCGCGACCTCGAAATGCCACCATTCGTTGGCGAATGTGCGGCAGAGACCCCAGCGGTACCCGTTCGTCTCCAGCCAGCGTGCCCCGGCGCGTGGGCCGACGTCGATGGCGTACCCGGTGACATGGGTTGATTCCTCTGGCGGCAACACCCAGCGTCGGGCGGCCGCGGGGCTGCCATAGGTGGCGATTCCTTCCCGCCACAACCGCCGCTGCTCGGCGACCGAACGCTTTCCCGACGTGATGCTCAACGGCACGCCTTGTGACTGTGCGGCAGTGGCGGCCTGGCGATAGGCGGTCGCCAGCGTCGGGTCCAGGCCTGCGGTGGTCGACGCGCTCGCAGGACTCCACCCGAACGTGGAGATCGCAAGCAACAGTGCGACGGCAAGAATCAGCCGCGCAATGTATGGCCGGCCATGAGAACGCATGCGCACAGTAAAGCCCGTCACCGCGGGATGTGGCCAACCGGCGCGTCAGGCCGACACTCTCAGCTGGGTCCGCAGGAAACGGAGGATGTGCGTCCACGCATCCCGTTGGGCGGCGGCCGTGGCTGCTGGACTCCCTCCCGAGATCAGCCCGGACGAGCGGTCGACGGTCGTCGGGATCGCCGGCGGCCGGATGAAATGTCCGACATCGTCGTAGATCCGCAGTTCATCCTGGGCGGCGAAGGGGTTGCGGGCGGCCTCGCGTCGATCGATGATCGCGGCGGCCATCGGGGCCGCGGGATAGCACCTGTCTGCGGTGCCCGCGATCACCAGCATGGGGCAGTCGATGTCCTCGACGCGCAGGGTCGCCTCCGCGACAGCTGACGCATCGCGGAGGCCGGCCTCGTACGCGCTGCTGGTGGCCAACGCCGTCGATGTCGGTGTGCGGGATATCCGTCGGCGGAGCTCGTTGCGCAGCACCTGTGGCAGTAGTCGCTCGGACTTGACCGGAACGTAGGGAAGATCCTCACCGCCGTGGGTGAGGGCGGACATCTTCTGCGGTGGTCCGTCGTCGCGCAGCGCCTGGAAGACGACATGACTCGGCGCGACCGCCACGACGGCACGGACCGCGGTGCCGGTGGTGATCAGGGTGGCCAGCGCTGTCTGGACCCCTACCGATCCGGCGTGCACGGCGACCGCGTCGCCGTCGACGTAGGGCAACTGCCGGAACGCCTCGATGCCGCCCGCGATGTCTTCGGTCGCGATGCGTGAGAAGGCGTCCGGGAGGCCGGGCTGCTGCGTGTAGTACAGCGTCGCGGTAACGTACCCGTGCGACGCGAGCAGGGCGGTCGTCGCTGCGATCGATCGTCCCACCATGGTTCCCGGCAACACCACGATCCCCGGAAGACACGGCTGATCATTGGGCGGACGATAGATCTGCAGGACCCACCCGTCGCCGGTGATGCGTTCGGTCCGCAAATCCAGCCCCCATCGCCGGGGCACGGTCTGCGTCGCCGAGTCATGAGCGGTGTTCGCGGTGATCGCGAATTCGATTTCCGTGGCGCAGTTCTCGAAGATCGCCGCAGGGCGGTCGACGGCCTTGTTCTGCATCGTCGCCCACGGCGAGTCGAGGTCGGGGATGTCGAGCCAGCCGCCGGGGCCCACCGCGTAGGACGCGCTCGACCGCCATGGCGCACCCGCCGCGTCCGCGGTCGACACGATGAGGTCGACGGTGTCCGCAGTAGTGCCCGACACCCGGAATCGCAGTGGCGAATCCACCAGGTCGCTCTCACCCGAGATATGAAGATCCATGATTTGCCCTCTCCCCCATCATCACTCGTCGCCAATGGTGTATTGCGACCGGTACAGGCCGGTACAGGCCGGAGCCACGGTGTCGAGGAGGG
This sequence comes from Gordonia gummivorans, assembly GCF_022513585.1. Classification (GTDB taxonomy): domain Bacteria; phylum Actinomycetota; class Actinomycetes; order Mycobacteriales; family Mycobacteriaceae; genus Gordonia. The sequence continues at coordinate 39,941 of NZ_JAKWBF010000009.1, forward strand.
GCGATCTCCACGACACCGTGGTCCGGTCGGCACGCCTGGCTACTGCAGGGTGTATGTCGCCGCCATGTTCGGTGCGTCGCGGTAGACCCTGGCGATGACCTGCTCGCCCGGCTGTGAAGCCTTGGAGCCTGCGGTCCAGGTCATTCCCCACTGGTGCGCCAGCGAGGACACGTAGTGGTACGTGCTGCCGAATCGGTAGTTGTAGCTGTAGTCCACCGTCACCGAGAAATGGACGGGGTTCGTCGACCAGGCCCGTGCCACTGTCGTCTGGCCGGGCTGGAGTACCTGTGCGGGCCGGTCGATCCAGCGGTCGGGAGACGAACTGCCAGAGGAGGCGTCGGTGTACGGGTACGAGTTCAGCTGGAGCGGCCAACCGGTCTGGTTCTTGATCACGAGGGTCGCGTTCGCGCCGCCCGGCGGGAACGGTCGGGCGTCCGCTGCTGCGGACCCGACTGCGGTCAGCCCGGATACGAGTGCCACGGTCGCGACGATCAGAGCCAGCAGGTGCCGGCCTTTGGTGGTTCCCATCAGCGTTCTCCTTCTCGACTTCCCTGGGTGGGGTCTCGGCTACGGGACGTGCTCAGCCGATTCCTTTGAGCCTAGAAACGCCGGGGTCGGGTGATAAGTCCCAGTTGCGGGGGGACTTTCGGAGATTCGGATGTGTTCGTCGCCGGACACGACCTAATCACATGTCCCGTCCAGTGGGTCTGTGCGACAGTGGGATAGGCGAGAATGAAGCTTGCCGGGACCCTACACGGTGGTTGCGGGATCGATGATTGGGAGGTCGACGAATGGAAGCCGACGCAGTGGCGCGCGTGGGTGTCGTCGACGACCACCAGTCCACGGTCTGGGGTATCGAACGAATTCTGGACGGCCATTCGTGGCTCACTCTCGCCGGTGCGGCGCAGACGGTTCCCGAACTGCTCAGCGGCGACGGAGGTTTCGACCTGGTGATCCTGGATCTGCGCCTCACCGACGACAGTAGCCCGCAAGCCAATGTCGAACTGTTGCACACCAACGGCATTCACGTTCTGGTGTACACCTCGGGCGAATACCCCGATCTACTGCGCTCGGCAGCCAAGGCGGGAGTGCTCGGGATGATCCCCAAGTCGGCGCCGGAGGACATGGTGATTCGAGCGATCGAGGAAGCGGCACGGGGTGAACCCGTCCTCGGCACGGAGTGGGCTGCCGCCATCGACGCGGACCCAGACCTGAACGCGGTGCGGTTGAGTCCACAGTTGCAGCGCGTGCTGACCCTGTACGCCAACGGCGCGACGTCACGGTCCATCAGCGAGGCGATGAATGTTCAAATCGACACCGTCAACGAGTATCTGAAACGAATCCGGCAGAAGTACGCGTCGGCCGGCAGGCCGGCGAACACGAAACTCGACCTGTTCAAGCGAGCCCTGGAGGACGGGTGGGTATCGATGCCGCACCGTACGTCCGGGATGTGATGGAGGCGCAGACCGCAGACGGTGATCGAATTCTGCGGCTCCTGACCCGATTCGTCGGACTCGGGTATGCGGCCTACCTACTGGTGTCGATCCCGGAACTGGGTGCGGACGGTCAGATGGTCGACGGGTGGTGGACGCCGGTGGCCGTCGTCTTGGTCTTCGGCCCCGGGCTCGCGCTGATCGCGACCAGTTTCTCGACGATGCCCAGTTTCTCGAGAATGCGGGGTGCCACGGGCGTCGCGGCGTGCGCCGCCTTCGGCGGCTACGTGCTCGCCAATCTCTTGTGGCTGATCGCGTGGAACGGTGGGCACGTGATGTCGGCGAGGAGCACCTGGATGGTGATGTTCTCGGGTCTCGCCGGCCTGTCCGCGGCCCTGGTCGCCCCACCCGCGTGGGCGTTCGCGGGCCAGGTCGTGGCGTCGTTTCTCAGTGTCCTGACCAACCAGCTAGGACTCGTCGGGGTGGAGTCATTGGCCGCGCGGGTCGCCTACGAGACGGTGTGGGCGGTGGCCTTCAGCTCGGTGTTTGTCGCCGCAGCACTGCTCACGGTCCGCACCGCGCACCTGCTCGACGCCACGCGCCGCGACGTGGAGCGACAAGCGGTGGCCGATGCGGCGCGGGTGGCGCGCGACGAGGAACGAGCACGTTTCGACGCACTGGTGCACGACCGCGTCCTGGCCACCCTTCTCCAAGCGCATCGGACACCGGATGATCCGCGTGTCGGATCTCATGCCCGCGATGCGCTGACCGAACTGGATCGGCTGGCGCACCAGCTCGCCGTTGAAGAAGCGGTTGGGATCGACGCCCTGCAGCGGCGGCTTCGTCGTGTGTGTGCAGAGCACGCCGTGCAGCCGGAGATCCACACCGACGGCGACGTGGCCGGCGCGCGGTATCCCGCACATGTCGTCGGAGAGATGCTCGCCGCCGCCGCCGAGGCATTGCGCAACAGCTCATTGCACGCCGCCGGGGCGACCCAGGAGGTGACCGCATGGCTGGCACCGCGGGCTCTGCGATTGGTCATCGCCGATACCGGGCCCGGGTTCGATTCGCGGCGGCGTGAGAGCGGCCGGCTCGGTCTGGACTTCAGCATCACTCGACGCATGCAGCGACTTCGTGGTGGCCGATCCGTGGTGACCAGTGCGGTCGACGCCGGTACCACCGTCGAACTCGAGTGGCGCTCGTGATGCCGACGTCGCCCGTCGACCAGGATGATCCGGGCCGTGGCTCGGATCCGGTCCATGACCTTCTCGGTATGCATTCACGCGGCGCTCGCACGGTCGCGTACGGATTCTTCGCGGCCGGCTGTCTGCTGACCTTCGGGTCGCTGAAGTCCGGTGTGGGGGTCGCCGCGGCGGTTGTTCCGCTCGCGCTGCTCGCCGTCGGCGGCGCGGTGCTCCTGCGGACCCACGGCGACCCACTCCCTCGCCGCGCCACCGTCGTGGTCGCGATCGTCCCGATCGTGCAGGCCATCGCGATGCTGCCCGCCCTGCCGGTGCCCATCAACCAGCCGCTGCAGGCCGCGGTGGCCTTCGGTGGCGGCACGGTCCTGTGTGCCTTTCTGTGTGTGCGTGGACGTGTGGCGGCGTCGTGGACGAGTCAGGCGATCGTGTTCGCGGTGGCGGCGGCGTGGGCGCTGCGCACCGGAGGCGGTCTCGACCAGGCCGTTGGACAGTTGCTGTCCAGCACCGGCTTGATGGTCTCGGCGACTCTGTTCGCGTGGCTGGTGCGACCCGCCGCCGCGACCATCTATCGGCTGCGCGCTGCCCAGACCCGTCAGCTGGCCGAGCGTGCCGCCGCCGACGCGGTCCGCACCGAGCGGGCGACGCAAAAGGCTCGGCTCGATGAACTGGCTCGCCCGCTGCTCGTCACCATCGCCGAGGACGGTGGTCTGACCGGCGGTGACGTCGAACACGCACGTCTCCTCGAGGCGCGGCTGCGCGACGGGATCCGGGCACGTGCTCTCGATGTCCGGCAGGTGACTCGATCGACCTGGGCGGCACGGGCGCGCGGCGTCGACGTCCGGCTCCTCGACGACAGTCGCAGCGGGCCAACGGATGCGGACGAGGCGACGATGGCCGGACTCCACGCGGAGATCGTCACCCACCTCGACCGGGCCGTCGACGGACAGATCACCATCCGACTCCAGCCTCCGGGCCGGACGTCTCTGGCCACGATCACCACCATCACCGCCGACGGCGTGAGCATCCACGAGATCGCGGCCGCCGGTGCGGCCGAGGCCACCGCCGGAGCGGAGAACGGCATCTAGACCGGCAGCCGCGCCCCGCTCGAGCGGCGCAGATCCGAGAACGCCTGAATCGAGGTGGACATCGCGGTCGCCACCGGACGCGCATCGGCCCCTTCGGTTTTCGACACCATCACGACGTTGTCGATGTACGGCTGGATCGTGCTGGTGTTCTGCACGGTCGCAACGATGATCAGCTGGAAGCCGAACTTCCGGAACGCCGACAGGGCCTGTTGCGCGAATTGCGGATCCGACTTGGAGAAGGCTTCGTCGAGCATCAGCTGGGCGAAGATCGGACGGTTGTCATGACCGTTGGGACTCGCCAGGTTGAAGCTCAGCGCGCCCGCGAGACAGAACGCCATCAGCTTTTCCTGCTCGCCACCGGAGTTGTCGCCGGCGTTACTGTAGGTCCGAATGGTCTCGCCGCTGTCGGCGTCGTGCTCCTCGCAATAGAAGTCGAAGCGATTGCGCACGTCGAGTGCGTCCCGAGTCCATTGCCGGTCCTCGGGCGTGGCACCCGCCAGCCGTTCGCGCAGGAGCAGGATGTCGGCATACTGCTCCAGGATCGCCTGCTCGTCACCGAAACCCACCGCCGCCGCCCGGCCCGAGATCTGCCGCGCCTTCTCGCTCAGTTCGGCGACCGCAGCCAGGTGTTTGCGGCCCGGATGCAATCGCAGTCGGGTTCCTCGGTTGAATGCGACGGCACCCAGACCGCTGTTGACACGTTCGATCTGCTCGACGATGCGGCGCTCCTCCGCGTCGGCGGCCATGTGCAGGTTGAGGATTGCGCCCGGTGCCTGCTCGGTGATGAGCCGGCGCATCCGCTCGTAGGCAGATGGGAGTTCCCGCTCGTCGATCCGTCGGCACAGCGACACATAGTCGTGGATGCGCTCGTCGAAATCGTCGCTGTCGTTGGGGATGGCGTCCGGGAACTCTTCGTCGTATCGGTCGAGGATGCGGGCCAGTTCGTCACGCGAACGCCTTGTGTCCGAACGCATTCGATCGCGGTCGCGGGACACGACCTTCACCAGCTCCTGCCGGTACGACTCGGGCGCGAGCACGTCGAGCGTGGCGGCCGACTCCTCGCGGAATCCGTCGAGGGACGTCTGCGCCTGCGGCGCAATCGGTTCCGGCTTCAGGCGATCGATCAGATCGAGCAGTTGGGTGCGGCGCCGATCGTGAGTCGCGATCTTGTCGCGCACCAGGGCGGCCTGGGAGATCGCGGCACGCACCTGCTCCCAGATGTCCTCGGCCTTGCGCTGCAGCGCCTCGACATCGGGGTGCTCTTCCATCAGCAGGTCGTACTGCTCGGCCAGCTGATCCACCCGATCGTCGGCGGAATCGAGGTCGATTTCGCTCCACTGGGTGAACTGCTCGCAGAGTCTGCGGTAGGAATCGCGGCGCTGTTCACGCGACGTTCGTTCGCCGTCGAGCGTCGCACTGGCCTCGCGCGCCTGGTCGTAGGCGTGCTGTTCGGCGTCGAGTTCCTCTTGCAGCGCTGCGATCTTGGCGTCGACATTGCCGACGAACACGTACTGTGAGGGTCGCAGCGCTTGGCGGTCGTCCTTGACGGCCAGCTTCGCCGAGTCCTTGCGCAGACCACGATCGGTCACCGCTTTGGTGTGGTCGCCGAAGTCGGCGGTCGACTCGACGCATGCGTAATTGCCGAGGCGGGCAAGGATGGACAGCGCTTCCGACGAGCACGGGTGCGCCGGGTCGACGGCCCGCAAGGTGGCGCCGAGGGTGCCGGCCTCGGGGGTCGGCGGTCGACGATCCTCGGCATGGTGCAGCTGAATCCGTCCACGCATGTCGTGGTTGTTGACGAACCGAAGTGCTGCCCGGAAATGCTTGTCGGGAACGAGAAGTCGCAAGCCTGCCGAGCGCAGCACCTTCTCCACGGCCAGCCGCCAGCGCTCCTGGTCGGGATCGAGTTCGACGAGTTCGGCGACGTAACGCAATTCGGATTCGTCGATGCCCAGCGCGGTGGCGAGCACCCGCCGCATCTCGTGCTCGGCGCGCGGAAGGGCCGAACCGGCCTGCTGCACCCGGGTGAGTTCGTCGGCCACCGCATCACGCTGGGTACGCGCAGCCACCTCGCGTGCCAGGGTCTCGGCAAAATGCGCCTTGCCGGCCTCGAGTTGGCCCTCGATGTGGGTGGCGTCCTCCATCAGGGTCTCGCGCAGAGACCAGAATTCCTCGGCGTCGTTGGGCGGTGAGAAACCGAGCGCGGTCACCTTGTGCTCGTAGCTCGCCCGCCGGATCGAGGCCTCGTTGCTCACCTTCTGGGCGGTCGCGAGTTGCTCTTGCAGCGGGGCGAGGTCACCGGTCGACGTCGCGATCCGCGACAGGAGATGCGAGTGGTCTTGCCGGAGTTGGTCGTGCTGGGCGGTGAGGGCCGCCAAATCGCCGTCGAGCCTTGCAATCTGATCGTCGAGGTCGCTGACTTCGGGCGTCGCGTTGTGGAGGCGGAGGTTGTTCACGTACGAACGCACCGTCGTGGGATCGATCGTGTCGAGGACGCTGAACGTCGCAGCCTCGGCGACATAGCGTTCCTGGACGGTTTCGATGTTGGCGAGGATGGTGCGTTTGCGCCGGGCCACATCGAGCAGTTCTCGTGCCTCGACGAGCGGGTCGATCTGTTCAAGGGCGTCTTTGATGCCCGCGATGCTGGTCGGTTCGTCGAGCATGAACTCGCGAACGAACTGCGCCAGACCGCCAACACTCTTGAGTGACTTCGCTTTTCCGAGGAGCTGCTGGGCCGCCTCGGACGCGCGGATCCCGATGAGCGAGTACAGGGTGGCAAGGTATTTACCCTCGCCGGGCCCACCTCGCCAGCCTTGTTCACGGAACCGGGCCGAATTGTGATTGCCGGTCGCCCAGGCGTTGCACACCTCGGCGATGTCGGTGTCACCGTCGTGGATGTAATAGGCGCTGTGCGCGTCGGTCATCTTTCCGGCCGCCAGCCACTTGAGCACCAGTCCGGTGATCGCCGCACCCGACGTCGACGTGTAGGTCACCGCGATGGCGGCCCAGGCCGGTCCGGCGCCGCGCAGGTACATGATCTCGCGGGCCGCGTTGGCGCTGTCGCGGCGTTCACCCCACGCGCCACGCACGTACTTGCCGACGGTGCGCCGCCCGCTCGACGAACCGGCAGCGGTGGCGTCGCCGGACGCGTTGAAGTTGCGCCGGTGATCGGGCAGGAAGGCCAGCGAAATCGCATCCAACAGAGACGATTTGCCGCTGCCCGACGACCCGGTGATCAGTGATCCGTTGGGGCTGAACGGAATCGAGTGGTACCCGTCGAAGACACCCCAGTTGATCAACTGGAGCCGGGACAGGGAGTACTGGTCGACGGGTTGGTTCACCAATCGTCTCCTTCGTCGTCCTCGTCGGAATCGAGTGCGATGACCTGCGTCCCGGCCTCATCGACCGACTGGTCGTCGTCGCCGGTGTCGCCCGCGGAGATGAACTGCTCGAACTGCCGCTGCAGATCGGTGATCACCGACGCGGTCATCACGGCGGAGATGACCGGGCTGACGGTGAACGTGTCGGGATCGTCGCGGTTCTTGCGCAAGAACTCGAGTTCTTCGAGTTTGTCGATGGCGTGCTCGATGCGCTTGTCGAACAGCGCGAGATCACGATCGATCGTGTTGCTGACTCCTGCGAACAGTTCATGGATTTCTTCGCGCGTGATCATGATGTGCTCATCGCGCGCGGCACGAGCGTACTTCGCCAGGTGCAGCGCGAGTATGGCGTCGTAGGTCTGTATCGTCTCCCGCTTGAGAATCCTTCTGCCCCAACGTGAATCATATCCAGCCTGCTCGACGAAGGCGACCTGCAGTTCGTCCACTATGCGCAACCGCAGGTCGAGTTCGGACAGCCGCACCCGCAGAGCATCGGAGTACTCGGAAACCCAGGCCCAGAGTTGTGGATGTCGGTCGCCACTGACATATCGCCTCGTCACCAGGTTCTGCAGCGCCCAGCAGGCGCGGTCGGGCAATTCGCTGCGATCGCCGTCGAACCGAGGGTGGCGCGGCCGCAGATCGTCGGCCGGTCCAGTCGCCGCGGCGGGTAGGTCGTCGTAGCCGGCGAATTCGTCGGCGTCCGGTGCACCGTCATCGGTGGTTGTTGTCATAGCGCGTCGACCTCCGCGGTCGGAATCGGTTCGGTGAACATCAGGGCCGGGACCTCGATCGCCTGGTCCTCCCCCTGCAGGGAGCGGAATCGGAGCGCAACGGACTCATGTGCGTTGTTGCCGGGCTGTTTGAGCGCCCACGACCACAGGACGATGACGTGCGCCAGGTACGGCTCGTTCAGCCGTGCAAGCACCTCCGACAGTGTCACCGGGCCGTCGAGGACCGCGTTGTTGACCGTCTCGGTGAGTTCGACGGTGTCGACCTGGCCGGCGAGCGACGCGAAGGAGGAGAGGTCGGCGTCGCCACCGGCGGGCAGGGCGGGCGCCGGCGGATCGGGATGGCGGATCTCGAAGGCGAGTCGGCCGACCGACGACACCGCAGGTGTGGCCAGCGGCATCTCGTAGCCGATGCGGCGATCCGACAGGGACGCCTTCAGCAGTTCGTTTGCGGTGGCGATCGCGTCGTTGAGTTGTCGGGCCACGCCGCGACTCTGTTCGAGTGTGCCCGAGGCCACGAACCTGCGGATGCGCCGCGCGCAGCGCTGACGGGTGCGCCCGACCTCACCCATCTGTTGGGTGACCAACCCGAAGAAGTTGTCCATCACCGACCGCAGCCCGGTGTCGATGCCCGGCAGGTGGTCGGTGACCGTCTCGATGTCGGAGATCAGCCGCGCCCGCTGCTCGGGATCCTGGATCATCTGGCTGAACGCGTGGTACGACGCACTCTGCGACGACTCCAGAAGTGCCTCGTAGTCGTCGAACATCTGACGTTGTCTATCGCGGTAGGCGAGGTCGGAATCGTTCGGGTCGTCGAGCAGTTGGGTGGTGATGCGATCGAGCATGCTGCCGTACTGGCCGATGTCGGTGATCACCTGCTCCATCTGGTAGGCGATTGCTCGCGCTTCGTCCTCGGCGCTCCGCAGATCCGGGGCTCGTCGGTGGCCGGCGTCGAGGTCGGCGAGTTCGGCGTCGAGTTCTTCGATCTGGTGGGTGATCTCGTCGCGGATGTGGTCGGGATCGTCGGAGACCTGACCAGCGACCCGTCGGAGGCCCGCGGCGATGCCGTTGATGGAGCCGCCGGTCGCGACACTGTCTTCACGACGCAGCCGGCGCACATAGTCCAACACCGATCGAGCGTCGGTCGAGAGGTAGCAGAGGTTCGGGGCGCCATCGGTGGCGTTGTCGGTCACCCGGTGCAGCCATCCCTGCTTGGCCCACAGCTTGATCAGATCCAGGCCGTTCGGGGTGTCGGCGGCGCCCAGCTCGGCAACGTCGCGTTCGAGCCGGACGGCGAGATCGGTCTCGGCCAGGCGTGCGCCGAAGTCGAGATGCCGCTCCATCAAGGTGACGTACAGGGCCGAGTTGGCGGCGGCGAAGAGCCGGACCGCGGCCGAACGCTGGATCGACCTGTTGGCCTCCCACACCTCGGCAAGCGTCGCCGGGCCGGCGTCGCTGAGCTCAGTACCGTTCATCGCAGCCCTCGGAGGTGTTGGCGGTATTCCCAGAATGAGGACCCCCAGAAGGAGGACCCGAGGTAGTCTGCCACGCTCACCGATCACGACGAAATGTCGGTCCACATGGCCTACCGTTTTTCCATGCAAAGGAATTCGAGGTTGATCGTCGCCGTGCTGGTTGCGACCGCGGCGGCTGCAGCCGGATGCGCCACTGACGACACCGGCTCCACCCCGTCGTCGGTCAGAACGGAGATTTCCACGACGGTCATGACGACCACCGTCACGTCGCCACCGTCGTCGCCGAGCACATCGACGCAGGCCGTGAGCGGCTACGTCGGCACGCTGGTACCGACCCGTGGAGGCACCGAGACGACGACCTTCGACGTCAATCTGCCGCAGGTGACCGGCGGGCAGGCGCCCGTCCGAGAGCGGTTCAACACCGGGATGCGTTCGGCGCTCACCGACGTGGTCAACCAGTTGTCTGACGCCACGGTCTCCGACGGCACCTTGCTCGGTGACGAGCGCAGTCGCGTGACCACGACAACGCAGCAGGTGGTGGCCGGTGTGGCGATCTTCTCCACCTATGGCCGTGGAGCCGCCCACCCCAACAACACGGTCGCGACGATCACGATCAATGCCGACACCGCGCAGCCGATTCTCCTCTCCGAGGTCTTCACCGATCAGAACGCGGCTGCCGCACGTCTGGCCGCGTCGGTCAACCGGATCGACAGCCGGGCCAACCCGGTCGCCGCAGACATCAACAACTTCGCGAACTGGGTGCCTTTGCAGTCGGGTTTTCATGTCTACGTTCCGGTGAGTCACGCCGCCGGTGACTACCTGCCGGTGACCGTGCCGTGGAACGAGATCGCAGACCTCATGAAGCCCGGTATGCAGGTAGTTCTGGCCGGCTGAGAATTTCTTTTCGAGATTGTGTAACGCCGCGTCGAGGTGCGCCGATGTACTCGATGGTTCCCGGTGAGTCAGTCAGACCCCCGACCCGACTGGCTCGCCGGGACCGCCAACCTCGTCCCGGTGTCGTCTCGATCTGCGAAGGTTGACGCGTGGCAATCTCCGGCGCGCACATCATCGTCTTCAGTTCTGACCCCGACGCGGATCGGGAATTCTTCACCGACGTGCTGGAGTATCCCCATGTCGACGCCGGCCACGGCTGGCTCATCTTCAAACTTCCGCCGGCCGAACTCGCGGTACATCCCAGTGACACCTCCACCGCACATGAGCTGTATCTGACGTGCGACGACCTCGAGGAGACCACGGCGTCCCTTCGGGCTCGGGGCGTGACGCTCGACGAGGCCACCGACGAACCGTGGGGCCGGCTGACCGGATTCGTTCTGCCGGGCGGAAGCAAGGTCGGTCTCTATCAGCCGTTCCACCCGCGGGCGACCGAACTCGACTGAGGCGTCGCTCGCCCTCACCCATCACGGGTGTTCCGATCTACAGTTGAGTCATGGTTATGGCAGACCGCCCCGAGGTTCAGACGGCGTCCGCGCCGGTCACCGCCCTGGCTGTGGTGGGATTGGCGCAATCGATGCTGAACGGACTGGCGCAGGTCCCGTTCCGCCAACCCTGGCGCGGCCCGGCCGGCCTCCTCGACAACATCGGCCAGTCGGTGACGCGACAGACCATTCGGTCCTTCATGGGCTATTCGATGGGACTACCCATCGACGAGTTCCGCTCGATGGAGAAGATCCTCGACGACATCTGCCAGTGGGTTATGCCCCCATTCATCGCGTTGACCGACGGTGTGGAGATCACCGCGGACACTGTCGGCGGCGTTCCGGGTCTGTGGTGTCGTGCCAAGGCCAGTTCCGATGCCTACGTCGACGACCCCGCTGACAAGCAGGAGATCGGGGCGACGATCCTCTACCTCCACGGCGGGGGTTACATCGGTACGTCACCCATCATGTACTCGGCGTTCGCCGCCTCGCTGGTCAAGGCCACCGGAAACGAGGTGTTCATCGCCGACTACCGGATGGCACCCGAATTCCCCTTCCCCGCAGGCGTTCTCGACGCCGCGGACGTGTTCCGCGGCCTGCTCGACCGTGGTGTGTCGCCGGATCACCTTGTGGTGGCGGGTGATTCGGGCGGTGGCGGACTCGCCGCGTCTCTGGTGTCGTACCTGCACGCACATGATCTTCCGATGCCCGCCGCGGTTGCGCTGTTCTCGCCGGAGGTCGACCTCGATCTCGATCATCCGTCGGTCACCGAGAACGCACATCTCGACATCCTCCCCTGGAACGTCCCGGTCACCCCGTATCTGCAAGGCGTGCAACCCAATGACGCGCGGGTCTCGATCGTCGACGACCCCGACCCGGACTGGTTTCCGCCGACCTTCGTGTGCTGGGGTGCCGACGAGATGTTCCGCGACGGGATCCGGCTGTTCGTCGAACGACTCGAAGGTGCCGGAGTGCAGGTCTATGCCATGGAGGAGTACGGCATGTTCCACGTCTTTCCGATCCTCATGCCGTGGGCCGAGTCATCGAGACGGGTGTTCCGTGCGCTCGAGGAACTCTCCACACGGCATGTCAAACCCGACCTCGCTGCCGAGCAGACGCACTGAACTGCGCTCCTCGCACCTCGGCTTGGATCCGTGGAAGGCAGAGCTGGGCCCGAAATTCCGCTGTCTGAGGTGAGTTGGGCCGGTCTGCGTCCTTGCGGTCATCGTTCGACACGCTTCCACGGATCCGGGCTGAGGCCGGCGTGAGTAAGCATTTGCCGCCTCGGCGAGCGTGCGGCCATCTCGTTCGATCACACGTTGACGTCGAAGCCGAGGTCGACGTCGCAGGCGGCCTGTCCGCCGCGAATCCCCCAGTTCTCGGTGGACGCTTCGCGCACCAGGATGGTGATGTGGTCGCTCGGAATGCCCAGGGCGCCCAGACGAGTGACGATTTCGCGGTAGAGGTTGCGCTTGGCCTCTACCGACCGGCCGGCGAAACAGTCGATCGTCACCAGTGTGTACAGCTCGGGTGATGCGAGGCCGGGTGAGTACGAGAACCGGTGCGGCTCGTGCGCGATGAGCCGTACGTGCTTGTCGCTCTGCGGGATTCGGAAAGCCGCGACCAGTGCGTCGTGGACGGCGTCGATCATCGCGGCTTCGTGGTCAGGAGAGCATTCGCGTCGGGTCTCGATCAGTGAGCTGGGCATGACGACATCGTGTCACGCCGTCGGATGATCCTGAACTCGATTTTCGGCGGCGGCGCGCGAGTGGCAGACCAGCATCCGATCTGCGCCGCGCTGGAACTCGTAGTCAACCGGCCGGATCTCGGTGTCGATGTGCTCGCCGTCAAGAGCCTCGAGCAGAGCGGCGACGTCCGGGGCCGGCGTCGAACCCGATGCCACCAGCGGGAATACGCGCACCTCGCCGGAGCTGACGCGGCACATCTCGCGAAGGGCCTCGAGGTGAAAGCGCTCATCGAGTTTGTCGGCATGGCTGAACAGCAGATGCGACGACACCACGAGACCGAAACTGGCGTCGTCGAACGGCAAGTCGGGCAACGAGCCTGCGACGTAGCGCTCGGGATGAGCGGTGATGTCGTCGACGAATCGCCGGCACGCCAGCATTCGTCGGGCCAGGTGGTCGTCGGGGTCGCGGTAGAAGCTCCACTGGTAGTCGTCGTGATGGCGGCGGACGAACTCGTTGCCGCGCAGTGTCTCTGACCGGGTCAGCGCGTCGAGCGTGGCGGGGTGCTCGGCATATCTCGGGTCGCAAGCTGTGGCGTCTCCCCCGGCCGCATTGACCTCGGCGGTGAATGCGGAAGCACCTGCTGCGCAGTCGAGTACAGGCAATGCGAGGTCTGCGTCTGTCAGCGAGAACATCGCGCGATACTCGCCGAGCGGTCGGGCGGTGATCAGGATGTCATCGATCATGACCACTCACTGTGGTTGCCCCACGCCGTTGGACGTGAGCAAGGTGACGAGTTGGTGGGCAAGGCGATCTTCGCTGACGTCCACGTCGTCGTTGAGCCATGCGGCGATAGCCTGCGCGACCCCACCGACCAGGAAGTGGGAGATCAGCGGCGGCTTGCCGTGTTCGTCGGGACGAAACCGGTCGCCCGACTGCGCGCTGAACAGCGCGACGAACGCCGCGGTCGACTCGAACCGCTTGGCCACGATCACATCGTTGGTCTGATGCCGCCCGAACAGCATCTCGCCGATGCGTCGATCACCGGCGATGGTGCGGATCAGTTGGGTCACACCCACACGCGTTCCTGCGCGGAATGTGCTGCTCGCGAGCGCACCCTGCACCTCGTCGATTACCTGTGCCATCGCCCAGTCGTACACCGCGGCAGCGAAGACGTCCTTGTCGGCGAAGCTCTCGTAGAAGTACCGCTGGGCCAGCCCCGAGCGCCGACAGATCACGCGAAGTGTGAGGTCGTCGTCTCCGCGTGGATCGCCGAGAATGTCGAGACCGGCCTCCAACAGCCTGCTTCGACGCTGCGCCACACGCTCGTCGACCTCCACGCCGCTGTACACGCGGCCGCCTTTGGCACCCATCGTGATGAGTGTGGCAGATCGGGCCGCGATCACGAGGATCGTTTCGACCTCGGCGCGGACGGTCTAGCCTCGGAAGACATGTGCGCCGACCGTCGGACATCGTCTGCCTACCTCGTCGACCGATCCGGCACGCGATACGAGCTGACCGATGCGCGGTGGCGAGGGGCGGACGGGTCGCCCCTCGCTGTGAGCCCGCTGCCTGGCCTCACGCCCGCGGACATCGTCGTCGGTGAACGATCGTTGTGGCGCTACGCCCCGGTGATCCCGGTGGACCAGCGTCACCGAATCAGCTTGGGAGAAGGCGCTACTCCCATGCCCCTGCTCGACTGGGGTGAGAATCGCGTGCACTTCAAGCTGGAGTGGTTCAATCCGACCGCGAGCTTCAAGGATCGTGGTGTCTCGGTGATGATGTCGCATCTGCGCTCGCAGGGTGCGCAGGCCGTGTTGGAGGACTCGTCGGGTAATGGTGGTTCGTCGGTGGCCGCCTATGCGGCAGCAGCGGGTGTGCACGCGACCATCCTGGTGCCAGAGGCGACCTCGGCGTCAAAGGTGGTCCAGGCGCGGGCGCATGGCGCCGAACTCGTCTTCGTGTCGGGAACCCGCGACGACGTCGGTGACGAGGCCATCCAGCGTTCGACTCGCATCCCCTATGCCAGCCACAACTGGCATCCCATGTTCGTGCAGGGCGTGAAGACAATCGGCTACGAGATCTGGGAGGCATTGGGATTCAACTCTCCCGACAACATCGTCGTCGTGGCCGGCTCGGGAAGCCTCGTTCTCGGCTGCGACCTCGCGTTCACCGAACTGCTGTCGGCGGGTGCCATCGATCGTCGACCGCGACTGCTCGTCGGACAACCACGCGACTGGGCCGCGATCGCCGACACCGTGAATCGAATTCACCAGACCGGGCAGCGGGCCCCGACGATGGCCGAGGGCGCCGCGATCGCGCGTCCGGTGCGGTTGCCCGAGGTCGTTGCAGCCATCGGAAGGTCTGCGGGTGCCGCCGTCGCGGTGACCGAGGATGAAATCGTGTCTGCGCTGCGCGCACTCGCATCGCGTGGTCTCTTTGTGGAGCCGACGAGTGCGGTCGCCGCAGCGGCGCTCGACCGCTTCATTTCCGACGGAATCATCCGGCGTTCGGAGACGACCGTGGTGGTGCTGACCGGCACAGGTGCGAAGACATCGGACCGGATCGCCGCTGTCGTGGGATGACGCCGCCCTTGTCCACGAGATGAGAGCGCCCTAGAATCTAGTCAATTAATTGACTACTAGGAGTTGGCTCAGATGCATCCTTTCCGTGCGGCGGTCGAGAGTGGCGACACGCAGGCCATGGCCGACCTACTGGCCGATGACGTTGTCTTCACCAGCCCGGTCGCGTTCAAGCCCTACCCCGGCAAGGCCATCACCGCCGCGATCCTGCGCGGCGTCATGCGCGTCTTCGAGGACTTCCGCTACATACGGGAGATCGCCGACCCGGACGGGCGCAACCATGCGCTGATCTTCGAGACCGTCGTGAGTGGTCGCACGATCACCGGCTGCGACTTCCTGCACGTCGACGACGAGGGCAAGATCGACGACTTCATGGTGATGGTCCGGCCGCTGTCGGGCGCCTCGGCGCTGGCCGAAGCGATGGGTGCGCAGTTCGAACGGATCCAGGCCGAGGCGGCGGAAGAGATCGCGGCAAACGCAGGCTGAGCGTCGCGCTGCCGATTGGGGTGCGTCAACGATCGATTGGCACCGCGACGGCGGCCCGTGCGGCAAGCACCCCGGCCGCCCGCCGGTACCACGCGGCGTTCTCGCGTTCGAACACGCTTCCGCGAAGGCCAGTCAGGTAGGGCCCGACTCGCCGACCCTCCGCGAGGAAGCGGTCCTCGGACATCTCCCCGCGGAGCTTGCGCAACAACCCCTCGATGAACTCGGCCTTGGCCAGGGACGCCTCGGCGCGCTGGTGCAGATGCTCGATGAGCGGTCCGGGGTCACCCACATCGCTGGCGTACACCCGAACCAGCAGCTCGTCTCGGATGAAGGTCGGCTTGGAGGTGTTGCCGACGAAGTCCTCGAGTTCGGCGCGACCCGCGTCGGTGATCGTGAAGATGCGCTTGTTGGGGCGTCGTTCCTGGATGACTTCACGGCCGACGATGAGACCGCCGGTCTCGAGCCGGCCGAGTTCGGCATAGAGCTGCTGGGGGGTGGCAAACCAGTAACTGGCCACCGAGACATCGAAGTTCTTGGCCAACTGATAGCCCGTCGCGTCGGCGTCGAGCAACGCGGCCAGGACGGCATGGCGCAAGGACATGCGTGCCTCCGTTCGTCGAAATCCGTCGTATTTAGTCAATAATATGATTATTCACCCCTTGATCCAATCGCGTGCGCGGCGTAGTTTCGCCCGCAGGCGGATGCCACACGGTCGAAAGGGTGAGTGATGAAATTCGGTCTGCAACTCGGTTACTGGGGCGCGCAGCCTCCCACCAACCACGGTCAACTCGTGGCAGCGGCCGAAGCGACCGGTTTCGACAGCGTGTTCACTGCCGAGGCGTGGGGTTCGGATGCCTACACTCCCCTGGCCTGGTGGGGTTCGTCCACGCAGCGGGTTCGACTGGGAACGTCGGTGTTGCAACTCTCGGCGCGCACGCCGACCGCCTGCGCGATGGCGGCACTGACGCTCGATCACCTCTCCGGCGGGCGTCACATCGTGGGCCTCGGGGTCTCCGGCCCGCAGGTCGTCGAAGGCTGGTACGGACAGCGCTTCGCCAAACCGCTCGCGCGCACCCGGGAGTACATCGACATCATGCGGCAGGTGTGGGCGCGCGAAGCGCCGGTCACCAGCGACGGACCCCATTACCCGCTGCCGTTGGGCGGACCCGAGGCCAGCGGACTCGGCAAACCCCTCAAGCCGATCACCCATCCCCGTCGCGCCGACATCCCGGTGATGCTCGGGGCCGAAGGACCCAAGAACATCGCGCTCGCCGCCGAGATCGCCGACGGGTGGCTGCCGCTCTTTTACACGCCGCGCATGGCCGACACCTACAACGAGTGGCTCGACGACGGATTCGCCCGCGCCGGCGCCCGCCGTTCGCGGGCCGACTTCGAGATCTGCGCGACCGCCCAGATCGTGATCACCGACGACAAGGCGGCCACGTACGCCGCCATCAAGCCGTTCCTCGCGCTGTACATGGGTGGCATGGGCAGTGAGGACACCAACTTTCACGCCGAGGTCTACCGTCGCATGGGCTACGGCGAGGTCGTCGACGAGGTCACCGCACTGTTCCGCAGCGACCGCAAAGACCAAGCGGCCCAGATCATCCCGGACGAGGTGGTGGACGACTCCGCAATCGTCGGCGACGCCGAACATGTGCGCACTCAGATCGGCGTGTGGGAGAAGGCGGGTGTGACCACGATGCTCGTCTCGCCCGGAAGCGTCGAGCAGGTCCAACAACTCGCCGCACTACTCGACTGACGGGGGTCGACTGACGGGGGTCGGCCGCGTAGATACAGCCGCACCGATCGTGCTGGACGGCTGTGCCTGTTGGATAGACTCGAATGGCCAGCGCAATCGCCTATGGCGCCGACGACGTGCATCGACTTCGGACCGAGTCCGTTGGGCTGTCGCCGGCGGTCGATTGCCGCAAACGTCGCCGGAGGTGTCGCCAGATGGGTCTGCTCAGTGCTCCGCTGTGGTTCGCAAATGTGGCCACGGGTGCCGCACTCATGGGTGGGGAGGCCGCGGTCAAGGCGGGGCGCACCGTGTCCCGATCTCTCGTCGACGCAGCGGGTGAACAAATCACCGGGCTGACCGACCTCGCCCGCGGCGCCACCGCGGTGGTGGGCGAGGCGCTGACCGCATCGCCGGCCCGACGAATGAGTTCCCGCGGCGAGGTGCGGTGGATCGAGGTGCGCGGCCTCGATGGTGACGACCCAGACGCGGTGGCGCGCGCAGTGATCGATGCGGTCTCCGACACTGCCGGAGTTCGCGATGTGGTGTTGAATCGGGCAACCGCTCGCATGGTCGTCGTGGTCGACCGGGGGGGCCCGAGTGCGCAAGCGCTGGGCACGATCCTCGACACCGCAGAGCACGGGGTGATCGCCGACCGGAGGCGGTTGCCGGCGACGCTCCCCGGTGACGACGCGGCCCTCGGCGCGCGACTGCTCAGTTCCACGGTGGCAACCGCCGGCCTGGTGGTCGGGACCACGGCGTCGCTTCTGGGCGCACCGGGATCATTCCGCTTCCTCGCCGCCCCGGTTTCTTTGTCGCACCACACACCGGCGATCCGAAACCGCGTCACCGAATTGTTGGGCCCCGAGGCGTCGGAGTTGGTCTTCGCGTTGATCGGTACGTCGGTCGGCGTACTGCGCGTCTCGCCGACCGGGTTGTTCGCCGACGCGACCACGCGCGCCATGCTTGCGGCCGAGGCAGTCAACGGGCGCCGAACGTGGAACCGATTGGAGCACAACCTCACTCGTCAGGCATTCAAGACCGCCGACGAGCCCGGGACGCGGCCGCGAACACGATCGCTGCACACCAGCGGTGTCAGCGACGGTTATGCGAACAAGGCAGCCGCGGTCGGTGTGGGTGCCGCCGCGCTCGTCGGCGTCATGTCGGGCAGCGCCGACATGGCCACCGACACCGTGCTGACGGCGATGCCGAAACCCGTTCGGAGCGTGCGTCAGTCGTTCGCGTGCGCACTGTCCCGAGGCCTGTCGGGCCGACACGGCGCACTCGTGATGCATCCGTCGGTGCTGCGGCACCTCGACACCGTGGACACGGTGCTGATCGACCCCCGCGTGCTCTACACCGACGAATTGACGGTCACGCAGATCAACGGACTGGACGGCGATTTCCGGGCGCGGGCGTGGGAAGCCGCACGCGCCGCACTCGACGACGGACTGTTGACTCCCGGCCTCCACCCACTCGACGAGATCCCCGGAGCAGGCGGAACCGGCACCGCGTTGGTCAGTCCACTCCGCGACCCGCTCTCCTCGGCGGTGGTCACCGAGGCCCGACGGGTGGGCGCGCGCATCGTCTCGCTCGACGACCCCGGACTGCGTTCTCTCGGACAGGGTTTCGACGAGCTTCTCCATGCCGCCGGACCCGTCGACGACGCCCTCCGCCGGGCGCTGGCCACTCTCCACGATCGAGGCGCGACGGTCGCTTTCGTCACCGGCGCCACCGATATGGCGACCGCCGATGCGGAGGTCGTGGTCGGGGTCTGGCACCGGGACGCGCCCCCACCTTGGGGTGCCGACATATTTGTCCCCGACCTGGGCGGTGTGTGGCGTTTCCTGCACGCCCTCCCGGTCGCCAAGACGGCGGCGAACAAGGGAGTCCAACTGTCGGTCTCGGGTTCGGTGATCGGCGCGATCATGCTGCTGCCCGACGTGGTGGGCAGCGGACCGGCGTCGGTCAATCTTGCTGCCGTAGGGGCGCTGTGGACCGGATTCCGCTTGGGTTCGGGAGTATTCGACGAGTCGCTGCCGATACCGGAGCTGGGCCACGATTGGCATGCACTTCCGGTGAGTGAGGTCGCCCGGCTGCTCCCGCGTCCCGCACCGGACCAACCGATTCAGGAACGGCTGAGCGGTCTCACCTCGGTGTCGGTGGTCAAACCGGTCACCAACCGTGTGGCGGCGGTCTGGCGGACGGCCTCAGAGTTCGTCGGAGCGATCCGTGGGGACCTCGACGATCCGATCACCCCGATCCTCGCCACCGGTGCGGCGGCCACCGCCCTCCTCGGCTCACCGCTCGACGCGGGCCTCGTCTTCGCGGTCCTGCTGCTCAACACCGCGATCTCCGCCGAGCAGGAACTCCACGCCGAGCGCATCCTCGACGAACTGCTGGCCGTCCAGGAACCGCTCGCCAGACGCCTCGTCGGCCCCGGAACCGGCGATCGCGAGGAACAGGTCCCGGCGAGTCGGCTGCGTCCGGGCGACCTCATCGCCGTCGGCCCCGGAGAGGTGGTCCCGGCGGACGGACGGATCGTCCGAGCCGACGCATTGGAAGTAGACGAATCCGCGTTGACCGGCGAGTCGTTGCCGGTGAGCAAGTCATCCGAGCCGACACCCGGTGCGCCACTTGCGGAACGGACGGGTTCGCTGTACGCGGGAACGGTCGTCATCGCGGGACGAGGCGTCGCCATCGTGACGTCGATCGGAGCCTCCACCCAGATGAGCCGTGCGACCGCGATGACCGCACGGAAGTCCCGCAAGGTCGGGTTGGCCGCCCAGCTGTCGAAGATCACCGGTCAGGCCTTGCCATGGAGCATCGCCGGGGGCGGCGCCGTCGGATTGCTCAGCCTGCTGCGCGGCACCCCGCTGCACGATGCCGTCGCAGGCGGCGTCGCCATCGCAGTTGCAGCGGTTCCCGAGGGATTGCCCTTGGTGACCACCCTCGCTCAGCTCGCCGCGGCACGGCAGCTCACCAGTTCACATGTGCTCATCCGCAATCCACAGGCGATCGAGGCATTCGCACGGCTGGACGTGGTGTGTTTCGACAAGACCGGGACGCTCAGTGAGAACAAGCTGCGGGTGCGTGAGGTCGGTTCGGTGGACGGCGTCGAGGACGACGCTGTGCTCGCGGCCGCGGTGCACACGATCCCGCCACCGAGAGGTGAGCATTCGGTGCACGCCACGGACGAAGCGATCCGGGTGGCCGGGCTCGACATCGGAGTGCAGACCGGTGGCACCGATGCGAATCTCCTCTTCCAGTCGGATCGTCCGTACGCGGCCGCGATCATCGGTACGACGTTGTCGATCAAGGGTGCACCCGAAGCGATCACCGCCGCGTTGCGTCCGGGTGAGGCGTCGTTGATCGAGGTCATCGACGAGATGACCGCCGCAGGACTTCGAGTGCTGGCGGTCGCCGAGCGCGCGCTGACCCCCGAGCAGGCACAGGCCGCTCGGGCCGATCCCGACGTGTTCACGCAACTCTGCTCGGAGGACCTCCGCGCCCTGGGGGCGGTCGGGATCGCCGACACGGCGCGGCCCACGTCTCGTGGCCTCATCGAAGAACTGCAGCGACGTGACATCGGTGTCCGCCTGATCACCGGTGACCACCCGGTGACCGCGATGGTGATCGCGCGAGACCTCGGGATGGCGCTGAAACCCGACGAGGTCATGACCGGAACCGCGTGGGAGGCCCTCACCAGCGATGGGCAGATCGCTGCGGTACAGCGTTACCGAGTGTTCGCGCGGATGGCCCCCGAACACAAGGTTCAGGTGGTGCAGGCGCTCGAGGCTGCCGACCTGGTGACTGCGATGGTCGGTGACGGCGCCAACGACGCCGCAGCGATCCGGGCGGCCACCGTCGGGGTCGGCATCGTCTCGAGCGGCAGCGACCCGGCCCGCACCGCGGCCGACGTCTTGCTACTCGACGGCCAGATCGGCGCCTTCATCGACGCGATCGATGAAGGGCACCAGCTGTGGCGTCGGGTCCAGGCCGCGGTGTCGATGCTGGTGGGACACAATCTCGGTGAGGTCAGCTTTGCGCTGATCACCAGTACGGTGACGGGCAAGCCCGCCATGTCGGCGCGTCAGATCCTGCTCATCAACATGCTCACCGATGCGCTGCCGGCAGCGGCTCTCGCGGTGAGCCCCCAGGTCGGCGACGGTCTCGCGGACTTCGACGAGGCAGCGCTCTGGCGGGCCATCTACACTCACGGCGCGTCGACGGCGGTCGGTGCCACGCTCTCGTGGCTGCTCGCACGACCGGGCGGGACGCCGCAGCGGGCAGCCACCGTCGGCTTGGCCGGCCTGGTGCTCACCCAGTTGACCCAGATCGTCGACGAATCGCACGGCAAGCTGGTCGTGATGACCAGCGTGGGCACGTTCATCCTGATGGCGGGCGTGATCACGACCCCGGGTCTGAGCTCCCTGTTCGGGTGCACGCCCCTCGGGCCGGTCGGATGGGGTCAGGCGCTCACCGGAGCGGGCGCCGCCATGGTGGTGTCCAAGATCGCCCCGGACGTCCTCGAACGGATGGGGCAGCAGGCGCGTAGTCGCGCAGAGTCACTCGTCGTCGATGACGAGGACACCGGCGCGAACGAGCAGCGCGTAAACTTCGCGGATCGGCGGCGTGAGCACACGAACGCCGGCGGCGAGCAACGTGTCCGGGCCGATGGCACGGCCGATCTCGGTCATGCAGGACAGCCTAACCGAACAAGCGGTGGAAGTCAGTACCCCGTGCCCGAATGGAGAGAAGATTTGTTGGAAGCGACGCGGTCGTTCGTCGACTCACACCGCGACGTCTCGAAGTTGGTCGCCGAGGCGGAACGCTTCGCTGTGCAGGTGCCGGTCCTCGGACGGATCTCTGTGCCCTCCCCCGACCAGCTTGCGTTCTACGGTGCGCTCGGTCTACTGGCGGTGCTCGAGGTGATCGATTGGCCGGTGGCACTCGCGGTCGGCGTCGGGCATGCGGCAACGACGCGCCATCTCGAACAGCGCGTCGAAGAGGCCGAAGCCGAGGTCGAAGAAGTGGCCGCCGAGGTGGAAGAGGTTGTCGCACAACTTCCCCCGGGTGCGCTGAAACAATTGACCGCAACGCGTGTCGAGACGGTGGCGGCGACGAAGGCACCGGCAAAGAAGGCTGCAGCGAAGAAGGTTGCAGTGAAGAAGGTTGCGGCCAAGAAGTCTCCCGCAAAGAAGGCAGCCGCCAAGGCACCGGCCAAGAAGGCAGCACCGGCCAAGGCGGCCGCCAAGAAGGCGGCAGCGAAGAAGGCGGCAGCGAAGAAGGCGGTGCCGGCGAAAACCGCTGCAAGGAAGGCACCGGCAAAGAAGGCTGCTGCAACAAAGGCTGGGGCGCAGAAGGCAACCGTCGCCAAGAAGACCGTCGCGAAGAAGGCGCCGGCCAAGAAAGCGGCAAGGTCGACCACGCACAGCAACGTTGCGGAGAACTGATCCCAAGATCTGGGTGACTACCCCGCTGAGCTGGGCAGATACCCTCGCGCTCTGCCCGCAGAATCTAGGGGAAGAACTTCTTCCCCGGGGTTCGTAGTCGTCCGCTAGGAATTTCGCGGGGAGGACTCGAAGGGTAGGGGAAGAGTTTCTTCCCCTACTTTTTGCGGGCGTCCGTCGGACCGGTCAACGAATTTCGATGCACGGTCAACGATTTTGGGCGCACGGTCAACGGGTCAGGCGGGGACGTAGGCCGTCCGTCGTCGGATGTCGATGGGGAGTCCGTCGGCGGGTGTGGGGCCGGTGCCGTAGGTCAGTTCGAGTCGGTAGTCGGCGGGCACCGTCCACTCGAAGCGCTGCAGCATCTGGTGCATGATCGACTTCACTTCCATGCCACCGAAATAGAGGCCGATGCACTTGTGTGCGCCGCCGCCGAAGGGTGCCCACGCGAACCGGTGGACCTTGTCCTCACGACGGTCGTCGGCGAATCGCTCGGGATCCCAGTGCGTCGGGTTCGGCCACCATTCCTTGCGCAGCATCGTGGTCCACGGATGAATGCCGATCATGGTGCCGGCTGGTATGTAGTGACCCAGAATGTCGGTGTCCTGGATGGCTTTTCGGAACAACATGCCGACCGGAGCGTTGATGCGGAGCGTCTCCTTGAAGGCAAGGTCGAGGCTGGGCAGCTTGTCGATGTCGTCGTAGTCGAGGGTCGGCTTGTCCAGGGCCAGCGATTCGGCGCGCAGCCGTTCCTGCCACTCCGGGTAGCGACCGAGGAAATACGCGAGCATCGACAACGCGATGGTGCTGGTGTCGTGGGCGGCCATCATGACGAAGATCATGTGGTTCACCACGTCCTCGTCGCTGAAGGTGTCGCCCTCGGGACTTTCGCTGTGGCACAGGACGCTGAACAGATCGTCGCCGTCGCCGGCTCGCTTGGAGGCGATCTCCGACCGGAAGTAGCGCTGCAGCGCCTCTCGCCCGCGCAATCCACGTGTCCAGGTGCCGAACTTCTTGGTGTCGAAGCGGACGAGGCCCTGTCCGCCACGAACCGCGGCTTCGAAGGAGTCCTCGAGAGCGTGCGCCTCGGTCTCGTTCAGTGACGCGCCCATGAACACCTCGGTCGCCAGCGACAGGGTCAAGTCCTTTGTACGGGAGTACATCGGAAAGCCGTCTTCGATGGGCCAATTGGCGAGGGTCTTCTCGATGTGCGGGGTCATCATGCCCAGGTAGCCCTTGAGTCGGGCGGGCGTGAACGCCTGCTGCATGATGCGGCGGTGATACATGTGGTCCGGTGCATCCATCAGCATGATTCCGCGATGGAAGAACGGGCCGATCATCGGCTCCCATCCCTCCTCGCTCGAGAAGGCCTTCTCGCGGTTCATCCACGCGCATTCGATCGCGTCGGGTCCCACCAGATTCACCACGTTCATGCCGATCGAACCGGACCACGTCACGGGTCCGAAGCGTTCGAAACGGTCCATCGAACTCTTCAGCGGATCGGCCAACGCCTCCAGCGTGTTGCCGATCAACGGCAGCCCGGCCGTACCCATCACCGGCTTGAGGCCAGAACCGGCCGGCGGCTCCGCGAGCGGTCGCGGCGGACTCGGGTAGGCCTTGTTGATTCGCGCCAGCGTGTTCTGGAAAAGCTTCTTCGTATCTGCCACGTCGTACTCCCGCCCGTCCGATCGCGCGGCGGCACCACCCGCGATGACACGAATTCGTTGAACTGTTTCAAGCGTGAGTGTAGGACGCAGAATTCGACCGCGTCATCGATTCGCGGAGATCGGTCGGAGGATTGTCAGGCGACGTGTTCGAGTTCGCGCTGCGGCGCGACGTCACGCGGCAGACGCGCTGCGACCGCGCCCAACGCGACGAGGACAGCGAGTCCCCAGATGAGGTACGTCGATCCGATGAGGTGCTGCCACCACGTCCAGGTCAGCTCGACCTCGTAGCGGTTGGGTACGCGCTGGTGGGGCACGATGAGGAAGATCGCGACGCCTGCGACGACGAGGAACCACCACGCGACGGCCCCTGGCAGGACGGTTCGGATGCCCCAGACGGTCATTGCCATCATCAGCGGGGCAACCCACACCCAGTGCTGATCCCACGACAGCGGAGAACAGAACAACGCCGACATCGCGACCACGAGGAGCGCGCCGACCTCGGTTCCCGCTCGCATGAGTTGCCACGCCACCCACGCGATGAACAGGCCCACGATGAGCGCGAGGAGGAACCAGACGGCGCGTGAGTCGATGCCGAGGCGTTGCAGCTCGCCGTTGATCGACTGGTTGTTGGCAAAGATGGGGCTGCCGATGCGGTCGGTGTCGATCAGTGACTCCGTCCAGTACTGGACCGAATCCTTGGGCGCCAGCAGATAGCCGATGCCGTGGAACGCGAGCGCCGACACGACGCTGACGACAGCCGCGCGCCAATCCCGGCGGAGGACGAAGAAGAGCAGGAAGACGAAGGGGGTCAGCTTGATCGCGATCGCGAGGCCCACGAGAAGACCCCGCCACCAGCGACCGCGTCCGACCAGCGCGTCGATCACCACCAGTGCCATGAGCAGAATGTTGACTTGGCCGAAAGTCAGTGTGTCGCGCACCGGGCCCAACCACAGCGCGACCGCCGCGAACGGCAAGACCAGCCAGGTGATCTCCGCGGCGGTCCGGTCGAGGATTCGCGACATCACGAGCCGCATCACGATGAACAGCAGGCCGATCGAGATCGCGGTGAAGATGGCCGAACCCACCCAGACCGGCACGATCGTAAAGACCGTGAACAGCACCGCCGCGATCGGCGGGTAGGTGAACGGCAGGTAGGCGCCTTGCGACAGCTGCGGCAGTTGGTCGTATAGCCGTCCGCCGTCGAGGAAGTACTGCGCGCCCGTGCGGTAGACGTCGAAGTCGATGCGATACGGCGTCATCGGCTGGTTCGGGAAGACGAAGATGAACAGGAACGCGCCGATGGCGAACGCGACCAGCGCGACCCACCGCGCGGGCGCCGAACGCAGATAGCTGTTCGCCAGTGCCGTCACGACCGACCTCTCTTCCGAGTCGGGATCGTATCGCGCAGACCCGACGGTACCGGGGGCAGGTACTCCGACGTGCCTGGTGGGCGACCTTCGGGCGTGTCGAGGGTCACCTCGCGGCGGCGAGATCCACGTACTCGGCGAGGTGCTCGCCGGTGAGGGTCGACCGATCCGCGACGATGTCGGCGGGCGTGCCCTCGAAGACGATCCGGCCGCCGTCGTGGCCGGCGCCCGGTCCGAGGTCGATGACCCAGTCGGCGTGCGCCATCACTGCTTGATGGTGCTCGATCACGATGACGGACTTACCGGAGTCGACGAGGCGGTCGAGGAGCCCGAGCAGTTGTTCGACGTCGGCCAGGTGCAGTCCGGTCGTCGGTTCGTCGAGGACGTAGACCTCGCCCTTCTCCCCCATCTGTGCGGCCAGCTTGAGGCGCTGCCGCTCACCACCGGACAGGGTCGTCAGCGGCTGACCGACCTTCAGGTAGCCCAGGCCGACGTCGGATAACCGCACAAGGATCTTGTGGGCGGCCGGGATCCGGGCATCGCCGTCACCGAAGAACTCGGTTGCCTGCGCCACCGACATCTCGAGGACCTCGCTGATGTCGCGACCGCCGAGCTTATAGTCGAGGACCTCGGCCTGGAACCGCTTGCCGTCGCACACCTCGCACACGGTGGCCACCCCGGCCATCATCGCCAGGTCGGAGTAGACGACTCCCGCGCCGTTGCAGTTCGGGCAGGCGCCCTCGGAGTTGGCGCTGAACAGTGCGGGTTTGACGCCGTTGGCCTTGGCGAACGCCTTGCGGATGGGTTCGAGGAGACCGCTGTAGGTCGCCGGGTTGCTGCGTCGGGACCCCTTGATCGCGGTCTGGTCGATCGACACCACACCTTCTTCGCGGGTCACCGAACCCTCGATGAGCGAGCTCTTGCCGGACCCGGCAACGCCGGTGACCACCACGAGAACACCGAGCGGGATGTCGACGTCGACGCCCTGCAGGTTGTGGGTGTTTGCCCCGCGGATCGGCAACGTGCCCGAAGGCTCGCGCACCGACTCCTTGAGGCGCGCGCGGTCGTCGAGGTGGTGTCCGGTGAGCGTGTCGCTGGCGCGCAGACCGTCGACAGTGCCCTCGAACATCACCTCGCCGCCGTCCGTGCCCGCGTGCGGACCCAGGTCGACGACGTGGTCGGCGATGGTGATGACCTCCGGCTTGTGCTCGACCACGAGCACCGTGTTGCCCTTGTCGCGCAGTGCCAGCAACAGCTCGTTCATCCGGGTGATGTCGTGCGGATGCAGACCGATCGACGGTTCGTCGAAGACGTAGGTGACGTCGGTCAGCGATGACCCGAGATGGCGGATCAGCTTGGTGCGCTGGGCTTCTCCCCCGGACAGTGTGCCGGCCGGACGTTCGAGGGACAGATATCCCAGACCGATGTCGACGAAGGAGTCGAGGGTGGCCTGCAGGGTCTCGATGAGCGGTGCGGCGGACGGCTCGTCGAGGCCGCGTACCCATTCGGCGAGGTCGCTGATCTGCATCGCGCACACGTCGGCAATGCTGACACCCCCGATCTTCGACGACCGCGCCTCGGCGGACAGCCGACTGCCGTCGCATTCGGGACAGGTCGCGAACGTGATCGCCCGGTCGACGAAGGCCCGGATGTGCGGCTGCATGGCGTCGCGATCCTTGGACAGGAACGACTTCTGAATCCGCGGGATCAGCCCCTCATAGGTGACGTTGATGCCCTCGACCTTGATCTTGGTCGGTTCCTTGTAGAGCAGATCGTTCAACTGCTTCTTGGTGAACTTGGCGATCGGCTTGTCCGCGTCGAAGAAGCCACACCCCCGGAAGATCCGCCCGTACCAGCCTTCCATGCTGTAGCCGGGGATGGTGAGAGCGCCCTCGTTGAGCGACTTTTCGGCGTCGTACAGTGCGGTCAAATCGAAGTCGGAGACCTCACCCCGGCCCTCGCACCGGGGACACATTCCGCCGGTGATGCTGAAACTGCGGCGTTCCTTGACCTTCTGGCCGGCGCGTTCGATGGTGACGGCCCCGGCTCCGCTGATGGATGCGACGTTGAAGGAAAACGCCTGCGGGGATCCGATGTGCGGTTTTCCGAGGCGGCTGAACAGGATTCGGAGAAGTGCGTTGGCATCGGTGGCGGTGCCCACGGTAGACCGCACATTGGCGCCCATCCGTTCCTGGTCGACGATGATGGCGGTGGTGAGACCTTCGAGGACGTCGACGTCGGGCCGCGACTGGCTGGGCATGAAACCCTGGACGAAGGCGCTGTAGGTTTCGTTGATCATCCGCTGGGATTCGGCGGCGATCGTGGCGAACACCAGGGAACTCTTGCCCGAACCGGAAACCCCGGTGAACACGGTGAGCCGACGCTTGGGCAGTTCGACACTCACATTCTTCAGATTGTTCTCCCGAGCGCCGTGCACGCGGATCCGGTCGTGGGTGTCTGCGACGTGTTCGGTCTGTGCCGCAGAGGATTTCGCACCAGGGGCTTTGGCGGTCTTCGAGGGCATATGTGGAGAATCCTGTCGGGGGGTTGGTTGCGTTTCAGGGACGTTGCTGGATGCGGATCATGTTGCCGGCCGGGTCGCGGAAGGCACAGTCGCGAACACCGTAGTCCTGGTCGGTGGGCTCCTGTACGACCTCGGCCTCGCGGGCCGCGATGCGTTCGAACGCGGCGTCGACGTCGGCGCTGGCGAGCAGCAGACTGCCGTAGGTGCCCTTGGCCATCATCTCGGCGATGACTCGTTGCTCGTCGTCGCCGATACCCGGGGTCGCGGTCGGCGGGTACAGGACGATCGAGGTGTCGGGCTGGTCGGGCGGTCCGACGGTGATCCACCGTAAATCGTTGTAGCCGACGTCCATTCGGATCTCGAAACCGAGTGTGTCGCGGTAGAAGGCGATCGCGGCCTCTGGGTCGTTCTGTGGGAGGAAACTGGCGTGAATGGTGATGTCCATGTCTGCCACGCTAGCGACCGGGGAGATTCGACGCTTCTCGATTCCTGATCGGTCTGCCGACCTGCTTGGCCACGCACCCGGGCAGGTCTCCGACGCCCGTGGTGTGCTCGCGGCGATACGTGCTGGGCGACATGCCGACCAGTTCGGTGAACCGCGTACTGAAGGTGCCCAGCGACGAGCAGCCGACGGCGAAACACACCTCCGTGACGGTCATGTCGTCGCGCCGCAGCAGCACCATGGCCCGTTCGATCCGCCGCGTCATCAGATACGAGTACGGGGACTCGCCGTAGGCGGCACGGAACAGACGACTGAGGTGTCCGGCCGACATGTGTACGCCGCGCGCAAGGGCTTCGACATCGAGGGGCTGCTCGTAGTCGCGGTCGATCCGATCACGGACCCGGCGCATCGCCGTGAGATCGCGGAGACGTTGCTGCGAGCCGGTGCTGGTCACAATTTCGATCGTGCCATGCGATCGGGGGCTTCGGAACAGGTGCGCTCACAGGTCGAGCGCCGCGGCGACATCGCGCCGAAGGGTCGCGAGCCGATTATGGGCCGCGGCAAGCGGAATCGGCGCGGCAGCGTCGTCGCAGGGCCGCACGACCTCGAGATAGCACTTCAACTTCGGCTCGGTGCCCGACGGGCGAATGATCACACGATCGTCGTCTGCGGTGTGAAAGACGAGCCCATCGGTAGGCGGTAACGAACCGCCGTCTGCCAGATCCACCACCTCGGTGACCGCTGATCCGGCGAGTCGGTCGATGCCGTCGCGCCGGAGCCTGCGCATCACCTCGGTGATGGTGTCGGTGTTCTCCACTCGAAAACTCAACTGCCCGGTGGCATGCACACCGTGTCGGCGGGCGAGATCGTCGAGGAGGTCGTCGAGGGTGCGCCCGCCGGCGGCCGCGGTCTCCACGAGCGTGAGGACACGGATCATCGTGCTGATCCCGTCCTTGTCTCGCACCGCGTCCGGGTCGGTGCAGTACCCGATGGCCTCCTCGTACCCGAACCGCAGGCCGGGCGTACGGGCGATCCACTTGAAGCCGGTCAGCGTAACCGCGTGGCGCAAGCCGTGGGACTCGGCGATGTGCGCAAGCAGCCGGCTCGAGACGATCGAGCAGGCCAGAGTATCTCCGGCTCGGTCGGGATCGGTGGCCGCTTGCTCGGCGAGCAGCGCACCGACCTCGTCGCCGGACAACTGCCGCCATCGGCCGTCTCGACCGGGAATCGCGACCGCGCAGCGATCCGCGTCCGGATCCAGCGCGACAACCACATCGGCGACGGTCTTGCGGGCCAGGGCGATGGCGGCGTCGAGCGCGCCGGGCTCTTCCGGATTCGGGAAGGCGACGGTCGGGAAGTCGGGGTCGGGATCGAACTGCGTGACAACCCGGTGGACATCGGCGATTCCTGCCTTCGCCAGAACCCGGGTGGCGATCCCTCCCCCGACGCCGTGCAAGGGTGTCAGCACCACACGCACCGGTGAGGGTGAGATCGCGGATCGCAGGCTGGCGACGCGGTCGATGTATGCGTCGACCACGTCATCGGCTACCTGTGTTCTCGACGCGGCGTCGCTCATGGGCACCTTGTCGGCAGGCGGCGCGGCGTGGATGTGTCGCGCGATGTCGGCGTCGGCAGGCGAAACGATCTGGACCCCGCGGCCGGCGGTGTCGGCCGCCCGCCCACCGAGGTACACCTTGTAGCCGTTGTCGGCGGCGGGATTGTGCGATGCGGTGATCATGATCCCCGCGTCGCAGTTCAACGCTCTGGTCGCGTACGCGACCACCGGCGTGGGCAACCGCGGTGGTAGTGCGATGACGTCCACACCGGCGGCATCGAGCACGCCGAGCGCCGCAGTCCGGAAGTCGGCCGAGCCGAGGCGCGCGTCGCAGCCGACCACCACGCGGGCGTCGTCTCCGACCACGTCGCGCAGGTAGCTCGCCAAGCCCGCCGTCGTCCGCACGATCACCGCGACATTCATCCGGGATTCACCTGCGCCGACGGCCCCGCGCAGTCCGGCCGTGCCGAACTCCAGGGGGCCGGAGAAGCGGTCGCTGAGGTCGGCGGCAGCGTCTGCGTGTCCACGAGTCGCCGCGTCGATCACAGTCGCGAGTTCGGCCCGCGTGGCGGGATCGGGATCGTGTGCCAACCATTGCTGCGCACGTTTGACGACGCCGTTCACCGAATGAATCCTCTCGTCAGCCGGATCGACCCGCCGACCGTATCAATGCCCGCAGACGCCCGCGCATTCAGTGAACAGATGTACACTCAGAAGTATGTCGCAACTGCGCAAGGATGCCCGCCGGGCCGAGGTACGGGCCGTCGGCCGTCTCGGCTTCACCGAACTGGGCCGAGCCACCCGGGGAATCGCTGCGGTCCATCGCTTGGTATCCGACGGAGTCTTCTCGGGATTCGCGCGAACACCGCTGCGCGCGTGGACGCAGCCGTCGCATCGAGCTCACGACGCGGTGGCGGGCGGTGTGTACACCGCAGTCGCGAGCAGCCTCGAGGTCGCCGCCGACATCGCCGGCGGACTGCTCGACACACCCGGGCGGGCGCCGTCGGCCACACCTCGCGGTGCGGCGATGATCGGCGTGTTGAACGGACTGATCGGTGACGAACTCGAAGCTGCGGGATCTCCGCTCGCCCCGGGCATGGATGTACGCGTCCACGGCGAGCCGGTCGCGGTGTCGACGGATGCGCTGGTGCGAGCGTTTCCGGACCCCACCGGCCACCTCGTCGTCTTCCTCCACGGGCTCATGGAGACCGAGCATGCGTGGCGCCGCGAGGCCCGCGCCACCTATGGCCGACGACTCCAGAGCGACCTGGGCGCGACACCGATCTTCGTGCGGTACAACACCGGTCGGCACATCAGCGACAACGGACGCGACCTCTCGGAGTTGTTGAATCGGCTCGTGCTGTTGTGGCCGACCCCGGTCACCACCTTGACGCTTGTCGGGCATTCCATGGGCGGGCTCGTGATTCGCAGTGCATGCCACGCCGCGAGTGAGTCGAGCGCGTACTGGCCCGAGGCGCTCCGGCACACCGTGAGCCTCGGGACGCCGCATCACGGAGCACCACTGGCGCGCGGTGTGCATGCGGCCACCGCAGCGCTGCGTTCGGTGCCGGTGACGCGTCCGTTCGGCGAGTTGCTCCGCCGACGGAGTGTCGGCGTGCGAGATCTGTTTCACGGCAACCTCATCGACGACGACTGGCGATGGGCGGAGCCCGATGTGCTGCGGCAGGCACCCGGCGCCGACATACCGTTGGCGCCCGGCGTACGGCACCTCTATGCGACGGCTTCGGTGACGCGTGATCCTCGACATCCGCTGGGCCGAGTCATCGGTGACGGGTTGGTGCTGATCCCGAGCGGGCGTGGCGAAAGCCGCACCAGGCGTACGGGATTTCGCGTCGACGACGGACTCCATGTGGGCGGTGCGCATCATTTCACGCTGCTCAACAACGAATCGATCTACCGCTGGATGCGTGCGCAACTGGCACCGCGGCCGCAATTGCCGGTGGGGAGAACCGCCTGAGAAGATGACGCCGTGGAACGGGTGGATTGCCTTGTCGTCGGAGCCGGCGTCGTCGGACTCGCCATTGCGCGCAGGCTCGCTCAGTCCGGTCTCGAGGTGGTGGTGGTCGAGGCCGCCGACGACGTCGGAACGGGTACGAGCGCACGCAATTCGGAAGTGATCCACGCCGGGATCCACTACCCCGCCGGGAGCCGCAAGGCTCGGCTCTGCGTCCGCGGACGTGAGTTGCTCTACCGGTACTGCGCCGACCGGGATGTGCCCTATCGGCGGGTAGGCAAGCTGATCGTGGCCGCGACGCCGGACCAGATTCCGGCGCTCGACGGTGTTCGTCGTCGGGGCGTCGACAACGGGGTCCACGACTTGCGACAGATCGACGTGGCCGAGTTGCGCGACCTCGAACCAGCGGTGTCGGGGGCGGGCGCGTTGCTCTCCGGATCGACCGGCATCGTCGACAGCGCCGGTCTGGTGCACGCATTGCGACGCGACCTCGAGGACGCCGGCGGCGCGGTCGCCTTGCGGACCCGGTTTCTGCGCGGTTCGGTGGCCGGGTTCCGGATCACCGTCGAATTGTCTGGGACGCAACAGGTGTCGTGCGGCATGGTGATCAACAGCGCCGGACTGGGCGCCTGGGACGTGGCACGCTCACTGTCCGGTGCGCAACTACCGATCCCACCGAGATATCTGGCCAAGGGGAACTACTTCCGGCTCGAATCGGGTCGCGCGCCGTTCTCACATCTCGTGTACCCGCTGCCCGTCGACGGCGGACTCGGTGTGCACTACACGCTCGACCTCGGGGGTACCGGGCGGTTCGGTCCCGACGTCGAATGGACCGACGCGGTCGACTATGTCGTCGACGACACGCGCGCACGCGCGTTCGAGGATGCGATCATCCGGTATTGGCCTGCGCTGCCCCGCGATTCGCTGACACCCGATTACGCGGGCGTTCGACCCAAGATCAGCGGGCCCGGTGAACCCACCGCGGATTTTCTCGTCCAGGGTCCGCGCACGCACGGCGTCGAGGGTCTGGTGAATCTGTTCGGTATCGAGTCACCAGGCCTGACGTCCTGCCTCGCCCTCGCCGACGACGTCGCAGACGAGTTGACCGCCTCCTGACGTGATCCGGCGGTAGGGCGTCGGCGAGCGACCCCCCGCTGGTCGATCCGACTCACTCAGGCGGGGACGTCCGCTGCCTTCACGCGGCGGCCAGGGTGACGCGAACGGTCACCTGACCCTTCTCGTCGCGGGTGCTCACCGCGTGGCCGCTGTGCTCTTCACCCTCGAGCGTCAGGGTCAGTGGTGCGCCCTCGCCGGTGAAGTTGCGCCACCAGTTCTTGCGGTCGGGCATCGCAACGCCGATGTTGACTTCGTCGCCGTGACGTCGATAGGCAACGGGCAACTCGAAGGAATTGCCCGACCGTCGTCCGGTGTATCGCAGCACGGTGATCGTGCGTGCCGCTCGTTCGCGGATGAAGGGCAGCTTCAGGATCGGGATCGTGATCGCGTTGTTGACCCGGGCAGCTTGCTGAAAAAGGCTCACGCCGGATTCGTATCACGCATGCGGGTCGGGTGCATCCCCGCTGGGCTTGATGAACGCCGCACCCTTCTGTTCGCGACGCTTCATCGCCTGGATCGCGGCGTGCTGCCGGCGGGCGTGATACGCGAGCGGGAAGTACGTGAGACGCTCGGGCAGCACGCGATACGACCCACGCAGGACGGTGTGCATCCGCTCGAGTTGCTTTTGCTCACGATCGCTCCAGGACAGGCCCAAGATCTCGCGCACACGCGGATCCATCACCCCCACCGTCGTGAGGTAGTTGAACTTCTGCATCGGAGCGGCAGCGGTCGTCGCAACCCGCTTCACCGCGGGCCGCATCGCGCGCGGAACCGCGCGCGGCACGGGCGGCGCTGCGCGCATCTGCTCGATGAGCTCGACCGCCACCGGATGCCGGGTCAGCTTGTTCTCGATGAAGTCGTCGAAGTATTCGTCGAACTCCTCGACCGTCTCGGGATACCCGCGCATCGGGACCTGCACGATCTTGGCGATGCGCCGGTTGTCGACGAGTAGCTCACGCTGCTCGTCGCGGCTGAACTCCCGGCCCACCAGCAGCGGTGCGGCGCTGAGCAGCGTCGGGAACGCGGTCGCGATGACCCACTGGTAGGCCTCGGGATTCAGTGCGCTGATGTGCTTGCCCGCCTTGTTGCGCATCTGCAGGGGCTGATGCAGCTTTCGGAGCCGTTTGCCCTCTTCGATCGCCTCCTGGCCACCGTAGATCCAGCGCATCACCGAGTCCGTCGAGCGGATGGCCCGCCCGAGTGGGTCGGTGCGAAAGACCGAGTACTTGTCGACCACATCACCGATGACCGGATGCATCACCTGCATGACGAAGGCAGCGCCGTTCACCGGCAGAAAGGTCAGGTGACCGGCGAGGTCCGCGGTCAACGAGTCGGCAGGCACCAGCTCGATCTCGTCGTCGCGGTTGTTGATGAGGTGGTCGCCACCGGCGAGCCGATCGTCGGTGCTGGGCGGTGACGCGACAGCCTCGTCGGCGCTGGACTGCTCGTGAACCGCGGTCATGATGCTCCCTTGGCGATCGGACAACGAATGTAGTCAGATTACATGACCCGTCAGTTAATGAGAACGAATTCTCGTATTCGAGAGTGTTTCCCGTATCAGGCCGGGCCGATGACCACGGTCCGAGTCCCGAGATCGGGTTCGGACACGGTAAAGATCCTGGTAGCGGGTTTGCGTCCCGGGCGGACCTCGGTCACCTCCATGCCGGCGTCGGCGAGGCGTGCGTGGCTGCGTTCGATGTCGACCGATCGCCACGCGAGCCCCCACAGCGAAACCGGTGCCTCGTCGACGGCACCCTCTACGGCATCGGCGGCATCGAGCGGTGCGCCGTCGTTCGCGATCACTTCGAACACGAGGTCCGACGCGCGGAAGAAGAGCTGATGCACGTCCTCGGCGATGGCTCGGTCGAGCCGGAGATCGAGACCGAATGTCGCGCCGAAGAGTGCCAGCGCCCGATCGCGTCCCGTACACATGAACACCAGGTGGTCGAGACCCGAGATGTCATCGTCGGCAGCGGTCACCGGACGTGGAACGAATGTGGTGATGCCCAACGGAAATCCCACGGCTCGTTGCGAGTTGTCCGCCGCCTCGAGCGCAAGCCCACGACGACCGAGCTGCCGCGCAGCCGGGTCGACGTCATCGACCTCCAGCATCACCGCATGTGTCGACGTCGCCGGCACCGCCTGGATTCTCGTGTTGCCACGCACGAGACGCTCGGTCTCGGTCGCGAGCAGTGTCGCGTGGGCAGCTGCGCACGGTGCGTTCGCGTGCGCGAGATCGACTCGGGCCCCCCTGATCTCGAGTGAGTTCATCGCCTGCGCCCGCCCTTGCGTCCGGAGCTCTTTCGGCCGGTTCGCCGCGCCGTCGGGTCGTCGAGTGCCGGACGTGGTGGCGAGCTGGTGATGTGCCACGCGCCGCAGACACAGTGATACGACCGCAGGTCGGGTCCGCGCGGCCGTTCGCGCCGGGCCCGATCAAGGGCGTCGGCAACCTCCGTCGAGGAGGAAAAGTCGCTCTTGTCAGGAGTCGGACACGGTATGTGGGTGGGCTGCGGAACACGAGGCCGCCGCGGCGGGCGTTTACCGGCGGTGCGTCGTTCGATGTCGCGGTAGAACTCCCCGAGTTCGTCGTCGGAGAACGGGGTCACCGCTCAGCGGGCCATCCACAGGCGCCGCCGGATGACCTCACGCATCCGCCGAAGTTCGGACCCGCTCAACGCTTCTGGCGGTTCTGTCTCCACGAGCCGGCCGACCTCGGAGAAGAAGTCGCGGTCAGACAGACCGAATTGTTCGCCGATCTCACGCGACGACCCACCGCCGAGCGGGTACCAACTCGTCTCGAACTGCAGCATCTGCTGCTGCTTGTTGTCCATTGTCACCGTGCGCCACCGCCAGAGTTGTTCCGAGCACCCGATCTTCCGGTGCTGTTGGGACCGGCGTCGCCTCGTCGCAGTCGAGTGTCACGGCCCCATCGACGTCCTTTGTACACCCGTCGGGCACAGGAATACAGGCGACAACCCACACTGATCTCAAACGTGTCGAAGCGGTGATGAACGGACGGCGAAAAGCCCGCGATCTCAGTCCGAATAGCGCGGAATGACCGAGAAAACCTCCAGGTCCGACGGCACACCTTTCGCCTTGAAACGACGACGCCGCTTGACGTAGTTGTCGTCGTCGGCGACGGCCAGCGTGTCGGCGCTCACGAGCAACTCCCCGGCACCGGCAGCCGCGGCGACTCGTGCCGCGATGTTGACGTCGACACCCAGATAGTCGTCGCCGACCGCGCGAGGTTCGCCCGTGTGCAGGCCGGCCCGCAACTGCGGCCGGTACCCGTCGATCGTCAGGGCACTCACCGCGCAGATCGCCTCATATCCCGCCTCGATGGCCTGGGTGCCGTCGGCGAACACCGCCATCGCGCCGTCCCCGAGGTGCTTGACGATCTTTCCGCCCCGTCGGACCACCACCTCCCGGGTCGCCTCGTTGACCTCGGCCAGCAAGCGGAGGACCTGCTCGTCGCCGACCCGCAGCGCCCAGGTGGAGAATCCGACCAGATCGGTGAACAGAATCGTCGCCGACACCGGACGGTCGTCGCTTCGCATTCCCCGACGCACCAGCGCCTGCCAGATCTGGACGGAGGCCAGGCCCAGCTCCCGTACCGCGCTGGGACGATCGGCCCCCGCCTCTGCGATGAGGCGCGCCAGGCGAGCCGACGCACGATCGCCGGAGACCGGTGGCGGGGCGTCGGGAAGAAGCCGTCGGGCCGCTTGCGCCGCCTTGACCGCTCCCCCGCTGGAATTGGTGCGCGCCAAGAACTGTGCGGCTCGACGGGCCGGACCCGGTTCGTCGGAAGCCCCAGCAGGCGGGGCATCGGATCGCCGACCGAGATCACGGTTGTCGCGCGTCGGGGGCTCGTCGTTGGCGACCACGCACCGAAGTGTACGGATATCCGACGAGGACGTGTCCGGCTGTGGGCGCAACGTTTCAGCCGATCGAGCCCGTGGTGGCATGAACCGTCTGGGCCTCACGCCGATTGGCGCGAATGCTGCTGAAGAGCGAAGCGCCGATGAAGGCGACGCCGATGAGTCCCGTGACCAATTCGGGAATGTGCACCTTGACGCTGAGCAGAAGGATGACTGCGAGAGCCCCGATCGCCCAGTGGGCGCCGTGCTCGAGGTAGCGGTACTGCGCGAGCGTGCCCCGGCGCACCAGGTAGATCGTGATCGACCGGACGAACATCGCGCCGATGAAGCCGAGGCCGAGGGCGATGAGGATCGGGTCGGAGGTGATGGCGAACGCGCCGATCACGCCGTCGAACGAGAACGAGGCGTCGAGGATCTCGAGATAGAGAAAGAGAAAAAAGCCCGCCTTACCGACTGCCCTGGTGACCGCAGTGGGTGGGGCGGTCCCGTCGTGGTCGGGACCGTCGATCGCGAACAACGAGCTGAGGCCGTCGACGAGGATGTAGGTGATCAGGCCGAGCAGTCCGGCCACGAGCACGGTGGCGACCTTGTCGTCGGGTGCCAGGAATTCCGCGACGGCGAGCAGCGTCGCTGCCGCGATGACCACGGCGAGTTGGTCGAGCTTTCCGATCGCCGCCAGTGGCCGTTCGAGCCACGTCAACCAGGTGCGCTCGCGGTCGCTGAACACGAAGTTCAGGAAGAGGAGCAGCAGAAACATCCCGCCGAAGGCGGCGATCTGCGGATTCGCCTCCTGCAGAATGACCTCGTAGCTCGGGCTGCCGTCGGCGAAGTGGTCGGCGCCGTCGGGCGGCGGATTCATGGCCAGCCGGAATGCCTCGGCGGGAGCGAGTCCCGCCGTGGCCCAGACGACCGCCAGCGGGAAGAACAGCCGCATCCCGAAGACCGCGATGAGCACGCCGACCGTGAGGAACATGCGCTGCCAGAAGTCGCTCATGCGCTCGAGGACCGTTGCGTTGATCACCGCGTTGTCGAACGAAAGCGAGACCTCCAGGATGCCGAGGATCGCGCACAATGCGAGGCCGGTCCAGCCGCGGTAGGCGAAGGCCGCCGCCAGCGACGCCAGGGTCACCAGTGCGGACAACCCGAAGACGCGAACGATCAACGCAATTTCTCGGCTTCTCGCGCGAGGTTCAGCACCTCGGCGGCAAGTTCGGCCAGTGTCGCGTGATCGGCCCGCTCGGCGAGGGCGGTGCCGAGGTCCTCGGCGGCACACCGCAATGCGAACAGCCGATCCCCCAGCTCAGCCCCTTCGGCCGCCGACAAGATGATCGCGTCGGCGGGAATAGCCGTGCCCTCGACGAGCGTTCTCTGTTCGTAGGCGCGCTGCCGACACGACCGCTTGCAGTACTTGCGGCGTCGGCCCATCTCGGAATCGACCATGCTTCGACCGCACCACGCGCACGCGTACGGACGTTCACGGCGTCGGACGGATTCCACCCGGCAAACGTACCGCGGATGGCCGGGCCTGCGCGCCCGACGTTCGACGGAGTGTCGGGCGGGTAGAATGGGCCTGTTGACGTCCGTCGCAGCGGCCGATGCCGCCTGCGACCCCCGCTGGGACGGATTCCAGGCGGAGCAGAAGAGAACCAGAAACAGCCGACGACGAAAGCTGGAGGACAATTCCATGGCAGATCGAGTACTTCGGGGTAGCCGCCTCGGTGCGGTGAGCTACGAGACCGATCGCGACCACGACCTCGCGCCCCGTCGCATTGTCCAGTACCGCACCGACAACGGCGAGATCTTCGACGTGCCTTTTGCCGACGACGCCGAGGTGCCGTCGAAGTGGCCCTGCAAGAACGGCATGGAGGGCACCATCCTCGAGGGCGCCGAGCCCGAGGAGAAGAAGACCAAGCCGCCGCGCACCCACTGGGACATGCTCCTCGAGCGCCGCAGCGAAGAAGAACTCGAAGTGCTGCTGAACGAGCGCCTCGAACTGCTCAAGCAGCGTCGCAAGGGCGTCACGAACTAAGTGGTGGCCGCCGGCGAGCTCAGGGCCGGCGGCCGACACCCCATCGCTCGAGACGGCTCTGGATGCCCCAGCGCGCGACCATCGTGAACGCCTCGGTCATCACACCGCCGCTCATCTTGGACTCGCCGACTTCCCGTTCGGTGAAGGTGATCGGAACCTCACGCACGTCGAACCCGGCGCGTACGGATCGCCACGCGAGGTCGATCTGGAAGCAGTAACCGGCCGACTCCACCGTGTCCAACTGGATCTTCTCCAGCACGATGCGGCGATAGGCACGGAAACCCGCGGTGATGTCATGCACCCGGGCCCCGAGCGCCAACCGCGCGTAGGTGTTGGCGCCGCGCGACAAGAACTCCCGGCGCCGCGGCCAGTTCACCAGCTTGCCGCCCGGCACGTAGCGTGACCCGATCACCAGGTCGGCGCCGTCGTTGATGGCGTCGAGCAGCCGCGACAACTGCTCAGGGGCGTGACTGCCGTCGGCATCCATCTCGACGATCACCTGGTAGTCGCGATCCAGTCCCCACGCGAAACCGGCCAGGTACGCACGCCCCAGACCGTCCTTCTCGACACGATGCAGCACCTGGATTCGAGACTTGTCGTCGCGCGCGGCCAGATCGTCGGCGACGTCACCCGTGCCATCCGGGCTGGAGTCGTCCACCACCAGAACGTGGATGCCCGGCAACGCAGTGCGGAGCCGGCCGACGATCAGCGGGAGGTTGTCGCGCTCGTTGAACGTGGGTATGACCACGAGCGCACCCGCACCGTCGCTCCCGACGACTTGCCGGGATGCGTCGTCGGGACCGTTGCGCCCGGACGTTGCATCAGTCCCCGCTGCCATCAAGCTCCTTTGTTCCCGACGCCGTATGTGCGTCCTCGTGTGGTCGGCGGACAACTCCGTTCCCGACAGTGAACCTAGTACGCCATCCGATCGCGAACAAAAGCCCCACCAGCGCCACGATCACGGCCACCGCCTGTGGCCAGGCACCCAGCCTTGTTGCCATCGTCTTTCCCTCGTGCAGTGGTAGACGACTCGCCAAGATGGCGGGACGGAAGATGCCGGACTGTGACGCGACTGTGCCGTCGGGTTCGACGAGCGCGCTGACCCCACTTGTCGCAGCGACCACGACCGCCCGACCATGCTCGACAGCGCGCAACTGCGACATCGCCAGCTGCTGGTAGGTCATCGTCGACCGCCCGAATGTCGCGTTGTTGGTGGGCACGAACAGGATCTGCGCCCCGTCGTCCACCGCGTCGCGCGCGGCTCGGTCGAAGGCCACCTCCCAGCAGGTCGCGATGCCCACGTCGACCGTCCCCGATGCGGTGGGCACCGTGACGGCAGAGCGGCCCTCGCCGGGGCGGAAGTTGCCCGCCAGGTCGGCGTAGGACGAGAACATGCGGAAGAACGGCCGCCACGGGAGATACTCGCCGAACGGCTGCACGATGTGCTTGTCGTACCGGTCGACCGGACCTCGCTGCTGATCCCAGACCAGCACGGTGTTGGTGGGCCGACCATCTCCGTTGCGCAACAGGGTGCCGACCAGGATGGGCGCACCGACGGCGACGGACGCCGCGGTGATCTCGGCAGCCGCGTCGGAGTTGTCCAACGGCGAGATGTCGGAGGCGTTCTCGGGCCAGAACACCATGTCGGGACGTTCGGCACGGCCCGTGTTCACCGCCTGCGCCAGGGCGAAGGTGGTACGCACGTGGTT
The DNA here is from genome assembly GCF_022513585.1 of Gordonia gummivorans. Taxonomy (GTDB): domain Bacteria; phylum Actinomycetota; class Actinomycetes; order Mycobacteriales; family Mycobacteriaceae; genus Gordonia. The sequence continues at coordinate 80,886 of NZ_JAKWBF010000009.1, forward strand.
GTCGAGGACAGCGCGGCGCTGCGCGTTGAACTCCAGCCCGAGCCTGGGCACATTGCCCTGAATCGCCGCGATCTTGGTCGACGACGATGACACGTTCCGGTCGAGAGTGGCCGGGGTCAGCGCGATCGCGGCCATCGGAGCAAGCAGTGCGACGACAACAGCGAACGCCGCCACTCGGATGCCCGGTCCGTCGGTACGGCCGTCGGCGCGATACGCGTGGATCAGCACGGCCACCAGCCACGCCACACCGGATCCGAAGAGCGCCACGGCACCCGACACACCCGGGGCCCCGAACACCGACGCGAGCGGCAGCAGCGGGCCGTCGACCTGGCTGAAGGCCACCCGACCCCAGGGGAACCCGCCGAACGGGAATCCGGATCGCAGCGCCTCCACCAGCAGCCACGATGCCGTGAACCAGATCGGCGGACACGGCAGCCGAGTGGTGAGGACTGCGATCGCACCGAAAAGTGCCTGGTAGACCGCAAGTACGGTGGCCAGGGCCAGCCACGGCAGCGGCCCGACGTACTCACCGATCCACGGCAACAAGGGCACGAAGAAGCCGAGTCCGAACACGAATCCGAGCCACGCGCCGGTACGTACTCGCGGACGGCCGATCGTCAGGACCATGTACAGCAGGGCGATGGAGATCACCGCACAGAACCACCACGATCGCGGCGGGAACGCGCCATACATCAGTACACCGGCAACCGCCGAGAGCACCGTGCGCGCGGCCCAATCCATGCGGGCCGAGGTGGCGTGGTCGTAGTCGTCGGTTGAGTGATCTCGACACGGTGCCTCGCTGCGCTCGGTACCGGCTCGATCAGCGGGAGGGCCAGCTCGATCAGCGGGGGTCGCGGCTCGATCAGCGGGAAGGTCGGCTCGATCAGCGGGGGCGCTCGGCTCGGTGCCGGTCATGTGTCATCCCCGGCGTACAACACCCGTCCACGGTGGACGGTGCGGACGCACTCCGGCAGCCGGGCGCCCGGGGACACGTCAGGGAGTGCGGGTACGCGCGAGCGAGGATCGGTGGACCAGCGCTGCACCCCGGCGTGGGAACCGGCGACCACCAGGTGATCGGCCTCCCAGATGGCGTAGCTTGCCGGTGCACCCGGTTCCAGCGTTCCGGTGAGACCGTCGTTGATGCCACCGGCCCGCCAGCCACCCCGGGTGCACGCAGCAAACGCGCCTCGAGCCGAGATCGCGTTGTGGTCCTGGTGATGGTGGACGGCCGCCCGAATTGTGGACCACGGATCGATCTCCGTCACCGGCGCGTCCGACGAAAATGAAAGCGCGACACCCGTTTTCGCCAGCATCGCAAAATTGTTGAGGCCGGCGGCGCGATCGGGGCCGAGCCGCTGGTCGTACAGGTCACCCGTCCCGCCCCACGCCGCGTCGAAAAGCGGCTGCATGCTGGCGATGACACCGCACCGCGCCAGCACCGCGGCTTGTTCGACCGACACCATCTCGGCGTGCTCGATCCGGTGGGCGCATCGCGCGATCGCTGGGGTCCCCAGTTCGTCGGCGAGGGAATCGAGCGCGTCCACCAGCGTCTGGGTACCGGCGTCGCCGATCACATGGAAACCCGCCTGGATGCCGGCAACGGTGCACGCGGCAAGGTGCGCACGTATCTGTGCGTCATCGAGGTAGCAGTTGCCGACGGCCGACGGATCGTCGGTGTACGGCGCTGAAAGCCACGCGGTGCGCGACCCGATCGCACCGTCGATGAACAGGTCTCCGCCCAGTCCATCCGCGCGGCTGATCGCCGCCAATTCGGCAGCGTGGTCGGCATCGGTCACCGACTGACCCCAATAGCGGCGCACTTGCACCTCATGATCGAGATCGGCGAGCCCGAGGAAGTCGTCGAGCCCGCTGATATCCGGCCCCCCGTTCTCGTGCACGGCCACCACCCCGTGGGCTGCGGCGAGGTCGAGCGCCCGACGCTGCGCGCGGGTACGGGTGTCCGGTGTGATCAGCTGGCGGGCCGCCCCGCGCACGAGGTGGTGGGCGTCGGCGGTCAACGGTTCTTCCGGGTGGAATCCGGGAGCGTCGGCGAGGTCGGGAACGAGCCGTCGCAAAGCTGTGGAGGCGACCGCAGAATGCTCGTCGATCCGGGTGAGATATACCGGCCGATTGCCGACCGCCTCGTCGAGCTCGGACGTGGTGGGGAATCGGCCGTCTGCGCGTTCGGCACCGTCCCACGCCGAGTCGTCCCAACCGAGGCCCCACAGCACTTCGCCCTCGTCGAGACCGGACACGGCCTGGACCACGCGGGCGAGGCAATCGCGTCGATTGACGGCGTCGTTGAGGGTCAGACCCAGCAGCGCGAGGCCCGTGGAGGTGAGATGCACGTGGGAATCGACGAATCCCGGAGCCACAAAGCGCCCGTCGAGTTCGGTGATCTGGGCGTCCGGGTGCAGTGCCCGACCGACGTCGTCACTGCCCACCCAGACCACGACGCCGTCGCTGACCGCCAGCGCGGTCGCGTCGGGCGCGGAAGCGGAGTACACGGCTCCGCCGAGGAGCAGTTCGGTCGCCACGATCGTCAAGTGTGCCCTGCGCCGAGGCGGCGACGGTCAGCGGCCCTGCGGCAGCTGACGGTCAAACCTCTCGTTGGGAAAGCGCTCGTCGGCATAGCTCGCGTCGACGACCGTCCCGTCGATCACGTCGGGACCGGCGTACCTACCACCCGCGTAGACACCGGTCGCGTAGATACCGGCTCGGTCCATCGCGGTGGCGGCACGCCGCGCACCCAGCGCGACGACCGCCGGCCGGGCCAGCTTGCGCAGCGGCGGCGCCAGCATCAGCACGCCGGCGACGGTGGTCACCACCCCGGGCACGATCAGCAGGATGGTCGCGAGGGCGAGCAGTGCGCTGTCGGCCAGCGGTGCGGCGGGATCGACCTCGTTGCGGGTGGCGCGGCGAAGCTCGCCGAACACCTTGCGGCCCTGCCACTGGAGCATGACCAACCCGAGCACAGCGGCGCCCAGGCTGATGAGCACCGCCCAACCGAAGCCGAGTGTCAACGCCATGGCGACGAACGCCGCCAACTCGACGAGGACGTAGAGGAAGAACATGTGACGCAGGCGCATGATGGTCCTGCCTTTCTGCGACTCTGGGGCGTCGGCACGCGGTGTGCCGAGATCCGATCGCATTCGAGTCTCCCCCGGTGAACGAACGACCGCCCGGTTTTGCTCCCGAACGGTGTCAGTCGGCTCCCCGACCCTCGATATCGCCTTCGGTCTGCAGATACACGGCCCGTAGCTGGTCGAGCATCTCGGCGGGCGGTGCGGCCCACATGTCGCGTTCGGCGGCTTCCAGAAGGCGCTCGGCGATGCCGTGCAGCGCCCACGGGTTCGACTGCTGCATGAACTCCTGATTGGTCTCGTCGAGCACGTAGGCCTCGGTCAGCTTCTCGTACATCCAATCGGCGACCACGTCGGTGGTCGCGTCGTATCCGAAGAGGTAGTCGACGGTCGCGGCCATCTCGAACGCCCCCTTGTAACCGTGGCGCTGCATCGCCGATATCCACCGCGGATTGACCACCCGGGCGCGGAACACCCGGCTCGTCTCCTCGGACAGCGTGCGCGTCCGGACCGCGTCCGGGCGGGTGCTGTCGCCGATGTAGGCCTCGGGTGCGGTTCCGGTGAGCGCCCGCACCGTGGCGACCATGCCGCCGTGGTACTGGAAGTAGTCGTCGGAATCGGCGATGTCGTGCTCGCGGGTGTCGGTGTTCTTGGCGGCCACCGCGATGCGTCGGTAGGCCGCTCGCATGTCGTCGACGGCCGGCACGCCCGCGAGATCGCGGCCGTAGGCGTACCCGCCCCACTCGGTGTAGACGCGGGCCAGATCCTCGTCGCTGCGCCAATCGCGCGAGTCGATCAACTGAAGAAGTCCCGCTCCGTACGTACCGGGTTTGGACCCGAACACTCGGGTTACCGCGCGACGGTGGTCGCCGTGATCGGCCATCGAGGCGCGCACGTGGGCGGCGACGAAGTTCTGATCGTCGGGTTCGTCGGCCGCCGCGGCGAGCGCGACCGCGTCGTCGAGCATGGTCACCACGTGCGGGAACGCGTCGCGGAAGAAGCCGGAGATCCGCACGGTCACGTCGATGCGCGGACGACCCAGTTCGTCGAGGCCGATGAGTTCGAGACTGGTGACCCGCCGCGACGCCTCGTCCCACACCGGCATCACCCCGAGCAGCGCGAGGACCTCGGCGACGTCGTCGCCCGAGGTGCGCATCGCGCTCGTCCCCCACACCGACAGGCCCACAGACGCCGGATGGTGACCGTGATCGTTCACGTAGCGTTCGAGCAGCGAGTCGGCCATGGCCCGGCCGGTCTCCCATGCGAGCCGCGACGGGACCGCCTTGGGGTCGACGGAGTAGAAGTTGCGCCCGGTGGGCAGCACGTTGATCAGACCGCGCAGCGGCGATCCGCTCGGTCCGGCCGGGATGAAACCGCCACCCAGGGCGTGCAGAACCCGCGGCACCTCGTCGGTGGTCTGCCGCAGCCGGGGCACCACCTCGTGGGCGGCAAAGCGCAGTACGTCGGCCACGGCCGGCGGATGATCCGCGGACACCAGAGCGACCGTGTCGTCGCTCCAGTCGCCCTTCGCGCAAGCGGCAACCAGCTCGCGTGCCTGCGCCTCGACGGCGTCCACGTCACCGCGCGCGGATGCGCCGTCCTCGGTGAGGCCGAGGGCCTCGCGCAGTCCGGGCAGTGCGCTGGTGCCGCCCCAGAGTTGGCGGGCACGCAGCATGGCCAGCACGAGATCGACCTCGGCGTCGCCCTGCGGGGGCTCGCCGAGCACGTGCAGGCCGTCACGGATCTGGACGTCCTTGATCTCGCACAGCCATCCGTCGACGTGCAGGAGCATGTCGTCGAAGACCTCTTCGTCGGGCCGTTCGCTGAGCCCGAGATCGTGATCCATCTTCGCCGCGGTGAGCAGGGTCCAGATCTGCTGGCGGATCGCGGGCAGTTTCGCCGGGTCGAGGGTGGAGATGTTGGCGTGCTCGTCGAGAAGCTGTTCGAGGCGGGCGATGTCGCCATAGGACTCGGCACGCGCCATCGGCGGGATCAGGTGGTCGACGAGGACGGCGTGGGCGCGCCGCTTGGCCTGGGTGCCCTCGCCCGGGTCGTTCACGAGGAATGGGTAGACCAGCGGCAGGTCGCCCAGCGCCGCATCGGTGCCGCATCCGGCCGACATGCCCAGCGTCTTGCCGGGCAGCCACTCCAGGTTGCCGTGCTTGCCGACGTGCACGATCGCGTCGGCCGCAAAACCCGCACCCTCGGACTGCGATGCCAGCCAGCGGTAGCTCGCCAGGTAGTGATGCGACGGCGGCAGGTCGGGGTCGTGGTAGATGGCTACCGGGTTCTCGCCGAAGCCGCGCGGCGGCTGAACCATGATCGCGATGTTCCCGAACGTCAGTGCCGCGATCACGATGTCGCCGTCGGCGTTGTGGGAGCGGTCGACGAACAGGTCGCCGGGAGCCGGCCCCCAATGCTGCTCCATCCCGGCACGCAGTTCTTCTGGCAGGGTGCGATACCAGTCGTGGTAGTCGGCTGCCGACATACGAATCGGGTTGGCGGACAACGCTTCTTCGGTCAGCCAGTCCGGATCCTGACCGCCCGCCGCGATGATCGCGTGGATCAAGGCGTCCGAATCGTCTTCGGCCAGACCCGGAAATGACGACTCCCCGCGCTCCGGCCCGATGTCGTACCCGGCGTCGCGCAGGGCGGTCAGCAAACGCAGGAGGCTTCGGGGGGTGTCGAGGCCGACGGCGTTGCCGATGCGGGCGTGCTTGGTCGGGTAGGCCGACAACATGATCGCGATGCGACGCTGCGCGGGCACGATGGACCGCAGGCGGGCGTGCGCAACGGCGATACCTGCCACGCGGGCGCAGCGTTCGAGGTCGGGCTGATACCAGGGCAGTCCGTTCTCGTCGAACTCCTTGAAGGAGAACGGCACCGTGATGATGCGGCCGTCGAACTCGGGAACCGCGACCTGGGTGGCCACGTCGAGGGGCGAGAGGCCGTCGTCGTTGTCTGCCCAGTCCGCGCGCGAACCCGTCAGGCACAGCCCCTGCAGGATCGGGATGTCCAGCGCGGCAAGACGTTCGATGTTCCAGGCCTCGTCGTCACCGCCGGCCGACGCGGTGGCCGGGGTGGCACCGCCTGCCGCGAGGACCGTCACCACGAGCGCGTCGGCGGTACCGAGCAGATCGATGAGATCGTCGGGCGCGGTACGCAGCGACGCGCAGAAGACGGGCAGGGCGTGTGCTCCGCGTTCCTCGATGGCGCCACACAGCGCATCGATGTAGCGGGTGTTGCCGGCGAGGTGTTGCGCCCGGTAGTAGAGCACTGCGATCCGCTCGGCGTTCTCGGGCAGATCGTCGCGCGCGGCTCTGTCGAGCACCCCCCACGCGGGCGTCTGCTGCGGCGGATCGAAGCCCAGCCCGGTCAGCAGCACGGTGTCGGAGAGGAAGTTGTGCAGACCCACCATGTTCTCCACCCCGCCGAAGGCGAGATAGTTGTGGGCTTCGGCGACCACACCCGACGGGACCGTCGACTGCGCCATCAGATCAGGGTCCGGTTGTTGCTCTCCCGAACACACCACGAGGGGTTTGCCGGTCGCGGCCACCGCGGCGAGGCCGTCCTCCCAGGCTCGTGTCCCGCCCAGGATGCGCACGACCAGAAGATCGGCGTCTGCGGCCAGGTCCGGGATGTCGTCGGCGAGGATGCGCGACGGATTCGCGCCGGCGATGTCGACCCCGTCCCGTTCGGCAGCCGCGGCGGCGGTGAGCAGATCGGTGTCCGAGGTCGAGAGCAGCAGGATCATCAGATCTCCTCGCCGGGATGTCGCGCCCGGAGCGTGTCGTAACGGTTGTGTCGTGATGCGGTGACCGGGGGCGCAGGTCTGACTTCGGTGCCGCGGAGTCGCTCTCACGACGCAGGGCTACCCGTCACAGTGGCGCGACCGTGCCGGACTCACACCGGCTTCTGTGCTCTCGGTGCATCGAGACTACCGAACCCGCGATCCCGAGCCGACCGGTGATCGAACCGGGCGAGCCACCCGGACGGTCGTACGCTGGAGGGGTGAGCCAGCCCGCCGGACGATCCGTCGCCGACCGCTGCCCCGGGGTGTTCAGCACGCATCCGGCGGCCGACGGTCACCTCGCGCGCATCCGGCTCCCTGGCGGAGAGATCACCGGCCCCCAACTCGAGACCCTGGCCCGCGTCGCAACCGAGTGGGGCGACGGCCATCTCGAGCTCACGGCGCGAGCCAATCTGCAGTTGCGCGGCATCACCGATGTCGAGGCCGTCGCCGCCGCTGTCACCGGCGCAGGGCTGGTCCCGAGTGCGTCGCACGAGAAGATCCGGAACATCGAGGCAAGCCCGCTGTCGGGCCGCATCGGCGGTGTCGTAGACGTACGACCGATGATCCGGCTTCTCGACGAGCGGCTGCGAGCCGACGATCGATTCGCGGCGCTGTCCGGGCGATTCCTCTTCGGTCTGGACGACGGTCGCGGCGACATCACCCGACGCTCACCCGATGTCCACGCGGTGGCTCGCGCGAGCACCGACCATCGATCAGCCCGGCCCGGCCCGCTCGCCGACATAGTCGTCGGCGGTGCGACGCTCGGGTCGGCCACCGGGGCGGAATCGATCGTCGACGCGCTCCTCGTGGTCGCCGACGCGATGCTCGAGGTGGCGCCGACCGCGTGGCGGTTCGCCGACCTAGACGCCGCAGATCAGGCCCGCGTCGTCGAACGCGCTGGTAAAGGCCTAGATCCGGTCGGTGATGGCTACCCTCGGCCGGAAACCCAGACCGAACCGATCGTCGGGTGGTTCGAGCAGGACAACGGGATGGTGCTGCTCGGGTCGGTTGTCGAACTCGGCAGGCTGCCGGCCCGATTGGCCGAATTCCTGGCCGCCATCGGCGCTCCGATCATCTTCACGCCCGATCGCGAGATCCTGGTCTGCGACCTCACCGAGGGCGTCGCGGAGACCGTGGTGCGGGTGCTCGCACCGATGGGGCTGATCTTCGACGCGTCGTCGCCGTGGGCAGCGGTCAGCTGCTGTGCGGGAGCACCCGGCTGCAGCAATGGGCTGGCCCCGGTACGCGAGGATCTGCTCGCCCGTGTGGCGTCCGGGCAGGAGGTCACCGAGCGAGAACACTGGGTCGGGTGTGGCCGCGGGTGCGGTTCCCCGGTCACGCCACACCTGCGCGTCGAGGCCGGTCCGGACGGATATCGCACGACCGAACGCGGGCAGTAGCCGTCGAGCCCGGTGCGGGCGGCTCGATACACTGAGCCCACCATGACCGACTACCTGCGTGACGGCGCCGCGATCTATCGACAGTCATTCGCCACCATCCGCGCCGAATCCGACCTCACCGCATTTGCCCCCGACGTCGCCACGGTGGTGGTTCGGATGATCCACGCCTGCGGACAGACCGACCTGCCGGCTGACGTCGTGGCCACCGACGGGGTGGTCGAGGCGGCGCGGGCCGCGCTGGGTTCCGGCGCACCGATCCTCTGCGACGCCTCGATGGTAGCCGCCGGGGTCACCCGCAAGCGCCTGCCCGCCGACAACGACGTGCTGTGTTACCTGGGCGAACCCGGGCTGCCGGAACTCGCCGAACGAATGGGCACAACGAGAACTGCTGCGGCGCTGCAGTTCTGGCTTACACGCCTGGAAGGATCGGTGGTGGCGATCGGCAACGCGCCGACTGCTCTGTTCGCGCTTCTCGATCTGATCGACGACGGCGCACCTCGGCCCGCGGCCATCGTCGGCGCCCCGGTCGGCTTCGTCGGCGCCGCCGAATCGTGTGCGGCCCTAGCGGAACGGACCGATCTGGAATTCATCACGGTCACCGGTCGCCGGGGTGGGTCGGCGATCACGGCCGCCGCCCTCAACGCCCTCGCGTCGGCCCAGGAGTGAGCGTGACCGGCAAACTGTGGGGCGTCGGACTCGGCCCCGGCGACAGCGAACTCGTGACGGTGAAGGCTGCGCGGGTGATCGGCGCGGCCGATGTCATCGCGTATCACTGTGCGCGACATGGCAACAGCATCGCTCGGACGGTGGCGGAACCGTACTTCAGCGATGGTCAGATCGAAGAACGGCTGATGTATCCGGTGACCACCGAGACCACCGACCATCCGGGCGGCTATCAGGGAGCTCTTGACGACTTCTATTCCGCCAGTGCGGATATCCTCGCCGCGCATCTGCGGGAGGGTCGCAGTGTCGCACTGCTCGCCGAAGGCGATCCCCTCTTCTACAGCTCGTACATGCACATGCACAAGCGTCTCGCCGACGAGTTCGATGCCGAGATCGTCCCGGGCGTCACGTCGGTGAGCGCTGCGTCGGCCGCGACGGGCGTCCCGCTGGTGGAAGGCGACGAGACCCTGACGGTGGTGCCGGGTACGGCTGACGCCGACGAGTTGCGTCTGCGCTTCGCCTCGGCCGACGCCATCGTGGTGATGAAACTCGGCCGCAATTTCGAACGCGTCCGACAGGCTCTCGCCTACGCAGGCCGCCTCGACGAGGCGTGGTACGTGGAGCGTGCATCGACCACCGTGGAGCGGGTGGCACCGGCTGCGGAGGTGGATCCGGCGCAGGTGCCGTACTTCTCGATCGTCGTCGTACCCGGTCGCCGCAACAACCCGCGGTATGCCGAGTCTGCGTCGACTGCAGGCGAAGTGGTGGTCGTCGGCCTCGGACCCGGCCGGGAGTCGTGGACCACCCCGCAGGTCCGTGCGGAACTGGCCGCGGCGACCGATCTCGTCGGCTACACCACCTATCTCAAGCGGGTCACGCCGCGGCCCGGCCAGCGGATGCACGCCAGCGACAATCGGGTCGAGGCGGAACGTGCAGAGTTCGCGCTCGATCTTGCGCGGCGCGGTGCTCGGGTCGCGGTGGTCTCGTCCGGTGATCCAGGGGTATTCGCGATGGCCGCGGCGGTGGCGGAGGTGGCGGCCGAATCACGTTGGCAGGATGTCCCGGTTCGCGTGGTGCCCGGGATGACTGCGGCAACCGCCGTGGCGGCCACGGTCGGGGCTCCGCTCGGCCACGACTTCGCGATCATCTCGCTTTCGGATCGGCTCAAGCCGTGGGAAGTCATCGAACGACGGATTCGCGCGGCGGTGGACGCCGATCTGGTGATCGCGATCTACAACCCGGGATCGGCGAGCCGCGCCTGGCAGGTGGGCGCGCTCAAAGAGATTCTGGCCGAACAGGTCTCACCGGACCGGGTAGTCATCGTCGGACGCGACGTCGGCGGGCCGGACGAGTCGGTGACGGTGACGACGGTCGGCGATCTGGAAGCGGCCACCGTCGACATGCGTACGTTGCTCATCGTCGGATCGTCGTCGACGACGGTCGTCGATCGCGCGGCCGGGCCGCTCGTCTACACACCGCGTCACGCGTCGGAGTAGGCCGGGACCAGGCCGCTATCCTTGTGCGGCCGTGCACGATCAACGATTCGGGACGCGCGGTCAACGGTTTTCGACGCACGGTCAACGTGGGCCAGGAGTCGGGAACTTCCGACGAAGCCACGTCATGGCGTCGGCGACGTCGGACACGGTGTCGAGACCGTCGGGTTCGGCGGGGCGATCGACCATGATGACCTCGACGCCCAGTTCCCGGGCCGCGTCGAGCTTGGCGTGTGTGAGCGCTCCCCCACTGTTCTTGGTGACCAGCACATCGATTCGATTGTCGTGCAGCAACTGTCGCTCGCCGGCCAACTCGTACGGCCCGCGCGACCGCAGAATCTCGTGGTGCGGCGGCAGCGCGGCCGTCGGGGGATCGACGACGCGGATCAAGAACCATGCGGTGTCGACGCCGGCGAACGCCCCGACGTCTTGACGACCGGTCGTCAGGAGTACCCGCGGGTGTGATGTCCCGATCGCGCCTGCGGCGGCGTCGATGTCGGCGACCCGGGTCCAGCGGTCATCGGGACCGGGCGTCCAGGCGGCGCGACGCAGCGCAAGCAGCGGGAGATCGAGTGCCCTCGTCGCCGTAACCGCATGTGCGGTGATGGTGGCCGCGAAGGGGTGGGTCGCATCGACAACCACACCGATCCCATTGTCTGCGCACCAACTACGCAATCCTTCGGTCCCACCGAACCCGCCGATGCGGACCTCTCCGACGGGCAGGCGGGGGTTGCGGACACGCCCGGCCAGCGAGCTGATGGTCGGGATTCCGGCTCCGGTGGCCTCCGCCGCTAACTCGCGGGCCTCCCCTGTTCCGCCGAGGATCAGCAGACGGTCTGCCCGGCTCACCGATCGTGTCCGGGTTCGGAACGCAGTTTGCTCATGCGGGCTCGTGAGTACAGGTAGCTGTCGGTGACGGACGGATCGGAATGTGGGTCGAGGACTTTGCCGACGAAGATCACGGCGGTCTTGCGGATGGCTTCCGCGGCGAGCGCTTCCGGCAGCTCCCGGAGTGCGCATCGGACGATCTTCTGACCGGGCTGACTCGCGAAGGCGACGGTGGCGGTTGGGCATTCGAGACCGTAGTGCGGGGCGAGGGCGGCCACGATCTCCTCGGTCCGGTGTGCGGCGAGATGAAGTGCGAGTGTCACCCCGCACGACGCGAGACTGGCCAGGTCCTCACCGTCGGGCATGTCGGTGGACAGCGTCGACACCCGAGTGATCAGCAGACTCTGCCCGACGCCGGGTGTGGTCAGTTCGATGTCGAGCGCGGCGGCCGCGGCGGCGAAGGCGGGCACACCGGGCACGATCTCGTGATCGATCTCCCGCTGCGTCAACTCGCGGCACTGCTCGGTGAATGCCGAGTAGAGCGACAGGTCACCGGAATGCAGCCGGGCGACGTCGTGCCCGGCCTCGTGGGCGGCCACCATGTGGGAGATGATGTCCGGCAGCGGCATTCGCGCGGTGTCGATGAGCGTGGCGCCGGGCGGACACAGGTCCAGAAGTTCGCGGGGCACGAGAGACCCGGCGTACAGACAAGTGCGGCAGAGGCCGAGAATGCGGGCGCCGCGGATGGTGATCAGGTCGGCTGCTCCGGGTCCGGCGCCGATGAAGTAGACGGTCACGGTTGTGGCTCGTTCAGATCGGTGGCCTTCCCCTTGGCGGCCTTGACGTGAATCCACTGAACGATCGGCAGTGCGGGTCGCCACGTGGTCATCGAGCCGAGCGGTTCGGCGGACTCGATCATCACCCTGCGCATCTGCCCTCCGTGCGTCCGGTGCCACTCGGCGAGAAGAGTCTGACTTTCCACTGTCACCGCATTGACGACGAGACGGCCACCGATTCGGAGTGCATCGTAGGCAGCTCGCAGGACGTCCTCGGTGAGTCCACCACCGATGAACACCGCGTCGGGTGTCGTTGCGCCCGAGAGGGATTCGGGTGCGCAACCATGAACCGAGATCGCCGCGCCGACTCCGTGCCGGTGAGCGTTCTGCGCAATACGCTCTGCGCGTTGTGGATCGCGTTCGAAAGCGACGACGCGTCCGCGAGGGTCGGCGCGCAACCATTCCACTCCGACGCTCCCCGATCCCGCGCCGATATCCCAGAGCGTTTGTGCGCCTGCGGGTTCCAATGCGCACACGGTGAGTGCCCGATGCGCGGACTTGGTGATCTGCCCGTCGTGGACGAAGTCGGTGTCGGCGCGGCCGGGAACCGTCGTCCGAGGTGGCCCGACGCACTCGACCGCGATCACGTTGAGCGGATCGCCGGGTGCATGCGCCCAGACCCCGGCCGTTCCGCTGATCACCCGCTCCCGGGGTCCGCCGAGCTGCTCGAGCACTGTCAACGTCGACGAACCGAAACCGTTGTCCCCCAACAGCGCCGCGACGGCAGCGGGCGTGTGTGCGTCCCGGCTCAGGACCAGCAGGCGCTGCCCGTGGGTGCTTTCGGTGAGCAACGACGCGGGGTCGGCCGTGACGAGGCTGACGACACGGACAGAGGTGAGGTCCCACCCGATGTGAGCGCACGCAAGACTCGCGCTCGATACCGCGGGTATCACCCGAGTACGTTCTGCGCCGACCGCGTTCACGATCGTCGCACCCACACCGTGGAACATCGGGTCGCCACTGGCGAGAATGTGCACCGCCGGGTACGCGGGTTCATCGAGCACCCGGGCAAGATGTGCCGACATCGGTGAATCCCACGCGATCGTCTCGGCGTCGACGTCGTCCAGCAGGTCGAGCTGGCGTCGGGCGCCGTAGATCACCTTCGCCGACGCCAGTTCGTCCTTCGCCCGACGGCCAAGACCCGCCCAACCGTCGGCACCGATCCCCACGACGACGAATTGCGACCGGACACTCACCTCGCTCACCGGCTCAGTCGTCGCCAGATCGGGCGTGGAATCATCCGGAGAGCGACGGAGAGCGGATGCAGCGCCCACGGAATCCAGACCTCGCGTCGGCCCTTGCGGTAGGCGCGTGCCACGTCGTCGGCGACCCGATCGGCATCGATCGACAGCGGCGCGGGCTTCACACCCGATTCCATCAGGTCGCGGGTCATCTGACCGATGACGAACCCCGGCCGGGCCAGGAGGAGGCGAACTCCGCTGCCGTGCAGGGCATCCGAGAGTCCGCTGGCGAAACCGTCGAGGCCCGCCTTGGTGGACCCGTACACATAGTTGGCCCGCCGGACGCGCACTCCGGCGATGGACGAGAACACGATGATGGTGCCGCAGCCCTGGGTGCGCAAAGCTGTGGCCAGCGGCGTGAGCACGCTGATCTGGGCGAGATAGTCGGTGTGCGCGATCGCAAGCGCATGCTCGACCTCGGTTTCGGCACGGGTCTGGTCGCCCAGAATGCCGAATGCGACGATCGCCGCCTCGACGGGGCCGAAGTCGGTGACGATGCGTTCGATCAGTCCGGGATGCGAGTCGGTGTCGTCGGCGTCGAATCCGACCGTGTGCACCCTTCTCGCCCCGGCGTCGGTCAGCGCCTGCACCTGGTCGGCGAGGTCGTCGGGCCTGCGAGCTGCCAGAACGACGACACGGCCGGGTGCCAGACGTTGTGCGAGTTTGACACCGATCTCGCTGCGACCGCCGAGCAGGACGATGGTGCGGGCCGAATCAGGCATGTGCAGCAGTATCCCATCCGCCCGTTCGGTGGCTGACTCGGCGGGTGTGCGGTTGATCTGCGGGAACCGATACCGTTGCCGCATGACCGAACCCACCACGAAGCCCCGACTCGGACCCACCGCGTTGGAGTTCCTCACCGAACGGCACCTGGCGACGATGAGCACCGTTCGCAGCGACGGCACCCCGCACGTGGTCGCGGTCGGATTCACCTATGACCCCGAGACGGGCATCGCGCGGGTCATCACCGTCGACGGCAGCCAGAAGGTGCGCAACGTCGAACGAGCCGGCTACACCGCGTTGACCCATGTCGACGGCCCGCGCTGGATCACGCTGGAAGGCCCGGCCACGGTGCATAGGGAGCGGCCGCGCGTCGCCGAGGCGGAACGGCGCTACGCGGCACGCTACCGCGAGCCGAAGCCGAATCCGCGGCGTGTCGTGGTCGAGGTGCAGGTGCGGCGAGTACTGGGATCGAAGACCTTGCTGGACTGAGTCAGCATCCCACTGTCCGGAAAGCTGGACCTGGGAGACCGACGAGATGCACAGTGCATTTCGGTGGGTTCCCAGGTACAGATTCCCGCAGGCCAGACTTCAAATCGGGTCAGAGAACCGTCAGCCCGTGTGGTCGGGTGTTGAGCGCCTCGCAGCCGTCGTCGGTCACCACCACGATGTCTTCGATCCGCGCACCCCACTGCCCGGAGAAGTAGACGCCCGGCTCGACGCTGAAGGCCATTCCGGACCGGAGCTCGATGTCGTTTCCCGCGACGATGTAGGGCTCCTCGTGGACGGAAAGGCCGATGCCGTGCCCGGTGCGATGGATGAACTTCTCTGCCAGTCCCGCGCCACGGAGCACGTCGCGCGCGGCGGCGTCGACGGACTCGGCGGTGACCCCGGGACGAACCGCTGCGACTGCCTGCTGCTGAGCACTTTGCAGCGCTGCGTAGGCGTCGGCGATCTCGCCGGATGGTTCGGCAAAGCTGTAGGTCCGCGTGGAGTCGGAGTTGTACCCGGGCTCGACGGGACCGCCGATGTCGATGACGACCACATCGTCGGCCGTGATGGTGCGGTCGGAGTACTCGTGGTGGGGGTCGGCGCCGTTGGGTCCCGAGCCGACGATCACGAACTCGGCACCCGTGTGGCCTTCGGACACGATGGCGTCGGCGATGTCGGCGGCCACCTCCCGTTCCGTTCGGCCGACCCGCAACCATTCACCCATCCGGGCGTGCACCCGGTCGATCGCTGCGCCGGCCTCGCGCAACGCATCGATCTCGCTGGTGTCCTTGATCATTCGCAGCTCACGCAGCACCGCGGTGGCCAGTGCGGGGGTCGCGGACGAACGCTGCGCGATCGGCACGACGTGCAACGCGGGCATCGCGTCGGAGACAGCCAGGCGGGGTCGCGCGCCGAGACCGTCGAGCGCGAGCGCGTAGGCGTCCTGACCGTCCACCCAGTCGCATACCTCGATACCGAGATCCCCCACCGCGGAGGCCTTCAGCGACGGCACCTCGAGGCGCGCCACCACGATTCGCGGTGTGCCGCTTGCAGGTATCACCAGGGCCGTCAAACGCTCGAATGTGTTGGCCCGAGAGCCGGTCAGGTATCGCAGATCGGGTCCGGGGCCGACGACGAGCGCGTCGAACCCCGCGTCGGCGGTGAGCTGTGCGGCCCGTGACACGCGGCTGGCATAGACATCGGAGGTGAAGCGCGAATCCCCGGTCGTGGTCATGTCGCAGAGCCTACGCGGTACGTGCGTGACGGATGGTGCCCGTCGATGCGAGAGTGTGGGGGTGACCGATTCGCTGATGCTGCTCGACGGTGCGAGCCTGTGGTTCCGTTCCTTCTACGCCCTGCCGGAAAAGCTGACGGCACCTGATGGCCGCCCGGTCAACGCGGTACGCGGGTTTGTGGACACCATCGCCAACCTGGTGACCCGCGAGCGACCCACCCGGCTGGTCGTGTGTCTGGACCTGGACTGGCGACCCGCCTTCCGGACCGACCTCATTCCGTCGTACAAGGCGCATCGCGTCGCGACCACCGACACCGCCGGCGGCGATCCGGTGGATGTGGAGGAAGTGCCCGACACGCTCACTCCGCAGGTCGACATGATCATGCGCGTGCTGACGTGCGCGGGCATCGCAAGTTCCGGTGCCCTGGGCTGCGAGGCCGACGACGTGATCGGCACGCTCGCCTACGAGGAGGCGCGCGACCCGGTCGTGGTGGTCAGCGGCGACCGCGACCTCCTGCAGGTGGTCGCCGACGATCCCGTCGCGGTCCGCGTCCTCTACGTCGGCCGCGGACTCGCGAAGGCCGAGATGATGGGGCCGGTCGAGGTCGGCGAACGTTACGACCTGCCCACCGACCGCGCGGGTATGGCCTACGCCGAGATGTCTATGCTGCGCGGGGACCCGTCCGACGGTCTCCCTGGTGTCAGTGGCGTCGGCGAGAAGACCGCGGCCAAACTGATCTCCGAATACGGCAGCCTTGACGCGCTCGAAGCGGCCGCTGCCGATCCGGCGTCGAGCATCCCCACACGGGCGCGCAAGGCGATCCTCGCGTCGGCCGACTACCTGTCGGCAGCGCGGACGGTGGTGCTGGTCCGGACCGACGCCGACACCATCGACAGCTGGGCCCCCGACGATGGTTCGAACACCGACGACGCGTCGAACGCTTCCGATGCACTGCCGAGTGAACCCGCCGATCCCGAAGGCCTGGCCGAGCTCATCGTCGAACTCGGGATCGGCGCGTCGGTGAGTCGGCTCGCCAAGGCTCTCGACTGGGACTTCTCCGCGCCCTGATCCAGAGACCTTCTAGGTCTTGGGCCCGGGCCGCGACACCTCGTACTTGCCCTCGTCGTCAAGGACGGTGACGGTGACCTGCTGGTTCTCCTGATCGCCGACGGTCAAGGTGCAGGTGAACGAGGCGCCCTGCTCGATCTTCTGACCCGACGGGCACGACACGTCCTTGACCTCGGTGGCCTGGTAATCCTCGGTCAGCACCTTTTCGACGCCACTTTCCACGGCGGCCTGGTCGAGGGTCTTCGGTGCCCACCCGGGCAGCCAGAATGCGGTCACCACGATCACGATCGCCGCGAGAAACAGCACGGCGCCGCCGATGATCATGGCGAGACGCAGGCCCTTACCCGACGAACCCTGCTTGGCCATCGATGCGAACTGGTCGCCGCCGAACTGTCCGGGGGGCTGCTGGCCCGGCTGGCCGTATGGCTGCTGCCCGTAAGTCGGCTGTCCGAATGACGCCGCGCCATAGCCTGGGGCGCCCTGCGGCTGTCCGGTGCCTTGTGGGCCGGACGGCTGACCGTAGCCTCCGCCCACGTGCTGGGTCGCGTTCGGATCGGTGCCCGGTTGAGCACCGGGGTACTGACCCGAGCCGTACTGTCCCGGCGGAATCTGCTGAGTCGATCCACTCGGTCCCCCACCTTGCGGCGGGGCACCGAAGGTTCCGGGTGCCTGGCCCTGGTGGTACTGACCCGGCATCTGTGTGGGCGCGTACTGTCCCGGAATCTGGCCGCCCGGACCTGCTTGCGGTGGC
Organism: Gordonia gummivorans; assembly: GCF_022513585.1. GTDB lineage: Bacteria > Actinomycetota > Actinomycetes > Mycobacteriales > Mycobacteriaceae > Gordonia. The sequence continues at coordinate 98,489 of NZ_JAKWBF010000009.1, forward strand.
GGAGGCGCCTGCGGTGCTCCATAACCCGGTTGCTGCGGGTATCCAGGCGGCGGTGTCTGCGATGTCGTGGTCGGCGGGGCCACCGAACCGGGTGCGGGACTCACCGTCGTCGGGTCAGCCGGCGGGCCCTGGGGCGCCGCGGGTTTCGCTCCCCCGACGTTCACGACCTCCGTCTTGCCATCAGTGTTCCCGCCATCAGCGTTGTCCGGACCCGGTTGCCCGCTGCCCGGAACATTCGACCCTCCGGCTGGTGGGTTGTTCGGCTCGCTCATGAGTCTCTCCCCGCTGGCCGCGTCCTCCGACGCCCGTAGTTGCGCGTCGTCCGACGCCTGTGTTTTGACAGTGCACTTCATCCGTGCCACGGATCGCCAAGAACGTTACCCCAGCGCGACACCGCAATCAGCCAAGGACGTCATGTCGGAGGGCAACGTCGTTCAACCGAGTTCGACCGCCACGACCCCGCGCCGGATAGAAGTGACTGCCGAGCGCGCGGTCGATGCAAGTGGGGTGTCGGGTCCGGCGCCGAGCCGTATCTGCTCCAACAGATCGACGACCTGGCGATTCCATCGGACGAAGTCACCGGGCGACAGCAACTGCCCGCGTTCACCCGCGGCCGCCAGCGCCTCGGTGAGCGATCGGCCCATCGCCCACATCGACACGGCCACACTGAAACCCGTGTCGGGTTCGCGGGTGGGTGCGACCTGATGCCGTCGTTCGACATCGGTGACCTGCGACCACACCTCGGCGGTCGCGGCCATCGCGTCGCGCACCCCCGCAGTGCCGGGCATCGAGTCGATGCCGCGGTAACTGTCGCGCCGACTCTCGTACACCAGCGATGCGACGACTGCGGCCAGCTCGTGCGGTGCCAGCCCCTCCCACACACCGGCCCGCATACATTCGGCGACCACCAGATCGCTCTCGCTGTAGATGCGTCCGAGCAGACGTCCGGCGTCGGTGACCCGCACCGTGTCCGGCCCCTTCGCGCCGGCATCGCGATGATCGTCGAGATAGCCGAGCTCGCGCAGCACCGCGACGATGCGATCGAAGGTCACACCGAGCGTCGACGTACGTTCACCAATGGCGCGCTCGGCGTTGACGATGTCGCGGACGAGTCGGTTGCGGCGTTCCGCGAGCCGGAAGAGCTCGTCACCGGGCGGCAGTTGATGGGCAGGATGCGATCTCAGGTCGCGGCGCATCTGTGCCAGCTCGGTGTCGTCGGCCGCTTCCGCGCGACGTTTCTGGCGTCCGCGGGGCGCCTCGATCCCCGTCGACCGAAGAGCCGACGCGAGGTCGCGGCGTCCGCGTCCCGTACGCCGATCGGCGTTCTTCGGCAGCCGCATGTTGCCGAGCACGTCCGGCGGATTCACGAAGTCGCGGATCCCCACCCGGCCGCACCAGGCATCCTCGCTCAGTACCAGTGGTTTGGGGTCCTGCGCTTGCGACGCGGGTTCGATCACCACGGCGAGACCGCGATGGCGACCGTTGGGCACGCCGATCACATGCCCGCGTTTGAGCGCCGCGAGGTCGGCGGCGATCGCGTCGTGGGTGGTGTTGCGCCGCCGGAACTTGAGGTCGCGTTCCCGTTGCCGGATGTCTTCGCGCAACGTCACATACCCGAGGAATCCCTGATACGGGTCGGCGGCACCCTCATCGTCGGCTTCGACCCCGTCCGCTTCGACTGTTCCCGGGTCGATACCGCGCTTGGCCGCCGCCCCGGCCAACTCGACGTCGAGCTTGCGCAGCGCCCGATAGGCGTCGTCGACCTTGCGTGCCTGCCCGACCACCGAACGGTCTGCCTGGAACTGAGCGAACGAGCGGTTCAGCAGTTCCCGCGACCCCGCCATCCCCAGGCGCCCGATCAGGTTGACCGCCATGTTGTATTCGGGCGCAAACGAACTGCGCAGTGGGAAGGTTCGGGCGCCCGCGAGGCCGGCCACCTCCTCGGGGGCGACTTCGGGCGTCCAGACCACCACGGCATGCCCTTCGACGTCGATGCCGCGCCGGCCGGCCCGTCCGGTGAGCTGCGTGAACTCCCCCGGGGTGAGATCGACGTGCGACTCGCCGTTGTACTTGACCAGACGTTCCAGGACCACCGACCGGGCCGGCATGTTGATCCCGAGCGCCAGGGTCTCGGTGGCGAACACCATCCGCACCAGACCCCGCACGAACAACTCCTCGACGGCGTGCCGGAATGTCGGCAGCAAGCCGGCGTGGTGGGCGGCAAACCCGCGTCGCAATCCCGCACGCCATTCGTCGACGCCGAGTACATCGGCATCCGCCGGCGACAGCTCGGTCAGGTGAGCGTCGACCACCGCGTCGACCTGCATCGACTCCTCCGGGGTGAGCAGTGTCAGGCCAGACCGGAGGCATTGCGCCAGTGCTGCATCGCAGCCGACGCGCGAGAAGATGAACCCGATGGCGGGCAGCAGCCCTTCCCGGTCGAGGCGGGCGACGAGATTCGGCCGCGACAGCGCTCGATCGCCGCGACGCTGACGGGTCCGGCCGGAACGACCACCACGACCACGCCGGTCGTGGCCACGGCTGTCGTCGTCGGCAAGCAGGATGCGGTGGCGGATGTACCGTTTGAGCTCCGGATTCACCTGATGCCGACCGGCCCGGGTCGATCCGCCGGGAGATCCGCTGTGTGAACCGTCCGGCGCGAACAGATCGAACAGTCGCGAACCGACGAGCATGTGTTGGGACAGCGGTACGGGCCGGTGCTCGTCGACGATCACCGAGGTGTCGCCGCGTACGGTCTGGATCCAGTCGCCGAACTCCTCGGCGTTGCTGACGGTCGCCGACAGGCTGACCACCCGCACGGACGGCTCGAGGTGCAGGATGACCTCCTCCCACACCGCACCGCGGAACCGATCGGCAAGGAAGTGCACCTCGTCCATCACCACATGCGACAGCCCTTGCAGCGCACGAGAATTCGCATAGATCATGTTGCGGACCACCTCGGTGGTCATCACCACGACGGGGGCGTCGGGGTTGATCGAGCTGTCGCCGGTAAGCAGGCCCACCCGGTCGTGTCCGTGCACCGCCGCCAGATCCGCGTACTTCTGATTGCTGAGGGCCTTGATCGGGGTGGTGTAGAAACACTTGGTCCCGCCCGCCAACGCGAGGTGGACGGCGAACTCTCCCACGATCGTCTTGCCCGCCCCGGTCGGCGCGCAGACCAAGACCCCGTGTCCGGCCTCGAGCGCCTCGCAGGCACGGGTTTGGAATTCGTCGAGGCGAAAGTCGAGTCGCGACGTGAAGTCGTCGAGTTCGGTCACAGGACGTCGTCGAAGGTCTCGGTCGCACGGGTCGACGACCTGCCGGCGACGGGCCCGGCCTCCACACGCGTCGGCCGATCGATCGCCGACCCCGCCGGCGTGTCCTGGGAATCGGGCAGTGCGCTGGCCTCGTCGTCCGACGCCGAGAGCCACTCGGGTCGCTTCTTCGCGCGCCGCTTGTCGGTGATGCGGGCGAATTGGATGGAGAACTCCAGGAGCACGGTGAGAGCGAGGGCCAGTGCGCACATGCTGAACGGGTCGGAACCGGGTGTGGCGAAGGCTGCGAAGACGAACAGGGTGAAGATCAGGCCGCGTCGCCAGGCCTTCAGACGTTGGTAGCTCAGGACGCCGATGAGATTGAGCGCGACGATGAGGAGTGGGAGTTCGAAGCTGACTCCGAAGATCAGCAGCAGGTGCAGCATGAAACTGAAGTACTGGTCACCGGCCAGCGCGGTGACCTGCACATCGTTGCCGACGGTGAGGAGGAACTCGAACGCCTTGGAGACCACCAGGTAGGCGAGGACGGCACCGGTGACGAACAAGACGGCACCAACGGACACGAAGCCGACGGCGTAGCGCCGCTCGTTGGAGTGCAGGCCGGGGGTGATGAACTGCCACAACTGATACAGCCACACCGGGCACGCCAGAACGATTCCGGCCGTCAATGCGACCTTCAGGCGAAGCATGAACTGGTCGAACGGACCGGTGGCCAGCAACCGACACGAATCGTCCGGTGTCAGGGACGCGCGCGAGGAGGCCGGCAGATCGCAATACGGCTCACGAAGAAGATCACCGAGCGACGGCACGAAGAGGAAGCCGTGCGAATACCAGATGAAGCCGATGATCGTGGTGAACACGATCGCGATCGAGGAGATGACCACTCGCGTGCGCAGCTCATACAGATGCTCGACCAACGACATGGTGCCGTCGGGATTGAGCTTGCGTTTGCGGTATCTGGGGTCGAAGGGAATGCGCACTCAGGACCCTGGGATGGACACGGCGGCGTGGCGTGCGCCCAGCCCTATGCCGACTTCTTCACGTCGTCGGTGGTGGTCTTGCCCGCCGCGTCGTCGGTCGCCGCGGGCAGTTCGCGCTGCGCCTCCTTGGTGGATGCGGTCTCCGACGGCTCGTCCTTCTGCATCTCCTTCATCTCGCTCTTGAAGATGCGCAGGGAGCGGCCGAGGCCACGTGCCGCGTCCGGGAGTCGCTTGGATCCGAAGAGGACAAGGATGACCACCAGCAACACGATGAGATGCCAGGGCTGAACTGCGTTGAACATGGTTGTGAACCTCCCGATCCAGGTCTGTTCGCCATGCTACCCGAGGTGGCGTGTCCGCCGACCCGGTCGGGTGAGGACCGACAGATGCGGCAGTCCTCACATCACCGGTAACGCGCCCGAGCAGCGCCCGCCGCGGTCCGGATCCTGGCCGCCGTCGGCTCGTCGTCGAGAAGCCGCACCGCACCGCCGAACCCCAGGAGGAATCGGCTGAGCCACTCCGGTGACCCGTAGACCAGCCGACCGCGCACCGGCAGGGCCGGGTCCGGGCGATTGGCGATGTCCTCGTCGGGTTCGATGAGGTAGTAGTCGAAGACCCAGAGGTGGTCGGCGTCGATCTCGATGTGCGCCTGCGGGAGGTCGGGGTCGTCCTGCAGGACGGGCGAGGAACTCTGGCCCGCCGCCTGCGGTGGCGGCGCGCTCTTCTCTTCCAGTTCCGTCGCGGCGTCGACCCGGTCGAATCGGAACAATCGCACCCCCTCGGACAACCGGCACCAGGCCTCGAGGTAGGTGTGCTGGTCCATGACCTGCAGGCGAATGGGGTCGACCACTCGGTCGGCAACACTGTCCCGGGTGGCCGAGTAGTAGCGCAGCCGCAGCGCGCGGCCATGTTTGACCGCGTCCCGAATGGCTGCGTAGGTGGGGTTCTCCTCGGAATCGGTGTCGACCTCGGCACCCGCCGCAACGGCCGGCCCTGCGGCACCCACGGCCTGTTCGATCTTGGCGATCGCCCGGCGCGCGGCATCCCGGTCGACGACGCCGGGGGTGTCGACGAGTGCCCGCAACGCCACCAGCAGGGTGCTCGACTCCGTCGTGGTCAGACGCAGCGGACGATCCATGCCCGCGGTGAATCCGACGTGGACATGGCCCTCGCTGAATTCGAGTTCGATCAGGTCGTCCGGGTAGTAACCAGGCAAGCCGCACACGAACAGCAGCTCGAGATCCTTGGTGAGCTGTTTGGGGGTGACGCCGAGATCGGCGGCGGCCTGCTCGATCGCGATGCCCCGATGCGCCTGGAAGTACGGCACCATCGCGAGCAGGCGGGACAGCCGAGAGGGTTGAGCCGACATCACGCACTCACCCCCGACAGCCGATCGAGCCCGGCGACCACCTGGTCCCGCAGTTCCGGCGGTTCGAGGACCACAGCACCGCTGCCGACCCCCAAGACCATCCGCGTCAGCGTCGACAACGACCGGATGTCGACGGTCAGCACATCCCCGGGTTCGCCGTCGTAGTCCCCCGGTTCGCTGCCCACCGCGAGCCTCCGCAGGCCCGCTGCACGGTCGGTGGCCACCCAGATCCGCGCGGTGCGGCCGTCGGTTCCGGCGGCGGCGTCGACCGCCGCGCTGACGATCTGCTGCAGATCGGTTCCCGCGGGGACCTTGACCGCGCCGGACGGCCCAACGGAACGCAGATCCGAAATCCGCGACAGTCGAAAGGTTCGGGTGGCGGCCCGGTCCCGATCGTGCCCGACGACATACCAGCGGCCGCGGTGCGTGACGACACCCCAGGGCTCCACTGTGCGCGTGGCGGGCGCAGACGCCGAGCCCGAGCGGTGTGTGAACTCGACCGCCTGCCCGGCGTCGACCGCGGCCAGGAGTGCACCGATCACGACTTCCGAACCCATCGATCGGGCGGCGCCGCCACTGCTGATGCCCAGCTCGTCCTCGGTGCGTACCGGAATGCCGGCCGCCCGCAGTTTGAGTACCGCGGTCTGCGACAGCGTCGAGACCTCGGGGGTGTCCCACAGCGCGGCAGCCATCGCGATGGTGGCCGCCTCCTGGGCGTCCAAGCTCACCTCCGGCAGCTCGTAGCTGTCCCGGTTGATGCGGTAACCCTCGGCGCTGCCCGACATCGGCGATCGCCCGGTGATCAGTGGGATACCCAGGTCGCGGAGCTCGGTCTTGTCACGCTCGAACATCCGGTTGAAGGCCTCGGGCGACTGACCTTCGTCGGAGTAACCGGCGACGTTGTGCCGGATGTACTCGGCGGTGACGAACTGGCGGGTGGCCAGCAGACAGATCACCAGGTTGAGGAGACGCTCGACTTTCGCAGTTGCCACCGGGTCAGGATAGAACTCACATGGAGGCGATCAGTCGATCGACGCGCTCGTCGACGCTGCGGAACGGGTCCTTGCACAGCACGGTGCGCTGCGCCTGGTCGTTGAGCTTGAGGTGTACCCAGTCGACGGTGAAGTCTCGTCCGGCCTTCTGTGCGGCCGAGATGAAATCGCCGCGCAGCTTGGCCCGCGTCGTCTGCGGCGGCTCGTTCACCGCGGTGGCGATGGCCTCGTCGGTCGTCGCCCGGGTGACCAGGCCCTTGCGCGACAAGACGTCGAACACGCCGCGGCCGCGTTTGATGTCGTGGAACGCGAGGTCGAGTTGCGCGATCTTGGGATCGGACAGCTCCATCGAGTACTTGTCCTGATACCGCTGGAAGAGTTTGCGTTTGATGACCCAGTCGACCTCGGTGTCGACCTTGGAGAAGTCGTCGCGCTCCACCGCGTCGAGCATGCGGCCCCACAGGTCGACCACCATGTCCATCTCGGGATCGGGGCGCCGGTTGGTCATGTGCTCGACGGCACGGGCGTGGTATTCACGCTGGATGTCGAGAGCGCTGGCCTGCCGACCGCCCGCCAACCGCACCGGCCGGCGTCCCGTGGGATCGTGGCTCACCTCTCGGATGGCCCGAATCGGGTTGTCCAGCGCGAAATCACGGAAGACGACGCCCGCCTCGATCATCTCGAGCACGAGCGCGGCCGACCCCACCTTCAGCAGGGTGGTCATCTCCGACATGTTGGAGTCACCGACGATGACGTGCAGGCGGCGGTACTTCTCGGCGTCGGCGTGCGGCTCGTCACGGGTGTTGATGATGGGCCGCGACCGGGTGGTCGCCGACGACACGCCCTCCCAGATGTGTTCGGCCCGCTGCGACAGGCAGAACGTGGCGGCCTTGGGCGTCTGCAGCACCTTGCCGGCCCCGCAGATCAGCTGGCGGGTGACCAGGAACGGGAGCAGCACATCCGAGATCCTGGAGAACTCGCCGGCGCGGACCACCAGATAGTTCTCGTGGCAGCCATAAGAGTTGCCGGCCGAGTCGGTGTTGTTCTTGAACAGGTAGATGTCCCCGCCGATCCCCTCGTCGGCGAGACGCTGTTCGGCGTCGACCAGCAGATCCTCGAGGACCAGTTCACCTGCCCGATCGTGGTTGATCAGCTGGATGAGGCTGTCGCACTCGGCGGTCGCGTACTCCGGGTGCGATCCGACGTCGAGGTAGAGCCGAGCGCCGTTCTGCAAGAACACATTCGACGACCGACCCCACGACACCACCCGACGGAAGAGATATCGGGCAACCTCGTCCGGGCTCAGTCTGCGATGACCGTGGAAAGTACACGTGACACCGAATTCGGTTTCGATGCCCATGATTCGACGCTGCACCTGCTCAACCCTACCCGTGCGTGCGGTCGCCGGGGCGGTGCGACGTCACGCCGACTCGTCCGGTGTCGGCGAATCCGCGGCGTCGGTAGACGTCTGGTCCTCGGTCGGTGCTTCCTCGGACTTGTCGCCGGGCAACAGCGCGTCGACCGCTGACGATGTCAGTCGTTTGAACGCACGACGCGGACGATTGCGATCAAGGATCGCCACCTCCAGGTCACCCGCAGCGAGGACACGCGGCTCCGCGGGAGCGCCGTTGCCCGAGTCGGCCGGCGTGGCCAGCGCGCCGACGGCCACCGCCACCGCACCGGCCAGGTCGAGGTCGGGCTTATAGCTCTCCTTGAGCGCGGCCGCGATCGGTTCGGTCGCACCGCCCATGACCAGAAATCGTGTCTCGTCGGTGATCGAACCGTCGTAGCTGATGCGATACAGCTGCGACGGTCGGGGTTTGCCCGGCTTGGCGACCTCCGCGACGCACAACTCGACCTCGAAAGGCTTTGGCTGCTCGGTGAACACACTGCCGAGGGCATTCGCGTAGGTGTTGGCCAGCGACAGCCCCGACACGTCGGCGCGGTCGTAGCTGTAGCCGCGCATGTCGGCGAGCTGGATACCGGCTTTGCGCAGGCTCTCGAACTCGTTGTACTTGCCCACCGCCGCAAACCCGATGCGGTCGTAGATCTCGCTGGTCTTGCGCAGCGTGTTGGACGGATTCTCGGCGACGAACAGCACGCCGTCGGCGTAGGTGAGGATCACCACGCTTCGTCCGCGAGCGATTCCCTTGCGCGCCAACTCCGAGCGGTCGCGCATGATCTGCTCGGCACTGGCGTAATACGGGAACGTCATCGGGCACCCCCTTCATGCTCGGCTGCACGCCGTTCGACGATCGCCCGGGCCGCCGACTCGATGGCCGCCGCGTCCACTTCGCGTGCACCCTGGGCATCGACGACCGTCGCCAGCGGGAAGATCTTGCGCACGATGTCGGGCCCACCGGTCGCCGAATCGTCGTCGGCAGCGTCGTAGAGCGCCTCGACCGCGATCGCCAGCGCCGACTCCTCGTCGAGGTCGTGTCGGTAGAGCTTCTTCAATGACGACTTCGCGAAGACCGAGCCCGAACCGATGGCCTGATAGCCACCGAACTCCTCGTGCCGATCGCCCGCGACATCGAAGGAGAAGATCCGGCCACGCTCGGACGGGTCGTCGTGGTCGATGTCGTAGCCGACCAGCAGCGGCACCGCCGCGAGTCCCTGCATCGCCGCACCCAGGTTGCCCCGCACCATCGTGGCGAGCCGAGAAACCTTGCCGTCCAGGGTGAGTGGAACGCCTTCGATCTTCTCGTAGTGCTCGAGTTCGACGGCGAACAGCCGCACCATCTCGATCGCGATGCCGGCTGTACCGGCGATACCGGCCGCCGAGTACTCGTCGGTGATGTAGACCTTCTTCACGTCGCGCGTGGCGATGAGATTGCCCATCGTGGCGCGGCGGTCACCGGCAAGAACAACGCCGCCCGGATAGGAGACGGCGACGATCGTGGTGCCGTGTGGGATGTCGTCGGTTGCGCCGGTGAATCCACCCATCGCTTCAGCCCTGGACTGCGGCAGCTGATCCGGCGCGTGGGCACGCAGGAACTCGGTGAACGACGAGATGTCGGCCCCCAGCGACAGACCTGAACGAAGTGAAGACGACCGTGAAACCGAACCGCGTGAAAACCAACCGGGGTTCTCGCTCACTGGCCGCCCTTCTGCACATATGCGCGCACGAAGTCCTCGGCGTTCTCCTCGAGCACGTCGTCGATCTCGTCGAGCAGGTCGTCGGTGTCCTCGGCCAGCTTCTCGCGACGCTCTTGACCCGCACCACCCTCGGGACCCAGATCACCGTCGTCGTCGCCACCACCGCGCTTGGTCTGTTCCTGCGCCATCTGCCACTCCTCACTCCGGCCCCGGCTTCGCCGCGGCGTAAATCCACCCTACCGGTGGCCGCGGCGTAACGGCGCCCTTAACACGAGCGTTGGGTTCGTCTCGGTTACGTGGTCAGCTGATCGACGAGTTCGGATGCGGAATGGACCGAATCCAGGAGCGCTCCGACGTGGGCCTCGCTGCCCCGCAACGGTTCGAGAGTGGGTATCCGGACCAGCGAGTCGCCGCCGAGGTCGAAGATCACCGAATCCCAGCTCGCCGCGGCGACATCGGCACCGAACCGGCGCAGACATTCACCGCGGAAGTAGGCGCGGGTGTTGCGCGGGGGTTCGGTGATCGCGGCGAGCACCGCGTTCTCGTCCACCAGACGCTTCATCGAACCCCGCGCCACCAGCCGGTTGTACAGACCCTTGTCGAGCCGGACGTCGGAGTACTGCAGGTCGATCAGCTGGAGACGCGGTGCCGACCACGACAATCCCTCGCGCTGACGGAACCCCTCCAGGATCCGCAGCTTCGCCGGCCAGTCGAGGATGTCGGCGCATTCCATCGGATCGCGTTCGAGACGGTCGAGGACGTCGGCCCACGTCGCCAGGACGTGCGCGGCCCGTTCGTCGTCGGAATGCTCACGGTCGTGGAAGGCCTGGCAACGCTGCAGATACTCGCGTTGCAGTGCGAGCGCGGTGACCTCGCGGCCGTCGGTGAGCGCTACCGTCGTCGTGAGCGTCGGGTCGTGACTGATGGTGTGCACGGCTTGCACCGGGCGGGCGAGTTCGATGTCGGAGAAGTCGACACCCGCCTCGATCAGATCGAGGACGAGCGCGGTCGTGCCCACCTTCAGATAGGTGGCGGTCTCGGCGAGATTCGCGTCGCCGATGATCACGTGCAGGCGGCGGTATCGCTCCGGGTCGGCGTGCGGTTCGTCGCGCGTGTTGATGATGCCCCGCTTGAGGGTGGTCTCCAGACCGACCTCGACCTCGATGTAGTCCGCACGTTGCGACAGCTGATATCCGGCCTCGTCGCCGGACTGCCCGATGCCCACCCGCCCCGATCCGGTGATCACCTGCCGAGACGCGAAAAAGGTGGTCAATCCGGCGATGACGGCGGTGAACGGCGTCTCTCGCGCCATGAGGTAGTTCTCATGAGTGCCGTACGACGCGCCCTTGCCGTCGATGTTGTTCTTGTAGAGCTGGAGGCGGGGTGCCCCCGGCACGCTCGCGACGTGGCGTGCCGCAGCCTCCATCACGCGCTCGCCCGCCTTGTCCCAGATCACCGCGTCGAGCGGGTCGGTCACCTCGGGAGCCGAGTACTCGGGATGCGCGTGGTCGACGTACAGGCGCGCCCCGTTGGTGAGGATCATGTTGGCCGCGCCGATCTCGTCGGCGTCGATGATCGGGGCCGGTCCCGACCCTCGCCCGAGGTCGAAACCGCGCGCATCACGAAGCGGCGACTCCACCTCGTAGTCCCAGCGCGTCCGCTTCGCGCGGGGCACACCGGCGGCCGCCGCATAGGCAAGAACGGCCTGTGTTGACGTCATGATCGGATTCGCGGTCGGGTCGCCCGGCGCCGAAATTCCGTACTCGACCTCGGTCCCGATGATTCGCTGCATGCCAAGAGCCTAATTGTTCATCTCGGTGCGTCGAATCTTAACCCGTCGCTACGCTCGTCCCGGTCGCAGGGACCGTCTGACCTGGGTACCGTCTACGCCGTGAAAGCATTCCGCCGGTTCAACGTTCGCGTGCCCCTCCCCCCTCAACTCGCCGACCTGGCCGGCCTCGCCAACAACCTTCGATGGGTGTGGCACACACCGACGCAGGAGTTGTTCGCCACCATCTACCCGGAACGCTGGGCTGCGACCGGTGATCCGCTCCGGGTGCTCGCCGACGTCGACACCGAGCGCCTGCACGAACTGGCCGCCGACACCGAGTTCTGCGAACGGGTCACACAACTGCACGCCGACCTCGACGACTACATCGCCGCACCTCAATGGTTCGGTGACTATCGGTCGGCGGGAAACACTGTGCCGGAAGGCATTGCCTACTTCTCGATGGAGTTCGGCATCACCGAGGTGCTGCCCATCTACTCGGGTGGCCTCGGCATCCTGGCGGGTGACCACCTCAAGGCAGCATCCGACCTCGGATTGCCACTGATCGGCGTCGGCCTGTTCTACCGCTCCGGCTACTTCCGGCAGAGCCTGTCGCACGACGGCTGGCAGATCGAGCGCTACCCGGTCAACGACCCCGGGGCCCTGCCGCTGACGCTGCTGGCCGACGATTCCGGTCCGGTCATCGTCCGCGTCGCCATGCCCGGCGATCGCGCCCTCCACGCACAGGTGTGGATCGCGACCGTCGGTCGGATCCCGCTGTTGCTGCTCGACTCCGACATCTCGCTCAACGACGAAGAGCTCCGCGCCGTCACCGACCGCCTGTACGGCGGCGACCAGGATCACCGCATCAAACAGGAGATTCTGCTCGGCATCGGCGGCGTCCGGGCGCTGCGCGAGTACGTCCGCATCACCGGTCGCGCAGAGCCGACGGTGTTCCACATGAACGAGGGCCATGCCGGTTTCCTCGGCGTCGAACGGGTGCGAGAACTCGTCGACGGCGGTGCGGGCCTCGATTTCGACACGGCGGAGGCGGTGGTCCGGGCGTCGAACATCTTCACCACCCACACGCCCGTCCCCGCGGGAATCGACCGCTTCCCCACCGACCTGGTTCGGTACTACCTCGCCGTCGGCCCCGACGGGCAGTCGCGACTGCTGCCGGGTCTCGACGTCGGCACCGTCCTCGAACTGGGCGATGAGTCCGATCCCGGTGTCTTCAACATGGCGCACATGGGATTCCGGCTCGGCCAGCGCAGCAACGGGGTGTCGCAGTTGCACGGCGAGGTCAGCCGCGAGATGTTCGCCGACCTCTGGCCCGGATTCGACGCCGCCGAGGTGCCGATCGGGTCGGTCACCAACGGCGTCCACGGCTTCACCTGGGTATCGCGGGCATGGCGGGAGCTGGTCGGCGCGGACGAGGACTCGGCCGGCGACCAGTACGCGGCGCTCAGTGTCGCCGACCTGTGGCAGACGCGGGAAGAACTGCGCGGCCAACTCGTCGACGAGGTACGCCGCCGTGCGCATGCCAGTGGCCGCGACCGTGGGTTCATCGACGCCGAATTGGGTTGGACCGCAGACATCTTCGACCCGTCCGCGCTGACGATCGGTTTCGCGCGCCGCGCCGCCACCTACAAGCGGCTCACGCTGATGCTGCGCGATCCCGACCGTCTGCGACGTATCCTGACCGACCCGGAGCGCCCCGTTCAGTTGGTTATCGCCGGCAAGGCGCATCCGGCCGACGATGGCGGAAAGGCGTTGATCCAGCAGGTCGTGCGTTTCACCGAGGACCCCGAGCTGCGCGACAAGATCGTCTTCTTGCCCGACTACGACATCTCGATGGCCCGGCACATCTACGCCGGCTGCGACGTGTGGCTCAACAACCCGGTACGCCCCATGGAGGCGTGCGGAACGTCGGGCATGAAGTCGGCACTCAACGGCGGACTCAACCTGTCGATCCTCGACGGCTGGTGGGACGAGATGGCCGACGGCGAAAACGGTTGGGCCATCCCATCGGCGGAAGGCGTCACCGACGAGTACCGTCGCGACGACCTCGAGGCAGAGGCACTGTATTCGCTGCTCGAGGAGTCGGTGATCCCCCTCTTCTACAACCGCACCACCGACGGTGTCCCCGAGCGCTGGGTGGAGATGGTCCGGCACACGCTGAGCAAACTCGGCCCCAAGGTGCTCGCCTCCCGCATGGTGCGCGACTACACCACCCAGCTCTACTGCCCGGCCGCCGCGTCGTTCACGGCAGTGTGCGCCGACGACTACAAGGTCGCCGCCGACCTCGCCGCGTACCGGTCACGTCTCAATCGCAGTTGGTCGTCGGTCATGATCGCCGGCGTCGAGGACGACAAGGCCGACGACGGTCTGCTCGTCACCGCGCACGTGGCGTCGGGGGCACTGTCTCCCACGGAGGTCAAGGTCGAGGCGATCCTCGGCCGGGTCACCGACGAAGGCGACATCGTCGACCCGCACTTCGCGATCATGTCGCCTGCAGCCCAACCCGATTCGTCGGGGCGGTCGGTGTTCTCGGCCACCTTGGAACCACGCTCGTCGGGGCTGATCGGCTACACCGTGCGTGTCCTGCCCGCTCATCCGGCATTGAGCGACGACGCCGAACTCGGATTGGTGCGCTATCCCGAGGTCTCCGCAGGCGTGACGACCTCGTTCACCATGCCGTCCTGACGGGAACAGTCACCCGGCGGAATGACCGCCGGGTGACTGGACCGACTGATCAGCGGGCCTTCTTCAGGCGCAGCTTGGAGTAGGTGATGCCGGCCAGGATCGCGCCGATGATCACCAGCACGAGCATCGCCAGCGCGAAGTTGGCGAAGGTCGACTCCCACAAGCCGTTGCCGGCGGCCTGGGGTGCGTAGGAGTTGATGTAGGTCAGGTCCACCGAGCCTGCCGACGCCACGTACCCCCAGAAGGACGGGAAGATCCACGAGATCTGTTCCAGGCCCGGCTTGTCGAGAGCGAACAGGCCACCGCAGAACACCAGCTGCACCATGATCACGATGACCAGCGGTGGCATCACCTGCTCATTGGACTTCACCATCGACGAGATGGCCAGTCCGACAAGGGTCGACACGCAGGCCAGCGCCGCGATCGAAATCACCAGGTCTATCGGCGGGCTGATGAACGGTCCGCCGAACTCGGGTATGCCGCGGCCCGCAAAGCAGATGGCGACCATCACGATGCTCTGCAGAACGGCAGCAGTGAAGAACACGAGGATCTTTGCCCACAGGTAGGCGCCCGGTCGGAGGCCGACCGCGCGTTCGCGTTCGAAGATGTCGCGCTCACCCACCAGATCGCGCACGGTCAACGCGGCGCCCATGAAGGCAGCCCCGACGACGAGCACGACCAGGATCTGCACCGCCTCACCGGCATCCTTGGGTGGCGGCACGCCCGGTGGATGGTTGGGATCGCCGACGAGCCCAAAGCCGTTCGAGCCGGGAATCACCAAAGTCAGCGCACCCAGCACCACCGGCAGCAGAACCAGGAATGCGAGATACCCGACGTCGGCGAAGATCAGTCGGACCTGTCGGCGCGACACGGTGCTCGACTGACGCAGGAAACTGGTGTGCGGTATCGGGATCGGCGGTCCGGGTGGACGCATCGGTGGCGGAGGTCGGCGGCGGCGGCGATTGCGGTCGAGGAACCGCATGTGGGCGGTGTCGGGTTGATCGGCGACAAAGGAGAAGATCTCGGCCCAGTCGTCGGTGCCCATCGCGCCGCGGACCTGTGCCGGCGGTCCGCAGAACGCGGTCTTGCCGCCCGGGGCCAACAGCAGCACCTGGTCGCACATCGACAGGTAGGTCAGCGAGTGGGTCACCACCAACACCACGCGGCCGGCATCGGCGAGGCGGCGCAGCGTCGCCATCACCTGACGGTCGAGCGCCGGATCGAGCCCCGACGTCGGTTCGTCGAGAATCAGCAGCGACGGACCGGTGAGCAACTCCATTGCCACCGAAGCACGCTTCTGCTGGCCACCGGAGAGTTTCTCCACCCGGGTGTCGACGTGCTCGGTGAGTTGGAGCTCGGACAGGACACCGTTGATGACGTTGTCGCGGTCGGCCTTGCTGAGGTCGGGTGGCAGTCGCAGTTCTGCGGCGTAACGCAGAGCCTGACGCAGGGTCAGTTTGTGGTGCAGCACATCCTTCTGCGGCACCATTCCGATACGGGTGCGCAGGGCGTCGTACTCGGCGTGGACGCTGCGGTTCTCGAAGGTCACCTGACCACTGGTGGGCGCGTTGAGACCGGCGACGATCTTGGACACGGTGGACTTACCCGCGCCCGACGGTCCGATGATGGCGGTCAGCGTGCCCGGGCTGGCGCTGAACTCGACGTCGGCCAGCAATTGCTTCCCGCCGTCGACCACCAGACTGACGCCGTGCACATGGACACCGCCGGCCACCGCTTCGCGAGCCTGACCGCGGATGAGGGTGCCGCCGGACACCACGAAGTCACTGTTACCGATGGTCACCACGTCGCCGTCGGTGAGCTGTGCCTGGCCCACCCGTCGCCCGTTCACGAAGGTGCCGTTGACGCTGTTCAGGTCGGCGATGACCAGCCCGGACTGCCCGGTACTCACCCGGGCGTGGTGGCGGGAGGCCAGCACGTCGCTGACGACGATGTCGTTGTCCGGGGTACGACCGATGGTCTGGACACCGCGCAGCGAGATCGACTCACGAGCGGGCGGGGTGTCGGCGCCCGGCAGTCGGTACACCGCCGACACGTTCTGTTGGAGTGACTGCAGGTGTGGTGCGTTGCGCAGTTCCTGCGGCATCGGTTCGACGCCGTTGTCGCGGGAGTACGTTCCGGGCGCGGGAACGCGCATCGGCATGCTGCCCGACCCCGGGCCGGCCGGCGGACCGGGACGAAACCCACCGGACGGCGGGGGCGGGCCGCCAGGCCCCACCGGGTCCAAGGCGAGATCGAGGACCGGGCCGGTCACCGCGTCGCCGATACGCACCTGAACCGGGCCAGACACGGTCAATTCCGGGATGCGTCGACCGTTCAGATAGAAGCCGTTGGTCGAACCGGTGTCGACCAGACACCACGCAGTGACGCGCCACTCGAGCGCCAGATGATGCCGCGACACCATCGGGTGGTTGATCACAATGTCGTTGTCGGGGGTGCGGCCGATCGAGATCCGTTGGCGGTCACCGATCGGGTGCACCTGACCGCCGTCGACGGTCACGCGCCCGCGCGTCATGGACATACTGTTCATCACCGAATGACTCTAGTGCCTGATCGCGAGGTCCACACCGCACCTGTCGGCCGGTCGGCCGACCCGCGTGTCGCGCCGCTCGACTACAAGTACTGGCCGGTGTTGGTCTCGGTGTCGATCGCGCGGCTGGCACCCGAACTCTTGCCGGTGACCAGGGTGCGGATGTACACGATCCGCTCACCCTTCTTGCCCGAGATACGGGCCCAGTCATCGGGATTGGTGGTGTTCGGCAGGTCCTCGTTCTCCGCGAACTCGTCGAGGATCGAGTCGAACAGGTGCTGGACCCGCAATCCCGGCTGACCGGTCTCGAGCTGCGACTTGATCGCGTACTTCTTGGACCGGTCGACCACGTTCTGGATCATGGCGCCCGAGTTGAAGTCCTTGAAATACATGATCTCCTTGTCGCCGTTGGCGTAGGTGACCTCCAGGAACCGGTTGTCGTCGCTCTCGGCGTACATGCGCTCGACGACCCGCTCGATCATGGCGTTGATGCAGGCCGTCCGGTCGCCGCCGAACTCGCCCAGATCGTCGGCGTGCACGGGCAGTTCTTCCACCAGGTACTTGGAGAAGATGTCCATCGCCGACTCCGCGTCGGGGCGCTCGATCTTGATCTTGACGTCGAGGCGGCCGGGCCGCAGGATCGCCGGATCGATCATGTCCTCGCGGTTGGAGGCGCCGATCACGATGACGTTCTCCAGGCCCTCGACACCGTCGATCTCGCTGAGCAGCTGCGGCACAACAGTGGTCTCCACGTCCGACGAGACGCCGGAACCGCGAGTCCGGAAGATCGAGTCCATCTCGTCGAAGAACACGATCACCGGAGTGCCTTCCGAGGCCTTCTCGCGTGCCCGCTGGAAGATCAGGCGGATGTGCCGCTCGGTCTCGCCGACGAACTTGTTGAGGAGCTCGGGACCCTTGATGTTGAGGAAGTAGGACTTCGCTTCCTTCGCGTCGTCGCCGCGCGCCTGCGCGATCTTCTTGGCGAGCGAGTTGGCCACTGCCTTCGCGATGAGGGTCTTGCCGCAGCCGGGCGGGCCGTACAGCAGGACGCCCTTGGGCGGACGCAGCGCGTAGTCGCGGAACAGGTCCTTGTGCAGGAACGGGAGTTCGAC
Source organism: Gordonia gummivorans (assembly GCF_022513585.1). Lineage (GTDB taxonomy): Bacteria > Actinomycetota > Actinomycetes > Mycobacteriales > Mycobacteriaceae > Gordonia. Next base: position 116,338 of record NZ_JAKWBF010000009.1, read on the forward strand.
GGCATCACGGATCTGCTCGATCTGGCGGCCGAGACCACCGATGTCCTCGTAGCCGACGTCGGGAACCTCCTCGAGGACCAGGTCCTCGACCTCGGCCTTCGGGACGCGCTCGAACGCGAATCCGGCTTTGGTGTCGATCAGCAGCGAGTCACCGGGACGCAACTTGCGCCGCTTGCCGTCCTCGCCGTCGACGTCACCGAGCAGCGGTTCGGCGAGCCAGACCACGCGCTCCTCGTCGGCGTGCCCGACCACCAGGGCCCGCTGGCCGTCGCCGAGTACCTCGCGCAGTGTGCTGATCTCGCCGACCGTGTCGAACTCACAGGCCTCGACGATGGTCAGGGCCTCGTTGAGGCGCAGCGTCTGACCCCTGTGCAGGGTCTCGGTGTCGATGTTGGGCGAACACGTGAGCCGCATCTTGCGCCCGGAGGTGAACACGTCGACCGTCGAGTCGGCTTGCACCTCCAACAAGATCCCGTAGCCGCTCGGCGGCTGTCCGAGGCGGTCGACTTCCTCTCGGAGCGCCACCAACTGCTGGCGGGCGTCCTTGAGGGTGTCGAGAAGTTTGGCGTTGCGCACGGTGAGGTTGTCGACACGTTCCTGCAGCGCGTGGACATCCCCGGCGGGTGTGTCGGCTGCAGGCCTGCCGAACGGCGCGCGCTCGCTCCCGCTGCGTGGCAGCGGCGGGGTGTAGGCAGGAGTGAAATCCTCGTCGGATGCACTTGCGCTCTCGGGAACCCTGCGGTCACCCGTGGGGGCATCGTGGCGGTCAGATTCGGTCATTGCTGACTCCTCTCCCCGGCAATCATCCGATCCCTCGATCGAATGCTTGCGCCGTGTCTCCACGCTACCGGGAGCGCTCGTAAATCGCCCTCCACCGCGCGAATGGTGATGTTGACGGTGTGTTAAATATGCGTCTTCTCAACGTATTCGCGATGTTTCGACGCGAAACCGATTTCCCGGTCACCCCTTGCTGGGACGCCGCTGCGGCCGCAAGGTGGTGGTGCCGTCGGCAAGTCGCCGAGCGGTGATGAGAAATGCCGTATGGCCTTGCATTTTGTGCTCCGGACGCACCGCGAGACCCACCGCGCTCCACTCGCGGACCAGCGATTCCCACGCCCGGGGCTCGGTCCAGCACTCCTGATCGCGCAGGGCCTCGACGATTCGCGACAACTGGGTGACCGTTGCCACATAAATCGTTAGTACTCCACCTGGTTTCAAGGCCGTTCGAACCACGTCCAGCGGCTCCCAGGGCGCCAACATGTCCAGAACGATGCGATCGAATCGCTCGTCGGCGGGGAGATTTGCGAGGTCGTCGACGATCAGTGTCCAGTTCGCGGGCCGCTCACCGAAGAAGGTGTCGACGTTGCGCACCGCATGCTCGGCGTGGTCGGCGCGAACCTCGTAGGACACGACCTCACCCTGCGTACCGACAGCACGCAGCAGCGAGCACGTGAGCGCACCAGAGCCGGCACCGGCCTCCAGAACCCGCGCACCGGGGAACACGTCCCCCTCGACGACGATCTGCGCCGCGTCCTTCGGGTAAATGACCTGGGCGCCACGCGGCATCGACAGCACGTAGTCGACGAGGAGTGGGCGCAGCGCGAGGTACTGCGTCCCGCTGGTGGCCGAGACGATGCTGCCCTCGGGCGCGTCGACCAGGTCGTCGTGGGCGATGGCGCCGCGATGGGTGTGGAAGAGCTTGCCGGCCTCGAGGTGGACCGTGAACTTGCGACCTTTCGCATCCGTGAGCTGTACGCGGTCGCCGATGGCGAACGGGCCGGAGGTGGGCACGTCAGGTCCTTCCCGACTCGTGAAGTGCGCTCGCGGTGGTGTCGCGGCGCGAAACTGTCTGTACGGCGTCTTACCCTGCCAAATGTGCGTACAAGTGTTGAAGCCGGGTCTGAGCAACGTGGACTGGTCGGCCGCCCGTTGGCACTGTCGCCGTCGCGTGCGTCCGATTTCAAGCAGTGTCCCCTGCTGTACCGGTACCGCGCGATCGATCGCTTCGCCGAGACGCCCACCCCGGCGCAGACACGCGGCACGGTGGTCCATGCTGCGCTCGAGAACCTCTTCGACATGCCGGCCGCGCTGCGCACCCGTGAATCCGCGGATTTGCTGGTCGAAGGCGCCTGGGCCGCGCTGTGCGAGGCCGACCCCGAACTCGCGCAGGTGGTCGCCCATGGTGACGACACCAAGTTCCTGGCCGATGCGCACAAGCTGATCGCGACCTACTACACGATGGAGAATCCGACCGCCTTCGACCCGGACGCCGTGGAGCATCACATCGAGATCGAGTCGGGGCAGGTCCGGATGCGGGGATTCATCGACCGGATCGATGTCGCGCCCACCGGTGAGATCAGGGTGGTGGACTACAAGACCGGACGCTGCCCGGGTGAGGCGTTCGAATCCGCAGCGCTGTTCCAGATGAAGTTCTATGCCCTCGCGATCTTGCGCACCCGAGGTGTGGTGCCGCACCGACTGCAGTTGATGTACCTGTCCGACGGTCAGCAACTCACCTACACCCCCGACCGCGACGAACTCGAACGATTCGAACGCACCCTGGTGGCGATCTGGAAGGCCATCCGGGTGGCGGTGGCCACCGGCGACTTTCGGCCGAAGCGGTCGCGGCTGTGTTCGTCGTGCGAGCACCGCGATCGCTGCCCCGAATTCGGTGGAACCATCCCGCCCTATCCGGGACCACCAGTCGGATTCACGGCCGACTGACAAGACCGATTTCGGCACCCGGTGACACACGACTATGACGACCCCCATAAAGTGACGACGTGGAGTATTCGTCCTACTACGAACCGATTGCCGCACCGGACTACGAGGCCGACGGTCACGAGTATTACCAGCCGACGCCGGCGACCCTGAGCGTCTGGGCCCCGGAGATCCAGCACGGCGGCCCACCCGCAGGCCTCCTGATGCGCGCCATGCTCCGCTGTGCGCCCGACCCCGACCAGCACTTCACGCGCGTCACCACCGAGATCCTCGGCCCGATCGGGCTCGGCGTCAACAGGATTCGGGCGCGCGTACTGCGTCCGGGACGACAGATCACGCTGATCGGCGCCGATCTGGAAGTGCAGCAGCCCGACGGTGGTTTCCGGACAGCGGCGCAGTCCGTGGGCTGGCGCATGCGGCTCGCGGACTCCGCTCCGATCGAACGAATTCCATTGCCCGCCTTGGCCACAGGTCCCGATGACGTGGATTCGGTGATCGGAGTGACTGCCGACGAATCGCTCGGTGTCGACTGGGGCACAACCGGTTTCATCGGAACCGTGGAATCGGCCCGCGTGGAGGGACGCACCGGCGACACACCCGCAGTGTGGCTGCGCCCGGCCATCGACCTCGTCGCCGATGAGCCGATTGCCGACCTCGAATCGATCTTCACCGTCCTCGACGTGGCCAACGGGCTCGGCACCCGGCTGCGGCCCGACGAGTGGACCTGGATGAACACCGACACCACTGTCCACCTGACCGCCGCGCCCCGCGGACACTGGCTCGGCATCGACGCCGACATGGCCACCGGGCGCCACGGCTTCGGCGCCACCTTCGCCGACCTCTACGACGTCGACGGGTTCATCGGCCGGTCGGCGCAGACCGTGCTGCTCAATCGCAACGCGTGAGCAAGACACTCCGAGCCGGACCTGGAAGCAGGCAGAGCTCGGCCTCGTCGCAAACCGCACGTGGTGCCAGAAACCGCGGGTGGTGCCAGAAACCGCTGGCGCGCCCCTGGTTTCTGGCCAGACACGCGGTTTCTGAAATCGCGACACGCCCAAAGGTCAGCGAGCGGCTCGCCAAACTCGTCGGCTATCTGTACGCCCCAGCCCGACCACGTGCACTGTGCATTTGACTGGGCTCCCAGGTACAGATTTCCGCAGTTCAGGAGGCCGAAGACAGTCTCGTCGACTCAGAAGCGACAGGACCGGATGTCGGTGGCGAGGATCGCCTTCGCGCCGAGTTCGGAGAGCTTATCCATCAGGTTCTGGTGGTCCTTGCGCGGCACCATGGCCCGGATTGCGACCCAGTCGGGATCGGCCATCGGAGCCACCGTCGGCGACTCCAGGCCGGGGGTCAGCTTCGACGCCTCGGCGAGCAGCGAACGTGGGCAGTCGTAGTCGATCATCACGTACTGCTGACCGAAGACGACGCCCTGCACGCGCGCGACGAACTGCCGGGCGGCCTTGCCCCGCTCGGCGCCGGCCCGCGAGATGAGGACCGCCTCGGAGTCGCACAGCGTCTCGCCGAAGGCGACCAGCCCGTGCTGGCGCAGCGTGCGTCCCGAGCCCACCACGTCGGCGATCGCGTCGGCGACGCCGAGCTGGATGGAGATCTCGACCGCACCGTCGAGGCGGATGATGTCGGCCTCGATTCCCCGCTCGGCGAGATCGGCGCGCACCAGATTCGGGTACGACGTCGCGATCCGCTTGCCGGCGAGGTCGTCGACAGTCCAGGTCTGATTGCCGGGAGCGGCATAGCGGAAGGTCGACGAGCCGAAGCCCATCGACAACTCCTCGTCGACCGCGGCACCGGAGTCACCGGCAAGGTCACGGCCGGTGATGCCGAGATCGAGGGTGCCCGCGCCGACGTAGATGGCGATGTCCTTGGGGCGCAGGAAGAAGAACTCGACGTCGTTCGCGTTGTCGAGAACGGTGAGGTCCTTGGCGTCGGAACGCTTGCGATATCCGGCCTCGGCGAGCACCGCCGACGCCGATTCGGAGAGCGCACCCTTGTTGGGAACGGCTACGCGCAACATGATGTGGTCCTTAATGATTGCCGGGATGAGTGACGTGTGCGCCGGGAGTCGGGTGCGTGCACCGACTCCCTACAGATGGCGGTAGACGTCTTCGAGCGACAGTCCTCGTTTGATCATCATCACCTGCGCCCAGTACAGGAGTTGTGAGATCTCCTCGCCGAGCGACTCATCGGACTCGTGCTCCGCGGCGAGCCACACCTCGCCCGCCTCTTCGAGGATCTTCTTGCCGAGCGTGTGCACACCGGCATCGAGTGCCGCGACGGTGCCGCTGCCGGCCGGCCGGGACTGTGCCTTCTCGGTGAGCTCGCCGAACAACTCCTCGAATGTCTTCACGGTCTCTCAGTGTTTCATGCCCGGTCACGACACCTCTGCGCAGGTCGCCTCAGAAGGCTCGCGCCTCCTGCATCGACAGGACGAAGCCGTGCGCGGAACGTGCAAAGCACGTCACCCCGGTGACACGCGACACGCACAAGTAGCCGTGGGCCGATATCGAGTGGTCGTACGGCAAGGCTCTCGCCTCGTAGCCGACAAAAACGCCCTGATTGAAGCATGCGGGCATCACGGCGGCGCCGCGCAGGAAGAAGCCGCGGCTGAGCGTGTGGGCCGGATACATCGAGTTGCCGCGACAATCGGCACCGGCGGGTACCGGGGCGTTCTTGGCCTGACAGCCGGCGCTGTAGTCCACCGAGCCAAAACGGCACCAGATGTTGCCAGTGGGCGAGGTGAAGTAGACGTCGTCACCGTTGCGTTGTCCACTTCGGAATTGAGACGGGTCGACGGGTTCCGGCGTTCGCTGTTGGCGCTGCGGGTTCGGGGACGCAGTTCGGGTCGTCGACGCAGACGACACCCCCGGGGGCTGCGACGCGGTGACAGTGACCGTTGCGGTCGAAGTGGCGCTGGTTGTCTCCGATGTCGGCGTGCACCCCGCGAGGACGACGCAACCCATCAGCCCAGACATGGCCAGCACACCCGCGGATTTCACCCATGAACCACGTCGCATGTCTCGCTCCGATCTGTCCGGCTCCTGCCATGGTCGTCGGATCCGCGAGAAGAATCGTTAGCAGTTCGAATCAGCTGGGCCGCGTCGTCACTCCGTGGAATGCGTCGGTCAGGTCATGGCCGGACAACCCCACGAGAGATTCCCGGAAGCGACGCAACGCCCCGTCGGGGACCGGCGCGGCCGAGGGCACCACAAGTGTCGGGCAGCCTGCCGTGGTGGCCGCGTCGGTGCCCGCAGGCGAATCCTCGACCGCCAGACATTGGTCGGGCCGACGCCCCAGGAGTTCGGCCGCGCGCAGATAGGGATCGGGCGCGGGTTTGCCCCGTTGCACCTCGTCGCCGCAGACGGTCACCGCAAACCGGTGACGCCCGATGGTGTCGAGGGCGACCTCGGTGAGTTCACGCACCGTGTTGGTGACCAGGGCCATCGGAATCCCGGCGTCCCGAACCAGATCGAGCGCTTCCGTAGCGCCGGGACGCCACGGGAGATCCTCCTGAAACAGGACCGCGACCGTGTCGAGCAGCCATCGGGAATCACCCGGGACGTCCCGGTCGGAGACCGCGACGTCGGCCGCCGCATAGATCTTGCCCATGGCGTCGGGCAGTGAGTTGCCGAGTGTCGACTCGCGCAGCGCGGGACTCATGACTATGCCGTTGCGCAGCGCGAACCGTTCCATCGCGATGTCCCAGATCGGTTCGGAATCGAGCAGCGTCCCGTCCATGTCCCAGAGGACCGCGTGCGGGCCGGTCGGCCGGTCGGCGTCAGAGGTGGTCACCTCTGCATCATCGCAACCCACGATTCGGTCGTCGCGTCGGCGGGGTAGAACAGTTCGATCGTCATCTCCTCGAGTGTGATGTCCCGCGGAGAGCCGAAGGTCGTCAGCGTGGAGAAGAACGAGAGGACGACGTCGCCGAGTTCGAGTTCCAGGGGAACGATCAGCATCGGGTCGGGCGCCGGCGATGCGTCGCGGTCCAACGCCCGCACCGTCGAATAGGTGCCGATCTCATCCTCGAGGTCTGCCAGGCGCGGATCGCCGGTGACGCGGGTCAGCCGATGGAGCAGATCGACGAGGTAACGGCCCCAGACGTCGAAATTGCGTGTCATCCCGGCAAATCCGTCCGGATGCAACGAGGCACGGAACAGGTTGAACGGCGGGCCCTGGAGATGTTCGGGCAGCGACGCCGTCAGGAGATTCGCAGAGTCGTTGGCCAACACCACATTCCATGTCCGGTCCAGTGCCACACCGAAATTGGGGTTGTGCGCGTCGAGAACCCGCTGCACCGAGTCACGTACTCGGGTCATCGCATCGGCGGTGATCGGTTCCTCCGAGTACCGCGGCGCATGACCCGCGGCCAGCAACAACGAATTACGTTCCCGCAGTGGAATGTCGAGCCGGTCGGACAGCGCATCGATGAGCGACGGACTCGGTCGCGATTTGCCGGTCTCGACAAAGCTCAGATGGCGAGGGGACACCCCGACGTCATAGGCGAGATCGAGCTGACTGATCGAACGATGCGCACGCCAGCGCCGCAACATCGATCCCACGGGATTGGCCCCACCGGTCACCGTGTGCATGGTGGCCATCGTAGGCGGCCGAGGTAGCGGGTTCGACTACCTCGCAGGTAGTGGACTCGGGGACACCATGGCAGCACGCTCGGCGCATGAACCCCGAGAACGCTCCACACGTCGTCGTCTCCCCCGCCATGGGCGTACGCGCCCGCTTCTATCGGCCGCTGATCGACGCCCTGGTCGAGCACGGCTGGACTGCGAGCGTCGCACCGCGCCGCGGCATCGAATCCGGTGACGTCGGACCGGCCCGCCGCCGTGACTGGTCCTACGTCGACGAGGCTCACGACCTCGGCCGCAAGGTTGCCGACTGCCGTGCTCTGCACCCGGACCGACCCATCCTTGTGCTCGGCCACAGCATGGGCGCGCAGTTGTGCGCACTGGTCGCGGCCGGTCGGGGTACCGATGGTTCCCTGCTTGACGGATACGTGATCATCGCCGGATCGTTGCCGTGGCGCCGGTACTACCCGCGCGGCGGGATGGTCGAATACGCCGTTGCGGCAACCGTTCCGCCGACCACGGCGATACTCGGGTACTGGCCCAAGGCAGGATTCGGCGGGCCCACTCCGCGGGCGCTGATGCGTGAGTGGGCCCGGATGGTCCGATCCGGTCGCGTTCCGTGGACCGCGGCTGCGCAGCCGGCCGGACCGGTACTCGCGGTGCGTCTCGACGGCGATTCGCTGGTGACACCGGATGCGGCGTCGGCCCTCGAACGTCACTTCGACGCCGGGGCCCGAACCGTCTGGACCTACGGCACTGACGCCTGCCCGCCCGATGGATCCCTCGACCATCTCCGCTGGGTGCGGACCCCGGAACCGGTGGTCGAGCGCATTGTCGCGTGGTGGTCGATCAGTCGCGGATCGACCGCGCAGTACGACGGAACACGCTGAGGACCGCCGAGACCACCCCGAGCACCGCGAGACCCATCATCGACGCATAGACGGCGAGTGCGCCGTCGCCACGGCCCGAGGTGTAGCCGTCGCTTCCGCCCCGCGGACCGGGTCCCCCGCCGGATCCGGGTCCACCGCCGCGACCTCCACCGGCATTACCCCCACCACCTCCGAAGCCGCCGGGGCCCCGACCTGGACCGTTGCCATCGGGCGCCGTGCCCGAACCACGACCCGGACCACCCATCATCTGCCCCTGGTCACCGGTCAACGACGAGTGATAGACACCGATCGCCGAGGCCTGCACCAGGATCGGCACGAGGACGAACCAGAGCGGTAGGTAGAACGCGGCCACCACGGTGAGCACCTCCGCGGTGTAGAAATACCGATCGTGCATCGCCGGCAGCAGGAACGGCACGATCACGGCCGAGGCGGTGGTGACCACCAGAATCGACGTCGGGGTCACGGCGGGCCGTTTCCACACCGACCAGGCGAGGAAGGCGAGGATCACCGTCGCGGCCAGCGCGATTCCCAGGTGGGCCAACCAGGTGGCGTCGCCGGCGATCGGGATCAGTTGATACAGGTTGGCGGCACCCAGCGTCAGTTGTTTGTAGGAGTCGGTCTGGTCGAGATACACCGACAACGCCTCACTCCACGGCGCACCCGCGAGAACCGCAGGCATTACGAGCGCGACGAACACCGCCGGGATCGCGAGCAGCGTGTACCACGGGATGCGGCGTCGGATCAGCAGCCAGGCCAGGACCGGCAGCACGAACACCGCTTGCAGCTTGAACGACAGCGACAATCCGAAGAACACGCACGCCCACACCGAGTTCCCTACGTACGCCGAGTGGGTGATCCCCTTCATCTGCGCGCGCAGCAGGAAGTACACACCGCCGAGTGCCAACGCCGAATAGATGGCGTCGGCCTGACCCCAGTAGGCGCTGTTCGCGATCACCGACGGTAGGAGCGCCACGACGCCAAAGGCCAACGCCCGCAACCAGAATCGGTCGGTCCGCAGCCCGACGATCCGGTAGGCGAAGAGGGCGAGCACGAAGTCGAAGACGATCGAGACCGCCTTGATGCCGACCAGCGGCGAGATGCCCGCGACGGTCAGCCCATAGATCAGATAGAGGTACGGATAGTTGTAATCGGCGAACCGGGATGCGAAGGCAGAGAATCCCTGGCTGTCAAGAGTGTCGTACCAGCGGCTGAGAAACGCACGATAGTCCAGGGTTTCGACGTCGAGGAAGCGGATGCGGACACCCAGTGCGATCACGACCACTGCACCGATGACGGTCCATCGGATCCATCGGGGCGGATCGGAGACGAGACGCCGTACGTCGGACCCCCACGAGGGTGCCCTTGCGTCGGTGGTCAGGTGCGCAGGAGGTGCCGCCGCGACGGCCTCGGCTGTGGTCATGCTTCCACTGTGGTTGCCGAAGCTGGGAATCCGGTGTCAGCGAACTGCGAGCTTCACGATGGTGCCGCGGGTGTTGTGATGCGCTCTCGCGTTGCCGTGACAGTGCGCGCAGCCCACGGCCCGGTCGCAACGAAAGCCAGAACCAGCAGCACGACGCCGCAGATCGCCATCACCAGCCACACCGGTGCGGAAGCCGACGCCAGTTGCGATTCCCCGCCGTCGCCGAGCCGCGCGAACGCAAGAGCACCGAACACCGCGACACCCAGGGATATACCCACCTGACGGCTCGTCGAAGCTATCGCCGACGCAACGCCGGCCTGATCGCGCGGCATACCGGACACGGCCGCGTTGGTGATGGGCGCGTTGATCATGCCCATGCCCACTCCGAGGGCCAGATACGCGAATCCGAGGTACCACAGGCTCGTGTCGTTGGAGATCTGCGTGAGCATGAGCCCGCTGACCACGACGGCCACGCCCGAGATCACCATCGGAGTGCGGGATCCACGCTCGGCCACCAAGCGGCCCGACACGGGCGCGAACACGCCGTTGGCGACCGCCATCGGCAACGTCATCAACCCCGCCTCGAAGGGCGTGAATCCACGCCCTTGCTGGAGGTAGAGGGTGTTGAGCAGGAGGAACCCGCCCATCGCGCTGAAGGCGACGATCGCGCTGATCACCGAACTGCTGAACGGCACGCTGCGGAAGAATCGCATGTCGAGCAGCGGCTCGACGCGCCGGTTCTCCACCACGACGAGGGCGACGACAGAGATCGCCGCCATGACGAAGACGCCGATCACGACGCCTGAGGTCCAGCCCAGCGTGCGGCCCTCGATGATGCCGAAGGTCAGCGTCGCGAGAAACACGAGGATGAGCACCTGCCCGAGCGGATCGAATCTCCGGGCCCGCGGCGCCTTCGATTCGGGAATCAAGATGGCAGTCAGAACGAACGCGGCCAGGCACACCGGGACGTTGAGCCAGAAGATGGCCTCCCAGCCCACACCGTCGACGAGTGCACCGCCCACCAGTGGCCCGACCGCCATGCTCACTCCGATTGCCGCGCCCCACATACCGATGGCACGCGCACGTTCCTTCGGGTCCGTGAAGGTGTTGGTGATGATCGACATGGCCACCGGATTCAGCATCGACCCGCCGACGGCCTGGATCATCCGAGCGCCGATGAGCATCTCGGGCGAGATCGACAGCGAACAGAGAATCGACCCGATCCCGAACACCGTGAGTCCGACCTGGAAGATGCGCTTGCGACCGAGACGATCACCCAGCGAGCCGCCGAGCATCAGCAAACTGGCGAGCACCAGCGTGTAGGCGTCGATCACCCATTGCAGCTGCGAGGGCGTCGCTCCCAGATCCGAACTGATCGACGGCAATGCGACGTTGACGGCCGAGACGTCGATGCCGACGATGAACAGGCTCAAGCAACAGGTCGCCAGGATGGCGAGCCGCCGACGCCTTCCGAGAGTGGATATGTCACCGCCCGGTGCCGAGTACGTGCGAATGTTCATGCGCCTGTTGTCATTCCCTCTGTTGATATCCCCTCTGTCGACATCCCCTCTGTTGACATCCCCTCTGCCGCCTGTTGCAGCAGACCGAGGAGACGACCGAGTTCCCGGCGTCCGTCGGCGTCGAGCGCCTCGAACATGGTGGGGGCCACGCTCGGGTCGGCCGCGACGTCGGCAACGATCCGCGCGCCATCAGTGGTGATGGTGACCAGCCGGGATCGCCGGTCGGTCGGGTGCGGCTCCCGGGTCACCAGACCGCGGGAGACGAGGTCGTCGACGATTCCACTCGCCGCCGGCGCGTCGACCCCCAGCCGGGCCGCCAGTTCGCGTTGCGGCATGGCCTTCACCGCGATTCGCCGCAGCGCCCGAAACCGGCTGAAGGGCATGTCGGTCAGCTCACTGATCCGGGCATGCGCGCCCGACTGATAATCGCGCACGAGACTGTTCATCGCGAACCACAGTTCGGTCACGGCCGGGGCAGCCTTGTCCGAGTCGGTTGTAGTCATACAACTGTTGTATTCCTACAACTACTTCGTGTCAACCCCTCGGCCCGGAGATCACGTGTTGAAGTACTTGGCCTCGGGATGATGCAGCACGAAGGCATCGGTGGACTGCTCGGGATGCAGTTGCAGCTCCTCGGAGAGCTCAACCCCGATCCGCTCGGGTTCGAGCAACTCCATCATCTTCGCCCGATCCTCGAGATTCGGGCATGCACCGTAGCCGAAGGAGAAACGGGCACCGCGATACTCGAGGTCGAAGAAGCCCTGCGCGTTGTCCGGATCCTCGCTGTCCATGGCGCGCTCGCCGAAACGAAGCTCACTACGCACCCGCTGATGCCAATACTCGGCCAGGGCCTCGGTCAGCTGCACGCCGATGCCGTGCACCTCGAGGTAGTCGCGGTAGGAGTCGGCCGCGAACAGTTCGTTCGCGAAGTCCGCGATCGGCTGCCCCATGGTGACCAACTGGAACGGCAACACATCCACCCGGCCATCCCGCTGTGCAGCCTCTCGCGAGCGGATGAAGTCCGCGATGCACAGAAAGCGCGACCGATGCTGGCGTGGGAAGTCGAAACTGAACCGCACCGGCGCGTCCGGGGTCGGCTCGGTCAGCACGTGCACGGTGTCGCCGTCGCTGATCGCCGGGAAGTACCCGTACACCACCGCCGCGTGCTGCAGGATGCCCTCGGTCGACAGCCGGTCGATCCAGTGGCGCAGACGCGGGCGTCCTTCGGTCTCCACGAGCTCTTCGTACGACGGACCTTCGCCACCGCGTGCACCGCGCAAACCCCATTGGCCGAGGAACAATGCACGCTCGTCGAGCAACTGCATGTACTCGGCGACCGGAACACCCTTGACGATGCGGGTACCCCAGAACGGCGGCTCGGGAATGTCGTTGTCGGCGACCACATCCGAGCGTGCCGGCACCTCCACCGGCTCCTCGGCTGCCTTGCGCTTGGCGGCGATGCGCTTGGACCGGTCGTGGCGGGCCTTGCGTTCGGCGGCCTTCTCGGCGGCGGCGATCGCCTCGGGGCTGTCCGGGTCGGGCCCCTCGCCGCGTTTGGTCGCCATGATCTCGTCCATCAACCGCAGTCCCTCGAAGGCGTCGCGTGCGTAGTGCACGTCGCCCTCATAGGTTTCGGACAGATCGTTCTCCACGTACGAGCGAGTGAGAGCCGCGCCACCGAGCAGCACCGGATAGGAGTCGGCAAGCCCGCGGGCGTTGATCTCCTCGAGGTTCTCCTTCATCACCACGGTCGACTTCACCAGCAGACCCGACATGCCGATGACGTCGGCCTTCTTGTCCGCGGCGACGTCGAGGATGGTGGTGATGGGCTGCTTGATGCCGATGTTCACGACCTCGTAGCCGTTGTTGGACAGGATGATGTCGACGAGATTCTTCCCGATGTCGTGGACGTCGCCCTTGACCGTCGCCAGCACGATGCGGCCCTTGCCGTCCTCGCCCGTCGACTCCATGTGCGGTTCCAGATGTGCCACAGCGGTTTTCATGACCTCAGCCGACTGCAGCACGAACGGCAACTGCATCTGCCCGGAACCGAACAGCTCGCCGACGGTCTTCATGCCCGAAAGCAGCGTCTCGTTGATGATCGCCAGCGGCGGCTTTTCTGTCATCGCCGTGTCGAGGTCGTCTTCGAGGCCGTTGCGTTCACCGTCGACGATGCGCCGTTCGAGCCGTTCGAACAGCGGCAGCCGGGCGAGTTCGGCGGCCCGCGATTCGCGCGCCGACGCCGCCGACACCCCCTCGAAGAGCTCCATCAGTTTCTGCAGCGGGTCGTAGGCAGGTGCGTCATCGGTCGCCGGACGCCGACGGTCGTACACCAGATCGAGCGCGACCTCGCGCTGCTCGTCGGGTATCCGCGCCATCGGCAGGATCTTCGACGCATGCACGATGGCGGTGTCGAGGCCTGCCTGCACGCACTCGTGCAGGAACACCGAGTTCAACACCTGCCGGGCAGCCGGGTTGAGCCCGAACGAGATGTTCGAGATGCCGAGGGTGAAGTGCACGTCCGGATGTGCCTCGTGGATGCGGCGGATCGCCTCGATGGTCTCGATGCCGTCGCGGCGGACCTCCTCCTGACCGGTGGAGATCGGGAAGGTGAGGGCGTCGATGATGATGTCCTCTTCGGCCAGACCCCAGTTCCCGGTGATGTCGGCGATGAGGCGTTCGGCGACCCGGATCTTCCAGTCCGCGGTGCGCGCCTGCCCTTCTTCGTCGATGGTCAGTGCAACGACGGCCGCACCGTGCTCGACGACGAGCTCCATGATGCGGGTGAACCGCGATTCCGGCCCGTCACCGTCCTCGTAGTTGACCGAGTTGACCGCGCAGCGGCCACCGAGGGACTCGAGTCCGGCGCGGATCACTTCGGGCTCGGTGGAGTCGAGCATGATCGGCAGCGTCGACGAGGTCGCGAAACGCCCGGCCAGCGCCGTCATGTCGGCGGCACCGTCGCGTCCGACGTAGTCGATGTTGAGGTCGAGCATGTGCGCGCCGTCGCGGGTCTGATCCTTCGCGATGTCGAGACAGCGCTGGTAGTCCTCGGCGAGCATCGCATCGCGGAAGGCCTTGGAGCCGTTCGAGTTCGTGCGTTCGCCGATCACCAGGAAGCTGGCGTCCTGGTCGAACGGAACCGCCGTGTACAGCGACGACGTCTCCGATTCGTGCTCGGGAACGCGGACCGCGGGTGTGGCGTCGGCGACCGCCGCGACGACCTGCCGGATGTGTTCGGGAGTGGTGCCGCAACACCCACCGACGAAGCCGAGTCCGAACTCGGAGACGAACGACGCCAGCGCTTCGGCGAGCTCGCCGGGTGTCAGCGGGTATTCGGCACCGTTGGGTCCCAGAACGGGCAGACCGGCGTTGGGCATCACAGATACCGGGACCCGGGCATGTCGGGACAGGTAACGCAGGTGTTCACTCATCTCGGCCGGCCCGGTGGCGCAGTTGAGGCCGATCATGTCGATCCCGAGGGGTTCGATGGCCGTCAGAGCGGCACCGATCTCCGAACCGAGGAGCATGGTCCCGGTGGTCTCGACCGTGACGTGCGAAATGATCGGGATGCGACGGCCGAGTTCGTCCATGGCGCGACGTGCGGCGACCACCGCAGCCTTGACCTGCAGGAGGTCCTGGGAGGTCTCCACCAGGATCGCGTCGGCCCCGCCGTCGAGCATGCCGGCAACACACTCGTAGTAGGCGTCGCGGATGACGGCGAAGGTGGTGTGGCCGAGGCTGGGCAGCTTGGTCCCGGGTCCGATCGAGCCGAGCACATAGCGATCGGTGCCGTCGGCCGAGCGACCCATCTCGTCGGCGACCCCGCGAGCGATCGCGGTGCCCTTGTAGGCGAGTTCCCGAATGCGGTCGGCGATGTCGTAATCACCCAGATTGGAGAGATTGCAGCCGAAGGTGTTGGTCTCCACGGCGTCGGCCCCGGCCTCGAAGTAGGCGCGGTGGATTCCCTCCAGCACGTCGGGGCGGTTGTCGTTGAGGATCTCGTTGCAGCCCTCGAGGCCGTTGAAATCGTCCAGCGTGAGGTCGGCGGCCTGCAGCATGGTGCCCATCGCTCCGTCGCCGATGAGCACGCGCCGCGACATCGCCGACATGAATGTCGTGTCGAAGTCGGCGTGCGGTGTGCGGTGATCGGAGGACATGGTGGTCAGCGTAGTTCGCTCTCTCTCGGGGTTCGGTCGTAGGCTGGTTCGGTGAACGCTGAGCAGATGCCGAATCTTCCCCAGCTGCGCCGTCCCATCCTGCTGGCAGCCTTTGAGGGCTGGAACGACGCCGGTGACGCTGCGAGCAGCGCTGTCGAGCACCTGGCGTTGATGTGGGACGCCGAGCCGCTCATCGACATCGACTCGGACGAATACTACGACTTCCAGGTCAACCGACCCACCATCAAGCAGATCGACGGTGTCACCCGCCGCATCGACTGGCCCACGACGTCGATCTCGTACTGCAGCCCGGTCGGTGCCGACCGTGACATCGTACTCGTCCGCGGAATCGAGCCGAACATGCGCTGGCGCGGCTTCTGCGCGGAGATCGTCGAACTCGCAGACCGCCTCGGCGTCGAGACCACCGTGATGCTCGGCGCACTCCTCGCCGACACTCCGCACACCCGCCCGGTGCCGGTCACCGGCAGCGCCTTCAGCAGCGAGTCGGCCGCCCGCTACAACCTGGCCGAAAGCCGCTACGAGGGCCCGACCGGCATCACCGGGGTCCTGCAGGACATGTTCGTGCAGGCCGGGATGCCCGCGGTGTCGTTCTGGGCGGCCGTCCCCCACTATGTGTCCGCCCCGCCCAACCCCAAGGCGACGGTCGCGCTGCTCACCCGGGTCGAGGAGGTACTCGACATCGAGGTCCCGCTAGGCGCGCTGCCGGAGCAGGCCGAGGACTGGGAGCAGGCCGTCACCGAGATGACCGAGGACGACGAGGAGATCGCCGAGTACGTCCGGGGTCTCGAAGAACGTGGTGACGCCGAGGTCGACACCGACGAGGTCATGGCGAAGATCGACGGCGATGCGCTCGCGGCGGAATTCGAGCGCTACCTCAAGCGGCGTGGTGGGCCGGGATCGTTCGGTGGTTGATCGGTCCGGAGCCAGCCGGGGCTAGCCGATTTTCTCGATCGACACCACCGGCGTGGTGATGCGCCAGGTACGCACGTCCGGGTCGTCGGCGGCCCGAACCCAGAATTGCGCCGACTCCCCCACCCGGCACGACTTCACGCCGAGCAGCGGAATGTCCTCGGAGTCGCGCCGCAGTCTGCTGACGGTCCACTCTTCGTCGTCAGTGCCACCCACGCCGGGTGCGCGCAACAAAGTCTTGTCGTCCAGGTCGAGAAGATAGGTCGACGTCCGGGTGACGACAGTCCACACCCCGGAGTCGGTGTCCGGCTTGATCTCCTGCACGCGAGCCACGCGAGCACTGTACCGACTCGCGGCCGCAACCACACTGCAGGGTTTGTCAGATGATCTCGACGCCCAGTAGCGCGTCGACGGCCCTGGCCAACTCGCCGGGCGCGTCGGCGAAGCCGCCGATTCCGAGTTCGACGTCGGCACACCAAGCGTCGAGCGCGGCAAGCGCTTTCGGGGTGTCCAGATCGTCGGCGAGGTGTTGACGTACGCGGGCGATCACGGGTGCGGCATCCGGACCCGACGTGGCCGCCGCGGCGGTACGCCACCGCTGCAGACGCTGCTTGGCCGTGTCGAGGACCGCGTCGGTCCACATGCGGTCGGCGCGATAGTGATCCGCGAGCAGTGCCACCCGGATGGCGGCGGGGTCGACGCCGGCGCGCCGCAGCGCGGACACGAACACGAGGTTGCCGCGGCTCTTGGACATCTTCTCGCCATCGAGGCCGACCATCCCCGTGTGCACGTAGTGCCGGGCGAATCGGCGCGCCCCGCGCAGAGCCTCGCCGTGCGCGGCGGAGAACTCGTGATGGGGAAAGATCAGGTCGTTTCCGCCGCCCTGGATGTCGAACTCGATCCCGAGCCGGTTCAACGCGATGGCCGCACACTCGATGTGCCAGCCGGGCCGGCCTGGGCCGAAGGGCGACTCCCACGACGGCTCACCCGGACGCACGGCTCGCCACAGAGCGGCGTCGAGCGGGTCCCGTTTACCCGGGCGGTCGGGGTCGCCGCCGCGTTCGGCGAAGAACTTCTCCATCGTCGCGCGGTCGTAGCCCGACTCGTATCCGAACTGTTCGGTCGCGTCGGCGCGGAAGTACACGTCGGGGAACTCCGGGTCGTCGACGACATAGGCCGCTCCGGAGGTCAGCAGTTTCTCCACCACCTCGACGACCTCGCCGATCGATTCGATCGCACCGATGTAGTCGCGCGGGGGTAGGACGCGCAACGCGGTCATGTCATCGCGGTAGAGCTGGATCTCGCGGCTCCCCAGCTCGCGCCAATCCACCCCGTCGCGTTCGGCCCGCTCGAACAGCGGATCATCGACGTCGGTGATGTTCTGCACGTAGTGCACGTCGTGCCCCTGGTCGCGCAGCACCCGGTTGACCTGATCGAAGGTCACATAGGTGGCCGCGTGGCCGAGATGGGTGGCGTCGTACGGGGTGATGCCACAGACGTACATCCTCGCCGTCGGGCCGGGCGCCACCGGCCGAATCGCGCGGTCGGCGGTGTCGTAGAGGCGGAGTGCTGGAGAGTCCCCGGCTACCACCGGGACATCTGGATCGGGCCAGGACTGCATGCCTCCACTGTATTGGCAGCCTCCCGGTCGCCCTCCGCTGCCCGCCGGCTAGGTGCGAGCCTGCGAGCCTCGGAGCCCTGGCGAGGGAACATTGTCGTCTCACCAGGCCCTTCGAGGCTCTCGGGAGCTGTCAGAACGGCGGCCACGGAATCGGGCGGTGGCCGGGCGGCAGGGGCATGGCGGTCGTCTCGGCGATCACGAGCGTGCGAAGGGCAAGTGCGTCGATCTCGTCCCCGGTGATGTGCTCGGCCAGATCCGAACGCAGATCGTCGTCCGGCGATTCCAGCCGCCGCGCGAGATCGGCGAGGTCGGCGACGAGGTGCGCGGGCACGGTCTCACCCGCCCAGCCCCAGAGGACCGTGCGCAGTTTGTCCTCGGAATGCAGGCAGATGCCGTGGTCGATGCCGTAGACCCCGCCGTCCAGCCCCTCGAGAACGTGCCCGCCCTTACGGTCGGCGTTGTTGAGGATGACGTCGAGGACAGCCATCCGCTGCAGCCGCGGGTCGTCGGCGTGCACCAGTACCACCGGCTCGCCGATCGAGTCGAACGCTCGCAACACGGCCCGGTAGCCGACCGGAACGGCTCCCGGCGGGCACAGGTCGACCAGGTCCACCCGACCGTCCGGCAACTCACTCGGCGCACTCGGATGCGGGCGGTCGGTGTTGTCGGGTGTGTCGACCCACCGCTGGACCATGCCGAATCCCACGGGACCGTCACGCAGGACCGTCTCCGGGATGACACCCCACCCCAACGCATCGGAGATCAGGTACGACGCCACCTCGCGTCCGGCCAGGGTGCCGTCGGGGAAGTCCCAGAGCGGCACTTCACCCCGGACCGGTTTGTACACGCATCGCAGTTCGACGTCGTCGAGAACGACGTCGCACACGAGGGTCGCGTTACTGGCCGACGGAATCCGTCCCAGAACCACCAACTCGCCTCGTCGGAGGACGTCGACGACCTCCACCGAGGATGATCCGGAGCCGGCCGGGTGGGGTTCTCCCTCGCCGATGCCCATGGGCTCACCGACCGACATCTCAGGCCCGCGGGCCGGACCCCGGCCCGTCCTCGGCAGACGGGTCGTCCGGCGAGTCGTCTGTCTGGTCGTCCTCCTCGGATGTCTCGAGCAGGCCGGGATCACCCTGGGCGGCCAGGCTGTTGAACACCTCGGGATCGATGAAGTCGAGCGATTTGCTCAGTTCGGCGCCGCGACGGTAGCCGTTGGTCCGCACGCAGAGGTGGCCGTCCGGGTCGAGCGGCTCACCACACATCGGGCACGGCTGACGTCCCGCCGAGATCACCGCGGACGAGCGCGCGGCGAACTCCCGCGCCGCCTCGGTGGACAGGAACACCCGAACGGCGTCGGGCCCCTCCTCGGTGTCGTCGAGCACGACACTCTCGTCGAATTCCCCCTCGGTGATGGCGAGCAGTTCGACCACCACGGCCTCCGACTCGGCGTCCCAGCCCAGCCCCATCGTGCCCACCCGGAACTCCGCGTCGACCGGCATCACCAGCGGACTGAGATCGTCGACCTGGTCGGTCTCCGGAGGTATCGGGGTGCCGAAGCGGCGATGGATCTCATCGAGGAGTGCGCCGATACGGTCGGCGAGGATCTGGACCTGCTGCTTCTCCAGCATGACGCTGACAATGCGGGTTTCGTGCACGGCCTGGAGGTAAAATGTCCGATCGCCCGGCTGGCCGATGGTCCCGGCGACGAAGCGGTCCGGACTTCGGAACACGTGGATCGCGCGTGACATCACATCACCTCCCTGTCTGTGGGTCCCATTATCCCGCTGCCGGCGCGCTGCCCGCAGGCCCAACCGGCGCAGGCATCTCGTCGTGGGCGGTTCCGGTGCTGCCCCCGACCACCGCGTCATCGGCGGCGTCGTGCGCCGACCCGTTTGAATCGTCGGCGGTGGCACCCGGGTTTGCTTGCACCGGTGGCGGTTTCGGCACCGACAGCACCTCGGTGGTGTTCACCGTGTGCACGTACGGGCGAGTTGAGCCGTAGCGGATCACGCTGATCGACGCCGGATCGACGACGATGCGCTGGAAAGAATCCAGATGCATACCCATCGCGTCGGCGATCACCGACTTGATCACGTCGCCATGCGAACACGCCACCCAGACGCCCGAACCGTCCTCGCCGCCGTAGATGCGGTCGAGCGAGCGGATCGCGGCGACCGCCCGCGCCTGGACGTCCGCGAGTCCCTCGCCGTCCGGGAACACCGCTGCCGACGGCTGCTGCTGGACCACCTTCCACAGCGGTTCGGAGAGCAACTCGCGGATCGGACGGTTGGTCCACCCCCCGTAGTCGACCTCGGCGAGCGCGTCGACCACGACCTCGGGCACATCCTTGCGACCGTCTGAACCGTCGGTGGTCAACGCCGCGAGGAGCGGTGCCACCGTCTCTGCGCATCGCTGCAACGGGGAACGCGCGACGGCCCGGATCTCGTCACGGCAGACGCCGAGCCTGCGGACCAGGTCGTCGGCCTGCGCACGGCCGGTGTCGTCGAGACCCACACCGACGGTTCGTCCGGCGAGCACGCCCGAGGTGTTGGCCGTGGAGCGCCCATGGCGCACCAGAATCACGGTCATGAACCAACCTTAAGCACTGCCGAGGACGCACGTCTCACGTGGCGCTGATGGTCCCGGTCGTCAGCAGGATGATCACGAAGACACCGAGGATCACCCGGTAGGCGCCGAACCAGTTCATCGAGTGATGTCCGACGAACTTCAGCAACCACGCGATGGCCGCATAGCCGACGACGAAGGCGACGAGGGTCGCCACCAGCAACTGAGGTCCGGTCGACTGCATGCCCTCGCCGCTGGGGTGAAAGGCGTCGGGCAGGCTGAACAGGCCCGACGCGGTGACCGCGGGAATCGCGAGCAGGAACGAGAAGCGGAACGCAGCCTCGCGTTCGAGCCCGAGGAACAGCCCGGCGCTCGCGGTTGCGCCCGATCGGGACACGCCGGGCACGAGCGCCAGACACTGGGATGCGCCCATCACGAGTCCGTCGCGCAGGGTCAGCTGCTCCATCGAGCGCCGCTTTGTGCCGTAGCGTTCGGCCAGCCAGAACACACCCGAGAACAGGATCAGCACCGTCGCGACCAACCACAGGTTGCGTCCGGTGGTGCGGATCTCGTCCTTGAACACGAACCCGATCACACCGATCGGGATGGTTGCGAAGATCACATACCAGCCGATGCGGTAGTCGAGTCCGCGTTCGTCGGCGTTGCGCAGCCCGCGAAACCAGGCGGTCACGATGCGCACGATGTCCCGGGCGAAGTACACGAGCACGGCGGCTTCGGTCCCGAGTTGCGTGACCGCTGTGAACGACGCGCCCGCGTCCTCGCCGAACCAGAGTTCGGAGGCGATCCGCAGGTGGCCGGACGACGAGATCGGCAAGAACTCGGTCAAGCCCTGCAATGCACCCAGCACGATCGACTGGGTCCAGGTCATGGTGTCAGACATGCTCGACCCGGCCTGTGTTGATCCGGCCTGTGTTGATCGGCCCCAGGGTTCTCCGCACAATGCGATTGGCATGAGTCACGGCGCCCGATCGTACGCGGCGCCCGCGGCAGCGCTCGTCGAGCGCACCGACCCGCCGAGTCCGCCCCGACCTCTCTGCGCAGTCTCGGTTCACGCAAGATGGGGTCATGCAGCATTTCCGCGTCCGGGTCGTCGGCGCTCTCGCCGCCGTCGCCCTCACGCTCGTCGTTGCCGGATGCGGTTCGTCGACCGACGACCGCCCGGATGTACCGACCGTGACCCCGGCGAGCGCGCTCGACTCGCCGCCTGCCCGCACCCCCGCCGGGGTCGTCGTGCCCGCCCCGGCCGGTGCGCGGGCGATGGCGCTGTCGGGGCCCACGCTTGCGCTGCTGTCATCGGACGGACGTTCTGTGCAGCGGTATGCCACCGCGTCGCTCCCGAACACACCGACCGGGCCCCGAACAACGACTGGCACCCCGACGCCGACCGCTGAGCTGACGGTGTTGACCGGGGTCGGCGACGGAACCTTCGTCGGCGCCGGACCCGACACCCTGCTACGTATCGACGCGAACGGACGCACCACAGCCACCCCCACCGAGGTCGCCGCGCCCACCGCGGTTGCGGTGACGGCTGATCGGCGCACGGTGATCGGCACCGACACCGGGCATGTCGTCGTCTTCGGTCCCGACGGGGCACGTCAACGTGACATCGCCGGCTTCGTCCGGGTCGACGACCTGACCGTCTCGCCATCCGGCGCAGACCTTGCGGCCGAACAGGTCGTCGTCCTGGACCGGGCACAGTCGTCGGTGACGCCGATCGACCTCGACACCGGGGAACTCGGTCCCGCGTTGCGAGCCGGAAACGGTGCCACGACGTCGACCGTCGACCGCTACGGACGAGTCCTCGTGGCCAACACCCGCGACAACGAGATCATCGGATTCTTCGGCTCGCCGCTGGTGATGCGGTTCCGCTATCCGCTACCCGACGGCCCGTACGCCGTAGACTACGACGACAAGCGAAACCTGCTGTGGGTGTCGACAACCGGGAACAACGAGGTGGTGGCCTATGACCTTGCCGACGGTGAGCCCCGTGAGACGACCCGCTTCTCCTCGGTCACACAACCTGACCGCATCGCCGTCGACGACTCCACCGGGGTGGTTTACGTCCTCTCCGCACGTGACGGCGGATTGCAGGTCGTCGCACCCGCCGGGCAGCGTCCACAGGGGCCGCAGGGCGGGTGATCATGTCGGCTAAGGGACACCGTCACCTGACCCCGCAGGGTCGAGTCGGAGCACGGCTCGGCGCCCGGTATCCGGCGGGCTGGGAGGTCACGTCCGAGGACTACGAGTGCCTGCTGCTCCGGCTTCCACCGGAGGTGACCCGCGTGACCGCGTCGATGCGCCTGGCGCTCGAAGCCGAGTTCGGTGGCTGGGAATTGTCGCGTGTGCGGCTCTACTCGGATGGCACGCGCAAAGTGCTGCTCCGCCGCAAACGTCCGCCACGCCGTCCCGGTCCCGGCCACCCTGATCGAAACCATCCCGGACAGGACGCGACCGCGTGCTGAGAAGAAGCCTGCATGCCGTGAACGGCGTGGCGTACCCGCTGCTGCTCAAACTGATGTTCCTGCTCTCCCCGGAACGGATTCACCACATCGCTTTCACCGCGATCAGCCTCACCGGGCGCGTGGCTCCCCTACGTTTCGGGGCGGCCAGGGTTCTGGCCACCCACGATCCCGTCCTGCGTCAGCGGGTGTTCGGCGTCGACTTCCCCGCCCCGTTCGGGCTCGCGGCCGGCTTCGACAAGTCGGCGGGCGCGGTGAACGCTTGGGGACAGCTGGGTTTCGGCTTCGCCGAGATCGGGACCATCACCGGTCGCGCCCAGCCGGGCAACCCGGCGCCCCGGCTCTTCCGCCTGCCCGCCGATCGCGCGCTGATCAATCGGATGGGCTTCAACAATCCGGGCGCCGACGCGGCAGCCGAACATCTGGCCAAGGTCCGGCCCGGGCCGGTTGCCGTCCCCATCGGAGCCAATATCGGCAAGACCAAGGCCGTAGCCGTCGAGGACGCCGTCGACGACTACCGCTACTCGGCCCGGCTGCTCGGCCCGCTGGCCGACTTCGTCGTCGTGAACGTCAGCTCGCCCAACACGCCCGGCCTGCGCGACCTGCAGGCCGTGGACTCGTTGCGCCCCATCCTCACTGCGGTGCAGGACGAAGTCAGCGTGCCCGTCCTGGTCAAGATCGCTCCCAATCTCGCCGACGATGACATCGACGCGGTCGCCGACCTCGCCGTCGAACTCGGACTGGCCGGCATCGTCGCCACCAACACGACCATCTCTCGAACCGGTCTGCGCACACCCGAGGACGATGTGGCAGCGATGGGTGCGGGTGGCCTGTCGGGCGCGCCGCTCGCCGACCGATCCCTGGCCGTGCTGCGCCGGCTGTACACACGCGTCGGCGGCCGTATCGCCCTGGTCTGCGCCGGTGGCATCGAAACCCCCGACCAGGCGTGGGAGCGCATCTGCGCAGGAGCCGACCTCCTGCAGGGCTACACCGGCTTCATCTACGGCGGACCGTTGTGGGTCAACGAGATCCACAACGGCCTCGCCGAGCGGGTACGGCAGGCCGGCTTCGCTTCCCTCGCCGACGCGGTCGGCAGCGATAATCGGGCCGGCTAAGGGCCTATACGTCTTCGGAAGGCTGTTCGTAGGTGCCGACGATCGTCGCGCGGCCGATCGCATGCGAGAACAGATTGAATCCGAGGTAGGCAGGCGTCGCACCGTCGGGCAACTCCAGCGATGCCACGTCCACCGCGTGCACGACGACGAAGTAGCGATGCGGGCCGTGTCCGGGGGGCGGCGCCGCCCCGATGAAACGCTTCACCGAAGCGTCACCGGCCAGGCTCACCGCGCCGTCGGGCAGGCCGCTGCCGGACTCGTCGCCGGCACCCTCGGGCAGACTCGTCACCGAGGCGGGGATGTCGGCGACCGCCCAGTGCCAGAATCCCGATGCCGTCGGGGCGTCGGGGTCGTACACGGTGACCGCGAAACTCTTGGTGTCCGAAGGGAATCCCGACCAGCTCAGCTGCGGCGACAGGTCTTCTCCCCCGGCACCCATGATGCCGCTCACCTGCTGGTTGCGCAGCGGCCGGCCGTCGGTGACGCTGTCGGAGGTCAGCGTGAAGCCCGGCAGGCTGGGCAACGCGTCATAGGGATCGAAACTCGGCATCGGGTCAACCCTTCTCGTCTGCTGGTGGTGTTCACCACCATATGCGTCTATTGCGGCGCGGTGGTCAACTGTGGTGCAGAAAGTGCTCAAACACTTTGGTGCCGAACAGAAGTGCGTCCACGGGAACCCGCTCGTCGACGCCGTGGAAGAGCGCGGCGAAGTCGAGGTCGGCGGGAAGTTGCAGCGGCGCGAACCCGAAGCAGCGGATGCCGAGCTTGGCGAAGGCCTTCGCGTCGGTGCCGCCGGACAACATGTACGGGACCGTTTTGCCGTCCGGATCGTGAGCGAGGATCGCGTCGTTCATCGCATCGACGAGGTGGCCGTCGAAGGTCGTCTCGTACGAGTCGAGATGGCTGATCCACTCGCGGGTGACGTTGGGTCCGATGAGTTCGTCGATCTCCTTCTCGAACGCGGCCTGCCGCCCGGGCAGCACCCGGCAGTCCACCACGGCTTCGGCCTTCTGCGGGATGACATTGGCCTTGTAGCCCGCCTTGAGCATGGTCGGATTGGCGGTGTCGCGGAGCGTGGCGCCGATGATCCGGGCGAGACTGCCGAGCTTGAACAGCGTGGTGTCGAGGTCCGGCGCGTCGGGTCGCAGATCGAGCCCGGTCTCCTCGGATACGGCGGCCAGGAATTCGGCCACCGAATCGGAGATGACCAACGGAAAGGTGTGGCGACCGATGCGGGCCACCGCCTCGGCGACCTCCGTGACGGCATTGTCGGCGTGCAGGAACGAGCCGTGGCCTGCGGTGGCGTCGGCGGTGAGGCGCATCCAGGCGATGCCCTTTTCGGCGGTTTCCACCAGGTAGAGGCGTCGTTGCGTGCCGTCCGGTCGGTCGACGGTCAGCGAGAAGCCGCCGACCTCACCCACCGCCTCAGTGATGCCCTCGAACAGGTCGGAGCGGTTCTCCACCAGCCAGTGCGAACCCCACTTCCCCCCGGCCTCCTCGTCGGCGAGGAAGGCGAACACGATCTCGCGCGGCGGAACCGTGCCGTCCCGTTTGAACTGGCGGGCCAGCGCCAACGCCATGCCGGCCATGTCCTTCATGTCGATGGCGCCCCGACCCCAGATGTAACCGTCGGCCACCGACCCGGAAAACGGGTGCACGCTCCAGTCGGCGGGTTCGGCAGGCACGACGTCGAGATGGGCATGGACGAGGAGCGCCCCGTGTTCTGAATCGGGCGGACCGGCCAGGCGGGCGAACACATTGCCGCGACCCGGACGCCCGGATTCGACATACTGCGTTGTGTAGCCGACCTCTTCAAGCTGCTGGGCGACCCATTTCGCGCACTCCTCCTCACCCTTGGTGGTCTCCGGTTCCCCGGTGTTGCTGGTATCGAACTGGATCAGCCGGCTGACCAGATCGACCACTTCGTCGACCGCGCGTGGGCCCTCACTCTGGGAAGTCACACCTGTTTCCTACGGGATTTGGGATAGACGGGCAACCTCGGTTATGGTTGTGCGCGCTGTGGTGGCGACCAGTTCGCCGCCGACGCGTCCGAGTGGCGGAATGGCAGACGCGCTAGCTTGAGGTGCTAGTGCCCTATTAACGGGCGTGGGGGTTCAAGTCCCCCCTCGGACACCACCGACAACCCCCGGTCATCGACCGGGGGTTGTCTGCACTCTGGTTCAGTTTGAAAGGCAACGGTATGCGCATATACGCATCCGCGGGCCTATCGATGTCATCGGGGACGGCCATCGGGTGGTCATCGACAGTCGGAAGCGCGATCCGCGCGGCGACGATGATCCACGAAAAATAGGGGAAGAAACTCGTCCCCTATCCCTGGAGTCCTCCCCGCGAACTTTCTCGCGGACGACTCAACAAGCAGGGGCAGAAAGTAGGGGAAAAACCTTCCCCTACTTTCAGTGGTCCGGCGCCTCGCTGACGTGGCCCGTTCGCCTGCCCTTCGAGGCATCCCTCGGCCGGCGCCTCGGGCACCTCAGAGAGCGGTGGGGTGGTGGACGCTTATGCGCAGGCCAGAGCGCTAGTCACCTAACTCTTCGGATCAGGACGGACCGGCGAGCGCGGCGATTCGTCCTGTCGGATAGGGCAATTCGATGCCGTGCTGTTCGTAGGCACGCAGCACGTCGCGGCGGATGCGGCGAGACACCGACCACTGGCTGTTCGGTTTCGTCTTCAATGTCATACGCAGAGTGATCATGTCGGGCGCGACGTCCTGGACGCCGAGCATCTCCGGTTCGGCGAGCACGTCGTCGCGAATACCGTCGTCGCGCACCGCATTCCGTGCGGCCTCCAGCGCGACCTCTTGTGCCCGGTCCACATCTGCGCTGAGTGCGACCGGAACCTCGACCCGGGCGACGGCATACTCCTGACTCATGTTGCCGACGCGGATGATCTCGCCGTTGCGCACGTACCAGAGTGTGCCGTCGATGTCGCGCAGGGTGGTGATCCGCAAACCGACCGACTCGACTTCGCCGGTCGCCTCGCCGAGATCGACGATGTCACCGACGCCGTACTGATCCTCGAGGAGCATGAAGATGCCGCTGACAAAGTCGCGGACAAGGTTCTGCGCACCGAAACCTATTGCGAGACCGACAACTCCGGCCGACGCGATGAACGGCGCGATGTTCACGCCGAGAACGCTGAGGACCGACAGCACCACCCAGACCAGCAGGATCATGGACACCGTCGACTTGAGCACGGACCCGATCGTCCGGGCACGCTGTGCGCGGCGCTCGGCAGCCTCCGGGTTACGTGTTGCCGGCGTCCGTTCACGGAGGTGTCTGATCAGGAACGGCTTCGACGCGCCGTCCCGTCCCCCGGCGCCCGGCCGGCGGGTGGCGCGATCGATCGCCCGGTGCATCACGAATCGAACAATCAAAGCGATGACGACATACGAGGCGATCCGGATTGGATTCTCGATGATCCACTCGCGATTTGTCTCCGTCCATTCGAAAGCAAGGTGAGTAGTCATGTGCACCCACCGTACGGATCTCACACGGGGTGTCGAATCGTCCACGGATGCATACGCGCGAGAATGGGCGGGTGACCCAGCATCTGTTCTTCGACTGCGACACCGGCATCGACGATTCGGTCGCGCTGCTGTACCTGCTGGCCCGGACCGACGTCGATCTCGTCGGTGTGGCCTCGACCGCCGGTAACGTCCCGGTCGACGTCGTCGCAGCCAACAATCTCGCCTGGCTTGCGCTGTGCGGACGCACCGACATCCCCGTGCACGTCGGGTCGGCGTCGCCGCTCGTGGCCGATCTCATGACCACCGAAGACACCCACGGTCCCCTCGGCGTCGGATACGCCGAGCTACCGGCGGCCTCCGTGCTGCCGAGCCCGGTGACCTCCGCCGATGCGTGGATCGACGCGACCCGCGCGCATGCCGGCGAGTTGGTCGGACTGGTCACCGGCCCGCTGACCTCGCTGGCCACCGCCGTCCGCCGCGACCCAGACCTGCCGGGGCGACTCCGCCGACTGGTGATCATGGGTGGCGCATTTCACACTCACGGAAACACCACTCCCGTCTCGGAATGGAACGTCGCGGTCGACCCGGAGGCCGCCGCCGAGGTGTTCGCGGCTTTCGGCAGCGGTCCCGCGCCGGCACCGATCGTGTGCGCACTCGACCTCACCGAGTCGGTGGCGCTGACACCCGACCACCTGGTGCGTCTTGCTGCCGCGGCATCGAGTTCGCCGATCGAGTACGCCGATCCGGGCGACGAGCGCGGCTTGCGGTCGGTCGCCGACAATCCCGTCATCCGGCATCTCATGGACGCGCTGCGCTTCTACCTCGAGTTCCATGACGAGCACGACGAGGGGTACATCGCGCATCTCCACGATCCGTTCGCGGCACTGGTCGCACTCGCCCCCGACATCGTGAGCACCATTCCGGCCCGCGTGTCGGTCGAACTGACCGGCACGCACACGCGCGGGATGACGGTCGCCGACGAACGCTCGATGACACCCGGCGGACCCAACGCGCGCATCGCGGTCGCCACCGATGTGGATGCGGTCTTCGACGAGCTCATCGACCGTATCGGACGGTTCGCCAAAGACGTGGTGGCCGAACCGAACTCGCAGCGGCCACCGCAGTGAATCGGAATTCTTCCGACCCGGTCCACCCGCGCGGCGTAGCGTTGCGCCTGTGACACGACTCGGATACCAGATCCCCAACTTCACCTATCCCGGCGTGGAACCCGAGCGACTGTTCCCCGCCATCACTCGTCAGGCGGTCGACGCCGAGACCCACGGATTCGACACGATCTTCGTGATGGATCACTTCTACCAACTGCCGATCCTCGGTACGCCGGATCAGGAGATGGTCGAGTGCTACACGCTGCTCTCGGCACTGGCCCAGCACACGTCCCGGGCGCGGCTGTCGGCCCTCGTGACCGGAAACACCTACCGCAATCCCACCCTGCTCGCGAAGACCGTCACCGCGCTCGACGTGGTGTCGGAAGGACGGGCCCAGCTCGGGATCGGCGCCGGATGGTTCGAACTCGAACACGATGCCCTCGGCTTCGAATTCGGCACATTCACCGACCGTTTCCAGAAGCTCGAAGAAGCCCTCGTGATCATTCTCGGCATGCTGCGCGGCGAACGGCCCAGCCTCGACGGCAAGTGGTACCGCGTTCACGACGCGATCAACTCGCCCGCTCCCCTGGGACGGATTCCGGTGATGATCGGTGGCGGTGGCGAACGCAAGACTCTGCGGCTCGTCGCACAGTATGCCGACGAATCCAACTTGATCTGCGCCCCGAACGAGATCGCACGCAAACTCGACGCCCTCGCCGGCCACTGCGAGACGCTCGGTCGGGACAGGTCGGAAATCACTGTGACACTGCAGACGTCCGCCTGTATCGCACCGACACACGACCAGGCAACGCACGAGTTCGAGGCATATCTCGCACGCAATCCCGCAGCCGAGGTCCGTCGGGCGTCGACGATTGTCGGCGACCCCGACGAGGTGGCGGCCCGCTACACCGATCTGTTGGCCACCGGGATCGACGGCGTGACCGTCAACGCACCGGCGAACTGCCACATCGACGACCGTGTCGCGCTGCTCGGCCAGACACTCGCCCCGTTGATCACGTAGTTCGCGGAGCTCAGTCGTCTCCGTCGGCCTCGTGATGGTCGAGGTTGACGGTCCCGCTGCGCCAGTACCCGTCCACCTTGACGCGGTTCTTCGGCAGGCCGAGTTCGCGACGGAGGTAACGGCGGATCGGCTTGAGAGAGTTCGCCTCACCGGCCACCCAGCAATAGAACTCGCCGGCCGGCATCTCGTGAGACCGGATGGCGTCGTAGAGCAGCGTGCTGTTTCCGGGTGCCGCGTCGCCGCGATGCAGAACGTGCACCGTGGTCGACGGTCGGTCGGGCAATTCGACCTCAGCGTCGGGCCCGGACACCTCGACGAAGGCGATCACCCGCTTGTCCGCGGGCAGTTCCTCGAGCCAACGCGCCAGCGCCGGGATCGCTGTGTCATCGGCGCCGAGGAGATAGGCGTCGTATCCGGTCGGATAAATGTGCGAGCCGCGAGGTCCGAGCATGCCGAGGCGATCGCCGCGGGTTGCCGTCGCAGCCCAGGACCCGGCGACGCCGTGCGTGTGCACCACGAAGTCGATGTCGAGCAGGCCGGCCGCCCGGTCGAACGCACGCACCGTGTAGTCCCGGTAGATCGGAAACGGCCCCTCGGTGGGCAACTGCATGCCATCCGAGCCGGTTTGGGGCATCTCGACCCGGCCGGTGTCGGGGTGAGCGAAGAAGAGTTTGACGTGGTCGTCGGGCGCCATGTGGACGAAGTGGAAGCCATCCGGTTCGGTGATCCGGAACGTGACCCGCTTCATCTGCGGACTGAGGTCTGCGACCGCCTCGACCTCGATGGTGCGCGCCACGAGATCGTGCATGGTGAGCCGGAGCTCGGTGGAGTGCGGTCGCAGGTCGGTGCCGTTCATGCTTGGTGCCCCATGGGAAGGTGAGACTACCCTAATCGCGAACCGAGAGGAGTCGTGGTGCCGCGCTCGATCTATCTCGACGTGTCCCCGTTGCGGGACAGCGCGCCATTCCGGCGAATCTTTGTCGCACGGTTGATCTCGCTCGTGGCGATCGGTCTACTCCTGGTGTCGGTTCCGGTCCAGATGTGGAATCTCACGCAATCGAGTGCTCAGGTGGGTGCGGCCACCGCAGTCACCGGCGCCACCACCTTCCTCGGAATGCTCGTCGGCGGGACGCTCGCCGACCGTTTCGACCGCAAACGCCTGATCCTGGTGGGCCGCACGGGTGCCGGTGCATCATTTGCCGGTTTGGCCGCAAATGCGTTCGGCGCCTACGGTGGTGAGCCGAGCGTGGCGATCGTCTATCTCCTCGCCGGAGTCGACGGCCTCATCGGCGCTTTGTCCACGTCTGCGTTGATGGCGGCGGTACCGACGCTGATTCCCCGCGAAAAGCTGGTGGCGGTAGGCGCTTTGAGTTCATTGACGGTTCGGCTGGGCACCGCCGTGTCTCCCGGCATCGCCGGTCTCCTGATCGCATCGGCCGGGGTCGAATGGGCGTACGTCACCGCCGCTGCGCTCGCGACGATCACCGTCCTCATCCTGATCGGGCTGCCGGCGATGCACCGGACGGTCCGCGCATGTCAGACGGACCGCTTCCCGAGCGGCCCTCACTGATGCGCTTCCTGTCGACGACGCCCGTCGTCCCGGGGGTGATGGCGGTTGGGGTGCTCGCGATGCTGGGCGCCGGTGTCGTCGCTCTGCTGCCCGGCCTGGTGGCCGAACGCTTCGGCGGCAGCGCCGCCGTCACGGGTGCGATGTATGCGGCGGTGGCAACCGGTGCGATGATCGCGGCGCTCACCAGTGGCTGGATGACAGATCTGCGTCGCCCCGGACTGGTTTTGCTGGCCGCGCTGATCCTCGCCTTCTCGGCGCAGATACTGTTCGGCCTCGCACCCCTGCTGTGGTTGGCGATCGGTCTGCTGCTCACCGTCGGTTTCCTGGAAGCTGCGCAGGAAGTGTTGCGCTATGCGCTGATCCAGCGGAACACTCCGGGACCGCTGCTCGGTCGGGTGAACGGGATCTGGATGGCGCAGGAGGTCGGCGGCGTGACAGTGGGTGCCGTGGTGGCCGGACTGATCGGCTCCGCATGGGGCGCCTCCGACGCGATCGTCTACTACGGCATCGTGATGGTGGGCTTGTCGATCGCTGCGGCGCTGCTCTTGTCTGGGCTGAGGGGCACACGCGGCCGCAACCCGGCTCAGGTCCGAGGCGACGTGGAGCGCACGAGCAGGTGAGGTTACCCTCACAGGGATGTCAATCGTGAAGTACCTCTCCCAGTTGCTGCGCACGAGTGTCGTCGCCGTGGTGGCGATCGCCGTGTGCTCGATCACCGCCTGTACGGCACCCACCGAGGAGGAGACCCACGAGGTCACGGTGGAACTGCTCGGTGGGCACACGGCAACGGTCGACGTGCCAACGAAGCCCCAGCGCGTGATCAGCCTGCTCAGCAACTGGACCTCGACGCTGGCAGCACTCGACATCCCGATCACCGCCGAGTTCGTCCAAGACGGGTACGGCGGCCCGAACAACTCCTTCCCGTGGACACCCGAACACGACGCGGAGGTGGTGGTGATCCAGGCCGATACACTCCCCACCGTCGACGCGATGGCCCGATTCGAGCCCGACCTCATCATCGCCGGCACCGCCCTCGACGCCGATCGCTTCGCCGCCTACACCAAACTCGCACCGACGATCACCGTGCTGAATCCGAATGGGCCAGTCGACAGTTGGCAGGACATCGCCACCGCAGCAGGCAAGATCTTCGGCAAGGAAACCGCCGCCGCGGACCTTGTTGGACGCACCCAACGCAACGTCGACGCCTTCAAGGCGAAGTACCCTGCCGCGGCAGGCAAGACGTTCACCTACGCGCTGTTTCAGACCACAGGCAGCTTCGGGGCCATCAACTCGACCAAGGATCCCGCTGCCGCTCTCCTCACCGAATTGGGTTTTGTTCTGAATCCGCGTCTCGCTGCCATGAACAAGGGGGCGGTCACACGCTCGCGCTTGTCGGCCGAGCGCATCGACCTCCTCGATTCCGATCTGCTCCTCGCCTACACGCTGGGCGACCCTGCCGCTCTCGCACGAATTCCCGGCTGGAACTCCCTGACCGCGGTGAAGGACGGGACGGTTCTCTACCTCAACAACGACACCTCCCCCGCCTTCAGCGTCCCGAGCGCACCGTCGGTGGACTACGTCATCGCGACGCTGAGTCCCATCGCATCCCGCCTGTGACATTCCGACGCTTCGGCTGCGACATTCCTCCTGCGACATTCCTCCTGCGTGCACTTCATCTACACCCATCGTCGCCGGCGCGGCCGGCATCAGCGGTCCCTGGACACCGTGCGGGACCGATTCGGCATCCGTTGCGGACCACTCGACCCAAGGCCCTCCGAGACCCACGATGACCGCGGGTACGTCGGGCGGGCGGCCGGGTAGGTCAGCGCGTCGGCCAGCCCTGTCGATCGGCCCAGGCGAGGCCCGTGGCCTCGGCCCACGGCCCCAGTCCGTGCCCGGCAGAGTACTGGCGGAAGTCGATGCGCGCACCGTTGCGTCGTGCCTGCTCGACCCAGTTGCGGGTGAGCGGTTCGAATGCCACTGGGTCAAAATAGCCCTGCTGCACCAGCATCGGCGATCCGAAGCCGGCGGTCGGGACACGGGTGTACTCGCGCAGCGCCGGGATCAGCGGGCCGTCGGCGAGCGGGCGTGAGATCAACTGTCCGACAGTGATACCGCGCGTCGCCCGACCCTGGTTGGGGTAGCACAGCGTCTTGGCGTCGTCGACCACCTTGCGCCCCAACGGCGTCAGATACGACGACACCCGCGCATCGGGCCGGGCGGCGTCCAAGCCTGCCATCACATAGGAGAAATACGTGGCGTAGTCGGGAATCGCTACGGGCGGCACTCCCGGACGCAACAACGAGAAGTAGTCGGCGATGTCGACCGGCGGCGCATTGACCAGACCCCCGACGTTCACCAGCTCCGGCGCGTACGACGACGCGATGCGAGTCGCCCAGATCGCGGTGTGCCCGCCCTGGGAGCCGCCGCCGGTCACGTATCCCCGCGAGGTGGTCCCGGACGTCTTCTGCGATACGAGATTGCGCGCCGCACGCACCGAGTCGATGACGTTACGAGCCGCAGTTTGTCCATCGAGGTAGGTGTGCGGCCCGGGACTTCCGATACCCGCATACTCGCTGGCGGCGATGACATATCCGTCACGCAGCCACGGGCCGAGCCAATTGTCGTATCGGCCGCCCATCCGATCGGTCACCGTGCACTTGCCGCCGAGGCCCGCGGTGCCATGTGCGTAGCCCAGCACCCGCCATCCGCCCAATCGCTTCACCGCGGGGATCATCACGGTGCCCCGGACTCCGATGAGCTTTCCGGTGTGATCCGGGGACAGATACGTGACGCGATAGACCTTGCCGGCGCCGGCCACCCGGGCGTCGGGGGCGGCGGTGATGTCAGTGACGCCTACCAGATCCCCCGCACGCGACGGCGCCGCGTCGACGTGCGCGGACCTGGTTGTTGCGATCAGCATCGACACTCCCGCCACCAGGACCGCGATCACCGCGATCCGCGAGAATCTGCCCAACACCAGCCCACCCGACACCCTGACACCTCTCGGCCGATTCTCATCGCACCCGAGCACGTCGGGCGCCTTAGGTCACCTAAGTGATCTAGCAGCTACGATCAAGCCTCGGTGCTGTCGAATGCCTCGACGATCTCCTGCGCCGCCAGAGCCGGCGTGAGATCGCCCGTGCGCAAACGCTTCTCGACGTCAGTACGGATCGATCGAACCGCCGGGGAGTCGTCGAGCCGGGACAGCACCAGGTCGTGCACCATGGCCCACGTCCAGTCGATTTGCTGCTGATTCCGGCGGGCAACAAACTCGCCTGCCTCCGTCAGTACGCGATTGTGTTCGCGCACGGTGTCCCAGAACTCGGCGACCCCGGAGTTCTCCAGGGCACTCATCGTCAACACCGGCGGCGTCCACAGGGTGTCATGCGGATAGATCATCTTGAGTGCGTTCTTCAGTTCGCGCGCAGCCGATTTCGCTTCGTTGAGGTGTTTGCCGTCGGCCTTGTTCACCACCACGACATCCGCGAGTTCCAGCACACCCTTCTTGATGCCCTGCAACGAATCGCCGGTGCGGGCCAGGGTGAGGAACGTGAACGTGTCGACCATGTTGGCAACCGTCACCTCGGATTGGCCGACCCCGACCGTCTCGACGAGCACGACGTCGAAACCCGCGGCCTCCACCAGCACGATGGATTCGCGGGTCGCCTTCGCGACGCCACCGAGCGTGCCCGAGGTCGGCGACGGACGAATGTAGGCGTCCTTGTGCACCGAGAGCTTCCCCATGCGGGTCTTGTCACCCAGGATCGAGCCACCGGTGCGCGTCGACGACGGATCCACCGCCAGCACCGCGACCTTGTGGCCCTGCTCGATGAGGTGCATGCCGAGCGCCTCGATCGTCGTCGACTTGCCGACGCCTGGGACACCGGTGATGCCCACCCGAAAGGACTTGCCCGCGTGCGGGGTCAGGCGCAGCAGCAGTTCTTGGGCGGCGGCCCGATGATCCGGACGCTTGGACTCGACGAGGGTGATCGCGCGAGCCAGGTCGGCACGCCGGTCGGCGAGAACTGCCTCTTCGAGAGCGTCGACGTCGACAGGTCTGCGCTGTACCGGCGCCTTGGGCACTGGTTGCTCGGCCATCACTCCGATGCGGCTCCGGCCAGCTCCAGGCCGAGGTTGTCGGCCAGCTTCGTGATGAGCTCCACCGCCGAGTCGGCGATCACGGTGCCCGGCGGGAATATCGCGGCAGCACCTGCGTCGTAGAGTTCGTCGAAGTCGCCGGGCGGGATCACCCCGCCCACCACGATCATGATGTCGGGACGCCCGACATCGGCCAGCGCCTGACGCAGCGCGGGCACCAGGGTGAGGTGTCCCGCGGCAAGGGAGGAGACGCCGACGACGTGCACGTCGTTGTCCGCGGCCTGCGCGGCGACCTCCTCCGGCGTGGCGAACAGCGGACCCACGTCGACGTCGAAGCCGAGGTCGGCGAAGGCGGTGGCGATGACCTTCTGGCCGCGGTCGTGACCGTCCTGCCCCATCTTGGCGACCAGCACACGAGGGCGACGACCTTCGGCGTCCGCAAACTTCTTGACGACCTCGATGGCCGCCTCGACGTTGCTCACGTCTCCTGCCTCATGCCGGTACACCCCGCTGATGGTCTTGATCTCTGCCTGATGGCGACCATAGACCTTTTCCATGGCGGCCGAGATCTCACCGACGGTCGCCTGGTGTCGCGCCGCTTCGATGGCCAGGGCCATCAGGTTGTTCTCCATGCCACCCTCGCTGCTGGCCGCAGCACGGGTGAGATCGGCGAGCGCGGCCTCGACAGCCGAGTTGTCGCGCTGTGCCCGAAGGCGTTCCAGCTTCTCGAGTTGCTCGGCGCGCACCTTGGAGTTCTCGACCTTGAGGACCTCGATCTCCTCGTCGTCGGCCACCTGGTACTTGTTCACGCCGACCAGCGGCTGCTGCCCGGAATCAATCCGAGCCTGCGTGCGGGCGGCCGCCTCTTCGATGCGCAGCTTCGGCAGACCCTCGTTGATGGCCTGTGTCATACCGCCGGTGGCCTCGACTTCGCGGATGTGCTCGCGCGCCTTCTGGGCCAGCTGATGGGTGAGCCACTCTACGTAGTTCGATCCGGCCCACGGATCGATCGGTCGCGTCGTCCCCGACTCCTGCTGCAACAACAGCTGCGTGTTACGTGCGATGCGTGCCGAGAAGTCGGTGGGCAACGCGATCGCCTCGTCGAGCGCGTTGGTGTGCAGCGATTGCGTGTGGCCCTGGGTGGCGGCCATCGCCTCGATGCAGGTGCGCGCGACGTTGTTGAACACGTCCTGTGCGGTCAGCGACCATCCCGATGTCTGCGAATGTGTACGCAGCGACAGCGATTTGGCGCTCTTGGGCTCGAAGTCGGCAACCAGCTCGCTCCACAGCAGACGCGCGGCGCGAAGCTTGGCGACCTCCATGAAGAAGTTCATGCCGATGCCCCAGAAGAACGAGAGACGCGGCGCGAACTTGTCGATGTCGAGTCCCGCCTCGAGCCCGGCCCGGATGTACTCGACGCCGTCGGCGAGCGTGTACGCGAGTTCGAGGTCGGCGGTCGCCCCGGCTTCCTGAATGTGATAGCCGGAGATGGAGATCGAGTTGAACTTCGGCATCTTCTGGCTGGTGTACTCGAAGATGTTGGAGATGATCCGCATCGACGGCTTCGGCGGATAGATGTAGGTGTTGCGGACCATGAACTCTTTGAGAATGTCGTTCTGGATGGTCCCGGCGAGCTTCTCCGGCGGCACACCCTGCTCCTCGGCGGCCACCACGTACAGCGCGAGGATGGGCAGCACCGCACCGTTCATCGTCATCGACACCGACACACTGCCGAGGTCGATGCCGTCGAACAGCTGGCGCATGTCGAGGATCGAGTCGATCGCGACGCCGGCCATGCCGACGTCACCGGCGACGCGCGGATGGTCGGAGTCGTAGCCGCGGTGGGTGGCGAGGTCGAAGGCGACCGACAGACCCTTCTGTCCCGCAGCCAGATTGCGCCGGTAGAACGCATTGGATTCCGCGGCGGTCGAGAAGCCGGCGTACTGGCGAATCGTCCACGGCTGATTGACGTACATCGTCGGATACGGACCGCGGATGAACGGTGCCGCACCCGGAATCGAGTCGAGCGGATAGGTGTGTTCGGAGTCGTGGGTGATCGCATCACGATCCGAGCGGGTGTACAGAGGTGCGACGTCGATCTGTTCCGGCGTGTTCCAGGTGACCTGGTCGACGGTGTAGCCGTGTGCGCCTGCGAGTTCTTCGACGGCCGCCGAGCCGTCGACAGCCGAACTCTCCGGTGCGGCAACCGCATCGGTGAGTGACACGTCGGCGAAGGAGGGCACTGCTGCAGTGGTCGGTTCGGTCTGGGTCATGATGATGCTCCCACCGGCGCGGATGCGCCCGCTGTCTCGTCGAGCTGGTCGAGCAGTTCGGTCAGGGTGGCCACTGCGTCGATGCCGACGCGCAGCGATCCGTCGGGACGGTCGTCGGATTCCGGCCATTCCCGGTCGGGCCCCGCCAACAACACGCGCCCGACTCCGGCTGCGCGAGCCGCGGCCAGCGCCGCGGGTCCGTCGTCGGCGTAGCGCGACTTGGTGCCACAGATGACCGCGATCGTCGCGCCCGAGTCGGTGACGGCCGCGCCGATCGTCTCCGACGTGAGCGGTCCGGGATTGACCGCGGAGATGCCGCCCGAAGCCAAGAGATTGGCGACGAACGTCGTGCGGCCGTTGTGTTCGGCGACGCTGCCGAGCGGGATGAGCAGAATCGACGGTCGGGTGCCGCGTTCCGCCAGGATCGCGTCGGAGCGGTCGCGGAGTGCTTCGAACGGACGGCCGATGCGCGCCAGCTTCGGTGTGCCGGTCACCAGCCCCGCCGTGGTGCCCGAGACGGTGGTCCCGGAAGCAGTGGCACCCAGCGGGCGCTCGTCGAGGTTCGGGAACTCGTTGACGCCGGTGACCGAGGTGCGGCGGTGTGCGACCTCGACGTCACGTGCGGCGAGGGACGTGGCGACCCGATCGGCCACCCAGCCGCTCTCGAGAGCGTCGCGGTATCCGCCGGCGGCCTCGACCTCGGTGAACACCGCCCACGCGTTCGTGGCCAGATCGTCGGTGAGGGATTCGATGAACCAGGAGCCACCGCCGGGATCGAGCACCTTCCCGAGGTTGGATTCCTCCAGGAGCAGGAGTTGGGTGTTGCGGGCGATTCGTCGGGAGAAGGTCGCGCTGGAGGTCCGGAGATCGGGCGGGAGCGCGGCGTCGTAACCGAGGACCGTCACCTGGTCGGCACCTCCGACACCGGCACCGAATGCGGCGATGGTGCTGCGCAGCATGTTGACCCAGGGGTCGCGCTGGCTGAACATCGACAGGTCGGTGACCGCATGGGTCAGCGCACCACCCGATTCGCGGGCGCCGAGCACATCGGCGACGCGGGCCCAGAGTGTGCGCAGCGCACGGAGTTTGGCGATGGTGGCGAACTGGTCGTCGTCGGCCGAGACCCCGAAGGTGATCTGCTCGAGAGCCGCAGACACATCGAGGCCGGCGTCGGTGAGATCACGGAGGTGCGCGACAGCAGCTGCGACGACCAGGCCCAGTTCGAGCCCGTTGTCGGCGCCCGCGGTGGCGAAATCGGCGCCGTCCACACGGAATGTCCGCACCCCGGCCGGTAGTCCGTCGGCCGCGAGAGCCACGGCCGCCGCATTGTCGACCGTGGGTCGGCCCGAGAAGGCCGCCGTGAGTGGTGAGAGCCCGAAGGAATGGGTGGTCCCCGCGGTGACCGGTGCCGCCTGTGGTGCGGCGGCCGCGGTGGTGCGCAGGGCGAGCAATGTCCGTGCGGCGTCGATTCCCGATTCGCCTGCGTCGAGGGTCACCGGCACGAGGTCGAGGTAGACGCCGGCGAGCACGGTCTCCAGATCATCGGGACCGATCCCCTTGCCGACCGTCAGCCACAAACCGCTCGTGCCGTTGGTCATCGCCTCGAGGATCTGCTCGTTGACGTCCTCGGGCGCAGTGTCGTCGTCGCCGA
The DNA here is from genome assembly GCF_022513585.1 of Gordonia gummivorans. Classification (GTDB taxonomy): domain Bacteria; phylum Actinomycetota; class Actinomycetes; order Mycobacteriales; family Mycobacteriaceae; genus Gordonia. Next base: position 155,576 of record NZ_JAKWBF010000009.1, read on the forward strand.
AGCGTTCGGTGACCCGCCAGCCGACGTTCACGTCGCGCTGGGGATCACTGCCGCGCACGAACGGGAAGTGACCGGGCAGGCCGGGCTCGGCCGTTTCATCGCGCCGCGTGTACAGCGGCCGGATGGTGAGTCCGTCGGGGGTCGCGGTCGACAGCAACGTCTCTGCATCGTCCGGAAGGTCGGCGACGTCGACACGGCGCGATTTCGCGAGAACCGCAGCGGCGGCCTCCGACCACGCGAGGTAGGCGTCCTCGAGGGTGGTCTCGGATTTCTGATGGTCAGTTTGTTCTGACATGTGGGGTAGCACACCTCCGGTGATGCTCTGTGCGAGCGCGTACATGACCTTAGCCGATCGATCGCTCGGCCCGGCCATCGAGGCCGCGACGGTGACCAATTGCACGCCTCGTCGACACGTAGAGTGGCGGGAATGTCCGATAGTTCCCCGACGCCGCAGGTTGGCACGCCGGAGGGTGCTGCGCCGCCGACGCGAGTGCGCGTCGATCGTCGCGCACTCCGTGCCGCGGGAATCGCGACCGCGGTGGTCGTGGTCGTGCTGGTCAGCGCCTATCTCCTGCCGACGCCGTCGGTGTCGGTGGTGCGTTCGTGGGGCGAGAGCCTCGGACCATGGTTCGTCTGGGTGTTCTTCGCGGCCTATGCGGTGGTCACGATCGCACCGATTCCGCGCTCGACGTTCACCGTGATGTCGGGAATCTTCTTCGGTCCGGTGGTCGGGTTCACCGGCGCGATCATCGCGTCGGCGATCGCCGCTGTTGCCGCATTCCTGCTGGTACGCAGCGTCGGCAGGGAGAGAGTCAAACCGTACTTGAAGAAGCCGGTGGTGGCGGCGGTCGAATATCGACTCGAGCGCCGTGGCTGGTTGGCCGTCGGTTCGCTTCGCCTCATCGCGGCGTGCCCGTTCTCGGTCACCAACTACTGCTCGGGACTCTCGTCGGTGCGGCTGCTGCCGTACACGATCGCGAGTGTGATCGGCATGGCTCCGGGAACCGCCGCCGTTGTGTTCCTCGGTGACGCTCTGACCGGTGCCCGCAATCCCGGGTATCTGGTGCTGACGGGACTGCTGTTCGCGGTCGGGATCGTGGGATTGATTCTCGACGCCCGCTTGCCGGTCCGGTCCAAGTAGACCTTGATCGAGCAAAATCAAGCGTGGGAACTTGATCCACAATCCCTACTGGAGCCCAGATCAAGGTAATATCCTTGATTGTGAAGAATCAAGCTCCTAGACTTGATGCGTGTACGTCATGACGGTCGACCAACGCGGCAGCCGAACCGACATCGATCGGGTCGACGAACTCCTCACCCATGTCGCCGATGCCGACGTCGTCCGCCCGTTCGAACGGACCGCCGGCGACGAGGTGCAGGCCGTCCTCGCCGATCCGTCCGCTGTCACTGCACTGGTGGTCGACCTGGTGGCCGACGGCCATTGGAGCGTCGGCGTCGGCACCGGCGCTGTGACCCTCCCGCTGCCCGCGTCGACGCGGGCAGGGCGCGGGCCCGCTTTCGAGTTCGCACGCGAAGCGGTCGACGCCGCCAAGCTCCAGCGCATTCCACTCGCCGTGCGCGGTCCCTCCGTGCGCTGGTGCACTCACGTACAGACCGCCGCCCGACTCCTCGCCGACGTGGTCGGTCGCCGCAGTACGGCCGGGTCGGCAGCGGTCGCGCTGGTACGCGCGGGATTGACTCAAGTCGAGGCCGCCGAGCGGCTCGGCATCACTCCACAGGCGATGTCCCAGCGACTACGGGCTGCTGGGTGGGACATCGAGACGGACGCCCGCTCCCTCATCGAGGATCTGCTCGCCGAGGCCGATCGCGACGCAGGCGCAGCCCGATGATCGTCACCGCGATCACCTTGCTCGCTGTTGTGGCCATCGTGCCGATCGTCGTGGCCCTCGGCCGATCCCGTATCCCGTCGTGGCGAGCGCATTCGACGAGGGTCGACGTCGGCGCCGGCGCGCTGCTCATCACCTTGGCCGGAGTCGCTGCACTGTTCGCACTACCGGCAGCGCATGCGGCCGGCGCGGGACTGGTCCTCGCCCGAATCTGCGCGCTGGCAGCAGCGGTGACCGGTGGTGCTCCGGTTGTGCGCTCGGTTCTCGCGGCCGGAGGTGTCGTCCCTCGACCACCCGGTGATGGCAATGCCGATCCCGACGCGGCCGGACCGCTGCGGGGCGGTCGGGTCATCGGGTATCTCGAACGACTCGCGGTGGCCGGAACCCTGTTGGCCGGCTGGCCGGAGGGGCTCGCGATCATCCTGGCGGTCAAGAGCCTCGCGCGCTTCCCCGAACTGCGCGCGCCGCATGCGTCGGAGCAATTCATCATGGGCACGTTCGCCTCGGTGCTCTGGGCAGTCTCGATGGTCGGCATCGGGCACCTGATCGTCGTGTGATCCGAGGAGTTGGGCACCTGTGTTCAGTCCGGCGGCAATCCCGCCAAGATCCGAGCCAGATGATAACCGGACACCCGAAGCTGCCAGTTGGATCCGTTGCGCGGGTAGTCCGCGTGCGTGTGGGCGCCCTCTCGCTCGATTCCGTCCGGGGTGGTGCGCGGGTTGACGTCGAGCCGGCGCAGGTTCGTGGTCAGCGGTGCGGGGCCGTTGAGACCAAAACGCTTGCGTGTCTGGAACTTCGCGATCCAGTCCCGGTCGCCCTGCATGACGAAACCGTGTCCCGGTGCCAGCCCGAGCTCGGCCTCGGTGCCCGCCTCGAATCCCGGTGAACCGTAGAACGCGGCGTCGTCGATGGGATGTCCACCGGGCTGCTGGAGCGCGATGCCTTGCGTCAGCGATCCGTAGGAGTGTCCGAACGCGGACAGATGCGGATCGTCTTTGTTCGACGTGGCGTCGAGGCCACGATAGAACTCGACGAGGTCGGGTGCGCCGTTGGTGGCCCGATCCTGTTGTGCCACTTCGAAAAAGCTCCAACCGGGCAATCGGGTTCCGCGATTGTCCGGCGGTTCGTAGCCCAGCCACATGATGGTGGACACCGTCTCCCCGTGACGTCCCGGTGTCAGCCGCAACTGTCGATACGCTTCGTCACGCAGCGACTCGATCTCCCCCATCGCCCCGGGGAAACTGTCGCGGATGTTGGTGTCCATGCCCGGCGTGGTCACCGAAACATGGTCGGCGTCATCCGGATTGCCGATGGCGACGGCCGCCTTCCCCTGCTCCCCCGAAGCCATGTCCAGCAGGAGCAGCATGCGCCCGTCCGGGTTCTGCCGGCTCCACGGCTTGTCGCCGATGAGTTCCTGTAACCGCTCGACGTCGGCGATCTTGCGTTCGACCTGCTTGAGACCGGCGTCCTCGTTGGTGAAGAGCCCACCGAACAGGTGGCGGTCGACCTGTTTGCGCATCCGGTCCCGCACCTCCCGCAGGTGCGAGCGAACCCCCGCGAGCCGCGACAGGTTCACCTCGTGCCGGACGTCACTCGGGATTCCGGGAGCATTGCCGAGCCACTCGGGATGGGTGGCGATCAGCGCGCGCTGCTGGTCGGCCGGCAGCGCATCCCAATCGGCACGCACCGCCGCCGGGGTCGCACCCTTCGGCGGCGGAGCGGGAACCAGGCCACCCTGCGTGGCGCCGATCTGCAGGGCATCGGCCACATTCGACGCCGCACGAGCGCTGATCCGACCGTCACGAATGGCGGTGAGGATGCGGTCGGCCTCGGCGACGACATCGTCGGCCTGATCGATCAGGGCCCGCGCCGACACCTCGAGCCGAGACCGCAGGCGGTTCCGCTGGGGATCGGTCGCCGGGTCGGGTGCCGCGGGGTCGCCGGTCACGCTGCCATCGGGCGCGATCGTCATCGACGACGCGCCCGCCATTCCCCGCAGCGCAGCGAGTCGCGTGTGGAGATGTCCGACCGCGACCGACGTGTCCATCGCGAGCCGGCGAGCCGCGCCGACGGCTGCCGCGGTGTCGAGTTGATCGGCCGGTCGGTCCGACATCAACGGCGAGTCGTCGCCGGCGGCGAACCAGGCCGGCAGCCGGTCGGCCGTGGCGAGCACATCCGACAATTCGCCAGGACTCCGCACGTCCAGATGTGTTGCGATGGTGTCGAGTTCGCCGGCGTCCCAATTCTCGATCCCAGTGAGATCCATCCCGGTCAGGTTCACCGAGGGTGTCAGCTCTGCTGGTTGTCGGGTAGCGGCGGCTCACTCGACGAATCGGGATAGACCGGCCCGGGCGCAATCGCCTCCGGGTCCGGCAGTCGTGAACGCTCAACGCGTCTGGGTACTTCCGGTTCGACGGGCGTGCGCGCCACGGCTTCCGCCTCGGCGACCGCCTGCGCCACCTTGGGATCCGACGTGAGGGAGAACCAGTCCTCGGTCTCCGACTCGTCCACCTCGGGTACCGGCTCGTCGGTCGACTGATAACGGAAGACCCCGTCATCGCCCTGCACCCCAAAGGATTTGGCGAAGCTCTGCAACGCGGACCCGAAGTCGGACGGCACCACCCACACCGTGCTGCCCTCACCCTTGGCCATCTCGGGCAATTGCTGCAAGTACTGGTAGGCAAGCAATTCCGGCGTCGGCTTGCTCGACTTGATGGCGGCGAATGTCTTCTCGATCGCCTTGGCCTCGCCCTGGGCATTCAGATAGGCGGCGGCGCGATCGCCTTGGGCGCGCAGAATCCGCGACTGCCGTTCCGCCTCGGCACCCAGAATCGCTGCCTGCTTGGCGCCCTCGGCGGCCAGGATCTGGGATTGCTTGGCGCCCTCGGCCGTCTTGATCGCCGACTCGCGCTGGCCCTCGGCCGCGAGGATGGTCGCCCGCTTCTCGCGGTCGGCCTTCATCTGCTTCTCCATCGATTCCTGGATCGACGGTGGCGGCATGATCGACTTCAGTTCCACCCGGGCCACCCGTAGGCCCCACCGGCCGGTCGCCTCGTCGAGCACACCGCGCAGCTGCCCGTTGATCGAGTCGCGCGACGTCAGCGTCTCCTCGAGGGTCATGCCGCCGACCACGTTGCGCAGGGTCGTGATGGTCAGCTGTTCGACGCCGGCGATGTAGTCGTCGATCTCGTAGACGGCCGACCGCGGATTGGTGACCTGGAAATACACCACCGTGTCGATCGAGAGCGTCAGGTTGTCCTCGGTGATGACCGGCTGCGGCGGAAACGACACCACGCGTTCACGGATGTCGACCCGCGCACGTATCCGATCGATGAACGGCACCAGCAATGTCAGCTGCCCCGAGACGGTACGGGTGTACCGACCAAGGCGCTCGATCACCGCAGCCTGCGCCTGCGGGATCAGCGCCACCGACTTGACCAGCACCACAACCACGAGCAGCGCGAACAGAACCAGGATTCCCAGAGCCAGATACTCCATCACACAACACCTTTCCGCCGTATCGCGAACACCGCGGGCCGAATCGACAGCGCGGTTCTCAGCCTCGCCAGACCACCGCCGTCGCGCCGTCGATCTCCACCACGGTCACCTCTTCACCCGGTGCGATCACCTCACCGGCGGTCAGCGCCCGCGCCGACCACACCTCGCCGCCGATCTTCACGCGGCCGTCGCGATCGTCGACCTCTTCGGTCACGATGGCGTGCTTGCCTTCGAGCGCCTCGGTGTTGGTCAGCATGCGCGGACGGCTCAGCATGTGCCGCTTCGCGACCGGCCGGACACCCATCAGCAGCAGCACGGACACCAGCGCGAAGACCACGACCTCCAGCCACACCGGGGCGCCGAGTGCATCGGCTCCTGCGGCGCCCAGGGCGCCACCGGCGAGCATCAGGAGCACGAGGTCACCACTGAATGTCTCCGCGATGACGAAAAGGATCGCGGCGGCCAACCACAGCAGCGCGCTCATGAATCCAGTCTGCCAGAATCCGCCGACGGTGATCGTCGCTCAGCGGTCTCCCGCCGCGGCCGTCACGAAGTCGAGGAGTTCTTCCACCGAACGGAGCAGATCGGTTTCCAGATCCCGATAGTCACGGACCCCGGCCAGCACCCGGCGCCAGCCATCCCGAGGATCGCCCCAGCCGAGTTGCCGGCACACACCGGTCTTCCAGTCCGTGCCCATCGGGACACGGGGCCAGGCGTCGATGCCGACCGACGCCGGTTTCACAGCCTCCCAGACGTCGATGTAGGGATGGCCGCACACCAGGACGTGCTCGCCGACGTCGGCGGTCAGCTTCGCCTCCTTGGACCCCGCCACTAGGTGGTCCACCAGCACGCCCGCCCGACGATGTGGCGCGGGCGCGAACTCGGCCAGCGCCTGTTCGAGATTGTCGAGCCCGTCGAGGCTTTCGACGACGACGCCTTCGGCACGCAGATCGTCACCCCACACCCGCTCGATCAGCGTCGCGTCGTGCACTCCTTCGACAAGGATGCGGCTGGCCCGCGCAGTGCGTGCGCGGGTCTTGGGCGCGACGCGTGAACCGGATGCCGTCCGTGTCGGCGCCTGCGGGCCTCGACCGCGAGGTTTGACCAGGGTCACCGGCCGGCCGTCGATCAGGAATGCGGCCGGATGCATCACGAAGACCCGGCTGCGCCCGTGCCGGTCCTCGAGTCGTACGAGGTCACCCGAGTAGCTCTTCTCCAACCCGACGATCGCGCCGCAGAATCCGGTGGCGGCGTCCTCGACGACGAGGTCGGTCTCGGCGGCGACCTCCGGCACGCGCGGCTTGGCGCGCTGGGGTTTCGACAACACATCGCGCCCGTAGCGGTCATCCATCGCGCGCATCCTCACTGTCGGCGTCGTGTTTGCTGTGTCGAACTGGCCGACGCCCTACGGTACGCGCGGGACTGCCCAGTCCTCGCTCCGCCACGCCCGGGATTGGGCAGCGGAGACGGCCGCAGCGAGACATCGAAACGCTGCCGATAACCGCCCGCGACACCTCCCGACCCGAGCAGTCATAGCCGAACCGCAACCCATCCACCGGACCTACCCCACGCCCGGCCGGGTGCGCGGAGGTTGCTGCATTGCACTCAGGTATTCACGTTACGATCGATCAGTGGATCCTGATCTACCTGCTGCGATACAAGAAGAACTGCGCCGTCGCTGGTCTGAACCACACCGCAAACACCACACCGTCAAACACCTCGATGAGGTCATTTCCGGTCTCGATACCCTGGCCACAGCGGGCGAAACTTTCGATCACCGATCAGTGATCCTTGCCGCCTGGTTCCACGACGCCATCTACAACCCCAAACGCACGACCAACGAACGCGACTCCGCACGACTCGCACAGAAACTCCTCGGCGCCGACTCAGACCTCGCAGAGGTGCAACGCCTCGTCTTACTCACCAAACACCACGCGCCGCTCAGCACCGACTCCAACGGGATCGCGCTTAGCGATGCCGATCTCGCCGTGCTGGGAAGCGACATCGACAGTTACCGCGAATACGCCCTCAATGTGCGAGCAGAGTACAAGTATATCCCCTCGTTCCTCTACAAAAGACTACGAATAAACATCCTCGAAGAATTCGCGAAACGCCCCTCCATTTACCACTCGGCCACCGCCAAAGATATGTGGGAAAACCAAGCACGATCCAATATCGCGGAGGAAATCAACACCCTGAAGAGCTAGCGGTTATGCCAATCATTCGAAAACATCCCCATCCTTCCACATCGTCCACACGCTTTCGTGACCCTGCGGGCCTTCCTTTGAGAGCACCAGATTGTTGACAATGCCCAAGAAGTCATGCATCGCCCACGGGCTTGAATCCCTGAAGCGATATCTCCCAGTATCCAGCTGACGAACTTCCGTGATGGTGCCTATGTCCGACTCAACCGTCAGGTGCGATCGGTTTCCCCATTGAGTGTTGAGCCCTGCGAACGTTCGCCAGTGACGTATCCGCTTGATTTCCCTGAGCGGGAGGCCCGCAGTCCCCTTCTGTAGCATGCGGACTCCATCCGCAGAAAGATAGATGGCGAGCGGAGCCGAACTCCTCTCTTCCACCAGTCCTCGGATGCGGTGATGAGGGTCTAGCGCGTGTAGGACTTCGCCGGTGGCAGTGTCATAGGCGCACACAGGGCGTTCGCTAAATTGCTGCGATAGGCATAACAGAGGCAACTCATCTCCTCACGATATTGAGTACAGATCGCCACGAGGCAGTTCGAGATCCGCCTTCGATGATCTCCACCGGACTCCGCGATTCGGCAAGCTTTTCAAAAGTTGGACCGATCGGATTTCCGTACTTCCCGACATTCCGCTCGGCCATTCGCGCTACGGCATTCTGGTTCCACATCTTGTCACGCGTCAGCTGTTTCAGGTCGTTGCGCTCTCCAACAACGCGCCGTGCAATGGACTCAGGATCGCCACCAGACCTCAGGTCGGCCAGGCCGCGCTTCGTAATTCCCTTCGCGGCACGGTTGTACCCGACACGCAACCCGGCATCGTGCACCATGTTGACGATTCCGCGCAAGCATGGCTTCAGTCCGAGTGGGTCGATCCAGGTGTGGGGGTTGTGGACGTAGGCGGTGGCACTATAAGGGTTGGGTGCGATCCCGAGTGGGTCGGGGCTGGTGTAGGTGGTGGTGGCCGGGTTGTAGTAGCGGTACCGGTTGTAGTGCAAACCGGTTTCCGGATCATACTGCTGCCCGGCGAACCGCAACGGGGTGCCGACACCCTGCCAACGCGTGTCACCCCACACCGTGCGCGTCGCACGCCCCACCACCTGCCCCGACGCGGGATCGACCAGCTCGGTCGGCGCGTCTGACAGATCGGCGATGATCGCATGAAACTCGTCATCGATCTGGGCTTGCGACCACCCGGCCGGATCCCCGCCAGCCGGTGGGTGCGCACCACCCCGACCACCACCGCCACTGCCACTGCCACCCTCGCTGCCGGGGTGGGTGGGAGTGTGGTGGCGGGTGTGTTGTTCCAGCGGCTCGCCCGTATCGGGGTGATAGGTCCAGATCCAGGTCGACGCCGCCCCGGCCGGTAGCGGCCCGCGCGCAGTGTGGGCGATGTTGGTTTGGGCCACCACATCATCGCCATCCCACCCGAACACCACCGTGTCCAACAAGCGTCCATCAGCGGCCGTGTGCGTTTTCGACACCCGACGCCCGAACGGGTCATACCCGTAACGCCATGTGCTGCCATCGGCACACACCACCGTCCGGATCTGCCCGGCACTGGTGTAGGTGAAGCGGGTGACCTCCGGGCCCCGCGACAACCGGTGACGGCGACGCTGCACCAACTGGCCCGCCGCGTCATACACAAACCGATCCCGACCGATCCGGGTGATCAACGTGCCCCGACGCGACACCCGACGATCCCCACCCATAGCTGCCGGACCCGCCACCGGTGAGGACGCCACCCCAACGGCAGGCAACCCACCCGACACCGAATCCAACAGCCCAGCCGGCGTGTACGAAAACCGTTCGGCCACACCCCCACCCCGCGCACCCACCACAGTCGTGGCAGTCGCCGCAGTCGTGGTCGCGGTCATCGGCGAGCCCGTGGGGTCAGGGGTGTTGTCGGCGCCGAGGATCCGGCCCTCACCATCCACACCGAACCCGACCCGACCAGCCACCACATCATCGATCGCCGACACATACGTGTCGGCCCGATACGTCCACCGCCGACCCGCCACCACACCACCCGCCGACGACCCCGACGAGGTCGTCGCACCTGCCCGTGTCGTAGAAGCCGGAGCGGTGGTGGCCGGTGCGGTGGTGGCTGGTGTGGTCGTGGCGACGACTTGTTCGATCAGCCGGTCCCGCACATCGAAACGCTGCCGGATGACCGCCCGCGCACCGATCGCCCGCGACACCTCCCGACCCGAGCGGTCATAACCAAACCGCAACCCATCCACCGCACGCACCCCACCCCCAACCGGGTGCGCGGAGTGGTGCGCGGAAGTCGTTGCGTCGGTGTCGGTGCGGGTGTCCACGGTGGTGAGCAGACCGGCCTGATCCCACCCGAAATCGGTCACCCACCGACCACCAACACCCGCAATGGTGGTGGTGTCGATGGTGCGGGTCGCCGACCGCGATCGCGGATCGGCGTTCCAGCCGGTGGTGATGCCGTTGATGGTTTCACCGACCACCACCCCTGTATCGGGGTCACGATGGTAGGTGACGACCGCGTCCGCGTTGGCCGCCTCCACCAGTTCACCGGCCTCGTTGAACCGAAACTCGGTGCGCCCGTCGGTATCCGACACCGACGCCACCACCCGGCCCGCCGCATCAAAGGTGGTGTCAGTCCGTCGACCCAACGCATCGATCCGGGCGACCGCCCGCCCGGCCACATCCACCTCGTAGCGGGTGTGCGCGTCGTTGTAATCGGTCTCCCCGACCAGCCGCCCGGCCCGGTCGTAGTCGAACCGCCACACCAAACCGTCCGGGTTGATGACCTCACGAACCTGCAACTGCGTGTCATAACGCAGCTGCAGCCGGCCACCGGTGGCATCGACCATCTCCACCGCGGTGTCCATCGGACCGAACCGCGAGGTCCGCCGGTGACCAGCATCATCGACCGCGGCCACCAGATTGCCCTCGGCATCAAACAGTGCTTCCTCACGCGTGCCGTCCGGATGCACACGCTCGACCAGTTCCCCATGCACCGTCCACACCAGCCGGGACTCGTTGCCCTCCGCATCCATCACCGACGTCGGGTTACCGAACACGTCATAGCCGTAGCTCACCACCCGCCCGTCCGGATCGATCACCCGCACCGGCCGCCCAGCCCGATCACACTCCACCCGCGTCACCGCACCCGAGGCGTCGATCGTGGCCGCCAGCACCGAACCCGAAGCGCGGTAATCGAACTCGAACCCGTGACCCACCCCATCCGGGCCGACCACCGACACCACATTGCCCCACCCGTCGACCTCGACCTCGCTGACCCGACCCGCAGCATCGATCACCCGCGTCGGGACCCCCAACCCCATGTACTGCACCGCCACACTCGTGCCGTCGGCAGCGGATTCCGCGATGACCAGGCCGTCCTCATCGCGGGTGAATGTGGCCACCCCACCCTCACCCGAGACCACCCGAACCGGGCGACGCCGCTCATGGACGACCGTGGTGATCGCACCCGCAGCCGTGATCTGCTGCCACACCTCACCCGAGGGGTCACACCGATAAATCTCACACCGCACATCACCGAGCACCTCATCACGCCACAACCGCTCATCCACCCCGGCGAACACCGCCGCACCCGCCGCAAGATGCGCCGGCCCACCCGCGACATCCCGATCCGGCAACACCACCCCCACACCGGCCACACCCACCGCGGCCACCTGCTCGATCAACGCCAACTCACCGACCCGCGCCATGCGCGCATCCACATCGACCGAATCGTCCACCGCCAAATTGGTGGCGGTTTGCACCATCACCGACAACACCCCACCCGCCACCGCGCCCGGACCGGTATCCGGCAGATACACCGTGCCGTTGGCAAACACCCCGCCCGTACCGGCCTGCACAACACACCGACCCTGCTGGTCGTAGCCATACCGGTAGACAATCCCGTTACGGTCAGTCCACGACGTCACCCGATCCGCGGCGTCATAGGTGTAGCGCAACGGCCGGCCAGACCGATTGCGTACCCCGATCAGCTGCCCGGCCAACGAATACTCATACCGCGCAACATCACGCGCCTGCGCACCCTCACCCGACACGGCGCCCTCACCCGACACCGACAACCCCAAGACCCGTTCGGTCACCGGATCGGTGTGCACCACCACCACCGCACCACCCGAGGTCACGATCCGGGCCGGCAGACCGGTCTGCGGGTCATAGACGATCTCATGGCAGTGCCCGGACCGGTGCACCACCGCACTCAACCCGACCACCACCGACAACCCCGTCCGCGCCGCCAACGTCGAATCTGCCACCGTGCCAGCCGAATTCACACCCGCACCAGCACCGCCATCGGCGTCGGCGTCGTCGTGCAGCGAGGATCGCTGCGGCCCACGATCGGGGTCGGGCACACGGAGCGACGAGGTGTCCCCGACCATCGAGAACACATACGTCACCCCGGCCGCCACCTCACGCACCCGATACGTGCCATCCACAAACGACAACCGCCACCCCGAGGTGTCCGACGAGGTGACCTCCACACCATCAACCGGATGGCCGAACACCACACCCATCCCGTCCGGCGCGATGAAACTCACCCCGTCCTCGTCGACATCAACACAACAATCCAGCATCGACACCCACGACGGCCCGAACGAACGTCCCGCCCGAAACGACGTGATCAGATGCCGCTCGAACACCAACGGGAACACCCCATCGATGCGCACATCCACATCAACATCGACCACATCACCGGAAAACACATCCACCGGGTCATTGGCACACGCACGACCGAACTTGCCCAACTTGCCCAGCTTCGCCAACTGCGCCGCCTTACCCGCCCCCGGAATCGCACCGGCCGCCGACATCGCGAACTCACCCCACGACATATTCCCCGTCAACGTCAACGCCAACCCGATACCCACACCAATACCCGCGATGATCCCACCCACCAACGTGCCCAACCCCGGCAACAACGCCACCAACGAACCCACCGTGATCAACACTTCCGAAATCGTCTTCAACACATCAGCATGCTCATCAATCCAATTACCCACCGACTTCCAAAACGCCTTCCACCCCT
>NZ_JAKWBF010000090.1 GCF_022513585.1 Gordonia gummivorans
GGGTGGCGAGTACTCGTATGATCCGGGCGCGGCGCAGGCTGCCGAGGAGCGGGTGGGTTCGGCGGCGTCGAACTTGCAGGGCGCGGTGGATGAGTTGCGGGATCATATTCAGCGGTTGGCTGGTGCTTGGCAGGGTGGCGAGCATGATGATTTTTCGGGTGTGCAGGGCACGGTGATGAATGGGTTTGATTCGATCACCCAGATTTTGTCGCAGATTCAGGAGGCGGTGGGGGAGAACACCGAGAATGTGTCGGCGATGCAGAATCGGATTCGGCAGACCATTCATCAGGGCTGATCTGGTGGGTCGGCGGTAGCGAAATTCGGTTGTTGTTGTGGTGTGGCACCGCGTGAAGATGAGGGTCTTTGCGCGGTGCTGTTCTGTTTTCGGGGAGGTTTAGGTTATGCCTGCTGCGCGGTTGCCGGAGTTGGAGACGTTTTTGTCGCCGGGGCACAAGTCGTTGTGGTTGTCGGGTGAGCCGGAGACGGTGACTGCGGGTGGGCGGGAGTATCTGGATTTCGCGGAGGATTGTTTCAGTGCGGAGCGTCTGCTGCGGGGGTTGGAAGGGCAGACGTCGGAGTATCTGGGTCCGGAGGCTGATCAGTTCCGGGAGAAGTTGGATGATTCGTTGCCGGATTGGTTGTCGAAGACGGGTCGGGCT
>NZ_JAKWBF010000091.1 GCF_022513585.1 Gordonia gummivorans
CCCACGCACCACAACCCGACCGTCACCATCGGTGGCAACATCGAAGGTGTTGATGTCGCGGTCATCGCGGGCGGGTACCGCGGCAGGAGCATCGTCGGCGACCCCGTTACCCAGGGTGCGGGCACGGCGGTCGATGTCGGCGGGAGTGGCACCGGAGAAGGCTTGGGCCAGAAGATCGGTCACACAGGTTTGACGCAGCGACTCCGACAGCGGTTCCCTCGCCCGCACACCGATATGGGACAGTCCGCGGGCGATCGCGTCCGCGTGCTCGCCGGAGACAGACCCGTCAGCGGTGTGACCGGCCAATCGTGGTGGACCGGCCAGAGCAACACCGATACGCAGCAACCGGGTGGCGACCGCGGGCGCGGCGCCCATGACGATCAGCAGTTCGCGGGTGGTGCGGCCCTGCTTCGTCGCGAGCCCCAACCGCTCCACGGCCCCAGCAAGGACTGCGGCGTGGTGGTCGACCAGGTTTCGTAGCCGCAGCAGCGCCGACAGGGCCTCGTGCACCTCGCGGGCAGTGTCCGGAGGAGCGAACGCGGCGAGCTGGTCGCAAAGGTGTTCGATGTGGGGCATGCGTCCAGAATACTCGAACATGTATGCGAGTCAAGGACTATTTTCGCAGGTCAGA
>NZ_JAKWBF010000092.1 GCF_022513585.1 Gordonia gummivorans
GATGTGGATGCGGTGATCGGGGAGAAACTGCACACCATGATCGACGCCCTGGCCGCACCTCGTCCCGAACCCGACGGCTCTCCGGATGCCCGCTCGCCCGGGCGTCGCCGCTCCGAAGCGTTGGAACGCATCCTTGATGCCGCCGCCCACGGGGATGACAGGTTGGTGGGCATGCCGAAACATCAAGTGCTGCTCACGTTGCCGGCGGACAATCCGGATCTGGCGTCGATGGCGTTCACCGGACCCGTCACCCTGGACACCGCCCGGTTGTTGACCTGTGATGCGGTGGTCACCGCGATCACCGTCGACAAGGACGGGGTGCCGGTGGCGATGACCGACAACCTACGCCTGTTCCCACCACACCTGCGTCGAGCGTTGATCGTGCGGGACGGAGGGTGCTGCATCAAATGCGGCGCGCCGGCGTCCTGGGCCCACGCACACCACATCAAACACCACGCCGACGGCGGCAGAACCGTCCTGGACAACGGGTGCCTACTCTGCCCGTCCTGCCACACCGATGTGCACCACAACGGGTGGGACGTCGTCCTCGGGGCTGACCGCCACCCCTGGCTGATCCCGCCGGCCAGTGTCGATCCCGA
>NZ_JAKWBF010000093.1 GCF_022513585.1 Gordonia gummivorans
CGCTCGTAGGGTTGAAAGCTCCTACACAACCAACCTTGGGAGCTGACCCGTGCGCGCTACAACCCTACTGAACCGTCTGCTGTGCCTGCCGAGTATCACGGTGCGCGATGTGGAGATCACCGATGACCGGGTGGTGGTGGCGGTGCGGTTGCGGCGTCGTCTGGCCCAGTGCCCGTACTGCTCGTACACCACTGCTCACCGCTATGACACGCGCGATGCGGATTCCTCGTGGCGGCATCTGGACCTGGGCGGACGTATCTGCATGCTCACGGTGCGGCGGCGCCGGCTGCGGTGTCCCGAGCATGGTGTGCACGCCGAGGCGGTCGATTTCGCCCGTCCGGGATCGGGGTTCACCCGCGACTTCGAGGACCTCGTGGTGTGGCTGGCCACCAAGTGCGACAAGACCACCACAGCGACGTTCTGTCGCATCACCTGGCGCACTGTGGGTGCGATGTGTGGGCGCATCGCCGCGGACAAACTCACTCCGGAGCGCTTCACCGGTCTGGTCGACATCGGCGTCGACGAGATCTCCTGGCGCAAGCACTACAAGTTCCTCACACTGGTCTCTGAT
>NZ_JAKWBF010000094.1 GCF_022513585.1 Gordonia gummivorans
CGTTCGCACCACCCGACACCGGCCGTGAGGTGCATGAGGCCCTCACCGCGCTGCTGCGGCTACGAAACCTGGTCGACCACCACGCCGCAGTCCTTGCTGGGGCCGTGGAGCGGTTGGGGCTCGCGACGAAGCAGGGTCGCACCACCCGCGAACTGTTGATCGTCATGGGGTGCGCGCCCGCGGTCGCCACCCGGTTGCTGCGTGTCGGTGTTGCTCTGGCCGGTCCACCACGATTGGCTGGTCACACCGCTGACGGCACGCTCTCCGGTGAGCACGCCGACGCGATCGCCCGCGGACTGTCCCATATCGGTGTGCGGGCGAGGGAACCGCTCACGGAGTCGCAGCGTCAAACCTGTGTGACCGATCTTCTGGCCCAAGCCTTCTCCGGCGCCACTCCCGCCGACATCGACCGCCGTGCCCGCACCCTGGGCAACCGGGTCGCCGACGATGCTCCCGCCGCGGTACCCGCCCGCGATGACCGCGACATCAACACCTTCGATGTGACCACCGATGGTGACGGCCGGGTCGTGGTGCGTGGC
>NZ_JAKWBF010000095.1 GCF_022513585.1 Gordonia gummivorans
TCCAAAGTACCAATTGCATTTTCTGCACAAAAGCGCATCCTGCGTGTAGGGGATACAAATGCAGCCAAGCAAATTATCACAGTTCAGCCTGCGCTAAAAGTGTCACGAATCGCTGCCAGAGATTACCAGGCCATTCGACCACTCAAGGTAGCTCGCAAGCGCGACCACAAAATGGGATAGAGAGTTGCCCAGCCCGACCAGTTTTGAGACACTCGACTGTTTCGCACCGATCAGTGAGTGAGGTCGGACGTCCGTAGCGCCTTCCTTCCAGCAAGGACGAATCCTCACAGGTCAGGGAGTCAACCAGTCCGGCAGTCCCGATAGCGGTGGCACAGCATCGACATTGATGCTGTGACTCTCACAGCAGGTACTCCCTGACCGCCTTACTCGCGGCTGGACGCGAGCATGTAGCGCGGATGCTGTGCAATAGATTCGTCTGCACGACGCTCGCCACAACCTATGCGACGCTGATATGCACTTGCAGGGCGTGCCAATCGTAGTGATCGCCGT
>NZ_JAKWBF010000096.1 GCF_022513585.1 Gordonia gummivorans
GGATCGAAGTTCAACGCCACCTGCGCCAACGGCGCAAACGCCTCGCTCCGCACCGGCTTGACCGCATCCACCACCGCCTCAAACGGCACATCCCCATGCGCAAACGCCTCCACATCCGAGGCACTCACCTGATCAAGCAACTCCGCAAAACTCTGACCACCATCAACCGAAGCCCGCAACACCAACGTGTTGACAAACATCCCCACCAACGGATCCAACACCGCAGACCCACGACCACCCACCGGCGTCGAAATCGCCACATCCACCGCATTCGACACCCGACCCATCACCGCAGCCCACGCCGCATGAACAACCATGAACGCCGTCGCCCGGTGCTCAGACGCCAAAGCCCGCAACGCCATGCCCGTCTGCGCCGGCAACGTCACCGTCACCCGCGCCCCACGATTCGACGCCACCAGAGGACGAGGCCGATCCGTCGGGAACTCCAACAGACCCGGCAGGCCAGCCAACCGCTCAGTCCAATACGACAACTGACCCGACACCACCGA
>NZ_JAKWBF010000097.1 GCF_022513585.1 Gordonia gummivorans
GTTGGAACGCATCCTTGATGCCGCCGCCCACGGGGATGACGGGTTGGTGGGCATGCCGAAACATCAAGTGCTGCTCACGTTGCCGGCGGACAACCCGGATCTGGCGTCGATGGCGTTCACCGGACCCGTCACCCTGGACACCGCCCGGTTGTTGACCTGTGACGCGGTGGTCACCGCCATCACCGTCGACAAGGACGGGGTGCCGGTCGCGATGACCGACAACCTACGACTGTTCCCACCACACCTGCGTCGAGCGTTGATCGTGCGGGACGGAGGGTGCTGCATCAAATGCGGCGCGCCGGCGTCCTGGGCCCACGCACACCACATCAAACACCACGCCGACGGCGGCAAAACCGTCCTGGACAACGGGTGTCTGCTGTGCCCGTCCTGCCACACCGATGTGCACCACAACGGGTGGGACGTCGTCCTCGGGGCTGACCGCCACCCCTGGCTGATCCCGCCGGCCTCCGTCGATCCGGG
>NZ_JAKWBF010000098.1 GCF_022513585.1 Gordonia gummivorans
CGTGGCGCGTAGGGCAGGCGGACAGGCCAACGGGACCGGTGTCTATGTCCGTGAGCTCCTGGTGGCGCACAAGCGCATCCGCTTGGATCGCTGGCCCCCGCACGACCAGGCCGCCGAGGCTGTGATCGCCGCCGAGGAACGGGCCGAGGTCGTGGTCGCCGAACCGCATCTGGCCGGTGCTGAGTACCGGGTGAACGGCAAGCTGTCCGGGCTGTTCTCGATGCACGGTGAGCGTTGGTTCCGGTTGTCACCGACGAACGTGTTGGTGGAGATCGACGAGCAGGAGGCAACCCGATGAGCGACGATTATCCCGACGCCTGGAAACCGCCGGCTGATCGGCGAGAGAAACCACGAAAGACGGTGCGCTATGGGTCGATCGGGACGGGTGCCCGGTTCCCGCTGACCGTGGTTGACGGCTCACTGTTCCCATTCTCGTGGACCGAAGGCCGTGAACCGACCGTCATCGACGGCGTGGTCGA
>NZ_JAKWBF010000099.1 GCF_022513585.1 Gordonia gummivorans
CATCAGGTGGTGGGTGCGGCGATTGTGTCGTTTGGTACCGATTTCGGGTTCCAGCGGTCGGTGATGCATGGGTTGCGGGGTCGGGCGCCGGGTGCGCATGCGGCGGTGCAGACGGCGGCTGATCAGGTCAATGCGTTGGAGGATGCGTTGGCGACGGCGCGAACGGCGGAGGCGACGGCTCATGCGGATCATGCGGCGTCGGTGACGGCGACGGCGGCGGCTGCGGCGACGCCGGCGGCTCCGGCGGCGGCGGCGAAGGAGGGTCAGGCGTTGTCGACGTTGACTGCGGCGACGGCGCATGCGAATGCGGTGGCGGGGCAGTTGTCGGCGGCGTGGGGGCGGTATACGGCGGCGGTGGGTGTGTGGGAGCGGTTGTTGGGTGATGGTGAGGGTGTGCATCGTCGGATGGAGGCGATCACTCAGACCGCGGTGGATGTGTTGGATGGGCAGAAGGACACGCCGTTTGAGGAGAATCCGA